>NZ_CP138333.2:1308972-2617944 GCF_038561955.2 Salinicoccus sp. Bachu38 | reverse complement strand
ACGATTGTCCTCTTTTCCTATTCACATAATCACAGTGTGTGGATAATCATTTCCACAGCGTTGAATAACTATCCACAGGTTACTCACATTCTGTGGACAAACTCTATTACCAAGACACCTTTTCCACAAATTTATATTCAAAATTATAACGAAAAACATAAGTAATATCAACAGTTTCACAAAGATATGCACAATATCCAGACTTATCCACAAGCCGTCTATAAACATGTGTGAAACTGGGGATAACTTATGCAGAAAGGTGTGGAAAAGAAATATCCACAATATAGTTATCCACACAGCTTGTCAACAGCGTGGGTTATCCACATCATGGAGTTCTCAAATCCAGGTGAAAAATGTATTGAAATCTGCAGGACCATCTGTTATTCTTTAATAGTTACAATTCTAAAAGCTATACACAGGCAATAGGTATCATGGAGGTGTATTTAATATGGTAAAACGTACTTACCAGCCAAATAAACGTAAGCACAGCAAAGTGCACGGTTTCCGTAAAAGAATGAGCACAAAGAACGGCCGTAAAGTATTGGCCCGTCGTAGAAGAAAAGGTAGAAAAGTACTTTCAGCCTAATCCTCAAGATCATCTGAATAGGTGATCTTTTTTTGTGTAGCAAGGCAGCTTTACATTTTACCACTTGCAGGCGGGGCCGCCGGGTATTGCTGGTGCCAGCCCTGAGCACAACGGGGCTTTTCAATGTATATGGCGTGCTATAATGACGATGGATTTTGTATAATGAAATATCATATATGAGAGAGCGTACTAATGATGAAAAAGAGATTCAGAATAAAAAAAGAACGTGATTTCCAGCTCGTCTTCAAAAAGGGCAGATCGTATGCAAACAGGCAGTTCGTCGTGTATTTGGCCGACCATCCGAAAACCGATCATATGAGGCTCGGAATCAGTGTGTCCAAACGGCTTGGCAACGCTGTGAAGCGCAATAAGATCAAGCGGCGCATACGCGTCTTCTTCCATAAGCATCAGGAGCGGCTGAAGCCGAGGGAGTATGTCGTCATTGCGAGGCAGCCGGTCAGCGACATGGATTATCATCAGATGGAAAAATCATTATTGCACGTGCTGAAAATCGCAAAATGTATAAAATGATACGGGGGTTACCGCCATGTACAGAGTTTACACAGATGAAACTGTTGATCGTGCAATCGCCAAAGGCCTTGAAGAGCTGAAAGTTTCCGAAGCGGATGTCAAAATCGATGTCGAAGAGGAAGGCAAGAAGGGGCTGTTCGGCTTCGGCAGGAAAGATGCCGTCGTCAGACTGACCGTCATAAACCCTGAATTGAAGATGTATGAATCGATCGAAGCCCTGATCGCAAGAGATGCGGAGAAGGCGGACAGCATCGTCGCTGAAGAAGCACCGGAAGATGGGGGGGCGCCCGGTCCCATCACCGAACCTTCCGATTCAATGGAAAAAGATGAAGAAGCGGATGTCATCGATACGGAAGAACTGGAGCATGTTCCTGCCCAGGAGGAGGCGCTGGATGAAGAAGTGCGTGTCCAGATCTCCATCGAAGAAGCGGCGGAACAGACAAGGACCTACGTGGAGCGGATCATCCAGGACATGAATATAGAAAGAACCAGTGAAGTCGAAGTGGTTCAGAATGAAGTGCGCATCGAACTGTTCTCGCCGATGGCAGCCAAGCTGATCGGCAAGCGCGGCGTGACGCTCAACGCACTGCAGGAAGTGGCACAGCAGTTTTTCAATTCGATATACAAGAGCTATGGTGTCATCACACTTGATGTGGAGGACTATCGGGAGAAGCGGCGTGAAACACTCGAAAATCTCGCAGTCAATATGGCGAAGAAGGCAAAACGTACAGAGGGGCCGGTAAAACTTGAACCGATGCCTTCTTTTGAACGAAAGATCATGCATCATGTGCTGAGCAGTATTGAAGGTATAGAAACGTATTCGGAAGGTGCAGAACCGAATCGTTATATTGTGATAGAAAAGAAGTAAAGGAGCATTGCATCATGCAATTAGAAACAATATCCAGCATCTCCACACCGGTGGGCGAAGGTGCAATTGCGATCGTGCGTCTTTCCGGCGTGGATGCAGTGGAAATCGCAGACCGTCTTTATAAAGGAGCGAATCCACTGGAATCGGTGGATTCGCATACGATCAACTACGGCCATATTGTGGATCCCGAGACCGGGGAGACCGTGGAAGAAGTCATGGCGGCAATCATGAGAGCGCCCCGCACCTACACGCGCGAGGATATCGTTGAAATCAATTGCCATGGTGGCGTCCACACGGTCAACCGCGTGCTCCAGCTGACACTGAAGCATGGTGCCCGCATGGCGGAGCCGGGGGAATTTACGAAACGTGCCTTTCTCAACGGCAGGATCGACCTGTCCCAGGCAGAAGGCGTCATGGATTTCATCAGATCTAAGACGACGGAAGCGTCTAAAGTTGCGAACCAGCAGATGCAGGGCAGGCTGAAGACACATGTCGAAGGCTTGCGCCAGAGCATCCTCAACATATTGGCACAGGTGGAAGTGAACATCGACTATCCGGAGTACGATGATGTCGAAGAGGCGACCACCTCATTCCTCGAGGAGGAAGCACAGAAGGTCAAAGATGAGATCAGGAAGCTGCTGAAGAGCAGCGCCCAGGGAAAGATCCTGCGGGAAGGCCTGAGCACTGTCATCGTCGGAAAGCCCAACGTCGGCAAAAGCTCATTGTTGAACTATCTCATCCAGGACAACAAGGCCATCGTCACCGACGTGGCAGGAACGACGCGCGACATACTGGAGGAATACGTGAATGTCAACGGCATTCCGCTCAAGCTCATAGATACGGCAGGCATACGGGATACCGACGATATCGTTGAAAAGATTGGTGTCGAACGCAGCCGCCAGGCGCTGAAGGAAGCGGAGCTCATCCTCTATGTATTGAACAACAATGAACCGCTGACGGATGAGGATATCGAAATTCTCGATTCGATGTCGGATCAGAACGTCATCAATATCGTCAACAAGCTGGATCTCGAACCGAAGCTCGATATCGAAGATCTTCAGTCGAGGTATCCCGACATGCCGGTCGTCAGAACATCAATCATCAATGGAACGGGTGTGGATGACCTTGAGGACCGGATCGCCGGCCTGTTCTTTGAAGGTGAAATCCAGTCTGTGGATTCCACCTATGTATCGAACAACCGTCATATCCACCTGCTCGAGCAGGCGGCATCAGCGATATCCGATGCGATAGAATCAGCCGGAATGGACGTACCGGTGGATATAGTACAGATAGACCTTGTCAAAACGTGGGAACTGCTCGGAGAAGTGATTGGGGAAGATGTCAGTGAACAGCTGATCGATCAGCTCTTCAGCCAGTTCTGTCTTGGAAAATAAAAGGAGGAGAACTATGACAGATAATATGAAATACGATGTTGTTGTCATCGGTGCAGGCCATGCGGGCGTAGAAGCAGGGCTCGCCTCTGCACGAAAAGGGCTGAAGACGCTGATGCTGACGATCAATCTCGACAACATAGCGTTCATGCCATGCAACCCTTCAGTAGGGGGACCTGCGAAAGGGATCGTCGTTCGTGAAGTGGATGCACTCGGTGGACAGATGGCAAAAGTGATCGACAGGACGCATATACAGATGCGCATGCTGAATACCGGCAAAGGACCGGCAGTCCGTGCCCTGCGGGCCCAGGCGGATAAAGTGCTCTACCAGCAGGAGATGAAACGTGTACTTGAGGACGAGCCGAATCTTGACATCCTCCAGGGCATGGTGGATGAAATGATCGTTGAAGACGACGAGGTCAAAGGTGTCAGAACGAATATCGGCACCATTTATGAAGCGAAGGCAGTCATTGTCACGACAGGCACCTTCCTGCGTGGGGAGATCATCCTCGGCGACCTCAAATATTCCAGTGGGCCGAACCACCAGATGCCTTCGGTACCCCTTGCAGACCAGATGAAGGATCTCGGTTTCGAAATCGTCCGCTTCAAGACGGGGACACCGCCGCGGGTCAACTCGGACTCCATCGACTACTCCAAAACGGAGATACAGCCCGGAGACGATGTACCGCGGGCCTTCAGCTTCGAAACGACTGAATTCATCATGGATCAGCTGCCTTGCTGGCTGACCTATACTTCGGAAAATACGCATATGATCATTAACGACAATCTGCATCTTTCTGCGATGTATTCCGGCATGGTCAAAGGTACAGGCCCACGCTACTGCCCATCCATCGAAGACAAGATCGTGCGCTTCAACGACAAGCCACGGCACCAGATCTTCCTGGAGCCGGAAGGCCGGAGCACAAAAGAAGTCTATGTACAGGGACTCTCCACAAGCATGCCGGAAAATGTCCAGAGGGAGATGCTCTCTTCTGTTCCCGGACTTGAAAATGCCAGGATGATGCGTGCAGGCTATGCCATCGAATATGATGCGCTCGTTCCGACGCAGCTGTGGCCGACACTTGAAACGAAGAAAATCAGGAATCTCTATACTGCCGGCCAGATCAACGGTACCAGCGGATATGAGGAAGCGGCCGGACAGGGCCTCATCGCAGGCATCAATGCAGCGAGCAAACTGCTCGGGGAAGAGGAGCTTGTGCTCAGCCGTTCCGATGCATATATCGGCGTCCTCATCGATGACCTTGTGACGAAAGGGACGAATGAACCGTACAGGCTGCTGACTTCGAGGGCGGAACACCGTCTGCTCCTGCGTCATGACAATGCAGACATGCGCCTGACCGAAATCGGCCACGCCATCGGCCTGATTTCTGAGGAAAGGCTCGAGGCGTTCCAGACGAAGAAGCAGCATATCGAAGAGGAATTCGACCGTCTGAAGAACATCCGCATCAAGCCGAACGCCCATACGCAGGCCGTCGTGGAGGAAAGGGGCGGCACACCACTCAAGGACGGCATACTGGCGATCGATCTGCTCAGACGTCCTGAAATGGACTATGCCTCCATCATGAAAATACTGGAGGAGGAAACGACGCTCACACAGGAAGAATATGAGCAGGTCGAAATCCAGGTGAAATATGATGGCTACATCAAGAAGTCGCTCATGCAGGTCGACAAAGTGAAACGCATGGAGAAGAAGAAGATCCCTGTGGATATCGACTATGATGCGATCCATTCACTCGCGACAGAGGCAAGGGACAAGCTGAAGACCGTCAAACCGCTCGATATCGCCCAGGCTTCGAGAATTTCAGGGGTCAACCCTGCGGATATTTCGATCCTCCTCGTCTATATTGAACAGGGCAGCATCCAACGGGTGGAAGCATGAAGGAAGCACAATTCATAGAGGCACTGCGCCAGCAGGGCATCATATTGGACGATGGTCAGATCGCCCAATTCAGAAGGTACTTCGAAATGCTGGCTGAATGGAATGACCGGGTGAACCTGACTGCCGTAACTGATGAAGCAGGCGTCTATCTGAAACACTTCTATGATTCGCTGACACCGCTCTTCCATGTGGACCTCCCCGAAAAAGCAAGCATATGCGATGTCGGGGCAGGGGCAGGCTTTCCAAGCATTCCGCTGAAGATCGTCAGACCCGATCTCAAAGTGACGATTGTAGATTCATTGAACAAACGCATACTGTTTCTGAATGAACTGACAGCAGAGCTTGATCTGGATAGGATTCATCTGGTCCATGATCGTGCGGAGACATTTGCACAGGGTGCCCAGCGCCATATGTTCGATATCGTGACCGCCCGTGCCGTCGCCCAGTTGAATGTGCTGGCGGAACTCTGTCTGCCGCTCGTACGTACGGGGGGACGGTTCATTGTATTGAAGGGCAGAAAGGGCATCGAGGAGCTGGAAGAAAGCCAGTTTGCACTGGACCTCCTTGGAGGCGAGCTTGTGGACATCTACAACTTCACCCTCCCGGAGGAGGACAGCGAACGCCATATCCTCGAGATCGTGAAGAAAAGGAAGACTCCGAAGAAGTATCCGCGCAAGCCGGGTACACCAAATAAATCTCCATTAAAACAATAGGCAGGTGGTGCACGTGAAAAAACCATTTTCAAGACTTTTCGGCTTGATAGACAAAAGTGAAGATCAGCAGGAGAATGTATCCCTGCAACACTTGCCGATGGAAAATATCGTACCGAACCGTTATCAGCCGAGGACTGCATTCGACCGGGACCGTATCCGGGAACTGGCGGACTCCATCGAGGAGCATGGGCTGCTTCAGCCGATCACTGTCCGTCCCATAGAGGAGGGCATGTTTGAAATCATTGCAGGGGAACGCAGGTTCAGGGCGCTGAAGATGCTCAACCGTGAAGAAGCGGAGGTCATCGTGAAGTATCTGACCGATACCGAATCTGCAGCGATTGCACTGATAGAAAACATCCAGCGGGAGAACCTTTCCAGCATAGAAGAGGCGAAAGCCTATAAGAAGCTCCTCAAGATGGATGGCATCACCCAGAAGAACCTTGCACAGAATCTCGGCAAAAGCCAGTCCTTCATCGCCAACAAGCTGCGCCTTCTGAAATTGTCCGATGAGGTGATCGAAGCCCTCCAGAAGCAGGAAATCACCGAACGGCATGCAAGGTCCCTCCTGAGTTTGGAGGACGCGGGCCAGGAAGAGATGCTTGAAGACATCAGGAAGCAGAAAATGACGGTGAAAGAGACGGAACATGCAGTCAAAAAGAAGCTGAAGCATGTCAATGATGAGCTGGATTTCGACGAGGACATGTCCTTCATACTGAACGACCTCAACCGTGAAGTGGACAGGCTGAAAGACAAAGGATTCAATGTATCCTATGAGTCGGCCGATGAAGATGCGTTCCATGAGGTGACGATAAAGATCTATAGGTAGACACTCACTGTGTGGGTGTTTTTCTTATGTTACAATGGGCAGGTTGACTGATATAATGGCATCATGTGATTTTATACTTATGAGAACCCTGCACTGGAGGTAGTGGCGCATGGCAAGGCAAAAAGGACTGGGAAAGAGTCTGGGAAAGGGACTGGATGCTTTATTTTCCAGCAGCAAGGAAGGTGAGACGGTCATCGAACTCAAAATTTCCGAAATCAGAAGAAACCCCTACCAACCCCGGATGGAGTTCAACGCGGACAAGCTCAGGGAACTGGCTGATTCCATTGAGACACATGGCGTGATCCAGCCCATCGTGGTGAGGAAATCCGTCAAGGGCTACGATATCGTGGCAGGGGAAAGAAGGTACAGGGCATGCAGGATGCTCGGCAGGGAGACCATTCCGGCAATCGTCAAAGAGATGACGGATACCGAAATGATGGAGCTCGCCATCATTGAAAACCTGCAGCGTGAGAACCTCAATCCCCTGGAAGAGGCGATGAGCTACCGCCAGCTGATGACCACTTTGAACATCACCCAGAATGAAGTCGCTGAGCGGCTGGGCAAATCACGGCCCTATATCGCAAATATGCTGAGACTGCTCAACCTGCCGAATGCCATCAGACAGATGATCAATGACGAGATGCTCTCGGGGGCGCACGGGAGGACACTTCTGGCGCTCAAGGACCCCCTCCAGATGGAACGCGCAGCAAAACGCGCCATCGATGAAGGGATGAGCGTCAGGACACTCGAAGCCCATGTCAAAAGCCTGCAGGAAACCCATGTCAAAAGAAAACAGAAGCATGACAAGCCAAAGTTCATCGAAAAGCATGAGACAATGCTCAAGGAACAATTCGGTACGGCAGTGGAGATAAAGAAGAAGCGGAAAAAAGGAACGATATCATTCGAATTCAGGAATGAAGAAGAGTTCAAAAGACTTATCTCCATGTTGGAAGATAAGTAAACTGGAAAGTGAAGGTGGAAGCAGTGTTTGCGAATATACTGATGACAACAGCGGATGAACAATTCATGTTCATCGCTGAAATCATGGATACTTTGAGGGACCCCGATCTATGGATGGGTATTGCTTCAAAGGTGATATGGGCACTTATACTGATCATTGCAGCGATGATCATTGTCAGAATCGTCAACAGGATGATCGAGAATTTCTTCAAGGTCAAATCGAAGTCCCGGATGAAAGGGAACAACAAGCGCAACCAGACGCTGATAAATGTGCTGCAGAATGCAGTGACGGTATTCATATGGTTCGTCATCATCATGATGGTGCTTGAAACGTTCAGCCTGCCTGTAAGGACGCTCCTCGCCGGTGCCGGAGTTGTCGGGCTGGCGATCGGTTTCGGTGCACAGAGCCTTGTAAAGGACATGATTACGGGATTCTTCATCATTCTGGAGAACCAGTTCGACAAGGGCGACTTTGTCAGGGTGAACACTTCCGGTACGACGGTTGCCGAGGGCGAAGTGCTGTCCCTCGGCCTCCGTGCTTCAAAAATCCAAGGGTGGGAAGGCGAACTCTTCATCATCCCGAACGGCACCATCAACGAAGTCGTCAATTTCTCCCGCTACAATGCGATATCCATGCTGGATATGAATGTTTCGGTGGAAGAGGATCTCGACCAAGTCGAGAACATATTGGAGAGATTCCTGGACGCCCATTGGCAAGAAGAGGAGATGCTCGTATCCAAACCTGAAATTCTCGGACTGCAGGGCATACAGAGCGGTGAAGCCATCATCCGGGTAATGCTCGAAACACAGCCGATGGAGCACTTTGGTGTGACACGGCGCATGAGAAAAGCGATCAAGAACCATCTTGAAGGCAAAGGGATTGGAATTTCCGTACCTAAAATGGACATCAAGCACTTTGATGTTAAAATGGCTGAAGATGAAGGTGAATATAATCATGACAAAAGAATATGGTCTGAATGATATCGTTGAAATGAAGAAGCCGCATCCGTGCGGAAGCAGACTGTTCTCCATCACCCGCATGGGGGCGGACATCAAGATAAAATGTAATCAGTGTGACCGGGTCATCATGATGCCGCGTCGTGATTTCGAGAAAAGAATGAAAATGGTAAGAAAAAAATATGAAGCATAAAGGTGATTATAAATGGCTCTGACAGCAGGGATCGTCGGGTTGCCGAACGTCGGCAAATCGACATTATTCAACGCAATAACCAAAGCAGGTGCGCTCGCAGCAAACTATCCGTTCGCCACAATCGATCCGAATGTCGGCATCGTTGAAGTGCCGGATGAAAGATTGAATGTACTGACGGAAATGGTGGAACCGAAAAAAACCGTCCCTACGGCATTTGAATTTACAGACATCGCAGGCATCGTCAAAGGTGCGTCCAAGGGCGAAGGGCTGGGGAACAAATTCCTCGCCCACATCCGTGAAGTGGATGCGATATGCCAGGTGGTGCGTGCATTCGATGATGAGAATGTCACACACGTATCCGGCAAGGTGGATCCGATCGATGATATCGAAATCATCAATATGGAACTGATTTTTGCGGACCTTGAAAGTGTGGAGAAAAGGATACCGCGCCTCGAGAAGATGGCGAAGCAGAAGGACAAGGATTCGATAGCCGAACTTGCACTGCTTTCCAAGATCAAGGAAGGTCTTGAGAACGACCGTCCGGTCCGGGCGCTTGAATTTACAGCTGAAGAGGCGAAGCAGGTCAAAAATCTCCATCTGCTGACACAGAAGCCGATGCTGTACGTTGCAAATGTAGCAGAAGAAGAGCTCGGCAATCTCGAACAGAATGAATACCTGAAATCCATTGAAGCATATGCGGAAAAAGAAGGCTCCGAAGTCATCGTGATTTCTGCGAAAGTGGAAGAGGAGATTGCGGTGCTGGATGAGGACGAGAAAGAGATGTTCCTGGAAGATCTCGGCATAGAGGAATCCGGGCTGGATAAGCTCATCAAAGCCGCATATAATCTGCTTGGTCTGGCGACATACTTTACAGCAGGCGTCGAGGAAGTCCGGGCATGGACCTTCAGGGAAGGCATGTCAGCACCGGAATGTGCAGGCATCATCCATACGGATTTCCAAAAAGGCTTCATCCGTGCAGAGACGGTAAGCTATGACGATCTGGTGGAGAATGGAAACATGGTCAAGGCCAAAGAGGCGGGCAAGGTCCGCCTTGAAGGAAAAGACTATCTCATGAAGGA
Organism: Salinicoccus sp. Bachu38; assembly: GCF_038561955.2. NCBI lineage: Bacteria > Bacillati > Bacillota > Bacilli > Caryophanales > Staphylococcaceae > Salinicoccus > Salinicoccus bachuensis. The sequence continues at coordinate 2,607,940 of NZ_CP138333.2, read as the reverse complement.
CGGAGACGTCGTCCATTTCAGATTCAATGTGTAAAAATGATTGTAAATAGAACCGATCACTGGTATAATATCGGATTGTGAGTAATGAAAATTATTCCTTGCTTATTTCTACGGAAATGGGCCGCTAAAGACCATAAGGAGGTGTAGAAGATGAGAGCATATGAAATACTATATGTGATTCGCCCGAATATTGAAGAAGATGCGAAACAGGCGCTTGTTGAGCGTTTTGATACCGTTTTGACTTCACAAGGTGCGGAAATCGTCGAATCAAAAGAGTGGGGTAAACGTCGTCTTGCTTATGAAATCGAAGATTTCAGCGAAGGCTTTTATCAAATCATCAAAGTGAATGCTGATGTAGAAGCCACAGATGAATTCGAACGTTTGGCCAAAATCAACAATGATATCATTCGTCATATCATTGTACGCGATGAACAAGCAGAAAAATAGTAATAATACAATGGAGTTGATTACATGCTGAACCGTGTTGTATTGGTAGGGCGTCTTACAAAAGACCCCGAACTGAAAGTCAGTCAAAGTAATATATCTGTAGCGACCTTCACTCTGGCAGTCAACCGTCCGTTCACAAGTGCGAACGGCGAACGTGGGGCTGACTTCATCAACTGTGTCGTTTTCCGCAAACAGGCAGAGAACGTCAATCAGTACTTGAAGAAGGGCAGTCTGGCGGGAGTCGATGGCAGACTGCAGAGTCGTTCCTATGAGAACAAAGAAGGTCAAAGGGTATATGTGACTGAAGTAGTGTGTGATAGTGTGCAGTTCCTGGAACCTAAAGGACAAGGGCAAGGCAGTAATCAACAGCAAAATAACTCAGCAGATAGCTATCAGAATGCGTACGGTAACCAGTCCACTGGTTCAAGACCCGCACCTCAGAAATCCAGACAGGATTCAAAAGAGGAAAACCCATTCGCCAATGCAGATGGGCCGGTCGACATCAGTGATGACGATCTACCATTCTAATCCATACCCAAAGATCGGGTATGCATGATAGACGTGTGAAAAGTGTGTGTGTGCATGTGTAGGATATAGTGTGTGTATCCTATACCCGAGGCATTCCGGATTATCCGGAATGCCTTTTTTATTTCAATAATCGTCATCCAGCATATTCTCTAAGGCAGCAGAAATGTTTATAATGACAGTTAAGCATACATTTAGATTGGAGAGCTTTTATGAAAAAGGGCGCTTTGGCATGGATATGCATGATGGGCATGCTTTTGATAATGATCGGTTGTGGCAACGATGCAACGGGAAACAGTGGAAAGGCAATTACGATCTCGGCGGCAGCAAGTCTGAGCGATGCGATGGAGGAAGTCGGAGCACTCTATGAAGAATCACATCTGGATGTCGAACTGTCCTTCAACTTTGGGGGCTCCGGTTCCCTGCAGCAGCAGATTTCCCAGGGCGCCCCGGCCGACCTGTTCATTTCGGCCGCAGAGGACAAGTTCCAGGTGCTGCTCGATGAAGGATCAATCGATTCTTCAGCAAACACGGAACTCCTTGGGAACTCCCTTGTGCTCATCGTCCCTGAAGGCGGGGAGGTATTCGGCCCTGATGACCTCAACCATGCAGGGAAGATTTCGATTGGCACGCCGAGTGCCGTACCTGCAGGCATGTACGCCAGGGAAGCGCTGGAATCCTTGGACATCTTCAGCGATATTGAAGAAGATATCGTCTATGCGAAGGACGTGAGACAAGTGTTATCCTATGTGGAGACGGGGAATGTCAAAGCGGGCCTCGTCTATCGTACAGATGCCCTTTTGAGCGATAAGGTGGAGATTGTCCATGAATTTTCGGCATCCCTTCATACGCCCATCACATACCCGGTAGGCGTGACGGAAGATTCCCCAAATCATGAAACCGCCGTGGAATTCTATGAATTCCTTCAATCCGAAACGGCCCTAAAGGTGTTTGAAGCATATGGATTCACTATTCAGTGACATTACATTCGAAGAATTCCTGGATCCGATCCGGCTGTCGATCCGGGTTTCCGTTCTGGCCTTCATCATTGTGCTCATTCTGGGCACACTCCTGGGCAAGTGGATGGTGGACAGAAAATTTCCCGGGCAATCAATCATCGAGACTCTCATCATGCTGCCGCTTGTACTGCCACCGACAGTCATTGGTTTTCTGCTGATTGTCCTCTTCGGCAATAACAGTCTGATCGGTGGTTGGATCACCTTTATTTTCAACCAGCCCATCATCTTCACCTGGTATGCCGCAGTGCTCGCAAGCGCTGTCGTCGCCTTTCCCCTGATGTATCAGTCAGCCAAGGCGGGTTTCCAGAATATCGACAGGGATATTGAAGAGGCGGCCAAAGTGGATGGGGCGGGCAGGCTCCAGACATTTTTCAGCATTTCCATCCCTCTTGCCTCAAAAGCCCTGATGGCCGGAGGCATATTGAGCTTCGCACGGGCGCTCGGGGAATTCGGTGCAACCCTGATGTTTGCCGGGAACATACCGGGTCGGACACAGACTGTGCCGACAGCGATATACATCGCTCTGGATTCCGGGAAGATGATCCTTGCCTGGATGTGGGTCATCACCATCGTCATCATATCATTCATCATGCTTTTCATCGTAAGGACGAAAAGCAGCAATGCTTAATTGTGTAGTTATAGGCAACAATTTGTGCATCACTGATTGACAATAGGCCTGGAAATGTGTAAAATATACCATGCACATACAAAAACACTTACACACGTTCATCAGGAAATAACTAAAATTATAGATATGAATACGCATTTGCAGTACCACACACTACTGCATGGCAACATTCAATCTGTAGAGGAGGATAACTCATGGCAGGTCCAAGAAGAGGCGGTCGTCGCCGTAAAAAGGTTTGCTACTTCACAGCCAATGGCATTACGCACATTGACTACAAAGAAGTAGATCTCCTTAAAAAGTTCATTTCAGAACGTGGTAAAATTCTTCCAAGACGTGTAACAGGTACTTCTGCGAAGTATCAACGCCAGCTTACAAAAGCGATCAAGCGTTCACGTCATATGGCATTGCTTCCATATGTGAAGGAAGAACAATAATATAAGTTAAGTGTAAAACCCTTGATACAACAATGTTTCAAGGGTTTTTATTATATTTAAATTTAGTTTTCAGGGCAATCTCAGGGCAAAGTATCGAAAAAAAAATTAATATTGATCTCTATATTCACTCTCTATTTCTCTTTTTAATTCCTTTAAATACTCCTCTTTTTGATTTTTAAGTTCTTCTACATATAGCAATTGATGATACAGCATTGATAATTCTTCCTCGATTTTAGTTGAGATCACTTTAAAATTATATAATGAAATAGTTATATTATCTGTTGTCTCAGTATAAAAATATCTGTCTTTTTTAATGTTCAATGGATAACGAGTAAAGTCTAAATGTTTACTATCTTTAAAAATTTGATACTTATTAAGTTGTGATAAATATGATTTTAAATACTTGAATCTTTTTTCGGTTTTTTCTATTTTAGGAAGATTGGAATCCTTTAATATCTTAATAAGGTCACATGTAAGTTCATTTATATTGTGACCTTTAGGAAAAGGTACAAAATATTGCTCTCCATTTTCCTCTTTTTGCAGTATTTCTTTTAGTCTTTTGTTGTCTTTATCCAAGTATACGTAAGAATTAATAATCGCTTTGATTTTTAATTCTATATAATGGTTGAAAGAAAATAATATAGCAAAAATAATGGAATCTGCTTTCTTATCTGTATTATTGTTGATGGCTGCATCTAAAAGTATTTGAGACGAATCGAAATATGATTCACTCATGGTATCGAGCATTGTATGTTCGTCCTTCGTAAATTTACTATAACGCCAATTTAAATAAGCATGATTGTTATGCCCACCAGGTCCTTTGTATATATCGATTTTCATTAAATACTCACCTTCTCCAGTTTATTCATCAAGTCCTTATTCATCTGTTGTGTTACATGCGTATAGATGCGCAGCGTTGTCTTGTGGTCTGTATGACCTACCCGCTCCATTATCGCCTTCAGGGAGCCGCCCAGTTGCGCCAGCAGGGAGATATGAGTATGCCGCAGAGTGTGGGAGGTAATTTTTTTATCAATGCCGCACCATTCAGCAGCTTCTTTGAGCAGGACATTCACCTTTTCTTTGAAGAGGGGTGTACCTGCCACACTGGTAAATACATATTGCTTATCCTGGAACCGATCACTCCACATGGCTTCTTTCTTATTGTCGAGCATGGCTTTTCTCAATATCTCACAACTCCTATCTGTCAGGTCAATGACACGATAGGATTTTTCTGTTTTAGTGGTGTCTTTGATGCCGAACCCTTCATCACTCTTTTCCCAGATGATGGAGCCGTCTATCTCCAGCTTTTTATTGTCGAGATTCACATTATGATTCTGTATGGCCAAGAGTTCACTGATGCGCATGCCATTCAGCACCTGGAACTCTATGATATATCTCATCATCTGAAGATTCCTTTTGATGTCCGGCCGCTTATTGTTTTTAATCTTATAGTCGATATACTCCAGTATTTTCTTTACTTCATCCATTTCAAGATAATTATTGCGCTTACTCTTTATCTCCTCGATGGTCTTTACCTTCACCGGCACCTCTATATCATGAACAGCCACATTGGATTTAATGTGATAGTTCTTTTCCCCAAACTTGATGATGAACTTGATGACGGAAAGGTATCCCGTGATTGACCCCCGGCTCATTTCCCTATGATGGAGATCGTCTATGAAGTCCTGGATAATCCGGGTGTTCAGATTCTTGAAGAGGATGTCTGCATCAAATGCCCGATAGATGCCATTCAGCTTGGAACGCTTCTCCTTCATCGTCCCCCGCTTGCTGCCGGATGTCAGCTGGTACCGCTCAAACCATTCATGCGCCATCTGATGAAAGGTGAGGTCATCCAGACCAGGGGCATGAGAAGTGGATGTCTTGACCTTCTTCTCTATGCGCTCATTAAGGAGCCGCTGGGCTTCCTTTTGGGATGGACGGGTATCCTTATTCATTACAACGCTGGTACGCTTTCGCTTGCCGCTCATGGGATCTACATAACGCTCATAAAAGCGGTACTTAGTATTGCCCTCTTTGTCCTGGAATGGTTCAGACCACATATTATTCCCTCCTTTTTGCTAACGAAATTCATCGCATTAGAGTTCTTCTATATTCGATTGAGTTTGTGATAGCTCATCTACTATATTATTAATTAGCTCTTCGGAAACATTGTTATCTTTAAGTATTCTAGCGATATCGTACTTCATAGCGTTGATTTGTTCTGTTACAAACCATATAGTATTTCTTTTATTAAAAGGCTTGTATTTTTGAGTTTTATCAGAATCATAAATTTTATTTCTTATAATTTCTAAAACAACATTATCTGCATCGAAATTCATACCTTTATAATGCTCATTTTTTGAATCAGTAGATTGCCCTTCGATAATATCAGTAACTTCTTTAATTAAATTATACTTGAAATTAATATCATATAATTCTTTATATCTTTTATCGACATTCGTGTCCTCCTCTAATTTTTCTACTAACTGCTTAACTCTTTCATGTGTTTCTGGTCTAGTAAGGTGATGTGTAGACACTCCCCCAAGTTCGGCAATCTTCTTTAATGTGATATCGTTAGGAACATTTTTTCCACTTTCCCATTTAGAGACATTACTTTTCCCCGAATTCAATTTTTTTGCAAATTGCTCCATTGTTTCTTGCCTGTTAACCCTAATATTTTTGATCCGTTGTCCCAATACTTTCTTATCAATATCCAATAGCATTCACCTCTTTATAATAAATATTACCACATAAGTGTCAAAAGTTGAACAAAAAACATTGCATCGTGTCCTCGTATTTGTTAAGATTAAAGTGTCAAAAGTTGAAAGGTGGTGATTGGCTTGAAAAACAATGTCTCTAAGTACCGAAAGTTTATAGGTCTGACACAAACCGAATTAGCTGAACATTTCGATATAACTCTACAATCATATTCTAGGAAAGAGAGAGGAGTTATACCTTTTAATGACAGAGAAAAGGTAGAAATAAAGAATCTTTTACTCGAACATTTTCCGGATATCACAATTGACGAAATTTTTTTTGCGGATGAAGTGTCAAAAGTTGAAATGGGAGTTAAGGAGAACGTTAGAAATCAAAACATTAGCAATTAAGGAGGGATAAGCAATGGGAGAAGTGCATCAGATCTATGAGGAGCCGAACTTGAACAATACAGTTACAAAGCCGGAACAAGTCACAACTAAGCCAATATATGTGAGCAAGAAAGTCGCTGCTGAAATGTTCTCGGTCAGTAAATCGACCATCTATAAGTGGCTGGCCGAAGCTGAGGATAGTGGGGAATGGCCGATCTTATCAGTTAGACCCTCAGCTACAATCACTCTGATCCACCTGGATACATTAGAAAAATTCATTGTTTCAAAAAACAAAAGTTTTCTTTAAAGGAGGTGAAAAGCATGTCCGAATTTGTTGAAAAAATGATGGAGGTTGCTGAAGCTTCAGACACCAGCCAACTGATTGATGCTGATAATGCCTTCGACCTCCAGGCTGTCTACACAGCTGAAAGAGATCTGTTCATCATCGGCTTTAGGAACGTTCTGAAACCCTACCACAAAAGCGCCATAGCGACCGTCTCAGAGCAATCTATATCTGAAGGGCACTATCAGTTCAGACACTGCATCAGTCGCTTGTGTGAGGGCTTCGAGGTCTATTATGAGGAGATTAACCATTCTCAACCTGGCATGAGAGATGTCAATAAAATATACAGGAATGTCAATCAGCTCCATGATGCAATGACCGACCTCATTCTGTATGCAGCAGCCATTGAAGAGCCGACAGCTGAAGAGGTGCAAAGCTTCAATAAGGCACACACCTACTTTACCAAACGAAAGGATTTAACCGCAGCAGATCTATTAATCATCCGCGAAGAGATAGGGGGAGTGAGCGCATGAAACTATTACAAGCATTAATTCCAGAGATCCTGGTCGTGTCCAGTGTTCTTACGGCAAGCATAGCCATGCTGGTACTGATGGGGTGGCCGTATGCATTGATATTCTTCAGCGCATTCTTGCTGGTCGCTAGTGTCTATGTCAATAACGTGATGCGAACCGAATTGGATGAATAATAAAAAATCAAAGGAGTGTTTTGAATGGTAGTAAATGAGACTAGAAGTTATACACACGTAACAGAAGAGGTTAAGGAATTCAGTCCGGCACTAGGCCATGAGGTGTACGACTTAGGAAGTGACCTGGAGAGTGCTGAAACTGAGAAAGAAATTAAGAAAGAGGGCATCGAAGCGATGGTGCAAAGCTTGAAGGAAGAGCTGGATGAATTAGAGGGCTTCTATGATGTGCATGCTGAGGGCAAAAAAACTATTGTTCACGAAAAGGTGGAAAGGCTTAGAGCGTTAATTGAAGTAGTCAGGGTTTACAATCTCAATTAAAAAATCGACCACTTATTAAAGTGATCGATAGTTACCGACGGCCATCGGTAGGACGAGAAATCGCATGTGTATATTATAGCAAACTTTGGAGGTGATGACTATTAACAACATGAAAACAGTAGAGATGGGAGGTGTCTTTGACGAAGGTTATGGCATCATCCCTAAAAAAGTAATGAAAGATACCGAATTAAGCATTGAAGCGAAGGCGATATATTCATTACTTAGTACCTATGTCGCAGGAGAATCAGATGATTCTAGTGTCGCTACGATCTGCTGCTCCTTGAACATATCCGAGCGTAGATATTACAGGCACCGTAAGCAGCTAATAGATAAGGGATATATGACCGTGAAAAAGGAGGGGAGGTTATGAGTAGTTGGTTTTCAATTCATCGAAGCATTAAAAATCATTGGTTGTTCCAGGAAGAAAGAAAGTTTTCCAAGTTTGAAGCATGGTTCTTCATTTTGATGGAAACGAACTTTGCTGATGGTAAAGTGCCAATCGGAAACCAGATTGTAAGTGTGAAGAGAGGAGAGTTTTTCACTTCTAAACTTAAATTGTCTGAAAAATTTGGATGGTCTAGAAAAAAATTAGATGCATTTTTAAGAGCGCTCGAAAGAGACAACATGATACACATCAAAAGCACAACGAAATATACCCTTATAACCGTTGTCAATTATGACTTTTATCAAGGTAACGAAGGACGAAATGCACAACAAAAGAGACAACAAGAGAGACAACAAAGTGAACAACAACCGCACAACAACCGCACATCAAATGCACAACAACTGCACACAACGAATAAGAAAAAAGAATTTAATAATGTTAATAACTTATATAGCGCAGCTGGTGAAGAATCAAATTCAAGTTATGAACACGTGGATAAAGGTCATGAACCGAAAGAGAAAACCAATACAGTCGATCTACTGAATAAGTACGGTATGCCTGATAATAAGTTAGGCAATAAAGACCGCATGGAACTCTTCGAGCTTCATGAGAAGGTGAAGGATAAGTATTTCATTCGAGCCATAGAGAAGGCAAAGACTAAGAACGCTCCAACTGCCAATTATGTCCTTGGGATATTAAGGCGTGAAACAGAGGGTGGGAAGCTCACTTATGAAGACCTGGAGAAGCAGCCTGTTAAAACGTATGGGCATCGTAGCAGGAATAATGACCCAATCAAACGATTGAGAGAGCTAACTGAAGAAGATGTGTTTGGAGGGGAGTAGATGGAATTCATTCAAGCCAAATCAATAATGGAAGAGTTATATGCAGTATATCCCAACTTCAACCGCAAAGGCATTGAGGACTTCGACAAAATATGGATCAAGCGCCTGATGAAGGGGGACTATAAGAAGACCATGCGTAAGGTTGAAGAGTACACGGGAACCAACCCGTACCCACCTTCTCTTGCAGATGTCCTGGTCAAAGAATATAAACCAACACCAATAGCGCAGATGGAACTGCCCAGGGCAACTGCGGAGGTCGAAAGGGAGCTGGCCGACCCTGAAGCCCGGAAGAGACGGGAAGCCACCCTGGAGAAAGCCCGACAGAAGAGAATGGAGTTTCAGGAGCTGATGCGAAGTGATTAATGAAAGCACCAGGATGACCGATGTCGATTATTCAGAGAAGGCCGTCCTTTCCGTTGCGATCAAATATCCGGAGAAGAGACGGGACATCCGATTGAAGCCTGAACACTTCGCAGACAAGCGGCATGCAGCCATCCTGGAAGCGATAGTGAGCAATCCGCACTTTACCGAAAACGATTTATTGAGCATGGCGCTGAAAGACAGTAAGAAGTATGGCGGTTTTGACTTTGCAAATGATATCGCCAACTTCCCATTGCCTACAAGGTTGACATTCAAGACCGACCAGATGGAAGTATACCGCTTATACAAGCATCGGGAGATCTCAAAGCTGGTGGATGAATACAAGGCTGCCCCGACAGATGGAGCGGCACTGGAAATCAGCGGTAAGATTATCAGGATGAACCAGTTCGACATTAACGGAGACAGCTCCAAAATTGATGTCATGTCCGAGATCCTGGACGACATGAATAATCCCAAATCGAACCGGGTGATTCCGACAGGCTTCAAGAAACTCGATTACCTTATTACCGGATTCGAGGACGGCCAACTGAATGTTGTAGCTGCTAGACCATCGATTGGGAAGACCGCCTTTGCAATTGAATTAGGAAAGAACTTGGCGACTGAAGAGAATCAGGTTGTGTTTTGCTCAATGGAAACTAGAGAACGAAACATAACGGAGCGCATCCTAGCGAACATTGCCAAGGTGCCGCTGGTCAAGTTCAAGAATCCTTCGAGGGATATGAACCAGGAGGAAATGGATCGTGTGCTTGCTGCAATGGATGTCTACAACAAAATGAATCTGAGGGTGGTGGAGAAGCCGAAGATGACACCGGATGAAATCCGGGGCATAGCAAATTCATTGAGTGAAGCCGAGCATGGCATCATCATTATCGATTATCTCCAGCTCATGCAGTCAGACAGCAAGCATAACAGCAAGTATGAAGAAGTCAGTCATATCTCCCGTGAGCTGAAGATCATCGTCCAAGAATTCGAGAATATCACCATTGTGGCGATTGCGCAGCTGAATAGGAGTGTGGAGCAGCGACAGGACAAACGCCCGATGATGAGCGACTTGAGGGATTCAGGGGGCATAGAACAGGATTCCAACATGATTATGATGCTTTACCGGGATGATTACTACTACAAGCCCGAAGAGCAGGATACAGAGCCGGGTGCCCCAAGTACCATGGATGTCATTGTTGCGAAGAGTAAAGACGGGGCGACAGGCACCGCACAACTTAAATTCTATAAGACCATTCAGAGATTGTATTAAAAAAAGGAGTTGATCGTATGGCAAGAACACAGAACGTTTTAAATGCACTCAATTCAATCGAACTTGGCATCTGCTTTGCCGAAAAGCAGAGGGGCAGCAGTTATGGCGAAAGAATCTATATGACCTATAACGTATTGAAACATTCCATGTTCCATGCTGTCTCCAAAGATAAGATGACGATGAGCGACCCCATCGAGCGTTGGGAGGAATACCAGGAAGCCCACAGCTTTTTGGAGCATCTGCATTTTGCCAATGAATATCTTACTTCCATCGGCCAAGAGCCGCTGGATTGCAGTGAAGCGGTGATGGATGAATTCAAGGCGATTGCCTTCAGCAAGGGACGATACAAATGACCACGGTTAAGGATCACCTGGAAGGCATTAATTACACCCTAAAAGAGAATGGAGCGGAAACCACGATATTCAAGTTAAGCCTGGTATGGAAATACTCAATCCTCTACCTGATCCAAAAGGGAGCGCTGGACTTCTCAGATCCAGTGGAGAAGTGGAAAGCCTATGTGGAGAGGTATTCACCAGCCGACCATTTCAAGACGGCCAACGCCTTTCTGAAGCGACAGGGCGCAGCACCGCTGAACTACCGTGATGACATGTTCCGAAATAGCGTATAAAAAAGAGATCTGCTAATCAATCAGCAGACCTCACATAGAAAGAGTGTATTTAGATAATTCCATTATACATCATTTCAATTCATGAAGGTGTATCAAATAAGTTTAGGTGGTGTAAGTGTGAGCTTTAATTTTCTATGTGAGGCTGGAAGAGGAATGTTGTTTGCCAAGTCTAGTGAAGTGCTGGCGCAGAGGTGGTCCTGTGATTAAGTGGCTCAGCAGGTACGAGGCTATCAACCAAGAAATTGCCGTAATTGAAATTGATATCGGTTGTGCAGAAATAGAATATTACAGGTGGAAGGAGGGAGACCTATCCAAAACTCAGTCATTCGAAGCCCTACTCTTAAAGCAGCGTGAGCTCTCGCAGTTAATCCAAGACAAAAAGGTGCTAATCAACAAGCTCAAGGAACAGTCGGAAGCCATCGAGAAGACCGTTGAAAAGTTCAAGGGCATCCATAATATGATTGCGAAAGAGAAATATATTCACGGGAAAACACTCGCGAAGATTGCAGGAGAAAATCACTATTCGGAGCAGTACATCTATAATAAGCATGCTGAGATCAAGAAGATACTCAGCTACACTGAAAGCTGAATTAGTAGAAAGCAGGCGGTTTAAATCCAAAGGTTGAATATTCAAGTGACGATCCCGGAAGACCATGTCATCATTACTCGCGAAGAATACGAGGCGCTTCAGAGTGTGGAGTTGACAGGCAAGTTCATCAAGATGAAAGAGCTGGTCGCTCACACAAGCCATAGCGCTCCATGGATTAAACAGAATGTGCTTTATAAACCAAATTATCAGAAGGATTTAGAGGAGATTGTCTACTACCCAAAAAATCAGGGTGACACATTTATCTTCAAGGCCAAAGAGATGTACGAGTTTCTTGATAAAAACTTCTTAAATATTTTGAGAGAAGAAAGGGAGTGAATCTATAAACGTATTCACATATGATAAGTCAGGCAAGCCGATAGTATTACCCGATCATATCACAAGACAAATACTGATGATGTTAAGGAAGGAGCGGTAGAATTGATATTTGATGAAAAGTTTTAAAATTTCTCGTTCAAGAAGCGTTCAAAGATGTACCTTCGAAGAAAGAACAAGGGTTGTACTAAGAGTGAACAATTCTCAGCATCAGCGGGACAAAAGAAACCTGGTTCAATGAAAAATTGCTTGCACATCTGACTTTCAAAGAGTTTATCTTTCGGCCAGACAATAACTATTAGATTCATGTAACTAAGGGATTAGCAAAACTTGAAGTTGTACTGAGGAATCTGGAAAAAAACTAGACCCCCGGGTCAAACCAAATGGATTTTAATTTGAGTCCAGGGAACGGCGAGGGGGAGTCTACTCCAGAAAAAAAGTTAAAAATAATTTCAATATAAGGGGGGCTCCCCCTAATCTAAATCTAGATTAATGATAAAAAGAGGAGATTCTATGAATATTAAAGATATGCTTAAAGTATGGAAGGAAAAAGATCAGGAGTACAAACTCGGAAGTGCTTTAAGTAGAAAGACAGTGATTGACAAAAAAGAACTTAAACTACCGTACTTTGAAGAGACGTTTAAAGTAATGTTACATCTTGATCAGGAGGAGCAACGTTTGTCGAATGAAATGAGTTATACAGAAGAACTTGAGATGTATGAAGAAGCATTAGAAAAAGCTAAGACCGAAGACGAGTATAATCATATCGAAAAAAACATTAATCATTTAAAGCGATCTTTAAAATTGAATATAAATAAAATTTCAGTAACCATTCCCGCAGAAAAAGTAAAAGTGATTTTAGATAATCACCAAGTTGAAAAGGCAAAAGCTGAAGCAAGATCTAACCAGCTAATTAAAGATAGAAACAGCATTCAGAGTCAGGTTGAAGAATTGAGAAGGAAAGAAAAAGAAATTGAAAAAGAGATATCTAAAATAAGTAAGCTAATTCGTCAAGCAGACGTTTTACCCGAATTTATTAAGAGTGAGGGGAACACTGTATTGCTTTCTTATAACAAAGAACAAAAGACCGCAGTCCAACCATTGTATAAAACACTACTGTACTTAGAGAATTGGCATACTACAGATGGAAATCCCTACAAGACTATTAAGGAAGTGAAGTAGATGAGCATGATTATTCCTCGCATTGAAAAAGCCAAGCAAAATTTCGAAAAGCGAAGAAAGACGCTTAGCGTCACAGTAAAGTATAAACTATTTAATGAACCCACTATAAAGCAGTTTCACACTGCTCTTAACACTCATATCGACTCTAAGGGTTCTAATGAAATAACCAAAGAGATTGTATTTTATATAGAAGAAAAATTTTGGGACGAAAATGAGATCTATTTAGAAACCATTGGAAGAGCTAGAAATATAGTATCTGGAGTACCATTGATCGAATTAGATGGACATACTACCAAATGGCACGGTATCAGAAGTAGGATTATCTTCCACATGTATTCTTTAAAAGATAAGGCGGTAAATTTTCCTAAGCCTATAAAAGAGAACGAAGATTTCAAAATAACAATAGAAAGCATCACCGCTTATGAACACGACACAGACATTCCTTTCTCATGGGACGACGTTCAACCAATTGAAAATTGAGGAATGTTTTAAACCGGAGTAGTTTAATGGTTTGAGACATTTGTCAAAGAAGTTCAAAAGGTCTTACATCGATATTTAATTAGATGTGAGACCTTTTGCTTATCTTTAATATATAATTTCAGTGCTCATTTATACCTAGGTGTTAGTATTAGGTAATGAAGTTGGTATAATAAAAAGAAAAGGTGATTATTAGTGAATTTGTTTTTATCAATCATAGCCACAGGTGTACCAGGGTTTATATCATACTGGATTCTAAGCCAATTTAGACTATTGGATGTAGATAAAAATAATAAAGATGAGAAACTAATTCTTCTTACAGGATTATCCCTCATCAATATCTTTGTGGTTTATTTAGTACTTGTTTCTCGTGATTACTCGTTTCCGTTAGAGTCAATAACACCAAAAACTCTTATAGGTGTTGCTCTTACTTCTATGATAGTTGTTCTTATACTTTCTGTGTTAATTTGGCCGCTAATAATTAAAATTACTAAAGATTTATTAAATAAGTGGAAATTCGTGCTTAACATTCCTAACGATTCTAACCGCACTGTGTTTGATGAAATAATGATGAGTAGACCCAATGAAACTTTCACCCAAGCATATATATTTACGTTTGATGACAAGCTTATTATAGAGGGTGCAACGGGCTATATTTCACATGACAGACCAGAATTATCGATAAGAAATAAAATAGATATCACCACCACATATGAGCAAGCGATCAAAGTTTATAATAAAACTGATAACGAACATAGAGAAATTCTCATAGACTACGAGCGACAATTAAAAATAATCCTAATCCATTTTGCTAAACCTAAAAAATCTAATCCTTCTTAGGAGGTTCAGGTGAGTTTTTAGGTTTCGGGTTATACTCGCTGGTTGTAAAGTTTTTAGATTCTTTTAATGCGTGGGGTCTGCTGTTCTCTTTCTTAGTTTCTTTATTGTTCTTATTCTCTGTCATATTCTTCTCCCTTTCATGTTAAAATAATTTTGAGAGGCTACCGCTTTTCAACAACCACTCAGTTTAGGCGGGCAGGGTGGTTATTTTTATTTAACTAAGTCTTCTTATATCTATTTTTTGTAATAAAATGTTCTGGAAGCTTATATAAATTAGTATACCAAAGAGTAAAGGCTTAAATATGATGGTAAATTAGTCTTTAGCTCTAAAATAAATAAGATAATGTATATGTGATTAGCACCGAGTCAAATGATGATTCGGTGCTTTTTTACGTTTGTAACATATATCGCAGATAGTAGTAGAAAGGTTATAAATAACCGTACTTGTCAGTAATTTAAAATCTTTCACGCAATTGTTGGAGCCAGAAGTACAAACGTTCTGCTGGTGATGAGTAAAAAAGTTTAGCATCTAAGAAAATAGATTCATTAAAATCTCCCATACCTTGTCTCTCAATAGTAAGAGTATTGGCGTAAATATCCAATATAAAATATTGACGACTCGAGTAAATACATTGTCATTGTTTAGGCCAAGATATCCAATCACACACTTTGGGAAAAATACAACCGAGTCTATCCAGTACATTAAATTAAAATTTTGATGAAACTTATACTGATGTGCGTCGACTCCTTGATATATCAGGGGTAGCAACTGCTTCAAAACTTGTCGATCAGCTGTCGGATAGCTTTGTAAAGGGGCGACTGCAACATTTCTGTAATGTCGGGGACCTAAAACATCAGTATACGCAATTGGGGTGTCGTTAATATCAACCTTTTTTAGTAGTTGCCTCATTACTTCGCCATTAGGAGCTTTGACTAATTTATCTTTATCATTTAACCAATTTTCGAATTTATTAGCTTCACGTTTGATTGAGTTATAATCCAATCCAGTTGAGGTTGTTCTATATAAAAAAATCGCTAGTAAAAATGCAAACATATATACAAAGATCACATCAACACTCACTTCCTTTATAAATTAACTAAATTATAACAAAGAAAAGGAATTTAATGTTAGAGTGAAAGAGCACATAAGATAGATGGAGTATAGCGTTTATGAACTTTTACGATATATGCTCTTAAAATATTTGAAGTCGCTCAGAATGGCTTATTTTACCACATAACTTGGTGTAAATATTATATAAAAATAGTGTTAAAAAACTTTACTACTATACTTATGTGTAGTACAATAATATGTAATATAAGGCTAACCGCCATGGCTCTACTATTTTAAATAAATAGTAGAGCTTTTCTTATAAGTGGGGATATAATGGTTAATGAAATTAAAGGAATGAATTTTTATAGTTTTTTAAATAATGACGCACTTGAGAGAAGATGGGGTATTGAGGAGTTATTAAATCAACTATATAGTATAGAAGATAGGTTTTATTCGAAGAAACCTTTTATAACTAAAGCTCACCAGATAAAGTTATTAAAAAAGCGTAATCTTAAATTTGAGCAAGAAGATGTAGCTGAAGTAGTATTACATAATATTCCTTACTATAAATTGGTCAATGGATTCAAGAATAACATCTTGAAGGATTCTAAAGAAGATTATAGCGGGTACAGCTTCGAAGATTTAATTGATTTATACAATTTTGATAGAGAACTGAGTACAGTCATTTTTAAGTATATATTGATATTTGAAGAGTCCTTTATATCGAGTTTGTCACATTATATATGCATCCATTTAAGTTATAAAGATCAAGTTTATTTAGATAGAAGTAAATATAATAGAGGCAAGTTATTACCAAGCGGTGCAACAGAAAAAGACATTGTATTTCAAAATATTGAACGGTTGAAAAAAGAGAGAATAAAGCCAATAGAGCACTATAAAAATTATTACGATAATGTACCACCATGGATACTATTTCAAAGTATGGATTTTGGCAATAAGAAATATTTGTATAAAATCTGTAGTGAGAAAATCAAAGACGATATTGTAAGTCACTACTTAGGTGGTTATAAACAGCATCAAAAAGATATATTTATGTATAGTTTAAACATGATGAACAATTACAGAAATGGCGCAGCTCATGGGGATATAATTTCTAACACATTTTACATAAAGCAACCCAAAATTTCAAAAGAATCTTATGTAAGAGGATTAGCTTCTAAGAGATATGTATTTAAAAATTACAATGAAGATATTGGTAAAGTTGGGCTTTTCTCTCTCATGCTATGCATGAATAGGGTATTTAGGAAAAGGACTACAGTCAAAGATGACTTTAGAAATGATATAAGTAAGACTATTAATGATTTTGAGACCAATAATCCAAAGTTATATGGAGAGTTTTGTAAATCTATGACATTTCCCCGAGACTACTTAACGTATTTCGATGATTTAAATAACAATGTAAATTGAAAAATGTGATCAGGTGATTTGAAAGGAGCGATGAGTCGCTCTCTATTCCCTAAATAAAATGCTTCCCTCAAATGAGAGAGGTTACTTAAAATTGGGTATTAAAAGAGAAGAAAGTCAAAAAAGATATAATGATTTCAATTTACTAAAAAATAATGTAAATTTATATGAAGAAAGGCGGTGTTATAATGGAATTGATTGGATATATCTCTTCAGTTTTTGGAATTCTAGGGACAGCTTATGGACTATTTCAACACTTTTACCATAACCAGATAAAATTCTATTTCTTTATAACAAAACTTTTTAATAGGAAAAAGGCCGTCAAGTTTTCAGTTCTTTCAAGGGCAACCATTGACGAATTGGATATCAAGAGTCTAGCTAAATCAGTTAGAGATAACTATACTGAAAGCAAGAAAGTAAACTCTTCGAATAATTCTATAACCATTAATATGGGTGACTTTATTGCTTCGATAAATTTCGATGATTTTCCAGCAGATGAATTTGGAGAGAACTTCTCTATAGAGTGTTTCGTTACCACAACTAACTATAAGAACGCTATTAATACTGTTGACGATTATATTGATTTTTGTAAATTTATTAAAAATAAATTGAACATAGATAGCTTTATGTATACCCTTACTATTGATTACAGTAAAGTTAAAAATCCTTATCTATCAGCTGATATAGGGGCTCTCAAATCAGGGTACATTAAAAAATTGTTATGTGTAATTGATACTAACTTCATATCAGAAAACAATATAAACGATGAAGTTATTATTAGTAAGAATAAACTTAACTTTACTTCAAAAAATGACATCCAGGTTTATAAAGTTGCAGAAAAATTTATGATTGTTTAAGGAGATAAAACTATGCAATCCATATGGATATTTGAAACGATGAGTAATAATATCGAAGTTAATAATAATACTGCCGAAAGAATAGAAGAAATTAACGGGTACGATGAAAAATTAACTACTCAACTATTCACAAATGAAGAAGTTAGAAGTTATATCAGATGCAATTTAGTAATGGATGAGGTAATCAGTATTAGAGCAAGAGCATTAGGAGAAGAGCTAGATCAAGTTATAGTAAAAAACAACTATGATGTGTTAGTAAGACCATCTGATGGTACAATGATAGCATTCGCCAACAAAAAAGCAGCAATGGAAATCAGAGATTTTTTTAAGGCACAATACCAATTGGAATACGAAGCTAGAACATTTGATTTGAATGAAATCATGGAAACCTCAAATAACGTTAGGAAAACTCAATTCAAAAATGTCACTATAGAAACTCTTTCTGGTAGTTCATTAAGCGGTCAACAAGTTCACAACACGGAAGTTTTCGACATAATGCACACTGCTGGTGAACTTACTAATGTGGCTGTTGCTTATCCATTCAGGGATAAAGAAGCCAGTTTTACAGTTTCTATATATGGCAGTGTTGTAATGTACTCGAATTTATCCATTGAAGAATGTCTAGAGTTATTAGATGAACTTTTTAATATATAACGATTTCTGCCACCTCATAATAGGTGGCTTTTTTACTTTACAATACAAGCATAATGAACTAATTAATATAGAGTAGATACTATAAGGTATTCTCACCTAGAAAGAGTTTGGTTTCAGGGCAATCTCAGGGCAAAATTTTAAATAAAGGGCAAACGGTATCGGAATTGAAACAAGACTGAAGTACCCAAAAACCTTGGAATAACGTTATTTCTATTAAGTCTAGTACCCTTGTAAAGCGTACTATATAAAAGAAGAACAATAATAATGTGAGTGAAATCCCCATCCTTAATGGATGGGGATTTTTTGCGTAAAAAAAGCCCATGGCCTGAGCCATGGAGCCAATTGAATCTATTATAGTCTATCTTTGTCTCTATCCAGACGATCGTCATCAAGACGTCCTCTGTCATTTGTCGTCTCGTCAATGTCCACATCTTCGTGGCGGACATCTTCGGAAACGTGTTCCGTGTCTCTGACTTTGTCTTTCTTGACGACAACTTCTTCATTTACGACATCTTCTTTTTCTACATTTACACGCTCTTCGTTGACCGGTACATTGATGGAGTCATGGTCATCCGCGTCAACATCGCCTGCAGGACGGTCTCCATCCACGGGGCGTCTCTCTACTGTGACCTCTTCACGTTCGACCGGCACATCGAATTCCTGATGATCCGTCTCAACATGCTTGTCGACATTCACTTCACCTGTCTGAACCCTCTCTTTGTCTACGTTCAGCCGTTCTTCGCGAAGCTGGATTTTCTCTTCGTCCGTAAGGTCATCCCGGTCTGCAAACTCATCGGTATCGTTTGCAGGGCCACTGGTGTTCAAGGCGCGTTCATCAACGCTATAGCGCCCTTCCCTATCATCCAATGGTGCATCCCGTTCTGTATTGATTACATTCTGGTCACGACGTCCTTCGACCATGTCGTCGTTGATT
This sequence comes from Salinicoccus sp. Bachu38, assembly GCF_038561955.2. Lineage (NCBI taxonomy): Bacteria > Bacillati > Bacillota > Bacilli > Caryophanales > Staphylococcaceae > Salinicoccus > Salinicoccus bachuensis. Next base: position 2,588,664 of record NZ_CP138333.2, on the reverse strand, counting down.
GCGCGGTTATCCCGATCAGCATATTGATAGTCCTCTTCGATTTCCGGCCGTTCAGCACCATCGACATAACGGTTTTCATCCCGTTTATTGGAACCGATGCCGCCATCTGCTTCAGTCGTACCTTCGTTGTGTGCGCTACCGAGGGCGGAATCTGTTTCCCTGTCGATTTCCGGCCGTTCAGCGCCATCGACGTAACGGTTTTCATCCCGCTCATCAGAACCGATGTCACCAGCTGCCGCTGTAGCACCAGCCGCTCCTGTTACACCAGGGCTATGCGCACTGCCAGGAGTGGATCTTGGACGCTCTGCAGAGTCACCCTTATCCACCCTGTCTTCATCATCTTCGAGCAGTGGATCTTTAGGATAGTCAGTGGTGTCCCCTTCAATTTCATCGTTGACATAGAGAAGAATCTTACCGCTATCCAAGGCTTCCTTATACTCTTCCTCTTCCTGTGGATTCAGATTGAGGCCTGTCATTACCCGTTCTTCAGGCTGTTCTGCAGTAAACCAGGAAACGATCTTATCCCAAGTGCTTCCTTCGGAAGTCTTGTAGTTCACATCAGTATAGTTCAAGGAAGAACCTTCAAGCTCTTCTCTGGAAACTACAGTAATCTGATTTTCGGCTATCCCTTCGGATTTAAGCTGTTCAATTCTCCCCAACATTTCCTGTTCGCTCATGTATGATTCAATCTTACGCATAACTCATACCTCCATTTTGTTTGATGATTAGGTTTCGTTACATCTCTAGAAAATGACTGATCATAGCGCGCATGCATCATCCTAATACGTATTAGATTTATACCCCTGTGTATATTTAATAAACTCTCCTGAAAAATTTAATGGACGTCCTGACAGGGCTGTGGAATAATAATCTAAAAAGGGTGGAAATGATTGGAAGATATCTCAAGCAAGATCAGGATAAGAAGAAAAATGATGGCACTCTCCCAGGGAAAACTTGCGGAAGGCATTACCTCCCAACCCGCAATATCCAGATTGGAAAATGGAAAGTTCACCATACGTTTGGATGAATTTCTGGATGTGATGGAACGCCTCAATCTGAGCATACATGATGTATTCTGCAACGGTGACAAGACACCCGACCTTATTGTGCGGGAGCGATTGGATGATGCAAGATCAAACCAGGATTACATAAAGATGGCTGAGATTCTGGAAAGCGAGAGCGGCGGATTCTGGAAGCAGTCGCCGGAACTCGATGGATATAAGTATTGGCATCAGGGGCTTGTAAAGCAATCAAAGGGAGAATATAGAATGGCACTCCGCCTGATCAGTACAGCGATAGAAAAGAACCAGACGAATGAATGGATGTATGAAGCGGTCGCAGAAATGCATCTGGCCAAAGGAAATATATACAATATGACTGATTTGGGTGGTTTAGATTCTTATAAAGATGCCCTATTATTTTATGAAAAATCAAAGAAACAATCTCCGGGCCTGGTAGTGAAAATCCTATACAACTTGGCAGTCAGTCTCTGTGAAGATAACGAACATGAAAAATCATTGAAGTATTGTAACAAAGCCTTGGATATACTTCATAAAAATGACTCTACATACTTGATTGTTCATATATTGTATATGAAATTGTCCGCCTTGATACACTTGCGACAGTATGAAGAATATACAGTTTTGAAAGAAAAGAATAAGATTTTTTTTGAAAACTATAATGAGGTTGAATTGTTGAATAAATTAGAAAACTATTCAGCGAGGAATATTTCCTAAAAAACAATGCTTATTTTCTTTCAAATCTTTTACAATGGATGTGTTCCTATATAGAAACAATACTCGAAAAAGATTAGGAGATATGAAATTGAAAAAGTTGATAAAATATTTGATGGTGGCAATGCTACTGGTTGGTGGGAATAGTATGCCACTTAGTGATGACGCAATGAAACAAGCAAGCAACTGCTGGTGTCTGGACTTCATCTTCTAAATGGGGGCGGACGACAACGGAGTGAATGGGCTGGATAGTCCTCTGGCAAGATTGGTGCTCTTGAACCAGTTCAAGATTATGAGTCTCCTTGACTCGGCAAATTGGGATTCCTATTGCTACTACATGGATATTCTTACTGAAGGGATACAGAAGAAGTATCCCCATGTCATGGAAATGATCAGCCGGGATGAGGTGACTATGGATGTGTCCGGAGAGGTGGACCTGGTTCTTGAAATTTTCAACAAGGTGGAAAGATCGATGGGACAGTTATCCGAAGAGGTGCAGGATGAACTGTCTGCAGGCTATCATGTACATTTCAATGGGTTCGATAGCGGCAGTAATGTAGAACGTCATCATTTTACATACTGCAATTTTTTGAACCGGCATAAGGAAATTGATATCCAAAAAAGGGAAGGTGACATATATAATTTGTCGCTTCATCATTATAGGCAGATGATCCTGAACCACAAGTCGTATGAATATATGGACCTTCTATCGGCTGATGAGATTAGGAATGTCTGTATTGAAAAGGGGCATGAAATGGAAATGCTCAGGCCGAAGAATCTGAATATTACTGATGTGGGCGGCTTGAATGCACTGCAGGTGGTGAAGGAAAGCGGCTTGGGCGCGAAGGAGTAATTATTAGTGGAACCACAGAATAAAAATGATCTGAAGCTGCATACAGCAGCTTCAGATCATTTTTTCTTCCGATCTATTCAGGGTCTTTGACTTCCCCTTTGAAATCCGCTTCTGCACTTTCTTCCCTTTCCTGCTGTTCTTCCCTCCGTTCCATGAGATCCAGGTCTGCATAGAACATCAGATAGTTCCCTTCACTGATTTTGAATAAGTATCTTTCTATTTCGTCTTCATCCAGTTCATAATCATGAAGGAACCGTTCTGCCGGCTCGTTTCTGGCTAATATCTCCTTCAGTCCTATGTCACCCGTCACGTGGATATGATAGACGACTTCTGTATATTCAAGGGCTTCGAATTCTTTATCGTCCCGGCCCATAAGATGGATATCCTCTTCATAATACCCTTCAGCTTTCAACTGTGTAATCCGATCGAGCACTGCTTCCTGACTATCATACAGTTCGAAATAATTCACGATGAACCTCCTTTTCACAAATATCTTCAATTTTAGTTAATATTCCCTGTCTGACCTCTTCAAAACCCTCTTAAAGTATTTGTTCAAATTTTCAGTATTATCCCTATTATCGAAAATGCATTGTTTATACCGGGCTTTTTTGCTATCATAAGTAATTAATTATTTTATTTCATATAATCATAATAATATGGATTATGAGTTTCTAGGCTTTACCTTAAATAAAGCTGCTATGGAATAACAATTGGATATCCGATCATCGGCTGTATCTTCATTGTTCCTATCATATGTCTTTTTTAAGGTGCACTATTTTAAAATAGGAGGCAATAAGAATGTGGGAAAGAAAGTTTGAAAAAGAGGGTTTGACGTTTGATGATGTGCTGCTGGTACCGGCGCATTCAGAAGTATTACCGAAAGAAGTGGATCTGTCCGTACAGCTGTCCGAGAGCATCAGGCTGAACATACCGGTTTTGAGTGCAGGCATGGATACGGTGACTGAATCTGCCATGGCGATTGCGATTGCACGCCAGGGGGGTCTTGGTGTCATCCATAAGAACATGTCGATTGAACGCCAGCGTGATGAGGTGGAGAAGGTCAAGCGTTCCGAGAACGGTGTCATCAAAGATCCCTTCTTCCTGACGAAGGAGGAGCAGGTGTTTGCAGCAGAGCATCTGATGGGCAAATACCGTATTTCCGGTGTTCCAATCGTCAACAATCCGGAAGAGAAGAAACTGATCGGCATCATTACAAACCGTGACCTGCGTTTCATCGAAGACTATTCAAAACCGATTGATGATGTAATGACGAAGGAGAATCTTATTACTGCTGAAGTGGGTACGACACTGGATGAAGCGGCACAGATTCTTCAGAAATACAGAATTGAAAAACTCCCACTGGTCGATGAAGACAATATATTAAAAGGACTCATCACAATAAAAGACATCGAGAAGGTCATCGAATTCCCCGGTGCTGCCAAAGATAGCCAGGGGCGTCTGCTTGTGGCGGGTGCCATCGGCATCGCCAAAGAGACGGACAAGCGTGCTGAAGAGCTTATCGCAGCCGGGGTGGATGCGCTCGTCATCGATACGGCGCATGGACACTCGGAAGGTGTACTCAAAGCGATCCGTGATGTCCGCGATAAATTCCCTGATATCACGCTGATTGCCGGAAACGTGGCAACAGCGGAAGGCACGAAAGCACTGATCGACGCAGGTGTCGATGTAGTCAAAGTCGGCATCGGTCCGGGTTCCATCTGTACAACACGGGTGGTTTCAGGTGTTGGTGTTCCTCAGATCACTGCAGTCTATGACGCAGCGAGTGAGGCAAGGAAACATGGTAAGACGATCATTGCAGATGGCGGCATCAAGCTGTCCGGCGACATCGTCAAAGCACTTGCAGCCGGGGGACATGCTGTCATGCTCGGCAGCCTGCTTGCAGGGACGAGCGAATCTCCAGGGGAGACTGAAATCTTCCAGGGGAGAAGATATAAGACATACCGTGGCATGGGTTCACTGGGGGCGATGGAGAAAGGCTCCAAGGACCGCTATTTCCAGGAGGATTCGGAAGCGAAGAAATTTGTTCCTGAAGGCATTGAAGGGCGTACAGAGTATAAGGGGCCACTCAGCGATACAATCTATCAGCTGATGGGTGGATTGAGATCCGGCATGGGCTATACGGGATCACAGAACCTTGAGGCTCTGAGGGAGGACTCCCAATTCGTCAAGATTACGGGTGCAGGACTGATCGAGAGTCACCCGCACAATGTCCAGATCACTAAAGAATCCCCGAACTACTCTAGATAAGATAGGAGCACGGTTGAAAGATGGAAATGGCTAAAGAGCAGGAACTCATACTGGTTATCGACTATGGCAGTCAATATAACCAACTCATTACACGGCGTATCAGGGACCTTGGAGTCTACAGTGAACTCCATAACCCAAGCATTACAATAGAAGAAATCAGAGAATTGAACCCACAGGGCGTTATCCTCTCAGGCGGACCCCGTTCCGTCTATGCAGAGGATGCATTTACTGTGGATCCGGAAGTGTTCGAACTTGGCGTACCGGTGCTCGGCATCTGCTACGGCATGCAGCTCATCACACAATTGAACGGCGGGGAAGTCGTCCCTTCAAATGAGAAGGAATTCGGACCGACTGAAATCAGTCTGGATATCAATGCACCACTGTTCAAAGGACTGGCGGAAAATGAAACGGTTCTGATGAGCCACAGCGACAAAGTCACTCATATTCCGGAAGCCTTCAAACAAATCGCCTATACGCCGTTGTGCCAGTATGCAGGCATCAGGCATGAAGAGAAGGAAATCTATGGCGTGCAGTTCCACCCGGAATCCAAGCACTCCAAAAATGGCGATACATTCCTCAGGAATTTCATACGTGACATCTGCGGATGCCACGGAGAATGGTCGATGGATAATTTCATCGCCATTGAAATTGATAAGATCCGCGAGGAAGTGGGCGACAGGAAAGTGCTGTGTGCAATGAGCGGCGGGGTGGATTCATCCGTTACCGCCGTATTGATGCACAGGGCGATCGGCGACAACCTCACATGCATCTTCGTCGATCATGGTCTGCTCCGCAAGGGCGAAGCGGAAATGGTCATGGAACAGTTTGGTGAAGGGTTCAACATGAATATCATCAAAGTGGATGCAAAGGACCGTTTCCTGAATAAGCTTAAAGGCGTGGCCGATCCGGAACAGAAGCGGAAAATCATCGGCAATGAATTCATCTATGTATTCGACGATGAAGCGTCCAAGCTCGAAGACGTTGATTTCCTTGCCCAGGGCACGCTCTACACGGATATCATCGAATCCGGTACAGAAACGGCAACGACGATCAAGTCGCACCATAACGTCGGCGGACTGCCGGAGGACATGCAGTTCAAGTTGCTCGAACCGCTCAACACACTGTTCAAGGATGAAGTGCGTGAGCTCGGCATAGAGCTCGGCATCCCTGAGCACCTTGTATGGAGGCAGCCGTTCCCGGGCCCGGGCCTCGGCATCCGCATCCTTGGTGAAATCACAGAAGAGAAACTGGAAATCGTGCGCGAAAGCGACTGGATCCTCCGGGATGAAATCAAGAAGGCAGGACTCGACCGTGAAATCTGGCAGTACTTCACAGTCCTTCCGGACATCCGCTCCGTCGGTGTCATGGGTGACTACCGTACATACAGCCACACCATCGGCATCCGTGCCGTCACAAGCATCGACGGCATGACGAGTGAATTCGCCAAAATCGACTGGGATGTACTGGAACGCATTTCAAAACGCCTCGTCAATGAGAGCGAACAGATCAACCGCGTCGTCTATGACGTAACAAGCAAGCCACCGGCGACAATCGAGTGGGAATAGCTGAATAGAATTAAAGCACTCTATAACGGCAGTGGTTATAGAGTGCTTCTGTTTTATAGTCATGAATCAGAAAATGGATTACAGACAAGACACGCCGCAGGAAAACCGTCCTGCGGCGTGTCTTTTTATTTGTCTAAACTTAAAATTGGACTACTTCTTCTTATATGACCAGGACCATTTTTCTCCATCAGAAGAGAAATGATAAACATACTTGTTTTCATGATCGTATAAGTGGAAGTCGTAGGCCCCGGCTTTCACCGGCTTTTCATTCAGCTTCTCTGGATCATTATGGGCCAGGTAAATCAGCTCATCATCCGTAAAGTTCTTTGAAGTTGCATATGACCATTTCCAATACGTGCCGTCATAGGAAAAATGGAATTCATAACCGTCATAAACAAAGTTATAGTTATACGGTGTATCTTTCAGCGGAGCGTCATTCAATTTTTCAGGTGAATATAATGCCAGTTCAGCCATATTTTCTTTTGTTGCATCCATATCCACTGCGTCAATTCCTTGCTGAGGAAAGTTTGTCTGTCCGTTATTTTCTCCAGCCTGAAGCTGCTGTTCTTTTTGGTATATTGCTGCGACTTTTTCATTAAATTCTACTTGGGACAACTCGCCGAAGTCCTTTTCGTAAGCCAATTCGTTAATTCTGTCCTGAGATTCTTGGGACATCCATGTGATATCAAATCCTGTGTTCGCCCATCCGTCACCATCCGGATCAGTTTCTGCAGGGAGTATTTCGCCCCAGACAGTTTTCGCTCCCTCTTCTTCCTCCGCTTCATCTGCTTGTGCCGTGCCGCTCATTCCTGTAAACACCAGTGTACTCGAGACTAGTAGTGAACTGAGTAAAGTTCTTTTCTTCATTTAAGAACTCCCCTTTCAGAGATGATTGAATCTCTTTCTACCATGAAAGTAACATAGGCAATTTGACGTTTCAAATGTACTGAAAATACTGAAAATATTAAACAATACATGGCATACTTTATATCAAACTTAACTTTATTATTGCTGTCGATATTCTATAAAAGACTGTCACATCAACTATATTGCTGCATATTGTATTGGCGAAGTATCGGGTGGGAATAACAGCATATATTCTATAGTCCTCTGATCCTTTTAGGACAGAGGTTTTTTTTGGGTTAAAGAATATAAATTAAATAACATTTCCAGTGTTGATGCAATATGAGACTAAAACTTATATACTTGAAATCATTGTAGAGAAAAAGGATGTGCGATATGAAAAATTTTGGACTTATGGTACTGGGTACTTTTTTCTTTGCTTTTTCAGTAGCGATATTTGCCATGCCCAATTCGCTGGCAGAGGGAGGAATCCCTGGGTTGTCCCTATTGCTATATTTCGGCCTGGGCTGGTCTCCGGCACTGGTAACTTTGGTTGCGAATGGTCTGGTTTTATTAATTAGTTATCGTTATCTGCCTAAATCGATAATATTAAAATCAATTATTTCCATCCCCTTATTTTCCATCTTTCTCTTCTTATTGGAAGGTTTTGGTTCCCCGATGGGTGATCCTCTCCTTGCGGCGCTTTATGCAGGCGTTTTTACTGGAATCGGTTTTGGTTTCATTTTCCGTTCAGGGAGTACTATTGGCGGGACATCTACAATTGCAAAGGTATTGAATTATAACTTTGGCTGGGGAATAACAGGAACCAACCTTGTGCTGGATGCTTTAGTAGTGGCGGGTGGGGTAATGGTTATAGGACCCATTCTGACACTATATACTGTTGTGGCCTTATTTATAGGAAAAAAAGTGACTGACTATGTTCTGGAAGGTTTTGAATCAAAGAAGATCATACATATATTTTCGGACTATAGTGAATCAATAGCCCGTTCCATCAGAAATAATCTCGGCGCCCACACCACCATACTGCAAGGAAGGAACGACCGGAGTGGGGATGATGAAAATCTTATTTATGTTGTAGTTCCAAAACAGCAACTATTCTATTTGAAAAAACTGATTGGGGAGATAGATGAGAACGCATTTACTGTTGTCAGTACTGTGAAGGATGTGAGCGGAGGTTCATTTTCAAGGGCGCATTATCCGCTTCAGAAAACTTTTATCAGTGAAAAGGAAGAAAAACAGTATTACAAAGAAAAAGCGGATTCTGATGAGGAGCCAAGATAATGAATAAATGAAGCAAGCCATGCTTCAAGTCATAATTCAGTTTGTACCCAAGGTGTTCTTATTTTTTATTTTATAGTATTATTTAACCTAGTGTTACAGATATTGGTGGATTGAAATGTATGCATCACTAAAAATATAAGACTATCATTGGAGGCTGACATGCGTAAAATTGCCTATTATATCGCTATTATACTATTCATTATACTCATACCTGTTTCTCGGGTAGCTGCAGATACTCATGAGGAAGCGACCCAGGAGAATTCACAGGACCCTTCGACTGAAGACACGATGGAGGAGCCGACCTCAGAACCTTCTGCAGAAGAGGAATATACCGGCGAGTACTATGAGGAGTGGACGGAAGAGACATATGATTACGTCCCTCCTCAAACTGAAGAGACATATGAAGAATGGACTGAGGAATCTTACGAAGATTCATATGAAGACTACGAACCTGAACCGACTGTGGAACAGACGCTTGAGCCGACTGTCGAGGAATTCACCCAGGAGGTCATCGAAGAACCGGTTGAAGTGCCAACTGAGGAGCCGGTTGTAGAAATGGAACCGGTGAAGGTGAATATCAATCAGTCTGAAGTGACTGAGTTTTCGATTGAGGGAAAGGTAATGGCAGGTGCCAAAGGTGTGGAGGATGTCACGGTCTCCCTCTCGGGAGAGAAGGAAGATGAAGCGGTGACGGATGCAGAAGGAAAATTCCAATTCCCGGAAGTGCCGGCCGGAGACTATACGCTTGAAATGGATGTACCTGAGGGGTATGAAGCGGATGAGGCAGACAAAACATTGACGATTGATAATAAAGGAAAAAAAGGTCTCGTCTTTGACCTTTCTGAAAAAGATGAACCGCAAGCAGAAAATCTGGAACCGGAAGAACAGGTATCTGCTGGTGAAAACATAGAAGACCCGGGGATGAACACGATGCTGGTGATTATGGGAAGTGTGCTTCTGATGCTCGGTCTGTTGATATATGCCATTCGGATGCTTCGGAATAGATAGATGATGTGAGAAAGTCTGACATGTGATGTCAGACTTTTTTACATGGATTTTGAACATTCAGAAAATGGTTATATAATGTCCTCATACTTAATTTGGGGGAATGATCATGGATACGATTTTTATATTTCTTTGTACACTTCTGGTCTGGCTGATGACGCCGGGACTGGCACTGTTCTACGGGGGTCTTGTGCAATCCAAGAATGTGCTGAATACTTCGATGCACAGTCTTGCCGCTATTGTCGTCGTAACTTTTGTGTGGGTGGGTCTCGGATTTTCCTTGAGTTTTGGGGGGAGTAACCTGTTCATAGGAGACCTTTCATATATCGGTCTGACAGGAGTCGGATATGAACCGAACGCTGCATTTTCCGAAACGATTCCATTTGCCTTATACATGCTGTTTCAGCTGACATTCTGTACGATTGCAGTCTCCATCCTTACAGGGTCGGTTGCAGAACGTATGAAGTTTGGTCCTTTTCTATTATTTATGGCATTATGGGTCATCCTTGTCTACAGTCCGGTCGCGCACTGGGTGTGGGGCGGTGGGTGGATTCACTCCATCGGCGCAATCGACTTTGCCGGAGGGACAGTCGTCCATATCTCATCCGGTGTGTCAGGCCTGGTACTCGCTTTGATGCTCGGGTCAAGGAAGCCGGATAATAAAAAACCGCCGCACAACCTTGTCATCACGATGGTCGGTGCCATCCTGGTATGGTTCGGCTGGTTCGGATTCAACACAGGTAGCGCACTGACATTTGATGCCATTGCGATGAGTGCTTTTGCAAATACGATTCTGGCTTCTACAGCCGGGATTGCCGGTTGGGTACTGGTTGAAAGACTCATGAAAGGCAAGGTGTCACTGATCGGGACACTGTCAGGCATGCTTGCCGGACTGGTGGCCATCACGCCGGCAGCCGGATTCGTCACCTATGGTGGAGCCATGGCTCTTGGTCTCCTGGGCGGTGCAATCTGTTTCTTCGCCATCACAAAACTGAAAGTGCTGTTGAACTACGATGACGCGCTCGACGCATTCGGGCTCCACGGTATCGGAGGCATCGTCGGCGCAATCGGCACAGGGGTCCTTCAGACAAGTGCCGTAAATCCGGGCATTTCAGACGGCCTCCTTGCAGGCGGCGGATTCACGCCTGTAGTTGCGCAGATTGTTGCGGTGACCGCCACAATCCTGTTCAGTGCTGTAATGACATACGGAATCGCCAAAGGCATCAGCCTCTTCACGACACTCCGCACGGATGAGAAAGAAGAGCTCGATGGACTTGATGTTGTCATCCATGGCGAGAAGGCATATGAGTATTCCAACTCATAGAAGTGAGGGAGATATAAAATAGGGGAGAAGTGTTTCATTCATTTAAAAAGGGGTAACATATAATAAAGATTGAAAGTAGTATTTGCTTTCACTGATAAAGTGCCGCTCCAAGTAGCGGCACTTTTTTATATGGCATGCATTCCGAAGGAAAAAATTTACATTTCACAATTTATGAAAGCCTTTACATTGCTGTCTATACATGTTATAGTTATGGCGATAAATCAACATTGAAGGAGTGTGGAATGAATGGCAGTGAACCGTGATGATGTCAAAGCCATTATTGACGCGATTGGTGGCGAGGAGAATGTCAATGCAGCAACACACTGTGTGACAAGATTGCGTCTTGCTCTTGAGGACGAATCCAAGGTGGACAAAGAGAAGCTGGATTCGATCGATCTTGTAAAAGGCTCTTTTGCTGCGAACAACCAGTTCCAGGTGGTCATTGGCCAGGGTACTGTAAATGAAGCGTTTAAGATTTTCGAGGAGGAGACGGGCAAGGGTGGCGGCTCGAAGGATGAAGTGAAGGCGGCAGCGGCCCAGAAGATGAATCCGATCCAACGGTTCATCAAGATGCTTGGTGACATATTCATTCCAATTCTTCCTGCAATCGTTACAGCGGGTCTGCTGCTCGGTATAAACAACCTGCTGACAGTGGAAGGGCTGTTCTGGGACAATGATTCCGTCATTACCCAATTCCCTGGCATCGAAGGCATTGCGAGTATGATCAACTTCATTGCGGTTGCACCATTCATCTTCCTGCCGGTGCTGATCGGCTGGTCTGCCATGAAGGTGTTCGGTGGAAATCCGCTGCTCGGTATCGCACTCGGTGTGGCATTATGTCACCCGGATCTTGCAAGCCAATATGGACTGTTCGACGCGGAAGCCGGCGAACTGGCAGAAATTCCAACATGGAATTTCTTCGGTCTGCAAATTGAACAGCTGAACTATCAGGGTCAGGTCCTGCCGGTACTTGTAGCCGCATGGCTGCTTGCGAAAGTTGAAAACTTCCTGGATAAACGGATCCATGACATGTTCAAGCTACTTCTGGTCGCACCGATTTCATTGCTCGTAGTCGGTATACTTACTTTTACTCTGATCGGTCCCATCACTCTCTTCCTGAGTGGCGTCATTTCTGACAGCGTAGTCTGGTTGTTTGAATCTGCAGGCATCCTGGGTGGTGCGGTCTATGGACTGTTCTACGCACCACTTGTCATAACAGGTCTGCACCATATGTTCCTGGCAATGGACCTTCAGCTTATCGGAACCACTGGCGCAACATACCTCTGGCCGATACTGGCAATCTCAAACATCGCCCAAGGCTCCGCAGCCTTCGGTGCGTGGGTCATCTACCGCCAGCAGAAGAAGAAGAAGGAGGAAGGTCTGGCAATGACTTCCGGTATTTCCGGTTGGCTCGGTGTCACTGAGCCTGCAATGTTCGGTGTCAATCTGCCGCTCAAATACCCATTCCTTGCAGCAATCCTGACCACAGCATTTGTCGGCGGACTTTTTGGAATGAACGGCCTGACCGCAGCGAGTGTCGGTGTCGGCGGGGTGCCGGGAGTCATCTCCATCACGGAAGGCTTCTGGATGCTCTTCACCATAGGTATGGGAATTGCAATCGTTGTTCCATTCCTGCTTACACTGCTCTTCTCCAGATTTGCAAAAGAGAAGACGAAAGATATGGTCAAAGATTAAACCAACTAAAAGGAGTTTTTTATGATGGCATCTACAGACTGGAGAAAATCGGTGGTCTACCAGATCTATCCCAAATCATTCAATGACACGACTGGAAGCGGAGAAGGGGATATCAGGGGCATCATAGAGAAGCTGGACTATTTCAGGACATTGGGTGTGGACTATCTCTGGCTCACACCGGTCTATGAATCCCCCATGAATGACAACGGCTATGACATCAGCAATTATTATGAAGTGAATCCCCAGTTCGGAACAAAGGAAGATCTTGAGGAACTGCTGGAGAAAGCCCATGACAAAGGCCTCAAGATTATGATGGATATCGTCATCAACCATACGTCGACAGAGCATCACTGGTTTGTCGAATCAAGGAAATCCCGGGACAACAAGTATCGGGACTACTATATATGGAAGGATGGCACATATGACACACCCCCTACGAACTGGGAATCAAAATTTGGCGGGAATGCATGGGCATATGATGAAAATACAAACCAATATTATCTCCGGCTGTTCGATATCACCCAGGCCGATCTGAACTGGGAGAATGAAGATATGCGACGAGACATCTATGACATGATCAACTACTGGATAGACTTCGGTGTGGATGGTTTCCGTTTTGATGTCGTCAACCTGATATCCAAAGGGGAATTCAAGGACTCCGAGGGCCCGGGGAAAGAATTCTACACCGATGGTCCCAAAGTTCATGAGTACATCAATGAACTGAATCGCAATACTTTCGGTGACAGGGACATCATGACGGTTGGAGAAATGTCCTCGACGACCATCGAACATTGCCTGAAATACACCAATCCCGAACGTAATGAACTGAATTCAGTGTTCAACTTCCATCACCTGAAGGTCGATTATCCCGGAGGGGAAAAATGGGCGCTTGCGAACTTCGATTTTCTGGAACTGAAAAGAATATTGATGGAATGGCAGGTGGCAATGGATGAAGGCGGGGGCTGGAACGCCATTTTCTGGTGCAACCACGACCAGCCCCGCGTCGTATCCAGGTTTGGCAATGATGAAACCGAAGAAAACAGGGTGCTGAGCGGAAAAATGTTGGCGATTGCACTACATGGATTGAAAGGCACGCCCTATATCTACCAGGGCGAAGAGATAGGCATGACGAACCCCGACTTCAAACGCATCGACCAGTACCGGGATGTGGAAAGCCTCAATGCATATTCGATACTGAGGGATGAAGGAATGGATGCATCCCTTATACTGGATATCCTGGCCACCAAGTCCAGGGACAACTCAAGGACGCCGGTGCAGTGGGATGATTCAAAGCATGCGGGATTTACAGAAGGTGTGCCGTGGATCGAAGTATCTGACAGGTACGAAGAAATAAACGTTGCACGCGCTCTCGAAGATGGCAACTCCATTTTCTATACGTATCAGAAGCTGATTCAGCTGAGACATGAACTGGATGTGCTGACATACGGCAGTGTGGAGCCCCGTCTTATGAAGGATGAGGACCTCTTTGTCTATGAGCGTCTATATGAAGGGGACCGCACCACTGTCATAGCCAACTTCAGGAACAGGGAAGTGCCGTATCCGGAAAGCATTGATGCAGAAGGGGAGGTCCTTCTATCCAATTATGAGGACAGGCAGGATGTTCTCAGGCCTTTTGAAGCCATGATGATATATGGACAAAGCAAGTAAAAAAGGATATGATGTATGTGATTTTAATACATCCGGGAAAACGGTAGGGTGAGTCCAATGAATTTGAACAAATACAATCATATTTATCAGGTGCTGTCTAGTGATATTGCAGAAGGCAAATACAACAAGGGTGATGTTCTGCCTTCTGAGCATACGCTGGTCAGCATGTTCGATGTATCCAGAGAAACAGTCAGAAAGGCTCTGAATCTACTGCAGGAGAATGGCTACATCCAGAAGATGAAGGGCAAAGGTTCTGTGGTCATCTATAACCCTTCCATGGATTTCACCGTTTCCCACCTTACAAGCTTCAAGGAAATCCAGCAGCTGAAAACAAAGCAGTATTCCACAAAAGTGGTGGAGCTCAAGCAGTATCCTGCTGAAGATTTCCCGCGTGTAATAGAGGCATTGAAACTTCAGCCTGAGGAGAGGGTATGGCGTCTGATCAGGCAAAGGCGTTTTGAGGACAGGACGCATATTGTGGATATAGACTACTTCATCGTAGAGATGATGCCTGGATTGAACGAGAAAATTGCAGGCGATTCAATCTATGAATACATTGAAAAAAGAATGGGACTCACAATTGCCTATTCCCATAAGGAAATTACATTTGAGCCAATGAATGAACAGGACCTTGAGCTGTTCGGCAATGTGATTCCTCCATACACCGCAACGGTCCGTTCAATCGTCCATCTGAACGATGCCAGACCATTTCAGTTCAATGTCTCCAAGCACCTGGCCAATGAATTCAAGTTTGTCGATTTCTCCCGCCGCTTTCATGGCGAATAGTGGTTTAATCTTGCATTGGGCCATGGATTTTGATATTATATAATATGCCGTGCTAAGTGGGGAGGTAGCGGTGCCCTGTACCTGCAATCCGCTCCAGCAGGACCGAATTCCGCTTCCGAGGATACTCGGTGTGAGGACTGCCTCGATCTCACCAGTGTTGAGATCCCGGTCCTATGCAATAGAACGTCACGAACCATGTCAGGTCCGGAAGGAAGCAGCATTAAGTGGCCCATTCTATGTGCCGTAGGACAGCCGGGGTTGAGCTGGTGGATCGAGTAACGCTTGTGCCGGGTGTTCGAAGAGCGGTGCACGGTTACATAGCAGATGACTGCATCTTATGATGCAGTCATTTTTTTTGTTGCTCCGATTAGGGTGGATAGTTTATATATGGTATAATAAACAGCATAAATGACTCAGTATGGAGGTGCCGCTGGATGGAATATCAAGCCTTGTATCGGGCGTTCCGGCCGCAGACATTTGAAGATGTGGTGGGGCAGAAGCACGTCACTAAAACTTTAAGAAACGCGATAATCAGAGATAAGGAATCCCATGCATACCTGTTCAGCGGACCAAGAGGGACGGGAAAGACAAGCATTGCGAAAATATTTGCCAAAGCGCTCAATTGTCGTTTTGGGTCCGAAGGTGAACCATGCAATGAATGCGATATCTGCATGAGCATCACTGAGGGCAGTGCGAATGATGTAATAGAAATCGATGCTGCCAGCAATAACGGTGTGGACGAAATCAGAAATATACGTGAAAAAGTGAAGTATGCACCTTCTGAAGCAATGTACAAAGTGTATATCATCGATGAGGTGCATATGCTGACGACAGGTGCTTTCAACGCACTGCTGAAAACTCTCGAGGAGCCGCCGGGCCACGCCATCTTCATTCTGGCGACGACAGAGCCCCATAAGATTCCGGCTACCATCATTTCAAGGTGCCAGCGCTTCGATTTCAAGGCGATCGAGCTGAATGAGATTGTGGAGAGGCTTGAGTATGTGGCACAGAGTGAATCCCTTGAATATGAAGCGGATGCCATAGAATATATTGCAAGGACTTCCGAAGGCGGGATGCGGGATGCACTCAGCATCATGGATCAGGTCATTGCCTACAGCAATGATGTAATCACCCTGGAGGATGCCATCATGATTACGGGAGGCATCAAATCCGAGGAGCTGAACGAATGGCTGAAACTGATTGACCACAGGGACTCAAGGGAAGCGTTCATCAAATATCATCAGTTCATCGAAGAGGGTAAAGATCCGACAAGACTGATCCACGAGCTTGTCTATTACATCAGGGACATCATTCTGATGAAGCATGACGGAGAAATCAATGAGGATGTCGCCTTTGCCCATACCGAGGACAAGGTGCTCTACGAAATGATTGATGTATTGAACGATGCGATGGTCATGATGCGCTTTTCCGTGAATACGAGCGTCCACCTTGAGGTGGTCATCGTCAAGCTGATCCAGGTGCTCAACCGGAACGACCGGGCTGTGGAACCACAAGCGGTGGATCTTTCCCACATCGAACAGAAACTGGCGGAGCTGGACAAGAAGCTCTCCAATTATTCCCAAACCCCGAGCTCCCAGGCCCCGGAACCGCAAAAGAGGACGGAAAGTCAAAGCCGGTCTTCAAAAGGCTTCTCTTTGAGACAGATTGAGAAAGTCCTCGATAATGCCAACAAGGAAGACCTGGTGAAACTCAAGGATGATTGGCCGAAGGTCTATCAGCATGTCGAAGAGAAGGGCTATCATGCTCTGAGGTCACTGATCAAAGATTCGGAACCTGTTGCTGCCAGTGACACACATGTCCTCCTCAAGTTCAAAAGTGATTTGCATAGCGATCTGATCAATAAGGATGAAAAGAAACGGGAGGAGCTGGAAGCGGTCATCCCTTCCATCATTGGGAAGGACGTAAAAGTTGTCGGTGTGCCCGACTCCAGCTGGCTGCAGGTAAGACACGACTATATTCAGGAAAAGAAGGCGCATAAGGAAAAGAAATCTGATGAGGATGGCAAGAAGCCCTCTGATGTCGCCAAAGAGATTTTTGGAAGCGACGTTGTAGAAACGCGCTCATGATATCTGTTTATAAAAGAAGCAATTTCATATATACTATATAGAAGAAAAATGAAAACTGATTTGGAGGAGAATATATATGCGTGGCGGAATGAACAATATGCAAGGCATGATGAAACAGATGCAGAAGATGCAGAAGAAGATGCAGGAAGAGCAGGAAAAGCTGAAAGAAGAGAAAGTTGAAGGCACTGCTGGAGGCGGCATGGTCAAGGTGACCGTTTCCGGACACAAGGAAGTGCTCGATGTGGAAATCCAAGAAGAAGTGGTGGATCCGGAAGATATCGAAATGCTCCAGGATCTGATCGTCGCTGCTACGAATGAAGCGATGACGAAAGCGGATGAGCTCTCAAGCGAACGTCTTGGCCAACATACCAAAGGTATGAACATCCCGGGAATGATGTAGAATGCATTATCCGGAACCAATATCAAAGCTGATTGACAGCTTCATGAAATTGCCGGGCATTGGGCCGAAGACTGCCCAACGTCTGGCATTTTATGTACTCAATATGAAAGAAGACGACGTTGTCAACTTTTCACGCAGCCTAATGGAAGTGAAAAGGGATCTGCAATTCTGTTCCGTGTGTGGACACATTACAGACATCGATCCCTGCTATATATGTCAGGATAAAAATAGAGATCGCTCCATCGTCTGTGTTGTACAGGATACGAAAGATGTCATCGCAATGGAGAAGATGCGCGAGTATAAGGGTCTGTACCATGTCCTTCATGGTGCAATCAGTCCAATGGATGGCATTGGACCGGAAGACATCAATGTGGCCACATTGATCGAGAGACTGAAGGATGACCAGATAAAAGAAATCATATTGGCAACGAACCCCAATATAGAAGGGGAGTCTACAGCAATGTACATTTCCCGTCTGGTCAAGCCGATCGGTGTGAAGATCACGCGCCTTGCGCATGGACTGCCGGTCGGAGGAGACTTGGAATATGCAGATGAAGTCACCCTGTCAAAGGCGATAGAGTACCGCACAGAGCTGTAGAAGAAACCAGGCCATTGAACGAAAAGATGGTCTGGAAAACTTTTTTGAAAAACCCCTTGCATTCTTTAATCAAACCCTGTATAGTTATTTCTTGTCGGACGAAACGCAAAACCGACACAACAAACGTTACTATTAAGTTAAAAAAGATATAAAAAAGTGTTGCATCGCTCAGATCAACATGCTATAATAGTAAAGCAGTCAAAACAGAGAACATTGAAAACTGAATGACAATATGTCAACGTTAATTCCGAAAAAAACGAATGCTCCGGCATTCACTTGGGCGACAAGTAAAACCGCAACGGAGTCAGAGAACTTCCAATTATGGAGAGTTTGATCCTGGCTCAGGATGAACGCTGGCGGCGTGCCTAATACATGCAAGTCGAACGCGCGGATCAGGAGCTTGCTCCTGTGACGCGAGTGGCGGACGGGTGAGTAACACGTAGGCAACCTGCCCATCAGACCGGGATAACCACGGGAAACCGTGGCTAATACCGGATAATCCTTTTCCACACAGGTGGGGAAGTTGAAAGGCGGTCTTTTGGCTGTCACTGGTGGATGGGCCTGCGGCGCATTAGCTGGTTGGTGGGGTAATGGCCCACCAAGGCGACGATGCGTAGCCGACCTGAGAGGGTGATCGGCCACACTGGGACTGAGACACGGCCCAGACTCCTACGGGAGGCAGCAGTAGGGAATCTTCCGCAATGGACGAAAGTCTGACGGAGCAACGCCGCGTGAGTGAAGAAGGGTTTCGGCTCGTAAAACTCTGTTGTCAGGGAAGAACGCCGACGGGAGTAACTGCCCGTCGGGTGACGGTACCTGACCAGAAAGCCACGGCTAACTACGTGCCAGCAGCCGCGGTAATACGTAGGTGGCAAGCGTTATCCGGAATTATTGGGCGTAAAGCGCGCGTAGGCGGTTCGTTAAGTCTGATGTGAAAGCCCCCGGCTCAACCGGGGAGGGTCATTGGAAACTGGCGGACTTGAGTGCAGAAGAGGAGAGTGGAATTCCATGTGTAGCGGTGAAATGCGCAGAGATATGGAGGAACACCAGTGGCGAAGGCGGCTCTCTGGTCTGCAACTGACGCTGAGGTGCGAAAGCGTGGGGATCAAACAGGATTAGATACCCTGGTAGTCCACGCCGTAAACGATGAGTGCTAAGTGTTAGGGGGTTTCCGCCCCTTAGTGCTGCAGCTAACGCATTAAGCACTCCGCCTGGGGAGTACGGCCGCAAGGTTGAAACTCAAAGGAATTGACGGGGACCCGCACAAGCGGTGGAGCATGTGGTTTAATTCGAAGCAACGCGAAGAACCTTACCAAATCTTGACATCCTCTGACCACCCTGGAGACAGGGCTTCCCTTCGGGGCAGAGTGACAGGTGGTGCATGGTTGTCGTCAGCTCGTGTCGTGAGATGTTGGGTTAAGTCCCGCAACGAGCGCAACCCTTATTACTAGTTGCCAGCATTCAGTTGGGCACTCTAGTGAGACTGCCGGTGACAAACCGGAGGAAGGTGGGGATGACGTCAAATCATCATGCCCCTTATGATTTGGGCTACACACGTGCTACAATGGACAGGTTACAAAGGGCAGCCAGACCGCGAGGTTGAGCGAATCCCATAAAACTGTTCTCAGTTCGGATTGGAGTCTGCAACTCGACTCCATGAAGCTGGAATCGCTAGTAATCGTGGATCAGAATGCCACGGTGAATACGTTCCCGGGTCTTGTACACACCGCCCGTCACACCACGAAAGTCGGTAACACCTGAAGCCGGTGGGCCAACCCTTTGGGGGGCAGCCGTCGAAGGTGGGACCGATGATTGGGGTGAAGTCGTAACAAGGTAGCCGTATCGGAAGGTGCGGCTGGATCACCTCCTTTCTAAGGATATTACAGGAGACATCTGCTCCGGCAGATGTAGCGGAACCGTTGACATATTGTATTCAGTTTTGAATGGTCTTATTTGGCTATTCTCCATGTACATTGAAAACCGTATAGAAACAATGCGAAAAATGATTTTTAACCGAAAATCTAGCGTAGAAAACCGAGAACCGAAAGAGTTCAAAAAAACACGCGTTGTGTCAGCTTCGGCTGGCACACTCACAATTTCATTGCGATTAAGTAATGAAGGGCGCACGGTGGATGCCTTGGCACCAAGAGCCGATGAAGGACGGAACCAACACCGATATGCTCTGGGGAGCTGTAAGTAAGCGTTGAACCAGAGATTTCCGAATGGGGGAACCCCGCACATTAGTGCGACTGTCCGGTGAATACATAGCCGGACAGAGGTAGACCCGGGGAACTGAAACATCTTAGTACCCGGAGGAAGAGAAAGAAAAATCGATTCCCTGAGTAGCGGCGAGCGAAACGGGAAGAGCCCAAACCAGCTTCGGCTGGGGTTGTAGGACACCGATGATACTGCGCATCGCGAGCAGAACGGTCTGGAAAGGCCGGCCATAGGGGGTAACAGTCCCGTATGCGTAGCGATGCAAGGTTGCGGTGGATCCTGAGTACGGCGGAACACGAGGAATTCCGTCGGAATCCGGGAGGACCATCTCCCAAGGCTAAATACTCCTTGGTGACCGATAGTGAACCAGTACCGTGAGGGAAAGGTGAAAAGCACCCCGGAAGGGGAGTGAAATAGAACCTGAAACCGTGTGCTTACAAGTAGTCAGAGCCCGTTTATGGGTGATGGCGTGCCTTTTGTAGAATGAACCGGCGAGTTGCGATTTCATGCAAGGTTAAGCAGAGGATGCGGAGCCGCAGCGAAAGCGAGTCTGAACAGGGCGTTTAGTATGGGGTTGCAGACCCGAAACCAGGTGATCTACCCATGTCCAGGCTGAAGTCCAGGTAACACTGGATGGAGGGCCGAACCGACTTACGTTGAAAAGTGACCGGATGAGGTGTGGGTAGCGGAGAAATTCCAATCGAACCTGGAGATAGCTGGTTCTCTCCGAAATATATTTAGGTATAGCCTCGTGTTAGCATCGTGGAGGTAGAGCACTGTTTGGACGAGGGGCCCATCCCGGGTTACCGAATTCAGACAAACTCCGAATGCCACAGATGTGATGCACGGGAGTCAGACAGCGGGTGATAAGGTCCGTTGTCGAGAGGGAAACAGCCCAGACCACCAGTTAAGGTCCCAAAATATATGTTGAGTGGAAAAGGATGTGGCGTTGCACAGACAACTAGGATGTTGGCTTAGAAGCAGCCATCATTTAAAGAGTGCGTAATAGCTCACTAGTCAAGTGACGCTGCGCCGAAAATGTACCGGGGCTAAACATATTACCGAAACTGTGGATCAATTATATTGATGGTAGGAGAGCGTTCCAATGGCAGGGAAGCATGACCGTGAGGACATGTGGAGCGATTGGAAGTGAGAATGCCGGTGTGAGTAGCGAAAGACGGGTGGGAATCCCGTCCACCGAATGACTAAGGTTTCCAGAGGAAGGCTCGTCCGCTCTGGGTTAGTCGGGACCTAAGCCGAGGCGGAAACGCGTAGGCGATGGACAACAGGCAGAAATTCCTGTACCGGTGATATGTGTTTGAGTGAAGTGGTGACGCAGGAGGAGAAGCAGAGCGTGCGGAAGGAAGAGCACGTCCAAGCATCGAGTCGGCAGGGTAGGCAAATCCGCCCTGTGCCAACGACGAGGTGTGACGGGGAGCCGAAATCTAGTAGGCGAAGCTGTGGATTCACACTGCCAAGAAAAGCTGCTGGCGAATATATCACTGCCCGTACCGCAAACCGACACAGGTAGTTGGGAAGAGAATTCTAAGGTGAGCGAGCGAACTCTCGTTAAGGAACTCGGCAAAATGACCCCGTAACTTCGGGAGAAGGGGTGCTCATGGAGACATGAGCCGCAGTGAATAGGCCCAAGCGACTGTTTATCAAAAACACAGGTCTCTGCCAAACCGAAAGGTGACGTATAGGGGCTGACGCCTGCCCGGTGCTGGAAGGTTAAGAGGAGCGCTCAGCGTAAGCGAAGGTGCGAATCGAAGCCCCAGTAAACGGCGGCCGTAACTATAACGGTCCTAAGGTAGCGAAATTCCTTGTCAGGTAAGTTCTGACCCGCACGAAAGGCGTAACGATTTGGGCACTGTCTCAACGAGAGGCTCGGTGAAATCATAGTACCTGTGAAGATGCAGGTTACCCGCGACAGGACGGAAAGACCCCGTGGAGCTTTACTGTAGCCTGATATTGAATCTTGACCTCACCTGTACAGGATAGGTGGGAGCCGATGAAGTGTGGACGCCAGTCTACATGGAGGCACTGGTGGGATACCACCCTGGTGATGTTGAGATTCTAACCCGCGCCCGTGATCCGGGCGGGAGACAGTGTCAGGTGGACAGTTTGACTGGGGCGGTCGCCTCCCAAAGAGTAACGGAGGCGCTCAAAGGTTCCCTCAGAATGGTTGGAAATCATTCATAGAGTGTAAAGGTATAAGGGAGCTTGACTGCGAGACATACAGGTCGAGCAGGGTCGAAAGACGGACTTAGTGATCCGGTGGTTCCGCATGGAAGGGCCATCGCTCAACGGATAAAAGCTACCCCGGGGATAACAGGCTTATCTCCCCCAAGAGTTCACATCGACGGGGAGGTTTGGCACCTCGATGTCGGCTCATCGCATCCTGGGGCTGTAGTCGGTCCCAAGGGTTGGGCTGTTCGCCCATTAAAGCGGTACGCGAGCTGGGTTCAGAACGTCGTGAGACAGTTCGGTCCCTATCCGTCGTGGGCGTAGGAAATTTGAGAGGCGCTGTCCTTAGTACGAGAGGACCGGGATGGACATACCACTGGTGGACCAGTTGTCGTGCCAACGGCATCGCTGGGTAGCTATGTATGGCCGGGATAAGTGCTGAAAGCATCTAAGCATGAAGCCCCCCTCGAGATGAGATTTCCCCATTAGATCCCTCAGAGATGATGAGGTGGATAGGTTCGGCGTGTAAGTGTGGCGACACATTCAGCGGACGAATACTAATCGATCGATGACTTATTCAATTAATGAAAACCGTGTTGGTTTTCTGCGCAGCGCATTGTTTCTATCCGGTTTTGAATGTATATCATTCAACCTGAATATTGTCCGGTGGCACTGGCGGAGAGGCCCCACCTGTTCCCATGCCGAACACAGCAGTTAAGCTCTCCAGCGCCGATGGTAGTTGGACTGACGTCCCGTGAGAGTAGGACGCCGCCGGGCAATTACATACAAGGATTCCTTTTATAGGAATCCTTTTTTTGTGTTATTGGAACCTTTTTGCTTATAATTAAAGGAAAATATATCAAACCCAGTGGTGAATATATGGAACTGTATAAAAAGATAACTGAGAAGATCCGGCATGAATGCATTTCGATGCATGTACCAGGGCATAAAAATAATACAATCGGCTATTTGTCTGATTTGGATTGGCGCTATGATATGACAGAGATAGAAGGACTGGATGACCTTCACGATCCTGCTGATGTACTCAGTCGGCTGAATGCAGATATTGCCACAAAATATGAAGGATATAAGGCGCAACTGATGGTAAATGGAACTACAAACGGGATTATATCCGCCATCTATGCACTTTCCCAAGCTCATGAGCGCTTTATTGTCATCAGAGGTGCGCATAAATCGGTCTATCATGGTTTGGGTCTCACGGGGTCATCGTATCGGGAGATGGCTTTGGAAGAAATCTACTCAAATGACATCAACCCGGGGGACGTCGTGATCATTACTTATCCTACATATACTGGAGAATGTTTTGATATAGAGAATGCCATCCATCATATCCATTCGCTAGGGGGCCTTGTACTGACGGATGAGGCCCACGGAGCCCATCTCGATATAGCAGAAGGGTTTCCATCTTCCTCAATGAAATTCGATTCGGACATCACTATCCAGTCGTACCACAAGATGCTGCCTGCCCTGACGATGGCTTCGGTCATCTTTGTCAGGGATGTGAAATTATATGAAAGCATCATGAAATATATCAATTACTTCGAAACATCGAGTCCTTCCTACCTGGTTATGCTTTCGATAGAACAGGCGCACGCATTCTATAGGAACTATTCAGCCGATGAGTTCTTCCGAAAGAGGTCGCTGATGATTGAAATATTGGAAAGGGAAGGACTCCAGGTGAATGAACAGGATGACCCGGCGAAAATTCTTCTGAAGCATAAGGATATGACGCCCTTCATGTTGCATGATGTCTTCACTGCCCATTATATCTATCCGGAGATGGTGACGGATGAAGGTGTTCTGTTCTGTCTTCCCCTGTTTCATGCACAGGACAGGTATCCCTTTTCACTGCTCATCGACCGTATCGGGAAAGTGGAGTTCAGAGCAAGGAAGCTTGAACCGGCCGAAGCAGAGGTGGACATATTAGAGGGACGGAGGTGTGTGAAAACCATCGTACCCTATCCACCAGGGATTCCGCTCGTCCATGAAAATGAAGTGATCACACAGGCGCACCTTAAATCGATTAAGCACTATCTTTATAATCATGTTAGAATAGAAGGTATAAAATATAATTTACAATACTACAGTAATGAGGATAATCAATGAGCCATTTCATAACTTTTGAAGGACCGGAAGGTTCGGGAAAGACGACGCTCATCGCCCGGGTTTTCGAATATCTTTCCAAGTCGCATGAAGTAATCATGACGCGGGAACCTGGTGGCATAGGGATAAGCGAGATGATCAGGGAGATCCTTTTGGCCAAAGGGAACGACATGGATGAAAGGACCGAAGCATTGCTTTTTGCCGCATCCAGGCGACAGCATCTTGTAGAAAAGGTGATTCCTGCACTGGAGGCAGGGAAGATTGTCCTATGCGACCGCTTTATAGACAGTTCCATTGCCTATCAGGGTTATGCGCGGCATATAGGCACTGAAGCAATAATGGATATCAACCGTTTCGCGATAGAGGACCATATGCCCGATTTGACAATCTATCTGAAGTTGGACCCTGAAATCGGTCTTGAGCGCATTTCCAGTAATGAACGGAACCATAACAGATTGGATGCCGAAGAAATAGACTTTCATAAAGATGTTGTTATGGGTTATAATGAATTATCAGAAAATTACCCAAGCCGCATTAAAATAGTAGATGCAAACCAGTCGCCTGATAGGGTGATGGAGGATGCAATAGAGATAATTAACCAATACTTGAATCAAGAGGTGAATCAGTCATGAAAATGATAATCGCAATTGTACAGGATCATGACAGTCAGAGGTTGGCTGATCGGTTGGCTAAAAACGACTTCAGGAGTACCAAGCTTGCAACGACAGGCGGATTCCTCAGGGCAGGAAATACGACCTTCCTTTGTGGTGTCAGAGATGAGCGTGTGGATGAACTGCTCACACTGATCGATGATACTTGCGGAAACCGGGAGCAGACAGTGGCTCCAGTCACGCCAATGGGAGGAAACGCAGATTCCTACATCCCTTATCCGGTAGAGGTTGAAGTGGGTGGCGCAACAGTATTTGTACTGCCTATTGAACAATTTGAAAGATTTTAAGAGTGAAACGCTATGAAGGCTGAAAATAGCGTCGTTGAAAACCAATTGAATCGAATTATAGAAAATGGCAGATTGAGTCATACTTACATGTTTGAAGGAGATGCGATAGAGACCTTAAAGCGTTATAGCGAGTATTTCGCACTGAACATCCTTGGGCATACACCAAGGAACGCGCGGCTGATTTCAGAGGGGAACCATCCGGACTACTTCTACCTTGAGACTTCGGAAACGAGTATCAAGAAGGAAGCGATCGAAGACCTCGTCCGGCGAATGAATCGCAAACCGACCGAATCCGAGTATAAGGTCTATGTGATCGAAGCCTTTGAAAAGCTGACACCTCAGGCAGAAAACAGCGTATTGAAGTTTCTTGAAGATCCTCCAGACAAAACGATTGCAATTCTGCTTACCATAGATAAAAGCAGCATACTTCCCACCATCCACTCGAGGGCTCAGCACATCCATATTAAAGGAGAGCGTGATGACCGTATAAAGATGCTGGATTCATTGAGTCAGCCAGAGCTTACCACCGTAGATGTACTAGCTCTGAATGCCCAGCATGTCAAAGATCTTGAGGCGTCATTTTCAGGTCTGAGACAGGCTGCAATGGATTTTTCAGCAAAATGGCTCGGGAATCATCCGCTGGTACTGATAGAGATCAAACCGATGCTCGACCTGTGCCAGAACAAAAGGGACCATGCCCTCCTGCTGCAGATGATTGACGGCTACGTCAGGCAATGTCTGCATGAACTGCTGGAGCTTGAGGATTTCAAACCATTCGGGGATGAAGTGAAAAATATGAAAGCAGGGCAGCGTGTGGAAAAGCTGTCGCGCATGCTGGAGGAAGTTCAGACTGCAAACCGTCTGCTACAGTCCAATGTGCATCCGATGCTCGTATTTGAAAGTATGGTTATCTGCTCGAAAGGTTGAATGATTATGATAGAACTCATCACTGCTACCCAACTGGACTATTTCGATAATATTTATATAGAAGCGAAGGAAGATAAGGTCGAGCGCGATGATTTCATTGTCACCGAGACAAAGCGCGGTATTGAAATGCTGCGTGTTGTGAAATCGAACTACCGTGTCTCAAAAGATAATATTGTGGAGCCTGATGGCAGGTTCATCCGCAAGGCAACAGATGAAGACGTGGAGACATTCCATAACAACCAGTCTCTGGCACAGGAAGCGCTCGGCTTCTGCAAGGAAGCCGTCGTACAGGAAGCGCTCGACATGCAGCTCGTCAACGCCAAGTACACCATGGATCGCAAGAAGCTCATTTTCAATTTCACGGCAGATGAAAGGGTGGACTTCAGAAACCTGGTGCGGGTGCTGGCGACCCGTTTCAAGACGCGTATCGAATTGCGCCAGATCGGCGTAAGGGACGAAGCGAAATATCTGGGAGGCATCGGACCTTGTGGCCGGGCCCACTGCTGTTCGACATTTCTTGGCGATTTCGTCCCCGTAAGCATACAGATGGCCAAAAACCAGGACCTTTCGCTGAGTCCGACAAAGATATCAGGGGCATGTGGCCGCCTGATGTGCTGTCTGAATTATGAAGACGAATATTATGAAGATG
Organism: Salinicoccus sp. Bachu38; assembly: GCF_038561955.2. Classification (NCBI taxonomy): domain Bacteria; kingdom Bacillati; phylum Bacillota; class Bacilli; order Caryophanales; family Staphylococcaceae; genus Salinicoccus; species Salinicoccus bachuensis. The sequence goes on along the minus strand of NZ_CP138333.2, from coordinate 2,561,475 downwards.
CACGCGAACAGATGCCTGACGTCGGACAGACGATTGAGACGCCTGATGGACGTGCTGTTGTAATCGGCATGAACATACTGGATCTGGTCGTGAAAGTGAAGTATAAGGATGACTATATCCGCGAATACCACTGTGATGAACTGAATGCAGCCGGCGGGGTGCAGTAATGGATCGGGAACGCCTGTTTACGCACATCAGCAAACTTGAAGCGGATATGAATCATATGTATGAGGAGCTTCAGACATTGAAGGAGCTCTCGGTCCGCCTCGTTGAGGAGAATGTAAGCCTGCAGATGGAGAAGGACAACTACGAGCAGCTTCTGGCGAAGGAAGAATCCGAGAAGGCGAAGTCATTCAAACAGAATACTTTAAACAATCTCTATGATGAAGGTTTCCACGTGTGCAGTATTCATTTCGGCACACACCGCCATGGCGAGGACTGTCTGTTCTGCCAGGGCTTCCTTCAGCATAGGAACAACTAGGCGGCTTCGGCCGCTTTATTTATTGAGGGTGAAGACATGTTAAAAGAAGGCGAACGTGTGGATGAGCTGTTCAGGGAGTCGATGAAGATCATCCAGAGCGAGGCGGTGTTCTCATTTTCTGTGGATGCGCTTTTGCTGGCAAACTTCACACGATTTTTGAAAAGGGACAGCCGCATCATCGATCTATGCTCCGGAAATGGCATCATTCCGCTGTTGCTGTCGCACCGGACCACACTTCCGATTGAAGGGGTGGAGCTCCAGCCTGAACTCGTCGATATGGCAGAACGCAGCATCGTAATGAATGGCAAAGAATCACAGATTCAGCTTTCCCAGGGAGACATCAGCAACATCAGGGAGATGTACCAGCATTCCACCTTTGATGTCATTACGGTAAATCCTCCGTATTTCACGAACAACCAGCCGCTGAAGAACAAAGGGCCGCACAGCATCGCCCGCCATGAAATCCACATCGATCTCAAGGGTGTAATCGGGGCGGCACGGTTCCTGGTGAAGAACAAGGGCCGACTTTATATGGTGCATCGTGCTGAACGGAGCATGGAAGTGGTGAATGAGCTCTTCAATGCAGGATTCCGCGTCCGGCGGCTGCAGTATGTCTATAATGACCTGTCGTCCGGGACGGCGCTGTTTGTCCTGGTAGAGGCCATATTCAACAGTCAGGCTTATGCGGACATCCTGCCACCAATCTATATCTATGATGAGAAGGGGAACTATACGGAAGAGATGATGGCGGTCTACTATGGCTGAGCACTTCGTCTATATCGTGAAATGTGCCGATGGTACACTCTATACCGGCTATGCAAAAGATGTCCGGAAGCGGCTGGAGAAGCATAACAGTGGTCAGGGTGCCAAATATACCCGCAACCGGGGCCCGGTCGAGCTCATGTATCATGAAGGACATGATACAAAAAGTGAAGCATTGAAAAGGGAGCATGCAATAAAAAAATTGACCAGACAGGAAAAGCTGGCATTGATCGGGAGGGATGGATATGCAACTCTATATCACGGGGACACCACTCGGCAACTTGGAAGACATGACCTACAGGGCGGTTGAGACGCTCAAAACCGTAGATATCATACTGTGCGAGGATACGCGTACGACACGGAAACTGACCACACATTTTGGCATCGACACGCCTCTGAGGGCATATCATGATTTCAATAAGGAAGAAGCCGAAGATCGGATCATCGAAGAGATGCATGATGGCCGGACGTTCGCCCTGGTAAGTGATGCGGGGATGCCGGTCATTTCCGATCCCGGTTTTGAACTGGTTGCCCGCATGCAGGATGAAGGGCTTGAATACGTGGTCATTCCATCAGCTTCCGCTTTTACGATGGCGCTTGTCGCGAGTGGCATCCCATCATATGAATTCACCTACTTCGGTTTTCTGCCGAAGACAGGGGGGAAGCGGAAGAAGAAGCTGAAGGAGATTATGGCACATGAGCTGACATCTGTGCTGTATGAATCTCCCCATAAGATAAAAGATACTGTGGCAATGATCAGAGATGTCGATGAAAACAGGATGGTCAGCATATCGAGGGAAATCACGAAAAAATTCGAACAGCATGTCAGAAGGCCGGCAGCCGAGATGCTGGATCTGCTGGGCGTAGACATCCCTTTGAAAGGGGAGTTCGTCATCGTCATAGAAGGGGCGGAAGCAGAGGCGGTGCACTTCGACATTCCGGTGGCCGAACATGTGGAAGCACTCATCAAGGAGGGGCTGACACCGAAGCAGGCAATCAAGAAAGTGGCGGGAGCCCGTGAACTGAAGAAGCAGGATGTCTATGATGAGTTTCATGAAACAAAAAAATAAGCGGTGGTCGCCGCTTATTTTTTATGCATTACTTATTCATCTTTGATTGGATCTCTTCGATGAGCTTCTCTGCGCCTTCCTGGCTCAGAATGATACGGCCGTCTGCAAGGCGCATGTTCTGTTCGGAGACATCTCCAGTGACAGCACACGTCATCTGAGGTTTATATTTCTTGAGAATGATCGTATCATCATCCGTATATATTTCAAGTGCATCCTTGACTTCGATATCAAGTACACGCCTCAGTTCTATAGGGATGACCACCCGTCCAAGTTCATCCACTTTGCGTACAATCCCCGTTGATTTCATAAGAATCCCTCCATAAATTCATTCATCCACTTACCCTATGCCACCTTCCTATCCATGTCCCAGAAGAAATCATGAAAAGGGAGGATCAGTATCTAGATTGGTTACCCGAGATAAAATTGATGAAACATCGAATTATCATATTGACGAACAATTGTCAATAAACATATGCCGGCTCTCTGTTGAGTTCTTGCTGATTATAGCATATTGCTTCCTCAGGTGCCAATATAAACCACTGATATTATTGAAAAAAACCGTTATATTAGTTATATTTAATAGATGAACAAATAGGAGGAAGAGCATGGAGAAACCAACTTACTATATCACCACACCGATATATTATCCAAGTGGAAAGTTGCATATCGGCAACGCCTATACAACGATTGCATGCGATGTCATGGCAAGATACAAGCGCATGCGTGGATACGATGTCTATTATCTGACTGGTGCTGATGAACATGGCCAGAAAATAGAGAAAAAAGCAGAAAAAATGGGCATTTCGCCACAGAAATATGTGGATGATATGGCAGAATATATGCAGAACCTGTGGTCGCTTCTGGAAATCACCAATGATCAGTTCATCCGTACGACAAGCCCGGGTCACAAGGCTGCAATCCAGAAGATTTTTGACAAGCTCTATGAGCAGGGCGACATCTATCTGGGTGAATATGAAGGCTGGTATTCCGTCGAAGACGAGGAGTTCTTTACAGAAACCCAGCTGGAGGAAGTCTATCGGGATGATGCCGGCAACATGATCGGCGGCATGGCACCAAGTGGCCATGAAGTGGAGCTCGTCAAGGAAGAAAGCTACTTCTTCAAAATGAGTAAATATGCAGAACGCCTCGAGAAATTCTATGAGGAAAATCCCGGCTTCATCCAGCCGGAATCCCGCAGGAATGAAATGCTGAACAACTTCATCCGTCCGGGTCTCGAAGATCTGGCGGTATCCCGTACGACATTCGATTGGGGCGTACCCGTCAAATCCAATCCCGAACATGTGGTGTATGTATGGATAGACGCCCTGTGCAACTACATTACAGCGTTGGGTTACGAGTCGGATGATGATGGCCTGTTCCAGAAATACTGGCCTGCAGATCTCCATATGATCGGCAAGGAGATCGTCCGTTTCCATGCCATCTACTGGCCGATCATGCTCATGGCGCTCGACCTGCCACTGCCGAAGAAGATACTCGGCCACGGCTGGCTGGTGATGAAAGACGGCAAGATGTCGAAATCCAAAGGCAACGTCATCTATCCGGAGACGGTTGTGGAGCGGTATGGCCTTGATGCACTCCGCTATTACCTGATGCGGGAGGTGCCATTCGGCTCTGATGGCGTCTTCACACCGGAAGCCTTTGTCGATCGTACAAACTATGACCTGGCAAACGATCTCGGGAACCTGGTCAACCGTACAATCTCCATGATCAACAAATACTTCGACGGCAACCTGCCTGACTACACAGGCCACAACAATGCTTTTGATGAAAGCCTGGAGAGTACTGTATATGAAAACGTCAAACTCTATGAAGAAAGCATGGAGGAGATGGAATTCAACAAGGCACTCAGAGCCGTATGGACGATCATCAGCCGTACGAACAAGTACATTGATGAAACGAAGCCCTGGATCCTCGCAAAAGACGAGTCGGAACGTGAAGCGCTCGGCAGCGTCATGGTGCACCTGGCGGAAAATATCCGCATCATTGCAATTCTCCTGAAGCCGTATCTGACACATGGACCGAAAGAGGTCTTCAGGCAGATGAACGTGACAGACCTGGAACTTCAGACGTTCGATTCCATCCTGTCATATGGCAGCATCCGAACAACGGGACAGATGATCACAAAACCGGAACCGATCTACCCGCGTCTTGATGTGGAAGCGGAAGTCTCCCACATCAAGGATCTGATGACACCTGAGGAGCCGGAGGCAGATGTCGAGGAAGAAGAGGATGCTGGGAAAATCACAATCAAGGATTTCGATAAGGTGGAAATCAAAGTCGCGACAGTCATTCATGCAGAAGGCATCAAGAAAGCGGACAAGCTCCTCAAGATCGAGGTGGACCTTGGAAGTGAAAAACGTCAGATTGTATCCGGCATCCGCGAGGCTTATGAACCTGAGGATATCGTCGGTAAAAAAGTGCTTGTAGTGACGAACCTTGAACCGGTGAAGCTCCGGGGGGAACTGTCCCAGGGAATGATCCTTACAGCAGAGAAGGGCAACCACCTGACGCTGATATCAGTGCCGAGCGGCATTGAGAACGGCAGTACAGTCAAATAAGGAGGACATATCATGCTTATTGATACGCATGTACATCTGAATGCAGACCAGTATGATGAAGACCTGGAAGCCGTCATCGAACGCGCGGAGGAAGCGGGTATCGGCAAGATGGTCGTCGTCGGTTTCGACAGGAAGACGATCGAACGCACGATGGATCTGATCGACCGGTATGACAACATATACGGTGTCATCGGATGGCATCCGGTGGATGCCATAGACTGTACAGATGCGGATCTTGAATGGATTGAGGAACTGTCCAGTCATGAAAAGATAGTGGGTATCGGTGAGACCGGACTCGACTATCACTGGGAAAAGTCCCCGCATGATATCCAGAAGGAAGTCTTCAAAAAGCAGATCGCCCTTGCCAAACGTGTCAACCTTCCGATCATCATCCATAATCGCGAAGCAACATTGGATTGTGTCGACATCCTGAAGTCGGAAGATGCACACGAAATCGGCGGCATCATGCATGCATTCAGCGGCACCCCTGAGATTGCAGATGAAGTCATCAATATGAACTTCCATGTTTCGCTGGGTGGGCCTGTAACGTTCAAGAACGCCCAGGACCCGAAAGAAATCGCCAAGCATGTGCCGATCGACAAACTGCTGGTGGAGACGGATGCGCCATACTTGGCACCACATCCGTACCGTGGAAAAAGAAACGAGCCGGCCAATGTGAAACTTGTTGCTGAAAAGATAGCCGAACTCAGGGAAATATCCTATGAGGAACTGGCAAAGCAGACAACAGAAAATGCCGAGAGGCTTTTTAAGATATAGAAATAAAATCACCGCACCGACGGTGGTTTTATTTTTTGCATGAAAAATATGATATTATGGAAATGAGGTGCATATATGGACAGACCGGTAATAAAGGAAGTCATCATCGTCGAAGGCAGGGATGACACAAGGCGTCTGAACGAAGCTGTTTCCTGTGAAACAATAGAGACGAAAGGCTCCGCCATCGACGAAACAGTGATGCGTGAAATAGAAGTGGCGCTGGCCACGAGAGGTGCAATCATATTTACCGATCCGGATTACCCTGGGCAGAAGATCCGCAATACGATACTCGAAAGATTCCCGGACATCAAAGAGGCCTTCATGCCCCGGGCGAAAGCGAAGGGGAAGAACGGGGGAATCGGGATAGAACATGCAGCTGTGGAGGATATCATCGAGAGCCTCTCGCAGGTGTATACAAGCGTATCGGACCATGAAGAAAAGATCACCATCCAGGACATGGTCAGATGGGGACTGTCCGGAAACAGGGAAGCTGCAAACCGTCGGATATACTTGTGCAGCCGGCTGAACATCGGTTATGCCAATGCAGGGCAGCTGAGGAAGAAGCTGAACCGATACAGTATTGGTCATGCACAGATCGAACGGATACTAAATGAATTAAAAAGGTGAATAGAATGAAGGATATCGCGACAGTAGGAAGAACAAAGCAAATATTGGCAGACCACGGATTCACCTTCAAGAAGAGCCTTGGACAGAACTTTCTCGTCGACCTGAACGTGATCAGGGAAGTGCTGAACAAGGCCGGCATCACGGAGAGGACCGGCGTCATAGAAGTGGGGCCGGGTATCGGCTCATTGACCGAGCAGCTTGCGAAGCGTGCAGGTAAAGTGGTGGCCTTCGAGATTGATCAGCGCCTGATTCCCGTGCTCGAAGATACACTCTCCCCGTACGCCAACATTGAAGTGATCAATGAGGATATATTGAAAGCCGATATCAGAAGGACGATTGCCGAAGAATTTTCGGAATGTGACGAAGTGATTGTCGTTGCGAATCTGCCCTATTACATTACAACGCCCATACTGATGAATTTCCTGGAGCAGAATCTCCCCATTGCGCGCTTTTATGTCATGATGCAGAAGGAGGTGGGGGAACGGATCAGCGCAGCACCGGGCAGCAAGACATATGGGTCATTGTCCATCGCCATCGATTATTTTACAGAAGCACGTGTGGTCCAGAACGTTCCCAAGTCCGTATTCATGCCACCACCGAATGTAGACTCCATCATAGTGGAGATGGTGCGCCGTGAGACACCGAAAGTGGAAGTGGAGGATGAAGCGCTATACTTCAAGCTGACACGTGGTGCATTCGGCCAGAGGCGGAAGACGATCCTCAATAACTATTCGAGTATCTTTGAAGATGGGAAGAAGAAAAAGGAAGCCATCCATCAGATGCTGGAGCAGGCGGGCATCGACCCGGGACGACGCGGCGAGAGTCTTTCTACGGAAGACTTTGCAAAAATATATGATGCACTCAAAGCGTTTCCGGAGCTCAAAGTAAGTGGTGAAGTCTGAAAATTGACTGAATTTACTCGAAATTTTGACAGAATTATGTAAACTTGCTATAATGGATGTAGTGAGGTGGGCCAAATGCCAAAAACTTTAGTCGACATCAAAAATATTCTTGATTGTCAATTGGGGAATCCAGTTTTACTCCGTGCAAATGGAGGACGCAAGAAATTGATTGAACGACGGGGTATTCTTAGAGAAACGTATCCTTCTGTCTTCGTCGTAGAGCTCGATCAGGAGGAACATAGCTTTGAAAGAGTGTCATATACATATACGGATGTATTGACATCAAACGTTGAAGTGACATTCTATAATGAAGAGAGAGAAGCATTTGTAATCCAATAATCGAACGGCGGCCGCCATCCTGGGATGGCGGCTATTTTTTTATATCAAATATAGAAAAGGACAAGCTGAGGCTTGTCCTTTTCTGCTATCTGATTGTTTTGAGTCCTTTGGACCAGTTCACTGTCGTCGTGATGACGTTCTCCATCGTCGCATTGTGCAGCTCCGCCGGTTTGAAAGTCGTCATGTTCTCAAAATCGGTGAACAGGCTGAAGGCACCGAACGGCGTTACCGTTGCGATGTTCAGGTTGCCGAGGATCTGACGCAGGGAGAGTGTCGCCGCAACTGCCAGTGTGGAACCATAGCCTACGATGCCTGCTGCCTTGTTGCCCCATTCCGGTCCGATATAGTCGATGGCATTCTTCAGGGAAGAAGTGATGCTCTTATTGTACTCAGGTGTGATGAATATGAAGCCATCAAGCTCATCAATCTTCTGGGACCACGCATTGACCGTATCCTTGGAGTATTCCTTGTTCGCCATGGCAGGCGGTACGTCTTCATTGAACATCGGGAACTCGTATTCTTTGATATCGACGATTTCGAATTGCGCATCCAGGTCCATCTTTTCTGCGAAATCCTTTACCCATTCTGCAACCTGCAGATTGACGCGTGCAGGGCGTGTGCTGCCTGTAATAATTCCAATTTTAACCATAAATGATTCCTCCATCAAGATATATATTCTAGTTATAAAAAGTAACTTACTTTTTATATATTACATTAAATGGATTAGATTTCAACCTTTTTGTCTTCAATGAAAATCGTATTTGTGGAAAGCAGAAGAACCCCAACTATAATATAATATACATATAATCGGATTTTGAGGTGAAGGGAATGGACGAGATCAGAGTTTCCGAAGTGATTGGTAAAGAGAACGGGCAGGCAATAGCGTTTGAGCCCGGAGAATCAGTCGTTATACAGATGCCGGTGGAGTATATCAACAGAATCGCCGATATGTTGAAACGCTCACAGGACATCTTCTTACTCGAGAGCTCAATGCCCTTCTATAATCGTCTGACAGTACGGGAGCAGCTCAAATTCAATGCAAAGTGGCACGGCAGCGGACTGGCTGTTGAAAATATCATCAGACAATACAACCTCGAACCATGGCAGAAGACGCGACTTTCCAAATGTACTGAGGAGATTATCCAGAGGATGGGTTATATCCATGCAATGATGTCTTCACAGAAAAATATTCTTGCAGTAGATCCTCTGCATAGTGCAACGGTCGATAATATCCATCTATTCCATAAAGCCATTCATCAGATGAAACGGATGGAAAAATCTATGGTGATTATTACGCAGAGCACAGAAGAAGCGTTCGTACTGTCATCAGACATATTGAAACTCAATGAGCAGGGACTCAAATCAGTGGCAACAGACGAGGCTTCGGAGGAACCACAGGTTACGCTCAAGAGGCTGAAGGCAAAATACCAGGATAAAACGATCTTCATAGACCTTGAAGATATAGAATATATCGAAAGCAGTGAAGGGAAGGTACTGATAAATATTTCCCGGGAAAAGTTCGTGATGGAGGGCACACTTGCCCAGGCAGACGAAAATTTGAGAAGTTACGGCTTCTACAGATGTCATCGTTCATACATCGTCAACCTGAAAAAGGTGAAGGAGATCATTTCCTGGTCGAAAAATACATATTCGGTGGTCATGGATAACCCGGAAAAGACCAAGATTCCCTTATCCAGGACAAAATATAATGAGATTCAGGAGTTATTGTTGCACCACTAGTACAATCCGGCTGAAATGTACTCATTTCAGCCGGATTTGTTCACTCTCCATCTTTCCCCTTCCACAATCCATCCTCATTATTCAACATCTCAAATGGAATCCATCGCGACAGGTCCATAGACTTTCTATAATGAAGTCGAAGAATGAATGGAGGTTGAATTATGGAAAGAGTAATCATTATGGAAAATGTGAAGAAACATTTTGCCAATGAAGAAGCTTTGAGAGGTATAACATTTGAAATCGCGAAAGGAGAAGTATTTGGTCTACTGGGACCGAGTGGGTCTGGAAAGACGACTACCATCAAAATACTGACAGGGGAACTCGAACCCTCGGAGGGACGGGTTGAAGTGCTGGGCCATTCACACGAAACATTCAATAGTACGCAATATGTAAAATCGCTAGGCATACTCTCGGACAACAGCTCATTGTATGAACGTCTCACTGTTAAAGATAACTTGGCACTTTTCAGAAAGTTATACAGTACAGAGCAGACGAAAGTGAATCAGGTACTGAAAGATGTAGGCCTGGAAGAACATATCAATAAGAAGGTCAAGGACCTGTCCAAAGGTATGAAACAGCGCATACTGCTGTGCAAGGCGGTACTTCATGAACCGGAAGTACTCTTCCTTGATGAACCGACAAGCGCCCTTGATCCTGTGACAACAGACAGCATTCATGCCATGCTCCTTAAAATCAAGTCGCAAGGTACAACAATCATGCTGACGACGCATAATATGGACGAGGCGACAGCGCTCTGTGATACGGTTGCTTTCCTGAACAGTGGCACAGTCATTGACATGGGTTCTCCGGAGTCGCTCAGGCAGGCCTACAAGACCAATGACATCCATATAACATACAGAAATGGGACGACCAGACATATACCGAGACATAAGGAAAACAGGTCACAGCTGGAAAATGCCCTATTCGATCCGGAAGCCGTCAATATAGAAAGCGACTATCCAACATTGGGTGAAGTATTCAAAAAAGTAACGGGAAAGGAGCTTGTCTGATATGAACACAGGAAGAATCATGGCAATATTTGAGAAGGATCTGAAAGAGTTCATGCGGAATGCGATGCTTTTCACGACAATACTACTCCCCATTTTTCTGGCATTCATGTACTCACGCATGGGTGATGGGGAGGAAGCTCTTCCTACAATGCTCGTATATCTTATTGTCGGCGTCGCATTCTCGGCGATACTATGCAGTGGCATTATGACAATGATGGCTGAGGAGAATGAAAAGAATACATTGAGAGGGCTGATACAGTCACCTGCATCAATGGTGGATATATTGGCCGGTAAGAGCCTTGTCGTTATTCTGATGACTGCCGCTTCTCTTGTCATATCCTTCCTTATTATGGATGTGGCATTTGAATGGTCGGTTGCTTCGGTTGGGGGTCTGGTTCTGCTGGCACTGTTTTTCCTTAATGTCGGCATAGCTGTCGGTCTTACCGTCGATAGTGTAGCTACAACCTCAGTCTATCTGCTGCCAATAATGTTTGTATTCGGCTTCACTCCGATGATTGAGGTGATTATACCGGATTCGGATCATTTCATCAGACAGTTGACCGATTACCTGCCACTGTACCAGAATATCGCACTGCATGAGAACGAAACAGCGGTTCCATTACTCATTCTGGTCGCCTGGACACTTGTGAGTTTCCTCTATGTCACATGGGCTTTCAGAAAGCGTATGAGCGACGAGGCGAAATAGATGCCCCAAAGTCATATTGTATCCAGTGGATTTATGATAAACTGATACAAAAATGACCGTATAATGGAAGTGAAAGCATGCATTTTGAAACAGCACCAGCCAAGATCAACCTGACTCTGGACACACTATACAAAAGGGACGATGGATATCATGAAGTGAATATGGTCATGACGACCGTCGATCTGAACGACCAGCTCTCCTTTGAGAAAAGGACTGATAGGAAAATAGTCATCGAAACTGAACACCAGTATGTCCCATCAGACCGACGCAATCTGGCATATCAGGCGGCGGAGCTCATGATGGATACATATGGCATCACCAGTGGTGTGACCATTTCAATAGAGAAGAACATACCGATTGCTGCCGGACTCGCCGGTGGATCTGCTGATGCTGCTGCAACATTCAGGGGCATCAATGCCCTGTACAACCTGGAGCTTGATATCGATACGCTCGCTGAACTGTCCGGTGAACTCGGATCGGATATCCCCTTCTGTGTGTACGGGGGAACGGCCCTGGCCTCAGGAAGAGGAGAGAGGATAGAGCATCTGCCCAAACCGCCGAATGCCTGGGTGGTGCTGGCAAAGCCCAAGGTGAATGTCTCGACGAAGACGATCTACCAGGCACTGGAGCCCGGCAGGAATGTCCCGGCTTCCCCAAAGATGGTCGAAGCGATAGGGAACCGGGATTACCCGTTGATGATGCAGGTGATGAAGAACGATCTGCAGGAAGTGACCATGAAGAAGTACCCGGATGTCAGGAAACTGATCGATACGATGCTCAGCAATGGTGCAGACGGTGCCATGATGAGCGGCAGTGGTCCGACGGTCTTCGGGTTTGCGCATAAGGAGAGGCAGGCCACCCATCTCTACAACGCAATAAAGGGATGCTGTAACGAAGTTTATAAAGTGAGATTGCTCGGATGATTGCCGAAAACCGAACTTTTATGGTAACATCACTATATTAAATACGGTATTAGGAGTTATCTTATGAAATTCAAACGCAGTGAACGTCTGGTCTTCATGACCCAGCATCTCACATCGCATCCGAACGAGCTGATTCCCCTCACTTATTTTGTCAACAAGTTCACGCAGGCAAAGTCTTCCATCAGCGAGGATATCCGGATTCTCAAAGATGTTTTTGAGAATGAAGGGATCGGTACGGTGCAGACGACGGCCGGTGCAGGCGGCGGGGTGACATTCCAGCCAAGGATAAGCGATGCGCGTGCGCGGGAGACCGTCGGCCGTTTCATGGAGATATTGAAAATGAAGGACCGGCTGCTCCCGGGAGGTTATCTGTACATGTCCGACATCATGGGCAACCCCCATCTGATGAGCGATATCGGCGAGCTGATTGCGACGATGTATGGTGATGAGACGATCGATGCCGTCGTGACGGTGGCGACGAAGGGGATTTCCCTCGCAAACGCAGTTGCAAGAAAGCTGAATGTGCCTGTGGCAGTGATCCGGAAGGATAATAAGGTGACGGAAGGCTCGACTGTCTCCGTTAATTATGTGTCGGGGTCGACACGGAAGATAGAAACGATGGTCCTGTCCAAAAGGACATTGAAGGAAGGTTCGAAAGTGCTGGTCGTGGACGACTTCCTCCGGGCGGGCGGCTCGATTTCAGGAGTCATCAATCTGATGGAGGAATTCTCCGCAGAAGTGGTCGGTGTCAGCGTACTTGTAGAAGCGAAGCAGGTGGAGAACAGACGTTTCACCGACTACACTTCGCTGCTGAAGGTATCTGAGATCGACGAGTTCAACCAGTCCTTCCTGGTAGAAGAAGGCAACTGTTTGGAGTATATTGAAAGAAGAAAAGAAGTATCCAATTCACAGTCAAAGGAGTTTTAAACAATGGAACCCATCAATTCTTCAAAAGCACCGGAAGCACTCGGTCCATACAGCCATGGAATGAAAGTCGGACAGATATTCTATTCTTCAGGACAGATTCCACTCAACCTCGAGGGGGAGATCGTCTCAGAGGACGTCCAGGAACAGACGAAGCAGGTGATGGTGAACGTCGGCCATGTACTGGAGGCTGCAGGACTTGGGTATGGGAATGTGGTCAAGACTACGATTTTCATCAGCGATATGAATGACTTCCCGCTCATCAATGAAGTTTATGGCAGCTACTTTTCGGGTAAACTACCAGCAAGATCATGTGTAGAGGTCAGTCGTTTGCCGAAGGATGTAAAAGTAGAGATAGAAGTTGTCGCATCTGAAGCGAACGAATAATCTGGGTGGCTGAAGCAGTACACATTCGATCCAACAATAATTATTATTGGGGGAACAAACGATGAAGATAACAGATGTAAGACTGCGGAAAGTGAATAACCAAGACACCAGAATGAAAGCACTCGTATCGATTACTTTTGAAGATGCATTCGTAATCCATGACCTCCGGGTCATTGAAGGAAATAATGGACTGTTCGTCGCCATGCCAAGCAAGAGGACGCCCGATGGGGAGTTCCGTGATATCGCGCACCCGATCCATTCCGATATGCGCCAGCATGTACAGGAAGAAGTCATGCGCGTATATGACGAGACGGAAGATCCCGAACCACAGGAATCCCAGGAGCAGCAGGGGTCTCAGGATGATGCTGCAATCGAGACGGCAGAAACGATCGAAGATCCATCCCAGGACGCTGCGGCGCGTGATGAAGAACATCACCGGGACGCACCGAAGCAGGGCGAACTTGAAATCGAAGACGACAAGTAGCATTCACCCGTGAAGCGCATGCTTTACGGGTTTTTTATGAGGAGAAGTTTGTGATTATATTCTCTTATACCTTGAAACTCCTTCTTTACTAAAATATAATTAGGATAGTTATAAAATGGAGGGACACTATGCAAACGAGAGCAATTATCTTGGCAGCTGGAAAAGGCACACGGATGCGGTCCGAAAAGTACAAGGTGCTGCATGAAGTATGCGGCACACCAATGATTCAGCATGTCATTGGCAATTTGAGGAAAGCGGGCATTTCAGAAATTTATGCTGTTCTTGGGCATGGTTCCGAGACAGTGAGCAATTACCTGGGGGAGCGTATTCATAAGACGATCCAGGAAGAGCAGCTTGGTACTGCACATGCAGTGCGCCAATGGCAGGACGAGCTCCAGGATAAGGAAGGACATACGATGGTCGTGTGTGGTGACACGCCGCTCATCAGCGAGACGACCATGCAGGCGTTTATGGACTATCATCTCAAGACCGGCTCCAAGGCAACCATCCTGTCTTCCCGTACCCAGACACCATTCGGCTATGGGCGGATCATCAGGAAGGAGAACGGCTCTGTCAAACGCATTGTGGAAGAGAAGGATGCAGCTGACGCTGAACGGGAAATAAAAGAAGTGAGTTCCGGAACTTTCATCTTTGATAACCGTACACTGTTCGAAGCACTCGATGAAGTGGACAATGATAATGCCCAGAATGAATACTATCTTCCGGATGTCATCTCCATCATGCGCGACAGAGGTGCGCGTGTAGAAGCCTACGTGACACCTGATTTTGAAGAGACGCTCGGCATCAATGACAAAGTCGCCCTTGCAAACGCCGAAGCAATCCTGAGAAAACGTATCAATACGCTACATATGCAGAATGGCGTAACACTGATTCATCCGGAAGCGACATACATCGATGCAGAAGTCGAGATTGGCACCGATACGGTCATTCATCCGGGAGCCATCATTCGTGGCAAAACGAAGATCGGCAAAAATGCTGTGATTTCATCCGGTTCCGAAATCAAGGATTCCGTCATTGGGGACGGGGCGGAGATCAGGCAGTCCGTCGTTACTGAATCAAAGGTCGGAAGAGGCACCAAGATTGGACCGTTCGCCCAGCTGAGGCCGCAGTCGGAACTTGGGGAAGAAGTGAAGATCGGAAACTTCGTCGAAGTGAAGAAGTCCAAGCTCGATAATGAGTCCAAAGTATCGCACCTGAGCTACATCGGGGATGCATCCATCGGTGCACGTGCCAATATCGGCTGCGGCACCATCACCGTGAATTATGATGGCAAGAACAAGTACAGGACGGAAATCGGACAGGATGCATTTATCGGATGCAATTCAAACCTGGTCGCCCCGGTCAGCATCGGAGATCGCTCCTTCATAGCCGCAGGGTCCACCATCACAGACCAAGTGCCTGAAGACAGCCTCGCTATTGCTAGAAACAGGCAGACGACAAAAGATGGATATTATAAAAAAGATAATTAATGGAGGATGAACATGTTAGCTTCTAGCAATCAGTATAAGAACTCAAATCTACGTCTTTTTTCCTTGAAGGCGAATGAACCGCTCGCAGAAGAAATTGCCGATCACATCGGGATCCCGTTGGGAAAATGCCAGGTCAATCGCTTTTCCGATGAAGAGGTCCAGATCAATATAGAAGAAAGTGTCCGCGGGTGCGACGTGTTTGTGGTCCAGTCCACAAGCCAGCCGGTCAATGAGCACCTGATGGAACTGCTGATCATGATCGACGCATTGAAACGTGCTTCTGCAGCAACGATCAACATCGTGATGCCCTACTATGGCTATGCACGCCAGGATAGGAAGAGCCGTTCCCGTGAGCCAATTACTGCAAAGCTCGTTGCCAACCTGATTGAAACAGCAGGCGCTGACCGTGTCATCTCTCTGGATCTCCATGCACCGCAACTCCAAGGGTTCTTTGACATCCCGATCGACCATCTCATGGGTGTGCCGATTTTGAGTGACTACTTCCTGGAGAACAAGGACTTCAATTTTGACGAAGTGGTGGTCGTCTCCCCCGATCATGGAGGCGTAACGCGTGCACGCAAGATGGCGGACCGTCTGAAGACACCGATTGCAATCATCGACAAGAGGCGCCCGAAGCCGAACGTCGCAGAAGTCATGAACATCGTCGGAGAGATAGAGGGGCGTACTGCAATCATCATCGATGACATCATCGATACCGGCGGTACAATGAAGCTTGCAGCGCAGGCACTGATGGACAAAGGCGCCAAAGAAGTCTATGCATGCTGCACACATCCCGTACTGTCAGGACCGGCGATTTCCAGGATTGAAGAATCAGTCATCAAGGAACTGGTCGTCACGAACTCCATCCAGCTGCCTGAAGATAAGAAAAGCGACAAGATTACAGAGCTCTCCGTCGGCGAACTGATGGCCCAGGCGATCGTCCGCGTCTATGAGGAAGAATCCGTAAGCATACTCTTCGATAATTAATGGAAAAATAACATGTTTTTTTTACAAAAGCCCGGGTAATATGCTATTATTATGCATGGCTATGTGTTAAAAGACGTAATGAAAACTGTCTGTAAATGAAAGGTGGAAATATACCATGGCAAATTTGGCCACAACGAATAGAGAAGGCAAGACAAAGCGTTCAGAAGTAACTGAACTGCGCACGACAGGTAAGATTCCTGCAATTCTATATGGTTATCAGGTGGAGAATACTCCTGTAGCCGTAGATGAAAATGAATTCATCAAAGTGATCCGCGAAGTCGGACGTAACGGCGTCATCGACCTCGATGTCTCTGGCAAACCGGTAAAGGTGATGGTAACTGAGTACCAGTTCGACTCCCTTAAAAACCAGATTACACACATCGACTTTGTAGCAATCAACATGAAGTCCGAAGTTACAGTGGATGTAGCCATCGAAGTCGTTGGAGAGGCTGCGGGCGTACAGGAAGGCGGCGTGCTGGAGCACCCGATCTTCGAAGTTTCCGTTACAGCGACACCGGATAATATACCGGAATCCCTCGAAGTCAATGTAGAGGATATGGAAATCGGAGATACACTCTACGTTTCCGACCTTCGCTCCAAAGGCAACTTCACAATCGAGAACGAAGATGACGAAGCGGTCGTTACAGTCGTTCCACCTCAGAAAGAGGAGCCGGAAGAAGGCGAAGAAGGCGAAGAGGTTGAAGGCGAAGAATCCGAAGAAGCAGCAGAAGACGCGGAAGAAGCTTCCGATGAAGAGAACAAAGACGAAGAGTAATATTATGCATGATCACGGCGGTGGATTTCCCATCGCCTTTTTTAACGTTGTATGAGGTGATGGAGATGAAATGCGTAATTGGACTTGGAAATCCAGGAAAAAAGTATGATAACACGAGGCATAATATCGGCTTCATGGCTGTGGACCATATGGCTGATATGCTCGGAATCGAAATGACAAACAAGAAATTCAAATGCCTTATCGGCGTCGGCTACCACAAAGGCGAGAAGGTGATGCTCGTCAAGCCCCAGACTTTCATGAATTTGAGTGGCGAGGGCGTGCGTCCGCTCATCGACTACTACAAGGTGGATGTGGATGATATCCTTGTGTTGTATGATGATCTCGATCTGCCTGTCGGCAGGTTGCGTCTCAGGAAGAAAGGGAGTGGCGGCGGCCACAATGGCATCAAGTCGCTCAACCAGCATCTCGGGACCGAAAAGTACAAGCGGATCAGAATCGGCATCGACCGCCCGGCGCCCGGTGCATCCATACCCGGGTATGTTCTTGCCAGATTTCCCAAAAGTGAGCAGCCCCTGATAGAAAAGGTCATCACACGCACTTCCGAAGCATCGGCTGCCTTTCTGACGCAGCCATTCGAAGAAGTGATGACGGAATATAACGGTGATGTAGATGAATGATAAAGTATCTCAGAAAATACAGAATGATGAACGCTTCCTTGAAGTCGCCGGTCACAAGGATGCATTGAATATGATGGTCACGGGCATCAACGATGATTTCAAACCGGCATTGCTGTATGAACTGGTTCAGGCTGAGGACCGGCCGGTCGTACTGTTCGTCCAGAACAACCATCAGATGGAGAAGTTGGCAAACCCATTGATGGATATGATGGATAATGTCCATACTTTCCCGGTCGGTGACATCATGATAGAAAATCATGCCAAGCAGAGCCCCGAATTCATGAAGTCGCGGATGAGCAGCCTGTTTGCTCTGGCCCATAATGAGCCGGGGCTATTTGTCGTACCTGTGCATGCACTGCTCAAGCCGGTGATGCCGAAAGAGAAGCTGCTCAGTTATGAAAAGACGATCGAAGTCGGCAGCATACTTGATTATGACCAGTTCATCGAGGATCTGGTGAGCCTCGGCTACAGAAGGATGAACCAGGCCGTCCATTTCGGTGAATTTGCAGTACGCGGAGACATCATCGACATATACATGTCGGAACAGCTTGTCAGGATTGAACTGTTCGATGATGAAGTCGATTCGCTCAGGTCCATCGATCCTGAAACACAGCGTTCAATCGAAAATATCGGTTCCATCACGATGGAACCGCACGCAGAATATATCATTGAACGTGAGGAACGTGCGCAGCTGCTTGGAAAAATAGAGGCGCTCTACCATGAGACGAGGGCGAAACTCGACCAGGCAGGCATGGAGACACTGGATGAGTACTATGACACGGTCACGCATCCGGACCAGACATTCAATCATCTCGTCCACTACAGCAGACTGCTCACCGACCAGGACATCTCCATCCTTGACTATATCAGTGACGGGCACCGCGTCATCATCGACGAAGTGAAGAACATGGCGGCAGCCTATGAATCGGAGTTCAATTCGGTCAGCAGCTACTACGAATCGATGGTGGAAGCGGGGCGGATGTTCAAGGGGGGCGGGAATTTCCTGGAAGGTCAGTACGAGCGCCTGCTCTCCCTTCGGGGCACCACCTATTTCACCCTCTTCACCAAAAGCATGCCTGTGGAGATGGGGCATATCGTCAAAATTTCGGTACGTCCGACCGAAATCTATTACGGGCAGTACGACATACTTGCCTCAAACCTCAACAGGATGCTGAATGATGGCTATATGATCAACATCGTCCTCCGTGACGAGGATGAAATCGACAAGACACGCCAGCTGCTCGAGGACTTGAAAATCCCGAGCTACATCGAAGAGATTCCAACCGATTCGGGCATTGTGCTGACCCAGGGCACCCTGTCCAAAGGGTTCATACTGCCCTTCATGAAAGTGGCTGTACTCGGTTCCAAGGAGCTGTACAACAAGACCACCCGCAAGAAGAAGCGGGCGAAGAAGATCTCCAATGCCGAAAAGATCAAATCATATCAGGAATTGAATGTCGGTGACTATGTAGTGCATGTCCACCACGGAGTGGGACGCTACCTCGGCATCGAGACGCTTGAGGTCGGCGGCATCCATAATGACTATATGAAATTGCAGTATAAAGGGACCGACCAGCTCTATATTCCGGTCGATCAGATGGACCTCGTGCAGAAATACATTGCCAGTGACGATGGCCAGCCGAAGATGCACAAGCTAGGCGGCACGGAATGGAAGAAGACGAAGGCGAAGGTCGAAGCCAATGTGAACGAAATTGCCGAAGAACTGATCAAGCTGTATCAGGAAAGAAGCCAGGCTGAAGGATTTTCTTTTTCCGACGATACGGATATGCAGTCCTCCTTCGAAGAGCGGTTCCCCTATGAACCGACGCCCGACCAGGTGGCTTCCATCAATGAAATCAAAAAGGACATGGAATCCCTGCGTCCGATGGACCGCCTGCTTTGCGGAGATGTAGGCTACGGCAAGACGGAAGTCGCGATACGGGCGGCCTTCAAGGCAGTGCAGGATGGCAAACAGGTGGCTTTCCTTGTACCGACGACCATACTTGCAGCCCAGCACTACGAAAATATGATTGAACGCATCGAAGATTTTCCGATCAACGTGGATATGATGAGCCGCTTCCGGACTCCTGGACAGCTGAAGAAGACGAAGGAAGGCCTGAAGAAGGGTACCGTCGACATCGTGGTCGGTACGCACAAGATCCTCGGAAAGGATGTCCAGTTCAAGGATCTTGGACTGCTTGTCGTCGATGAGGAGCAACGTTTTGGCGTCCGTCACAAGGAGAAGATCAAACAGCTGAGGACCAATGTGGATGTGCTGACGCTGACTGCAACGCCGATTCCAAGAACGCTGCATATGAGCCTTTCGGGGGTAAGGGACCTTTCCGTCATCGAGACACCCCCTGAGAACCGTTTCCCGGTCCAGACATATGTGCTCGAATACCAGGCGGATTTTGTACGGGAAGCGATAGAGCGTGAGCTCGCACGTGACGGCCAGGTGTTCTACCTGCATAATCGTGTGGATACGATCTATCAGAAAAAGGCGCACGTTGAAGCCATGGTCCCTGACGCAGAAGTCGGTGTCATGCATGCCAAGATGAATGAAAAGGAAGTGGAGGAGACGATGATGGCCTTCGTCAATGGCGAGTACGATGTCCTCGTCACCACCACGATCATCGAAACGGGAGTCGATGTCCCGAATGCGAACACCCTCATCATCGAGGATGCCGACCGCTTCGGGCTGAGCCAGCTCTATCAGCTGCGCGGCCGTGTGGGGCGGAGCAACCGCATCAGCTATGCCTATCTCTTCCATCAGCCCGACAAGGTGCTGACCGAAGTGGCTGAAAAAAGGCTTGAAGCGATCAAGGAGTACACGGAACTCGGCAGCGGCTTCAAAATTGCGATGCGCGATCTGAACATCCGTGGTGCAGGCAATCTGCTCGGAAAACACCAGTCCGGATTCATCGATTCGGTCGGCTATGAGCTCTATTCCGAAATGCTCGAGACGGCGGTCAAGGAGAAGCAGGGCGGAGAGCCGGAACCGGAACCGGTCAACATACCGATCGATGTGACGCTGGATGCCTATATACCGGCCTCCTATATTTCCCATGAACAATCCAAGATCGACATCTACAAACGTCTGAGGAAGGCGGAGTCGATAGAAGCAGTACGCGATATCGAAGATGAACTGCTGGACCGCTTCGGGGAATACCCGGTGGAGGTGGAGCGTCTGCTGCAGCTCGTACGGATCAAGGTCCATGCATTGATGTTCGGCATCTATCACGTCAAAGAGGACAAGCGCAATTTCTATCTTCACGTATCAAAGCAGGCGACCGGGCAGATCGACGGTGAGAAACTGTTCATGGATACGCAGGATTATGGGCGTATCATGAACATATCCGTCCAGGATGGGGAGATGAGGATCACCATCCGGAGCCGGGATGTCGCCCAGCTTGTCGACATATTGGAAGCAGTGCAGGATAGCAGAATGGAGGAAGCGGTATGAAGCATATAGAAATAATCGGACTCGGGAGTTCGGATCTTGACCAGATGCCCCTCGGCATATGGCGCCGTCTGGAGAATGCCGGACGCATCCACCTGCGTACGAAGGATCATCCGGCGGTTTCGGCTTTGGCTGAACTTGGAGTGGAACTGGTTGATTTCGATCATCTGTATGAACAGAATGAAACTTTCGAGGCGACCTATCACGCCATAGTGGCGGCGCTTATGGAAGAAGCGGAGCAAGGGGAGGTGCTCTACGCTGTGCCGGGCCACCCCCTCTTCTATGAAACGACGACGGAACTTCTGATCGAACGGGAGAGGAACGGTGAAGTGACCTTGGCAATATCCGGCGGTCAGAGCTTCATCGATGCGGTCATCACCGCCCTCAAGGTGCCTGTGAATGAAGGGTTCCAGGTGCTGGACGGGACAAGCTTCAAGGCAGGTGAGCTGGACTACCATCAGCACACGCTGATTACGCAGGTCTATGACCAGTACAGCCTCGGGGAGGCCAAGCTTTCCCTTCTGGACTATTATCCGGCAGAGACCCGGGTGGAGGTCGTGGATGCTGCGGGCAGTGCCGAAGAACAGGTCTACAGCATGGCACTTCATGAAATTGATCATCTGGACATACAGAGCAATCTCCTCTGCCTCTACATCCCCCGTGTCGAGGACAGCAGCATGGCACAGCGTGACATCCATCATATGACGGAAATATTTGATATACTTGTCGGTGAAGAGGGGTGCCCGTGGGATAAGGTTCAGACACATGAATCAATCGAACGCCATCTGATCGAAGAGACTTATGAAGTGATCGAAGCGATCGAAAGGCAGGATGACGATGCAATCGTTGAAGAGCTTGGAGATATCCTCCTCCAGGTCGCCCTCCATAGCGCCATCGGCAAGAAGAACGGATATTTCGACTTCTATGATGTGCTGGACAGCCTGAATGCCAAAGTCGTCAGACGCCACCCGCATGTATTCGGTGAAGCATCGGTGGAGTCGCTTGATGACCTGAGCCGGGTGTGGTCTGAGGCGAAGGCGAAAGAAGGCAAGAAGGAGAAGGTGAAGTACGAGAAGGCATACGGTGAAATTGTATTGGAATGGATGAAGGAGACGATCCATCATGAACGTGCGCTGGAAGATATTCTAAAAGAAGGAGGGGATAGGGATGAGACTTGATAAATTTCTGAAAGTGTCCAGAGTGATCAAAAGGCGTACACTTGCCAAGGAAATCAGTGATGAAGGCCGGGTGAAGGTCAATAACAGGGCGGCAAAGGCAGGAACGGACCTCTCTGTCGGGGACATCGTCGAGATAGAGTTTGGCAGGAAGATCGTCACGCTGGAAGTGGTGCAGCTCGAAGCGCATGCGAAGAAGGAAGATGCCGATCGGATGTACAAGATAATAAAAGAACAGAAAATTGAAAAGGATTCCAGTTTTCTCTAGCAAACAGCACGTTTATAGTGTATTTTAAAGGTAGACAACGGACAAATTGAGGGTGTGGTGCCGTGAGTAAAGTTGTTAAGGTCATTAACAATTACACTAGGAAACGTGAAAAGGAAAAGAAAACGAAACAGGATGAAAATCGTGTGGCAAAGAGACGGACCCTGCTATTCGGCAGCATGCTGCTGGTGGTAGTTGGGATTCTTCTCATCATTGCCTTTAATCAGAAAAACCAGAATCAGCTGATCCATGAAGAGCTGGTCCAGGCCCAGGTCGTGCTTGACGAACGCAAAACCGAAGCGAAGGACCTGGAACAGCAGATCAAACAATTGAATGATGATGACTATATTACACGTATAGCACGCAGTGAGTTCTTCCTGTCGGAAGAGGGGGAGATCGTCTTCAACCTCTCCGATCTGGAGGAAGAGAAAGCAGAGAAAGAGGAAAATGGGGAATAATCATTACAATAATGTAATGATTATTTTTCTTTTTAATGATATGATGGAAGAAGATTAAATGATAATTGGGAGGATAATATATTAACATGTCAGTTGAAGTGGGCAGTAAAGTAAAAGGGAAAGTCACGGGTATAAAGAATTTCGGTGCATTTGTCCAGTTGCCGGGAGGTAAGACAGGGCTCGTTCACATCAGTGAGGTTGCAGATCAGTATGTAGAGGATATCAATGAGCACCTTAGTGTAGGCGAAGAAGTTGAAGTGAAGGTCCTATCCGTTGGTGATGACGGTAAGATCAGTCTGTCCATCAAAAAAGCCAAAGATCCAAAACCTAAGCCGAAACCACGCAAGGATCCGTCTCCGGAAGACTTCGAAAAGAAACTTTCAAGCTTCCTGAAAGACAGCGAAGACCGCATGTCTACAATCAAAAGACAGACCGAATCACGCCGTGGTGGAAGAGGCAAATAATAAATAGATATATAGACGATTCCAGTAATCGTCTTATTTTATTTTGAGAAGGGTGAGAGTATGGAGCTCTTCAGTCCATGGAAACAGGATGAAACGATTGCCCTCGCAATATCAGGCGGGATGGATTCGATGGTGCTGTATCATGTGCTCAGGACAACGCATGCATACGCCTCCGGACAGCTGATTCTCCTCCATGTGAATCATGGACAGCGGACAGCTTCAATTGAGGAGGCGGAATACATAATGAAGATGGCACAGCAGGACGGTCATATATGCGAGATGACGACCTTGGACATACCATCGGATGCATTCAGCCAGGAACGTGCAAGGGAAGCCCGCTACCAGTTTTTCGACACGATGATGAAGAAGCATGGAGCCTCCATACTGCTCACAGCACATCATCTGGATGACCAGTATGAAACCATTCTCCACTCCCTCCTTTCAGGCCGCCATCTTCCGGGTGCGATGGGGATACCTTCTGATAGGGATATGGTGGACTACAGGGTGGTCCGCCCGTTGATCGGCGCAACGCGGGAGGAGATCGCCGCATACGCACGGCATCATGGCGTCGTCCATTTCGAAGACGAAACGAACAGCGGCACCGACTATACAAGGAACTACATCCGGCACCGCCTCATGCCCTCGATCAAAGAGAGTGCGCATCTGCAGGAAGAGCATCTGATCCGTCTGCGTGATGATATGGCAGACATTGATGGGATACTGAAAGCCGAAGCGGAGACTTTTCTGGAAGGTCGGTCGAAGACCCTTCCGAGGAGTGCCTTCAATGCACAGAAGCACATCATCAGGTTCTACATCATGCAGGCCTGGCTGAAGGCGGACGGAGTGGAGCTGAGACGCCGATACATCGAAGAAATCATGGCGGTCATCGCCTCGGACACGGCAAATGCCGCGTTTGAAGCCGGAAAGACAAGCATTGTCATATCATATGATCAAATCACCAGAAAACAGGGTAAGGATGAAAATGTGGATGTCCTGAGGATCGAGAGGGATGGCAGCTATGTCTTCAACGGGTACAGGATCACCACCAGGCTCGCGGCACACCAATATCCACTCGAGGTGAGGACGAAGGAAGCGGGAGACCGCATGAAGATACCCGGTACCGGGACGAAAAAGCTGTCCCGTATTTTCATCGACGGGAAAGTCCCCCGGGACGAGCGGGAAAAAATGCCGGTCATTCTGGATTCGGACCACCAAATTATTGCACTGGGTGAAATTTATAATATAATGGGTAACAAGGAAAAGAACAGCCGATTACTTATTGAAAAGGAGTTTACGGATGAGCCTGAGAAATGATATAAGCGAAGTTGTACTATCCGAAGAGGAAATTCAGAACATAGCAGAACGGCTCGGTAAGCGGATTACTGAAGACTACGAGGGAAAGACACCGATACTGGTCGGCCTGCTCAAGGGTTCCATCATGTTCATGGGCGATCTGATCAAGTACATAGATACGCATCTGGAAATAGATTTCATGGATGTCTCCAGCTATGTAGGAACGAAATCCTCCGGTGAGGTCAAAATCCTCAAAGACCTGTCCAATTCTGTGGACGGCCGTCATGTTCTTGTGGTGGAGGACATCATAGAAACAGGCACAACATTGAATTCGATCATCGATCTGATCGAATACAGGAATGCAGCATCACTGGAAATAGTGACGTTGCTGGACAAGCCCATAAACAGAAAGCTTGATGTGGACGTAAAATACGTAGGAACGGAAATACCTGATGGTTTCGTCGTCGGTTATGGCCTGGATTTTGATGAAAAATATCGGAATCTGCCATATATCGGACTATTGAAACCTGAGCTTTACCAGTAAGTCAAAACAGTGGAATAATAGTGTGAAATCATGGTATTATTTCTTTTAGTCGTACTAGAAATGGAGGTTTACGGATGCCTAAGAATGTAGGCCGTAACATAGTACTGATATTGATATTATCAGTCATAATGTTTGGTATATTTCAAAGTTTCAATGGCGATTCAGCACTTGAGGAGGAACTCCAGTATGGAGAGTTCCTTGAAGAACTGGATGCCGGTAATATAGAAGAACTCACGATTCAGCCAGAGCAGAACGTATACCTCATCGAAGGCCGTCTATCCGGCCAGAATGAGCAGGAATCCTTTACCTCGGTGATTCCATATAACAGCACTGAAGACCTGGACCAGATTCTTGATACAGCAAGAGCCCAGGAAGACTTGAACTTTACAATCGAACCTGCCGAAGAGCAGAGTCCTTGGACGAGCATGCTGTTTACGTTCATCCCATTGCTTCTCATCCTCTTCCTCTTCCTGTTCCTGATGAGTCAGGCACAAGGCGGCGGTGGCGGTGGCGGCCGCGTAATGAACTTCGGCAAGAGCAAGGCGAAGCTCTATGACCAGAGCAAGAAGAAGGTCCGCTTCGAGGATGTTGCGGGCGCAGATGAAGAAAAGCAGGAACTCATCGAAGTGGTGGACTTCCTGAAAGATCCACGCCGTTTCGACCGCATCGGTGCAAAAATCCCGAAAGGTGTGCTGCTTGTCGGCCCGCCGGGTACAGGTAAGACACTGATCGCAAAGGCGGTAGCCGGAGAGGCGGGCGTACCTTTCTTCTCAATCAGTGGTTCCGACTTTGTGGAAATGTTCGTCGGGGTCGGTGCATCCCGTGTACGTGACCTTTTCGAGAATGCCAAGAAGAACGCGCCATGCATCATCTTCATCGATGAAATCGATGCAGTGGGACGCCAGCGTGGTGCAGGCGTCGGTGGCGGTCATGATGAACGTGAACAGACACTGAACCAGCTGCTTGTTGAAATGGATGGTTTCGGTGAGAACGAAGGCATCATCATGATTGCAGCAACAAACAGACCGGACATCCTCGACCCGGCACTGCTCCGTCCAGGCCGTTTCGACAGACAAATTCCTGTCGGCCGCCCGGATGTCAAAGGGCGTGAAGCGGTGCTCAAAGTACACTCCAAAGGCAAGCCGTTCGATGATACGGTGGATCTGGGGGCTCTTGCCGCCAGGACACCAGGCTTCTCAGGGGCAGACCTTGAAAACCTGCTGAATGAAGCGGCACTCGTTGCTGCAAGACAGAATAAAAGCAAGATTGATATGCGTGATGTCGATGAAGCGACAGACAGGGTAATCGCCGGACCGGCGAAGAAGAGCCGTGTCATATCCGAGAAGGAACGCAATATCGTTGCATTCCACGAAGCTGGACACACGGTCATCGGCATGGTACTCGACGATGCCGATATGGTCCACAAGGTCACGATCGTGCCACGTGGGCAGGCCGGCGGCTACGCGGTGATGCTTCCGAAAGAGGACCGCTACTTCATGACGAAGCCCGAGCTCGAAGATAAGATTGTCGGATTGCTTGGTGGCCGTGTCTCCGAGGAGATCAACTTTGGTGAAGTGTCGACAGGGGCCCATAATGACTTCCAGAGATCTACAGGCATCGCACGCAGCATGGTGACTGAATACGGCATGAGTGATAAACTCGGACCGCTCCAGTTCGGGGAGTCGAATGGCCAGGTATTCCTGGGCAAAGACATGCAGTCGGATGCAAACTACTCCGACCGCATCGCCTATGAAATCGACCAGGAGATGCAGCATATCGTCAAAACACAGTATGAACGCTGCCGTGAGATATTGACGGAACATCAGGAGCAGCTCACCCTCATCGCAGAAACACTGCTTGTTGAAGAAACATTGGACCGTGAACAGATCGAAGGACTCTTCTATCGTGGCAAGTTGCCGGAACGCAATTATGATGACAGCCATGAGGAAGAAGACGACAAAATCGGACCATCCTATGAAGATGTCAAAGAAGGGCTGAGCGACCGTTCAGACGAAGCGGAATCACGTGACGCGGTTGAAGAGGAAGAGACTTCCCGCTACGATGAACGCAGAGAGCAGCCGGTCGAACAGGGGGAATACCCACAAGAGAGGAACACCCAGGAAAGTCCTTCTGCAGACAGGCAGAGGGAAAGGGCGCAGCAGTGGGAAGAAGATAACAGAAGAAACTAATGCCAAGTCGCCTACGGGCGACTTTTGGTGATTTATAAGGAGGAATTCCAATGGACCACCTGATCAGAGGGATTGGAATGAATGATGAAATTCGTATTTTTTCTGTAGATACTACAGATACAGTAAATGAAGCAGTAACAAGGCATGGTGCCTATCCGACTGCTGCAGCGGCACTCGGCCGGACGATGACTGCAGGACTCATGATGGGTGCCATGCTTAAGAATGAAGAGAAGGCAACGGTCACCGTCCAGGGAGGCGGACCAATCGGTGCAATTGTCGTCGACAGCAATGCAAAAGGCAAGGTCCGCGGCTATCTTGGGAACCCGCATGTGCATTTCCCGCTCAATGATGTTGGGAAGCTTGATGTGCGCCGTGCTGTAGGCACGGACGGGTTTGTCAATGTTGCCAAAGACATAGGGTTGAAGGAGCACTTTACAGGTTCCACGGAAATCGTCTCCGGGGAAATCGGAGAGGACTTCTCCTACTACTTCTATGCCAGTGAGCAGATTCCATCCATCGTGGCGCTTGGAGTTCTGGTCAACCCTGACAATACAATCAAGGCTTCTGGCGGCTTCATCATCCAGGTCATGCCGGGCGCAAGTGATGAAACGATGGCATTCCTGGACGAACGGGCAAAGGAAATGACCCCCGTGTCCAAATTGATCGACCAGGGCCTGTCCCCACAGGAGATCATTGACGAAGCGATCGGACAGGAAAATTGGAGAGTGCTGGATGAAATGCCGGTAGAGTTCGAGTGCAGCTGTTCGAAGGAACGGTTCATCAATGCGATTGCTTCCCTGGATCCATCCGAAATCGTCGCCATGATCAAGGAAGATGGCGGCGCTGAAGCAGACTGCCATTTCTGCCGCAACAAAGTGTGGATTGAAAAGGAAGAACTTCAGGAACTCATCACGCATTAAAATTGATTTGGGAAACAAAAAATGGTATGTTATCCATAGTTAACAAGTATGGATAAGAGGGAGATTGTTATGAGTAAACTTTATAATAGCATTACAGAAGTCATCGGCAACACGCCACTTGTGAAGCTTAATAATCTGACAGACGATAACATGGCCGATATTTACGTGAAGCTGGAATTCATGAACCCTGGAAGTTCGGTCAAGGACCGTATCGCACTCTCCATGATCGAGCGCGCCGAGGAAGAAGGCGTATTGAACGAAGATACGACAATCATCGAACCGACAAGCGGAAATACAGGTATCGGCCTTGCGATGGTCGCAGCAAGTAAAGGGTACAAGACAATCCTTGTCATGCCGGATACGATGAGTAAGGAACGCCGCAACCTGCTCAAGGCATATGGTGCAGAACTCATTCTTACACCTGGTGCCGAAGGTATGAAGGGCGCAATCAAAAAGGCGGAAGAGCTTGTTGAAAAGCATGGCTACTTCATGCCGCAGCAGTTCGAAAACATGGCGAACCCTGAAATCCACGAAAAGACGACAGGGCGCGAACTGGTCGAACAGACAGAAGGCCTCGACGTTGCCGGATTCGTTTCAGGCATCGGAACAGGCGGCACCATTTCAGGCGCCGGCAAGGTGCTGAAGGAGGCATATCCCGATCTTAGGATCTATGCAGTGGAACCGAAGGATTCTCCAGTACTGAGTGGCGGGGACCCGGGGCCACATAAGCTCCAGGGACTTGGTGCCGGCTTTGTACCCAAGACTCTGAATACCGAGATCTACGATGAAGTCATCCAGATCGGCAATGAGGAAGCGATGGAATGGGCGCGCGAACTTGCAGCCAAAGAAGGCATACTCGGTGGGATCTCCTCCGGAGCAGCAGTGCTGGCAAGCCTTGAAGTGGCGAAGAAGGTTGGAAAAGGCAAGAGTGTAATCACTGTGCTGCCGTCCAATGGTGAGAGGTACCTCTCCACACCGCTATTCAATTTCGAAGATTGATAACAGCCATATTGAATGCCATATCCCTTGGGGGTATGGTATTTTATTTTCCCTGGAAGCCATTATATTTCATCAGCCATACATGTTATAATATGTCTATTATTGTGGAATAGAGGATGATAGTATGAAACGACTTCAGATTATGGGCATCCTGAATGTTACACCGGATTCATTCAGTGATGGCGGCAAGTACCACGCTGTGGAGGATGCTGTCGGAAGAGCCCGGCAGATGGTGGAGGAAGGTGTGGACATCATTGATGTCGGCGGCTATTCCACCCGCCCGGGCCATACTGAAATCAGTGCAGAAGAGGAGAGTGGCCGTGTGGTCCCTGTCATCGAAGCGATCAGGGATCTCGGTGTGGATATATCCATCGATACTTTCCGCGGGGATGTGGCCCGAGAGGCACTTGCTGCAGGAGCGACGATGATCAATGACCAGTGGCGCGGCACGTATGATGAAACGATACTCGACGTTGCCAGTGAACATAATGTGCCTATTTTTCTGATGCATAATAACACCCATGGCCGATACGGGGACGTGGTCCGTGACATGATTGAAGAACTGATGGCTTCCGTCGCCCTGGCAAAAGAGCATGGCGTGAAGGAAGATAAGATCTGGCTCGATCCCGGCATCGGATTCGTCAAGACACGCACCGAGGAACTGACGGTGATGCGCCGTCTGGAAGAACTCGTGGCAACAGGCTATCCGATCCTTCTGGCAACAAGCCGCAAGCGCATGGTCAAAGCGCTCGCCGAAGAGGATACACAGGCGTCGGAACGTGATGAGGCAACCGCTGCAACGACGATCTACGGCATCGACAAAGGTGTCAGAGCGGTTCGCGTGCACAATGTGGCGCTGAACAGGAAGATTGCAGATGCCTATATGAAACTCAAGGAGGAGCTGGATGGATAACATCAGAATCAATGGCATAAAGACGTATGCATACCATGGCGTATTCGATGCGGAACGCACGCTGGGGCAGTTCTTCATCACGGATGTCGTGATGCATCTCGATCTCGCTCCGGCTTCCACAACAGACGACCTGACAGAGACCGTCCATTATGGTGAAGCCTATCAGATGATAGAGGAGATCATCAAAGGTGATCCCGTAAACCTGATCGAACATCTCGCAGAGAAAGTGTCGAAAGCGCTGTTTGACCAATATGATAAAATAGTAGGGACAGAAGTGACAATCACTAAAGTGAACCCTCCGATAGAGGGCAACTATGATAACGTCAGCATTACATTGAATAGAAAGCGGGAAGATTAATGGCTGTTGTATATTTGGGACTCGGAAGCAATATGGGAGACCGCAGGAACAATCTGGAATCTGCCATACAAAAACTTGATGACCATGAAGCGATAGAAGTTGTCAAACGCTCCTCCATCCTTGAAACAGAGCCCTATGGCAAAACAGACCAGCCGGATTTCATGAACATGTGCCTCATGATTGAAACGCGGGTGTCCCCCCTGGATCTTCTTGAAGTCGTCCTGTCGGTCGAACATGACCTGGGACGTATCAGGAAGGAAGTTTGGGGACCGCGCACGATCGATATAGATATACTGCTCTATGAGGACCTGGAGCTTTCCCTGGATGAATTGAATATTCCACATGCGGAAATGCACAAGCGCAGTTTCGTCCTCGAGCCTCTGGCAGAAATTGCCGGGAATGTCGTCCACCCGGGAACGGGAAAAACGATAGAAGCAATGAAGAAAGAGCTGGAGGCAGGTGAAACGAATGTTTAGGATCGGCGATGTGGAAATAGACAACAGGGTCGTGCTCGCACCGATGGCAGGCGTGTCCAACGTGGCATTCAGGCTGACGGTCAAGGAGTTCGGTGCAGGGCTGGTATGTGCGGAGATGATCAGCGACAAGGCACTTCTGTTCGGCAACGAAAAGACAATGAAGATGCTGTATATAGACGAAAATGAACGTCCGATGTCGCTGCAGATATCCGGCGGGGAGAAAGATACGCTCGTCGAAGCTGCCAGATATGTCGACCAGAATACAACGGCCGACATCATCGACATCAACATGGGGTGTCCGGTGTCCAAGATCATCAGGTGCGAAGCCGGTGCCCGGTGGCTGCTGGATCCGGATAAGATATATGATATGGTCAGTGCAGTGGTCGAGAATGTATCAAAGCCCGTGACGGTGAAGATGCGCATCGGCTGGGACAGCGACCATATCTACGCAGTGGAGAATGCCAAAATGGCTGAAAAGGCGGGTGCCGCCGCCATCAGCATGCATGGCCGCACACGCGAGCAGATGTATGAAGGCGAAGCGGATTGGGATATCATCCGCCAGGTCAAGGAAACCGTCAGCATTCCGGTCATCGGCAATGGGGATGTCACCTCCCCGGAACTTGCCTGGAAAATGCTGGATGAGACCGGTGTGGATGCCGTAATGATCGGAAGGGAAGCGCTCGGCAACCCGTGGATGATCTATAGGACGGTACATTATCTTGAAACAGGCGAACTGATCGGGGAGCCCGGACTCGAAGAGAAGATGGAAGTGCTCAAGCTCCATATGGACCGCCTGATCGACCTCAAAGGTGAAAAAATTGCGGTCATGGAGATGCGCAAGCATGCTTCATGGTACCTGAAAAATATAAAGGGCAATGGCAATGTACGCAGGGCGATCAACCAATCGGAAACAAGAGAGGCAGTTGTCTGCGCAATAGACAATTTCGTTCATGAACAAACGGAAAAACAAAATGAAATGATAGTATAGGAGAGAAAATCAGTGAGTGAAGAAATAAATGATCAGATAACCGTCAGAAGAGAAAAAATGCAGCAGCTCATCGACCTTGGCATCGACCCTTTCGGTGAGAAGTTCGAACGTACAGCCTACACCGATGTACTTAAAGAGGAGTGGGACGCATTTTCCAAAGAAGAACTTGCAGAGAAAGAAGGAGAATCCGGCACTGTCATTGCAGGGCGTCTGATGACGAAGCGGGGCAAGGGTAAAGCCGGTTTCGCCCATATCCAGGACATCAAGGGGCAGATCCAGATCTACGTGCGGAAAGACCAGGTGGGCGAAGCGGCATTCGATATCTGGAAGCAGGCAGATCTCGGGGACATCGTCGGAGTCAAAGGTGTCATGTTCAAGACGAACACCGGGGAACTCTCCGTCAAAGCGCAGGAATTCACTTTGCTCACAAAAGCATTGCGCCCGCTGCCGGACAAGTATCATGGTCTGAAGGACGTTGAGGAGCGCTACCGCAAGCGCTATCTCGACCTGATTACAAGTGAAGACTCCAAAGATACATTCATCAAACGCAGCAGAATCATCCAGGAAATGCGCAACTATCTGAACCAGCGTGGATTCCTTGAAGTTGAAACGCCGATGATGCACACCATCGCAGGCGGCGCGCAGGCACGTCCGTTCGTAACGCATCATAATGCACTCGATATGGAACTCTTCATGCGTATTGCGATCGAACTCCATCTGAAACGCCTCATCGTCGGCGGACTTGAGAAAGTGTATGAAATCGGCCGCGTATTCAGAAACGAAGGCGTATCCACCCGCCATAACCCTGAATTCACGATGATTGAATTGTATGAAGCTTACGCAGACTTCCATGACATCATGGATCTGACAGAAGAGATGATCGCCCATATTGCCGAACATGTCAATGGGACAATGGTCGTCGAATATGGTGGGGAGCAGATCGACCTGACACCAAGATGGAAACGCGTGCACATCGTGGATGCCATCAAGGAGCAGACAGGTGTGGACTTCTATGAAGTGAAATCCGATGAGGAAGCACATCAGCTGGCAAAAGAGCATGGCATCGAAGTGCAGGATACGATGAAGTATGGTCACATCCTGAATGAATTCTTCGAGCAGAAAGTCGAGGAGACG
This sequence comes from Salinicoccus sp. Bachu38, assembly GCF_038561955.2. Lineage (NCBI taxonomy): Bacteria > Bacillati > Bacillota > Bacilli > Caryophanales > Staphylococcaceae > Salinicoccus > Salinicoccus bachuensis. The sequence goes on along the minus strand of NZ_CP138333.2, from coordinate 2,528,238 downwards.
CTCATCCAGCCGACATTCGTGTACGGCCACCCGATTGAAATTTCACCACTGGCGAAGCAGAACCCGAAAGATTCCCGCTTCACAGACCGTTTCGAACTGTTCATCGTCGGCCGGGAGCATGCGAATGCGTTTACAGAGCTCAATGACCCGGTTGACCAAAGGCAGCGTTTTGAAGCACAGGTTGCCGAAAAGGAAGCGGGCAACGATGAAGCGCACGAAATGGACGAGGACTTCCTCGAGTCTCTTGAATACGGTATGCCGCCAACAGGCGGACTCGGCATCGGCATCGACCGTCTGGTGATGCTGCTGACAGATTCAGCTTCCATCCGTGACGTACTGCTGTTCCCTTACATGAGACAAAAGTAATGTAAATATATAATAATACGCCCAAAATTCCATTTGGGTGTATTATTTCCTTATTAAAATGTTTGTATTTGTTGACTTGGGCGGCGTATATAGTATATTATGAAACAGTCGCAATTAATCAACGCATCTTTCAGGAGAATTAGCTCAGCTGGGAGAGCATCTGCCTTACAAGCAGAGGGTCGGCGGTTCGAACCCGTCATTCTCCACCATTTAAAACTTAATGATTCAGCCGGTCTAGCTCAATTGGCAGAGCAACTGACTTGTAATCAGTAGGTTGGGGGTTCGATTCCTCTGGCCGGCACCATCTGATTTTCAAATAGTCGGAAGCCAGTTGACGGATGACGGAACCAATCGGGGGATACGCTCCTCTATATTTCATATATGCGGGTGTGGCGGAATTGGCAGACGCGCTAGAATCAGGATCTAGTGCCTTTAACGGCGTGGGGGTTCGAGTCCCTTCACCCGCATCATATATTTAATTTCATAATATAAAGCGGAAGTAGTTCAGTGGTAGAACATCACCTTGCCAAGGTGGGGGTCGCGGGTTCGAATCCCGTCTTCCGCTCCATTATTTTTTAAGCGGTCATGCCGTTTTATTTTTTTGTTTCATGCGCCCGTAGCTCAATTGGATAGAGCGTTTGACTACGGATCAAGAGGCTAGGGGTTCGACTCCTCTCGGGCGCGTCAGTAACTGACGGGAAGTAGCTCAGCTTGGTAGAGCACTTGGTTTGGGACCAAGGGGTCGCAGGTTCGAATCCTGTCTTCCCGACTCTTATATTCTATATTTACATGATGGGGGCTTAGCTCAGCTGGGAGAGCGCCTGCTTTGCACGCAGGAGGTCAGCGGTTCGATCCCGCTAGTCTCCACTTTTATTTTCAATTACATAACAGGGGCCTATAGCTCAGCTGGTTAGAGCGCACGCCTGATAAGCGTGAGGTCGGTGGTTCGAGTCCACTTAGGCCCACTCAAAAGACATGGAAATATCCATGTCTTTTTATTTTGCGCTGAATGGGGTGTGGGTGTGCCACACCCCCGGTGCACAAAACGCCAGAGGACGAATAGGAATTTGCCGTTCTTTGTCCTCAAACACCCACCTCCTCAAGAAAAAGATCCAGAATCTCCATGATCTCCTCTGTTTCCTTCTCCCCGATTCCCACGACGACGGTGTCTTCAAGGTTTTTCTCATAGGAATAGGCATTACCGTGGACGAGTCCATGGTTTGCTGCAGCTTCTTCAAGGTTCATGCCAGGCACCCGGATGATGAAGTGCATGCCTGTATGCTCTCCGTGAATTTCAACAGCACTATGCGCTGCGACCCGTGCGATAATGGTTTCCATCTTCTTCCGGTAGACCTTGCGCATCCTGTTGATGTGGCGTGTCAGATAGCCCTGTTCCATAAAACGGGCGACGATGTGCTGCATCTGCCGGGGCACGTTGCATGAGAGTGCCTTCTGATAATAAAGTTCGGCAAGTGATGCGGGCAGTACCATGCAGGACAGCCTCAGGGAAGGGTAGAGGGATTTTGAAAATGTACTCATATAGATGGTGCGGTCGTTCTGATCGAGTCCCTGCAACGAAGGCAGGGGCCGTCCTGTATATCTAAACTCGCTGTCGTAGTCGTCTTCGATGATATAGTGTCCATTGCTGCTTGCATGGTTCAGCAGCTGGATGCGCTTCTGGAGGGACATGACGGCGCCGCTTGGAAACTGATGGGAAGGGGTGACATGAACGACCGGATGGGCGAGGTCCGCCACCTGATCGATATCTATGCCATCTTCAAGTACCCGGGCCGTGTCCATGCCACTGTCGAGCCGATCGAGCACTTTACGGATGACCGGATAACCGGGATCTTCGATCGTCATCTCAGGATATTTCAGCAGGTACAGCACCTGCTCAAGCAGGAATTCCGTCGACGGGCCGATGAATATCTGATCGGTGGAACATGTGACGCCCCGGTTGATATTCAGATAGTGCCTGATCTGTTCCTTCAGCACCGTTTCTCCGCTGTCGTCCCCTTTATTCAGAAGCTCTGGGTCCGAATAGACCTCCTTGGCAATCTGCTTCAGGACATCGCTCTGGACGAGTGTTGTATCTATAGTGCCGAGTGGCAGCACATATTCCTTCCTTACGGGTCGTCTGATTTCGGGTGCGGCCTCCGGTTTCCCCTGTTTGAGCTGTTCGATGGCGGATACATAGAACCCGCTTTTCTCCCTGCTGTAGATCAGGTCTTCGTCCAGCAGCAGGTTGTAGGCGTGCTCGATCGTCGTCTGGCTGATGGCAAGATCCGTCTTCATCTGCCTTTTGCTCGGCAGCTTCTGATCGCTTGCAAGCTCGCCATTCAGTATCTGTTCCTTGAGTGCCCCGTATAATTGTTCGAAAAGCGGTGTATCCGATTGCCTGTCCAGATTGATCAGCATAATCTGACCCCCTAAAATTATTCTAAACTGATACTTCTAAGTATTCAGATTTAATTCTATACTATTTTAATATAATATCAATAGAAGGAGTCGTTATAGATGCAGCAGACAGGTACTGAGAGAGTCAAAAGAGGAATGGCGGAAATGCAGAAGGGTGGCGTCATCATGGACGTCGTCAATGCGGAGCAGGCGAAGGTGGCTGAGGCGGCAGGTGCCGTGGCAGTCATGGCCCTGGAGCGTGTCCCTTCCGATATCCGTGCAGCCGGCGGTGTGGCAAGGGCGTGTAACCCGAGAATCGTCGAGGAAGTGATGAATGCCGTATCCATACCGGTCATGGCGAAATGTAGAATCGGTCATATCACGGAAGCACGTGTGCTGGAAGCGATGGGCGTCGACTACATCGACGAATCAGAAGTGCTGACACCGGCAGATGAAGTATTCCATTTGAAAAAGGATGACTACACAGTACCGTTTGTTTGCGGATGCCGGAATATCGGCGAAGCGGCCAGACGTATCGGAGAAGGTGCAGCCATGCTCAGAACGAAAGGGGAGCCGGGCACAGGCAACATTGTGGAAGCGGTGAGGCATATGCGCATGGTCAACCAGCAGGTCCGTCAGATCGCTGTAATGAGCGATGACGAGCTTATGACCGAGGCGAAGAACCACGGTGCGCCATATGACATTCTGAAGGAAATAAAAGAATTGGGCAAACTGCCCGTCGTCAACTTTGCAGCCGGAGGTGTAGCGACACCGCAGGATGCGGCACTGATGATGGAACTTGGTGCAGATGGCGTGTTCGTCGGCTCCGGTGTATTCAAGTCCGATAATCCTGAGAAGTTCGCCAAAGCGATTGTGGAGGCAACGACGCACTATCAGGACTATGAACTGATCGGCAAGCTTGCGAAGGAGCTCGGTACAGCAATGAAAGGCCTCGACATCAACCAGCTCTCCCTCGAAGACAGGATGCAGGAGCGCGGCTGGTAATGAGAATCGGCATACTCGCCTTGCAGGGTGCTGTAAGGGAACACCAGAGGATGGTCGAGGCATGTGGACAGGAAGCGGTCGCCATTAAGCGTGTGGACGAGCTGACACACATTGATGGCCTCATTCTCCCGGGTGGAGAATCCACCACAATGCGGCGCCTCATGGACCGCTACGGTTTCACAGAGGCGCTGAGGGAAAGTGCCCTGCCGATGTTCGGCACTTGTGCCGGTGTCATACTGCTCGCTGAAAGGGTCATCGGTCAGGAAGAGGGGCATCTCGGCAAGCTCGACGTCACCGTCGAACGCAATTCGTTCGGCAGGCAGGTGGACAGCTTCGAGGCGGAACTCGATGTCCGGGGCCTTGAAGAGAAGGCACTTGCCGTCTTCATTCGGGCACCGCATATCGATGCTACGGGTGAAGATGTGCAGGTACTGTCCAAAGTAGGTGAGAAGATCGTCGCAGTGCGTTCCGATCGTCATCTCGGCATCTCCTTCCATCCGGAACTGACGGATTCACTCCTCTTCCATAGGTACTTCATCGATATGGTGAAGGAGAACATGGCAAAAGAAGTGTTGGCATAAAATTAAGGTGCAGGGCTCAAAACGAGCCCTGCACCTTTTTGTCTTTCATCCATATCCATTCTACTCGTCCATCTTCAGCCGCGTCTTCCATCCAGCAGAAACCTCAGTACCGTCTTCCATCGGTTCATGGAGCGTTCCGGAAGTATCGGAAGATGCCGGTGCATCCTCGATGACATTTTTGACATGGTTTGCATTGAACTTTTCGGTGAGTCCCGGCAACAGGCTTTCAGAGATGGCGGATCCCTTGGTCTTGACGCCGACTTCCACACTTTCCTGTGAATTGTCTATGAGGCCGATGGTGGCCTCGATGACGCTTTTTGGCTCATCCATCGGCTTCATCTGCGCACGATGTCCGGAATAGTTTCCGGAATGGTCGAACCATGGTGTATCCGTCGCCCATGGATGGACAGTGCAGACGTGGATATCCTCGTATCCTTCCACTTCCATCTCCCTTTGCAGGGCATAGCTTAGGCCGGAGACTGCAAACTTGCTTGCGCTATAGCTCGTATAATACGGGAATGGCACTTTGGCGGCAATCGATCCGACATTGATCAGTGTGCCGGATTTCTGCTTCTTGAACTCTCTGAGTGCGTACTGGCTCCCAATCATCGTACCGAATACATTGATATCGAGCAGGCGTTTCATATCCTCGACGGGAAGTTCGGTGTAGGAGCCGATGAGGCCCACACCTGCCATGTTGATCCATACATCAATTTTTCCGAATTTCTCAAGAGCGGCATCGTGGATTTTTTCGACATCCGCCTCCTTGCTGATGTCCGTCGTCACTGCCAAAGCCGACGGCCCGATTTCTTTGGCGAGCTCCTCGATCAGATGTGTGCGGCGGGCGCCGAGTACAACGTTTGCCCCTTCTTCAGCAAGCTGCTGTGCGACGCCTTTCCCGAATCCGCTTGAAGCGCCTATAATGACTGCCGTCAGTCCTTCGCGTTTCTTATCTGCCATTTCATATTCCTCCAATTCAGAGTAAGGTTCAGTATCCCATTCCCCGGTATGGAGGGAGATACTCCTATAAGCGGGAAGAAGCATGCCTTCCTTTCATATAGGATTCATATTATTTCTAATATTTGGTAATATGGAATTGATGATACCAAATGAACACAGAGGGGAATTGAAATCTCATGAAACGTTTATTTGCTGCGATGTTTGCTGTATGCATCCTTTCAGGATGCTCGGATGAACCTGAGCTTGTTGAGGAATCCCACAGCTCGATTTCGGATGAATTGATGCACCAGATTGAGGATGATACCGAAGATGGAGAAATTCGTTTCTATGAGTTTGATGGTGGGGAACCACTGCTTGTATCCAGACTGGCAGACGGCTCGGAATTCGATGCAGATATGGAATCGGACTCCAGAATCGCTGTAGAAATAACGGAACCGGAAGCAGAGGGGGAGACCACTCTGCAGATGCATCGGCTGAGAATGTCCATGTCGAACAAATCAAAGAAGGAGGTCATCCTATATCTGAATGGGGTGGAACAGGTGATTGATGGAGTGGAAAACTAGGGAGTCTGAACAAGTAGGAAGCAAAGGCTTCCTTTTTATTCATACTGCAAATCATCAAATGCTTTTGTCTATCATATTGACAATATTTATAAAAGTCATATAATTGGTGAGGTGTTTTTATTTATCATCTTTTTAACGGAAGGCTCCTGAATGGGGGAGGGGCCTGTCATATTGAACGGATTTCTTAAACTGATGGGGATCAGGGGGAATATTCAAAGGGGTGCCACGGCGTGACCGCCGGCCTTAAAATGGTACTTTTTTTATTCTAGGAGTGTTTTGATGAATCGTTTAGTATTGATTTCCGGCCTGATGCTTTTTTCATTGTTCTTTGGCGCAGGCAATCTCATATTCCCTCCGATGCTTGGACACCAGGCAGGTGTGGAGATGTGGGCAGCGATGGCCGGCTTCATCGTCACGGGCGTACTGCTGCCGTTTCTGGCAGTGGTTGTCGTGGCCTATTTCGATGAGGGGGTGGAGCGGATGGGGCGGCCAGTCCACCCGGTGTTCGGAATGGTGTTTGCCGTTCTGGTCTATCTGTCGATCGGTGCATTCTACGGCATACCGAGAGCGGCGAATGTGGCGTATGAGGTGGGGACTGCGAATCTCCTGCCTGTCCATGATGCATCTACACTCATCGGATTTTCTGTTGTGTTCTTCATCATCGTTTTCATGGTGGCATTGAATCCGGCGAAGATTGTCGACAGCATCGGCAAGTATCTGACGCCCATTCTGCTGCTTGCGATTGCACTGCTCTCCATATTTGCAGTATTCCGCCCGGAGACTTCGCTGCAACCAGCCCAGGACGGATACAGTGGCACACCGGTGGTATCAGGAATCCTGGAAGGCTATTTCACAATGGATCTCATCGGGGCCTTGGCGTTTTCGATGGTGATCATCAGTGGACTCAAATATTCAGGCATTACCGACAGGGCAGGAATCGTCTCCCATGTCATAAAGGCCGGGGTGCTTTCATCCATCCTCCTGATGGTGATCTATCTGGCCTTGGCCTATATCGGCGGTACGACAGCACGCGGCGGCTATGAAAACGGCACGGACATCCTTACATACAGTTCGATGCGGCTTTTCGGCAGTTCCGGAGATCTGATCTTCTCTGCCATTGTCGTCGTGGCCTGTCTGACGACATGCATCGGTCTGGTCAATGCGTGTTCGGAGTTCGGCTCCAGGCATTACAGCAGGATTCCATACAAGGCGTATGTCTTTGTTTTCACCGCTGCCGGGTTCCTATTTACCACGCTCGGCTTGAATACGATACTTTCCTTGGCGGCGCCTCTGCTTGCGTTTCTGTATCCGGTAGCGATTGTACTGGTAGTGGTTTCATTCATTAATATATTCATCCGTTTCGAAATGAAGTATGCCTATTTGCTTCCTGTAGTCTCGACGATTCCGATTTCCATCATGGAGATCATCCATACGAACGGCCTGCTGAAGATGGAGGCCATTTCTGCCATATATACGGCGCTGCCACTGTCCGATGCATTGCTCGGATGGCTGCTGCCCTTTGCAGCAATGACGATGATCGGCCTGATGGTCGACTGGAGAAGGGAAAGTCATATCGATGCTGCGAGGCGCCAGACGGTCTATTGAATATGCAAGAAGGAAGGCGGAGCAAACTCATGCTCCGCCTTCCTTCTTTAATTTCTATTCCTCTTCGAGGACCGCATCCACATACTCTCTGTTTACGAGCCCTTCGACATCATCGGATGGAATATATCCCGCCTCCATGCTGATGGTCGCCATCTCCTGAATCACATCTTCGTTGATTTCATATGCCGGGTTCAGGCGGTTGCTGCCTTCGAGCGTTTCATCGAAGTCGAGGATACTACTTGTCATTTCAGAGGGATTGCGCCTACCATTCTTCTATTTCTCCACGGACCTTGTAGGACAGATTCTCCCCGTGGCGTGCTTCAAGCCGGTCTTCCACATCTCCAAGGGAGACGCCCTGATGTTTGAGCAGTACAAGAGTATGATAGAGGAGGTCGCTCGTTTCATCGATGAGTTCCTCCCGCTCGTCATTCTTCGCCGCGATGACGACCTCGGTCATTTCCTCACCGCATTTCTTCAGGATCTTGTCGATGCCTTCTTCGGTAAGGTATTTCGTATATGAGCCTTCTTCCGGGTGCTCGACCTTCCGGTCCACAATCTTTTCAAGCGTCTGCAGGTTGAAATGATCGTCGCCGAAGCAGCTCTGTGTGCCGAGGTGGCATGTCGGGCCCTTCGGTTCCACCTGGATGAGGAGCGCATCCGAATCGCAGTCGAGTGCCATGCTTTTGACCACCTGCACATTGCCGCTCGTCTCCCCCTTTTTCCAGAGGCGTCCCTTTGAACGGGAATAGAACCATACGACTGCCTCTTCCCTGGTCTTCTGATAGGCTTCCTCGTTCATGAAGCCGTTCATCAGGACCTGTCCCGTCCTGTCGTCCTGCAGGATGACGGACAGGAGCCCGCCGCCTTTATCAAAATCCGGTTTCATGTCATCCTCACCTCTATTTCTGAATTCTGCAATGTCTGTTTCAGGTCCCTGATCTCGACTTCCTTGTTGTGGAAGATGGATGCTGCCAGCCCTGCAGATACATCCGTCTGGCGGAACAGGTCGGTGAAATGGTCTGCATCGCCGGCGCCGCCGCTTGCAATGATGGGGATGCGCACCATTTCATTCGCCTGTTTCAGGAATTCCGTATCAAATCCCCGTTTGACACCGTCATGGTCCATGCTCGTGATCAGCAGCTCCCCGGCGCCCAGTGCCTCGCACTTCACAATCCAGTCGAACGCACGTATGTCCGTCTTTTTGGAGCCGCCGTGCGTATGGATGAAATAGTCCTGCGCCTCTGCGTCGTATTTCACATCGACCGCGACACAGATGCACTGGCTGCCGAAGACTGCGCTGGCTTCACGGATCAGTTCCGGATTCCTGATGGCTGCAGAGTTGATGCTGACCTTGTCCGCTCCGGCATTGAGCAGCTGGCGTATATCATCTATGGAGGAGATGCCGCCGCCAATGGTCAGCGGAATGAACAGCGCCTTGGCGGTCTCGCGGATGACATCGATCATCAGGTCATGGCCGTTCTGGGTTTTTGAAATGTCCAGGAAGACGAGTTCGTCAGCCCCCTCTTCGTTGTAGCGTGTTGCGAGTTCGACCGGGTCGCCGACGTCCCGGAGTCCGACGAAATTGACCCCTTTGACCACGCGCCCCTCCTTGACATCGAGGCATGGAACGATGCGTTTTTTGATCATCTTATATCCCTCCAGAATTCATCACTGTGGCTTGCCTTGCCGACGATGGCTTGTGTGATGCCCATCGCTTCGAGCTGGTCCAGGTCATCCTTGCTCCTGACGCCGCCGCTTGCGATGACGGTATGGCGCGTCAGGCCATTGATGCGCTGTGTATTTTCAAAATTCGGCCCCTGGTTCATGCCGTCCTTGTTGATGTCGGTATAGATGATGCCTGCAATATCGAGGGGCTCGATCTTTTTCAGGTAGTCATCGATTGTGATGCCGCTGTTTTCCGTCCAGCCGTTGATGTAGATGTCGTTCTCCTTGGCGTCCACACCGACGAAGATGCGGCCGGGGAACTTTTTGACGACCGTTTCAAGCCAATCGAAATCCATGATGGCCCGTGTACCGAGGATGAAATAGTCGATGCCGATGGCATCATATTTTTCAATCGTTTCGGTCTCCCTCAGGCCGCCGCCGATCTGGAGGGGCAGGTCGGTCTTTTCCTTCAGCTTCTGGATGACCGTCGTTTCCTGGGCGTCCTGTTTGAGTGCGCCCATCAGATCGACGATATGGATGCGTGTGACCTGTTGAAAGCTGCTGTAGAAGGCAATGGCCTCCTCAGGTGTACGCTTCATGGCCGTCTTCTTGCCGTAGTCGCCCTGTGTCAGACGGACATTCTGGCCGTCTATGATGTCTATTGCTGGAATGATGTTCATCTATATGCCTCCTTCAATGGCCTGCTTCAATATTTCCACGCCGATATCACCGGATTTTTCCGGGTGGAACTGGATGCCGATGATATCCTCTTTTCTGACGACGGCGGGCACCGTCACGCCGTATTCTGCCGTAGCGATGGTGGCGTCCGTCCCGGTCGCCATGAAGCTGTGTACGAAATAGACATCCTTGCCATCAAGTACGGGGGACGGACTCTCCAGCGTGTTCCAGCCGAGATGCGGTACAGGGTGGGGCGTCTCCATCCTGGTGATTCTGCCTGTAAGCAGCCCAAGGCCCCGGGCATTGCCCTCCTCGCTTTCTTCGAACAGGAGCTGCATGCCGAGGCAGATGCCGATGAACCGCTTCGTCTCGGCCAGCTTCAGCAGGTCCTCCCTGATGCCGAGGCGGGTGATGGTCTCCATTGCGTTGCCGAAGTGGCCGACGCCCGGCAGCAGGATGGTGTCACAGTCCGCCAGATCTTCATATTTGCTTGAAAGGATATAGTCATATCCAAGTTTCTCGAGTGCATTCTTTATGTTCTGTATGTTGCCGAGTGAGTAGTCGATGATGCCGATCATTCGATGACACCCTTCGAAGAGGGGATGCCGGCGTCACTCGGTGCGAGTGCCGCCTTCAGACTGCGGGCAAACGCCTTGAAGATTGCTTCGATCTCATGGTGGGTGTTGCCGCCCTTGAGCAGGTCGACATGGAGCGTCATGCGGCTGTTCATGCTGACCGCATTGAAGAATTCCATGACCAGTTCGGTGTCGAACGTGCCGACCGTCTCCTTCGAGAAGTTCGCCTGGAAGTTCAGGTGCGGCCGGCCGGAGAGGTCGAGCACCACGCGCGCAAGGGATTCATCCATCGGGATGTATGTCGTGCCGTAGCGCTGGTAGGATGCTTTCTCCACATAGAGTTCGCGGAGCATCTGGCCCAGGATGATGCCGACATCTTCGACAGTATGGTGGGCGTCGACTTCGAGGTCGCCGTCCGCCTCCACATTCAGGTAGAGCCCGGAGTGGAAGCTGAACAGTGTGAGCATATGGTCGAAGAAGCCCACTCCCGTCGAGATGGAGGACTCCCTGAATGATTTTTCCTCATCGAGTGATATGGAGATCTTCGTCTCCTTTGTTGCTCTTTCCTTCTTGATCATATTGATTGCTCCATTCTTTGATTAATTGATTGAGCTGGCCGTAATCCTCCGGCCGGATCACCGAGTATCTGACGACATCCCCGAGCGGTGCGGCGTCATACATCCTCGGCTGGTAGCCATTCTGGAGAAGGTAGGCACCGAGCGAACGTGCATGCCTGCCATAGGTGAAGACGAAGTTCGTATTGGATTCGATGATGTTTATTTTATCAGATACCTGGCTGAACGACTCGGCAAGCTGTGCTTTCGAGTCGAGCTGGTAGCGTACGAACGCATCGAGCGCCGGCTTCTCCGAAAATATTCTGCTGGCCAGGTTCAATGACAGTGAATTCACCGGGTAGGGGTGGTTGAGCCGGGTGATCTTCCCGAATGTCTTCCCTTCCGCAATGGCGATGCCGACCCTGAGGCCGGCGATGCCGAACATCTTGCTCAGTGTCCGGATGATGAGGACATGGTCCCCTTCCGGCCGCGTGTAGGCGTGTGCGAATTCAAAGTACGCCTCATCGAGGACGAGGTAGCCGCCCACGTCCTCCATGGCATCGGCGAGCGCCTTCAGTTCGCTGTCTGCAAACATCTGTCCGGTCGGGTTGTGCGGTACCGAGATCAGGAACAGGGAAGGCCGTTTCTCTTCAATCGCCCGGACGACCTGGTCAAAGTCGAACTGGAAATCTTCATTGCAGGGAACGGTATATACGGGCACATCCACCTGGGCGGCATATTCATGGTACATGACGAAATCCGGAGCGAGTGTCATGACACCATTCTGCCCGAGCGTCATGATGGCCTTCTGGATCCATTCATCCGAGCCGTTGGCGACTTCAATCGTCCTGCTGTCTATGCCGTAGTAGTCGGCATACAGCTGTTTGAAGCGTGTGATTTCATCACTTGGATACTCATGGATGTTCGTTTCTTTGACGACTTCTGCGATCACCGCGTCGCTGAGCGGGGGGATCGGACTTGTATTGCGGTCCATGTGGATCATTTCATCACTCCGTTCGGATCCGTAGAGATTGATAGTGGGCGTCGAGCTGTTCACGCCTGGCGACGGTCTTCGCCGGTCCAGCGATTTCGGTGTAGGTTTCCTTCCCGAGGGAGATGACGGCATGGCTCGTCAGGAAGTCGTTCACATTGAGTCCATGGCTGAACCTCCCCGTCCGGTCGGTCGGCAGTACATGGGAAGGGCCTGCGGCATAGTCCCCGATGGCTTCCGGAGAGTAGTAGCCGTTGAATACGGCACCGGCATATCTGATGTTGCGTATGATCATGTCGGCATCACGGTGCTGGATGGAGACATGCTCTGGGGCGATGTGGTTCACCATATCGAGCAGTGCTTCCCGGGAATCGACGACCGCGTAATGGTTGTCCCGGATGGAGGCACGAATGATTTCGCTGCGCGGTTGTGCATCGATCAGCGCCTCGAGACGGGCTTCGATTTCCGATATGACCGCCTCCTCTTCGCTGAGCAGGAATGTCCGTGCGTTCCGATCATGCTCGGCCTGGGCGAACAGGTCGTAGACGATCGCATCCACATGGACATCCCCATCGACATAGATCAGTATCTCGCTCGGTCCTGCAATCATGTCGATGCCGACTTCGCCGAACAGCAGGCGTTTGGCAAGGGCGACATAGTAGTTGCCGGGGCCGACGATCTTATCGACCTTCGGAATGGATTCCGTCCCGTAGGCGAGTGCGGCGATGGCCTGTGCGCCGCCGACAGTATAGACATCTTCCACCCCGCATATGTAGAGGGCGGCAAATGTGATGTTGTTCTCGTCGAATGTCGGGGTCGTGACATGGATTTCCCTGACGCCTGCAGCAAGCGCAGGTACGACGGTCATCAGCACGCTCGACGGATAGAGTGCCGTGCCGCCGGGCACGTAGACGCCGATCTTCTCGATCGGATGGTAGACGTACTGGAACTCCCCGTCGTCCCTGTCCTCATACTTGATGCTCTCCTGATAGCGTTCAATGCGCGTGCGGATCGTCTCGAGCGCCGCCTTCTCCTCATCGGATATGGCGTCATAGCTTGCCTTGAGCGCCGCTTTCGGCACTTTGAAGGATTCCGGCGTCCTGCCGTCGAACTTCTCCGTATAGTCACGGAGGGCGGCGTCCCCTTCGGTACGGACCCGTTCGATGATGTCCATCACATCCTTATAGCCGTCGAATCCGGCACCATCACGCTTCTGGTCGAAAGCCTTCCTGAATTCCTGGACATTCATTCGATCACCCCGATTTCACGGATGAAGTCATAGATCTCATCCTCTTTTGTGTAGAAGGTCCGCTTGTTTGCGATGAGCCGTGCATGGATGTCCATGATCTTCTCGTGCTCGACGAGCCCGTTGTCCCTGAGCGTGCCGCCCGTCTGGACGATGTCCACGATGCCGTCCGAGAGTCCGAGCAGCGGTGCAAGTTCCACCGAGCCGTTCAGGTGGATCAGTGAGACATCCTGCCGTTTATTCTTGAAATATTCATGGGCGATGTTGGTGTACTTCGTCGCGATGACCTTGAACTCCTCCTGCTCTGGGAGGGCGGCCACGGAGAAGTGGCAGTCGCCGAACGGCAGCTGGGAGACATTCAGTATATTGAATGTGTCTTCGGTGATGATGTCGGAGCCGACGATGCCGAGGTCCGCCACACCGCTTTCGACATAGGTCGGCACATCCGGTCCTTTGGCGAAGATGAATTTGACGTTGTCCACGACGGTGTAGAGCGAGCGCGTCTCGCCGTCCAGGGCACTGATATAGTTGTTCAGGTCGTTTTCATTCATGTATTTGAGAAAGTCCTTGAAAAGTCGGCCTTTCGTAAGTGCGACTGTAATCATAGCAATCCTCCGTTAGATAGGTTTACCGCAATGCCGAAAGCGCTGCTGTTGTATTCCCCGCCGCTCAGAAGCGGATAGTCGTGATCCAGGAAGGCCTGGAAATAGAAGCCGTTGTAGTACGACTGTGGGGATCGGAATGACAGGTCGAGTATGAACTTCATGCCGTAGCCTCCAAGCGCCTGCTTCAGCCTGTCGATGAAGCGCATGATTTCGCTGTCGCCGAACTCGGCGTTCACAAGGTCCATCTGGTCGCTCACCTTGGCCGAGAGCAGTATGTAGAGCGGGTGGGTCTGTCCGAGCTGTTTCCGGAGTTCCGACAGGTTCTTTTCATGGACCAGATTGCGTATGCCGGAATCGAGTGCGTACTTGTCGATGTAGAGGTCGAGCAGCGTATCGTCATTGACCACGATCGAATGGAATTTCTCGCTGTACCTTTCTGTGACGAACGACAGATGCATGTCGATGCTCGACAGTATCTCCTCATCAGTGGGACGGTAGAGTTCCACTCCCGCCTGATGGAATGTCTCGTAATTCCTCACCACGGGGCCGAAGTATCCGAAGAAGCGCTGGCTGAGATGATAGTTCTCACTGTAGTTGAGCAGGGAGCGCGTCCAGTCGCTGCGGATGGAGAAGAGCTGTTCGTTGCGCTCGAAGATGATGGTCGAGGAATGGTGGCGCTTATCGTCGATATTGAAGGGCTCCACCATATTCATGTCGACCAGCTGATAGTTTTCATCGGCAAGCAGTTGTGTATAATCCTGTGCAAATTTCAGGCGTCGGATGATCAAATCGTTTTTCATACCATATCTCCTTTAATACTTTAGCGTGATAAAGAATAATCAATAAATCTGATAATAACAAAATAAATCGGTGCTGACAAGACTTTCAGACAATTTGATTTAACACTTTAAAACGCTAAAGTGCTTTGATATGATGGGCGTATTAAATGGAGGGAAGCATATGCAAATAGATAAACTGAGAGGCAAAGAGCTCGATGATCTGTTCGAAGGGATACTGAAGCTTGAAACGGTTGAAGAATGCCATCACTTTTTCGATGATCTATGCACAACAAACGAACTTGTCTCATTGAAGCAGCGTTTCCAGGTGGCAAAGATGATAAAGGAGGGGCATACATACTCCAGGGTCCAGAATGAAACAGGCGCCTCGAGCGCCACGGTCTCAAGGGTCAAGCGGTGCCTGGACTATGGCAGCGAGGGATACCATACGATCATCGATCGGCTGGATTAGATGACCTTAATCAAGTTAAGGTCAATTTTTATCCAAATAAAATTTTAAAATATTTCAAAAATTCAGTTCTATCGTTGATTGGTTGGGAAGTATTATGAGAATGTGGAACTGTAATGGTGGACCAACTTCAGAAAGGGTGGAGCAGAAAATGAGGAAACGGATTATTGACAGTGTTGGTGCTTCAATCGTGACAACTTTAATTATCTTAGCAATTAACTTTTTGATAATGTTGTTTTCAAGTGCGGAAATCGGTCGTCGCACAGCATACTTTGGAGCAGTATTTTTTGATGCCACACCCATTTCTTCAGATACTATAGATATGAGTGTGGGTATAGATAATATAACGCCGATCATTATTACATTCATCATTTTTACTGGAATTTACTATTCAGGTCTTCGCCTGATCAATAAGAATAGAAAATCATATTGACTAAAAGTCATATTTCTATCACCTGCAAAGTATCCCTGATTTCAGCGTGGATATCATCCGTTTGCCATTCCCTCTGGTAGCCCAGGCAGGCACAGATGTACGTAACATCATTCTGCCTGAATTGATGCCGGAAGTGCACGTGCCCCATGATGCTGTATCTGATGGGGTATTTTTCATACAATCCATCAAAATCAGACGTTCCTATAAACGCGTTGAAATAGTCGAACAGGCGGTGCGGCATCGGGACGGCATACCTTCTATGTGTAACGACATGGGTCATCAGAATGATGTTTTTATCCTTCACCTTCTCCAGGTCCCCTTTTACTTTTTCGGCAAATATTTTGGAGAGCTCCCTGTCGTGGAGCTGCCAGTCTATATTCAGTTTATCCTGCCAGGTGCCGCCGTAGAATTTGCCCCGGGTCAGTTTTTCCTCGCTGAAACGGGCATCCGCATAAGTATAGTCATACCATCCACTGTGGCCGACAATCGCCCAGTCGTCATTGATGATGTAAGGCGCTTCCAGCACACTCCCCGGCATATTTTTATATAGTTCATATACTTCGGGGGTTGTGAGGGTATCCTCCTCTTTCAGCCAATAGTCATGATTCCCCGGGACGAAGAGTACCTTGATCTGTGCCAGGTCGGAAAGTGCCTTCAGGAACGCGGAGGTCATTTTATAGTGGCTCGACACATCCCCGGCAATGAGCAGCAGATCCAGTTCCTGTGCTTTGATTTCATGTGTCAGAAGCTGTTCCATTTCATTTTTATCGATATCACTGCGGTCTATGTGCAGATCTGAAATAACGCCAATTCTCATCATCATTCTCTCCATCACATTTATTTTATATCAATTCTATCATCCTGAATTTCAAATGCCATTTTAACAATCGGGTTGACCACAATCTGATGGAAAGATATACTGTAAAATATTCCTAGTTAGTGAATATGAATTAAATGGATGGAGGGAGACAATGTCCGAAGATATTATCAGAGTGGCTGTAAAAGAGGATGCTGAAGAATTTCTGGATTTGATGAAGCGTGCATTTGAACCACTTAAAGAACTGGGCATAGAATGGCCCTCGGTTAATGTGGACCTGGAAGATGTGTCTAATAATATAACGCACTCTACAGCATATGTACTGGAACGTGATGGTGAAATCATTTCAACGATAACGATCAGATTTCCCTGGGACGAAGGGATTTCGATTTCCGGTTACCCATTTGTCTGGTGGTTCGCAACAAAACCGGAGTATAAAGGCCAGGGTGTAGGAGACAGGCTTCTCACATATGTAGAAGAAACAAT
This sequence comes from Salinicoccus sp. Bachu38, assembly GCF_038561955.2. NCBI lineage: Bacteria > Bacillati > Bacillota > Bacilli > Caryophanales > Staphylococcaceae > Salinicoccus > Salinicoccus bachuensis. Next base: position 2,511,466 of record NZ_CP138333.2, on the reverse strand, counting down.
ATTGAGGGATATGCTGAAGGCTCCGGCGGTGGTTTTGGGCACATCATTGAAATTCCATCCATGGTTGAAAGGGATTTATGAAAGACGGGGATATGAGCTCTACGCCACACATGAGCAGGAATACGGTGATGTCGATGGGTTGATGCGTAAAGTGCTGATTCCGGAGCGCTTCGATGAAGAAATCCTTGGTCAGCCTGTATTGGATGAAGCAGAACGAACTTAAGATGGAGTTGGATGATGAGGGGGAGACAACTCAAAATGATTTGAAACAAAAAGAGATTGGGGTCGCAACCCCAATCTCTTTAACTATACATTCATTTTCATTAAGCGAAGAAGCCGACGATTGCGGCTGTGAGTACACTGACCAGGGAAGCACCGTATACGAGCTTCAGGCCAAACCGCGCCACTTTGTCGCCACTCTCGTTATGCAGCCCTTTGACGGAGCCCGCGATGATACCGATGCTTGAGAAGTTGGCGAATGAAACCAGGAACACGGAGATCATCGCCTGGGATTTGCGGCTGAACTCGTCCGCCATACCCGTATAGTCGAGCATCGCAACGAATTCGTTCGTAATCAGCTTTGTTGCCATCAGGCTGCCCGCCTGCTGGGCTTCGGCCCAAGGAATTCCGATGAGGAATGCGATCGGCATGAAGATGTAGCCGAGTACATCCTGGAATGTGATGTTCATGCCAGGGATGAGCAGGAATGCTTCGTTCAGGATGGCGATGAGGGCGATATAACCGATCAGCATTGCTGCAACGGTCATCGCAACTTTGGCACCATCCATGATGTAGTCCCCGAGTATCTGGAAGAACGATTTGCCTGCATCCGGGTTGTCATCGACATCTGCAGCATCTTCCGCTTCGGTGACATCGTATGGATTGAGGATGTGCACGATGACGTATGTACCGAACAGGTTGAGTACAATCGCCGTAACGACATACTGCGGTTCGAGCATTGTCATATAGGAGCCGACAATGGACAGTGAAACCGAACTCATAGCCTGTGCAGAAAGCGTGTAGAGCCGATGTTTTGGCAGGTGCGCAAGCTGGTTCTTCAGTGAAATGAAGACCTCGGATTGTCCAAGGATCATGGATGCTGCACCATTATAGGATTCGAGATATCCCATGCCGGTAATTTTGGTCAATAGGAAACCGAGCGCGCGGATGATCATGGGCAGTATTTTGGTGAACTGCAGAATTCCGATCAGTGCTGAAATCACGATGATCGGCAACAGCACGTTGAAGAAGAATACATCTGCAGCTGATCCATCTTCAAGTGTCGTCAGGTCACCCATGACAAAGGCGACACCTTCAGCAGCGAATCCGAGCAGTGCGTTGAAGCCGGTGGCCAGAAATTCGATGACAGCCTGTCCTGCGCCAGTGGAAAGAAGTATGAAAGCGAGCAGCAGCTGGATGGCGAGCAGGATCAGAATGTTCTTCCATTTTTTGAAAGCGAGCTTGCGGTTGCTGCTGACAAGCCATGCAAGGAAGAATGTAAATAAGATTCCGATGATACCCATTAGAATATTCAAGAATTTCACCCCATAAAAGATAAGTTGTGTTCATTATATAGCATGGCGTTATTGTCTGTATATGTAATCATGTGACAAAATCATCCCGATTCATTATAATGCAAACGTTTACAGAAATAAAGGGGGATATGCAAAACATTACATTTGCCATATTTGAGTATAGGATATATAATTTAGTCAAAGAAGGTCAAAAGGGGTGATGTAATGCGCAACATGTCGGATATAATCGAACAGTATCTCAAGCAGCTGATTGAAGAATCCGGCGGTGAAGTCGTGGAAATCAAACGCGCGCATATCGCAGAGAAATTCGACTGTGTCCCCTCACAGCTGAACTATGTGATAAAGACCCGTTTCACCAACGAACATGGCTACACCGTGGAAAGCAAGAGAGGCGGTGGCGGATACATCAGGATCACCAAGGTCGAGACCCATTCCAAATCCGAGTATCTGGCGCGTCTGAAACAGCTGATCGGCGATGGCATTTCGCAGCAGAATGCAAAGCATATCGTCCAGTCGCTGATGGAGAATGAAGTGATTACCATGAAAGAAGCGAAAATCATAGATGCGGTCCTGGAGAGGGAATCGCTGATGCTCGACCTGCCATACCGCGATCGCCTGCGTGCGAATATACTGACGAGGGTGATTGATGTCATTCTCTACACTGAGGAGTGATTGGATGAAATGCGAATCATGCAACGAAAGAGAAGCAACCATTCATATCTCAAAGGGCAACGGCTTCGAAAAGACTGAAAAGTTTCTTTGTGAGCAGTGCGCCAACGCATCGTTTGAGAATGATTTCAGTTATCCGGACGATACCTTCAACATCCAGAAGCTGCTCAAGTCACTGTCCGAGCACCCGTCCCTGCAGCAGACGCAGCGGCGTCCGAAGCAGTGCGGGACATGCGGCTCCACCATCAACACCATTGTACAGATGGGGAAATTCGGCTGTCCGGACTGCTACGCCACCTTCGGCAGCCAGGCCGCCGACATCATCAGCAGGGTGCAGGCCCACCAGTCGGAACATGCCGGGAAGATGCCGGTGAAATCCCGCGCCCATCTGAAAACGAGGAAAAAGCTCGAGCAGCTGAGGGGCCGGCTTGAAAAGCTTGTCGAAACCCAGGAGTTTGAAGAGGCGGCAGTAGTGCGTGATGAAATCAGAGCGCTGGAACAGGCAGGTGATAGTGATGGAATATAGCCATATCAGCCCATGGATGCAGGATGTCGAGGAACTGCCGGTTGAAATGTCCACACGGGTCAGGCTGGCCCGTAACGTGAGCCATCTCCCCTTCCCCTACATGATGAAGGACGATGGTGGCCTCGAACCTGTGCTGGCGAAGTTGGAAGCGGTACTGGATGGATACCGGCGTGTGGAGATGAATGGCCTCCAGTTCGAGGACAAGGCCCTGCTGGTTGAAAAGCATCTGGTGAGCCCATTGTTTACGAAGCGGGGGCTCCTCAGTTATATTAGTGAAGACGAATCCGTTTCCATCATGGTCAACGAAGAGGATCACCTGCGCATCCAGACGATGGGTGTCGGCATCCCGATGATCGACCTCTATAGAAAAGCGGACGCGATCGATGATATGCTGGAGTCGGAAGTCGATTATGCATTTGACGAAAAATACGGCTATCTTACCGCCTGCCCGACAAACGTCGGCACCGGCCTCCGGGCATCGGTGATGCTCCACCTGCCGGCGCTCACGTTCGGCAGCCGCATCCAGACGCTGGCTGCGAATCTGAGCCGTTTCGGCTTTACATTAAGAGGTATATATGGAGAAGGGTCCGTCCCGCTCGGTCATATATACCAGCTGTCGAACCAGCTGACGCTCGGGCAGACGGAAGAAGAGATCATAAACAACCTTGACGAACTGAAAGAACGCATTGTGGAAGAAGAGATGGAGATGCGCTCATGGCTTGAAAGTGAACATCTTCTCGAAGTGAAGGATTCGGTCTACCGCTCCTACGGCCTCCTGAAGCATGCCTACAGGATGCCATTGAAAGAAGCGGCGAAATGTCTGAGCGATCTGAAGCTCGGCACCGACCTCAAGCTGATTGAACATGAGGATTTCCAGTTCCAGAAGTGGATTCAACTTATTCAGCCAGCATTCATCAAGATGCGCCTGAATGAAAAAGATAAAGAGATCACGTCCTTGGAGCATGCTGTTGAAGAAGAGCGTGCGGCTTTGATGAGACAACTATTAGGAGGGGAATAATATGTTATTTGGGAGACTGACTGAAAGAGCGCAAAAAGTGCTGGCTTACGCACAGGAAGAGGCAATCAACCTCAAGCATTCGAATATCGGGACCGAGCACCTGCTGCTTGGGCTCGTGAAGGAAAATGAAGGGATCGCCGCGAAAGTGCTCGAATCCTTCAATATCACCGAAGAGAAAGTGAAGGAGGAAGTGTTCAACCTGATCAACGAAGGCAGCGAACCTTCCTCATCCATCCACTACACGCCGAGAGCGAAGAAGGTCATCGAGCTGTCAATGGATGAAGCACGCAAGCTCCACCATAATTTCGTGGGGACGGAGCATCTCCTGCTCGGCCTGATCAGGGAGAGTGAAGGTGTGGCCGCACGTGTGCTGTCCAATCTCGACCTGAACATTACGAAGGCCCGTGCTGCAGTCATCAAGATGCTCGGCAACCCCGAGTCGTTCCAGCAGAAGGACGGCATGAAAAAGGATCACAATACACCAACCCTGGATTCACTGGCACGCGACCTTACGCAGATTGCCCGTGATGAAATGCTCGACCCGGTCATCGGCAGGTCCAAGGAGATCACCCGCGTGATTGAAGTGCTGAGCAGAAGGACGAAGAACAACCCGGTACTGATTGGTGAACCTGGTGTCGGCAAGACGGCGATTGCCGAAGGCCTTGCACAGGCGATCATCAAAAATGAAGTGCCGGAAACACTGAAGGACAAGCGTGTCATGTCACTGGACATGGGAACCGTTGTGGCAGGTACGAAGTACCGTGGTGAATTCGAAGAACGCATGAAGAAGGTCATGGAGGAAATCCACAAGGCCGGCAACGTCGTGCTGTTCATCGATGAATTGCACACGCTGATCGGGGCCGGTGGCGCCGAAGGCGCAATCGATGCATCCAACATCCTGAAGCCTGCGCTTGCACGTGGGGAACTGCAGTGCATCGGGGCGACGACGCTTGATGAATACCGCAAGCACATCGAAAAGGATGCGGCACTGGAGCGCCGTTTCCAGCCTGTACAGGTGGATGAGCCGAATGTCGAAGATGCGATACTGATTCTGAGGGGTCTCCGTGACCGCTACGAAGCCCACCACAGGATCACCATCACGGACGAAGCGCTGGAAGCGGCGGCAGTCATGAGCGACCGTTATGTCCAGGACAGGTTCCTGCCGGACAAGGCGATCGACCTGATTGATGAAGCGTCCTCCAAAGTCAGGCTCAGAAGCTACACATCCCCGCCGGACCTGAAAGATCTTGAGGGCAAGCTCGAAGCAATCAAGAAGGAGAAGGATGCAGCCGTACAGAGCCAGGAGTTCGAAGCGGCGGCGAACTATAGGGATCAGCAGACGAAACTTGAAACCGAACTTAAAAAACGCGAAGATAACTGGAAGAAGGAACAGGGACAGGCATCACAGTCGGTGACCAGAAGTGACATCGAACTGGTCATCAGCAGCATCACAGGCATCCCGCTGTCCAAAATCGCAGAGGACGAGTCGGAGAGGCTGATGAACCTCGAGTCCATCCTGCATGACCGTGTCATCGGCCAGGAGGATGCTGTGGCTTCGATCTCGAAAGCGGTCAGAAGGGCACGTGCCGGGCTCAAGAATCCGAAGCGTCCAATCGGCAGCTTCATCTTCCTCGGCCCGACGGGTGTCGGTAAGACAGAACTTGCCAGAGCACTCAGTGAAGCGATGTTTGGGGAAGAGGATGCGATGATCCGCGTCGACATGAGTGAGTACATGGAGAAGCATTCCGTCTCCCGTCTCGTCGGTTCACCACCGGGCTATGTCGGATATGATGATGGTGGCCAGCTTACGGAAAAAGTGAGAAGGAAACCTTATTCACTCGTACTTTTCGATGAAATCGAGAAGGCTCACCCGGACGTCTTCAACATGCTTCTGCAAGTATTGGATGACGGACGTCTGACAGACTCCAATGGACGTACCGTCGACTTCAGGAACACGATCATCGTCATGACATCGAACGTCGGTGCCCAGGAGCTCAGGGACAATAAATTTGCAGGCTTCGGTACAACGACGCAGTCCCAGGACTACGACACGATCAGAAATACGATGATGAAGGAGCTGAAGAACAGCTTCCGTCCGGAATTCATCAACCGTGTGGATGACATCATCGTCTTCCACAGCCTGGAAAAAGAACATCTCAAAGAGATTGTGACGCTCATGATCAACCAGTTGACACAGCGCTTGAGCAACCAGGATATTCATCTTGAAGTCACCGAGTCGGCCACCGAGAAGATTGCAGAGGAAGGATATGATCCGGAATATGGTGCGCGTCCACTCGCCCGCTCCATCCAGCGTCATATCGAAGACACGCTCAGTGAATCCCTGCTTTCCGGTAACGAACTCGAAGGCAGAGTCGTCACAATCGACTACAAGGATGACGAATTCAGTGTAAGCACGAAAGACAAAGTTGCAGTAGAATAGAAGGAGTGGCATGCCGGGATGGGAAACCATCCCGGCTTTTTCTACATGTACGCATAGGGCGCCTACGAGGTTACCGCTTTAAAATCACAGGTAATAGTTATACAATATTAATAATAAATTCAAAGTACAGGAGAGTCTCTAAACATGGCAAAAACGAAAAATATTTTCGAGTGCATGGCATGCGGACATGAATCGCCCAAATGGATGGGCAAATGTCCAAACTGCGGTGCATGGAACCAGATGGAAGAGAAGCTGGTTCATAAGGAGACGAAGGGCAGGGGAACATTCGGCAAGCCCGAAGCGGAAGGCCGCCAGCGCAGCCGGAAGCTTGAACGTGTAAACAAGAGCAACACGCCGAGGACGCTGACGCAGAGCGGCGAGTTCGACCGGGTCCTTGGTGGCGGCATCGTCGATGGATCCCTGATCCTGATTGGCGGGGACCCTGGCATCGGGAAGTCGACGATACTTCTGCAGACGGCCCTGACTCTATCCCAGAATCACGAAGTGCTGTATGTCTCCGGTGAGGAATCACTGGAACAGATCAAGTTGCGCGCGGACCGGCTGACTGAAGGGAGTGATCGGCTGAACGTCTATAGCGAGACAAACCTTTTCTACATCCATGATGAAATAAAACAGCTGGATCCGGATTTCCTGATCATCGACTCCATCCAGACCATATACAATCCTGATGTGACCAGTGCTCCCGGCAGTGTCTCCCAGGTGCGGGAGTGTACACAGAGCCTGATGAATATCGCGAAAAGCGGCAATGTCGCAACCTTCATCGTCGGTCACGTGACCAAGGAGGGGCAGATTGCCGGACCAAGGATGCTCGAGCATATGGTGGATACGGTACTTTATTTCGAAGGGGATCAGCACCATACGTATCGCATGCTCCGGGCAGTCAAGAACCGCTTCGGATCGACGAATGAAATGGGCATGTTCGAGATGAAGAGCGAAGGGCTGAAGGAAGTGCTCAACCCTTCGGAAATATTCCTGGAGGAGCGCTCGAAGAACACTCCGGGTTCGGCCATCGTGGCTACCATGGAAGGGACACGGGCCCTGCTGGTTGAAGTCCAGGCACTCGTCACGCCGACGCATTTCCATAATCCGCGGCGCATGGCCACAGGCATCGATCAAAACCGGCTCTCCCTGCTGATGGCGGTGCTCGAGAAGAGCGAAGGCCTGCTCATGCAGCAGCATGACGCCTACATCAAAGTGGCGGGGGGCGTGCGTCTGGATGAGCCGGCAGTCGACCTCAGTGTCATCGTCAGCATCGCTTCAAGCTTCAAGGCCGCCCAGGTCAGAGGCGATGACTGCTTCATCGGTGAAGTCGGACTTACGGGTGAGGTCAGGCGGGTCACCAAGATAGAACAGAGACTCCAGGAGGCGGCGAAGCTCGGTTTCAACCGTGCAATCATTCCGGCGTCGAATATGAGTGGATTGGAGGTGCCGGAAGGCATCGAAGTCATCAGCGTCCGCACCTTGAGGGATGCGCTGAAAGTCGCAATTACAAAGTAGGGGAGGTGAATATTCATGTTGAAGTATCTGTTGTATATTTTGTATGTACTTATCGGGGTTTCGCTCGGCGTCTGGCTGATGCCGATCCTCTTCCAGGTGCTTCCGGTCGATTTGCCGCTGGTCCTTGATAATGTACTGGTGCATGGTTTGGCCGGACTCCTGCTGTTCCTTCTCCTTTTCCTGTGGACGGTGTCGAAAGTCGAGTCGCTGATCCGGAGGGGTGAAGTCCTGATTCTGAACCGCAGCCTTGCGGAGATTGCATCCGCCACATTGGGAATGATCATCGGTCTTTTAATTGCTGTCTTAATTTCCCTATTGATCAACGCGATCGACATTCCACTGATCGGCGATATCTTCCCGTTCATACTGGCTGTGATACTGGGGTATCTCGGGTTTCAGATCGGACTCAAGAAGTTCAGTGAAGTCCTCGATTTCCTGCCCGGCAATTTCTCGAAATCCCAGGAGGATGAGAGGAAGATCCCGCGGAAGTTTCTCGATACGAGCGCCATCATCGACGGCAGGATCGTGGATGTGGCAAAGACCGGATTCATCGAGGGGGAACTCGTCATCCCGCAGTTCGTACTGGATGAACTCCAGCTCATTGCCGACGCTACAGACCCCATCAAAAGGGACAAGGGTCAGAGGGGGCTGGATATGCTGAATGCCCTGCAGGAGCAGAGCGAGAATGTTACCATCATGCCGGTCGATTACGACAAGCTTGATGTCGATCATCAGCTGATTGAAGTTGCAAAAGCTGAACAGGGCGCCATCATCACCACCGACTACAACCTGAACAAGGTATGTCAGCTGCATCAGATCCAGGTCCTCAATGTAAACCAGCTGTCCGATGCAATAAAGGTTGTCGTCATCCAGGGCGACATTTTCGATCTGCTGATCTCGAAGGCGGGCAAAGAGGAGAACCAGGGTGTCGGTTACCTTGAAGATGGTACGATGGTTGTGGTTGAAGAGGGGAGATCCCTTATAAATAAAACCACCAAAGTAGAAGTGGTAAGTGTGCTCCAGACGAATTCCGGACGCATCGTATTCGCGAGGAAAGTGAGAAAGAAATGAAATATACAGTAATAATTCCGGCTGCCGGAATGGGCAGCAGAATGCACATGAATTACAATAAGGTCTTCATCAGGCTGGGAGACACCCCGGTCATCCGGATGACCGTCGAGAAATTTGAAAAAGACCCCGACTGCGAGGCCATCCATCTTGCCGGACGCAAGGGGGAGATAGATATACTATGGGGCATGCTCGAGGGATGTGCCAAAGTCAAAGGCATCCATGAAGGCGGCAGGGAACGTCAGCACAGCATCCATAACGTCCTCAAGGCCATGGAGCCGACAGGATACGTGTTTGTCCATGATGGAGCCAGGCCCTTCGTCAGCCAGGCTACGCTGGATGGCCTGAAAGCCTCGGTAGCATTGCATCAGGCAGCCATCTGCGGCGTGAAGCCGAAAGACACCCTGAAGCGCATATCCGGTGATGCTGTCGAGGAGACCATCGACCGGACGTCAGTCATCGCCGTGCACACACCGCAGGCGTTTGAATATGATCTGCTCATGCAGGCCTATCGTCATGCGGCGGAGAACGATCTTTCCGTAACGGATGATTCGATGATGGTGGAAGCCCTCGGAAAAAGGGTCCACGTCACAGCATCGACTTATGATAATATTAAAATAACGACTGAAGAGGATCTGAAAGTCGCCGAATCCATTGTGAAGAAAGGGAGTGAATGACATGTTCAGAATCGGTCACGGATTTGATGTCCATGCGTTTGAAGAAGGCCGGCCACTGATCATCGGCGGCATCGAGATCCCCTATGACCGGGGTCTCAGGGGGCACTCGGATGCGGACGTACTGCTCCATACGATGGCGGACGCCATCCTTGGCGCACTGGCGCTCGGGGACATCGGCAAATTCTTCCCTGATACGGACGCGGCGTTCAAGGACATGGACTCCAAATTGCTGCTTGCAGAAGTGGTGGAGATGATGTCCAAAAAAGGGTACAGGATAGGGAACATGGATGCGGTCATCATGGCGGAACGCCCCAAATTCAGGCCGCATATCGACGATATGCGGAATGTTGCCGCCTCCCTTTTGAAGACGGACCTTTCGAATGTTAATATTAAAGCGACAACTACGGAAAAACTCGGTTTTACAGGCAGGGGCGAAGGCATCGCTTCTGAAGCGGTAGTTCTAATTGAAAAAGTGGAGGAATAATAATGGATAAAGTAAGAGTAAGGTACGCACCCAGTCCGACAGGGTATCTGCACATCGGTAATGCGAGGTCGGCATTGTTCAACTATCTTTTTGCCCGTCATTATGACGGAGATTTCATCATCCGCATCGAAGATACGGACAGCGCCAGGAACGTGGAAGCAGGTGAAGAGTCCCAGCTCCACTATCTGAAGTGGCTCGGCCTGGATTGGGATGAGAGTGTCGACAGGGACGGGGGATACGGTCCCTACCGTCAGTCGGAACGCCAGCACATCTACCAGCCGGTCATCGACAAGCTGCTGGAAGCGGGCAAGGCCTATCGATGCTACATGACATCCGAAGAGCTCGAAGCGGAGCGTGAAGCACAGATCGCCCGTGGAGAAATGCCAAGGTATGGCGGCCAGCATGCGAATCTGACGGAAGAGGAGGAGCAGGCCTTCATCGATGAAGGCAGACAGCCGAGCATCCGCTTCCGTGTGCCGAAGGATGAGACATTAGTATTCGACGACATCGTAAAAGGTGAAGTGTCATTCGATTCGAACGGCATCGGCGACTGGGTCATCGTCAAAAGGGACGGCGTGCCGACGTACAACTTCGCGGTCGTCATCGATGATCATATGATGGAAATCTCCCACGTCCTGCGCGGGGATGACCACATCTCCAATACGCCGAAACAGCAGATGATCTATCAGGCGATGGGTTGGGAAGAGCCGAAATTCGGCCACATGACACTCATCGTCAATGAAAATAAGAAGAAACTCTCCAAGCGTGACGGCTCCATCATCCAGTTCATCGAACAGTACAAGGATCTGGGCTATCTGCCTGAGGCACTGTTCAACTTCATCGCACTGCTCGGGTGGACGCCTGAAGGGGAAGAGGAAATCTTCTCCAAGGAAGAATTCATCGAGCTGTTTGATGAGACGAGACTGTCCAAGTCTCCGGCCTTCTTCGACAAACAGAAGCTGACATGGATCAACAACCAGTATATGAAGGAGAAGGATGCTGAAACGGTGTTCCAGATGGCACTGCCCCACCTTGTGAAGGAAGGGCTTGTAGAGGAAAATGCTTCCGAAGCGGAACTGGACTGGGCACGCAAGCTTGTGGCCCTCTACCAGGAACAGATGAGTTTCGCCGGAGAGATTACGACACTATCCGAACAGTTCTTCAAGGAAGAGATTGAATTTGATGAAGCGGCAAACGATGTCGTTGCACAGGAGCACATCCCGGAACTGATGACAGCTCTGCATGAGAGTTTCAGCACGATGGATGACTTTTCTCCGGAAGCTGTCAAGGCGGCCATCAAGGATGTCCAGAAATCGACAGGATATAAAGGGAAGAAGCTCTTCATGCCGATTCGTGTGGCAGTTACAGGCCAGACGAAGGGGCCGGAACTGCCTGAAACCATCTCCCTGATCGGCAGGGAGAAGGCCCTGGCACGCATCCAGAAGCTGAAGTGACCGGGCAAACCAGTTGCAGCATGGCAAGGAATCCATTATGATTGTTAGAACAGAGAAACCAGTATGATCTTTTGACGGAAACCAGAGATTATCCGGAAGGTGTGAGGATGACCGGTCATTGATCAGAATTGCCCTCTGTGGAAATCTCAATATATCGAGAGTGCAGCATAGGCTGCAAGCAGAGTGGAACCGTGCTTATTGCGCCTCTGTCCTAAATGGACAGGGGCATTTTTATTAGAATGGAGGAACTGGGAAATGCTGGAGAGAATGAAAGAAGATATCGACATGGTACTGGAGATGGATCCGGCAGCCAAGAATCGGATGGAAGTGCTCGTCACCTGTTCGGGCCTCCACGCCATCTGGTCACATCTGATCGCCCATAAGCTATATAAGAAAAAGTTCACGACAAGTGCACGTATAATCTCGCAAGTGAGCCGTTTCCTCACCGGGATTGAAATTCATCCCGGTGCCCAGATCGGCCGCAGACTGTTCATCGACCATGGCATGGGCACTGTAATTGGCGAAACATGCCGTATCGGTGACAATGTGACGATATACCAGGGAGTGACGCTTGGCGGGACCGGCAAGGAAGAGCAGAAGCGGCACCCCGACATCGACGATAACGTCCTTGTTTCGGCAGGCGCCAAAGTACTGGGTAATATACGTATCCATGAAAATTCCAAAATCGGTGCAAATTCCGTAGTGCTGAAGGACATTCCCCGAGATTCGACTGTCGTGGGCATCCCGGGGCATATAGTCAAAAAGGCGGGGGAAAAAGTGAGGAATACAAGAGACCTGAATCATGCCGATCTGCCTGACCCGATTATGGACATGATTCTGGGCTTGGAAGACGAAATCAAAGACTTTAGAAACGAAGTCAGGAACGAGGTAGAAAATGGTTCTCATATTTAACTCTTTGACGCGGCAGAAGGAAGAATTCAAGCCCATCGAAGAAGGCAGGGTGAAGATGTATGTATGTGGTCCCACCGTTTACAACTATATCCACATCGGCAATGCACGTCCGGCCATCGCATTCGATACGGTACGGCGCTATCTGGAATATAAAGGATATGATGTGGAATATGTCTCCAACTTCACTGATGTGGATGACAAGCTCATCAAGGCGTCGCTCGAACTGAAGGAGGAGGTCCCGGTCATTGCCGACCGTTTCATAGAAGCCTTCTTTGAGGATACAGGCGCATTGAATGTGAAGCCTGCAACGCACCACCCGCGTGTAATGGACCACATGGATGACATCATAGAGTTCATACAGGTGCTGGTCGACAAAGGGCATGCCTACGAATCGGATGGTGACGTCTATTTCAGGACGCGCTCCTTTGACGAATACGGCAAGCTCTCCCATCAGTCGGTGGATGACCTGAAAGTCGGAGCGAGGATCGAAGCGGGGGAGAAGAAGCAGGATCCGCTGGACTTCGTCCTGTGGAAGCAGGCCAAGCCGAACGAAATCAAATGGTCCTCCCCCTGGGGGGAAGGGCGTCCGGGCTGGCATATCGAATGCAGTGTCATGGCGCGCCATCATCTGGGTGATACGATCGACATCCATGCAGGCGGCCAGGATCTGACTTTCCCGCACCATGAAAATGAAATCGCCCAGAGCGAGTGCATGACGGACAGTACATTCGCCAACTATTGGATGCATAACGGCTATATAAACATCGACAATGAGAAGATGTCGAAATCCCTCGGCAACTTCATCCTTGTGCACGATATCATCAAGGAGATCAATCCGAACGTTCTCCGCTTCTTCATGATCAGCGTCCACTACCGCAATCCGATCAACTACAACCGGGAATTGGTGGGAGCGGCCGAGAATGGCCTGAAGCGGATCCAGTTCAGTTACCTGCAGGCCAGGGAGCGCCTTGCCAGTGCTGTCGGCAACGGGGATGACGAAGTAATGGTGAAGATCATCGGAGACAACCTCAAAACGTTCGAGGCGCATATGGATGATGACTTCAATACAGCAAATGCCATCACTGCGTGGCATGACCTGGCGACCGAACTGAACAAATATCTGCGCCGCAATACGACATCCGCCGAGGTATTGGAACGCTTTGTCGAAGCGTTCGAAATCTACAGCAATGTCCTCGGCATCGAGCTGGATGAAGCGGAAGTGCTGCTCGATGAGGAGATCGAGGCATTGATCGAAGAGCGGAACGAAGCCAGAAAGAACAGGGATTTTGCACGTGCGGATGAAATCCGTGACAATCTGAAGGATCAGGGGATCATTCTCGAGGATACAAAGGAAGGCGTGCGCTTCAGACGTGGGTGAGCATAATACTGATGGCATGCAGCCCCTGTCCCTCGCCTTTGTGGGAGATGCGGTATATTCCGTCTATGTGCGGACCCATCTTCTGGTTGAAAAGCCCTATCTGAAACCGGATGCCATCCATCAGGCAGCCAACCGGCTGGTGAAGGCAAGTGCCCAGGCCGAAGCCCTGGACCACCTGCACAAGCACGTCCTGACGGAGGAAGAGTGGGATATTGCAAGGAAAGCACGAAACAAGTCGAGCGCAACACGGGCGAAGAACGCGTCGATCAAGGACTACAGGAACGCTTCTGGGCTGGAAGCGCTGATCGGACACCTCCACCTGGAGGGGAATACATCGAGACTTGATGAATTGATGCATATTATTTTGGAATCAGGGAGGGAAAGAGATGAGTGATTCAGTGATAGCGGGACGCCATGCGGTGCGGGAGGCGCTCATGGGGGATGCAGACATCAACAAGGTCTTCATCCAGGACTCCGTGAATAAGGGCCAGATCAAGGATATACTTGATGCCGCAAGAAAAAAGAAGGTCGTCGTCCAAACAGTGCCGAAATCGAAGCTTGATGGACTGACTGATGAACGGCACCAGGGTGTAGTGGCACTCGGCAGTCCGCATGACTACATGCCGTTTGAAACATTGATGGAAAGGATCGAAGGGAAGCGTGCGAACCTGGTCATACTCGATGGACTGGAGGATCCGCACAACCTCGGCTCCATCCTGAGGACATGCGATGCGACCGGATTTGATGGCGTCATCATCCCGACCCGCCGTTCCGTACAGCTTACGGACACCGTGGCCAGGACATCCACGGGGGCGATAGAGCATGTGCCGGTCGTCCGCGTGACGAACATCAACCAGACGATCGACAAACTGAAGGAAAAAGGATTCTGGATTGCCGGCAGTGACGGCAAGGGGACGATGGACTACCGGGAAATGGCGGCAGACGTCAATACGGCCCTTGTGATAGGCAGCGAAGGCAAAGGAATCAGCAGGAAGACATTGGAAAAGTGCGACTTCGTCGTCCAGATTCCAATGGTGGGTCACATCACCAGCCTCAATGCCTCGGTATCGGCCGCACTGCTGATGTACGAAGTGTTCCGCAAGCAGAACGATGTCGGGCGTGGATGATATGCAACGGAAAAAAAGACGCGTTCTGATCGTGGACGGCTATAATCTGATTGGTGCGAATCAGGAGTTGCATAGGGAGTCCTTCCATTCACTTGAGGTGCCAAGAGAGAAGATACTGGCAGCTTTGGCTGAATACCAGTCGGTGGCGAACTATGAAATCATCTGTGTATTCGATGCCTATGAAGTACGTTCGAAAGAAAGCATCTTTGACTATCATGGCGTCACTGTGGTGTATACAAAGGAGAAGGAGACGGCCGACGAGTATATCGAGCGTTTCGTCCATGACCACTATCATCCCCACCTGTGTGAAATCAGTGTGGTCACGAGCGACCTGACCGAGCAGAACGCAATATTCGCGCTCGGTGCATACAGGATTTCTTCCCGGGAGATGTGGGTGAACCTGATGGAGGCCGAGAAAAATATCAGCAGGAAAATAGATACGATTAACGAAAAAATGCCCAGACAGAAATTGAATATCGGTGATGACGTCCAGGCAAAACTTGAAAAATGGCGCCGGGGGCGATTCTAGCATATTGAATTCAGGACGATTCCCTCTTATCATTCCTATTAACAGGATGGGGGGATGGATATGTACCATATTGCCACGTTTTATTTTTTTGTCAGGGAAGATGTCGATGATGAGCTGGATGCGCTGGCATTCAGGGTCCGCACGGGGGATATGGAAGCTTTCGATCTGATGGATGTGAAGCTGAGACCCCAGGTCCACCGCATGAGCTATCGCTATATGAATGATTTCCATGATCGTGAAGATGTCGAACAGGAAATGATGGAGCAGGCGCTCAGACTATGCAGCCGCTATCAGCATGACAGGGGAAGGTATCGCCATTACCTGTTCCGCACGCTACACCTTGAAATGCGCTCGCGCAGGAAGCGGGGCATGAGGGAATGCAGTGCGCTTGTGCCGGTCGGGGAGAAAGGTGTGGCGGAACCGGCCGATCCGGAGGAGAAGGTGGCCAATCCCATCAACATCATGGTGAAGGAGGAACAGCTCCAGTACCTGATGCACAAGCGTGGGGTATGCTCTCCGCTGGAAAGGAAGGTGCTGCAGCACCTCGAAAAGGGGCATGGCATCAGTGATGTCTGCAGTGAATTCGCCCTCGACAGAAAGAGTGTGCTGAACACCCTCCACCGCATCAGACGGAAAAAGGAGCGCCTGGCCCTTATGGAGGAGTCCGGGGAGCCGTTTGACAACCTGGCTTGAAATCGGTATAGTAAATTAGAATTGAAATGAGGATTTTATGATGAAAGTGGCATTGTTATGCACTGAATGCGGGTCGCGCAACTACACGACTGAAAGCGAGCATAAAGAGCGGCTTGTGCTCAAGAAATACTGCAGGACATGCAACCGGCATACGACTCATAAGAGTTCCATCTGATACAGGAGGAAGCAACCGATGGCAAATGATAAGAATTTCTTGCAGAATGTTGTCAGCGAAATGAAGAAAGTAAGCTGGCCGACTGGTCAGGAGACGGTACGCTATACTGCGGTCGTCATGTTCACAGTGATATTCTTTCTGGCGTTTTTCTATGCGCTGGACCTGGGTATCTCCGCAATCATAGACTTAATGTAACTAAAGGAGAGATACTATGTCTGGAGAAAAGAACTGGTATGCTGTGCACACCTATTCCGGATATGAAAATAAAGTAAAAGCAAATCTCGAGGCGCGCCTCGAATCGATGAATATGCAGGATCAGATCTTCCGCGTCATCATTCCCGAAGAGGAAGAGACGACCGTCAAGGATGGCAAGCGAAAGACTGCCATGAAGAAGACTTTCCCGGGCTACGTACTGGTGGAGCTGGTCATGACGGACGAATCATGGTACATCGTACGGAATACGCCTGGCGTCACCGGCTTTGTCGGCTCCCAGGGGGCGGGCAGCAAGCCGAATCCGCTGCTGCCGGAGGAAGTCAAATTCATCCTGAAGTCGATGGGAATGGCAGAGCGTACAGTCGACTTCGAAGTCGAAGTCGGTGAATCCGTCAATATCGTTGATGGACCGTTCAAGAACCAGACCGGGGAAATCCGTTCGATCGACGAGGAGCACTACAAGCTCACGGTACTTGTTGAAATGTTCGGGCGGGATACGCCTGTAGAAGTCGAATTCGACCAAATCGAGAAATTGTAATAAGTGACTTGTGTTTTCAGTGGAATAATGGTATATTGTCATGGTCGAATTTTGTTCGGCCATCTTTTTTTATGATGCGAGTGGGAGGGTGAAAACTGACATCCTATGACCACATCACGATAACGAGGAGGTGCACATCGTGGCTAAAAAAGTAATCAACGTAGTAAAATTGCAGATTCCTGCAGGTAAAGCGAACCCGGCACCACCGGTAGGTCCGGCACTAGGTCAGGCGGGCGTAAACATCATGGGATTCTGTAAGGAATTCAATGCACGTACACAGGAACAGGCGGGTCTTATCATTCCGGTTGAAATTTCCGTATTCGAGGACCGTTCTTTCACATTCATTACGAAGACTCCACCAGCAGCCGTTCTTCTGAAGAAAGCTGCAAATGTCGAAAAGGGTTCAGGCGAACCGAACAAGGACAAAGTGGCGGCAGTAACTGAAGCGCAAGTACGTGAAATTGCTGAAACTAAAATGGAAGACCTTAATGCAGCAGACGTGGAAGCGGCTATGCGTATGGTCGAAGGTACAGCAAGAAGCATGGGCTTCTCTGTAGAGAAATAATTTGAATTGACCATAAGGTTAAAGTATTAATACAAACGTGGGAGGATTACCCGCTATAACCACAAGGAGGAATAGTAATGGCTAAGAGAAGTAAAAAGTATCAGGCTGCTCTCGAGAAGTTTGATCAAAATGCGTCTTACAGCGTAGAAGAAGCAGTCAAACTTGCCAAAGAGACAAGCACTGTAAACTTCGATGCTTCTGTAGAAGTAGCATTCCGCCTGGGTATTGATACGCGTAAAAACGATCAGCAGATCCGTGGAGCAATCGTTCTGCCGCACGGTACTGGCAAGTCACAGCGTGTATTGGTATTCGCTAAAGGCGACAAGGCGAAAGAAGCAGAAGCAGCAGGTGCAGACTACGTAGGAGAACAGGACTACATCCAGAAGATTAATGATGGATGGTTCGACTTCGATGTCATCGTAGCTACACCGGACATGATGGGTGAGGTCGGCAAGCTCGGCCGTGTGCTTGGACCTAAAGGTCTCATGCCGAACCCTAAAACAGGTACAGTAACCATGGATGTTACTAAAGCCGTTGAAGAAATCAAAGCAGGTAAAGTTGAATACCGTGCAGAAAAATCTGGTATCGTTCATGCAGCGATCGGTAAGGTTTCCTTCGATGAAGAGAAGCTCGCCGACAACTTCAGAACAGTTTACGATGCACTCGTAAAAGCGAAACCAGCTTCTTCCAAAGGTACTTACTTCAAATCCGTGGCACTGTCTTCAACAATGGGGCCTGGTGTCAAAGTTGATCTGAACGAAGTGAGAATCTAAATTTCAATACCAGATTGGATATTGACAACTGCAGCTGTATTGTGTATAGTTGCAGTTGTATTTTAATATTCCCTAAGACAGTAGGAGCACCCCGTGCTTAAAACCCGATCCTACCGAGGCAAATGATGACGACTTGAATTCATAATGAATATTCAAGCACTTTTTGCCGTGGGTAAAAGGTGCTTTTTTAATGCACCGGATACACAAAAATTATGGAGGTGTAACTATGTCAAATGTGATTGAAGCTAAAAAGCAGCACGTAGATGTCATTTCCGACCAGCTCAAGAACTCTGTATCTACAGTGCTTGTAGACTACCGTGGCCTGTCTGTATCTGAAATGACTGAACTGCGCAAACAGCTTCGTGAAGCAGGCGTCGAGTTCAAAGTCTACAAAAACACGATGACACGCCGTGCAGCTGAACAGGCTGAACTTGCTGAAATCAATGAGTTCCTCACTGGTCCGAATGCTCTTGCATTTTCCAACGAAGATGTGATTGCTCCTGCGAAGATCATCAACAACTTCTCAAAAGACCATGAAGCATTGGAAATCAAAGCTGGTATCATCGAAGGTACATTCACACCGGCTGAAGATGTGAAAGCGATCGCCACGCTTCCGAACAAGGATGGACTTGTTTCCATGCTGCTATCTGTACTTCAGGCTCCAGTACGCAACTTCGCCTATGCGGTTAAAGCAGTTGGTGAAGAGAAAGAGAACGAAGAAGCCTAAACCAATCTATTAAAAAAACGGAGGAATTATAATGTCTCAAGAGCAAATCATTGAAGAAATCAAAGAAATGTCCGTACTTGAACTTAACGACCTTGTCAAAGCAATTGAAGAAGAATTCGGCGTAACAGCTGCAGCACCAGTAGCAGCAGCAGGCGCAGGCGGCGGAGAAGCAGCTGCTGAAGAGCAGACTGAATTCGACGTTGAACTCACAGACGCTGGATCTTCCAAAATCAAAGTCATCAAAGTTGTCCGTGAAGCAACTGGTCTTGGACTCAAAGAAGCGAAAGCAGTCGTTGACGGCGCACCTAAAGTTGTCAAAGAAGGCCTTTCCAAAGAAGAAGCTGAAGAACTCAAATCCCAGCTTGAAGAAGTTGGCGCTGGCGTAGAACTTAAATAATTTTTGTGTATACACTTGGAGGCTCATGTTAAACATCTACTGTTTAAATGAGCCTCTTTATTGTCTTATGCTAGTGCTTTATTACATAGGAGTGGTATCATGAGCCATTATTTCACTGGAGATAATACAGAACATGAATATAGGGAAATCAAATTCAATTATAAGGACAGGACCTACCGCTTCAGGACAGACCGCGGCGTTTTTTCGAGGGACCGCATCGACTACGGCTCCTCGGTCCTGATCGACGCCGTCATCCATGATTGCGACCTGCCGGAAGGCGGCGTTTTCATAGATATGGGCGCAGGCTATGGGGCGATCGGAATCGTGCTGGGGGATACGCTGGAGGCAAAACCCATCATGGTCGAGGTGAACTCCGATGCACTTGTGCTGTGCCGGGAGAATGCAGAACACAATGGTGTCGAGGCGGAAGTGGTGAGCCGGACGGAGTATGGTGCAATGGAACTTGCGGAGCGTCCATCGCTCTATGTGACCAATCCACCATTCCGTGCGGGAAAGCCGGTGGTATTGGAAATGATTGAAGATGCCCATAAGAAACTTGTGGCGGAGGGTGCCTTCTATATGGTCGTCCAGAAGAAGCAGGGCATGCCTTCATATAGAAAAGCAGTTGAGAAGCTTTTCGGAAACTCAGAAATCGTCGTCAAAGACAAAGGCTATTATGTACTGAAGGGCGTCAAAGTATAGAAAGGCCGGTATTTGACTTGACAAATTTTTTGTGGTATAGTTATAGAATGTAAAAATATAATGTCAATCAGTATGCGCATTTTGAGTACTGATTGGATGGAGCGTATTAAATATTGTTAATAAATAGAAAATGGGGTTGGTCACGATTCCGTTTTCTTTTTGTCTTATTAACTGTTTAACTGCTTCGGTGAATGTTTTACGTAATTTTTATTAGGGGTGAATCTGTCGATGAGTCAACTGATTCAATATGGAAGACACGCTAAACGCAGAAGCTATGCACGTATCGAAGAGAAATTGGATCTGCCGAACCTGATCGAAATCCAGACGAAATCCTATGAATGGTTCCTTCAGACAGGTCTGATCGAAATGTTTAAGGACATTTCACCGGTAGAGGACTTCACTGGAAACATGTCATTGGAATTTGTGGACTACAAGCTTGGGGAACCCAAGTACGATGAGGAAGAAGCAAAGAACCATGATGCAACATATTCTGCACCGTTGCGTGTAAAAGTGCGCCTTGTCATCAAAGAAACAGGTGAAGTCAAGGAACAGGAAGTATTCATGGGCGACTTCCCATTGATGACGGATACAGGTACTTTCATTATAAATGGCGCAGAGCGCGTAATCGTATCACAGCTTGTCAGGAGTCCGTCCGTATACTATTCGGAAAAAATGGATAAAAATGGCAAGGCCAGCTTTGGAGCAACGGTGATTCCGAACCGTGGTGCATGGCTCGAATACGAAATCGATGCCAAAGATATAGTTTACGTAAGAATAGACCGTACGCGCAAGCTGCCGATGACGGTACTGCTCAGGGCGCTCGGCTTTTCTACAGACCAGGAGATCATCAACCTTCTTGGTGACAGCGAACATATCAGGAACACACTGGAGAAAGATACGACAGAAACAGTGGATCAGGCACTCCTAGAAATATACGAACGACTTCGCCCAGGCGAACCGCCGACAGTTGAGAATGCCAGAAATCTCCTCTACTCACGGTTCTTTGATCCGAAGCGTTATGATCTCGCGAGTGTTGGACGCTATAAAATGAATAAAAAATTACACCTTAAGAACCGCTTGTTCAATCAAGTGCTCGCAGAACCTATCGTCGACAAGGAAACTGGCGAAATCGTGGCAGAAACAGGCACCACGATCGACAGGCGTACATTGGACAGCATCATCGATGTGCTTGAAGCCAATGCGAACCTTGAAACATTCCGTCTCGAAAATGGACTTCTGGATGAACCAATTGAAATCCAGTCCATCAAAGTGGAGGCGCCGAATCAGGAAGAGGGTACGACAACGGTCATCGGCAATGCCTTCCCGGATGTGGAAGTGAAATCCATCACACCGTCCGATATCATCGCCTCCATGAGCTATTTCTTCAACCTGATTGAGGGTGTCGGACATACGGATGATATCGACCACCTTGGAAACCGTCGTCTGCGTTCTGTCGGCGAACTGCTGCAGAACCAGTTCAGAATCGGCCTTTCCCGTATGGAGCGTGTAGTGAGGGAGCGCATGTCCATCCAGGATACAGAGTCCATCACACCACAGCAGCTCATCAATATCCGTCCTGTGATTGCGTCCATAAAAGAGTTCTTCGGAAGCTCCCAGCTCTCCCAGTTCATGGACCAGACGAACCCGCTTGCAGAGCTGACGCACAAAAGACGTCTGTCTGCGCTTGGACCCGGCGGTCTGACGCGTGAACGTGCAGGCATGGAAGTGCGGGACGTCCACTACTCCCACTACGGCCGCATGTGTCCAATCGAGACTCCGGAGGGGCCGAACATCGGTCTGATCAACTCACTGTCCAGCTTCGCCAGAGTGAATGAGTTCGGCTTCATCGAAACACCGTACAGAAGAGTGGATCCGGAAACAAACCGTGTAACGGACCAGATCGACTACCTTACTGCCGACGAAGAAGACAGCTATGTCGTGGCCCAGGCCAATGCCATACTGGATGAAGACGGATCATTCGTCAGAGAGGAGATCGTATGCCGTTTCCGTGGCAACAACACGAAAATGGCGAGAGAACGCATGGACTACATGGATGTTTCTCCGAAGCAGGTTGTTTCCGCAGCGACAGCATGTATCCCATTCCTTGAAAATGACGACTCCAACCGTGCATTGATGGGTGCGAACATGCAGCGTCAGGCAGTACCGCTCCTCATTCCGCAATCTCCTGATATCGGTACAGGCATGGAACACGTGGCTGCCCGCGACTCCGGTGCTGCAGTAGTTGCGCGCTATAGAGGCCGCGTGGAGCACGTGGAAGCGAAAGAGATCCATATCCGCCGCATCGAGGAGGAGAACGGCAAGGAGATCGAAACGGAGAAGGATATCTACAGACTTTCCAAATTCATCCGTTCCAACTCCGGTACCTGCTACAACCAGAAACCAATCGTTTCAAAAGGCGATGTGGTGACGAAGGGTGAAATCCTTGCTGACGGCCCATCCATGGATAATGGCGAGATGGCACTTGGACAGAATGTTGTCGTCGGCTTCATGACATGGGACGGCTACAACTACGAGGATGCCGTAATCATGAGTGAACGTCTTGTCAAAGATGATGTCTATACATCCATCCATATCGAAGAGTATGAGTCCGAATCCAGGGATACAAAGCTCGGGCCTGAGGAGATCACCAGGGATATCCCGAACGTTTCCGACAATGCACTCAAGAAGCTCGATGAGCGTGGCATCGTCCACATCGGTGCAGAAGTCAAGGATGGCGACATCCTCGTCGGTAAAGTAACGCCGAAAGGTGTGACGGAACTGACGGCAGAAGAACGCCTCCTGCATGCGATATTCGGGGAAAAAGCACGTGAAGTGCGCGATACTTCATTGCGTGTACCACACGGTGCCGGCGGCATCGTCCTTGATGTCAAAGTGTTCAACCGTGAAGATGGCGATGAACTGTCTCCAGGTGTCAACCAGCTTGTACGTGTCTACATCGTCCAGAAGCGTAAGATCAGCGTAGGCGACAAGATGTGTGGACGTCACGGGAACAAGGGTGTAATCTCCAGGATCCTTCCGGAAGAGGACATGCCTTATATGCCTGACGGCACACCGATCGACATCATGCTCAACCCGCTTGGGGTACCTTCCCGTATGAACATCGGACAGGTGCTTGAACTCCACCTCGGCATGGCAGCCCGTGCGATGGGTCTGAAGATGGCGTCACCGGTATTCGATGGTGCCAACGAAGAAGACGTATGGGATACGATGGCGGAAGCCGGCCTTGCACGTGATGGCAAGACAGTGCTCTACGATGGACGTACAGGCGATCCGTTTGAAAACCGTATCTCCGTCGGCGTCATGTACATGCTCAAACTCGCCCACATGGTCGATGACAAGCTTCACGCAAGAAGCACCGGACCATACTCCCTCGTCACACAGCAGCCACTCGGTGGTAAGGCCCAATTCGGTGGCCAGCGTTTCGGGGAAATGGAAGTATGGGCACTGGAAGCTTATGGTGCCGCCTATACCCTTCAGGAAATCCTGACGGTCAAGTCGGATGATACTGTAGGGCGTGTGAAGACTTACGAAGCGATTGTAAAAGGTGAAAATGTCCCTAAACCTGGTGTCCCTGAATCATTCCGTGTACTGATGAAGGAACTCCAGAGTCTTGGCCTCGATGTCAACATCCTCGATGATCAGGACGAAGAAGTTGAGATGCGTGATACTGAAGAGGATGATGCATCCAATCAGATGAATTTGAGCGAGAAGACAAGCGCTGCAACTGAAGATGTCACTGAATGATGATTGAGCTTGATAAAACTTTAGGGAGGAAAGCTCATTGATAGATGTAAATAGATTTCAATATATGAAAATAGGTCTGGCTTCATCAGAAAAGATCCGCTCATGGTCCTTTGGTGAAGTGAAGAAGCCTGAAACGATCAACTACAGGACACTGAAGCCTGAAAGGGACGGTCTGTTCTGTGAAAAGATCTTCGGTCCTACAAAGGACTGGGAGTGCAGCTGTGGAAAATACAAGCGTGTAAGATATAAAGGTATGGTCTGTGACCGCTGTGGAGTGGAAGTGACACGTTCCAAGGTACGACGGGAAAGGATGGGGCATATTGAACTTGCTGCCCCTGTCTCCCACATCTGGTACTTCAAGGGCATCCCGTCCAGAATGGGACTGCTTCTTGACATGTCACCGCGTTCACTGGAAGAGGTCATCTACTTTGCTTCCTATGCAGTGATCAAGCCGGGTTCCACGGGGCTTGAGCCGAAGCAGCTCCTTACTGAACGCGAGTACAGGGAATACTACGACAAGCACGGCAATACGTTCACAGCCAAGATGGGTGCTGAAGCGATCAAGGAACTTCTTATGGACGTCAATCTTGAAGGAGAGCTCGAAGCGCTGAGGAAAGAGCTGGAGACAGCTACGGGACAGCGGCTGACAAGGGCGATCAAACGCCTTGAAGTCGTTGAATCATTCCGCAGTTCCGGCAATGATCCATCCTGGATGATCCTGGATGTCCTGCCGATCATCCCACCGGAGATCCGTCCGATGGTACAGCTCGATGGCGGCCGTTTTGCGACAAGTGATCTGAATGATCTCTATCGTCGTGTAATCAACCGTAACAACCGTCTGAAGCGTCTGTTGGACCTTGGTGCTCCCGGCATCATCGTCCAGAACGAGAAACGCATGCTCCAGGAAGCGGTGGATGCACTGATCGACAATGGTCGTCGTGGCCGTCCAGTGACAGGACCGGGGAACCGGCCGCTCAAGTCACTGTCCCACATGCTCAAAGGGAAGCAGGGCCGTTTCCGTCAGAACCTTCTCGGTAAGCGTGTCGACTATTCAGGCCGTTCCGTAATCGTTGTAGGGCCAAGCCTGAAGATGTATCAATGTGGCCTGCCTAAGGAAATGGCACTCGAACTCTTCAAGCCGTTCATCATGAAAGAGCTTGTGGAACGTGAAATGGCTACAAACATCAAGAATGCCAAAGGCAAGATCGAGCGCATGGAAGATGATGTATGGGATGTTCTTGAAGACGTCATCAAAGAACACCCTGTACTCCTCAACCGTGCACCGACGCTCCACCGTCTGGGCATCCAGGCGTTTGAGGCGACGCTTGTCGAAGGCCGTGCCATCCGTCTGCACCCGCTTGTAACAACGGCGTACAATGCCGACTTTGATGGAGACCAGATGGCGGTACACGTACCGCTCTCCAAAGAAGCACAGGCGGAAGCACGCATGCTGATGCTCGCTGCCCAGAACATCCTTAATCCGAAGGATGGGAAGCCGGTTGTTACACCATCACAGGATATGGTGCTCGGCAACTACTACCTCACCCTCGAGAGGGAAAACACGAAACGTGAAGGACACATCTTCAAGGATGCGAACGAAGTCGTAATGGCTTACCAGAACGGCTATGTCCAGCTGCATACACGCATCGGACTGCATACCAACTCCCTGGAGACGGAAAAAGTCTCTGAAGATAACAAAGGCAAGATACTGATGACGACAGCAGGCAAGGTCATCTTCAATGAAATCATGCCGCCGTCCTTCCCATACCTCAATGAACCGACAAGGGAAAACCTTGAGGAGAAGACACCGGACCGCTACTTCGTCCCAGTGTCGGAACTTGGTGAAGGCGGACTCGCAGAGAGATTCAAGGACACGCCGATTGTGGAACCTTTCAACAAGAAATATTTGGGTCAGATCATCGCTGAAGTGTTCAACAAATTCCACATTACAGAAACGTCCGTAATGCTCGACCTCATGAAGGACCTTGGCTTCAAATATTCTTCCAAAGCCGGTATCACAGTAGGTGTATCCGACATCGTGGTTCTGCCGGACAAACAGCAGATCATTGACGAAACGGAAGAGAAGGTCGAAAAAGTGCAGAAACAGTTTGCACGGGGGCTGATTACTGAAGCAGAGCGCTATGGTGCAGTCATCGAACTATGGACAAGAGCGAAGGATGTCATCCAGGATCGCCTGATGGCCTCACTTCACCGCCTGAATCCGATCTTCATGATGAGTGATTCCGGGGCCCGTGGTAATGCGTCCAACTTCACCCAGCTTGCTGGTATGCGTGGACTCATGGCCAACCCGTCTGGACAGATCATCGAACTGCCGATCAAGTCGAGCTTCCGTGAAGGTCTGACAGTACTCGAGTACTTCATTTCCACACACGGTGCGCGTAAAGGTCTTGCCGATACAGCGCTCAAAACGGCCGACTCCGGCTATCTCACAAGAAGACTTGTGGATGTGGCACAGGATGTCATCGTCCGTGATGACGATTGTGGTACGGATAAAGGACTCCTTGTTTCTGCGTTGACAGAAGGATCAGAACTCATCGAACCGTTCATCGACCGTCTGGAAGGGCGTTATTCGAAAGAAACGGTGAGACATCCTGAAACGAAAGAGATTCTCGTCCGTTCAAACGAACTCATCACGGCCGAACTTGCGAAGGAAATCGTAAACAGCGGCATCGAAGAGATGTACATCCGTTCCGCTTTCACATGCAACACCCGTCATGGTGTATGTGAACGCTGCTACGGCAAGAACCTGGCAACAGGCGAAAAAGTCGAAGTGGGCGAAGCAGTCGGTACAATCGCTGCCCAGTCCATCGGTGAACCGGGTACACAGCTTACAATGCGTACATTCCACACGGGTGGGGTTGCCGGAAGCGATATTACCCAGGGTCTCCCGCGTATCCAGGAGCTCTTTGAAGCACGTAATCCAAAAGGTCAGGCGATGATTTCAGAAATCCGCGGTGCCGTTACGGACATCGAAGTTGTCAAAGACCGTCAGCAGGAGATCAAGATCAAAGGCGAGCAGGAGACGAAGACCTACACAGCACCAGCGACAGCACGCCTGCTTGTAGAAGTCGGAGAGCAGATCGAACCTGGCCAGATCCTTACGGAAGGTTCAATCGAACCGAAGGAACTCCTTGCGGTTGCGGGTCTGAACCGCACACAGGAATACCTTCTCAAAGAAGTGCAGAAGGTATACCGTATGCAGGGGGTTGAAATCGACGATAAGCACGTCGAGGTCATGGTAAGGCAGATGCTCAGAAAAGTAAGGATCATCGATGCTGGAGATACGACGCTTCTTCCAGGAGCGCTTGTCGACATCCATGCATTTACGGATGCAAACAAAGAGATCTTCAAGAAGCGCAAGCGTCCGGCAACGGCGAAACCGGTACTGCTTGGGATTACGAAAGCATCCCTTGAAACAGAAAGTTTCCTTTCTGCAGCCAGCTTCCAGGAAACAACAAGAGTGCTTACAGATGCTGCAATCAAAGGGAAACGCGATGAACTTCTCGGTCTCAAGGAGAACGTCATCATCGGTAAGCTGATTCCTGCAGGAACAGGTATGCCGAAGTATCGGGATGTTGAAATTGATGTAGCCAAAAGTTCCAAAGCAACAGAGAAGGAAGAAGTCCTGATAGAAGAATAACAGCAGCACCCACTCCCCGGAGTGGGGCCTGTTTTTCATGATATATTGTTGACATCAACAAGGGCAGATGCTATTATTATTAAGGTTACTCTATATGGGATCTACGGGACCGGTATGGAGATAGAAAATGTTGAAATGTAAGATTTCAGTCTTACACATTTTTTATACCCTAAAAATGAACCACCTGGATGTGTGGGATTAATGAAGAGAGGAGGAAAACCATGCCAACGATTAATCAGCTTGTAAGAAAACCTCGTCAAACCAAAACAAAAAAATCAGACTCACCAGCATTGAACAGAGGGTTCAACAGCCTTAAGAAGCGTGTGACACACGAAAATGCACCACAGAAACGCGGTGTTTGTACTCGTGTTGGAACAATGACTCCTAAGAAACCGAACTCCGCTCTGCGTAAATATGCACGTGTGAGACTTTCAAATAATGTTGAAGTGAACGCATATATTCCTGGAATCGGGCACAACCTGCAGGAACACAGTGTAGTACTTATTCGTGGTGGACGTGTAAAGGACCTTCCTGGTGTACGTTACCATATCGTACGTGGTGCGCTTGATACTTCAGGTGTCAACGACCGCAGACAAGGCCGTTCACTCTACGGTACTAAACGCCCTAAGAAGAAATAATTGCGTCATGATATGACGATCAGACAAACCTAATTTTTGAAAGGAGGATGACTATGCCACGTAAAGGACCAGTTGCTAAAAGAGATGTATTGCCGGATCCGATTCACAATTCCAAACTTGTGACCAAGCTTATCAATAAAATGATGGTGGACGGGAAACGCGGTACATCCCAAAGAATTCTCTATTCAGCATTTGATCTTGTACAGGAACGTTCTGGCAGGGATGCAATCGAAGTTTTTGATGAAGCGATCGAAAACATCATGCCGGTACTTGAAGTTAAAGCACGTCGTGTAGGTGGTTCAAACTACCAGGTGCCAGTAGAGGTACGTGCAGATCGCCGTACAACTCTTGGACTTCGTTGGCTCGTGAACTACGCACGTCTGCGTGGGGAAAAGACAATGGAAGAGCGCCTAGCGAACGAAATTCTTGATGCTGCCAACAACACAGGCGGCGCTGTCAAGAAACGTGAAGACACACACAAGATGGCTGAAGCAAACAGGGCATTCGCTCACTACCGCTGGTAGTCGGCGGACCCTCATAGCCACTTAGCTTAATTTCATCCCATTCCTGGAAGGAGAAAAGGATACAAATGGCAAGAGAATTCTCTTTAGAAAAAACGCGTAATATCGGTATCATGGCCCACATCGATGCCGGTAAGACGACGACGACTGAACGTATTCTTTATTATACAGGCCGTATTCACAAGATTGGTGAAACTCACGAAGGTGCATCCCAGATGGACTGGATGGAGCAGGAACAGGAACGTGGAATCACGATTACATCCGCTGCCACAACTGCGCAGTGGGAAGGTCACCGCGTAAACATCATCGATACACCAGGACACGTAGACTTCACTGTAGAAGTTGAACGTTCCCTCCGTGTACTTGATGGTGCGGTAGCAGTTCTTGATGCCCAATCCGGCGTCGAGCCCCAGACAGAAACTGTCTGGAGACAGGCGACAACTTACGGCGTCCCTCGTGTTGTATTCGTCAACAAGATGGACAAAGTCGGTGCAGATTTTGATTATTCAGTAGGTACGATCAGAGATCGCCTGCAGGCGAATGCTCACCCGATCCAGTATCCAATCGGTGCCGAAGATGACTTCACTGGCATCATCGATCTGGTAGAGATGAAAGCATTCCACTACAACAACGATCTTGGTACGGAAATTGAAGAAATCGAAATCCCGGCCGAATATAAAGACAAAGCTGATGAACTCAGAGAGGGCCTCATTGAAGGACTCGCTGATGTGAATGAAGATATCATGGAAAAATACCTGGGTGGAGAAGAGATTTCCCTTGAAGAACTGAAGTCTGCAATCCGCCAGGCGACATGTGATGTCGAATTCTATCCGGTACTTTGCGGTACAGCTTTCAAAAACAAAGGGGTACAACTGCTCCTTAACGCAGCAATCGACTATCTTCCATCTCCACTTGATGTAAAGCCGATCATCGGCCACAGAAAAGATGACGAAGATGAGGAAGTCGTTGCCAAGCCTGATGATTCCGAGTCATTTGCAGCGCTCGCATTCAAAGTAATGAGTGACCCGTTCGTCGGTAAGCTCACTTTCTTCCGTGTGTATTCCGGTACACTGGATGCAGGTTCCTACATCAGGAATACTACGAAAGACAAGCGTGAGCGTGTCGGACGTATCCTGCAGATGCATGCAAACTCCCGTCAGGAAATCTCCACGGTATACTCAGGAGATATCGCAGCAGCGATCGGCCTGAAGGATACTGGGACCGGGGACACACTATGTGATGAAAAGAATCAGGTCATTCTTGAGTCCATGGACTTCCCTGAACCGGTTATCCACTTGTCTGTAGAACCGAAATCCAAAGCTGACCAGGACAAGATGACGAATGCCCTCGTCAAGCTTCAGGAAGAGGACCCTACATTCACAGCGCATACCGACAACGAAACTGGACAGGTTATCATCGGTGGTATGGGTGAGCTCCACCTCGACATCCTTGTTGACCGCATGAAGCGTGAATTCAAAGTTGAATGTAACGTAGGTGCGCCAATGGTATCCTACCGTGAGACATTCAAGAAGCAGGCTGCTGTCCAAGGTAAGTTCACGCGTCAATCCGGTGGTCGTGGCCAGTATGGTGACGTTCATGTTGAATTCACACCTAACGAAGTCGGTGGCGGATTCGAGTTTGAAAATGCCATCGTCGGTGGTGTGGTACCACGTGAATATATCCCATCCGTTGAAGCAGGTATCAAAGACTCCATGGAAAATGGCGTACTCGCCGGCTATCCGATGGTAGACGTCAAAGCGAAACTCTTCGATGGTTCATACCACGATGTCGACTCCTCAGAGATGGCCTTCAAGGTGGCTGCATCCCTGGCACTCAAAGAAGCTGCCAAAGTATGTGACCCTGTAATCCTTGAGCCGGTCATGAAAGTTGAAATCGTAATGCCTGAAGAGTACATGGGCGACATCATGGGCGACATTACAAGCCGTCGTGGCCGTGTCGAAGGTATGGCTGCGCGTGGTAACGCACAAGTTGTCAACGCATTCGTTCCACTATCCGAAATGTTCGGGTATGCAACAAACCTGCGTTCGAACACGCAAGGTCGCGGAACTTATACAATGGCATTCGATCACTATGAAGAAGTGCCGAAATCAATCTCTGAAGAAATCATCAAGAAAAATAAAGGTGGATAATCAGGGCGCTTGATTTTTACGCTTGAATCATTTATAAGTGATTTAGAAACACCTCGGGCGGGTGCGTCCCGCTCCGAGTCTCAATATAAACCAAACAATTACTTTATTTAAGGAGAGGTATACGAAATGGCAAAAGAAAAATTCGACCGTTCCAAAACACATGCCAATATTGGTACAATTGGTCACGTTGACCATGGTAAAACTACTCTGACAGCTGCTATCGCGACTGTTCTTGCTAAAAGAGGTCCAGGTGAAGCTCAGAGCTATGACATGATCGACAACGCACCAGAAGAAAAAGAACGTGGAATCACAATCAACACTTCCCACATCGAGTATGAAACTGAAAAGCGTCACTATGCGCACGTTGACTGCCCAGGACACGCTGACTACGTTAAAAACATGATCACTGGTGCAGCTCAAATGGACGGCGGTATCCTCGTTGTTTCTGCAGCAGACGGTCCAATGCCACAAACTCGTGAGCACATCCTGCTCTCTAAAAACGTTGGCGTACCTGCGCTTGTTGTATTCCTCAACAAAGTTGACATGGTAGACGACGAAGAACTTCTTGAACTCGTAGAAATGGAAGTACGTGAACTTCTTTCCGAGTACGATTTCCCTGGCGACGACATCCCTGTAATCGCTGGTTCTGCCCTCAAAGCACTTGAAGGCGACGAAGCGTATGAAGATAAAATTCTTGAACTGATGCAAGCTGTGGATGACTATATCCCAACTCCAGAGCGTGACTCTGACAAGCCATTCATGATGCCAGTAGAGGACGTATTCTCCATCACTGGCCGTGGTACAGTTGCAACTGGTCGTGTTGACCGTGGACAGATCAAAGTCGGTGCTGAAGTTGAAATCATCGGTCTTGCTGAAGAATCCACTAAAACAACTGTTACAGGTGTTGAGATGTTCCGTAAGCTTCTTGACTATGCTGAAGCAGGCGACAACATCGGCGCGCTTCTCCGTGGTGTAGCACGTGAAGACATCCAACGTGGCCAAGTACTTGCTGCGCCTGGATCCATCACTCCACACACAGAATTCAAAGCAGAAGTTTATGTTCTTTCAAAAGAAGAAGGTGGACGTCACACTCCATTCTTCAACAACTACCGCCCACAGTTCTACTTCCGTACTACGGACGTAACTGGTGTAGTCAATCTTCCTGAAGGTACTGAAATGGTTATGCCTGGCGACAACGTTGAAATGACAGTTCAACTCATTTCTCCAATCGCTATCGAAGACGGTACACGTTTCTCCATCCGTGAAGGTGGACGTACTGTTGGATCAGGCGTTGTAACTGACATCCTGAAATAATCCAATCCTATTGGATGAAAGAGCCGGATTTTCCGGCTCTTTTTTTATATTATGAATAAAGGCGGCCTCCATTGGAGGCCGCCTTTATTCTACTTTTTTCCAAAGCCAAGCACTATTTTTACGAGAGATTCCACTCCGGCTTTCATGCCGCGTTCGTCAATGTCGAACAGGGGATGATGATGCGGCTGATCCGCGCCGATTTCACTGTTCCGTACACCCGTGTAGAAGTAGCATCCGGGCCTGTTCTGCAGGAAGTAGGAAAAATCCTCTCCTCCCATGGATGGTGGATTTTCTTCACATGACTTTACATAGCTGGCATCCTTCAATGCATCCAATGTGTGATCAAGCTTCTCGTTGTCATTGAGCAGTGCAGGATAGCCCTCGGTGTAGTTGAGGTTGCATTTGACATCGAAGCTCGATTCCACTCCACGGACGATGCCTTCGATGCGCTCCTGGACACCTTCTTTGACTTCCTTCTCAAAAGTTCTGACTGTACCGCTGACTTCAGTAGTGTTTGGAATGACATTGAATGAAGAGCCGCCATTGAAAGTCGCCACGGTGACGACGGCGGACTTCAACGGATCGACTGTCCTTGAGACGATGGTCTGCATCTGCTGGATGAGGGAGGCAGCCGCAACGACCGGATCGATCGCTTCATGGGGTTCCGCACCGTGCCCGCCACGCCCTTCGATTTCGATGGAGAATGCATCGGCGCTTGCGAATGCATAGTCGTAGGTATATGACAGGGTGCCGACGGGGTAGAGGCTGGAAACATGGGTGCCGAATACATAATCCACACCTTCAAGGGCGCCGTCCTCGACCATGGCTTTTGCGCCTCCCGGCAACAGTTCCTCCGCATGCTGGTGGATGAACACGACATTGACCGGCAGTTCCTCCCTGTGCGCTGCAAGTATGCGTGCCGATGTAATCAGCATTGCTGTATGGGCGTCATGGCCACATGCATGCATCACACCGGAGGCGGTCGATGCGTAGGGGACATCCTTCTCATCCTGAATCGGCAGGGCATCGAAGTCGGCGCGTAAACCAACCGTCTCGTAGTCGTCGTTTACATGGAGACGTGCGACAATACCATTGCCGCCGACATCCTGACGGACATCAAAACCGAGGTCCCTGATCTGTTCATATATATACCGCTTCGTATTCTCCTCTTCAAATGATACTTCAGGATGCATGTGCATATGGCGGCGTATGGCCACCATATCCTCATAATGCTTTTCTATTTCGTTGGTCAGATCCATCATTCAAAAGACTCCTTTTCCAGATAATTGAATACGGACTTCAGCATGACGGATACTGCATTCGTCAGGCCCTTTTCATCAATGTCGAATTTGCCATGATGGTGGGGATAGTCCGCTTTGAAATTGGGGTTCCGTGTCCCCGTATAGTAGAATGTGCCCGGCACCCGCTGCAGATAATAGGAAAAATCCTCGCCTCCAAGGTCGGGTTCCAGCTCCTGGACCTCCTTCACGGTGGAGATCTGCTTTGCCGCCGCCAGCACAAGGTCCGTCTCGTCAGTCGTATTCACCACAGGCGGATAGCCCTTCATGTAATCGAGATCATACGATATGCCGGTAGTGGTGACAAGCCCTTCCAGACACTTCTTCAGCTCGGTGATCATGACATTCTGTGCCTCGGCATTGAAGGTGCGGATAGTCCCTCCGACCTCGACCTCATCCGGGATGATGTTATGCTGATGGCCGCCGTTGAACATCGTGATGGACAGGACGACCGGTTCCATCGGTTTCGATTTTCGGGTGACGACGTACTGCAGCTGATTGCAGAAGGTGATGGCCGCCGCCACGGGATCGATGGCAGCATGCGGTTTTGAGGCATGCCCCCCGCGCCCATATATTTTTATGGTGAAATCATCCGGCATGCCCGTTGCCGTACCATACTTGTAGCCGATGGTGCCGACATCGAGGCTGCTCGTGACATGCTGGCCGAAAATGACATCGACGTCCTCCAGGCAGCCGTCAGCAATCATCTGTATGGCGCCGCCGGGATCCACCTCTTCCGCATGCTGGTGGATGAAGACCACGTTTCCTTTCAGCTGATCTTTATTTTCTGAGAGGATCCGTGCCACAGTGAGCAGCACAGAGGTGTGGGCATCGTGTCCACACGCATGCATGACCCCGGGAACAGTGGACTTGTATGGGACATCCTTCTGGTCATGGATGGGCAATGCATCGAAATCGGCACGCAGTGCCACGGTGGGCAGGGTGGGGTCGATGACCAGCCTGCCGACAACACCGCGGCCCCCGACGCCTTCCTGGACATCCAGGCCAAGCTCCCGGAGATATTCGGCAATATATGCAGGCGTCTGAACCTCATGGAATGAAAGTTCAGGATACATATGAAAATGCCGGCGCAGACGCACCATTTCATTGTAGTGGGTGTGCGTCAGACGCTCTATCATTTCTGTTTCCATTCGATCACCTGCTCGATCTCAAGTATTTTCATGAACATGGAAAGACCACTTTCCATGGCCTCTTCGTCCATGTCGAACTTCGGATGATGGTGCACATAGTCGCTCAGTTTCTCCGGGTTTCCCGAGCCGGTGAAGAAGAAGGCGCCAGGGCGTTCATTGATGTAGTAGGAGAAATCCTCGCCGATCATCAGTGGCTTCGCCGCCTCGAAGTCGAGGCCGATCTCTTCGGCCGCCTGTTGGATTATTGCGGCTTCCGACTCGTGGTTGACGACTGCAGGATAGCCGAAGCTATAGTCCACTTCTGCTGTGGCTCCACGTTTTTCGGCGGTGAGGCGGGCTTCCTCATGGAAGATGTCCCTGATCTTCTCCTTTACGGCATGTTCGAATGTCCGTACCGTCCCTACAAGCTCTGCAGAATCCGGTATGACGTTGAAAGCATCGCCGGCACGCACTTTGCCTACAGTGACGACCGCATTATCAAGCGGTGAGACCTGTCTGGATACGGCAGTCTGCAGGTTTGTTATGAGTTCCGCGGCAATCACGACCGGGTCGACTGAATTGTGGGGCTGGGCAGCGTGCCCGCCCTTGCCCTGTATACGGATCGTGAACATGTCGGGACTCGAGATGACAGGTCCGGGTTTCGTCTTGATCTGGTGCGTGGGATACTGGCTCCAGTAGTGCTGGCCATAGACCTTGTCGATGCCATCAAGCACACCGTCTTCCACCATGGAAATCGCACCGCCGGGCTGTACCTCTTCGGCAAACTGGAAGATGAATGAGACACTGCCTTTGAGGTGATCGCGGTTCCTGTGTACAAGTTCCAGCAACGCAAGGAGTGTACTCGTGTGGGCATCATGTCCGCAGGCGTGCATCACCCCATCGACCGTCGATTTGTATGGCACATCCTTCTCATCCTGGATCGGCAGTGCATCAAAGTCTGCACGGATGGCGATGTGGGGGTGGGGAGCGCTGCCGATTGTAGCGAGCAGACCGCCGCCGCCGACCCCTTCCCGGATGGTGATGCCGGAATAGCGTTTCAGGCGTTCCAATATGTATCCATAGGTCTCCTGCTCGTGAAATGAAACTTCAGGATGCATGTGCATATATCGTCTATTTTCAACCATGTCGGGAAGTAGGGTCTTTGCAATTTCGTCTATCGTCATATGATTCGCCTCCATAAATTATATTACACAATTTTATCAAATTTTCGCACTTTTATAAACATAATAAACCCCATGTTTTCAATTCTAAGTGAAGTTCGACTTGTGATATGATATGGGAAAGAGGAGGAGATTGACAATGTCTAAAATTTTGGACGAATATCTTGCATCGAATCTGCAAGAATTGAAGGAAAACGGACTTTATAATGAGATCAATGTCGTAGAGGGCGCCAATGGCCCCGAAATTACGATTGAAGGGAAAAAATTGATCAACCTGTCTTCCAACAACTACCTGGGTCTGGCGACGGACGAGACACTGAAGAAGGTGGCGAAGGAAGCGATCGACTCCCATGGGGTGGGGGCAGGCGCCGTACGTACAATCAACGGGACGCTCGACCTGCATGTGGAATTGGAGGATACGCTGGCTGAATTCAAGGGGACAGAAGCAGCAGTAGCATTCCAATCCGGCTTCAACTGCAACATGGCTGCCATCCAGGCAGTGATGGGCAAGGAGGATGCGATCCTCTCGGATGAGCTGAACCATGCCTCCATCATCGATGGATGCCGCCTGTCCCGTGCGAAGATCATCCGCGTAAACCACTCTGATATGGAGGACCTCCGCAAGAAGGCGAAGGAAGCGGTGGAGTCCGGCCAATACAGGAAAGTCATGTACATCACGGACGGTGTCTTCTCCATGGATGGGGATGTTGCACTGCTGCCTGAGATTGTCGATATCGCAAAGGAATTCGACCTGATCACATA
Organism: Salinicoccus sp. Bachu38; assembly: GCF_038561955.2. Taxonomy (NCBI): domain Bacteria; kingdom Bacillati; phylum Bacillota; class Bacilli; order Caryophanales; family Staphylococcaceae; genus Salinicoccus; species Salinicoccus bachuensis. Next base: position 2,474,928 of record NZ_CP138333.2, on the reverse strand, counting down.
TGTCGATGACGCACATGGTTCAGGTGTCATGGGCAAAGGGGCAGGCACAGTGAAGCACTTCGGCCTTGAAAAGGATGTCGATATCCAGATGGGTACACTGTCCAAAGCGATTGGCGTCGTCGGTGGATATGTCGCGGGCAGCCAGGATCTGATCGACTACCTGAAAGTGGCGGCGCGTCCATTCCTGTTCTCCACATCACTGACTCCGGGGGATACACGCGCAATCACCGAAGCGGTGCGCATGCTGATGGCTTCCACCGAGCTGCATGACAAAGTATGGGAGAATGGCGATTACTTGAAAGCGGGGCTGAGGAAGCTCGGCTTCGATATCGGCAATTCAGAAACGCCGATCACGCCTTGCATCATCGGGGACGAGAAGACGACACAGGAGTTTTCAAAGCGCCTGATGGAAGAGGGCGTATATGCAAAATCCATCGTCTTCCCGACGGTTCCGAAAGGTGCCGGCCGGGTAAGGAACATGCCGACAGCAGCACATACGAAAGAGATGCTGGATGAGGCGCTTGAAGTCTACGAAAAGATCGGCAAGGAACTGGATGTAATCTCATAAATTAAGGAGTACAGCAATGGAACGAATTATTATAACGGGTGCGCTCGGCCAGATCGGCACGGAGCTCACCCTGAAACTAAGGGAAAAGTATGGGGAAGAAAATGTATTGCCAACAGATATAAAGGCGCCTGAGGATGAGAATTTGAAGGGCAGACCATTCGAGATCCTGGATGTCAGGGAAATGGACAGGATGAAGGAACTGGTTTCCGAATTCAAGCCGGATACGATCATGCATATGGCGGCGCTTTTGAGTGCGACTGCTGAAAAGAATCCCCAGTTTGCGTGGGAGATCAATATGGGCGGTCTGATGAATGCGCTGGAGACGGCGCGGGATTTCAATTTGAAATTCTTCACGCCGAGTTCGATCGGGGCCTTCGGCCCTTCGACACCGAAGGAAAATACACCGCAGGTCACAATCCAGCGGCCGACGACCATGTACGGGGTGAACAAGGTTGCAGGTGAGCTGCTGTGCGACTACTACTTCGAGAAGTTCGGCGTGGATACGAGGGGCGTACGGTTTCCGGGCCTCGTATCCCATGTCAAGGAGCCGGGCGGCGGTACGACGGACTATGCCGTGGAAATTTATTTTGAAGCGCTCAGAAGTGGCAGGTATACATCATTCATCGGCAAGAGCACGAACATGGATATGATGTATATGGACGATGCGATCGATGCGATCATCAAATTGATGGAAGCGGATCCCGGACAGCTGACTGACCGCAATGCATTCAACGTCAGTGCCATGAGCATCAACCCGGAAATGGTCGCAAATGAAATCAGGAAGCACATTCCCGACTTCGAGCTGGACTACGAGGTGGACCCTGTACGCCAGGGGATTGCAGAAAGCTGGCCGAATGCGATAGATTCTACAGAAGCAAAGCGCCAGTGGGGATTCAATCCCCAGTACGATCTTGAAAAGATGACTGAAGTCATGCTGGAAGCGATACGAAATAAGTAGTAAGAAGGCACTTTGCCTTCTTATTTTTCTAACTGGGAGGCAAAATGACGCGTGTAATTCTATTTGACAAAGACGGGACACTGATGGACTATCATAAGGTGTGGACACCTTATGCAAAGCGGTCGATCGAAGCATTTGCACAGGAGTTCGACCGCCATGACATAAAAGATGAATTGGCACACAGGCTGGGTCTGATCGATGGAGAGATTGCCCCGAACTCCATACTCGCCAGTGGTACAGGCGAGACGATCCAGAATTATTTCGAGCGCTATCAGAAGGGGGCCGGCAAGTGGATGAAAGCCTTCTATGAAGAGAATCTCGATTCACTGCGTGACAGCATGGAACTGATAGAAGGCGCAGAAGATGTGCTGCATCATCTGGCGGCTGATGGCTATAAAAATGTCATCGTAACGAGTGACAGCCGTCTCTCCACGGAATATTTCGTCCGCAAGTTCTCCCTGGAAAATGTCGTGCACGAAGTGGTTGCAGGGGATGACTCGGCGTTCCACAAGCCGGATATACGCATTCTGGACCCTTTGTTCAAGAAGTATGACTATGCACTCGAGGAGATGGTGATGGTCGGGGACAACCGGGCGGACACCATGCTCGGCTATGAAGAGGGGCTGCGCACCATCGGCGTACTCAGCGGAACCAGCCGCAGGCAGGATATGGCAGGTGCCGACATCATACTGGACAGTGTGACTGAAATCATCCAGGACGGACGTTTCATCATGGACGAAGGCGGCAGGAGCGATGCATGAAAAATATATGAAACTGGCGATTGCGGAGGCGAAGAAGGCCGAATCCCTCGGAGAAGTGCCGATTGGGGCGGTCATCGTCCATGAAGATGCGGTCATCGCCACTGGTCACAACTTGAGGGAAACCTCGCAGAACCCATTGACCCACGCCGAGGTCATTGCGATCGACCGGGCCAGCGAGGTGATCGGATCGTGGCGGCTTGAAGACTGTACAATATATGTCACCCTCGAACCGTGCGTCATGTGTTCGGGTGCCATCGTGATGAGCCGCATCCCCTATGTCGTCTACGGGGCAAAAGACCCCAAGGGTGGAACGGTGGACAGCCTGATGCATCTGCTCGGGGAACCCCGTTTCAACCACAGGGCCGAAGTGACAGGCGGAATTCTGGAAGCGGAATGCAGCCAGATGTTAAAATCATTTTTCAAATCATTGAGGGAAAAGCGAAAAAACTAACCAGATGATTTAATTTTCTGATAAAATGAAGTTAAAAATAATAGAGGGAGTTTTGGAACGCCTATGGTCAAACTAATCGCATTGGATATGGATGGGACCCTGCTTGGTCCCAATCACGATATCAGTCGCCGAAACATGGAGGCGATCAATAAGGCGATGGAACGCGGTGTACAGGTCATTGTAGCCACAGGACGTGCATTCTATGAAGCACATGGCATCATCAGGGAGCTGGAAACACCTTTGCCATACATCTGCCTGAATGGTGCCGAAGTACGCAATGAATCGCATGAGATCCTGTCCACCAATGCATTGAATACAGAGCTGATCCATAAAGTTGCAGATGTATTCCGTGCGGAGGACATTTTCTATCAGATCTATACAGACCGCGCAATATATACATCAAGCGTCGAGCGGGACATAGAGGTCTTCATGGATCTTGCAGGGCAGATGGGCCACCTTGCGAGTGAAGAGCGGATCAGGAACTTCATGGAAGAAAGGCTCGAACGCGGAACACTGATAGAGACGGATGACTATCGATCGATATTTGAGAGTGAAGACGAAAATGTATTGAAGCTCCTTGCTTCATCATCGAGCAGGGCGAAGCTCGTGCGCGCCAAGAATGAGCTGCATGAAATCGGCAATCTTGCCGTATCGTCATCATCGGCCGGCAACATCGAGCTGACCCATGAAAATGCGCAGAAAGGGATCGCCCTAGCCCACATCGCAGAAACCATGAACATCGATATGAAGGATGTCATGGCAGTCGGGGACAACCTGAACGACATCTCCATGCTCAAACGCGTCGGCACAGCCGTCGCCATGGGCAATGCAGCCTCGGAAGTCAAAGGCATCGCAGACAAGGTGACGGCCACCAACATCGAGGACGGTGTCGCCCTGGCCATCGAAGAGGCCCTTGTTTCACTTGAAGAGAAGCAGGAAGCCCAGGCCGGGGGGTCAGCCGAATCATAGAATATGAGAAAATTTCCAACTGTCACTGAGAAAAGTGGTGAGTGACAGTTAGGGGCCCGACCATCACTGAACAAAATAGTGAATGACAATTAGTCTCATATTATCAATATCAATAATGCCCGTTTCCTTATATGGAAGCGGGCATTTTTCATTTTCTATATGCTTTGAGGGGCGGCTCCAGGATGAAGTCCTTCATCTGCTGATCCATCGTCCATCTCATCGGTCTTCACCTTGGCAGCGGCATACATCCTTTTCGACTTGGCGATGAGTCTTCTGTTGAAGAATACGAGCACCACCGCGATCATCAGGATTGCACTGACGGTGTTGATGATCCAGTAGAGTTCAAAATCATAGAGGAACCCGTAAAAGATGGCGCCGACCGGCATGATGCTCATCGAACAGAGGCTCATTGTCGAAAATACCCGTCCTTTGATATGCTGGGGGGTGACGAGCTGTATGAAGAGATTGATCGGTATATTGATGAACTGGAGCACCATGGCAACGCTGACGCCGATGCCTCCGATAATCAGGATATGGGAGACGATACTCCCATCAAGGTACAGTGGCAGCAGGTAGACGACAACCAGTCCGGAAAATACCAGCAATCCTCTTTTCATGAGCAGAAATGGATTATCAAGCCGCTTGATCCTGGCAACCGCCACTCCGCCGGCAAGTACGCCGATGCCCCCGATGGCGTTGACGATGCCGACGGTTTCGGGCTGGAAGGACAGTTCATGAATCATCATCTTCTCAGGGAAGATTGTAATGACCCCAGCCATGAAGTTGATCAGGGCAGCAATGAGCAGGAGGGATTTGAATACTTTGTTTTTGGCGATGAAAATGAAACCCTGGCTGATGTCGCGCTTGAACCTGTTCACCCCGTCATCTTCCTGGATGTTTTCTGTATAATTCTCTTCGGTGTAGTAGAGCTTGAAATCCAGAAGAAAATCGAGGGAGGCGGAAATGATGTAGGCGATGAGGAAAAGCATGATGATGTGCGGGAAGCTCAACAGACCGAACAGAGCACCGCCAAGGATGGGGCCGAGGATGACCGTTGAGGAAAGGATTGCGGAAGTATATCCCATCACCTTCTGGATTCTGGCCTTATGGAAAAGTTCGGTGATTGCAGTCTGGAACGCGTTGGATACAAATGGCTCAATCATGGAAGTCAGGAATGTGACGAGATAGATGGCCATCAGATTGATGTCATGGATCATTGTGTAGAAGAAGAGGCCAAGAATGACAAGGGTGTTCATGAGCTCTCCTGTAATGATTATTTTCCTTTTATTTCCAAAATCACTCAATACTCCGGAAAATGGCAGCAGGATGACAGTTACGACAATGCTGATGGCCATGTTGATGGAGAAGTAGAGTGCGGATCCCGTTTCATACATGATGTAGTAGCTCACAGCAAACAGGTAGACATATTTTCCGACACTCAGAATGAATCGGCTCATGGCATATACGATGAAGTTGAGACGTTCCTTCATGGGCAACTTTTTATCAAAAAGCATTTTTCCACCCCATTTGTTTAATTTAATTAAACTTATTATAATGCAGGAAAGAATTGCTTGTCAACTAAAAGTTTAATATAATTAAACTATAATATTATGGAGATGAGAATATGACTTTGGGAAAACGCATCAGACAACTGCGGAAAGAACGGAAGATGACACTGGTGGATTTGGCAGGCGACAAGATCACCAAGGGCATGCTGAGCCTGATAGAGAATGACAAGTCGACACCTTCCATGGAGACCCTCGCCCATATTGCGAAAGAGCTTGATGTCTCCATCGGCTACCTCACCCGCGAGGGTGATGAGGATTGGACGAAGCAGATGCTGGCCGAATCCGACTTCAGCCATTACTTCTCTTTTCCTTTCGAACATATTGAAAAGAATATACTGCCTCAGCTGGACCGGGTTTCACAGAGCAACAAGGGGATGGAGCTGTACAACATCATCCGCATCTACTACAGGTATAGAGGGGAGCACGGGACTGCGGATGAATATACAGAGAAGATCGGGAAGTTCTACAGGAGCATCGGCATAGAGCACCTCGTCGTCAGAAACAGGCTGAATGATGCCGTCTCGCTCATGTACAGTCAGGATTACAGCGAAGCCTACAGCAGACTGGTGGAAACGGAAGCGGAGGTCATGGAGTTCAAGGACTATGATTCCCAGCTTGAACTGGACTACTACTACCTCAAGGCTGTTTTTTCCGTCTCCGTCGATATGAAGGAGTTCATTCCCCTCGGCGATAGGGTAGTCGCCCTGTCATATGAAACGGAGAACTTCAAACGCTTCTTCTCAGCCAATATGATCCTCGGCTATTATTATGGACTGGAAGGGGATATGGAAAAGCATAAGGAATATCAGGGAAACTTGAGGAAGTATCTGGATTTCAACAGACAGGAAAAATACGAGCTGGAGCTGATCGATACAACCACCCCAATTACGGTTTTCTACGTACTGGTGGAGGACAGACAGCGGCATGTCACTCTGTATGAGGCATATATCGAAAACATTGAAGTGCATCATGAGGCAGGCACCATCCAGTCCAGCAATATGACATTCTATCATCCACTGTTCATGATCGAACTGTCCTATTTCAGGGAGGACTACAGGACGGTAGTGGAAAACTATAAAGAAAATATGTATATTCGTTCGGCCGCCCAGCATCCGATAGACCGGATCATCATGGCCACCCGCTCGTGCATCTACCCGCTCAGCCTGTACCAGCTTGGAGAGAAGCAGGAGGCCAGAGAGGCATTCGGGAGGATAGAGGATACCATCGAGGATATAAAGCATTCCCCATTCACGAAGGAGTTCTACATGATCCGTGACATCATTTTTGAGGAAACACAGAGTGAATAAGTAAGAAGAAGCAGGGCATCAAAGATATGGTTTGACCACCTTCTATAAAAATTTTGGAGTCGGGAGGAAGCGTGTACACTTGTTTTTCATGAGGGAATTTCGGGTAGTTGGGTAATATTGAAAAAAGTGTTTGAAAACGGAGGGAATTCAATGGCAGGCATCATATCAGCGACACCATACTTACAAATGCAGACATGGCACCGGGAGCGCCTGGGCAGAAAAAATCTGGCCCTCGAGAGTCATCATCTGTTTGATGCAGAAAGCTGCAGGGGGTCCGTCAGTCATGACAAGGCGGTGGGACGCCTATGTTAACCGCGGTATTGACCCTGATCCTCGGCATTGTGGTGATTTTTGCGATAATCGTAGCCAACGGCTACTTTGTCGCCCAGGAGTTCGCCTACATGTCTGTCGACCGTTCAAGGCTCGGTGCATTGGCCGATCAGGGGGACAAGGCGGCTAAAAATGCTTTGACCGTTACAAAACGTACATCCTTCATGCTTTCGGGAGCCCAGCTGGGCATCACAGTTACGGGGCTGCTCATCGGTTATGTGGCAGAACCCCTTGTCGGACAAAGCCTGGGCACTCTGCTTGGGGGCGTCGGGGTGCCTACTGCTGTAAGCATCTCAGTGGGTACTGTTGCGGCGTTGGCCCTATCCACAATCGTGCAGATGATTTTCGGTGAGCTTTACCCGAAGAACCTTGCCATTGCGAATCCGGAACCGTTGGCGCGGACCCTTGCCCGTTCGACGAACATCTATCTCGCCGTCTTCGGCTGGCTGATAAAGTTCTTCGACTGGTCAGCAAACAGTGTACTTAGACTTTTTAGGATCGAGCCGGTGCATGATGTCGACAGTAGCGCAACCGCCCGCGACCTTGAACATATTGTTGCAGATTCCAGGGAAAGCGGCGATCTGCCGGTGGGGCTTTCGATGATGCTCGACCGTATCCTCGATTTCCCGCAGCAGGATGTCGAACATGCCATGGTTCCCCGTTCACGGACAGATATAGTGGCGCCGGATGCCACTATCGGCCAGGTGCGGTCAATGATGGCGGAAGCACATACCCGTTATCCTGTCATCAATGGTGAGGATGAACCTGTCGGGGTGGTGCACCTCGTCGATATACTGGGAAATGCTTCAGAGAATGCCCCGGTAACTGAAGTCATGCGGCCGCCTCTGGTGGTGCCGACTTTGATGGCACTGCCCGAGGCGCGTTCGAATATGGTCGAAACCCAAAATGACCTTGCCTGTGTCATCGATGAGTATGGCGGTTTTATCGGTATCGTCACATTGGAAGACCTTTCTGAAGAACTGGTTGGGGAAATTACGGATGAACATGATGATGAAATTCCACCACCTGTGGAGACGGAGGGAGAAAATAATTGGCAGATGAGCGGAGATCTCCATATAGATGAAGCGGAACGGGAGATTGGCCATCAACTTCCGAGAGGGGAATATGAAACCGTTTCGGGTATGATCATTGCCCATTTCGGCAACTTGCCAGATGTGGGAGAAATTGTGAATATCGACCTGCCGGTCGATCCGACTGACTTCATACATGATGCCCCTATTCGACGGTACCTGGAGGCGGAGGTGACGGAAGTGGACAAACATGTGCCCACTTCTGTTTCCCTGACGCTCCAAGTGTTGGAAAGCGATGAAGCGGATCGACCTTCGTCCGAAATCAAGCAGCAGAGGAGGGGTAATGATGACTAATCCGTGGGTTGTTCTCATAGTGACAGCAGCGCTGATTGCCTTAACGGCGTTTTTCGTCATCATCGAGTTTGCGCTTCTGGGCGCTCGGCGCCATAGACTTGAAGAGTCGGCGGCCACGAGCCGCGGCGCCCGTGCTGCATTGAAATCCGTCAACGAGCTCACAGTCATGCTGGCTGGTGCGCAACTTGGCATAACAGCGTGTACGTTTGCACTTGGTGCCGTGACCAAGCCGGCAGTGGATTCCTGGTTTTCCCCATTATTTGCGGGGATTGGCCTGCCCTATTGGCTGGCAGACGGGACATCATTCTTCCTTTCTCTGCTTGTGGTGACATTTCTGCACCTGGTAATCGGTGAGATGGCGCCGAAATCATGGGCAATCGCCCATCCGGAGAAATCGGCGATCATGGTCAGCCCGCCGGCCCGTGCATTTATTTGGATTTTCAGACCCCTTTTGAAATGGGTCAATAGCATTGCCAACCGTCTTGTTGAACTTTCAGGTGTAGAGCCGGTTGAAAGTGCAGCAGTCGGCGGCCAGAATGCTGCAACGATCCGCCACCTCGTAGAGCATTCTGCGCAGGTGGGCACGCTCGATGCATCGATGCGAACCCCGATATCAGGTGCACTGGATCTGGAAACCTTGAAGGTGGATGATCTGGTTGCGGAAGGAAGACAGCCGACAGCCGTCGCATCTGATGCAACGGTCCGTGAGCTTCAAAAAGCAACAGAGCAGTCCGGCCATAAGCGTATCCTTGTAATGGATGGCGAGGGAAACGCACCTCTTGTCGTCCATGTCAGGGACACACTGCTTGAAACGATGGAGCGTCCGGTGAAGGAGATTGCCCGGCCTGCCTTCATACTCGAGTCCGGCATGCTGGTGCATGAAGGCCTCAGGCGCATGCGCCAGTCGAGTGAACAGCTGGCGGTTATCATGGACGGCGCAAAGTTCATCGGAATCATGACCATCAACGATGCATTAAACAATGTCCTGCCGGCTGCAGAAGAAAATAGGCAATAATCTCCTGAAGCACTGTTCTGTAGGGTGGCAAGAACCACAAAAGGACAGGCCAGCGAATACATTCGCTGGCCTGTCCTTTCTATATTGGGTGCCATATCCTCTATGAGATGTATGGAGGATATGGGACTGTTTATTTCTGGTACGACATCCTGCTGAAGGCGTCATGCTGGTGGGTGCCTTCTTCGTTGTGGCACTCGAGTGCAAAGCCGTTGTCCCAGTCGGATTTCAGCGAGGGACGTAGGCATTCAGGCGGTTGGGATTTTCGACAAAGCACAGATTTTCGCAGGCGTGCTCTGTGCCCATCTTCTCATCCGTATGTTTTGAGGCCGGATAGAGCAGTGCCAAAAAATATATTTAACTTTTCCACTGTCTCCTTCACAGAGTCCGGTCCATTCTCAGGAGAAAAATTTTATATTATCCACCTCTCAGCCCGGTTGCATTAAAATCAGCTTTTAGCGGAAGTCAGGCGTTGCTTCTGTATTTTTTATTCGTTTTTCGAATTATCGTTCTCCTCCTGGGATGACCCTGTTCCTTTTTCATTATCAGTATCAGTGCCTTGCTGGTCTTTGGCACTCGAAATTTCCTCTCTTACTTGATTCTTTGCAGTTTCAGCCTTTTCTTGCAACTGGCCAGTCAAATCAGTTGCTTTTTCTTTCACTTGGCTCAGTTTTCCACTGCTGTTTTTATTGGAATTGCCGCTTGGTAGTTTTTCTTTTAAGGTATTCTGCATTTCTTTTCCGCTTTTAGGCGCAAGGAGAAGAGCCGCTGCGCCACCAAGCAATGTGCCGGTTAGAATGCCGGTTGCAAAACCGCAGACCGATCCGCTTTTCTCAGCATCTGCTGTACCAGGAATTTTCCCGGCTCGCTGTAGGCGTTCTTCCACTTCTTCCACAATTTCACTGATGCTTAGGCCACTAGTTTCAATCAGAGATCCGGTAACGCGGGAATCTCCAAAAACAGTCCTGTCTCGAACAACGAGGGCGTCGTAGGCTCCGGGATTTGTCGTCTGGTGAATCATATCAGCCTGATACCCTTTTTTCTTCAGGGCCTGGCGTACATCTGTGAATGGTTGTTCCACTGCTATTCTTGTCATTGTACCACCCCTAATTCTTCTTATGAATGCATGTTTACCTTTTACCCTTTTTTATCAAGTATCTAAACATTTAATTTTATTCCTACTATCAGGAACAGGAGGGACAAAGGAAAAGGGAAGCAACAAAGAAAAATCCTCCCTACAGCAGTAGGAAGGATTTCATCATTTCTGGTATGACATTCTGCTGAAGGCATCGTGCTGGTGGATGCTTTCTTCGTTGCGGCATTCGAGTTCGAAGCCTTTGACCCAATCGAGTTCCACGAGATCATAGGCGATCAGACGGATGAGGTCCTCGACAAAGCGCGGATTCTCATAGGCGCGTTCTGTAACCATCTTCTCATCCGTACGCTTCAATATCGGATAGAGCTGGGAGGACGCATTGACCTCCAGCAGTTCGTAAAGCTGCTCCTTATGATCGCCCGGCAGTTCCGCATCCGGATCGATGTCGAGCAGCACTTTTACATAGCCGCGCTGGTTGTGTGCGCTGTATTCGCTGATTTCCTTAGAGCACGGGCATAGTGTGGTCACCATCGCCGTCATGCCGAGCTGCTTGTGTAGGACGCCGGCCCCGGAAATTCTCATGGAGTATTCAACGTCGGCGTGGGCCATGCCGCTGAGCAGTGTATGGGGACTCGGTTTTGAGAAATACCATTTCCCCGACCCTGTGACTTCCGCCTCGTCCTGGTGCATGCGTACGCGCAATATTTCAAGCACGTTCTCCAGTGTCTCGAAAGTAAGCGGTACACCGCCGTCATTCTCCGTCTCCAGTGACTCGAGGATACGGCTCATGTTGATGCCCTTTTCGTTTTTCCTCAAGCTCGTAGCAAGCTCGAAGGTTCCCACGGACTGGAAGTCACCGATGACTACAGGATAGCTCAGATTGTTGATGCCGACGGAATCGACTTCGAACAGGAAGTCCTTCTTCGAACTCTGCAGGTCCACCATCATTTCCTTCTCTACGGGTTTCGTGCCTTCGATCGGATCGACGGATCCGAAGTGCCTGAAACGTGCTTCTCTACTACTAAGATCCAATTGTTCCATGTGTCTACTCCTTAATCTATATCATAACTGTAGAATGTTTCGTTCTTCATCCACATCTGGCGGGCTGCTTCACTTTCCTGCGTGTTGCCTGCAAGTGTCTTGAGCAGTGGGCCGGTCTGTGATTCATGGGCGGCCATGATCTTCTCCTTGCGGGCTTCGTATCCTTCGATATTGACGACGATGTCCGGCTCGCCAAGATCCTGGAGTGTATTGTTGCTGAAGGCGACGAGCTGGAGTGCCGGGCGTTCTGATGCCGGCATTTCCGATACGGCCTCTATGACCGCTTCTGCAGTGGCTTCATGGTCCGGATGGACGGAGTAGCCGGGGTAGAAGGTGATGATCCGGCTCGGTTCGAGCTCATCGATCATATTCTTGATGACACCTTTCAAATGGCCGGGCGCCTCGAATTCGAGCGTCTTGTCGCGATATCCGAGAAGCCTCAAATCATCAAGTCCAATCAGGCGGGCACTTTCCTCTACTTCCCTTTTGCGTATCTCATGCAGTGATTCCCGTGTTGCAAATGGAGGATAGCCAAGGTTTCTGCCCATATCGCCGAATGTCAGGCAGGCATATGTCACCGGCACTCCCATATCCACATAGCGGCTCATTGTACCGCTCACTCCGAAAGCTTCATCATCGGGGTGCGGGAAGATGACGAGTACTTGTCTTTCTTTTTCCATAGCGCTGCCTCCTATTTAAAGAATTCTTTTGTAGAAATTTCAAGTGCACTTGCGAGTTTGCCTTCATAGTTGAATCCGTGCATGATGAATTCGTTGTTCTCATTGACTTCGAAATGCGTGAGGCCAAGTACATAGACCCAGCCGCCGTTGTCGAGCTTCAGCCCGACACGGTACTGGCCTTCGTCGCCGCCCCTGATGGCGCCCTGGGTGTAATTGACCGGGACGTTCCTCAGGAACATGCCCGTATTGAACACTTGGTCATCCAGGTGGCTCGCATACATGCCGCTCGTCACTTCTACGTGGATGTATACTTTCTTGTCCTGATAGCTGTTCAAAAGTTCCTGTACCTGTTCGCGATTGATCTTCTCCATTGTGTGAAACGCTCCTTAAAATAGCATACACAAAAGAGATAGGCGGGCTATCTCTTTTGTGACTGTGACTATATCTGTTCTTCTGTAACTTCAATCTGCTCCACAGTATTGGCTGCACCATGACGGACGACGCCGACATGTTCGTTCATCTTCCAGCCGTTCTTGATGGCGGATGTGACGAATGCCTTGGCGTTCTTGATCGCTTCAAGCGGCTCCTGGCCATTTGCGAGGTTCGCCGTGATGGCCGCTGCGAATGTGCATCCGGCACCGTGGTTGTAGGAAGCGTCTATCTTATCGCTTGAAAGGAGGTGGAATGCTTTGCCATCATAGTATACATCAACAGCCTTTTCGCCTTCTATTTCAGAGCCGCCTTTGATGATGACGTGCTGTGCACCTTTGGAATGGATGACTTCCGCGCATTTCTTTGCGGCATCCAGTGTTTTGGGCGTCTTGTATCCGGCGAGCTGTCCCGCTTCGAAGAGGTTCGGCGTCACGACTGTCGCATGTGGAAGCAGGTGCTCGACCATCGCATCGACAAGGCCCGGGTTGAGAACTTCGTCATCACCCTTGCAGACCATGACCGGATCCATCACGAAATGCTTCGCATCACTGTCGAGGTAGGCGTCCTTGCTGCGCTCGATGACCTCTTCCGACGGCAGCATGCCCGTCTTGATCGCATCCGGTGAAATGGAGAGTGCTGTCGCAATCTGTGCGTCAACGACATCGAGTGGTATTGGATTGACACCATGGGACCATGTTTCAGGATCCATCGTCACAATCGTAGTCAGTGCCGTCATGCCATACGTTTCATGCTCCTGGAATGTTTTCAGGTCAGCTGCAATGCCTGCGCCGCCACTTGTATCTGAACCTGCAATTGTGAGTGTCTTTTTAAGTGCCATGAGTTAAATTCCTCCAATGTCATTAATAATGATATTTTACTATAATGAAGGGTATATTTCTAGAGACATGCTTGCTTAAATGATATAATCAAACTTTAGACAGAGGTGAGAATCATGGAATGGGAAGATGTCTTCCAATCAATAAAAGAAGAGAACGACTTTTCCGAACTGGAATCGACACTAGAAGAAAAATATGGGTCGGGGGAAGTGTTCCCGCCGCGTGAACAGATATATACGGCTTTTGAACTCACACCGCTTGAAAATGTGAGGGTCGTCATACTGGGGCAGGACCCCTATCATGGGAAAGGCCAGTCCCACGGACTTGCATTTTCAGTCAATGATGGTGTCAAAATACCGCCATCCCTGAGAAACATGTATAAGGAGCTGGAATCCGACCTCGGCATCAAAAGGACCACCGGCAGCCTGAAGGACTGGGCGAAAGAAGGCGTGCTGCTGCTCAATACAGTATTGACCGTTGATGCCAACCAGGCGAATTCCCACCGTGGGCTCGGCTGGGAACCGTTTACGGACGGCGTCATCAGCCATGTATCGGAAAATCTGGAGCATGTGGTCTTCATCCTTTGGGGCAAACCGGCCCAGAAGAAGGAGAAGCTGATCGATACATCCAAGCATTGTGTCATCAAGTCGACCCATCCAAGTCCGCTGTCCGCCCACAGGGGATTCTTTGGCACCCGGCCATTCAGCCGGGCCAACGACTATCTGGAGGCGCATGGCAGGGACCCTGTGGACTGGAGTGAACAGGAATGAAGCAGGAAATCATTGCAGAGCTGAAACAGGAGCTCCACAGGATGGAAGTGGCCAGCCAGCCGCATGAATTCGAAAAGCACCTCTATGCGATGGAGCGGCTGCTCGGGCTGCTGAAATCGGATGCGGGCGGCAGCGTGCAGCATGCAACTCCGGCAACTGGAGCGCAGGGCGGACAGGCACTGTCCGAACGCGACCGCATGATGCTCGAACAGATGGGCGGCAAGGTGGCCGAGACGAAGCCGGCATCGGCACCAGTGACCCGGGAAACGCTCAGAACAGACGACGGTTTCGGCAACGGTGATTCCCTGTTCGATTTCTAGACTGATTCAAAGGAGAAAAGGAAATGAAGACTTTCATCATACTCGGGGCGATCAATGCATTCATCTCGGTGGCCCTCGGGGCTTTCGGGGCGCATGGCCTCGAAGGCAAGATCAGCGAACATTATATGAGTGTGTGGGAGAAGGCCGTATCCTACCAGATGTACCATGCACTCGGCCTGATTGCAGTCGGCCTCCTCGTCCAGGTGACAGGGGCGCCGCTGCTCGGTGCCGCCGGCTGGCTGATGCTGCTCGGCATCATCTTCTTCAGCGGCTCCCTATACATTCTGGCGGTAAGCGGCATCTCCATACTCGGTGCCATCACGCCGATCGGCGGTGTACTCTTCCTGGCCGGATGGGTGTGCCTCATCATCGGCATGATCAGGCTATGATATTTTGTTGGACTCCACTGCGGTGGGGTCTTTTTATTTTGCGAAAAATGGGAGTTCATGTTTACATTTTCCACACGTTGATATATACTTATATACATAACTATATAACCATTTAGGAGGGTTGCGTATGGCGGGGGTGCTCAATGACAAGAAGCCGATCTTTGAACAGATCAAGGATTGGATCAGTGATCAGATCATCGATGGAACGCTCGAGGCGCATGACAGGGTTCCTTCCACGAATGAAATCGTCCAGTTTTACAAGGTGAATCATCTGACGGTAGCAAAGGGTGTCAACCAGCTCGTCGATGAAGGTGTCATCTATAAGAAGCGGGGTGTCGGCATGTTTGTCGCACCGGATGCAAGGGGCGTGCTGCTCGACAGCAGGAAAGAGAGTTTTGTCAGTGAATACTTGAAACCGATGATCGATGAAGCGGAAAAGCTGGGTTTTTCAACACAGGAGATTGAAGGATTGATTCATGAGATGGAGGGGAATAGAAATGGCGAATAGTGTATTGGAAATCAAAAATGCGTCTTTGGACATAAAGAAGGACAGGATACTGGAAGACATCACTCTGAAGATGGAGGCCGGCAAGGTCTACGGACTGCTCGGCAGAAATGGCGCAGGGAAGACATCGTTGCTGTCTCTGATCTCCTCCTTCAGGAAACCGACCCGTGGAGTGGTCACGATTGACGGGCAGGATCCATATGAAAATGCGGAGCTGATGCCGAAGGTGGATTTTCTCTACGAAGTCGACTACTCGGAGGAGTACCGGACACCCGAGGATTTCTGCAGGATGACGAAACGGTACAAGCAGGATTTCGACATCGACTATGCATACGCGCTCTTCGATGGTTTCAGGATTGATCGCAAGAAGGCGCTCAACCGCATGTCGAAAGGCCAGCAGGCGGCGGTGAATGCGGTCCTCGGTCTTGCTTCCAATTCGCCGATCACCATCTTTGATGAAGTGACGAACGGGATGGATGCCCCGTCGAGGGAGTACTTCTACCAGAAGGTGCTTGAAGCCAATGCGCGTACCCCGAGGATCATGATTCTCTCCACCCATATCGTATCCGAGATGGAATATCTGTTTGACGAGGTCATCATCATCCACCAGGGGAGGCTGATGCTGCAGGAGCCGCTGGATATATTTCTTGAGCGTGGATTCAGGGTCACAGGGCCGAAGGAGAAAGTGGAGCACTTCACCCGTGAGATGGATGTTCTTGCCACGGAGAGCCTTGGACCGACACAATCGGACATGGTACTTGGCCATCTGGAGGAAACACAGATGAAGGACGCAAAGTCACGCTATTTGAACATTACACCTTTGAAACTGCAGGAATTGTTTATCCGAATGACTGAAGACAGGGAGGGTGTACAATGAACAATAAATTGAAACTGGCAACAATGGACTTTTCGAAGGAAATCGCCAAGTGGACGATGTGGTATCTGCCGGTCATGGCTGTGATATATATCCTCGTATCACTATTCCTCAATGAAGTCGAAGTGAATGAGATGTCGTTCTATGCGATGGCTTCGTCGGCAAATCGCATCTTCATGCTTGTAGCCGGCATCATGGCAGTATTCATGTTTCTGGAACTCGCAATCAGCGTTGGATTGACACGAAAGACATTCCTCAATTCGATGCTTCTGACAGGCGGGGTGATCACAATCGGTCTGGCAGCCGTGACGGGAATCATCTCCCTCATCCTCGGCCTGATGCCATGGTTTGGGGATGGCATCGTCGCACCGGGTGCAACCGGCGGTCCAGTGGTCAATGTCATCGGCCATCTGCTGACGACATATGTATTCTTCCTGGCCGGATTCATCATAAGCATCGGATTCTACCGCGGTTTCCTCGGCGGCATGATTTCAATCGTACTCAGCATCGGCATCGCGATTGCAATCGACTCGATGTGGACGTGGCAGACTTCGGGAACGGTCTTCAATATGGAAATGGCAGGATACGGTTCCAGCAATCTGCTGCTGACCATCATATTCAGTCTGCTGCTCGTATTCTTCACCATTGCGATATTGCAGTCCCTCATCCGTTCGGTGCCGGTGAAAGTCAAATAGAAAAAGACCTCCCCGTGCTGGATTAAATCCAGCACGGGGAGGTCTTTCCTATTTCAGGGGAGCGGCTATTTGCGCTTGCCGTCGCCTTTATTTTTACGGTTCTTGAACTTTCTGATTATGAATGGCAATGCCAAAGGGATGAGTCTGCGAAGTAGACGGCCCATCTTGATTCCTCCCAACTCTCTCGATAAGTGTATTTATTTATATATAGCCACCTGAGATTGTATTGAAACCTTGAAACTTACCTGAAGAAGGCGGACAGGGAATCCGTCGGCAGGTGCACCCCGACGAAGAAGTCGCCGAAGTCGCCGTAGCGCGCCGATACTTCATCGAATCTCATTTCATAGATCAGCTTCTTGAACTGCAGCATGTCATCGGAGAAGAGGGTCACGCCCCATTCGTATTCGTCGAGGCCGATCGAACCTGTGATGAACTGCCTCACCTTGCCGGCGTAGCTGCGGCCGATCATGCCATGTGAACGCATGAGTTCGCGGCGCTTTTCCATATCCAGCATGTACCAGTTGTCATCACCCTGGCGACGTTTGTCCATCGGGTAGAAGCAGATGTACTGGGATTTCGGCACTGCAGGATAGAGGCGCTTCCTGACAAATTCATTCTGGTAAGGGTCTTCACCGGAATCTTTCGCAAGGTAGTTGCTGAGTTCAACGATGGAGACATACGAATAGGACGGGATGAGGAAATCGCTGATTTGGAGCTTGTTGAATTCCAGTTCCAATGTATTGAGCTCATCGATCGTCGGACGCAGCATCCATAGAATCAGGTCTGCCTTCTGTCCGGTGATATTATAGAAGGAATAGCTGCCTTCGTTCTTCTGGTGCACTTCCTCCTGGCGTTCGAGGAATCCCTTCAATTCTGACACGAGAGTGTTCAATTCTTCTTCTTCAAGCAGACGGAGGGATGGCCAGTCCACGTTGTAGAGAAGGTGAAGGCTATACCAGCCATCGAGTGTTTGTGCAGCTTCATTCATTTGTGTATCTCTCCTTTTTTTCATATCTCCCTCCATCTTACTCCATAAGAAAACGTTTTAAAAGCAGATAGGGATGAAATAATGTGACAAAAAGAGTATAATACAGCGTATGCAAAGGCTAACCAAGGAGGATATTATGAGTCAATTTCTAGAGAATCTCAAATCTAACCTGGAAGATAGAAATATAGAAATCGTTTTTCCGGAGGGCACGGATCCAAGGATCCTCACTGCTGCTGTGGAACTAGCTGAAACAACCTACGTAAAACCGATCGTTCTCGGAGATGAAGCCGGAATAAAGGCCCTGGCTGAAAGGGAGGGACTGGACATCAGCAAGCTCGATATGATCGATCCGGCGACCTATGAGGATAAGCAGAGGCTTGCGGATGAATTTGTCAAACGCCGCAAAGGAAAGGTGACATCGGACCAGGCGCTCGAAATACTGAATGATGTCAACTATCTCGGCACGATGCTCGTATATACAGGACGTGCCAAAGGGCTCGTGTCCGGTGCAGTGCATTCGACTCCCGATACGGTGCGCCCGGCGCTCCAGATCATCAAGACGAAGCCCGGAGTAACACGTACGAGCGGCGTATTCTTCATGCTGCGCGGCGATGAGCTTTACGTCATGGGAGACTGTGCCATCAATCCGGAGCTGAACGCAGAAGAGATGGCGGAGGTTGCGGTGGAAGCGGCAAAGACGGCAAAAAGCTTCAAGATGGATCCCCGCGTTGCGCTGCTCAGCTTCTCTACGAGAGGATCGGCAAAGACGGAAGAGACGGAAAAAGTGAAGCTTGCGGCTCAATATGCGAAGGAAAAGCTGCCTGAAGTACCAATCGATGGAGAACTTCAGTTTGATGCTGCCTTCGTTCCAAGTGTAGCCGAAAAGAAGGCACCCGATTCCGAACTGAAAGGGCGGGCCAATGTATTCATCTTCCCTTCCCTCGAAGCCGGTAACATTGGCTATAAGATTGCACAGCGCCTTGGCGGTTTCGAGGCCTACGGACCGATTCTCCAGGGGCTGAACCAGCCGGTCAATGACCTTTCCCGTGGATGTTCCAAGGATGAAGTCTTCAACCTTGCCCTGTTCACAGCCACACAGGCCCTGACACAGGACGATGCATAGGCTGTTCCAAGAGCGCTGGCACTATGTGCCGATTGAAACGACACCCCACCCCTACATGTCATTTGCCATGGATGATGTGCTCCAGGAGATGGTGAGCGGAGACGGTGTGCCGAAGTTCAGGGCATGGGTCCATGATCCGTACATCATCCTCGGACTGCACGATGGCCGGCTGCCCCATCTCATGGATGGACTTTCCTATCTGGAGGATGCTGGATTCGACTATATCGTGAGGAACAGTGGGGGCCTCGGCGTCGTACTCGACGCGGGGGTTCTGAACGTCTCGCTCATCCTGTCGAAATCATCAGTTGCACAGATCGATGATGGGTACGATCTGATGCTGGAGCTTGTCCGGAAGTCCTTTCCCGGTACGGACATCGAAGCATATGAAATCGAACACAGCTATTGTCCCGGCAGCTATGATCTGAGCATCGGCGGACGGAAGTTCGCGGGAATATCCCAGCGGAGGATCCGGCAGGGTGTCGCAGTACAGATCTACCTGTGTGTGACAGGCAGTGGCGCCGAACGCGCTGAAATCATGCGTAATTTCTACCACTCGAGTAGAAAAGGGGAAGAGACGAAATTCTCCTATCCCGAGATTCATCCGGAAGACATGGCTTCACTGAATGAACTGCTTGGTACGGACCTGACCGTTGACGCGGTGCTTGAGCGTATGCTCGGAGTCATCCGGGAGAGCGGAACCCTTGAGCCGCTCCCCGACATGGATGCTGCGATGCGCGATCGCTACCATCACCATATCGAGCGGATGAAACAGCGGAACAGGGATATCCGGGCGGATAAAGAGGATATGAAGTGAGAAGGCCGTCCGGCATCGGAGGGCCTTTTTTGTTGTGTGGAGAGGGAGTGTGCGCTGTAACTGGATTTCACGCTGCCCGCCAGCGGGAGTAATCAACCTCTTATACGGAAACCATATGCAAATGAAACGTTTAATCCTTCCAAGGGGGTGGAATATACTCTAAAAAGGAGTGGATATGAATGGCTGAAGAAAGGAATAAAAGGATGACGACTGAAGAGGATGAAGAAAAGCTCAAGCGCCAGAAAGAGCGCGGACCTGAGGATGAAGTCAAAGAAGACGTTCCTCCAGACAGCCCACCAAGCCAAAGGGGCAAAGATGAAGCGGAAAGGAAAGAGGATGTGCAGAAACAGAAGGACGAGAAACATCCTCTCCATAACGAGGAGGATGAGTAGCATCCATTTCATCCTTATTATATAGTACAGGGTTGCCTATCTTTGGTAGCCCTTCTTTTTATGATATTATAGGGGCATAGGAGGGCAGTGGGATGACAATCAGTGAATATGGCAAAAAACAGCTTGTAGAAGAGAAGGTTTTCAAAGATCCGGTGCATCGGTATATTCATGTACGTGACCAGGTGATATGGGACCTGATCAAGACGAAGGAGTTCCAGCGGCTGAGACGGATCAAGCAGCTGGGGACCCTTTATTTGGCATTCCATTCCGCAGAGCATTCCCGGTTCAACCACTCGCTTGGCGTATATGAGATTGTGCGCCGCATGGTGGTCAATTTCCAGGAGTTCAAAGAGTGGAATAATGACGACCGTCTGCTGGCATTATCGGCGGCCCTGCTCCACGATCTCGGTCATGGACCGTTTTCCCACTGCTTTGAAACGATATTTGATACCGATCACGAGGAATTTACGCGCAAGATCATCCTTGGCAATACCGAAGTGAACGAGGTATTGAAAAAGGTCAGTGTGGACTTCCCGCTTGAAGTGGCGAAGGTTATAGACAAGACGCATGAGAACAAGCTGGTCATCAGCATGATATCCAGTCAGATCGATGCCGACCGGATGGACTACCTGCAACGGGATTCCTACTATACCGGTGTGAGCTATGGCAATTTCGACATGGAGCGCATACTTCGTGTCATGCGGCCGAGCCGGGAGGAGGTCATCATCAAGGAAAGCGGCATGCATGCCGTCGAGGACTACTTGATGAGCCGCTACCAGATGTACTGGCAGATCTACTTCCACCCGGTATCGCGCGGCGGGGAAGTGCTCCTGAACCTTGCATTGAAACGGGCGAAATACTTGCACGAAGGTGGCTACAAGTTCAAACAGGCCCCGAAATACTTTATACCATTCTTCTCGGGGGAGGTCACCGTCGAGGATTATCTGCGACTGGACGAGATGGTCGTCAATTTCTATCTGCAGGAATGGATTCATGAAGATGATCCGATACTGAGCGACCTCGCCCACCGGTTCGTCAACAGGGATCTGTTCAAATACCTCCCGTTCGATGGCTCGGTCATCACGATTTCCGAACTCGAGGCGCTTTTTGAAAAGGCGGGCATCGACCCGGATTACTATTTCTTCAGCGACTCCTACTCGGATCTGCCATATGATTACGACCGTCCGGGCTCAAAGAGCAACCGCAGGCCCATCCATCTGAAAAGGAGCAATGGCGAGTTGCGTGAAATCAGTACGCAGTCGGCCATCATCCATAGTATAACGGGTGTCCATCGCATGGATTCGAAACTTTATTACCCCAGAGAGAAGATAATGCAGATTGAAGATCTTGAAATCAAAGGCGAAATTATAAACCTGCTTAATGAATTGGCATAGGAGTATGATAATATGACGAATGATTCTAACGGCAAAAAACCTGGATTCCAGTTCAATATTCTTAAGAACGATCCCCTTGATGGGCACAAGGGTCAAAATATCGGCTCGATCAGCCTGGAGAACGTCGCTCCCGTCTATGTAAATAAGGACACTGGTGAAGTGTTCATTGATATGGGTGGATTGCATGCCCGAGCCGAAGTGGAACGGCGTGTAAAATGGGTGACCGACCGGTCCGAAGTCGAAGGGGAGGACGCGGAATCCTACTGGCTGGTATGGGTGAGCGTCGAGCGGATGGACGTGGGTCCGGTATACAGCGGAGTGGCAGCATGTTTCGAGATGGTCAACAGGACGAAACGCCGTGGGTACAAGCTGATGCCTGAGCATGTCAACATGATGGACCGTTCCATGAAGGGGAAGATCGACCTGAACGACATGGATCCGGGCAGCCGATCTGCCCTGAAATCCTTCCTCATTTCCCACAATAAAGAAATATGGGACAATTCGGAAGCACTTCAGGAAGAGATGAAAAATGACTAATTGTGACGGTATTGTGTCAAAGTCATAAAACGATTGCAGATTGGTCCGGCGAAATATAGAATATATGTAGTTATATGCGATATAACTAGGACACGGTGGCCGGGAGGAATCCTGGCCACTTTTTTTGTTCTGTTACGCCTCCGGACGGGTATGGTCCAATAGATGGTTTCAAGGGAGGTATGAAAATGAGGGATATGAAGAAAAGACTCGATTCACGGACGATCGAGACATACAGGAAGATGCTCAATGAGGACGGATCAGCATTCGCCGAACGTTTTCCCGGATTACATAGCAACGAACAGTACCAGATACTGAGATCCTTCGGCAGAGAGGAGCAGGGAGCAGTATTTGAAATCATTTCTCCGGAGGCGTTCGCCCAGGTTTTCAAATGGTTCTCCCGTGATGAGCAGCTCGAATTGTACGGCCATATGGAAGAAGACTACCGGATGCGCATGCTGGAGCGTCTGGCCACGGATGATGTGCGCCATTTCATCGAACCGATGGGTGATGGGGCACAGAAGGGAATACTCTCCAAAATGAGCGCGACCAAGCGTCGTCACATGGAGGAGCTCCTCCAGTATGACCGCCACAGTGCAGGCAGCATCATGCGGAAGGAATTCGTCAGCGGGGCACCCGAAGACGATGTGGCAACGGTGGTTGAAAAGCTGAAGGATGATACGACGACGTATGAAGCGGTGCATTTCGTCTATGTGGTGGATCATGACCAGCAGCTGGTGGGACTGGTCGCATTGCGGGACCTTCTCATCGCCGATGGTTCACAACAGTTGAAGGAGATATGTGATACAAGTGTCCATACGGTGACCGTTGACATGGACCAGGAGCAGGTGGCCCATATCATACAGGACTACGACATCATAGCCGTTCCGGTCGTCAGTGCGGACAATGAACTGCTCGGCATCATCACGGTGGATGACATCATCGACATCATGGAATTAGAAGCGACGGAAGACATGGGAGAGCTCACAGCCTCACGGGGGACGACCGACATGAACATCTCCCCTTTCAGGGCGGCCAGAAAGCGGGCACCATGGATCATGCTCCTCATGGGCCTTGGGCTGATTACGGCAAATGTCATCGGTGCATTCGAGGAGACGCTCGAATCGGTCGTGCTGCTTTCCTTCTTCATTCCGCTCGTCATGGATGCAGCGGGCAACACGGGCACGCAGTCGCTCGCAGTGATGGTGCGGACGATATCCACCGGTGAATACCAGAAACATGGCCTGTGGCGGACGCTGGGACGGGAGCTTGGTACCGGGGTGATGGTCGGCGCGGCGAGCGGGATTACGATCATCACATTGATCCTGGTCTTCTATCAGGAGCTGTGGCTCGCATTCGTCGTCGGCATCTCACTGCTCCTGACACTGAGTGTCGCAACCGTGATCGGTACGATCCTGCCGATCATCATCAGCAAGCTGAAGATCGATCCGGCTGTTGCGAGCGGGCCGTTCATTACGACCCTGAATGACATCATCGGCCTGTTCATCTACTTTTCAATAGCCACCACCCTGCTTCAGATATAGGCGTAGTCTACATTATGCCGGTATGTTATAATTTACCTTACTTGTAGGTGATATTATGGATAAGAAGGAAACAATGTACAGAATCAACCAGGTCGTCGATATGGATGGCGAAAGGAAACGCTATGAACAGACGGTCAGGGCTGAAGTGCTGGAACGGAAGGACCGCTATCTCCGCTACACGGAGCAGCTGGACGAATACGAAATTGATGTAGTGATGCGTGTCGGTGATGATTTCATCAAGATCCAAAGGCGCGGCATCATCAACATGAATTTTCATTTTCAGCAGGGGGAGACGACGGATACATTCTATGAGTCTCCGGCGGGAAAGCATCATTTCCGCATCAATACGACCGCGCTCGACATCGGGGAAGTGACGATTGAGATCCATTACGAATTGTACGACCATAACGGCAAACTTGGAGACTATCATTATAAAATCAGGAAAGTAGGGTAAGCGATGGATTTGAGACAGCAGTTAAGGACATCGATCGAAGCAGCAGTCAGAAAGTCGGGGCTCGTGGAAATCGTACCCCCGGTCAAGGTGGAAGTGCCGAAGGAGAAGGCGAACGGGGATTTCTCCACGAATATAGCGATGGTGCTGACAAAAGAGGCAAAGCGCAATCCGCGGGAGATTGCACAGGCGGTCATCGACAACCTCGACTATCAGGAAGCCAGTGTGAAATCCGTGGACATTGCGGGACCGGGCTTCATCAATTTCAGGATGGACGAGGCATCCCTGACGGGCATCATCCATAAGGTCCTGTCCGAAAAGGACCGATACGGCAGTACGGTGCACGAGAACCCCGAAAAGGTGCTGATCGAGTTCGTCAGTGCGAATCCGACGGGGGACCTCCACATCGGCCACGCACGAAATGCGAGCGTCGGTGATACACTGTCGAACATCATGGCGTTTGCAGGGCATGATGTGACCCGCGAATACTATATCAACGATGCTGGAAACCAGATTGAAAATCTGGCCCTATCCATCGAAGCCCGCTACCTGGAAGCGCTGGGGCAGGAGCTGTATATGCCGGAAGACGGGTATATGGGCAAGGACATCCAGGTGATCGGCGAGAAGCTTGCCAAGGAGTCGCCTGAACTGATTGAAACGTCCCGCGAAGACCGCGTGAAGATGTTCCGTCAGATGGGCGTCGACTATGAGATGGAGAAGCTGAAGCAGGACCTCCATGATTTCAACGTGCACTTCGACAGCTGGTTCAGTGAATCGACCCTCTATGAGAAGGGCGAAATCAACGAGGCGCTCGACAAGATGACGGAGAACGGCTATACGTACGAGGCGGATGGTGCGCTGTGGCTGAGGACGACGGACTTTGGAGATGACAAGGACCGCGTGCTCAGGAAGCAGGATGGCACATACACATATCTGATGCCGGACATCGCTTATCACTTCGACAAGGTCGAGCGCGGCTACGACAAGCTGATCAACCTTTTCGGTGCGGACCACCATGGCTATATAAAACGTCTGAAGGGATCGCTCGGGGCACTGGGTGAAGATCCGGAACGCCTGGAAATCCAAATCATGCAGATGGTGCGCCTGATAGAAAACGGTGAAGAGGTTAAGATGAGCAAGCGTACCGGCAAGGCAATTACACTGCGCGATATCATCGAGATGATTGGAGTGGACGCAAGCCGCTATTTCCTGGCCATGCGCAGTCCGGATACGCACTTCGACTTCGATCTTGAACTGGCGAAATCCGAATCCAGTGACAATCCGGTCTATTATGCACAGTATGCGCATGCCCGCATCTGTTCAATACTGCGCCAGGCGAAAGCCGATGGTCATGCACTCGATATGGAAGCGGACCTGGATGTGATTGTACATGAACATGCGCTCGAGGTCCTGAAGAAGCTTGCCGACTTCCCGAATGTGGTAAAAGGCGCGGCGGAGAGCCGTGCGACACACCGCATTCCAAACTATATACAGGAACTCGCCGGGGTGTTCCACAAATTCTATAATGCAGATAAGGTGCTGACGGACGACCATGCAAAAACGGCTGCCTATCTGCTCATGATTGAAGCGGTCAGACAGACTTTGGAAAATGCACTGGGTCTGATCGGCGTCTCTGCACCTGAGCAGATGTAATCATCGCCCCCGCCATGTGGTGGGGGTTTTTTACAGGAATTGAAATCAATGACCAAGGAAGTGGCGGATATGGACAACAGGCTGACAGGCGTACTGCTCATATTTATCATCATGCTTGCAGGATGTGCTTCGGAAGGCGAAAGTGTGGACGAAATCGGCCCGGAAGAGACACCGCTCGAGGAGCGACGCATCGTTTCGCTGATGCCGAGCAACACGGAGATTATTGCAGAGCTGGGACTCGGAACCAATCTGGTGGCTGTGACGACGGAAGTCAGCCACCCGGAGTCGGTCGTGGAGAATGACGAAATTGAGAAAATGAATGTGTTTGAACTGGATGAGGAGCAGCTGGTCGAACTCGAGCCGACACACATCCTTGGACATGAGTCCTCCGTGCCCCAATATGCAGAAACGCTGGAACGTGTCTCCGAGACGACCGGAGCAGAAGTGCTGATCGTCAATGAAGAGAGGGCCATCGAGGAAATATATGCATCCATTACAGCCATCGGGGAGTTCCTTGGAGAAAAGACGGCTGCCGAATGGCTGATCGAAGATATCGAACGCGATATCAACGTGCAGAACAACATCTATGAGGATCATTCGGAATCCTATGAGGTATTCATCCACATCTCGGACCAGCCTGAACTCTATACGGCAGGGAGTGGGACCTTCATCGAAGACGCCCTGTCAGAAATCTATATCGACAATGCATTCGGTGATCTTGAAGGGTATCCGAATGTCAGCCCCGAGGATGTCGTAGAAAGGGATCCGGACAAGGTGGTGTCGATCATGGGCCTTGAAGACGCGGCCCTTGAGGAATCGATCGGTGGGACGCCGGGCTTTTCGGAGCTGGCAATCAGCCAGCCTGAAAACCAGTGCAACATATCCCCGGACCTCCTGGCCCGTCCCGGCCCCCGCATTGCGGATGGCCTGAGGGCAGTCGGACGCTGTGTCTATGAATAGACATGTCGCCCTCGTTGCAGCAACAACCTTTCTGGCAGGCACCTTGAGCCTACTCATCGGTTCTGTGGAGCTGGCCGGCCTCCCGCCCGGCCAGAGCAAGAATATCATTTTCAACATCCGGCTGCCGCGCGTACTGTTCGCAATCATCCTCGGAGCTGCCCTTGCGATGAGCGGGGTGGTCTTTCAGATTGTACTGCGCAACCCGATGGCCGACAGCTTCACCCTCGGGATGGCGAATGCCGCCGTCCTCGGCAGTGCGGCCTCCGTCACCGGAGTGCTGCCCCTGGTCCTCCGCCCGCTGGCGAGTATCGTCGCAGGGCTGCTGGCCCTCGCACTCGTCCTGGCAGCAGCCAGGCGGCTCGAGACCACCTACCGTCCTGAAACGCTGATCATCATCGGGGTGCTGCTTGGGGCGATGATGAGTGGAATCCTCTATATCATCGTGCTCATCGCCCCCGATCAGACCGAATCCATCGTCCGCTACATGTTCGGTTCGTTATCGGGCATAGATTACGATGCGGTGCTGCTGACGGGGGTGCTGACCCTGCTGTCGGGCGCAGTACTGTATCGTGCCGGTGGTGCGCTCGACCTGCTCAACCTGGGTGATGCCAGGGCGTACAGCCTCGGCGTCGATGCAAGGAAGATCCGTCCCCTGCTGCTTGTGGTCGCATCGATCCCCCCGCTTGTTGCGATCAGCTTCACCGGCCTGGTGGCACTGGTCGGCATCATCGTCCCGCAGATGATCCTCTATTTTAAACCGCTGATGTTCCGTCCGCTCTTCATACTCTCTTCACTGTATGGTGCGTTATACATCATCATCATCGATACCATCGGGCGTACGGCCATTGCGCCCATCCAGATTCCTACAGGGGTGATGGTGATGGTTTCGGCGGTGCCGCTCTTCATCTTCCTGATGTACAAGCGGGTGCTCACCGGAGTCCGGCAGTGACATGAGTAGGCAATTGAATATCATCGTGATAAAATAATGAAAAGGCTGTATATTCAGTCTTTTTTCAATTTAAGGGGGAATCATAGTGACACGTAAAACGAGCATTCAGGACATTTTCAAAATCAATTCGGTCTCTTCGCCGAAAGTGGGCGCAGACCAGCGGATCACCACTCTGATCACGCATCTCGATGAGGAGAAGAACGACTACATCACCAACCTGTACCGACTTCAGGATGGCGCCATGCAGCAGCTTACATACCAGCCGGAACGCCTGTCCAATATCAGACATTCAAATGATGACCAGTGGATGCTGTTCATTGCAAAAGCGGATGACAAGCCGCAAGTGTTCCTGCTGAATACAGCAGGCGGCGAACGTGTCCAGCTGACGAAGGAAAAGGAAGGCGTCAACAGCGCAGATTTTTCAAACGATGGCAAGAAGGTCTATTATCATGTATCCAATGAGAAAGGGAATGGTGAAGGGGAAGAGAAGTCGAAAGACGAGAAAGATAAGAAGCCGGAACCGGTTGTCATCGACCGGATGAAATACAAGGCGGACAGCCTGGGCCTGCTCAAGGAGAAGTATCAGGCGGTGAAAGCCATTGATCTCGAAACACGGGAGGATGAGATCCTGTTCGAAGGGGAGGAGAACTTCACGCTCCACGAAATGATCGGTGGAGATGTGTATGTCTATTCCACGGATGACAGTGAGGATCCAGACTTCAACTTCAACCAGACGCTGTATATCAAAAACGGCGATCAGCAGCCTAAAGAGGTGCCGACCGCAGAAGGTGGCGTGGTGAAAGTTGAGGCATCACCCGATGGGGAACATCTGCTCATCGTCGAGATGGGGCGCGAGTTTGAGAATGCCACCCACGCGACACTGCACGTATATAACATCGATACAGGGGATAAGAAGCATATTACCGAAGGGCTCGACAAGCCGGTCGGCGACTATGTCGCTGCAGATACACAGCAGGCCATCGAACCCAACCCCGCCCAATGGATATCCGATACACGTTTCGTCTTCCTCGTATCGGACAACGGCAGCGTAAATCTTTACGAAGGCAGTGTGCAGGGCGAAACCAGACCGCTGCTCGAAGACCGCCACCATATCTTCGGCATGGATGCCACAGAGGATTTCGCGGTGCTCGCAATCTCCAGCCATGCATCTCCGGGTGAGCTGTACAGGTTCGACTTCGATTCGAAGAAGCTTGAGCAGCTGACACATGTCAACCGGACATATGTCGAGGAGACGGAACTTGTGGATCCCGAGGATATCACGTTCAACAGTGAGGACGGTACAGAAGTGCATGGATGGTTCATGAAGCCGGCAGGATTTGAAGACGGGGGAAGCTATCCGATGATCACGAATATCCACGGGGGGCCGCATGCATTCTATGGCAATACATTCTTCCATGAGATGCAGGTGCTTGCCGCCAAAGGCTACGGGGTCCTGTTCGTAAACCCAAGGGGCTCGCACAGCTATTCCCAGTCCTTCGTCGATGCCGTCAGGGGCGACTACGGCGGCGGGGACTACAGTGACATCATGGCCGGAGTCGAGTACATCACAGGAAAATACGACTGGATCGACCAGGACAACCTCGGTGTTACAGGCGGATCCTATGGTGGCTTCATGACCAACTGGATCGTCGGCCACACGAACCGTTTCAAAGCCGCCGTCACGCAGCGGAGCATCTGCAACTGGGTGAGCTTCCGTGGCGTTTCCGATATCGGCTACTACTTCACAGATTGGCAGATACAGGCGGAATTCGGCGATATCGACAAGATGTGGCACCATTCCCCGATCAAGTACGTCGACGCCATCGATACACCTCTGCTCATCCTCCACAGCGAGCGTGACTTCAGATGCCCGATCGAGCAGGGGGAGCAGCTGTATATCGCCCTCAAGTATCAGAAGAAGGAGACGCAGTTCGTCAGGTTCCCTGAAGCGGACCATAACCTCTCCCGCACAGGTAAGCCGAACTTGAGAATTGAACGCCTGACGCACTTGACGGACTGGTTTGGGAAGTATCTCGACTGATTACAGGAATTTCCCGGGAAATCCAATCTGCGAACGCCCATCTTTCTGCTGTCCTGCTTAATCCCTAGGAAAAAGGGAAAGTGAAACGGGAGCAACTTTTTATGGATGAGGTGAGTGGAATGACCGAAAAGGAAAAGATGCTGCGGGGTGAATACTATGACCCCAGGGATCCAACCCTTGTGCACTTGAGGGATAATGCCGAGAATCTGATGAACCAGTATAACCATCCGCACGGTGAAGAGAAAGGGCGGCTGCTCGATATGCTGTTTGGCTATCATGCCGAAGGACTCAGCATCCGTGCGCCATTCTACTGCGACTACGGCATCAACATCAAAGTCGGGCGCAATTTCTATGCAAACTATAACTGTGTTTTTCTGGATGTCGCAAGGATTACGATCGGTGATGATGTGTTTTTCGGACCGAATGTGTCACTCATTACAGTCAACCATCCCATCGACCCTGAAAAAAGGAAGCAGGGCCTGGAATATGCTGAGGAGATTACGATAGGCGACAATGTATGGATCGGTGCGGATGTCACGGTCAATCCGGGAGTTACAATCGGCGAGAACACGGTTATCGGATCCGGCGCGGTCGTCGTCAAGGATATTCCGGCGAATGTAGTGGCTGCCGGCAACCCCTGCAAAACGATCCGGACGATTGAAGCGGAAGGGGAATGATGGAAACAAAAAGATGTGGCACCCTTCAAGGATGCCACATCTTATTTTACGATGAGATGCCGAGGTTCCATATCAGTATGAGATCGACGGCGTTCCATAAGCGCAGCATGATATACGTGATCAGATGAATGCCGATGACATACAATATCAATGGCCAGAAAATATCCATCGGACGGTGGCGGATGGCCAGATAGAACAGGTAGCCCGGATAAAGATTGAGCAGTGTGAAGATGATGACAAGTGAAATTCCGAATATGATGAGCAGTGGTGCTTCATTGATATCGAAGATGGAATGGAATGCCCAGACGAGCAGGAACATCAATATGGTCAGTATAAAGACGACTGTTGTGAAGACGAGATAGTAGGACAGGATCACCGCCACATTGACGAATGATTTCCTGAACCATCCAATCATGAGGTATAGGAAGAACAGGTTGGCCATCGCATACAGTCCAAGGACACTCATGCGGAGTAGCAGGGTTTCAAAGAGCAGGGTATTTGGTATCGTCTCCTGCGAGAAGAGTTCGATACCGAGCAGGTAGCCGAAGATGCCGCTGATGAACGTATAAAGCAATAAGAGGGAAACGGTGATATATGGTGAGATATAAAAGGTGGGATTGAACTCCTTATGGAGCTGTTTGATGAATGCTGGTAACATGAATCAGGCCTCCATGTATCGATACAGTAATAGTAGCATAAGTACCCATGAATTTATATTTACTCAACCTGTGTTATATTGGAAACGATGAATTGAATGAGAAAGGATGTTGGAAATGACAGGGAAATACAAAGAGAGAGTGGAACGGCTCACATCAATGCTTGATATCGATATGGTGGTCGTTACAGAACCGACAAATGTCTTTTATTTCACAGGCTGCTATATCCAGCCGCATGAAAGGGTGCTCGCCCTGCTGATCAACGTAAAGACGAACGATACGGCACTGATGTTCCCGGCGCTTGACCAGGAAGTCGTCAATGATACGGCCACCGTCGATAACCACCTGCCGTACAATGATGGGGAGGATGCTTTCAGACTGATTTTTGAACATGCAATCGATGCAGAGTCACTCGGAATCGAAGGCGGTCACGTTACCTATAACCGCTATCAGAGGTTCCTTGAAAACTATACGGCCGACCAGATATACTCCGTAGAGGATGAAATCAACCGGCTGCGTGGCAAGAAGGACGAGGATGACAAGGAGAAGCTGCAGGAAGCGGTGGATATTACCGAAAAGGCTTTGGCCGATCTGGTGAACGAACCGGTATCAGGCAAAACGGAGAAGGAAATCGCTGAATTTCTGCTCGGCAGGGTGAAGGTTCATGGCGCGGTGGATGTATCGTTCGGCCCACTGGTACTGACGGGGGAAAACTCTGCACTGCCGCATGGTACGTCCGGGGATACGGTCGTCGAACCCGGACACTTCCTGCTCATCGATTTCGGTGTGGTGACGAAGGACCGCTATGTATCCGACATGACGCGGACATTCATCATCGGTGATCCGACCGAGGAGCAGGAGGCCATCTACAACTCCGTACTGAGGGCGAATGAAGCCGGCATCCGCCAGGCTCAGATTGGCGCACCGATGAATGCGCTCGATGAAGCGGCGCGCGATGAAATAAAGGCCGACGGCTACGGGGAATACTTCACCCACCGCATCGGACATGGACTGGGTCTCGGGCTCCACGAAGCGCCATCACTCGATGCACAGAATACGGACAAGCTTGAAAAGGGCCATGTCATTACTGTCGAGCCGGGTGTCTACAAGGCTGGATTCGGCGGTGTGCGTATAGAAGACATGCTGTATATCGACGATACGACGTACATCTTCACCAAGTTCCCGAAAGATATCGACAGTATTACAATCGAAGGATAGAGAAAACCCGTTTGGCTCGCCAAACGGGTTTTTAAGTATTGACATTCGCCTGTTGCGGACGTTGCCTTGATTGTAATGCCAGGATGAGAAGACCCATCAGCAGCATGAGAAGGCCGACCCATGACCACAGGGCAAGCACTTCCCCGACGAACAGGACACCGAGCAGTGAAGCGGTCAATGGCTCCGCAAGCGACAGTGTGACGGCGGAAGAGGACTTTACATATTTCAGTCCATAGGCAAAAAGGAAATACGCAAGTCCCGTGCCGAACAGTCCGATATAGAGCGAGGCCGAGATGCCACTTGAAGTCATCATCCATGACTGGTCGTTGAACAGCAGGAATGGGGTGAGCATCAGGGCGCTGATTGTAAAGACGATGGCGGCAGTGGCGATTGGATGATGATGCCTGACCAACCTTGAATTCATTATCGTATAGCTGGCAAAAGAGACGCCCGCCCCAAGTCCGGAAAGTATGCCGAGCGGATCGACGGTGATCGACCCCGTATTGAACATAAGAATGGCACATCCGGTGATGGCGAGGATGGTGGAAATCCACCATACACGGCCCGGCCGCACTTTGAAGAACAGCCATTCAATCAGTCCTGAGAACACGGGCGCACTGCCGATCGATGCCACCGTACCGACCGCGACGCCAGTCAGTGTGACTGCATTGAAGAAGAAGGGCTGAAAAAGCGCCATGGCAAGTCCGGCAGTCAGAATGACTTTTAGAGGCCAGCCCCTGAAGGTCAGTTGGCCAAGCAGCCGGGCGATGATGAGGAGGATGAGGCTGCCGATGATCAGGCGCATGGCCCCGATTGATATGCTGTCGGCGCCTGGCGGCAGATATACCTTTGCAGTGCCTACCGTCCCCCATAGTATTGCAGCGATGAGAATGATCACAGGTGCTAGACTGGCTTTCATTATGCTCCCTCCGTTTTAACAGTTAGTCGATGTGGTATTGAGTGAACATGGAATAAATCATATTATGGATACTATACGCCATAATGGAGTATAATTTCCATAGGAATATTCAGATACCTGAAAGGAATAGACTGATGATAGATACATTTATGGGATTCGACCCATGGCTGCAGGCACTCACAGCCACACTGTTCACATGGATTACAACGGGGCTGGGGGCAGCCGTCGTATTTTTCACAAAAGAAGTGAATGATAAGTTTCTCGATACGATGCTCGGCTTCGCAGGGGGTGTCATGATTGCAGCAAGTTTCTGGTCCCTGCTCGCCCCTGCAATCGAGCACAGCCAGAGTCACTTCATCGGGGAATGGTTCCCGCCGGCAGTCGGTTTTCTGCTCGGTGGCCTGTTCATCTATGCATTCGACCAGATGATTCCCCATGCGCACAGGAACGCCCCGGAAGACCGGATGGAAGGGTGGCGGGCAAAGAAAAAACGGCGGAGCACACTGCTCGTATTCTCTCTGACGCTACATAACATTCCCGAAGGGCTCGCCATCGGTATCGCATTCGGTGCCGTTTCCGCCAACGGGGATGGAGCGGCCATCGCAGCAGGCGCTGCCACACTGGCGCTTGGCATCGGCCTTCAGAACATTCCGGAGGGGATGGCAGTATCCATGCCGCTCCGTGGTGAGGGCATGTCGCGGACGAAGAGCTTCCTCCTAGGATGGATGTCGGCAGTCGTCGAACCGATTGCAGCCGTCATCGGTGTTGTAGCCATTTCATTCATGAGCCCGGTACTGCCCTATGCACTCGCGCTGGCAGCAGGTGCAATGATCTTTGTCGTTGTCGAAGAGGTCATTCCGAGCACCCAGGAAAACGGCCACTCCGACCTTGCAGCAATGAGCCTCATGCTCGGATTCACCCTCATGATGATCCTCGATGTCGCGCTCGGATAGAATAATATGAACTTCATGTTTAAGACCCCCTCCCCATGTGGGTATAGACAACAGATTAGACAAGGAGGAATCATTACATGAAAGTACTAGTTATTGGTGCAAATGGTCAGGTCGGCCATCAACTTGTAGAAAAATTGAAAGACAAGGGTCATCAGCCGGTGGCAATGGTCCGCAAGGAAGAGCAAGTGGAACAGTTTAAAGACAAGGGAATCGATACGGTGCTCGGTGACTTGCAGAAAGACTTCTCCCATGCGTTCGAAGATGTCGACTCTGTCGTATTCGCGGCAGGATCCGGTGGTGATACAGGTACGGATATGACCGTTCTGATCGACCAGGAAGGTGCAATAGAGTCTGTGGATAATGCGAAAAAAGCTGGCGTCAAACACTTCGTCATACTCAGTTCCATGGGAGCGGATGATCCGAAAAATGCAGAGCAGATACAGCCTTATCTGTATGCCAAGCACCGTGCAGACGAATACCTCAGGGATTCAGGCCTCGACTTTACAATTCTGCGTCCAGGCAAGTTGACGAATGACCCGGGTACGGGCAAGGTCAGACTCTTTGAAGGCGGCACTGAAATCGCCGAAATTCCAAGGGAAGACGTTGCAAATGTACTGACGCACATTGTCGATACAAACAAGCCTGAAGGCAAGACGTATTATCTGCATGAAGGCGATACACCAGTGGAAGATACACTATAATAGATATCAAAAAGCTGCAGAGTCCTATCTGGGATTCTGCAGCTTTTTACTGTTTGCTGGTGGAGGACGCCTCCAATTAACAGTGGTGGATGTTCCGACTGCGAGTTGGGCTTCCAATTAACAGTGGTAGCCGTTCCGACTGCAAGTTGGCCCTTCAATTCGCAGTGGTAGCCGTTCCGACTGTGAGTTGGGCTTCCAATTTGCAGTGGCAGCCATTTCGACTGTGAGTTGGGCTTCCAATTTGCAGTGGCAGCCATTTCGACTGCGAGTTGGGCTTCCAATTTGCAGTGGCAGTCATTCCGCCTGCAAGTTGACCCTCCAATTAACAGTGGCAGCCATTCCGACTGTGAGTTGACCCTCCAATTAACAGTGGTAGCCATTCCGACTGAGAATTCACCATCACACTGTCTCGGGCGTCAGTGATTCCTTCGATTTTTCCTCTCCATAATGCTTGTCGAGGAAATCCTCCCTCTCCTCATCGGAAATCTTTTCAATACCGATGCCTGTTGCAGCGAGGAAGATGGAGATGAACGGTACGACCAGGTTGAATATCGCATAGGGTGCATATTCCCAGGCTGCGACACCGAGCACGCCGTAGATGAATACGCCGCATGTATTCCACGGAATGAAGACGGAGGTCAGTGTGCCACCATCTTCAAGCGCACGGGAGAGGTTTTTGGAATGCAGGTTCTTTTCTATATAGGTCCTTAAAAACATACGTGAAGGGACGACGATGGATATATACTGTTCGGAACATGTGGCATTCGTTGCGAACGCAGCGACGATTGTCGAGGTGACGATGCCGAGTGTTCCTTTGGCAATTTTGATGACTTGTTTCATGATGGCCTGCAGCATGCCGCTGTATTCGAGAATTCCTGCGAATGTCATTGCGACGATGGTCATCGATACGGTATACATCATCGATTCCAGTCCGCCGTTGTTGAAGAGTTCATTGATCATATCGTTATTGGATTCGATGACATAGCCACCCTGCAGTGTGGCGATTGCGGTTCCGAGATCCCCGCCCTGGATAAGGATATGGCACAGGAATCCGAGAACGATGCCGACAATCAGCGCAGGAATAGCAGACATTTTGAAAGCTATGCATACGATGACGGCGAGCGGAACGAGCAGGAGCCACGGCGAAATGATGAACTGGGCATCGAGCGCCTGCATCATGCCGGCGATCTCAGCATCATTGCCATTTCCCTGACCTCCGAACTGCCGGCCGAGGAAGAAGAATGCCACCAGGGCGATGATGAGCCCCGGAATGGTTGTATAGAACATATGCCTGATATGTACGAACAGGTCCGTATTCGTGAGGCCCGAAGCAAGGTTCGTCGTATCGGACATCGGGGACATCTTGTCACCGAAATACGAACCGGATATGACCGCACCTGCGACCATCGCCGGCGGAATCCCCATGCTTATGCCGATGCCCATTCCTGCGACACCGACCGTCGCCATCGTGGACCAGGAGCTGCCGATGGACAGTGCCACAATCGCACAGAGTACCGTGATGGTGACCAGGAACAGCGCCGGGCTGATTAGTGCGAGGCCGTAGTAGATCATCGTGGCCACAATGCCCCCGCCAATCCATGAACCGATGACGAGGCCGACGAGTATGATGATGACGATTGCCGGCAGTGCCAGACGGATCCCCTTGTACATCATATCCTCGATTTCTTTCCATTTATATCCGTAGAACATTGCGACGATTGCTGCGGAAGCTGTACCGAAAATGAGCGGCAGGTGTGGATCCTGTCCCAGCCAGATGACCGCTGTTCCCATTGCTGTAATCATGAGCAGAAGCGGCAATAGTGCCATGAAGATATTGAAGTCTTTCTTTTCCCTTTGTTTTTCCATTTTTATCACCCAAGCATGATTATATAACAATGGGACAATAATGCTGAAATGATTATACGAATATTCTAATATATTTTATGAATAGTATTACACTGTGGATATATGATGAGTAAACGGGCCAACGGGTGAGCTTCATTGGTTTAGAAAATGTCCAAAAGGTGAATTTAATGAGAGAGAAGGAAAAGGGAGGGACTTTCATGAAAACGTCAGCAGATGTCATCATCGATCTGATCGAGCGGTTCGATGTTCATGATCCGGGGGCGAGAAGAGCACATGGGAACGGTGAGCATCATGAAGCGGCAGTGCACCTGAATGACAAAGGGAAGCAGATTTTCGGGAATGTTACACAGGCGACCGTGCGGCTGTCGAATGCAGCGACTTCGGAAAAGGTGCCGAACAAACTGGTGAACATCAAAGGGTGTTCGGTCAGGTTTCATCATCCATTGAGGCCGATTGATATCGTCGGTGTCAATTTTCCTTATTTCCCACTGGGCACTGCAGCGGAAGTGACCAGTGTAATGTATAACGTCAACCTGTATTTGAAACAGAAAAGCGCACGCCGGTTCATCGACATATTTCAGCCCGGCGGCCTGTACCGGGATCTGGATACGCTCCTAAAATGGCTGCCGAAGCGGACGGATATGGATTATAAGTATTACACGGCCCAGAGCTATGGGGACGATCCACTTAAATTCCGTCTGGACTATGACCCGCAGACCAGCAATATCGAACTCTATGCAGAAAAGGATGGACACGTCACAGAGTATCGTCCGGAAGGTGAAATGCATCTCGGCCACATTTCGGTCGACCAGGAGCCGAACGGGGAGGAAATAAAATTCCTCGATACGATGAATGCACCATTCGGCCGGGATCCGAATGGGGAGATTCCGCTGCTCCGCCATTTCCTTTACAGGCGGTCCTTCCTCGGCCGCATGAAGGAGGCGGAACTCGATCAGAAGAAATTCGACATGCTCGGGGAGTTGTGGAAAGAGGAGCAGCTTTTCGTTCTCCTGAAAAGTCCGCAGCTCCATGAGGAAGTGCAGAAACTGATCGAATCGGGCACCAGCATGTCCGTCGGAGAATTCGGAAGGCTGCTTGATCAGGCCTATGATATGGCCCATGATGCAGAAAATGTCCGGAACTATATGAAGACGGTATGGGAGCATTTCAGGAATGAGGCCGATGAAGGTGAGACGGCCCGGTATCAGGAGTTGCAGGGGGCTTCCGATATCGATGAAATCCATACATTCATAGCCGGCATGGCCCTGAAGCATGAAGTGCCGGAGCTGCTCGACTCGATTGTCGTCAAACTTCTGGGAAGACGCGAAGTGCAAAGGATAAAGAAAGGAAGGATATAGATGTTGGATAGAAAATATGAACTGAATGATGGCAGTACTCTGCCGGAGATCGGACTGGGCACGGTGAACATCCAGGGTGCCAGAGGAGTGAACAGCATTTTGACGGCCATTGAAGAGAATGGGTACCGACTCATCGATACTTCCACGAACTACAACAACGAAGGTGCGGTGGGGGAGGCCATCCGGCGTACGACCGTGCCCCGCGAGCAGCTGATCATCAGCTCCAAGCTTCCGGGTGCGGCACATGACTATGACAAAGCCATCAGTATGATCCAGGAGTCGCTGTACCGCATCGGCATCGACTACTTTGACAAATACCTCATCCATTGGCCGCTGCCGAAACAGGACAAATATGTCGAGGCATGGCAGGCACTGATCGATGCCCAGAAGTTCGGACTGATCAAGACCATCGGGGTATCGAACTTCCTCGCTGAACACCTCGAGCGGCTCATCGATGAAACCGGAGTCACGCCGGCAACCAATCAGATTGAACGGCATCCGTATTTCAACAACAAGGAGCTGGTGGAGACGAACAGGAAGCACGGCATACTGACCGAGGCGTGGAGCCCGTTCGGCCGGGAGATCAACGATGTGCTGGAGAATCCGACGATAAAGGAAATTGCCGATAAATATGCCAAGTCACCGGCACAGATCATCGTACGGTGGAATGTTCAGAACGGTGTCCTGGTCATCCCGAAATCCGACTCATCGCTACACCAGAGGGAGAACCTCGATGTATACGGCTTCGAACTGACACAGGAAGACCTTGAAGCGATAGATGGATTGGACAAAGGGGAATCCGGCAGGGTGGAGGACCAGCATCCGAATGAATATGAGGAGTATGTATAGGGCATGTCAAAAATTCATATATTAAAAATAGAACGTCCCCGAGGGGGCGTTCTATTTATTTCCCTGTTTTGATCTCCTCATACTTCCTGAACCATTCAGGGAAAATCTTCTTGAAGGCGACCGGTTTGAATTCGCCTTCCACCTTCTTGACGATGATGTGGGTCGTCGTGCCTTCTGTACATACCTCACCATTAATGTTGACGATCTGGTAGCCATATGTCGTCCGCATCCCGGTATTTTCCACGACCCATGTCCTGACCGAGGCACGGTCTCCATATTTCAGTGCCTTCTTGTATGTGACATCGACGTTATAGACCGGAGCATAATATCCCTCGCGTTCCATTGTGACATAGTCGTATCCGATGTCCTGGATGAGCTGCATGCGCCCGACTTCGAACCATTTCAGGTAGTTGCCGTGATAGATGACGCCCATCATATCCGTATCGGCATACATGATCTGTATTTCCCTTTCGGAAACGTAACCCTGTTCCATTTTATACTTCCTTTCTCTCTTTTGTTTGTTAAAAACATTATAACAAACTGCCAGAATCGGGTCGTCTGTAAGATTCGCTCTGCAAGAATTTTGATAGGCATATTAAATATGTATATTGTTTAACTAAAAAACTAAATTTTATATTACATTTTTGATATTCCATTGATTTAATTATTAATTAGTTGTACTATTAAACTAATTAATAAGATACGGGAGCGGTAAATGAAATGAGAAAATATTTTGTTCTTTTTGTAAGCGCATCCATCCTACTTCTTCTGGGTGCATGCTCCAATGCCTCGTCTGAAGCGGGGGGTGGCCACAAGATGGTTCTTGCACACAACCACCCGACGGATCATCCGGTGCATAAATCACTTGAAAAATTCAAGGAAGAGGTTGAGGCGCGCTCTGATGGTGATATGTCGATTGCACTCTATCCGAACGGACAGCTCGGGGATGAGAGGGAGGTCATCGAGCTGACCCAGACGGGGGCGGTTGATGTCACCAAGGTCAGCGCGGGCGCGCTTGAGAGCTTCCGTCCGGAATATTCCATTTTCGGCCTGCCTTACCTCTTTGAAGATACGGATGAGTTCAAGGAGAAGATGTCGGATCCTGAAATTACGGATGTCATCTACAATGCGTCGGAGGATATCGGGTTCGTCGGCCTGACATACTTCGATGCCGGTAGCCGCAGCCTCTATACGAGGGATCGTGTGGTCGATGATACGGAAGATATGGAAGGACTCAAGGTTCGGGTCCAGCCGAGTGCGACAAGTGTGGCGATGATTGATGCACTCGGCGGTACGCCGACGCCGATGGCCTACGGAGAAGTCTATACATCACTGCAGTCGGGCATCATCGATGCAGCCGAGAACA
The DNA here is from genome assembly GCF_038561955.2 of Salinicoccus sp. Bachu38. Classification (NCBI taxonomy): domain Bacteria; kingdom Bacillati; phylum Bacillota; class Bacilli; order Caryophanales; family Staphylococcaceae; genus Salinicoccus; species Salinicoccus bachuensis. The sequence goes on along the minus strand of NZ_CP138333.2, from coordinate 2,434,575 downwards.
ACCTGACGTCACTTGTCAGCTCGAAGCACGGAGAAGTAGCCAAGCACTGGATGTATACGGAGCATGCGATTGTTCCCGACATGCTCATCATGAACAAGCAGAGGCTGGACCGCATGACGGAAGCAGAGCGTCAGATCATCCACGATTCGGCGGATGCTGCGAACAAATTCCATGAAGTCGTATGGAATGAAGCGACAGAAGCGGCGGCGGAAGAGGCGCAGAATGAAATGGGTGTGGAGTTTCATGACGTGGACAAGTCCTCCTTCATCGAATCTGTACAGCCGCTCCATGAAGAAATGAAGGCGGACGAGACGATGGGGCCGATCTATGAACTGTTCAAGGGAGGAGATTCTGATGAAGAAAGCTAAGCGCATAGTGGACATTGTCATCCTCACTTTCGCAAGCATCGCCATCATCGGCATGACACTGCTGTCGATCTGGCAGGTCATCGCAAGATATATATTGAACGACCCGAGCACGATGAGTGAGGAGATCATCAGATACACATTGATATGGTTCACACTTCTCGCCGCAGCCTACGTCTTCGGTAAAAATAAACACATCGCCATCCTGTTCGTCCGTGAAAGGATGAGCTGGAATACGCAGGTGGCGTTGACATACCTGGCACAGATTGCGATCCTGCTCACGGCAGTCATCGTCTTCATCTACGGCGGCATCCGGATTACAATGCTGACGACACCGCAGATTGCACCTGCGACGGGCATCTCCATGGGATTCGTCTATGCGGCACTGCCGGTGTCCGGAGTGATCACACTGTTCTATACGATCTATAACATCACGACCATTGAAAGGGTCGCGAAAAAAGAGGATGAGGATGTGAAAAGTCTATGAGTTTGACAGTATTATCAGGGATAGTGATATTCGGACTGCTGCTGCTGTTCCTGGCCCTCGGGTTTCCGATCGCCATTTCCATCCTGCTCAGTTCACTTTTCACGCTTATGCTCATCATGCCATTCGATACTACGATACTGACGGGAGCACAGCGCCTCGTCACCGAGATGGACAGCTTTACGATGCTCGCGGTTCCATTGTTCGTGCTTGCAGGCATCATCATGAACAACGGCGGCATCGCCTTCAAACTGATCAACTTCGCCAAAGTACTCGTCGGCAGGCTGCCGGGATCGCTGGCTCATACGAACGTTGTCGGCAACATGCTTTTCGGCTCGATTGCAGGATCCAGTGTGGCCTCTGCAGCGGCCATGGGACGCATCATGACACCGATGCAGCTGAACAGCGGCTACGACCGCAAATATGCAGCGGCTGTCAACATCGCATCTGCACCTGCCGGGCTGATCATCCCGCCGACGTCCATACTGATCGTCTATTCACTCGTCAGTGGCGGCACATCCATCGCTGCACTATTCATGGCCGGCTATATTCCGGGGATTCTCTGGGGACTGGCCACGATGATCGTCGCCTATGTACTGGCGAAGAAATACAAGTATCCGATCTCCGAGAAGATCGCCTGGCGGGATAAGGCATACCTCACACTGGATGCCATCCCGAGCCTGCTCCTCATCGTCATCGTCATCGGCGGCATCGTCGCCGGCATCTTCACTGCAACGGAAGGTGCTGCGGTCGCTGTGGTCTACGCCACGATACTCTCGATGATCTACAGGAACCTGAAGATAAGGGAAATTCCGAACATACTTAGGGAAACGGTTGAAATCACAGGGATGATCCTGCTCCTGATCACCGTCTCGGGACTCTTTTCGCTGGTCATGTCCTACACAGGGCTGCCGGACGCCATCAGCAATTCGCTGCTGTCCCTGACGGACAATACGATCATCATACTGCTCCTGATGACGGTCATCCTGCTGGTCATCGGAACATTCATGGACATCACTCCGGCGGTACTGATATTTACACCGATCTTCCTGCCGATCGCAATGGACATGGGCATCGATCCGATCCACTTCGGCATCATCATCACGTTCAACCTGTGCATCGGCAACATCACGCCACCAGTCGGATCTGCACTGTTCGTCGGCGCGAGTGTCGCCGATATACGGATAGAAAAGGTCGTGCCGGTCCTGATTCCATTCTTCATCGTACTTTTCATCATGCTGCTGATCGTGACATTTACGCCGGTTCTGAGCATGTTCCTGCCGGAACTGTTCAATCTGACATAAACCATCAATAAAGGATTAGGAGAGATACAAATGATCAACAAGGATTTCCTGCTCACTACAGAGACGGCAAAGTGGCTGTATCATGATGTGGCCAAAGACCTGCCCATCATCGACTATCACAACCACCTCAACCCGAAAGAGATATACGAGAATGAAAACTACCGCTCGATCACGGAAGTGTGGCTCGGCGGCGACCATTATAAATGGCGCGCCATGCGGGCGGCGGGCATCAAAGAGGACAGGATAACGGGGGAAGCCGATGAGAAGGCCAAGTTCGATGCCTTCGCGGAAACCGTACCCCAGCTCTTCGGCAACCAGCTGCTGCACTGGACCCAGCTTGAGCTGAAGACCTTCTTCGGCATCAGCGACCTGCTGTCGCCAAAAAGTGCCGATGCCATCTATGAGAAGACGAATGAAATGCTGCAAGGGGAAGCACTGAAACCGAGAAGCATACTGGAGAGCCAGAAAGTGAAGTTTCTCGGCACAACCGACGACCCGACCGATGACCTGGAATATCACCGGCTCCTCAAGGAGGATGACACGATAGATGTGCAGGTGGCGCCTTCGTTCAGGCCCGACAAGGCCATCGCCATCGATACGCCGGACTACAAGGAATGGCTCGGGAAGCTGGAGGGTGTTGCAGGCGGCAAGCTCGATACCTACCAGAAGTTCCTGGGTGCACTCTTCGACCGCATCGACTTCTTCAATCAGATGGGATGCCGTGCGTCCGATCATGGCATCAACGAAATGTTCTATGAGGAGGCGGATGCGGAAGCGGTCGGAGCAATATTCGATAAAGTCCTCCGGGAAGAGGAACTGTCGGAATACGAAGTGGCACAGTTCAAGACATACACACTCGTGCAGCTTGCGGAGCAGTACAACGCATACGGTTGGGTGATGCAGCTGCACATCGGGCCACTCAGGAACAACAACTCCCGCATGTTCAAAGACCTCGGGCCGGACAGCGGGTTCGATTCGATCAACGACCAGCTTGTGGCGCAGCCGCTTTCCAGATTCCTGGATCGGATCGATCAGGATGATGCACTGCCGAAGACGGTGCTCTATACACTGAATCCGAGGGACAACATCATCATGGCGACGATGGCCGGAAACTTCCAGGGGGGCGGTATTCCGGGCAAGGTGCAATTCGGTACGGCATGGTGGTTCAACGACAACTATGATGGCATGAGGGATCAGATGAAGACGCTGGCGAACGCGGGTGCCTTCAAGACGTTCATCGGCATGCTGACGGATTCAAGGAGCATGCTGAGCTTTACGCGCCACGAATACTTCAGAAGAATTCTTTGCGAACTGCTCGGAGAATGGGTGGAGGCAGGCATGGTGCCTGACGACCGTGAACTGCTCAAGGAATATGTCGAGGACATATGCTACTACAACGCGAAAAAATACTTTGGACTTGAAAATGAATAAAAAGGAGCGACTGTTATGGAAATGAGTTTTAGATGGTATGGACCGGATGATCCGGTGAAGCTTGCGGACATCCGCCAGATTCCACAGATGAAGGGGGTCGTCTCGGCGATCTATGATATTCCGGCCGGCGAGGTATGGCCGTACGACGAGATTGTGAAGCTGCGGGATGCGGTGGCGGCGCACGGCATGCGCCTGAACGTCATCGAATCCGTACCCGTCCACGAGGACATCAAGATGGGCCGCGGCCGCCGCGACGCCCTGATCGAGAACTACAAGGAGACGATCCGCAATCTGGCTGCTGCCGGCATCAGGACGGTCTGCTACAACTTCATGCCGGTGTTCGACTGGACCCGCATCGAACTCGATGCGCCGCTGCCGGATGGTTCGAATTCCTTGAAGTATGACGAGGCGCTGGTGAAGGACATAGACCCGCTGAGCGGCGAGCTGACCCTCCCGGGCTGGGACCTGTCCTACCAGACGGACGACCTGAAGGAGATCATCGATGCCTATCAGGACATCAGTGAAGACCAGCTGTTCGACAACCTGATCTACTTCCTCGAGCGCATCATCCCGGTCGCGGTGGAGGAGGATGTTCTGATGGCCATCCACCCGGACGATCCGCCATGGGGCATCTTTGGCCTGCCGCGCATCATCACCGGTGCCAAGGCACTGAGAAGACTGTTCGAGGCCGTACCGAGCAGGCACAATGGCATTACATTCTGTACCGGATCCTATGGTTCCATACCGGACAACGACCTGTTCGAAATCATCGAACTGGCTCGTGAGCGCATCCACTTCGTGCATGCCAGGAACGTCAAATGGACCGGCGAGCGCTCCTTCCAGGAAACGTCCCACTCCGTCCATGACGGCTCACTCGATATGGTGGGCATCATCGAGAAGCTCATCGAGAGCGGTGTCGACGTGCCGATCCGTCCGGATCACGGCCGCATGATCTGGGACGAGACGGGCAGACCGGGCTACGGCCTCTACGACCGTGCGCTCGGCGCCACCTACCTGAACGGCATCATCGATACAGTAAATAGAAAATAAAAAAGAAAAGGATAAGTCCGACTTATCCTTTTCTGATATTAATGTGCGATGTGATACGCATTCAGATCGAAGTGGGTGATATCGAGGTATTTCGCAAGGGGCACAAGTGCTGCCCCGAGGGCGCTTGACTGTGTGCCGAGGGGCGAGATGAGGATGTCTCCATAATCGATGAATGACGAAGTGAGGCCGGGTTTGAGCTCCTCGAGCAGTTCCGGATATTTCGAAAATATGGTGCTGTTGATGACAAGTTTTTTAGGGTTGAAGACATTGATGATATTGTTCAGTCCGACGGTGATGAAGGAGATATAGTCTTCGAATATGGCCTTTGCCTTTTCGTCCGCCTTCAAGGATTCATATGTCGGATATTCAATGAGGGAGATGCCCGCATCAGCAAGCGAGCGGGTGAGGACCTCATCGGAAGCATAGCGCTCGAAACATCCCCTGTTTCCACAACGGCACTCGATGCCATCCTGCTTGATGATCATATGTCCGACCTCACCGGCATAGCCGGAAAATCCATGGAACACTTCGTTGTTCAGCAGGATGCCGAGGCCGATACCACTGGACAGCGTCATGCTGTAGAGGTTCGTCTCGTATGCAGTGAACGACTGTTCGGCACGGACGGACATATTGGCGTTGTTGTCGATATGGACAGGCACTTCGAACCTCTGCTCAAGCTCGGACAGAAGTGGCTTCAGATCAAGCTGCTGCGGCGGGGAATAGAGCAGTTCCAGCTCGGCATTGACGATTCCGTGGAAACTGATGCCGATGCCGACAAGCTGGTTCGGGCGGTAGACTTCGCTGTACTGGCTGATGACCGGCTCGAGCAGTGCCGGCAGCAGTTCGGCAAGCGTATCCGTATGACGGATGTCGAAGTCATGAATGTTGTTGTAGACAGTCATGCCTTTGAGATTGATGAGCATGATGCGTATATGGGAACGGTCGATGTCGATGCCGATGGAATATGTACTCATCGGATCAAGTTCCAGGATGATCGGCCGGCGGCCGGGTTGTGCATAGTTTTCAACCGGTTTTTCGATGATCAGGGACTGATCGATCAGTTCATTCACCTGGGAAGAGACCGTCGCTTTGTTCAGTCCAGTGCGTTTTGATATATCCACCCTTGAAATGGAGCGGCTACGGATAATATCTTCAAGTACAAGTCTGCGGTTCATCGTTTTAATATAGTTCGAATCACCAGTAACCATAAGGAGCACCTCGTTTTGGTTTGTTAGATAAACTAATCTTACCAAATAGTTATTCAATGAGCAATTTCACTTACCAGAAAATAGGAGGAAGAATGATGACTACCCCTTTCAATACAAATCTTAAAAACCAGGTCGCAATCGTCACAGGCGGTGGCGGTGTGCTGGGTTCATACTTTTGCCGTGGACTTGCAGATGCTGGTGCCAAAGTCGCCGTCCTCGGACGCACACTTGAATCATGCGAAACAGTGGCAGCTGAAATACAAGAGGCGGGCGGAGAAGCGATTGCAGTGCAATGTGATGTTACGGATAAGACATCTGTAGAGAAAGCGCGTGAAGCCGTGAATAAATCCCTCGGAACATGCGACATACTCGTCAACGGTGCAGGCGGCAACGATCCATCTGCATCCACTGAAGACGAGTACCTGGATCTCGACAAGCTGGATGACCCGAATGTCAGGAACTTCTTCGCACTTGATACGGACGGCATCGATTTCGTCTTCAAGCTCAATTTCCTAGGGACTTTGATACCCTCCCAGATCTTCGGCAGGGACATGGCACCGAAAGCGCACGCCAGCGTAATCAATGTATCCTCCATGAACGCTTTCACCCCGTTGACCAAGATTCCGGCCTACAGCGGGGCAAAATCTGCGATCAGCAACTTTACGCAGTGGCTCAGCGTCTACCTGTCACGTACAGGTGTCAGAGTGAACGCCATGGCACCGGGCTTTCTTGCAACGAACCAGAACAGGGACCTCCTTTTCGATAAGGACGGCAACCTGACGGACAGAAGTCATAAGATCATCAATGCGACACCGATGGGCCGCTTCGGCGAACCTGAAGAGCTGCTCGGTACACTCCTCTATCTGGCAGACCATAAGGCATCCGGCTTTGTCACCGGCATCGTCATCCCGGTCGACGGCGGATTCTCAGCATATTCAGGTGTGTAACTGTAACTTTCCCTGGCGGCACACGCAAAGTGCAGTTGGGCGTTTATCCACCAGATAAGCCCCAGCTATCAATAACAATCCAATAGACTCCATGACAAAGGCTGCTCCCGTATCGGGAAGCAGCCTGTTTTCGTTTCCTATCTCTTCACTTCTCTTGTCGCATCGAGCACATCCGCCATTTTGGAAATGTTTTCTGTGGCGAAGTCGCCGCTGATCGTATGCTTGTAAAGCATGTTGCCAAGTGCATTCTGCAGGATATCCTGGTGTTCGAGACCGTTCATCAGTCCATGGATGACACCGGCAGTGAAGGCATCACCCGTACCGATCCGGTCGAGGATCTCCACTTCGTAGGCATCCGTCTCCCTGATGCCCTCCTTCGAAGACAGCATCCCCTTGATGATGTTCCTGTTGGAATGGACGACGGTGCGCTGGGTGAATGCAATATATTCTATATCATATGCAGCATGCAGCTTTTCGAGTATTGGTGCCAGGGTATCGGCATCCGGATTGCGCTCGAGGCCCTCCTTGACTTCCTTGCCATCTTCCTTCAGCTCAATCGGCTCATAGCCGAAGATGACGTCACAGTATTTGATGAACTGCGGCATCGTCGACCTTGCCTCTTCAAAGGACCAGAGGTTGCCCCTGAAATTGAGGTCGGCACTGATTTTGAGGCCCATCTCCTTGGCCGTTTTCACTGCCTCGAGCAGCACCTTCTGAAGTCCGGTGTTGAGGGCGGGTGTGATGCCGCTGAAATGGAACCAGTCATATCCTTCAAACGCGGCCTTGAAATCATAGTCGTCCACCGTCGACTGTTCGAAGCTTGAATACTTGCGGTCATAGACGACGGACGAGGAACGGATATTGAATCCCTGTTCCAGGAAGTATGTGCCCATCCGCTGGCCTGCCAGACGGATATGGCGCGTCTCCACGTCGTTGCTCTTGAGCAGTGAGAGTGTACGCTGGCCGAAGGCGTTGTCGGGCAGGGAGGTGATCACCGCAGTATCCACACCGGAAGCGGCCAGGCTCATTGTGACATTCATCTCGCTGCCGCCGATGTTGACGTTCATCTGGTCGGCTGTTTTGAAAGTGTCGGATGCTTCGGTGCTCAGACGCATCATGATCTCTCCGAATGTAATGAATTTCATGGCTGTTCCCCTTTCACGGCTTTCTGATAGGCTGCGACAAACGCTTCAGTGTTCTCTTTGACGACCTCTGGGTTCGACCCATCATAGCCTTTGGCGAGGGCACTGCCGATGCCGATGGCAAAGGCGCCGTTATCGATCCAGTCCGCCATGTTCTCCTTATTGACACCGCCGGAAGGCATGAGGTTCGCATGTGGAATCGGTCCTTTGATGTCCTTGATGAATGAAGCGCCGAGAACGCCGCCAGGGAAGATTTTGATCACATCCACGCCTGACTTCATCGCTTCTACAATCTCCGTCGCTGTGGCACAGCCAGGCAGGTAGGGAATCTGGTTCTGGTTGCAGAGCGCTGCAATATCCTTGTCGAAATGCGGGCTGACGAGATACTGCGCGCCGCGACGGATCGCCTCATCCGCCGTCTCCCTCGACATGACGGTACCCGCACCGACACATGCTTCACTGTTTGTTGCGAAATGTTCGATCAGCGCGCTTGCCTTCGGTGTCGTGTAGGTGATTTCGATATTTTTAATGCCGCCTTCGATGATATTTTCAATCATCTTCACCGTATCCTCGAAACCTTTGCCGCGGACAACCGCAATCAGGTAGTTTTCACGAATTTCATTCAAAACATCAAATTTCTTCATTGACCTTATCCTCCTCAAATATCTTGACTCTTCACTACTTTGGCTATACATTAAGTAATAAACAGTTTACTAAAACGATTTAGTAGTTAGGGGTATTATATCATGAAAAAGGTGACAATCAAAGATGTTGCACGAGAGGCTGGCGTTTCCACCAGCACCGTTTCCCAGTATTTGAACGGACGGTACCACTACATGGGCGAGGAAACGAAGGAACGGGTCTCCGGGGCGATCGAGTCCCTGGGTTATCGTCCCAATTATATGGCGAGGAACTTGAAGAGTGCATCGACAAAGACCATCGGTATCATCGTTTCGAACATCCTGCACCATTTTGCAGTGGGCATGACAAGAAAAATCGAGGACTATTGCGATCGTGACGGCTATAACCTCATCATATGCAATGCCGATGATGACCCTAAGAAGGAGCGCAAGTATATCGACGGCCTCCTCGAGAAGCAGGTGGATGGCCTCATCATCATGCCGACGAGAGGCAATGATGATATGTACGAAAAACTTGCCGCCCAGCAGTTCCCCATCGTCTTCATCGACCGGTATGTGGAAAATATAGATATCCCCGCCTTCAAGCTGGACAACTATCAGGCGGTTTCCCTTGCGCTCGATTATCTGAAAGGGAGGACAGTGGAGAACTTCTACTATGTCGGCGCCTCGGATGACATGGCACTTACGCCTCGGATTGAACGGCTTGAGGCATTCAGGAGTATCGCCGGGGATATAGGGGTCTCCCATTATGCCATCACAGACACCAACGAGGCATTGTATGGAAGGATGGAAGCGGAGTTCAAAGAGGAACCGTCCAATGGCATAGTGCTTGCGAACGATTTTGCACTGATGGCATTTCTGAAGTATGCAAACGTCCATGGGCTGGATCTGGAAAGAAAAAATCATCTTGTTGCGATCGACGACCTTCCGCTTGCCGGGGTCTACCGGCCGAAAATTACGACCATTGCCCAGCCGATTGAAAAGATTGCAGAAGAGGCGTATCGGACGGTGATGGGACGGGCCGAAAATGAAATATCCACAGAGCATCGGATTCACAGCTATAAAGGGAAACTTATGGAAAGATGACCGGCCAATGCGCCGGTTTTTTCATTTGTTTTATAAGTAAACGTTTCCAATGGGAATTCTTTTGGAAGTAACCGTTTGCATAAATTGACTCGTAACTGTGCACACTATATAATTAGTTAGTCTAACTAACTAAAAGAGGTGATCCAATGCGCATCGAACAGGAATTTTTTGATGCCTATATCGCAATATACCGCCCGTACATCAACCGGGCGAACACAATCCTCTCGGCATATAATCTGTACAGCTCCCAGTGGCTGATACTTAAAGACATCGCAAAGAACGGTACGACCACCTCAGTGGATGTGAGCCGGCGTCGGGGCATCGAGAAGCCGACGGCGACTAAGGTGATTAAGCATCTGCTTGAACTCGGTCTCATCGAGTCCAAACAGGGTGAGGACCGCCGCATCAAATATTTGACGATGACGGAATCCGGCAAAGCTCTGTTCGATGAAGTCAGCGGCAGGATGAATGAGATGCAACGAGAAGTCCTGGAGGATTTCGACCACGAAGAGATTGAAATGCTGATCCGATCACTCAAGAGAATGAATTTATAGGAAGGGTGTGCTACTTTGCAGAACAGCGAGTATTCAAACGATAGAATATGGACAAAGGAATTCGTCATCATATTCATGTATCACTTCATCATCATGTTTGCCATGTATGTATCCATGGTGACCATAGGAAGCTTTGCCATCGACAACTACAATGCCTCACCCAGTACGGCTGGACTTGTAGCAAGTATTTTTATCGTCGGTGTCCTTGCCGGGCGCGCATTGACCGGCCAGCAGATCAACCGTCTGGGAGCGAGACGCATCCTCTATATCGGTACGGCGATGTTCTTTGTCACGTACTGTCTGTACTTCATCGAGGGTGGTCTATCGTTGTTGATTGCCACTCGTTTCCTGAATGGTTTTGCCACAGGACTGATCAGTACGGCCCTCAATACGCTGGCCACGATATCTGTGCCTGAAAACCGCAGGGGAGAGGGCATCAGCTACTTCAGTCTGAGCTTTGTGCTCGGTTCTGCAGTCGGCCCGTTCCTTGGCTTCCTGCTTGCAGGTTCCATATCCTACCGCATGATGCTTCTGCTGGTTGCGGGAATGGTATTGATTGTGGCCTTGACGATACCAATGGTCCGAACGAACAACGTCAAGCGGCCGATGAAGCCGACGGTGAGGGGATTCAGGATGATCGATAGGGATGCACTGCCGATGGGCTTTTCCATCCTCTTCATGGGGCTTGCCTATGCAGGCATCCTGTCCTTCCTGAACATGTATGCGGATGAAGTGGGTCTTGTCACTGCAGCAAGCTTCTTCTTCATCGTCTATGCCATATCCATTACGATGACTCGTCCGTTTACTGGCCGACTGATGGATCAGAAGGGCGCCAACATTGTCCTTTATCCGGCATTCATACTGATGGCTCTCGGATTCTTCGTACTGGGCAGTGCGACGACGGGTGTCGTCCTGCTGGCTTCCAGTGTCCTCATAGGATTCGGCTATGGGAACTTTCAGTCCGTTGCGCAGACCGTCTGTGTCAACCTGGCCTCCCGTGAGAACGTGGGCCTTGCCACGAGCACCTATTTCATCATGCTTGAGATCGGTCTCGGCTTCGGCCCCTTCTTCCTCGGTTTTCTCGTACCGTCACTCGGCTACGGCGGACTCTACCAGTTCCTCGTCATCTCCATACTACTCGCCATGGGCATTTTCCATGTCGTCTATGGACGCCATGAGAGTGCTGAGAAGCGGATGTCGCAACAGAGTTTGAAGTAAATATATGAATAGATATAAAAATAAAGCGGCCGGAATAAAATTCCGGCCGCTTTTACATATGATATAGGGTGAATTCAAGATCCTTTTCCAGATGTCTTCGGATGAGCGTCTTTACCTTTTCCACATCCCTCTCTTCGATTGCCCCTACAATCTTCCCGTGTTCTTCTAATAGGCTGGGTCTCTGCTTTTCAACCACTGTCCGGCTGAAGAAGTATATTACCGAATTGAGCCGGTCGTATGTTTCCATGAGGAATGGATTCCGTACGGCGCTGACAAGTTTCTCATGGAAAAATTTATTGGCTTTCAGTGTTTCTTCTTCGGGCCCCTCATGTGCCTTCTTTATAGACTGTCTGAGGCCTTCTAAATCATCTTGACCGAAAAAGAGCACAGCCTTTTCCACAGCATGTGTTTCAATCAGGGTGCGCATTTCGAAGAGGTTCCTATAGTCTTCTGGAGAGGGCTTATATATGTGGCCATTCTTGACCAAGTACTCGAACTCAAGTTGCTTGAGCACCTCTCTGATTGGTGTTCTGCTGACACCATAGAGTTTAGCCAGTTTGACTTCGGTCAACTTTTCCTCTTCATCGAATCGCCAGTTAAGGATATCTTCCCGGATTTTTTCATATAAAGACATGTCTCCATTCATAGTTTTCACCTCAAAAATCATTATACAGTAAATATACCGCTTTTAAATGTATACATTATTAAATTTTTGGTATACAATAATTTTAAGTAAACGTTTTCAAAGGAGAGGTTATTGTGAATATTGGTTTTATCGGCCTGGGGATCATGGGAGCGCCAATGGTCAAGAACCTGTTGGGTCATAAGCATACAGTGTTTGTAAATGATGTAAACAAGGAGGCGGAAGCACGGGTGGTGGAGTATGGGGCCACAGCTGTGAGTTCTCTGCAGAAGATGGCACAGCGTGCGGATGCCATCATCACGATGCTGCCCAATGGCGCAATCGTAAAAGAGGTGCTGTTCAAATCTGAGAATGCTCTGTATCCGCATCTTAAAGAAGGACAGTTGGTCATCGATATGAGTTCGCTGGCTCCGACGGATTCCATTGAAATCAGCGGAATTCTTGGATCGAAGAATGTTATTTTTGCAGATGCGCCTGTCAGTGGGGGAGAGCCCCTGGCGATAACCGGTGAACTGTCGGTGATGATGGGATGCAGCGCGGATCACTTTGACAATTTGAAAGCAGTCGTCGAGCCGATGTCCAAATCAGTCATCAGGGTTGGTGATGTGGGAGCAGGAAGTACCGTGAAACTTGCCAACCAGATTATTGTCAACACGAATATTGCAGCGCTGGCAGAAGCTGTCGTACTGGCCAAAAACTATGATATAAATCTCGAAGCCATGTTTGATGCGATCAGGAACGGGCTGGCCGGTTCCAATGTCATGGAAGCGAAGTTCCCTAAAATGATTGATGAGGATTATAAAGCAGGCGGCACAATCAACATCAATTACAAAGATCTCCATAATGTCACTTCAACAAGCGACCAGGAACAGATCACCCTGCCGTTGACGAATATGGTCAAGGAAATGTATAAATCCGAAATCATAAATGGAAATGGGCTCAACGACCATTCAGGAATCATCAAATATATCGAAAGAATAAATGGGAGATAGGTGGGTATGATGAATAAAGAGCTTCTGAAAGATGTTCCAGATTGCAACCCGGAAAGGGATTTCGAAAACTTCAACTATAAAGTAGTCGTGCTCGATGACGATCCTACAGGTACTCAGACGGTAAAAGACCTGAATGTATATACTGCTTGGGACGAAGCGCTGGTCAGGGACGGCTTCCTGTCGGACAACAGCATGTTCTACGTCATGACCAACTCAAGGGCATTTACCGAGGAAAAGACGATTGCTGTACACAAGGAGATTGTCGAGGTCCTCGACAAGGTCTCAAAAGAAATCGGACAGCCCTATCTGGTCATCAGCAGGGGAGACTCCACATTGAGGGGACATTCATATATAGAACCGAAGACAATAGATGAAGCCAGTGAAGGTGGGTTTGATGCAGTCTTCCATATCCCTGCATTCTTCGAAGGGGGCCGTTATACATATGGTGGTGTGCATTATCTGCAGGAAGACGGAGAGTTCATCCCTGTAAATGAGAGTGAATTCGCAAACGATTCGACATTCGGATTCAGTGCCGAAACAATGGCAGTCTATGTCGCAGAAAAGAGTGACGGTGCGGTTTCTGTAGATGAAGTGAAACATATAGACCTTGATATGCTCAGAGGTTGTGACGATGCCCAGCTTCTGGAGTTCTTTGACTCACTGTCGAACTTCGATTCGGTTGTAGTGGATGCAGTTCATGACAATGATCTTGCGTTCTTCACCTCTGTCCTTATGGACTACTTGAATAGGGAAGACAGGAAATTCATTTTTCGTACGGCGGCTTCTTTTGTGAAGTCCATCTGTGCGACGCCGGGAGAGGTGCTCCAAGCAGACGAAATTGCAAATGAACAGGATGGACACGGCGGCATCATCGTTGTCGGGTCACATGTGGAAAAGACGACCCAGCAGCTCAAGCATCTGCTGGATCATTCAAGCATCATACCCATTGAGTTTGAGGTGGATAGGGTCAGGGATGCTGATGAACTGAAGGGTTATATAGATACCATCAGGACGCATGTCGAGGAGCAGATTAATGGCGGCAGGAACGTAGTGGTATATACCTCCCGTAAATTGATCAGCACCGACGACAAGTTTGAAAGTCTTGAAATATCCAAGCGGATTTCGGAAAGTCTCGTCGAAATCGTCTCGACGCTTGATGTGAAGCCAAGGTTCATTATCGCGAAAGGTGGCATTACATCAAGCGATGTGGCGACGATCGGGCTTAAAGTAAAAAAGGCGCGTGTGCTCGGTCAGGCGGATAAAGGGATTCCTGTTTGGAAGACGATGGCCGAAGCGAAGTATCCAAATATGCCCTACATCGTATTCCCGGGGAATGTCGGTGGCGTAGAAACATTGCATAGCGTATACAACAAATTGGACAAGGGGGAATAGGGGCATATTGATGATGTTATTCATTTTGGCACTGGCGGTACTGTTCCTGCTGATTTTGAAGTTTAAGCTGGAACCCTTCATCGCACTGTTGATCACATCTTTCGGTCCCGCCCTGGCAGTACAGATACCGATTGCTGAAGCATCATCGATTATTGCCGAAGTCGGCATACTGATCGGTCTGGGGATTGTCTTTCGGCAGTTCCTGGCAAAATCAGGAGCAGTGGAGAAGATTGCAGAAGGCATCCTTTCCATCACAGGGGTAAAAAATCCCGAGAAGGATTGCCACTGACGGGTTCCATAGTTTCCATCCCCATGTTCTTTGATGCGGCATTTGTGATTCTGAAAAAGGTGATCAAAAGCGTGACCAAAAAATGGGCATAGCCAAAATCATGTTTGTAACCGCTCTAGCCGTGGGGGTTGATTGTTTCACACAGTATGGTCATCCCAATCCCAGGCCCCCTCGCAGTAGCTGAGAATATCGGGGTGGATTTTGGTATATTCCTGATGATGGGCATCTTCGTGGCAGTCATCGCTACACTCGTTGGTGGGTATGGCTACGGAATGTTCATCGGTAAAAGGATGAAGACGGAAGAAATCATTGAAGAAACAGAGGAGCGGTCAAATGGAAAAGAGATTACCTAAAGTCTCTCATTCGGTCTGATTGCGTTACCGATTGTGCTGATACTGAGCAATACAGTGGCGCAGCTCTTCATTGCGGAGAACCCTCTGGCAGCATTCTTTACATCATCCATAAAATAAAGACTGCCGGGTTAGAAGTTATCTAATCCGGCAGTCTTTATTTTATTAGGTTTTATATATTTATCCATGAACTACTGTCATATTAACCGAATTCGCCTTGGACAAGCGGTTTCGCTTTTTCCTGTTCCTGTACGTGTGCCTTTGTATAAGTTAAAGTTTTTCCTGTCATGCCGAAGAAAATGGTAAGGATCGGACAGAGCAGACAGAAGAAGGCAAACGGCAGGTAAGACAGGGTGGGGACGCCAAGCACGCTTGCGATGAAGACACCGCAGACGCTCCATGGTACAAGTGGATTGATGACGGTACCTGCATCCTCTGCTACTCTTGAAAGGTTCTTGTTTTCAAGGCCAACCTTTTCGTACTGCCTCTGGAAAGTCTCTGTAGTAAGAAGTATGGACAGGTATTGTTCGCCGATAAGTATATTGATGCCAATGGCATTGAGTGCGGAACCGAGTATTACGCTCTTTACGTTTTTGAGCATCCTTTCTATGGCCGCAAATAGTCTCGGAACGATGCCGAGCTTGAAGAGGAGTCCGCCCATGCCCAGTGCGAGCAGCACGATGCCGATGGTGAAGAACATGCTTTCCATGCCTCCTCTGGACAGCAGCTGGTCAATCTGTTCTATACCGGTTTCCGAAACGAAGCCGCCGAACAGGATGCCGAATATACTGCCTATGGAAGGCGCCGTATGCATTACCGACAGGACCAGTGCGCTGATGATGCCTGCAGTAAGTGAGATGAGGGCAGGTGCCCGCATCAGTGAGAAGACAAGCAGTACTCCAAGTGGGATGATGGCGTTATACCAGCTGATAAGCCCGGTTTCCATCAATCCCTGTTGATAGATTTCCATTTCTCCGAAGTTGGCCGAGGAGATATTCGGCGACATGAAGGCAAACAGGATCAGGGCGATCAGGAATGCCGGAATGGTCGTCCACATCATGTTTTTGATATGCTCGAAAAGGTCTACTTTAAGTATGCTTGATGCCATGTTAGTTGTGTCTGAGAGTGGAGACATCTTATCCCCGAAAAATGCACCTGATACAATTGCGCCGGCTGTCATGGCCAATGATATGTCGAGGGCACCTGAGATGCCAATGAAGGCGAGGCCCACGGTGCCCACCGTCGTCAATGAACTGCCGACACATATGCCGACTATTGAAGTGACGATGAGTACGACTGCAAGATAAAAGTTCGGTGTAACAAGTTCGAATCCGCCATAGATCAATGTCGGTATGGTGCCACTATAGATCCAGGAAGCAATGAGCATGCCGATCATGAAGAAGATAAATACAGCCCCCATCCCTGAGACTGCCCCTTCCGAAAAGCCTTCCTGCAGCTTCTGGTAGGGTATCTTCTTTGCCATTCCATATAGGATCAGCAGAAGTAGTGAGAGCATCAGTGGTATATGGGGCACTGTTTCGAAATAGATGATGCTCGTACTGATTATGATCACAATGGCGGCTACGACGGCAAGTGCTTCGAATAACGATGGTGTTTGTGCAGGTTTAATACGGAACATGGAAATCCCCCTTTGTTTTAATCATTCATCAAACCAGTTCCAATAAAAGCAATTTCGGATTTTCTAGAAGTGACTTAAACCTGTTAGTGAACGCGATTGCCTCCCCTCCATCGGCAACGCGATGATCGAATGTCAATGTGATGTTCATCATGGAACGGATGACAATCTCATCGTTCTCATCCACTACCGGCATCTTTTTGGTCTTGTGGAAAGCCATCAGAGCGACTTCCGGGTAGTTGATGATGGGTGTCGCCCCAATACTGCCGAGCGGCCCGACATTGCTGATGGTGAATGTGCTGCCTGTGGCCTCCTTTCCTGTAAGCTTGTTTTCCATCGCCTTTGCAGTGAGTGATTTCATCTCTTTGTGAATATCTGAGAGAGGCTTTCCTTCTGTATTTCTGATTACCGGAACAATCAGTCCCTCAGGAGTGTCTGTGGCAATCCCCATGTGAACGGAATCCTTGAGAAGGATCCGACCATTTTCTTCGTCCAATTCAGAATTGAAGATCGGGTAATCCTTGAGTGCGATTGCCAATGTTTTAATGAAGAATGCTGCTATGGAGATGGAAACTTCAGGCTTCAGTTCCTGCCTGAAGGCGAGGAGTTCCGTCATATCCACCTCTTCCATATGGGCGACGTGCGGTATCGTGTAGATGGACTGGGTCATCTTTTTGGCGATCTTTTTGCGTCGTCCCTTGAATGGAATCCAATTTTCATCTTCCATCGGGCTTTCGGCGGCTTTCTTGGTGGCAGTAACCACGTTTTCCCCTTTATCTGCAGCTTCTCCCGGGCTCTTGAAGTCTTTTACATCTTCGACTGTAATGCGACCATCTTTACCGGTGCCCTGAACCTGTTCGATATCCACTTCAAGCTCCCTGGCAATCTTTCTGGTGTAAGGCGCGGCCTTGATTCTGACAGGACCCTTCACTTCCAGTTTCCGATCATGACCTGATACCGGCTCTGATGATTTGGGTGTCTCGGAAATATCTTTTGGTGATGCCTTATCTTCTTCATTGGATCCATTCTCTGCATCTATGGTCAGTATGGTGGTGCCTACGGATATGGTGGCCCCTTCTTCCACCAAAATATCCTTGATTTTCCCTCTTTTCGGAGCAGTCAATTCAGTCACCATCTTCTCTGTCTGGACTTCGATGATGGGCTGGTCTTCATTGACGTCTTCCCCTTCTTTGACGAAGTAGGTGATGATATCCCCTTCGGTCATCCCTTCTCCAATATCATGCAATTTAACCTCTACCACTGTTGATCCCTCCTTAGAAATCCATTACTTTCTGTATGGCATGCATCGTCCGTTCCGGTGTCGGGAGAAAATGCTCCTCCAGTGCCCAGAATGGCACGTGGACATCCGCTCCAGTCACTCTTTCGATTGGTGATTTCAGATAGAGGAAGGAAGTGTCGTTTATGATGGAGATGATGTCATTCCCGAGGCCGCCTGTAGTCTGGGCTTCATGCACGATCACACAGCGGTTGGTCTTTTGTACGGACTCTGAAATGATGTCCTTATCGATGGGCGAGAGGGTGCGCAGGTCAATCACATCGCATCCGATTCCTTTTTCCTCCGCCAGCTGTGCCGCTTTTTTTATGACGGGGACCATCGCTCCCCAGGCGATCAGTGTGACATCCTCTCCTTCCCTTAACAGTTCCCCCTTGCCGATTTCAACTTCGTATTTGCCCTCGGGCACTTCGTCTTTATATGCACGGTAGAGCTTCAGAGGTTCGAGGAAAAGGACAGGGTCGGGATCCTCGATGGCTGAAATGAGAAGCCCTTTTGCATCATAGGCATTGGAGGGACATACTACTTTTATGCCGGGCATATGGGTGAATAGCGCCTCCATACTATCGGAATGTATCTCCGGTGCTCTGACTCCAGCCCCATACGGTGCACGAATGACCATCGGGACGGTAAAAGCGCCCATCGACCTGTAGCGCATTCGTGTGGCATGCGTCATGACCTGTTCATAGGCAGGATAGACGAAGCCGAAGAATTGTATTTCGGCGACAGGCAGCATGCCGTTCATGGCCATGCCGATGGAGGTGCCGATGATGCCCGATTCGCTCAAAGGCGTATCGAACACACGATCTTCCCCAAAACTTTCCTGGAGGCCGTCTGTTGCACGGAAGACGCCTCCGTTGATGCCTACATCTTCACCAAGCACCACCATCTCCTCACGTTCGTGAAGCATGGTGCGAAGTCCGTCATTGATCGCCTGGACCGGGGTCATGCTATTGGTCTTCACTGTTGTCATTTTTCAGAGCCACCTTTCAGGTATTCCATATATGCTTTCTTCTGCTCTTCGATGGGCCATGTGGCTGAGTCGAACATATGGTCATATATGTCGTTCACATCCGGTTCCGGCATGGTTTCCATTTCCTTTACAGCTTCGTCAATTTCAGCCTTTATCTCCTTTTTGATGTCTTCTGCCCACTGCACGTCCCAATAACCTTCTGCTTTCATGAATGCTTCAAGCCTCGATAGTGGATCGTTCAAAATGTGCTTTTTGTTCTCTTCTTCATTATCTCTGTACTTGGTTGGGTCATCTGCTGTTGTGTGGGCGCCGTATCTCCATGTGACTGCTTCTATCAATGTCGGTCCATCTCCGCTTCTGGCCCTTTCCAGGGCTTTCAGGGTCTCATGGTAGACAGCGAATACATCATTGCCATCGACCCGGGCGCCTGGCATGCCATAGGCGAGAGCTTTCTGTGCAATGGTTTCCGAATTCATCTGTTTCCATACAGGGACGGAGATTGCATAGCGGTTATTCTGATTAAAGAAGACTACAGGAGCTCTGAATACGCTGGCGAAGTTCATCCCTTCATGAAAATCTCCTTCGGAGGTGGCCCCGTCACCGAAGTAGGCGATGACCGCCTGCGAAGACTGCCTGTATTTACTTGCCATTGCTGCGCCAGTGGCCAGCGGCAACTGTGTTGCAATCGGTACGGAAGGAGGAACGATGTTGCGGCCTTCCGGCGGGCGATTGCCCTCGACCCGGCCCTTCCATGAGGAAAGTATTGCGTAGGAGCCACCGAACGTGATACTAGCTGCGTGGTCCCTGTAGGTGGGGAACATCCAGTCATCCTCCCGGAGGGCCATTGCACTGCCGACCTGGGCCGCTTCCTGTCCTTTGAAGCCGGGATAAGTTCCGATTCTGCCTTGGCGCTGCAGGTTGATCGCTTTCTGATCGAAGGTACGCATGCACAGCATCTGACGATAGAACTTCCTGGTATTTTCGACGGTAATCTCATTCCGGTATGTGTCCTCGACGAGGTTGCCTTCGCCATCGATAATCTGCTTCACAGGGAACTGTTCTGTAATATCCTGATGATGGGCACTCCTGTTTTTGATTGATGTATGCATGAAATCACTCCCTTATTTCCCATTTTGGACGACGTTTTCTGGAGAAGAAATTGTTCCTGTGCTTCTGTTCCTCGAGCACATGTGTTACCTTCTGATTGGCAGCTTCGGTAGTGGTTGTCGCGTCCATTTCCGCCTGCTGGTATATCTTCAGAAGCGATTGGTAGATGGTTTTGGTTTTGGCAAGGACCCGTTTTGGATTCGGACCGTACAGTTCATCAGCGACCTGAATCAGTCCCCCTGCATTAACGATGAAGTCAGGCGCATAGAGTATGCCGGATTTCTGTAGCTTCTCTGCCATGGAACTATCAGAAAGCTGATTGTTTGCCGAGCCGACCACCGCCTTCACCTGCAGTTCCTTCAGGGAATTTTCATTGATGATTCCTCCCATTGCACATGGGACGAAGATGTCGGCTTCAACACCATAGATTTCATCGCTGGCCACGATCGTCAGCTCACCGATGGTGCTGGATGCATAATTCCCGATGTTGCGGAGCGCTACCTCATTGATGTCTGTAACGAAGAGTTTGGCTCCAGCTTCGAGCAACTGCTCAGCCACTTTATATCCGACTTTACCAAGTCCCTGGATGGCATAGCTGCGCTTGCCGAGCTCCCGGCTGTTGAACAGATGCTCGTTGGTCGCTTCGAGTGCATAGAGGACGCCCTGTGCAGTAGGGATGGATGAATCCCCACTGCCACCGTACTCTTCAGGAATGCCATTGATGAAGTGCGTCTCCTTGAAGGCCTCCACAAAATCGTCGGTTGTGGTCCCCATATCAGTGCCAGTATAGAAGCGCCCATTCAAGGAATCGACGAACTGACCGAATGCCCGAAAAAGGGCAGGGGATTTGTCGGTTGCAGGATCGGCTATGATGACCGCTTTGCCGCCGCCGAAATCGAGGCCGGAAGCGGCACATTTATAGGTCATGCCTTCTGAAAGCTTAAGTACATCATCCAAAGCGGCATCGACACTTTCGTATGGATACATCCGCGTGCCGCCCAGGGCGGGCCCGAGGGTCGTATCATGTATGGCAATGATTGCCTGGAGTCCCGTTACCGGATCGTTGCAGAAAAGCACCTGCTCATGGCCTGCTATCTTTTCAAACATGTCTTTCGTTTCCGTTTTACTGTATTCCATCTGTTTCAAAGTAATCCCTCCTGAAATTATTCATGCCTTCTGATGCGCCAGTCTGTTTCTCATGGTATGTTTCGGCATTATCGCCTGGACGACCTCCCCCTTGCCGATGATGCCTTCTGCATTACGTGACACCACTTCCGTCGTAGCACGTGTAGGGGTGAGATGTACAAGTTTGGCTTCATGCACCACCCTGGACCCGAGTGGTGAAGGGGCAGAGTGGGTGAGTGATACGGCCGCCCCTGCACTCTCCTCATCGACGTCCAAGTAGGGAAGAAGCAGGTCGCGAGATGCGCATTCCATATGGTAGACCATGGAAGCGGTTGAATACACTGGATGTACGACTTCTCCATGGAACTGGGGAAACATCTCTTCAGTTACTGTCACTTCGAGGGTATGTGTGATGCCTGTTCTAATGCTGTCCTTCAAAAAATTCACCACCTATCCATTTTTGAAAACGCTTACAAAACAAGAGAAAAATTTATGAATATTCCAAATATAGTTAAATTATATACACCCGACAGTTAACCGTCAACTGTAAATAAAAATATTGAAGCCTAATTCGTCATTGAATTAGGCTTCAATATGCATCAATACACCTTTTAGGGCTTTTTGAACATGTTCGCTCATCAATTTTTCTGACCGTTGTGCGTCGCCATCGCTTAGAGCATCGTAAATTCTTTGATGTTCCTCAATGAAGGAGGTATAGAATGGTTCTCCGACCATGCAGTTCCTCATATAGTGAATCTTCACCTTGATTGCTTCGAGCAGCTTAATAAGGTGATTGTTGTCGGAGCTCTCTATGATGATCGTATGGAATTCCTGGTCGTAAGTCCCGAGCTCAGAGGAGGAAGCATCAAGTTTTTTGGTTTCTTCGATATTCTGTGCAAGCCGTCTGAGTGTATCCTCCCCCATATTTTTTAGCGCGAGACGAATTGCCAGTACCTCAAGGCTTTCCCGGCATTCAAAGATATCGACGATATCCTTCTTCGACGGGTTATAAACCTTTACCAGTCCATCGTTATAGAGGAGCAGTCCATCCTGGATCAGCATCCGGACTGCTTCCCTAACAGTCCCACGGCTTATTCCAAGTTCTTTGGCAGTCCGCGCTTCGACGATTCTGTCTTCAGGCTTCAGCTTACCATTCATAATGGATTCCTTAATCAGATGGTAGGCCTGTATGTGGAGGGACTCGGCTTTTACAATCTTGCTCATTTGCATCAGCTCATTTCTAAATTGAAGATATTCACCCTGGTCCGGGGTGTCCATAGTGGGTTCATGTGTTGCTGTGACCATATGCATTCATAGCAAATATACCATAGATTTAATCCATTTCATTTTCTTGATCGAAGAGTTCTATGAACTTTTGGGCACTTTTTGACAAGTACCTTTCTTTCAACCAGATTACGGCTGATTCAGAATGGAGAATATCTTCTTTTATCTTCATCATCTTCACTTTCCCGGGGTTGTGCTTCTGATAGGCAAGTTCCGGAACAATTGTAGCTCCGACGCCTTCGCTTACCAGTTCCAATATCATATCGACATCCGGACACATGGTGACGACTTTTGGGGAAGGAGTGAAATTTTTAAGCTGGTCGAGGATAAGCTCATATTGCCCACGGCCGCTGGTTCGCCTGAGCAGCAATAAAGGTAAAGCTGATAGTAGGTCCATCCCTATCGTACTGTCATCGCCTTCGACAAGCCATTCATTTGGAAGCACGGCTACATAGTCTTCGACGGGCAGGCGTTTATGGTGGAATTCATCGAGTTCCAGAGGAAGGCGGACGACTGCAAAATCTATCCGGCGGTTTTTCAGATCGTTGGCCAGGGAGGCGGAGTCTCCCTCCCTCAACTCGAATGTTATATCGGGATAAATTTTTCCGAATTCTTTCATTTTCCCGGGAATGTGGGAGAATGCTGATTTTACACATCCAATATTCAATTTCCCCTTCATGCCTTCGCCAGTATCCTGAACTTCCAGTAGTGTCTCCTCGAAAAGTTGAAAGAGTGTTTCACATCTGCTATAGAGGGTCTTTCCTGCTTCGGTCAATTCCATCCGCCTGCCGTTGCGGTCAAACAATGGGGTGCCGATATCCCGTTCAAGATTTTTCAGGCTCTGGCTCAAAGGGGGCTGGGCAATATGAAGTTTTTTTGCAGCCCTTGTAATCTGCCCTTCAGCGGCAATGGTATAGAAATATTTGAGATGCTTCATATCCATTTTTATTCTCCCTTTACGTCTATACTTTAAATATATGGTTATCATATATTATATATATTTTTAATATAACAACAAGGGTGCTATTCTATAACCAGGTTGAATTTTCCGAATATTCAAGTTGGACGCATAAGCGGGATTCAACTTTTTTAACTCATCTTATTGTAACCGCTTTCCATAATAGGTGCATTACGGGTGATAAATAAAAGGGGGAAACACTATGCCAGCAAAAACAGGCGCACAGTATATCGAAAATCTTAGAAAAGCAAAGAACAATGTCTACATACACGGTGAACGTGTAGAGGATGTAACGACACATCCAGCATTCAAAGGCGCAGTGAATTCAATGGCCAGACTATATGATCTGCAGTACGAGAAGCCAGAAAAAATGCTCTATACATCACCAACTACAGGAGATAAGGTAGGTAAAACCTTCATGGTGCCTGAAACCGTTGAACAGCTCATTGAAAGACGGGAAGCAATCATGGAATGGCAGGGAGTCACGAAAGGCCTGATGGGTCGTGCGCCTGACTATCTGAACTCCGAAGTCATGACGATGGCCAAGGCATTTGAATTCTACGGCCAGGGGAGCAACCCGGAATTTGCAGAGAATGCGAGAAAGTACGCTGAATATGCAAGAGAGAACGATATCAGTCTGACGCACACGCTCATACATCCTCAGGTCAACCGGTCAAAAATGCAGGCGGACCAGGATGACGCCAACGTAGCGCTGCACGTAGTAGAGAAAAATGATGACGGCGTGATTGTAAGTGGAATCCGTCTCCTGGCTACACAGGCAGGCATCACGGATGAAATTTTCGTCTTCCCGTCCACAGTTGTGAAGAGCGGTGCGAAGGACGATCCATATTCCCTAGCATTTGCAATTCCAAATAATACACCAGGACTCAAATACTTGAGTCGTGAATCCTTCGACTACGGCAAAAACAGCTACGATCATCCAGTAGGTTCCCAGTTTGAGGAGGGCGATGCAATCGTTTCATTCGATAATGTGCTGGTGCCTTGGGACCGCGTCTTCATTCTAGAGGATTCCGACCTGTGTAACCGCGCATTTGCCGATACAAGTGCAGTAGTCCATATGTCCCACCAGGTCATTGCAAAAGATGTGGCAAAACTTGAATTCCTTCTCGGCGTGACTCTGAAACTCATGGATTCCATCGGAATCGACGGCTTCCAGCATGTCAAAGACAAAGGTACGGAAATCATGCTGACACTTGAGAATATGAAGTCCCACCTTTATAAAGCGGAACATAATGCGAAGCTCGATAGATGGGGCATGATGACACCTGATTTTGAGGCGTTGAACGCAGCCAGAAACTGGTTCCCGCGCGTCTATCCACGTATGACGGAAATACTGAGGATCCTCGGGGCTTCCGGACTAATGGGAATCCCGACGTATGATGATTTCTCCAATGATGAAATCGGACCGATCCTTAACCGGGCAATGCAGGGCAAAAATGTTGAAGGATTTGAACGTGTTCAGCTCTTCAGGCTTGCATGGGATATGACAATGAGCTCATTTGGAACTCGTCAGACGCATTATGAATATTACTTCTTCGGTGACCCTGTCAAGATGGGCATGGCATACTTCGATAAGTATGATAAAGATTCCTTAGTTAAGGATGTAGACGAATTCCTCAAGCTGCAAGATGTAAAACGCCCGAACTTCAATGCAACACAACATGTCTAAATTTTTATTATTATCAGACATTTATTGATGTAGTGTGAAATTCGATATCTTGATACATTGAAAGCGTACACAAAATCTGTCCTGGGAGTGAGGCAATATGGAAGTGATCCATCTTGACCATTCAGCAATACCGACCATAAAAGAGGAACATGTCATGGCCATCGGTTTTTTTGACGGTGTCCATCTGGGTCATCAGAAACTCTTGGATGAGGCGCGGGATCTGGCTGAGAGGAAAGGGTGCAAGTTTTCTGTCATGACCTTCAGCCCACATCCCAGTGAAGTGATCAGAAAAGACAGCGACTTCCAGTATCTTATGACTTTGCCGCAAAAAGTTGCAAAGATGGAGAGGTTGGGCGTCGACACACTGTTCATTACAAAGTTCGATCTGAACTTCGCATCACTTCAACCAACAGAATTTGTACAGCAGTATATCCGGGATATCAACGTATGCCATGTTGTAGTGGGGTTTGACTTTACTTTTGGATTTAAAGCCCAGGGGAATACCGAACTGTTGAAGCGGGAGTGCTCCAATGAACCCTGGGGAGTCAGTATCATACCGAAGAAAAAATGTGATGAAGAGAAAATCAGCTCCACACGCCTCAGAAGTATGGTGAAGGCAGGCGACTTTTCTTCGATTCCAGAATGCCTCGGAGAGTATTACAGTATTAGGGTAAAGATTGGTGTTCAGAAAACCTCATGCCATTATACTGTCCATACTGATCCGAAAATTACTCTGCCGGCCTCCGGAATCTACGACGTAGAAGTGAGGACACCTCAAGGAATGAGATATGGACTATTGCAAGTACATGAGGAAAAAGGGTTTGAACTCAGTGTACTTTCCCCATTGGGGTACAGTAAAGATGGTTATGAAATGATGTTCATTGGAAGAAGCCGGAAAGCAAAAGGAAAGACGATAGAAAGAATGGAGGAGATTGTATATGGATAGCAGAGAATTCCGCAATGCAATGGGCAGGTTTGCTACTGGTGTAACTGTAATCACGTCGAGTGATGGTACAGAGAATTATGGTATGACGGCAAATGCATTCATGTCCGTATCACTTGAACCAAAGTTGATTACGATTTCAGTAGATAACAAAGCGAACATTTTGAACAAAATCAAAACCTCGGGACAATTTGCAGTCAGTTTCCTTTCTGATGAGCAACAGGACATCTCAATGCATTTTGCAGGTCAGAAAAAGAAAGATGATCCGATTGAATTTGATGAGATTGAAGGTGTGCCGACCATAAGAGGGTCCCTCGCCTCTGTAGTGTGTGATGTCGACCAGTCCATAGTTGTAGGGGATCATACGATATTCATCGGAAAAGTCCTGGACTTGAAATTGTCGGAGGGCCAACCACTCACATTCTTCTGTGGAAGGTATGGAAAGTATCAGGAAAATATCCACGTATAAAATGGAGCTTTGATTTTTCCGAAATTTTAATATATTATGTAAATTATCATGAATAATATAAAAATGAGTAAAAAACAAAAGGCTTATGAGTATATCAAGATTAGAATAATTGAGGGTATCTACGCTCCAGGACAACGTATTGTCATCAACCAGCTCCTCAATGAGCTGTCAACGAGTGCGATACCAATCCGTGAAGCTGTTATGCAATTGGAAGCTGAGGGGCTGATTAAATATCAGCAGAATATAGGACCGGTCGTCACACCCATAGACGAAAGTGCCTATGCAGATACATTATCAACCTTGGCAATCATGGAAGGATATGCAACAGCTTTAAGCAAAGATGCAATTACAGGCGACGTGATTGAAGAGTTATCACATTTGAATAGGCAGATGGAGGCTGCCCTGGAAACCATGGATTTTTCAAAGTATGGAGAGTTGAACCATACGTTTCATGAGCTCACCTACAGCGTATGCCCAAATCGCTATTTGGTGGAGGAAATAAAAAAGACTTGGTTAAGACTGGATAGTATAAGGATTTCGGGCTCGACGCTCAATATTGAAAGAGCCCGTCAATCCATCGCCGAACATGCCCATATAATTTCATTGATAGGCGGAGAAGGGGATTTTCAGGAAATTGAGATGACGGTCAGAGAGCACAAACTTAATACCATCAAAGCCTTCCACGAGAAAAAACATTCAACCAGAGGTACAACTTTCATCTAGAGGAAGTCTTTGAAGGTCAGCACGAAGAGAGAGTCTAAGCGAAAGACAGCGGAGCTATGCGCAATATTATATATGATTTCATATATGATTAAATTTAAGGAGATGATTTTGTGGCAAACCAACAAACACAATCAGTAGCAGATCAACATACGAAACTCGCCAAGGAGCTTCAGGATGTGAAGCTATACATCGATGGAAAGTTTGTAGACGCTGAAGATAATGGCACCTTTGAAAATATCAGTCCTTTCACGAACGAAACGATGAACAATATCGCCTCAGGACAGGCTGCAGATATTGACAAGGCTGTCAAAGCAGCGCATAAAGCATTCAAAGGGGAATGGGGCAAGATGAAACAGTCGGAGCGCCTGGATTATGTCTACAAGATCGGCGACCTGATTGAAGAGCATGTAGAAGAGATAGCATTGCTTGAGGCGCTGGATACCGGACTGCCATTAAGCCAGACAAAGAAGCAGGTTTCTCGCTCCGCGAACAACTTCAGGTTCTATGCTGATACTGTAAAAAGCCAAATGTACGGTGAAACATATCAGGTTGATGACGAGTTCGTCAATTATACTGTGCGTACGCCTGTAGGTGTGGCTGGACTCATCACTCCTTGGAATGCGCCATTCATGCTTGAAACATGGAAGATCGCCCCTGCTCTCGCTACTGGCAATACAGTTGTATTGAAGCCGGCAGAGTGGTCGCCGCTGACTGCAAACCGCATGGCAGAAATCATCGATCAGGCCGGCTTGCCGGATGGTGTATTCAATATAGTACATGGTTTTGGTGAAACAGCAGGAGATGCATTGGTCAAACACAAAGACGTAAAACTCATTTCCTTTACAGGAGAAACAACTACAGGTTCCACCATCATGAAAAATGGTGCTGACACGCTGAAGCGTTTTTCCATGGAACTTGGAGGCAAATCCCCGATCATCGTCTTCTCGGATGCCGACTTGGACCGCGCGCTCGATGCAGCAACATGGGGTGTCTTCTCATTCAACGGGGAGCGATGCACAGCGAACTCCAGACTTTATCTGCATGAAGATATCGCGGAAGATTTCGTTGCAAAGCTGAAGCAGCGTGTTGAAAACATCAGGGTGGGCGATCCACTGGATGAATCCACACAAGTTGGGCCGCTCATCAAGACCGAGCATTATGAAAATGTGAAGAGCTACATTGAAATAGCGAAAGAAGAAGGCTGTGAGGTCGTGAGCGGGCATATTCCTGAGGAGTTGAGCCGTGGGAATTATGTAGCACCAACAATGCTGCTGAATGCCGAAAATGATATGAGGGTGGTACAGGAAGAAATATTTGGTCCTGTCATTGCTGTCATGACTTTCAAAGATGAAGAAGAAGTCATTGAAAAGGCGAATGATGTCGAGTATGGCCTGGCCGGATATGTATGGACCAATGATATCAAACGTGGACACCGCGTCGCGCACGCTGTCGAATCCGGTATGCTTTGGGTAAATGCCCAGAATGTCCGTGATTTGAGGACACCGTTTGGCGGGTCCAAGAACAGCGGTATCGGACGTGAAGGCGGGTACTACGCTTTTGAATTCTATACAGAACAGAAAATCATCCATGTAGCAATTGGAGACCACCATATTCCACAATTCGGAATTTAAATATAGTGCTTGAAATATGAGAGGGGAAAACATATGAATTTTGATATCAAACGTACTGGCCGGGCTGTATTGCATGTGACTGATCTGGAAAAATCCAAGGAATTCTATGAATCATTGGGACTCATTGAGACGGAGTCGGATGATGAGAACGTCTTCTATAGAGCAATAGAAGACCATAACCACCATTGTCTGTGGCTTAGGAAAATGCCTGAAGCGGCAGTTGAAGTAATCAGTTACAGAGTGGATTCAGAAGAGGATCTGGATAAGCTTGCTGATTTCTTTGAAGCTGAAGGCACAGAAGTGATCTGGATGGAAAAAGGCATGCAGCCTGCAATTGGGCGTACGCTGCGTGTACAGGATGTTTCAGGGATTCCTTGCGAATACTACTGTGAAATGGATAAGGTGGAGCGCATGCTACAGCGCTTTGATATTCATGTGGGAGCAAAAGTACAGAGGATCGACCATTTCAACTGTGCAGTGCCAGATGTCCAAAAAGCCTATGACTACTATATAGACAAGCTTGGATTTGCGTGCTCAGAATATACGACGACAAAAGGCAGCGACGAAGTGTGGGCAGCATGGCTGCACCGCAAGCCAGGCGTCCATGATACTGCGTTCATGAACAGCATCGGACCGAGACTGCATCATATCGGCTTCTGGCTGAAGGATCCGATGAGTCTGATCGATGGCTGTGACTACCTTGCAGCAAAAGGCTTTGCACCGACCATCGAGAGGGGGCCGGGCAGGCACGGGCTCTCCAATGCGTTCTTCCTGTACTTGAGGGATCCGGACGGCCACCGCATCGAATTGTACAATGGAGACTATTACACAGGGGATTCCGACTTTGATCCGGTGGAATGGGATCTCGACGATCCGCAACGCCAGACTTTCTGGGGGCATGAAGCACCGGATAGCTGGTTTGAGGAAGCTTCCACATTCCTGAACGTCTATACAGGGGAAAAAGTGGAAACCGAACAGCCGAAGCTCGATAAGAGAAAGCCGAATACGATCATCTGATCCAAAAAAGATATGGAAGTGGCGTTTAATAATAATATCAGGAGGTTCATTATAAATGAGTAATCAATATGAAGATATCAAACAGAGACTAAGAGGATCAATCTGTCCGGTCATCACACCTTTCAAGGCCAACGGAGATCTTGACCTGGAGAAGCAGGCTGAACTGATCGAATATCAGCTGGAAAATGGCACACATGCCATTTCTGTAACAGGTACATCAGGAGAGCCGAGCTCTTTGACTACAGAAGAGCGGGTACAGGTGATGGAAAATGCAATGAAGGCCATTGATGGACGTGTGCCGTTTGCCCCAGGTACGGGTTCCGTAAACCACGATGAGACCATGTACCTCACCAAAAAGGCTGAGGAGATGGGTGCTGATGCCGCGATGGTGATCGTTCCCTACTACAACAAGCCGAACCAGGAAGCGCTGTATCAGCACTTCAAGACAGTGGCGGATTCTGTAGACCTTCCGATCATCATCTATAACATCCCTGGACGTACTGCGCAGAATATGACAGTACAGACGATGGCGAGACTTGTCAGGGACTGCCCGAACATCGTCGGTGCAAAAGAGTCCAACAAGGACTTCGAACATGTAAACCGCGTAATGCTCCATTGCGGCAGGGATTTCCTTCTCTATTCAGGAATCGAACTGCTTTGCTATCCAATGCTTGCAATCGGAGGAGCTGGTTCCATCAGTGCAACAGCGAACGTGGAACCTGCCAAAGTGGCTGAAATGCATGATGCATGGGAAGCCGGCGATATCAAAAGGGCGCAGGATCTTCATTTCGAACTGATGAACCTGAATGATGTGCTCTTCAAGGATACCAACCCAGCGCCTGTTAAAGCGGCACTCGGCATGATGGGCATGATAGAACCTGTTCTCAGGATGCCTATGGGACTGCCTTCTGAGGAACTGCAGGAGGAAATCAAGGAAACATTGGTGGAATACGGTAAGTTGGCAAAACAAAATTCATAATCCAACCAGGAGGGGAAGGATAGGACCAGTACACGCTGGTCTCTTTCTCTTTTTACAAACTGACTAAAGGAGAATGCAGGAATATGGTAAACATCAAATTCAAGCATCAAGGCATACAGTTGATGCAGGAAGGTCTGTTTGAAGGACCAGATAGAGTGACGCTTGATGCAGAACAGCATAATATTTCGGATTTCAAATTTGATGTCCCGATTACCGGGACGGTCTATGGCACACTTCTCAATTACAAGGGAGCCTACGAGCAGTATGAGGGGCAATTGAATGAAGACCCCTACAAAGCACCTCCAAAAGCACCCATACTCTATATCAAACCGATCAATACATATATCGGGGACGGGGAAGCTGTACCATTGCCGCAAAGTGAAGAGGCGCTTTCAGCAGGGGCCGCTCTGGCAGTGGTGATCGGAAAGACGGCCACCAGACTTGAAAAACCAAATGCCCTCGATCATGTAGCGGGTTATACGATCGTCAATGACATCAGCATTCCGCATGAAAGTATCTACAGGCCTGCCTACAAGGAAAAGGCAAGGGATGGTTTCTGTCCGATCGGTCCATGGATAACAGAAAGGGATTCTGTCGATGATCCAAACGCTTTGAAAATCTCCGTGTATGTAAACGGAGAGCTCAAGGCTGAAAATAACACATCCAATCTCATCCGTTCAGTGGAAGAACTTCTGACGGACGTCACTGAGTTCATGACGCTTTACGAAGGGGATGTTCTGCTGGTCGGTGTACCCGAAAACATGCCATTGCTTAGGGCCGGGGACACGGTCAAAGTGGAAGTGGAAGGCATCGGTGTTCTGGAGAACGAAGTGATGGATGAGAATCAAGTGGCAGGAGGCAAAAGAAAATGAAGCATGCAAGAATCGCAGTAGATGGTTTGATTCATAATGGCGTGGAGACGGACTCAGGTATAAAGCTCGAAAATGGCAGAACTGTCCAGGAGCATGATGTGATCTGGCTGCCTCCGGTCGAACCTCAGACGGTCTTCACCCTTGGTCTCAACTATGCAGACCATGCAGCTGAGCTGTCCTTTAAGGAAGCGCCCAAGGAACCGCTTGTATTCCTGAAGGGGCCGAATACTTTCATAGGCCACCGGGGGAAGACATACCGCCCTGCAGATGTGACATTTATGCACTATGAATGTGAGCTTGCTGTAGTGATTGGAAAAGCCGGGAAGAACATCTCCAAGGAAGATGCCTATGATTATGTAAGCGGCTATACAGTAGCAAATGATTATGCCCTGCGGGACTATCTTGAAAACTATTATCGTCCCAACCTCAGAGTTAAAAATCGTGATACGTGCACACCAATCGGCCCATGGTTTGTAGATAAGGAAGATGTGGAGGAACCGATGAACCTCAAGTTG
Organism: Salinicoccus sp. Bachu38; assembly: GCF_038561955.2. Taxonomy (NCBI): domain Bacteria; kingdom Bacillati; phylum Bacillota; class Bacilli; order Caryophanales; family Staphylococcaceae; genus Salinicoccus; species Salinicoccus bachuensis. Next base: position 2,402,263 of record NZ_CP138333.2, on the reverse strand, counting down.
CGTACCTTGGTGAATGGAGAGGTCGTACAGGAAGGGACCACAGCAGATATGATTTTTTCAGTCCCTGATCTCATAGAGTACCTGAGCAGCTTCATGACCTTGAACAAAGGCGATATCATCCTTACCGGTACACCTAAAGGGTCTGTTGATACTAAAGTCGGGGATGAAGTGATTACTGAGGTTGAAGGTGTTGGTCGTCTCGTCAATACCATCGTAGGGGAAGAGGCGGATATCAAGCAGTAGATCATCCAACATGATTCAAGGAGGAACTGTAGATGCCACATCTCTATATAGAATACACATCCAACCTGAAGGGTGCGTTCGAGGTGGATGAACTTCTCGAACAGGCAAATGCCTCCCTGCTCTCCCATTCGGATGTCATTCCAATTGGGGGATTGCGTACAAGGGCGATTGAAATTGAGGATTACCGTGTTGCAGATGGCACAGAAGATGATGCGTTTGTGCACATTACATTAAAACTTGGCGGTGGACGCTCTGAAGCGGTCAAGAAAGAACTGTGTGACAATCTCTTCAGTGTCATTACAGATTACTTTGAACCAATATACCAAAAAAGGTATCTTGCCCTCTCAATGGAGTTGTACGAATTTACCAACCCAACTTACAAGAAGAATAATATTCACGGAAGATATAAAAAATAACAGCAGGTTGTGGAGGCGTATTAATGGCAAATGTTGAAATGTATATCAATGGCGAATGGACTGGGAAAGAACTCGAACAGATGGATGTCACCAATCCAGCCACGGGCGAAACGATCGCTTCCGTCCCTAAGGGAGGAAGCGGTGAAGCCAAAGCTGCTGTAGATGCAGCGGCTGCAGCATTGAAGGAATGGCGGGCGCTTACGGCTGAGGAACGCAGTGCCTACCTTTTCAGATGGCATCAGCTGATCCATGAACATAGGGAAGAAATTGGCAGGATCATGACTGAAGAACAGGGGAAACCTTTGAAGGAAGCAATCGGCGAGGTGGATTATGCCAATGGCTATATATCCTGGTATGCAGAGGAAGGCAAAAGGATCTACGGGGACATCATACCGGCTTCCCACAGAAATAAGCGTCTATTCGTAACAAAACAGCCGGTTGGTGTAGTTGCAGCAATCACACCATGGAATTTTCCGGCTGCCATGATTACGCGTAAGGTGGGGCCGGCAATGGCTGCGGGATGTACCGTGGTCGTGAAACCAGCCTCCCAGACCCCGCTGACTGCTTTCAAGCTGGTCGAATTGGCAGAAGCTGCCGGTGTGCCAAAAGGCGTCATCAACATCATCACTGGAAGCTCCCGTCAGATTGGAGAGGTATGGACCCAGGATAGCCGGGTCAGGAAGCTCACTTTTACAGGATCTACAGGAGTCGGCAAGCAGCTGATGAAGGATTCCGCGGATACCATGAAAAAGATATCACTTGAACTCGGAGGACACGCACCTTTCATCATCACAAAAGATGCTGATTTGGATAAAGCGGTAAGTGGTGTGGTCATGTCGAAATTCCGCAATGCCGGCCAGACATGTGTCTGTACCAATCGAGTATATGTACATGCTTCGGTAGAGGAGGCTTTCAACGAAAAGCTCAGAGAAACAGTCTCCGGGTTGAATATGGGCAATGGACTTGAATCCGGTACGGATATCGGCCCATTGATCGATAATTCTGCAGTGGAGACAGTAGATAATCAGGTGAAGGATGCAGTAGACAGAGGAGGTACCGTTGTGTGTGGGGGCGGCCGGGGCGAAGGGCTATTCTATCAGCCGACTGTTGTTACCGGTGTTTCTGATGAGATGCTCTGCATGCATGAAGAGACATTCGGACCATTGCTGCCAATCACCGTATTCCATGAGGAGGAAGAAGTGATTGAGCGCGCTAATAATTCTCCATACGGATTGGCCGCCTATGTATTCACAGAGAAAATCGGCGAAGCGATCAGGATCAGTGAAGCGTTGGAATATGGCATCATTGGACTGAATGACGGAGGACCGTCGACACCACAGGCACCATTCGGTGGGTTCAAGGAAAGTGGCCTTGGAAGAGAAGGCGGCTATTATGGTATAGAGGATTACCTGGAAACGAAGTACATTTCCTTGAATTTTGAATAGAAGTTGAAAAGGAGCCTTCCCGGCTCTTTTTCATCGTGGAAGAACTGAGAGAAGGTGGAAGAGTGTACCAGGGGCAAGAAGTCAGCGATAAGGATGGAAGGATATATCTGGATGGTGAACGTGTGATCATGACCTCTCCTTCCGTCTTTGGAATACTGCGCAAAGAACTGGAAGAGAACATATCCTATGAGAGGATGAAAGGTTTTCTCATAAGGTATGGTTGGAATCTGGGGAAAAATGATGCGAAAAATGTATTGAAGAAGAATCGGGCATCCATTGAGGAGCTTCTTAAACAGGGACCTGCACTACATATGATGAGGGGCTACACAAAAGCCAAGCGTGTAGGACTCCAGATTGAATATGGACAACAGAATGAAATAGATCACATTCATGTCGAAGGGATATGGACGGGGTCCTATGAGGCGGAAGCATTTCTTGAGCAGACTGGAAAGGCTGAAGGCAGTGTGTGCCATACGCTTGTTGGCTATGCAAGCGGCTACTACTCTGAGATATGTAAAAAGAAAATCATCTTCAAAGAGGAAAAATGCAAAGCAGGAGGGCATGACGAATGCTATTATGTGGGCAAAACCCTCTCTGATTGGGATGACACTATAGGCAGTGAATTGAAATATTATGAAGATGACACGATCCTCAGGGAACTGGAAATGACTTATGACAAACTCCTTGAGGAAAGGGATGCGTTGAGCAGGACATTCAAGGTGCATGAGAAACTGACTTCCGTATTTGTGGATGGTAAGGATATGCAGTCCATTGTACGTACCATCTTTGAAGAAACAGGACTGCCGGTTCTGATTGAAGACGAAAGGTTCAAACACCAGGCAAGTGAGGGGCTGGATCAGGAAGCTTTGATGGAGGTCTACAACGGGCGGAAGGAAATGAAGGATACGGATCTGTGTTCCCGCAGGGAAACAACCGTGGGGAATGTTGGGGGCCATAATTATATAACGACACCCATCATTCTCCAGAAGAAATGCTATGGTTTCTGCTCCTTCATAGTTGGGACCGAATATGAATTCACCAGAGTCGACAATATGAACTTGGAACGGCTTGCTGATATATGTTCCCTCTATATTCTAAATGAAAAGACGACATTCGAAGCGCTGGAAAGGATAAAGGGGCATTTCCTTGATCGGTTGATAGAGGGGAAGGAACTTTCGGAAGAGGAACTGCTGAAGCAGAGCCGTTATATACAGGCCGACCTGAATAAGCCCTACCATATGATGACCTTGAAATATGACGATGCAAACAGAAGTCATGACGACTCTCTTCTATTTTACGACGATGTATTGAAGTCTTTGCAGAACTACTGCAAGAATGCTTCAAACATACTCGTCGGCCAACGCTCAGGAAATATAGTGATGATGGTTCAGCAGCATGAGAAGCAGAGCCGGATAATATCGGTGGCAGAACGTACAAGGGGCTATCTCAAGGAAAGATTCCCGGAGGAAAAGTTCCAGATGGGCATAAGTACTCTGACCACTGATATCGGAGATGCGCACGATGCTTATGAAGAAGCACTCACCGCTCTTAAAATGCTGGACGGAACCAATAAAAAGTTTTTGGAATTCGGGGATATCAGTGTGCCCGGGCTTCTGATCCATACTAAAAATAAAAGTGTCATCAGACAGAAGACGAAGCAGGTGCTGGGCCCACTCTATAAAGATAATGACGAATTCCTCCACACTCTGTATGTCTTTCTTTCAAATGGTGGAAACCTGGAGAAATCTTCACAGGACCTCTCCCTTTCCTTAAGTGGTCTACGCTATAGGGTGAAGCGGATACAGGAATTGATCGGCAGGGACCTCAGAGATCCTCAAACCGGTTATGAACTTCTCTTGACTTTGCAGGTGATGGAAGCAGAGGGCCTAATCTCTTTTTAAAACAACGATGCGGAGTCGAGTATTTCTACAGATTACTATTGATGAACAAAAAGTGTCAGTATCAAATAATATAAACAACATTTAGTGTTCTATAATTATACGAATTCATCTGATAATCTTAGAGTACAATATTTATAATTTTTAGATTATTAATGGGGGTATGTATTATGATGGATGGAAAAGAATATATAGAGAGTTTGAAAGATGGACGTGAAGTATATCTAAATGGGGAGCGCATCGAAGATGTAACGACGCATCCTGCATATCAGAACTCGATCAGGTCAGTTGCCCAATTATATGACGCAATGCATGACCCGAAAACGAAAGATATACTGACGACGAAATCGGATGTTGGAGATTTCGATACACATAAATTCTTCAAAGCTTCCAAAAGTGCGGAAGAATTGCTTGAAGCAAGGGATGCGATGGCTGAATGGACGAAAATGAGCTATGGGTTCATGGGCCGGACGCCCGACTATAAAGCAGCATTTCTAGGCTCACTTGGCCCGTACTATGATTTTTACGAAGGTTTCGAAGAAAACGCCAAAAGATGGTATAAAAAAGGCCAGGAGGAAGTGCCGTTCTGCAACCATACTATAGTGAACCCGCAGATCGACAGGCATAAGCCACTCCATGAGAACAAGGATGTCTTTGTACGTGCAGTAGATGAAAAGGATGATGGCATCATAGTCAGTGGAGCTAAAATGGTAGGTACCTCCGCAGCATTGACGAACTATAATTTCGTGGCGAATTATTCTCCGCAAGATTTGGGAGAGGGTGATCAGAGTCATGCCCTGATATTCTTTGTGCCAATGAATGCACCAGGTGTCAAGGTGATCAGCCGCCAATCCTATGAGGAAGCGGCTTCCAAGACAGGCAGTCCTTTCGACTATCCGCTTTCAAGCCGTTTTGATGAAAATGATGCGATTATAGTTCTTGATAACGTCTTCATCCCTTGGGAGGATGTACTCGCCTATAAGAATGTGGAAATAGCGAACGGCTTCCGTCCAAAGACGGGATGGCTGAACAGGTACACATTCCAGGGCTGTACACGTTTTGCAGTGAAGCTGGATTTCATGGTAGGTCTTCTGCTGAAATCCACAGAAGTGGCAGGTACGGATAATTTCAGGGGTGTACAGGCAAGGATCGGTGAACTGATTTCCTATAGGAATATGTTCTGGTCGATTTCAACATCAATGGCTCTGGATCCGGAGGATGGCCCAAATGGTGTGAAACTGCCGAACTCCACTTATGCGACTGCATATAGAACGTTTGCGCCATCAGTATGGCCGAAAGTCAAGAATACATTCAATGAAATTGTGGCCGGCGGACTCATCTCGCTGCCATCCAGTGCAAATGACTTCAAGAATCCAGAGCTGAGACCATATATCGATCAGTATTACAAAGGGACAGGCACGACAGCTGAAGAGAGGGTCAAGCTTCTGAAGATGGTCTGGGATGCAACAGGTAGTGAATTCGGTGGACGCAATGAACTCTATGAAATAAATTATGCGGGCAACAATGAAGGCATTCGACTGGATGCACTCAAAATGGCCCAAAACTCTGGTCAGGCCGATCAGTACAAAGCATTTGTAGAACAGGCGATGGACGACTACAACCTGGATGGCTGGACGAACGACACATGGGTGAACGCTTCTGCCAGCAAAGGCTCCATTCCCGTTTTCTAAACAGGCACATTTTTCCTCATCTTTAATGAGGATTGAAAGGCTATGCAATAGAAGGCAAATGTTTTAAAAGGTATGCTTTTTCTGCAATATGCAGACATACCTTTTATTTCTGTTTTTTCTAAAAATTCTATCATTGTGTTGATTTTATATATTATATTATATATAATTTACTCATATACTTTGTAAGCGGTTGCATAAAGAGCCATAAGTGAATATATAATACAGGAGGAATATGATGAAGGGGAAAAAAGAGATGGGACTTCTGGTCATTGCCATGACGTTCCTGCTGGCATCATGTGGAGGGACAAATGTTTCAGGTGAGGAGCTTGAATCACATAATCTTGTCGTTTCACATTTCCAGCCAGGCAACCATCCGATCCAAAATGAAATATTAACAAATTTTGAGGAAGATTTGAATGAAGGGACAGAAGCCCAAATTGACATGGATTTTTATCCATCCAATTCACTGGGGGATGCAAGTGCTCATTATGATATGGCGGTCACAGGTGAAGCTGATATTGGTTTGAGTGTCTACGGCTATTCCACAGGTCGTTTTCCGTTGGTGACGGTCATGGAACTGCCGTTCCTGGCTGAAAGTGCAGCGCAATCATCTGAGATTCTCTCAACACTCTACGATGAGTTTCCAGAGATGCAGGAGGAGCATGCGGATGTGCATCCTTTATTCCTTTTTTCTGCAGAGCCCGCACAGATCATCAGCAACAGCCATAAAATAGAGACACCAGAAGACTTAAAGGGGCTCAGGGTGAGGTCACCGTCGGCCATGGCAAATGACATCATCAGTGAACTGGGTGCAACGCCCATTTCCATGCCAATGGGTGACGTATATGAATCACTTGAGCGAGGTGTGATAGACGCTGCCATGGTACCGTTGGAGACACTCCTCAACTACAGCTTTCATGAAGTGACGAACTACGTGACCATAGGCAACTTTTCAGCAACACCATTTTTCAGTGTGATGAATAAAAAGACCTATGACGGCTTCAGCGATCATGACCAGCAGGTGCTTGATGATCTGACTGGAAAAGAGCTGGCGAGAAAAGCAGGCAGTATCTACGATAAGGATGGTCAAAAGGGACTCGATACCGCAAAGGAAAATGGTGCAGAAATAATTGAACTGGATGATACTCAGCTGAAGGAATGGAAGAAAGCATTGGAACCGATGGTGGAACAGTGGATTCAGGAGACATCGGCACAAGGGTATCCAGCCCAGGAGATATATGACCGTGCCATGGAATTGAATGATGAGATAAATGTTAAGGAAAGGGAGTAACGCCATGGAGAAACTAGTCATCAAATTGAATGAAGGCCTGGTTTATGTTGCAAAAGGAATCACTATGCTCATGGTATTGCTTATAACACTGGATGTCCTTGGCAGATGGATTTTCAACCAACCTATTACCGGTTCTGTGGAATTGATCGGGTTTGGTTTGTCCATGGTCATATTTTTGAGCATAGGCTACACGCATTTATATGAAGAGCATATTTCCATCGATTTTCTTGTAGAAAAGTTGCCGAAGAAGGTTCGGTATTTCATTGATGGAATCATCAATGCAGTCATCACGTTGTTGATGATATTGATAGCAGGCAGCCTAATGTGGTATGTAAGCAGGCTGTATGATTCGGGCACAATCACTGGTGATCTGGGAATCCCCATTTACATAATGGCCCTTATTACCGTAGCTGGTTCTCTTGTCTTTGCATTGACCAGTCTGCATCTTGCAATAAAGTATTTTGGGAAGGTGGGCCAAGTATGACTCCAGAATTAATAGGCCTCATTGGAATATTGGCAATATTGCTTCTGTTTTTTGCCAAAGTGCCTGTAGCGATCGCCTTGATTATTGTCAGTCTCCTCGGGACGACGGCCATCAGAGGATTCGAAGTGGCATTTGCCCAATTGGGGAGGACGCCCTTTGACACTTCCAGCAACTATTCATTGAGTGTCATCCCCCTGTTTATATTAATGGGGATGGTGCTATCCAACACTGGCATCGGCAGGGATCTTTATAGGATGGTGGACAGTTTCGTTGGTCACCTTAAAGGAGGTCTAGCAACTGCTACGATAGGGACTGCAGCCATCTTTTCCTCCATTTCTGGATCATTGAACGCAACTACAGCCACCGTGGCTAAAATCGCATTGCCTGAGATGGATAAATATAACTACAAATCCAGTCTTTCTACAGCGAGTGTAGCTGCCGGTGGTACACTCGGTATACTGATTCCTCCAAGTGTCATACTCATCCTATATGGGATACTGACACGTGAACCGATTGGCGCACTGCTGATAGCGGGCATAATTCCTGGAATCCTCCAGATTCTGCTTTTCATGATTACCGTTTATGTACTTGTACGAAGAGATTCTGATCTTGCTCCACAGAGGGAAGGAAAGGCAGGTGCCTCAGAGAGGTTACATACACTAAAGAATATATGGCCGTTCATCGGCTTGTTCCTGGTGACGATCGGCGGTATCTACTTGGGCGTTTTCACTCCTACAGAAGCTGCTGGCATCGGCGCGTTCGGTGCACTATTCTTTGCTGTCATTTCAAGAAAATTCAACTGGAAGATGCTTGGTGGATCTCTGGAAGAGACAATCCGTCTGACTGCTTTCATCTTTCTGCTGATTATCGGGGCGAACCTTTTTGGACAATTTTTGGCGATCAGCAGAATTCCGGTAATGCTGACAAGCTATATCGGCGGACTCGAGATGAATGCATATATTATTCTCGGCGTCATCCTGCTTGTACTGCTCATATTGGGATGCTTTGTTGAAAGTCTGGCCTTGATTGTGATTACATTGCCTATACTATATCCAATCATTACAGAGCTCGGTTTCAATGGAATCTGGTTTGGTGTCATCATGATCATGGTAATTAACATCGGTGCCCTGACACCACCTTTAGGAATCAGTGTCTACGTCATCAAAGGGGTGGCAAAAGATGTGCCACTTCAAACAATTTTCAAAGGTATTGTACCGATGATTGTTGCAATGGTCATCTGTGTCATCATTCTGATCATATTCCCGGAACTTGTGACGGTCTTGCCAGATATGATGAAATAACCAGCAAATGAAATATAGCTCAATAAGTGCATATTCTAATATGAGTAAAGCTAATGAAAAACCAGTATCGGAAGATACTGGTTTTTCTGCCTCTTTTTCCTGAATGACAGAATATATTACGATTTTGTAACCAGAAGTATGCCGGCTATGAGTAGCATGCAGAGCACCTGAATATTCCCTGTGCCCATGGAGCTGGGCACCAGATAGGTGACATGAATCCTATTGCGGCGTAAAGCATCAATTGGAAAATATGCTTCATCTAAAGTTCCTCCTCATCGAATATGAAGATATTTTCTATGGGTTCGTTGAAAATCTTCGCAAAGCGCTTGGCAATCAGCAAAGAAGGAATATATTCCTCCCGTTCGATCAGACTGACGGTCTGCCTGGAGATCTTGGCACAATTCGCAAGCTCTGTTTGGTTAAATCCTTCCCTGGCACGCAGCTCTTTCAGGCGTGTTTTCATATTCCTCATCACCTCTTGATAGTAATATATATTAAATTTGTCGTTATGGAAAGGATACTTGTCATTAATGAAAATATAATGGTCAAATCGTGTATTTTCGCAAAATTGTGATATAATCTTTTGGAAACGACATATACTGATGGAGGGAATAGGTATGAAACTTTTGACTTTTTATAGTGATGGAAAGCTCAAACCAGGTGTGCTGACGAAAAAAGGTGTCCTGGATATTTCAGGTTCCTATCCGACAATGATCGAGGCGATTAAACGCTATAAAGGGTTGGAAGAATTTCTGCAATTTGCGTACGAGGAGGAATGCGACTTCTTCGTGGATCCGCATAAGATCGATCTCGGGCCGGCAATCGACTGTTCTGAAAAAATCATCTGTGTGGGGCTGAACTACAGGAAACATGCAGATGAATCCAACATGCCGGTGCCCGACTATCCGATTCTCTTCAGCAAGTATAGGAACAGCCTGTCGGGGAGCGGGGAGACGGTCGGCATCCCATCTGAAGCCTCCCAAGTGGATTATGAAGCCGAACTTGCCATCATCATCGGCAGGGAGGCCAAGGAAATCAGTGAGGAAGATGCCGAAGATTACATATTCGGCTACAGTGCCTCGAATGACCTGTCCGAACGGGGATTCCAATTCAGAAGTGGCCAGTGGCTGCTCGGCAAGAACCTGGATGGTTTCTGTCCCTTAGGCCCATACCTCGTCACACAGGATGAAATCGAGGATCCGAATAAACTGCGGATCAGCTGCAGGGTCAACGGTGAAGTCCGGCAGGACTCCAATACGAACGATATGATTTTCAAATGTGAGAAGCTAGTCAGTTATATTTCACACTATATGACGCTGAAACCGGGAGATGTCATTCTGACAGGCACACCGGAAGGTGTGGCGATGGGCTATGAAGAAGGCAGCCGACCATGGCTCAAGCCCGGCGATGAAGTCGCCGTCGAAATCGAGCAGTTGGGCAGGCTTGTCACATATATGGAAGCGGAGTAGAAGATTATTAATATTGGAAGAATTTTAGTGTGGTTCAAGATTTCATTTGAAGAAAAGAATAGTGTAGAACAGTAAAACCTGCTCAGAACTGAGCAGGTTTTAAAAATTTATGCATTCTGTATAGAGAACCTTTAATCAGCCTGCATACCTCCGTCTACATTGTACATTGATCCGGTCACAAAGGAGGCATTGTCGGAAGCAAGGAAATAGACGACTTTAGCGACTTCCTCAGGAGTACCAAAACGTCCGAATGGTATCCCCGCCTTGATGGCCTCTCCAGATTTCTCAGGTTCTCCCGGTGTAAGGTTGTTTTGGATGTCCGATAGCATATCCGTATCGATAGCGGCAGGTGCAACAGCATTGACTCTAATATTACTGTCTGCAGCTTCAAGTGCAGCAGTCTTTGTGAGGCCCGCCACTGCATGTTTTGAAGCAATGTATGCAGGCATGCCTGCTGAACCGATGTAGGCTGCGTTAGAAGCCGTATTTACAATAGTACCGTGCTCCTGCTTCTCCATTTGTTGGATAACATGTTTCATCCCAAGAAAGACACCGGTTGTATTGATACTCATCACCAAGTCGAACTCTTTCTTTGAAAGATCCTTAATTTCTTTGAAGGGTCCATTTATGCCGGCATTGTTGAAGAAGATGTCAATTTTTCCAAAGCGATCTACAGTTTCTCTAACGTAATTCTCAACATCCTCTTCATTTGTTACATCAGCTTTAATCAGATGTATGTTTTCATCTCCAAGATTTGATTTTGCATTTTTCAATGCTTCTTCGTTAAGGTCAACGAGTATGACTTTTGCACCGTGGTCCAAAAATTCCTTGGCAGAAGCCTGGCCGATACCACCAGCGCCTCCAGTAATTAAAATAATCTTATCCTTCATACTATGCCTCCTAATATTTTCTGTATATTCCCAATATATAGAAAGCGTTTTCACAACACAATGTTTATGCCTGATGACCTTTCAAGCATTCCATTTGATTTGTTTCCGATTGAAGCGCACCATGGAACCATAGACATTTGAGGAGGCGAACATATAATGAGAATATTGGTAATTGGCGCAAATGGCCAGATTGGCAAAATGGTCGTGGAGAAGCTGAAGGAGAGCGAGCATGACCCGGTTGCGATGGTACGCAAGGAAGCACAGGCGGAGGCGCTGCACGAACAGGGAATAAAGACCGTCATCGGCGACCTGGAGCAGGATTTCTCGCACGCTTTTGAAGATATCGACCTGGTGTTGTTCACGGCTGGTTCCGGCGCGAAGACGGGTGCGGACAAGACGATTCTGATCGACCAGGAAGGCGCGATGGAATCGATTGATCTCGCCAAAGAACATGGTGTGAAGCACTTTGTGATGGTCAGTGGCATGGGCGTCGAAAAGGCCAGGGAGGCGGACGATACCATGCGTCCATACATGCATGCGAAATTCCGCGCGGATGAACACCTCAAAGCATCCGGCGTCCCTTATACCATCCTCCGTCCCGGACGGCTGACGAATGATGCCGGCAAAGGCTCGGTGGACTTCTATGAATATGAAGGCGAAACGCGCTACGGTGAGGTGCCGCGCGAGGATGTCGCAAGCGTTCTGATCGAAATCATCAATGCGAAACCTGAAAATAAACTCTACTATCTCATCAGCGGGGATACCCCTGTAGCTGAAATCCTATAGAATCATATCGATGATCGACCCGGCTCAGTCAGCCGGGTTTTTTATTTTCCTTTATGAAAACGATTTCATTAGATAAAAATTCAGAAAATGTAGAATATTTTGTGTGGAAGTGTTAATGTATCGGTAATTATATCTTGGCATCCGCTCTGGGGCGGGCCTCGAACCAATCATAAGGAAGGTGAGCAGATGAAACAGAAAACACGGGAACCGATTATGAACTACAGGATATGGATTGGGTTCCTCATCATTTTCATCCTGTTGAATCCCTGGTATTTTCCGTCCGGAGACCCAGTGCTGGTCTATGGTGTGCCGCTCTGGGCACTGGTGATCATGGGAGTGACGGTCGTACTGTCGCTCTATATCACGTATGTCATCCGGTATCATTGGGATGTCGAGGACGAAGAAGAATCAGGAGAGGAGGAGAAGTAGATGGAACTGGCCTTTTCAGGGACATCCGGCATTCTGATCATGCTTTTCTACGGCATCATCATGCTGCTGATCGGTGTCGGGACGTATATGAGGAACAGGAACGTACATAGCAGTCTGGAAGAATATTATCTCGGAGGCAGGGGACTCGGGACGATGGTCCTGTTCTTCACTTTCTTTGCCACCCAATACAGCGGAAATACCGTCATCGGCTATTCAGCAGAGGCGTACCGCGTCGGGTATGCAAACCTCGTGAGCATCCCGTTCTTCATCATGATCATTCTCGTCTATCTGCTGTTTGCGCCGAGGATGTACAAACTGAGCAAGAAGCACAACATCGTGACACCGGTGGACTGGCTGGAAATGAAGTTCAATTCCAAGGCGGTCTCCATACTCGCTGCAATCATCATGCTGTATGCCCTCGGCAACTTCCTGCTCGAGCAGCTGATCGCAATCGGCCAGGGTGTCGCAGGGCTGACAGGCGGCACGGTGCCGTACCAGGCAGGCGTCATCTTCTTCATCGTCATCATGGTGGTATACGGCTGGCTCGGCGGCATGCGTTCCGTAGCCTATACCGATACGATGCAGGGCATCGCACTGCTCGTCGGCGTATTCATGCTGCTGATCGGTACGATCGTCTACTTCGGCGGTCTGCCGGCGGCCGGAGACTACATCCGCACATACTCCCCTGAGAACCTCGGGGTGCCGGAGGGCGGCGGACTGGTCCGGTGGAGCAACTTCCTCATCCTGGTCGGCATCGGGGCGGCAGTCTACCCGAATGCCATACAGCGGATCTTCTCCGCCAAAAGTGAACGGGCACTCAAGCGGTCCCTTACGCAGATGGCATGGATGCCATTTGTAACGGCCGGAGTCGTATTCGTCATCGGAATCCTTGCCTATACCGCCTTCCCGGACCTCAGTGTGGAGGAATCCGAACAGATCGTCGGCATGATGGCCAGTGCCATCGCCAATGAGCACATCATCTTCTACATCGCGATGGTGCTCCTGTTCGGCGGCATCATTGCAGCCATCGTCTCCACCGCCGATTCCGTACTGCTGACATTCTCATCCATCGTATCGAAGGATATATACGGACGCTACATCAATAGGGAGGCTTCCGACAACAGGAAGATCCTCGTCGGCAAAATCGTCGGGGTCATCGCGGTCGCATTCCTGCTGATGATCGCATGGAATCCACCTGGCACACTGTATCAGGTTTTTGTCCTTAAGCTTGAGATTCTCGTCCAGGTGGCACCGGCCATCATACTGGGCCTCTACTGGGAACGGAGCCATGCAAAATCCGTGTTTGCCGGCATGCTCACCGGTGCACTCGTTGCGGCGATATTCACATTTGCTGGCCTGACGCCACTTGGCATCTTCAGCGGTGTATGGGGGCTCATCATCAATCTGATCATCTATGTCGCCGGCAGTTTCGCTTTCGGTACTGCCCCGGCAAAGGATGCAGTAGCCCAGGTCGATGGCCAGGAAGCCACCCAGTCAGTGAGGTAGGGAGAGCAGGCGTGCTACACCCCTCAGTGGCGCACGGAGCGAAGTACAGTTACCCATATATCAACGTCATATCCATTCAAATTGGCAGCACCTGTTCGATTCCGGAACAGGTGCTGTTTGCATTCTGAAAAAATGATGCAAGCCCTTACATTTTTCATTGACAGAAGGAATATCAAGTATTATATTAGCATTAAGTTCATATACAGGAACACCGTTTACATATGAAAACTATAATGACGAGGAGGTGACGCCATGTCGGTCAAGTCGGCGGAAAGGGTACTGGATATCATCGAATATCTGACAAAGATTGAAGGTGGCGTTTCTCTGATGGCGCTCTCCAAGGAACTGGAGATTCCGAAGAGCAGCATGTCTCAGCTGCTTCTGACGATGGTCAATAAAGGCTATCTGAACAAGTCGGAAGGCAACATCTACAAACTCGGACACAAGCTGATCATCGCGGGCAACAAGGCACGCACGAGCAACGACATCTATAGCGCGAGCATCGAGATTCTGAGGGATGCGGCGATGAAGACGGGTGAAACGGTATTCCTTGCGATACGTTCGGCGGATGAAATCATCTACCTGGCCAAAGTGGACAGTGAAGATTCTGCACGCACCACCGCCCAGCCGGGCATGCGCAAGCCGCTGCACTGCACGGGCCTTGGCAAAGCTTTCCTTTCTTTTGAAAGCGGTGACATCAGAACCTCGCTGCTCGAAATGATTTCGCTGGATGCCTACACTGAAAAGACCATCACGGACCGGGAAGCACTCAAAAAAGAGACGGCGGAGTACCGCGAACAGGGGTATGCCATTGATGATGAGGAGAATGATCTCGGCGTCTATTGCATCTCCGCGCCCATATATGGGGAACAAGGCGGAATGACGGCAGCGATCAGCTGCGCAGGGTCAAAGCCGAGGATGCTTGGAAAAAGAGAAAAAATTGTGGGCATCGTGACACAGGCAGCAAAGGAAATATCAGAAACCCAAGGATTTACAGGAGGTGTGGAAAAATGGATGTAGTCGCAATTGGAGAATCGATGGTGGCACTGGTCAATGAACCCTCGGGCTACATACGGCATGCGGATGGGTTCAAACCATTCGTCGCCGGGGCGGAGACGAACACGCTGGTCGGACTCAGCCGCCTGGGGCATAAGACGTCGTGGATATCGGCGCTCGGCACCGACGAGCTCGGAGAGTTCATACTGCACAAGGTGCGCGCGGAGCAGGTGGATACGACGTCCGTCAGCATGACGGATGACCGCACAGGTGTATTTTTCAAGCAGATTTCACCCGACGGATCGGTGGATGTCACATATTACCGTGAAAACTCTGCGGCAAGCCGCATGACGATGAATCATATCGACATGGATGCGATCAACCGGGCGAAGGTGCTCTATCTGACCGGCATCACACTTTCATTGAGCGCACAGACGAAAGAAATGCTTTTCAATGTGGTGCGGGCGCTCGATGAGGAAGTGAAGGTCGTGTTCGATCCGAATATCCGGCTCAAGATGTGGTCTGAATCAGCGGCACGCGCGACGATCCTCGAATTCCTCCCTCATGTGGACTATCTCATTGCTGGAAAGCAGGAGATCGAAATACTGCTTGGGCATCAGGATTTCGATGAAGCCATGGAGAAGTTCAGGAGCCTCGGTTGTGGCAACACCATCATCAAGCTTGGCAAGTCGGGGGCACTGTACGATATCGATGGAAAGCGCGGCAAGGTAGACAATCCGAAACAGTTTGACGAAATAGACCCGGTCGGCGCAGGCGATGCATTCGCAGCCGGCGTGGTCTCTGGCATACTCGAGGACACGCCGCCCCGCGAAATGATCCGGACCGCCTGCTTCCTCGGCGGCTACATCACCCAGTTCGTCGGGGATTACCAGGGCTTTCCTTCAAGAGGGACGATAGAAGCAATGCTTGACGCAAATGAGGATGAAAAAGTAAAAAGATAGGTGGGATATCAATGACAGTACTTGGCAGGATAAAGGACCATAAGATGATTGGCATACTGCGCGGATATGATACGGAGGAGGCGGTGAAGATCGTCGATACCCTTGTAAAGAATAATTTCAGGGTCATCGAAGTGGCGCTCAACTCCCCGAATGCGAAGGAGACCCTCAAGGTGCTCAAAGAAAAATTTGGTGATGAAATCATCCTTGGTGCCGGAACGGTGCTGACGGTGGAGGCTGCGAAGGCCTGTGTGGACATCGGTGTCCAATTTCTGCTCGCGCCGGCATACGGTGAACGTGTGCTCCAATACGCCAAAGCCCGTGGCATCCTCTATATTCCAGGCTGCTACACGCCAACGGAGATCTATGAGGCCTACCTGGCCGGCGCTAAGATGATTAAAGTGTTCCCTGCCGGACAGCTGGGGGCAGGCTATATCAAGGATGTGCTTGCACCGATGGATGACCTGGTGCTGCTCCCGACAGGCGGAGTGAATACGGACAACATCAGGACCTACTTTGATGCAGGCGCCCAGGCGGTCGGCATCAATTCCGCCCTGGTGCCGTCGAAACGTACGGTCGATGATGCACTTCTTGCAGAAATCGGTGAACGTGTACAGAAACTGAAAGCCGAGGTGAATTAGGATGAAAATAAAAAGCTATGAACTGTTTACGGTACCGCCCAGATGGCTCTTCCTCAAAGTCGAAACGGACGATGGTCTCGTCGGCTGGGGTGAGCCGGTCATCGAAGGCAAGGCAGCGACGGTCAAGGCGGCCGTTCACGAACTGATGGATACGATCATCGGCAAGGATCCGATGAATATCGAAGGCATATGGAATGAACTGTACCGCGCCGGCTTCTATCGGGGCGGCCCGATCCTGATGAGCGCCCTGGCCGGTATCGACCAGGCGCTGTGGGATATCAAAGGGAAGTACTACAATGCGCCGATCCATCAGCTGCTCGGCGGCAAGGCGCGTGAGCGGATCAAGATCTACTCCTGGGTCGGCGGCGACCGCCCGCTGGACGTCGGAGCGGCATCCCTCGAACTGAAGGATCAGGGCATTACGGCCGTGAAGATGAATGCCACTGAAGAGCTGCAGTACATCGACAGCTACAGCAAGGTCGACGATGTGCTCGAGCGTGTCGCATCCATCCGCGAGATGTGCGGCAAGGACTTCGGCATCGGCATCGACTTCCATGGCCGTGTACATAAGCCGATGGCAAAAGTGCTGGCGAAGGAACTGGAACAGTTCCGGCCGATGTTCATAGAGGAACCGGCCCTGCCCGAAAACAATGAGAATCTGAGGGATATTGCAATGCATACATCCATCCCGATCGCTACAGGAGAGCGTATGTTCTCAAAATGGCAGTTCAAGACGCTGCTCAAGGATGGATATGCCGACATCATCCAGCCGGATCTCTCACATGCCGGCGGCATCACCGAGTGCAAGAAGATCATCTCCATGGCGGAAGCCCATGATGTGGCGGCTGCACCACACTGTCCACTCGGTCCGATTGCGCTTGCGGCATGCATCCAGGTCGATGCGACATGCCACAACGCCATCATCCAGGAGCAGAGTCTCGGCATCCATTACAACAAGGGGAACGACATCCTGGACTATGTAACCGACGCTTCCGTCTTCGAATATACGGATGGACATGTCGAAGTGCTGGAGAAGCCGGGGCTTGGCATCGAGATCGATGAAGACTATGTCAGGGAACGCAGCCTGACCGGGCACAACTGGAAAAACCCGGTATGGACGCACAAGGATGGCAGCATCGCAGAATGGTAAAACTGAAAGGAGTATAGAATATGTCTAATGAAATGTGGCTGGTCATTGCGACCGTCCTTGGAATCGCTTTACTGCTGTTTCTGATCATGAAGGTCAAGCTTCACGCATTCGTTTCTCTACTTATAGCATCACTCTTCATCGGCCTGGCCACAGGCATGAGTCCGATGGACATCATCGATGTCATTGAAACCGGCATGGGCGGCACACTCGGCTTCATCGCCGTCGTCGTCGGACTCGGCGCCATGTTCGGTGAAGTACTGAAAGTATCCGGAGGTGCCGAACGCCTGGCCCTCACACTGATCGATAAGTTCGGCGAGAGCCGCTCGCAGTGGGCGCTCGGCTTTACAGGCTTCCTCGTCTCCATCCCGGTCTTCCTGGATGTGGCGCTGGTCATCCTGATTCCAATCGTCTACTCCCTCGCGATGAAGACGAAGAAATCACTGCTGTACTACGGTATTCCACTGCTCGCCGGTCTCGCGGTGGCGCACAGTTTCGTGCCGCCGACACCAGGTCCGATGACGGTGGCAGCCATGCTCGGGGTCGACCTGGGCTGGGTCATCCTCTTTGGTATCGCAGCTGGTATCCCGGCCATGATCCTTGCGGGTCCCGTCTTCGGTAAATTCATCGGGAGCAAGATCCATCTGGACATTCCGGATTATCAGAAGCTGGATGATGAAGTCAGTGCGATGCGTGAAGAGCGCGACATGCCAAGCTTCAAGCTCGTATTCTCACTCATCCTGATTCCGCTTGTGCTCATCCTGGCCAACACGGTGACAGGTGCGATCGTTGGTGAAGATTCAACGAACCTGTTCGCTGAAAGCATCCAGTTCGTCGGTCACCCATTCGTTGCACTGATCATCACGGTCGTCCTGACGTTCATGCTGCTCGGCACACGCCGCGGCTATACTCGGGACGAAGTGCAGGAGATTGCGACGAAAGCGCTCGAACCTGCGGGGATCATCATCCTGATCACAGGTGCCGGTGGGGTCTTCAAGGAAGTCCTCATCCAGAGTGGTGTCGGTGACGTCATGGGCAACCTCGTTGTCGGTGCCGGTCTGCCGCTTGTGGTTGCGGCATTCGTCATCACGACATTCGTCCGTGTCGCCCAAGGGTCTGCAACGGTTGCGATGGTCACAGGTGCCGGCCTCATGGCACCAATCATCTCCATCAGTCCGGTCAGCCAGCCGGAACTCGGTCTGATTGCGATCGCCATTGCGAGTGGTGCGACTGTGCTCTCCCACGTCAACGACTCCGGTTTCTGGCTGGTCAACCGCTTCTTCGGCATGACCACCGGGGAGACGCTGAAATCGTGGACGGTCATGGAGACCATCATCGGTCTGACCGGCTTTGTCGTCGTATTCATCATCAGCATTTTCATATAGAATAAAATTTTCCACCCCATGCTGAGCATGGGGTTTTCTTAAGATTAGTACCACAGGACCCCACCAGGCGCTGTGGTACTAATCTTAGTGTTTTGTATACACAGCCAAAAAGCCATATAATAGAAGCAATAGGAAAATATGAAGGGGGAGTCGACATGAAGAAATATATGATGGGTCTGGATCTGGGGACGACCGCAGTAAAAGCGGTGCTGTTCAATACAACGGGTGAATACATAGACAAGGAAACGCAGCACTACCCGCTCCATACCCCGAATGTACATATTGCGGAGCAGGACCCGGATGAGATCCTGGAGAAGTCGATGGAGGCGATCAAGGCACTCGTCGCGCGCAACCGCTGCAGCAACAGCATCGAGTTCATATCCTGCTCATCCGCCATGCACAGCCTGATCCTGCTCGACAAGTCAGGCAGCCGGCTGACCGAATGCATCACCTGGGCCGACCGCCGCAGTGAAGATGTGGCGGAAGCATGGAATACTGAACGCGGCGTCGGGATATACAGGCGGACCGGCACACCGGTCCACCCGATGAGCCCATTCATCAAGCTGCTTTATTTCAAGGCGGCGCATCCCGAAATGTACAGCCGGATCGGCAAGGTCGTCGGCATCAAGGAATATGTGCTGCACCACCTGACCGGTGTCTATGAAGTCGACAAGTCCGTCGCCAGCAGCATGGGCATGATGAACTTGGAAACGTCCCGCTGGGACACGGAAGTGCTTGAAATCCTTGGTCTGGACACAGCCCAGCTGCCGGATATCGTCGATACGACGAAAGTGTATCCATCACTGAATAAAATGCATCAGAACCTCGGCCTCGCCGAGAAGACGAAGATCATCGCCGGCGCGAGTGACGGCGTGCTGGCGAACCTCGGTGTCAATGCCATCCAGAAGGGGGACATTGCGATCACAATCGGTACAAGCGGTGCCATCCGTACGGTCATTGATGCGCCGAAGACGGATGTGAAGATGCGGACGTTCTGCTACCATCTGACGGATAGCCACTATGTCATCGGCGGGCCGGTGAACAACGGCGGTGTCATCCTGCGGTGGATCCGGGATGAACTGTGCACGGAGGAAGTCGGCGAAGCGGAGTCCTCCGGCAAGGACCCGTATGAAGTGATGACACAGGCAGCAAGGGATGTCGGCCCGGGAAGCAATGGCCTCATCTTCCACCCGTATCTCGCAGGGGAACGCGCGCCGCTCTGGAATGCCAAGGCGGTCGGCTCCTTCTACGGTCTGACACTGTCGCATGAACGGAAGCACATGATCCGTGCCGCGATGGAAGGCGTCGTCTACAACCTCTACAGTGTGTATCTGGCACTCCGGGAGCAGATGGACAGCGTGGGCAGCATCAAGGCAAGCGGCGGTTTCGCCAGAAGCGAGATGTGGAAGCAGCTCATGGCCGATGTGTTCGGCGAACAGCTGACCGTACCGAAATCATATGAATCCAGCGCCTTCGGCGCCTGTCTGCTCGGATTGTATGCCATCGGAGAAATGAAGGATCTGGACGAGGCCGGAGATTTTGTCGGCGAAAGTGATGCATATGTTCCGGATGAGGCGGTATATATGAAGTACCAGGAGATCATGAGCGTATATATCGAACTCGGCCGGGCACTGGAGCCATTCTACAACCGGATGGACGAGATCAGATGAGGAGGCGGTACAATGGATCTGCATCAGTTTTTCATTCATTTTCTGCAGGAGAATGAACTCGTACGCGCCAATCTGATCAATGACCGGTCCTTCGAGTCGATCGAAGCACTCGTAGAGTACAAGGAGGCGGAAGTCGGCGGACTCGATGGCTGGTCACCCGTGACCGGCATGCTGTCGATGACGGAAGTCGAGCTCATCAGCCATCTCGTGGACATCGAGAGCGGCGATCATCTGCATTATGTGGCATATGACGTCGCCAGCTATCCCGTCCTGATCGACTACCAGTACATACTCGAGGCGGGCGACGGGGCGGGTGTCATCCATCATGACATCATCCAGGGTCTCCATGCCATATTGAAGGAGAGCGGCATCCTTCCAGGCCATCCGATGTACATCCATAAGGACGAACCGCTGGATCCGGAGGAGGTTCGGCAGCTTGACCGCATATACGGGGGACCGATCTACTGGCTGTATGACAATCTGACGTGGCGTACGTTGCGTGCAACACTGAAACGGCTCAATGTCGAACCCGACGGCCATCAGAAGGAGGACTACCTGCGGCACATCACGTCCGTCGTCACCCATCCGAAGTATCTGGAAGGGATCCTGCTTCAGCTTGGTTTTGAAGAGTACACGCTCATCAGGGAGAATGTCGAAAAAGGATTCAATGTCTATGAAGCAAGCTCGAGGTGGGAGACGGCAAAGGAGGTCGGCCTGCTCGTCAAAGTCCATGCCGACTACTACGTCATGCATGAAGCGGTGCGCCAGGCGCTCGCGCAGGTCAATTTCAAGACGGTCGAAGACCGGCACCGGCGCAGTCCGAAAACGACCAATCGCCAGAGGCAGGGTGGGGACTATAATGCCTATGTCATGACGCTCACCGTCAAGGATATCGATTTTCCGATCAGTCGGGAGATCATCGTCCCGGCAGGCATCAACTTTTTCGAGCTGCACCTCGTCATCCAGAAGGCCATGGGCTGGCAGCGAAAGCATGACGCAGAGTTCAGGACAGGAGACATCACGATATTCGAAACGTTGAATCAGATGAATGAAGCGGATCCGGGACACATGCAGATGGCCGCAAGCTTCACCCAGGTCGACGCCGTATTCGACCAGTTCAACCCGCTTGAATATGTATATGGCGATTCCTACCGGGTGGCGGCTGCCCTCCGGGAGACGGCGAACATCCATCGGGCGATTCCCGCCATCCGGAACTACGAAGGACCTGCACCGATCGAGAATATCGGGGGTGCTGCACGTCTGCCGGACGTGCTCGAAATCCTGGCGGATCCGAAGCATCCCGACTACGTCCCGACATATGAGAAGGTCAGGGCGACGAACTACCGGGAGCGCTATCCCATCACCGCAATCAACCATCAGCTCGAGAAGCTGTTCGCAAAATCCCATCCGCTGACGGAGTTCAACATGGACGGAATGGAAGTATAGAGGAGTGCGGATATGAATTTTAAAGATTGGGTAATTCTGGAAACAATCAGTAAAGAAGGCAATATATCACGTGCTTCCAAAAAGATATATCTGACCCAGCCGGCAGTTACCAAAAGGATACAGCAATTGGAAAAAGAGCTGGATGTCAATATACTCTATAGGACAAATAGAGGTTCCCAGCTGACGCCACAAGGAGAATTTCTGGCGAATAAAGCTTCAAAGATAATCAAGAAAGTAGAAAGCATTGAAAATGGTATTCAAAGGATGAATGAATCGTTATCAGGAACAATAAAAATCAGTGCTTCCAATTTTATGATGAGATACAGATTGCCTGCAGTCCTATCGGATTTCAAGGAGAAGTACCCCAAAGTCGAATTCAAAGTCGAAACGGGGTGGAGTCAGGATATGCTGAAGAAGCTGCAGAACGACGAAGTGGATATAGCATTTGTCCGGGGGGACTACACATGGCGGGAAGGAAAACACCTGCTATTCGAGGAACCGATGTGTATTGCTTCGATGAAGCCTTTGGATTTGGAAAAGCTTCCTGAAGCTGAACGGGTCGACTATCGTACTGATTATAAACTGCATGAACTGATAGACAGATGGTGGATGCAGAATTACAGCCAAGCCCCCAACATATCAATTGTTGTGTCCAGAACGGATATATGCAGAGAGATGGTGGCCTCCGGTTTAGGGTATGCCATACTGCCAAAGTTCGTGGTGGAAGATGTCCCCGGCATGCACATCAATGATATCTTTGATGAAGACAATCAGTTGATAGTCAGGCACTCCTGGATGTTCTATTCCAAAAGAACGGAAAATATCAAAGTTATGAAAACATTCATTGAGTATCTGAGTGCAATTGACTTCAGTAAAAACGACGGTTGATAGTGATATTCCAATAGGTTATAGACTTTGATAAATAATACCTATTTCCTTTATGATTGCGCTTTCAATATACTGAAAAGTAAGCAAAGTTCGGGAGTGTAATCTATGGATAAAAAAATTTATTTGAAATCATTCTCATCCGGTGGACAGGATTATTATTATTATTCACTGGAAGAATTGGTACAAGATCATGGCGGTAATATGAAATACCTTCCCTATTCTTTGAGAGTGATATTGGAGTCAAGCATCCGGAACTTCGATGATCATAAGATAACAGAAAAGCATATTGAGCCTTTGGCGGGGTGGGGGACTGGAGAGGAAAAGATCGAAGAGATCGCATTCAAACCCCATCGCATATTATTTCATGACACAACGGGTGTACCTGCGCTTGTCGATATGGCCCTTTTAAGAGATTATGCAAAAGACCATGGGACGGATACGGATAGGGTCAATCCAGTCATTCCCATAGACCTGGTTATCGACCATTCACTGATTGTTGATGCTTCAGCTAATCAACTGGCGATTGAAATGAATGAAACTAGAGAGTTTGAGAGGAACAAGGAACGCTTTCAGTTCTTAAAATGGGCTCAGAATAATTTTGATAACTTCAGAGTGTTCCCTCCTTCTTCCGGCATCATGCATCAGATCAACTTGGAGTACATATCAGAAGTAGTGAGAATCCAAAAAGAAGAGGATAAGTCAATCGTATATCCGGATTCCTTGGTAGGTGCCGATTCCCATACGACAATGATCAACGGGCTCGGTATTGTCGGATATGGAGTTGGGGGGATAGAAGCAGAGGCAGCAATGCTCGGTGAATCCCTGTATCTGGGAGATCCTAAAGTGGTTGGAGTCAAATTGGCCGGAAAGTTGCCGGAAGGTTCCACCGCAACAGACCTGGCCCTTACGGTTACCCACCTTTTGAGAAAGCATGATGTGGTTGGAAAGATCGTCGAGTTTTTCGGGGAGGGAGTCGACTCCCTTACTGTTTTCGATCGCTCTACAATATCGAATATGGCCCCCGAATACGGTGCGACAATGTCTTATTTCCCTGTCGATGAAGAGACTTTGGAGTATCTTGAAACCATCGGCAAAGACAAAGAGACCATTGAGTTCATAAGAAATTACTATTGTGAACAAGGTCTTTTCAGACAAGCAGGGGCAGAAACTCCCATATATTCCGAACTGGTAGAGTTGGACCTGAGTGATATAACTTCGTCCATATCAGGCCCAAAACGACCACAGGATAAAGTCGATATCAAAGAAGTCAAAGATGATTTCAACCATTTGGTAAAAGCCCCGGTTGGAGAAGGCGGATATGGTCTCGATCAATCACAATTGGATAGGAAAGTGGCCATCCCTTCATCTGATAAGGAACACTTGGAGACCGGCAGCATAGTACTTGCCTCCATTACGAGCTGCACAAATACATCCAATCCGGATGTGCTCATAAGTGCTGGTATTCTGGCAAAAAAAGCATTCGAAAAAGGATTGGAGGTTCCTTCCTACATCAAGACCTCATTTACGCCAGGGTCAAAGGTCGTTACTGAGTATATGAAAAAATCGGGGTTGCAGGAATCAATGAACGCTTTGGGTTTCGATATTGCCGGGTATGGATGTGCGACATGCATAGGCAATTCTGGAGATCTCCTGCCTGAGCCAGATCGGATAGTGGATGAAGAAGATCTTGTAGTGTCCTCCATACTGTCGGGCAATCGTAATTTTGAAGGCCGGGTGCATCCTAAAATAAAGGCTAACTATCTGGCTTCTCCTCCTTTGGTTGTCGCTTATGCGCTTGCAGGAAAAATAGACATTGATTTTGAAAGTGAACCGATTGGTGTGGAGCCAGGGGGGAAAGAAATATATTTAAGAGACCTCTGGGCGACTTCCAAGGAAGTGGAGCAAATAAAGAAAAGTGCCATTGACCCTGAAATGTTCTTAAAGAGCTATGGTGATATAATGACGCGGAATGAACGGTGGAACAGCTTGACTCCAGTAGATAGCAATACCTATTCATGGGATCCGGAATCCACTTATATACAGAAGCCGCCGTTCCTGGATGAAGATCTGAAAGCCGAGTCATTGGAAGAGTCTAAAATATTATTGATGTTGGGGGATTCTGTGACAACTGATCATATCTCCCCTTCCGGTCGGATAAAAGTCGATGGTTCAGCTGGCAGACACTTGATTGAAAAAGGAATCAGCCCGAGAGAATTCAATTCCTATCCATCAAGACGAGGGAATTATCTGGTCATGGAGCGTGCTGCATTTGCCAATGTACGTGTCCGCAACAGACTTGTTCCGGATAGAGAGGGTGGCTTCACAAAGTATCTGCCTACAGGTGAAACCATGGAGATTTTTGAAGCGGCAAAAAGGTACGCGCAGGATGATACGCCTTTGACAATCATTGCTGGCAAGGAGTATGGAACGGGAAGTTCCAGGGATTGGGCTGCCAAGGGTACCATGCTGCTTGGGGTAAAGACAGTCATTGCTGAAAGCTTTGAGAGGATTCACAGAAGCAACCTTATATGCATGGGAGTACTCCCACTTCAATTCCAGGATGGTAAAACCCAGGAGACTTTAAATATCGCAGGTGATGAAACATTCTATTTCGAGAATGAATTGGAAGCGCTTCATCCAGGCAAAGTGATTACGGTAAAAATGAAACGCGAAGATACGGTTGAATCTTTTAGAGTCAAAGTTCGGCTCGACAATCACGCTGAGGTGACCTACTACAAGCATGGGGGGATATTGCCGTATATAGCCAATACAATGATGTCCGAATAGATGACGATGGAAGTGATATCGAATGGATGATATAGATTGGTTGGTTGTAAGTGAACTTTATAGTAGTAAAAATGTCACCAGAACCGCTGAAACATTGTATATATCACAACCAACAATTACAAAAAAGTTGAAAAAGATTGAAGAGAAATTCAACATTACGATCTATACACGAAAAAGCAAGGGAATAGAATTTACAGCTGAAGGCCAATATCTGGCCAGAAAAGCCAGGGAAATATCGAATGAAATGGACCAGGTCAAAAGAGATGTCAGAAGTATGAGCCACCAGACAGTCGGTAAGCTCAATATCGGTGTAAGCAATCACATTGCAAAATATCAGTTGCCGGAAATACTGAGTGCTTTCCGGGAACATTATCCATTGGTTGAATATAATATTCACAGTGGATACGGCAAAGAAATATACAAGTTGATGAATACACAGAATATCCATCTGGGTTTTATAAGAGCCGAATATGATTGGAACGGCTGCAAAGATAAATTGGGTGAAGATCCCGTATGTCTGGTCTACAGGGAACCGATTTCCAAAAAGGATTTGCCTGCATTGTCCAAAATAGAATACCAGACTGGCAGTACTACAAAAGCGATGATTGAAAACTGGTGGGCTTTACACTTTGAAGTGCCTCCTGCTGTAGGCATGCAAGTGGATAACGTTGAGGGGTGCAAGGAAATGGTGATGAATGGATTCGGCTATGGAATACTTCCTGAGTCCATTATGGCAGATGAAGATTCCCTATATAAAGAACGGCTTATGCTCGATGACCAGACACCGCTGGTTGCAAGTACATGGATGTATTACACAGAGTCATTACTGGAAAATAAAATCATTGCAGAGTTTGTTGAGTTTGTAAAAAACAAGTACAAGGAGGAAGGTCAATGACAGACAGACTAGTTGATGAGTTCTCGGATATTCCTACAACGAGCGCTTCGGATGCTTTGAAGGGGCAGACTACGATGGACTATCGCATAAAGCCTTTAACATCACAGAGAGTTGCAGGAAGAGCTTTTACAGTCAAGATAACCAAAGGGCAGAATAAGGATTTTCTGAAAGCCCTGAAGGAAGCAAATGAAAATGATGTCATAGTCGTGGATGCGGAGGGAGACACCAGAAGAGCGATTGCTGGGGATTTCGTAGTCGGCATGGCCAGGACGTTGGGGATACAAGGTATCGTCGTAGACGGCGTCATCAGGGATATTGAAGGCATACAAGCGCTGGACTATCCAGTCTTTGCATTAGGGACTACATGTGATGCCGGATTCAAGGCGGAACCGGGCGTATTGGATCGACCAATCAGTTGCGGGGGTGTTGCTGTAACAGATGGCGACATAGTCCTTGGCGATGCAGATGGTGTTGTCGTTGTCCCGAAAGAAGAAGCGGAAGCAGTTTTGGAAAAAGCAAAGCAAAAAATAGAAAAAGATGAAGCGCGTGATGAAAGAGTTGGAAACAGTATCGAAGAAATCCATCGCTATATAGACTCGATGACGAGTTGAAATATAGAAAATCCATTAATTCAAGGGGGAAATTAGCATGAAGAAGTTTTTAAGTCTATTGTTACTTGCTGTTGTTGCGCTATTTGCTGTTGCTTGTTCGGGCGAAGGTGGCTCGGAGGAATCAACTGAGAGTGAATCCGCTGATTCTGGTGAAGGTAGTGGAGGAGAAGAATCGGCTGAAAGCTGGGAACCTTCTGAGCCTATCGAAATCGTAGCGCCAGCAGGCGCAGGTGGCGGGTATGACACTACTGCCAGAATGGCGATGCAGACATTCAGTGAAGAAGGCATCATTGAAGAAGATATGGGTGTTACCAACAAAGTTGGTGGCGGCGGCGCTGTAGGTTGGTCGTACATAGCAGACCAGGCAGGCAGCAACCATCATCTCTTCGTGACATCTCCACCATTCCTGTTGGTGCCGTTGAACGGCCAATCGGAATACAACTACGAAGATTTCACACCAATTGCGAACATGATTGCTGACTATCCAGCTTTTGCAGTAGCAGAGGATGCAGAATGGAATGATCTTAACGAACTATTTGAAGATATGAAAGAAGACCCATCCAGCGTAACCGTAGTGGGTACATCTTCCCCAGGCAGTATGGACCATATTGCATTCGCATATGTGGCTAAAGCTGCCGGAGTGGATATTACACAGATCAAGTATGTCTCTGCCCAGGACGGTGAAGGTGTAACGCAGATTCTGAATGGTAGTGCTGACGTTTTCTCAACTGGTATAGCAGAAACTGCAGAGCAGGCACGTGCGGGTAATATGAGAGTGCTCGGTGTCACTTCTGAAGAGAGGTTGGAAGGCGAGACGCTTGGACAATTCCCGACGGTACAAGAGCAGGGGATTGATGCTGAACTGGTCAACTGGAGAGGTTTCTTTGGACCGCCGGATATGGATCAGGCAGCAGTTGACTACTACGTGGAAAAATTTGAGGAATTGAGCAACTCTGAAGGTTTCGCAGATGTAAGAGCCCAGTTCGGGTGGAATGAAATGTACATGGCTCCTGAAGAATACCAGGAATACCTGGATGCACAGAATGAAGAATTCCAAAGCATCCTTGATGAGCTGGGACTCGGTCAGGCTGAGTAAGGATATTAAGCTGGGTTAAGCCCAGCTTAATTCACTAATGGCCCATAGAGGGATTTAAACTAGAGGTGGTGTCTGAATGCTGGGAACAATGAATAGAAAAATCAGTCTTATATTACTTGCATTAGCGGCATTTTATTTAATTATGACATATAATCTGCCTTCGTATACATATACAGAAATTGATGCGGATATGGTACCGAAAGGTCTAGGATGGCTTCTGGTCTTCTTTTCCGTAGTACTATTTTTTATCAAAGACTCTGAGACGGAGGAACAGAGGGAGAGGCGCAATATTCCCAAAAAGGAAATCATCACGTTGCTTGCAGTCACAGGGATGATACTGCTATACATCTTTTTACTGGAAATACTCGGCTTTGTCGCAGTAACTGCTCTCTTCGTATTCTTCTGCTCCTGGTTTCTTGGATATAAGAAGTTCATTACGAATGCGATAGTATCCATAGTTTTTCCAGTAGTACTGTACATGTTGTTTACGCAATTTCTACGCATAGAATTACCACAAGGAATATTGCCATTTTAAGGAGGGTTTGAATGGGTTCAATAGAAGGAATTATGACCGGTTTCCAAACAGCTTTCAGCTTGGAAGGAATCATGTTTGTCATGATTGGTGTATTGGTCGGAACGTTCATCGGGATGCTACCCGGATTGGGGCCGATCAGTGCAATTGCAGTAATGATTCCGATTACATTCGGTATGGATCCCTCCACTGGTCTTATCATGATGGCTGGGGTTTACTATGGTGCAGTATTTGGTGGGTCTACGTCTTCGATTCTGCTAAATGCACCTGGGATATCAGGAACGGTAGCGACATCTTTCGATGGCTATCCGATGGCGCAGCAGGGAAAAGCGGGTAAGGCTCTGGCAATTGCAGCCATCGCATCCTTTACCGGCGGTACAGTAAGTGTGGTCCTGCTTATGATTATGGCGCCTGCATTGGCAAGTGTGGCGATATCCTTTGGTCCACCCGCCTACTTTGGACTGATGCTCTTGGGGTTGACAGCTATAGCCAGTCTGTCTGAAGGTTCTACTACAAAGGCCTTGATATCTGCCGTAGTCGGGTTTATGGCAGTGACCATAGGAATTGACCCACAGACAGGGACACAGAGGTTTACTTTTGGAAATGCTAATTTGTTTGAAGGTATAGATTTTCTTGTCATCGCACTTGGGTTATTTGCAATAGCGGAAGTAGGCAAACTGATCATAGCAAGACATGATGATTCATTAAGCGAAAAGCAAAATGTTGGCTCACTTAGAATTACAAAAGAAGAATTCAAAGATATGCGCGGTCCGATGAGTCGGCAATCGTTTGTCGGATTCTTTCTTGGTGTACTTCCAGGTGCAGGCGCAACCATTGCATCTTTTATCGGATACATCATGGAAAAGAAGATTGCCAAAAAGCCTGAAGAATTTGGAAAAGGGTCCGTCAAAGGCTTGGCAGCACCAGAGACAGCGAATAACGCTGCGACAAGCGGTGCTTTCGTTCCGCTGCTCAGCTTAGGGATTCCAGGATCAGGTACAACAGCTGTCCTGCTTGGTGCATTTCTGGTATTGGGTGTACAACCGGGGCCATTGCTGATGGTAGAACGTCCTGAAATTTTCTGGGGTATCATTGCGAGCATGTATCTGGGCAACATTGTTCTGCTTGTGCTCAATCTGCCCCTGATTCCGTACATATCCAAAATATTGAACATACCCAGACCGCTTCTGATTGCTTTGGTCATCATGTTCAGTATGATCGGTGTCTACGCTATCAGTTTCAGTACTTTCGACTTGTATATGCTGGTACTGTTTGGCGTTCTTGGATTTCTGATGAGACTGTTCGCTTTTCCAGCCCCCCCTTTCATATTGGCATTCATACTGGGAGGGATGCTGGAACAGTCGTTCAGGCAGTCCCTATCCATTTCAAATGGAAACTTCATGATATTTTTGGAAAGTCCGATTTCATTGACGTTGATTATTTTATCTGTGCTTTCCTTTATCTTCCCGCTGTTAAAATTAAGGAAAAAGAAGGCATAATTTATGAAAGATATTTACTCCAATCATCTAAAAAATGTGATTCCTTTAATAATTATTGCTGGTGTCCTTTCTCTCGTATTGTTTATTGATACGGGGGGAGGGACCTTTTTTACAAAACAGCAGCAACTCACCTTGGTATTATTGATGGTCGCTGTGTATATATGGATAATGGCTCCCCTCCCTGTGGGAGCCGGAAGTCTGCTCATACTTGCTTTAATGATCGCCTTTGGTCTGGTGGGAACAGTTGAAGAGGCATTTCAAGGGTTTCTTTCTTCAGCCCTCTATTTTATATTCGCACTTTCCATATTGAGTAAAGTTTTTGTTAAAGTGGGTGTGGATCAGTCGATTGCCGGGATGATAAAGAAGTTCAGCAAAGATAGCATAGTCAAAAGTATCATAGGATTGCCAATACTCATTCTACTGTTGCCGATTATACTTCCTTCGGCCATAGCGAGGTTTAAAATGCTTCAGCCTCTAGTCGACAGTCTGAATAGGTTGTATGGCTTCTCTTATGATAGCACATATCATAAATACAGCATGTTCGTCATAGGCATGATAAACCAGATAGGAACGATGGTTGTGATTACAGGGGGAGGATTTTCAGTACTCACTGTGCAGCTTTTAAGAGACTTTGACGTTGTGGACATAGGCTGGTCAGAATGGTTCCTGCTGCTTGTCCCCCCAATCTGGATAGGATCGATTTTAATTATCATGATGATGTTGGCTTATTTGAAACATGCCGGGAAAGACAGGGTTTCAACTGACTTGAGCAAAAATGACAAGGTTGAAACCATAGAGGTGGAATATACAAAAAGGTTTTGGGCTGTATTGATTGGTTTTGCCATGATGATTCTGGCTTGGATCCTGTTTGATCAGGACACCGTACCGTTACTGCTTCCACCCCTGCT
This sequence comes from Salinicoccus sp. Bachu38, assembly GCF_038561955.2. Classification (NCBI taxonomy): domain Bacteria; kingdom Bacillati; phylum Bacillota; class Bacilli; order Caryophanales; family Staphylococcaceae; genus Salinicoccus; species Salinicoccus bachuensis. The sequence goes on along the minus strand of NZ_CP138333.2, from coordinate 2,370,954 downwards.
GCTGATTGTCGTTTTTTCATTACCCAAATTGAATCTTGTAACCAGCGAAATGATCCGGGGTTTCGACTGGGAAAATTTCCTGCTTCTCGGCACGTCTTTTTCATTGGGGATATTACTGGCTGAAAATGGAACAGCTGATGCCATGGCCAGAGTATTGATGCTTGCAGTACCTGAAGACACAAGCATTTTAATCAAAGTCATATTATTTTCTTTAATCATCTTCATACTCAGATTTTTCTTTATCGTGCCTTCCTCTGCAATCATTGTTATTTTTCCTATAGTAATTTCATATGCTGATCTGATTGGGGTTGGTGACCTTCAGCTTTCGCTGCTGGTATTTGTGATTATAGGGAGTATGCTCATCCTCCCCATCCATACGCCTACTGTTTATCTCGCATTTCAAACTGGAGTGGTGAGCAGCAAAGATCAATTCTTTATCGGTCTTTGTGCAAGTCTGATCATGACAGGCATAGCGATACTTTCACTATTTCTCTATTGGTAGAATATCACTTTGATTTATTGAAGTAAGTGATATTATAAAAGGAGAGTAATGACCTGGAAAGCCCGGACGCTGACGGAGTTCAAAGACCAACTTTCTTAATGAATAGAGTGATTCAATGAACATCGACAAGTTTTATCGCATGTTTATGGAAAACAAAGACATTGAAAAAATGCATGTCGCGAATCTGAAGGACAAGGAAAAGTTGCAGCGATGGCGTCTGTCCTGAATGAAGCGGAACAGCAGCTAATCCATAAGATGAAGGAAGATTCATTTCCGTTTTGGGCATCTACGGAGCCAAGCAAGAATCTTTATGAAAATGGACTGCTGTTTGAAAGCATGTATGACGGGATCTATATGCATCTGGATTTGACCAGCATCGTCAGAATGATCGATATCGATGCCATCATCGACGTGCATATTAAAGCTGGGCGGTTGAAGACCGAATAGAAACGAGGGGGAGTCAGATGGAACATCGGAAAATATATAGGCTGTTCACCGGCAAAGTCAAAAAGGCTGGACACAGTGATGCGGAGAACAAGATGGATCAGGAATGGGAGAGTGGCATCTTCAAGGAGCCGGCGGAAGGTTCCGTCTATCTGACCAAGACGGGCTTTAAAGGCGACGAAGTGGCCGACAGGAAGAACCATGGCGGACCCGAGAAGGCGGTTTTCGTCTATCCGGTCAGACATTATGAAGAATGGAAGCGTGAACTCCATGCAGACATTCCAGTCGGTGGAAACGGGGAGAACTTCGCCGTCCTGGGTATGGATGAATCCAATATATGTCTCGGGGATACATTCAAGATCGGAGAAGCAATCGTCCAGGTCTCCCAGCCGAGACGGCCATGCTGGAAACCCGCCCGCCGCCACAAGGTCATCGACCTTGCCCTGAGGATCCAGAAGACCGGGCGTACCGGCTGGTACTTCAGAGTGCTCAAGGAAGGGCATGTCCAGGCGGGGGATGCATTCGAGATGGTCGACCACCCATGCCCAGGATGGACAATCGAGGCCTGCAACGAAGTCATGTACAACCAGACCGGCAACATCGGCCTCGCCGAAAGTCTCAGCGAGTGCAGATATCTTGCCGACAACTGGAAAAAGACGCTCAACAAGCGTCTGCAGGGCAGGGAAGGCAGCAGTGAGCCGCGCGTGTTCGGACCGAACAGGTAGCCACAAAGCGTGAGAACAGGCATATGGCCGTTCTCACGCTTTGTTTATTTTCCCTTGAAGTTCATGAATGCCTATCCACTATCTTTTCCATCATCTGAGCCTTAGCTTCTATTCCGGATTGATGACAACAATTTTTCCATTTGCACGATTGCTCTCCATTAGTAGATGGGCCTGGCGAATGTCATTGAGTGTAAACACCTGGGCAATAGGGACTTCAATATCATATCGAGCAATGTGATCAAATAAATCTGTAAGCAGTCTTTCCTTGAAGTTCGCCCCGCTATCAAACTGTGTGAAATATCTTCCTGAAGGAATGTCTACCATAGGTTCGAAGTTTTCCATCACCCATTCCCCGCCCAATATTCCAGTCATGCATAGAATTCCCTTTTCAGCCAGCATGCTTAAGGAACTCTTCAAAGTGGCTGTGCCAACCAGTTCCAACACTTTATCCACACCGTTGGGAAAAATGGAATGAAGCTGAGCATTTATATGTTCATCGTCCGTCACTACAAAATCAGCACCATGTTGCTTAAGCAAATCAAATTTACTTTTGCTTCGGGAAGTGGAAACAACGGTTGCTCCTATGCTTTTTGCGAGCTGTAGTGCAGCCAGTCCCACTGAACTTGTGCCCCCACGTATCAATAGGACGTCATCTTCTTTTAAATCCAGGACGTCGATCGTCGATGCATAAGCCGTGTAATACATTTCAGGTACAGCTGCTAAAGTCTCCCAGTCCATATCATTTTTCACAGGATAAACTTGGGTAGCGGGAATCAGCGCATACTCTGCGTAACTGCCATCAAATTCACGGCCCAGGCCGCCCATCAAAGAAACTACCCGTTGTCCTTCTAAAAAGAAGCTGTCAGATGGATCGGCAATTTCTCCAACACATTCTATTCCTATAATCCGGGGAAGTCTGACAGAGGGAGAATCCCCTTGCCTGGTGAATATTTCAGACCGGTTAATGCCAAATGCTTTTATTTTAACGAGCACCCAGCCTGGTCTGACCTTCGGTACAGGTATCTCACTGATGTGCAACTCCTGCGCTGAGCAGGGGTTTTCCAGTACAACTGCTTTCATATTGAACGTCCTCCTCAATTGTGGGATTCGAAAATATCCACATCGTCATCGTACTCAATAGAGCGCTCCCGAATCTATAAACTTCCTCAAATATCCCTGTATCTTTCAATGATGAAATCAATGAAATATCTGCTCGCTATTGGAAGGACCCTTTTGTCTTTATAGGACAGGCTGATTGTCCGAACAAAGGATGGAGAGATTTTTCTGGCTGAAACATCATATGGATTATTCGTCAAAAGAAGCTTGGGCAGGATTGATATGCCCAGCCCTTGCTCTACCATGGAAATGATTGTATAGGGGTCAAACACCCGGTATTCAATATCAGGCTCAAAGTTGCTCCTTTGAAAGGCCGATAAAAGATTGCCGGCAGTGCCTTCATCCAAAAGGATGTAGGGTTCTTTTGCCAGTTTTTCCATCGGGACGCGCTCCTCTTTGCTCAACGGGTGTGTTGGTGGCAATATGACGAGCATTTCGTCTTCTTGCAGAGGAATGGACGTCAGGTTTGGCATGGATTGGAAATCCGTAAAACCGAAATCCACCACGCCTTCCTTGATCCATTCGGCATTTTCCGTGTAGTTCCCCTGTTTCAATTCGAAACGGACAGTCGGGTACTGCTGTTTAAACTCCTTAATCAGAGGGGGGAGCCAGTGGCAAGATACACTTGAAAAAGCGCCGATTCGAATAAGACGCTCCTGTAATCCCTCCATTTCTTTCGATTTTTCCGCAAGTTCACGCTGGGAATTATAAATACTTCTAATATAAGGCAAAAATTCTTTGCCGTCAGGTGTTAATGTAATTCCTTTGCGAGAACGCAAAATGAGGGTTGTTGATAGTTCTTTTTCCAAGGAATTTATCATCTGGCTTATAGCCGATTGAGTGTAGCCCAGCTCATCCGCTGCTTTTGTAAAGCTCCCTGTTTCGAGGGCTTTGATGAAGGCGTGATAAGAATTCATTGTTTTCATCCTCTTTCATTAGGATTACTTATAGTACTATTATAAACATTCCTTATATTTATTTATATACTGATGTTAAAATAGAATACTATATAAAGCAAAGTCGTTGTCGGATAAGAAACTGTCTGACAACCGGAGGGGGAGGTGCTCTCAATAAAGGTTGACATCAAATACCGAAATATCATTTTCGCCTTTCTAATGGCGTTATCCATGTCAGTTTTCATCACCTTTATATTAGTCTCGCTGAGTACAGGCTATACAGGAAAATTTGTATATGTATGGGGAAAAACTTGGCTGCAAGCATTCTTCTGTGCGTTTTTTGGTGCCTACTTTTTCCCGATAGTCATCAAAAAAATAATGAAAAGGATTCATTTCGTAGAAAATCCATTGATTGTCAAAAAAGGTTACGTGGACGAAAGAAACAAACGCTAGAGGAGAGTTGAAGTGTCCAGACACTTTCACGGCCAAGTGGAAATAATGGAGATGCAATTACAATGAAACCGGGATGAACCAGTTGCAGTTTTAAAATGTTCTAATTTTATAGGAGGGTTTTTATGAAGATTACAGCAGCAGTTGCACATGAAACCAAGGAAGCATTACAGCTCGAAGAAGTGGAATTGATGGAGCCGAAAGCCGATGAAGTATTGATTAAGATCGTAGCGACAGGTGTATGCCATACTGACGCGGAATCAATCAATGGAAGAGGCGCTCCATTCCCGGCAGTTTTAGGACACGAAGGTGCAGGAATCATTGAAAAAGTGGGCGCCAGTGTAACAAATGTTGAACCGGGTGATCATGTGGTTCTGTCGTATTCGTATTGTGGCGAATGCAGCCAATGTTTGACTGGCCATCAGAATTTATGTGAACGGACAGTGGAACTTAACTTTGGCGGGAAGGCAAAAGATGGTTCCAATCGGATTCATCAACATGAAGACCCGGTTTCCACATTCTTTGGGCAATCGTCTTTCGCAACATACTCTGTTGCCAATAAAAACAATGTCGTCAAAGTGGACAAAGAGGTTGATTTGGCATTATTGGGTCCATTAGGCTGCGGCATCCAGACAGGCAGTGGAACTGTCATGAACAGCTTGCGTCCTGAACCGGGCACATCGATTGCCATCTATGGCGGCGGTGCAGTTGGTTTAAGTGCGGTCATGGCGGCTAAAATCATGGGGCTGAAACACATCATCGTTGTGGATCTTCATGAAAGCCGATTGGAGCTGGCAAAAGAATTGGGTGCAACACATACGTTGAACGGAAAAGAAGTGGACGTAGTAAAAGAGATTAAAGAAATTACGGATGGCGGTGTCCACTATGCCATCGAGACAACTGGAGCGACACCAGTCATCAAACAATCCATTCATGCGTTACGGGTATCTGGCACGGTATCGGTTGTCGGCATGGGTGGCGACGTTACGATCAACTTCACAGATGATATCTTGATGGAGGGAAAACATGTAGTTGGAACAGTGCAAGGCGACTCGGTACCACAAATTCACATTCCACGCCTTGTGCAATACTACAAAGAAGGAAAATTCCCGTTTGATAAATTGGTGAAGTTCTATGATTTCGAAGATATCAACCAGGCATTCGAAGATTCAAAGGTTGGTGACACGATTAAACCAGTCGTTAGGATTGCCGAGTAAGAAGAATACTCCTTCCCTCTGGCCTTTCGATGATCCAGTCAAGGAGAGAGGACTGGAATCATGCAGGCATTTTTGTAGAATGCTATATATTTTCCTGAGTTTTCAGGCCGGATAGACGACGGAGTGAAGAAGGGAGCATACCAGACTGGTATGCTCCCTTTCATCGTTATTTTCCTTTTACCGTCGAATAGACCATCATGCCGATGCTGACGACGATGACGAGTATTATGACCCACATGAATATATCGAGCAGATCCATTATATCACCTCTTCATTCTTCTATTTTACACATTCAAATGTATACGTATTGGAGATTTTCCACCAGGCCTTCTTAGGTGCACCGCCCATGCCGCCAGTGTCACCGCTATCCAATGATGGTGTGCCACCCATATCATAGCATCTGTTGATCAAGTTCTGTTTTTCCACATGTGTCATGTATTTTGATGAGAAATAAAGTGCGGCGCCTGTAAATATCCCGAGTATGGCGACACCACCCCATACGATTACCGGTGCTACCATGGTTGTCACTTCGTCTTCACTGACCGGACTTGCTTCTTCAATCATCAGTTGTACTTCTTCGTCAGTCAGGCTGCCCAGTCTGTCTTCAACAATCTGAAGTTCCTTCTCCGTAAACGCATAGCCTTGGAGTGCTTTTGCCCTATCGAGTGAAGCCGTCCTATTCTCGAGGTCGATATAGATGCTCTGGTCCAGAGCGCGTTCCTTTTCATCGCTATGGCTGATGGTCTGGGGAGGGCTTGAGAAACTTTTGGTGGTCGCGAAAGTCTTTACAGGTTCGAAAAACAGGGATGAGAACATGAGCAGGCTCATCATGACAAATACAACTTTTCTTAAACTCATCAAAATACATCTCCTTTAGTTTGTTGGATTCCAACGTACTTCAAAAAAATTCCAAAATCAATGGATATTTCCAAAGTGTCACCGTTTTTGCAGAAGTGAATAGTATTTATTCCAAGCCGCTTGCATCACGTAAGTGAGCTTTTGAAAGTGCAGAAGCGGGATGCCTTTCAAATTCATCCTGTTTTCATGGAGGATCTGAATATACGAATGGTCATGTTGAATGGAGCTGACTTGTAAGTTTTAGGAGGAGGAATCCGGGGAAAAGGGCTGATAGACCGTCAGGCTTTAAATTGCCTGAAAAATAAGATAAAATTCATTATGAAGGGTCACTACTCTGATCGTATTCCTGACGCTTCCATATGAAAGCGTTTTTTTGGAGTGTGATCATCTCAATATCCAATTAAGTGAAATGAAGGAGGAAGTATTCAATGGTACAACCGTATCGTGCAGAACCAGCTACAGACTTTACAAAAGAAGAGAATAAGAAGGCGTTCAGGGATGCCCTGGAACAGGTCAAAAATGATTTTGGTGTCAAACGTCCGCTCATCATCGGCGGTGAACATATAGAGACGGAGGACCAGATCACTTCGTACAATCCGTCGAATAAGGACGAGGTCGTCGGACATGTTTCAAAAGCGACGACCGAGCATATCGATCAGGCGATGGAAGCTGCGGAAGAAGCATTCGAATCATGGAGTGCATGGGACCCGAAAGACCGTGCAGAGCTGCTCATCAGAGTGGCGGCCATCATCAGGCGCAGGAAGCATGAGTTCTCGGCACTGATGGTATATGAAGCGGGTAAACCATGGAACGAGGCCGATGGCGATACCAATGAAGGCATCGACTTCATCGAATACTATGCCAGATCCATGATGGAATTGGCAGACGGCAAACCGACACTTGACCGTGAAGGCGAGCAGAACAAATACTTCTACCAGCCGATGGGGCCGGGTGTCACGATTACACCATGGAACTTCCCATTTGCGATCATGACGGGAACCACTGTGGCACCGATCATTGCAGGGAACACCGTACTGCTGAAACCGGCGGAAGGCACACCACTGATTGCCTATAAGCTGATGGAAGTGCTTGAGGAAGCAGGCGTGCCGAAAGGTGTCGTCAACTTCGTTACAGGTGATGCAGGTGTCATCGGGGATTATATGGTCGATCACCATAAGACCCACTTCATTACGTTCACCGGCTCCAAAGCGACCGGCCTACGCATCAACAAACGGGCAGCTGAAGTCCAGGAAGGCCAGACGTTCCTTAAAAGGGTCATCACGGAAATGGGCGGCAAGGACACGATCATCGTTGATAAGGATGCGGACCTCGATCTCGCAGCAGATGCAATCGTCAATTCCGCTTTCGGATTCTCAGGTCAGAAATGTTCCGCCGGCTCCCGTGCAGTCATCCACAAGGATGTCTACGATGAAGTGCTGGAAAAATCCATTGAACTGACGAAGGAACTGACAATCGGGGACCCTGTAGATGAAACCTACATGGGGCCGGTGATCAGCCAGAAGCAGTTCGACATGATCAAGGACTATATCGAAATCGGCAAAGAGGAAGGCGAATTGAAAATTGGAGGAGAAACCGACGACTCCAAAGGGTACTTCATCAACCCGACGATATTTGCAGACCTGGACCCGCAAGCACGTATCATGCAGGAAGAGATATTCGGGCCGGTCGTGGCATTCGCAAAAGCGGAAGACTTCGATGAGATGCTGAAGATTGCCAACAACACCGAGTATGGACTGACAGGTGCAGTCATCACGAATACACGTGAACACTGGAATCTGGCGTGCCGCAAGTTCAACGTCGGCAACCTGTATCTGAACCGCGGCTGTACCGCGGCTGTAGTCGGCTATCACCCGTTCGGCGGCTTCAAGATGTCTGGTTCCGACCAGAAGACCGGCAGCCCGGACTATCTTCTGAATTTCCTCGAACAGAAAGTCGTATCAGAGATGTTCTAGAATATTGATGCGAATGGAATTTTAATGCGGTGGATGACTGAAGAAGTCATCCACCGCATTTTTTTATGGTGAAGCAGGATATGAAGAATAGGCCATCTCTTCCAAAGCTGGGAGGAGGGGGAGAAAATTTGAAGCGTGCATAGCCAAAAGCTATAGCCAACCATGAAAATTATCAGTTATCTTATATCAGCTCCGTCATGCTAACATGAAGCTATCAAATAAACGTATCAGGGAGTGGTTGAGGATGGCAGTAATCAATAAAGTGGGCACACGTAAGGAAACACCTTTCAGGTTTGATAATGTAGGCAGTTTCCTGAGACCGGCGACATTGAAAGTGGCACGGAAAGCGTATCAGGAGGACAGGCTCACACGCGAGGAATTGACTCTGATTGAAGACGAAGCAATCCACGATCTTGTGGAAAAGCAGAAGAAGCTCGGGCTCAAGGCGATCACAGACGGTGAATTCCGCCGTTCCTGGTGGCACCTCGATTTCATGTGGGGCCTGAACGGCGCGGAGAAGGTGGATGTGGATAATGGATATAAATTCGAACACGAAGAGACACGTGCAGAATCCGCCCGGCTGACAGGGAAAATCAGCGGCGGGAACCATCCATTCGTCGAGCATTTCAAGTTCATCCAGCAGTTTGCGGATGAGGAGGTAATCGCGAGACAGACCCTTCCGGCACCGGCACAGTTCTTTGCCGAACTGCAGCGCCCGGAAAATGTAGAAACGACGAAAGCGATCTATGCGGATGCGGATGAATTGATTGAAGATATTGCCTCAGCCTATCAGACAGTCATCAGTGAACTGTATGAAGCCGGTTGCCGCAGCGTCCAGCTTGATGACTGCACGTGGGGCATGCTGGTGGATGAAGGCTACTGGGACTGGGCAAGCAAGAATACGGATGAAACGGTGGAAAGCCTGAGCAGACTTTACGTCTCCCTCAACAACAAGGCAATCGAAGGGCATCCGGAAGACCTCGCCATCACGACACATGTGTGCCGCGGGAACTACCATTCCACATGGGCCTCTTCCGGTGCCTATGATACTGTGGCTGAAATCCTTTTCGGCGATGAGAAAGTGGACGCCTACTATCTGGAATTCGATACCGAGCGTTCGGGCGGTTTCGAGTCGCTGGTTAATGTCAGCGAAGACAAACACGTGGTCCTCGGCCTCTTCTCCTCCAAAGTCGCAGAGCTCGAAGACAAAGAAGAAATCAAGGCGCGCATAGAGGAAGCCTCCAAGTACGTGCCGATCGAACGGCTATGCGTCAGCCCGCAATGCGGATTCGCCTCTACCGAAGAGGGCAACCTCCTGACCGAAGAAGAGCAGTGGAATAAACTGCGCCTCGTGCGTGAAGTCGCAGAAGAAGTCTGGGACAAATAAAAAGAAGGTGGGAAATCGATGATGATTTCCCACCTCTTGTCTGTTTTATCAGGTTAATCGTCACTGGCTGATGTCACGAGTGACAATCAAACCGCCCAACTTCCCCTATATCATGCTGCTGAACCAGAAGCCGAGTGCGGTCCCGATATAGTTGCCGATGATATATCCGAGTGTACCGACGATCAGGATCGGACCGACAAGTTTCGTCCAACCCCGGGAGATGGCCATGGCGGCGGCCGTCGTCGGACCGCCGATATTGGCGTTGCTGGAGAGGATGATTTCTTCGAGATCGAACTTGAACAGTTTCCCGAGCGAGAACGACACAAGCATGTTGATGAATACGATGATGGCCGCAAACAGAAGGATGAGGGGTGCGTTCTGGATGATCAATGGAATGGAAGCGGGCACCCCGATGACGACGAAGAAGATGTAGATCAGGAATGTACCGATTTCCTGTGCACCGTTGATCCGTTCGAAATACTTCGGTATGAGTGTGACGAGCAGCAGTGTCAATGTCGTCAGCATCAGGTAGTTGTCCCCGATGATCGCCCGGAGGATCGTCAGGAAGATGTTCGCATCCTCCGGGATCAGGTTGCTGAAGGTCTCGGCGAGCTTGAAGGATACCGCGACGATGACGAATGAAGTTCCGACAGCGAGCGCGATATCGTTCAATGAAATCTCCTTGCGCTTCCAGTAGGAAGCGGCGGCCGTCTTGTCCACTTCATCCCGGGATTCGACTTCATCGATGTGCGGCGTCCCGAATCTTTTCCTGAAGAATCCGAAAGCCGGGAGGGCGATGAGTACGAGGAAATAGACGGCCATCAGCAGGTTGTCTGCAACGACTGCAGAGGATACCGTCTCGCCGGGTACATCGAACCGCGTCGCCAAGGCGGCAAAGTTCACGCTGCCGCCGGTGTATGATCCTGAAATCATCGCTGCGATATGCGGCAGTCCGGGAATCAGATCCTTCAATAATGTAAATGAAACGATGGCACCGGCGACGGTACCGATGGCGCTGATCAGGAAGATGATCAGCAGCCGGCCGCTCTCATGCCAGATCTTAAGTATGTTCGACTGGAACAGGAGCAGCGGGATGGAGAGGGGCACGACATAGCTCCATACCGCATCATAGACCGGTGACTCGATGGGGATGACACCGGTGTTCGCCAGGATCATCGCCCCGACCAGTGCGACGATGGCTCCGGAGAGTTTGGAAGCCCATTCGAAGCGCTGTTCCAGGTAGATCGACGCTGCTGCCCAACCAACGAGAAATGCCCATAACAGCCACGTCTCGTCAGGTGAAATCAATGTGTCCATGTATAAATCCCCCTTGTTCTATTTCCCTATAGTACATCCTATGATTTTCTGTAGACCATCCGGCCATCGATGAATGTGTAATGGATGAGCTGGTCTGTCAGCACGATATCCGTATCCAACGGGTTTTCATCGAGTATGATGAGGTCGGCATCCTTGCCGATATCGATGGTGCCATTCCGGTCCTCCGTGCGGTTGAGCTTCGCACCGCTGACGGTCATGGCCTTCAGTGCCTCGAAGCGCGTCAGCTTCATGTCCTCACCGAGTACCCTGCCGCTCTTCGTCTCGCGGTCACACGCGATGCGTATGGTGTCGAGCGGTGAGATCGGCGTCACCGGACAGTCGGAGTGGAGTGTATAGAGCACGCCGAGATCTTCCGCCCAGCGTGCCGGGTCCATTTTCTCGGCACGTTCCGGTCCAAGGAACTGCTCGTAGTGCTTGTCTCCGAAATAGTAGATGTGGTTCGTGAAGAATGAACCGTCGATGTTATGCGCCTTCATCGCCTCTATATCCCCATATTCCCCTGTCTGGATATGTTCTATGCGTTTCACCGCACCGTACTCCGGCAATGCATCGACCTTGCTGTAGGCTTCGATGATGGATTTGATCGCCGCGTCCCCATTGCCGTGGGTCGTGAGCGGATAGCCCCGCCCGGCGAAATCCAGGTACAGTGCTTCGAGCTTCTCCTGGGGAATGATGATGTGGCTTTTGTCCGCCACATTATGATAGTCCCTGGTCAGTGCAGCGGTGTTGATCTGGATGGAACCGTCCTGGAAGAACTTCGCGCTATCCAGTGTACACTGGCCACCAGACAGTGCCTCTATCCTTTCCTTTAATTCCGAAAATGAAAGTCCCTTGAGCGCCTCCGAGTCCATCAGCAGATGATAGTCGATCATCAGCCGGAGCTTCAGCTCGTTGTCCTGCCGGATGTAGGCGGTGAAGGCATCATAGTCGTCCGCCCCATGGGCGAGGCCGACGCATGCTTCGGTTGCGGTGGTGATGCCCCGTTCGATGTAGTCCGCTTCCGCCGCCTCGAGCGCCCGGATCATTTCTTCCTTTGTGGGCTTCGGCAGGTGGGGGAGGAGTACCTCCACTGCAGGCAGCTCGAATAGGAGGCCGTTCAGCTTTCCATCCGTCCGTGCGAAATAACCGCCGGCGGGATCCGGCGTATCCTTTGTGATGCCTGCAATTTCCAAGGCTCTGGAGTTCGCGACCCCCATATGGGCGGAACTGTGCCGGATATAGATCGGATGCTCCGTGGAGACCGCATCGAGCTCTTCTATCGTAATATGGCGATCCTCCTCGAGCTCAATTTCGCTGTAGCCATGGCCGACGACCCATTCGCCGGCTGACGTCTCCGCCACACGGGCTTTGAGCGCCGCCTGTATGTCCGATACATTCTTCACCGCCTCGGGTGTCAGGTCGACAAGCGATTTATACAGTCCGTAAAGCAGCAGGTGGCTGTGTGTATCGATGAAGCCGGGCAGGACGAAGCGGCCTTCTGCATCCAGCACATCCTCCTCGCCCGCGGCGATCTCCTCATCGATATGCACGATCTTTCCGTCTTCGATCAGAATGTCCCCGAAGTATGGGGTGTCGAACACCATATCGATGATGTTTGCATTTTTAATCAATAGTGTATTCATCGTCTATCCTCCAATGTAGGGTTGTGCAGTTTTTCGAAATAGGCGGCCTGTACCGTTTCCGATGGTGCATGCTTCGTCATGAGGCTCACGCCGACAAGCAGTACGATCGATACAGTGAAGCCGAACAGTGCGTGATCCATGCCGATCGGCAGGAACGGATAGGCAAGGACGAGCAGTGCGGTGCCGAGCATGCTGACGAATACGCCCATCTTCGTGACGCGCTTCCAGAACATGACGGCAAGGAAGGGGAATACGATGACGGTCGCCGTCAGGCGCAGCGCCCACTGGTAGGTCGTTGCGATGTCCTCCACCGTATAGGCGAACAGGCACGCGAGGCTCGTGATGATCAGGACGGATACACGCGAGAAGAACAGCATACGCTTGCCGCCGGCATTTTTATTGATGAAATTCCTGTAGAAGTCGACCGTCAGGTTGCTCGATCCCTGCAGGATGAACGATGTGGCACCGGTCATGAGTGCAGCAAGCAGTCCGAGGAAGACCAGTCCACCGATCGGACTTGCCAGCAGGAAGTCCGTCACATATGAAAATACAAGATCCGGATCCATGTCGAGCGGCACAAACTGGCGTGCAGCGAGGCCGATCAGGAAGGGCAGGAAGGAGATCAGTCCGGCGATGACGAAGCCGAGCGTATTGGCGCCGACAGCGACCGTCTCATCCTTCGCTGCGAATATGCGCTGCCATGTCGACTGCCATACCAGATAGAATGGACCGACCGACAAGGCGTAGAGCAGAATTTCCCCGTAGCCTTCAGGACCCGCGATGCTCAGATACTCCGGTGCACTCGCTTCAAACAGGGCGCCGAATCCGCCGACATGTGCCACAGTGACGATGGCGAGGACAACGACACCGATGATGATGATGATGGACTGGATGGCATCCGTCAGAATCGTCGCCGGCAGTCCGCCGATGACGGTGAATATGAGGATGACGACGAATGAAATGAATATGCCCATCGGCAGGCTGACGCCCATCGTGATATTGAATACCGTCGACATGCCGACCATCTGGAGTGCCGTCGTCGGCACGGAATAGATGAAGGCGGACAGTATGGAAGGGACGATGCCCGCCTTGCCGCCGAAGCGGACCGTGAAGAGGTCTGCCATCGTAATCAGGCGCTGGCGTCTGAGCGGTTTTGCGAAAACAAGGATCAGGATCAGCGAGAAGACGATGGCGACGAAAGCGAACTTCCAATAGCCCGACAGCCCGACCGTGAAGCCGAGGCCGACCCAGCCGATGAAGACCGCCGCCCCGCAGAATGTACTGATGATGGTGCCGGTGATCTTCCAGAAGCCGGTGTTCCAGCTGCTGATCAGATAGTCTTCATACGTTGTAATTCTTCTGAAATAGAATGCTGCGATACCCAGCATGAATATGAAATAGAGGACGAAATAGAATATATACCAACCCAATGGCTATCAGCTCCGATTTTTAGGATGGTTAGAATTATATAGTATATCGGATGAAATTTCTAACTTGCCTGATAATTCCGTTCAGGTGTGGGAATGATTTGAGTGGCGCATGGGTAATATAGAAGTGATGGGAAGCGGTGGCAGAGCAGTATGGGGGCATTTCAAATCACTAACAAAAGGGGAGAGGCAGATGTTCACGAGGATTGGGGAAGTCATGCTCTATGTGAATGATCAGGAGGCGACGCGGAAATTCTGGACGGAGAAATTCGGATTTATAGTCGCTTCCGAATCTGAGGAAGGGGCCGATATGAAGTGGATTGAAATCAAACCGACGGAGACTGCGGAGACCAGCATCATCCTGCATGACAGGAAACTCATCGAGAAACTGTCGCCGGAACTGAACTTTGGCACACCTTCGCTCATGTTCTTTACGGAAGACCTCGACAGGTTGCATGAAAAGCTCTCGGAGAAAGGTGTGAAGGTCGGAGAGATTGAAACATTCTCATCCGAGAGGACGTTCAACTTTGCAGATAATGAAGAGAACTATTTTGCCGTGATGGAGAATGGGGGATAGCCCGCACAAAAAACCGCACCTTCATAATTGAAGGTGCGGTTTGCTTTATGGAACCAAGGGGGCTCGAACCCCTGACCTTTGCACTGCCAGTGCAACGCTCTCCCAGCTGAGCTATGGCCCCTGATTGCTACATTCATATTCTATACGATTCCCTTATGATATTCAAGCCCCATTTTAACGATTCCTTATCAATATACAGCATTTGTAATTGGTATAAATATCCGGAAAATGTGCATTTTAGTTGAGTAGTTAAACAATTCAAAACTTGTAGACATATCAGAATTTTGATTGTAATATATTTAAGTGTTCACCCTAAACTGAATAAATATATATGAAGGAACTTGCCACCACGAGGTCGGGTGATCAACCAGCGAAGAGGAGGAAATTTGTGCATGAAGGATTTTGTAACCGCTTATCTAAATGAGCATGAATCTTATTTCAGAGAAGTCAGTGCATACATATTCAATCATCCCGAAACAAGGTTCGAGGAGTACGACTCGGCACGTTTTTTAGCTGACGAATGCGAGAATCAGGGTTTCACAGTCAGGCGCAATGTAGCGAACATCGAGACGGCATTTACAGCATCATATGGAACGGAAGGGCCAGAAATTGCCTTTCTTGGAGAGTTCGATGCACTCTCCGGTCTCTCCCAGAAGCCGGGAGAGGCCGCGTACCAGCCGATGGAGCCGGATATCGGCCATGGCTGCGGACACAATCTGCTCGGCACGGGGGCATTTGCGGCGGCATGCGCAGCGAAGGCGTATCTCGAGGAGAACGATCTCCCGGGACGGGTGACCTTCTACGGCTGTCCGGGTGAAGAGGGTGGCTCCGGCAAGACATTCATGGTGCGTGAAGGGGTGTTCGATGATGTCGATGCGGCACTCACGTGGCATCCGTCACCGGTCAACGCCATCATGGACCTCTCTACGCTTGCGAACTATCAGGTCTATTTCAAGTTCCAGGGGAAATCTTCCCATGCCGCCCATACACCGCATCTTGGCAGAAGTGCATTGGATGCAGTGGAGCTGATGAATGTAGGTGTCAACTACTTGCGGGAACATGTCATACCGGACGCACGGATGCACTATGCAGTGACGAATACCGGCGGCATCTCTCCGAACGTTGTACAGGCGCAGGCAGAAGTACTGTATCTCATCCGCGCACCACGGGTGGATCAGGTGGATGAAATCTATCAGCGTGTCCTGAAGATTGCCGAAGGTGCGGCGATGATGACAGAAACCGAAGTGACCGTCGATTTTGATAAAGGCTGTTCGAACTACGTCCCTAACCGTCACCTTGAAAAGCTGCTGCATTCCAATCTTGAAGCGGCAGGCGGGGGAGAACCGGAAGCCGGGGAGAAAACATTTGCAGAGAAGCTTTGGAAGACATTATCTGAAGCCGAGCAGCGCAACTACCTTGAGCCGATCAGTGGATTCGGCTACATCGGAGAGGGTGAAGAGTACACTGGGAAGTATCTGGCAGATACCATATCGCCCTACGAAGGACGAGAAGGCATTCTGCCTGGTTCTACAGACGTCGGGGATGTCAGCTGGGTAGTGCCGACAGCCCAGCTTTCTGCAGCAACTTCGGCCCTTGGTACATCTCTCCATTCATGGCAGATGACCACGCAGGGGCTGAGCGACTTCGCCAACCGCGGCATGATGCGTGCGGCGTCGGCAATGGCCAAGACGGGCGTCCAGCTGTTCGAATCGAAGGGAGACCTGCATAAGATAAAGTCCGAGTTCGAGCAGTTCAGGCTGAAGAACGAATATAAGAATCCAATCCCCGCCGATGTACAGCCATCCAAGCTGAACGAAAAATGAACATCATAAAAATGAATAGTGAGGTGCATTAAAATGGCAAAGAAAAAAGGGTTTTTCACGAAAGCGCTGGATGTCATCGAACGCGTCGGCAATAAGCTGCCGGATCCGTTCGTCCTTTTCATCGGACTGGCATTCTTCATGATTCTCCTGTCCTTCGTATTCAGCCTTTTCGGGGCCACCGTGGCTCACCCGGGTACAGGTGAGGAGCTGCAGATCCGCAACCTGCTCTCGGGAGAAGGGCTGCAGTTCATACTGACATCGATGCTTGATAACTTCACAGGCTTCGCACCGCTCGGTCTGGTACTGGCAATGATGCTCGGTATCGGCCTTGCGGAGAAGGTCGGACTGCTCGATTACGCCATACGCAAGACGATTTTGAAATCACCACCATTCCTGCTGACGTATACAGTCGTCTTCACAGGTATACTCGGCAACCTGGCATCCGATGCAGCGGTCGTACTCGTTCCACCGCTCGGGGCCCTCGTGTTCTACAAGGTCGGCAGACATCCGCTTGCCGGTCTTGCGGCCGGCTTTGCCGGTGCAGGCGCCGGGTTCACGGCGAACCTGTTCATCGCGGGCACGGATGCGCTCCTGGCCGGGATCTCCACCGAGGCGGTGGCGATCATCGATGATACGATCACCGTCACACCGGTCGACAACTGGTACTTCAACATCGTTTCCGTATTCCTGCTGACATTCGTCGGCGGTCTTCTGACTTCCAAATTCGTCGAGCCGCGACTCGGTGAATACAAGGGGGAAGCGGTCGAAGAGGAGAACACCGAAGAACTGCCGAACGCGAAGAAAGGATTCTTTGCAGCGCTCATCACAGGTGTTCTCTACTGGGCAATCATCGTAGTTGTGATCATGCTGCCGGACAGCCCGCTCCGGGGTGAAGGCGGGACCATCATCCCGTCGCCGTTCATCGATGGCATCGTGCCGCTCATCCTGATCTTCTTCGTACTCATCGGCCTGGCATTCGGTATCGTGACAGGCAAGATCAAGTCCGGCAAGGACATGAGCCGATATATGACGGAATCCATCAGTGATATGGCCGGATACATCGTGCTCGTCTTCGCCATCGCCCAGTTCATCGCATACTTCAACTGGTCCAACCTGGGCACCTGGGTGGCAGTCAACGGTGCGGAATTCCTGCAGGAAGTCGAATTCACCGGTTTCGGACTGATCATCGGCTACATCATCTTCACCAGCCTGATGAACTTCCTGATCACTTCCGGTTCTGCAAAATGGGCGATCGAGGCACCGATATTCATTCCGATGTTCCTGCAGCTCGGATATGACCCGGCATTCACGCAGGTGGCCTACCGTATTGCGGATTCATCCGTGAACATCATCACACCGCTGTTCCCGTACATGGTCATCATCCTTGCATTCATGCAGCGCTATGACAAGAATGCAAGTATCGGCACGTACATCTCACTCATGCTGCCGTACTCCATCGCATTCCTGATTGCCTGGATCATCCTGCTTGCGGTCTTCTATTTCACAGGCCTGCCGTACGGTCCAGGTGTATACACGTTCTTTGAAGACAGACCGTAATGAACAGATAAAGGGGAGAATGAAATGGTACAGTTTGAAAAGCAACTGATCGAATGGCGGCGCGACTTCCACCAGTATCCGGAACTCGGATTCCTGGAGATGCGCACGTCGACCATCGTGGCAGACATACTTGATGGCCTCGGCTACGACCTCGAAATCGGGAAGGCCGTCATGGACCCCGACTACTGCATGGGCAAGCCGTCCGACGCGGAGACGAAGCAGCACCTCGAGTGGGCGAAGGAGCACGGGGCCGTCGAGAAATATCTCGGCCTCGTCTCTGAAGGCTATACCGGTATCGTCGCAACACTTGATACAGGCACACCGGGCCCGACCGTCGCCTACCGGGTGGACATGGACGCCCTGCCGATCGTCGAGGCGACAGGCGACGACCATGTGCCGGTCGAAGAGGGGTTCAGGTCGACGAACGACAATATGCATGCCTGCGGGCATGATGTGCATACGACCATCGGCCTCGGCCTCGCCACGAAGCTCATGGAAAACAAGGACCAGCTCAAGGGGAAGATAAAGATCATCTTCCAGCCAGCCGAAGAGGGGACGCGCGGGGCGCGCTCCATGGTGGAGGCGGGTGTCGTCCGGGATGTCGACTACTTCATCGCCTCCCACATCGGCACCGGTGTGCCGCACGACCACTTCGTCGCGGCCAACAACGGCTTCCTTGCAACATCCAAGATGGATGTCACATTCAAGGGACGGTCCTCGCACGCCGGCGGCAGTCCCGAGGAAGGGAAGAACGCGATGCTCGCTGCAGCGAACGCCGTCATCAACCTGAATGCCATCCCAAGGCATTCGGCCGGGGCGACACGCATCAACGTCGGTGAACTGCATGCCGGCAGCGGCCGCAACATCATCGCGGATCACGCTGCACTCAAAATCGAGACGCGCGGTGAGACATCCGAAATCAACGACTATGTCAAAAGCCAGGCCGAAGCGGTCATCGAAGGCGCGGCGAAGATGTATGGCGTGAGCCACCACATCGAGCTCGTCGGTGAAGGGGAGAGCACTGACTGCTCCCTGGAGGTGGCCGGAGTGCTCAAGGAGATCGCAGAAGCTGAAGGACTCTCGAGCGACCTCAGGAGCGATGCCAGTGCCGGGTCGGAAGATGCGACATTCTTCATCAATGCCGTGCAGGCGCATGGGGGGCAGGCCACCTACTGCATCTTCGGCACCGAGCTTGCCGCAGGACACCACAACGAGAAGTTCGACATCAGCGAAGACAGCATGCCGCACGCCGTCAATATACTGTTCGAATCAGCAAAAGTGCTGGTTGAAAAATGATCCACAGGCCGGGGAGGCAACGATGCCCCCGGCCTTTTAATTTCCTCAAAATTCCAGGCTGTACAAAGAATTCATTAAAAACACAATTTTCTAAAAATTATATGGATTTTGCCTACGTACAGTGCGTATAATGAGGATAAGCAGGTGAGGAGGGATGGAGGATGAGGAACTTTCTATTGGCAGGTGGCATGGCCGCAGTAGTGCTTCTTGGCGCCTGTGGCGCAGAGGAAGCGACGGAGGATACGACGACGGAAGAAGCGGTGGAAGAGACGTTTGAAGATGATGTGGACGAAGAGTCGGAGACGACCGAAGGGAATACGGAAGAGGCATCTGAAGAGGACAGTGCAGAAGAGGATTCAGCCGGCACGGACGAAGCGACGCGGAGCAGTCCGGCAGAGCTCGGGGAAACCGTCTCCGTGGAAGTCGTCACCTATGACGACAACGGGGAGCGGCTCGCCGGTACAGGCAATGTAACGGTCGACAACGTCGTCCGGGGGGCAGAAGCGGTCGAAATTCTAACGACCGAGTATATGGACCCTGACCCGGCGGACGATGGACAGGAATGGGCCGTCTTCGACCTCACTTTCGAACTGACGGAATTCGAGGATGACGACCACGCGGTCCTCGTATCCGAAAACATAGAAATATTCAAGGAAGATGGCTCGAATGTCAGCCAGGATACTTATATGTGGGTGGAGGATGATGAGTTCCCGGCCGGGGAGATCTATTCCGGCGGCACTGCATCCGGCAAAGTGGCCCGGGCTGTGCCGGAAGGGGAACCTTTCCTGATCAAGTACAATGACCATATGGAAGCCGAAGCATTCTTCAGGGTGGAGTGATGCACCATAATAAAGAGAGGGCTGGGATATTTTATCCCAGCCCTCTCTTTATGCCTGGTTCTTCTTCATCTTCAGAACGTTGAAGCAGTGCTGTGCATCTTCCCATTCCAGATACTCATAGGATTTGATGAAGGATGATCTGAAAAATCGGATGACATTCTCCTTTCCGCTCCGGCCATCTTTCATTTCATACAGGTACTCGGCCATCGCAGGGTCGAAACGGCTCCCTTCCGGGAAGGTATCATCAACCTCCAGAGGACTGTTTTCGACAAATGGATAGGGAAGGACAAAGAAGGTCGGAAACCTGTCCGTGTCATCTCCCAGCCAGAACCCGAACTCGATCATATGCTCGTCAAATGCGGCACGTTCAATCACCTTCGTGTCATCCGGGAATGGCTCGAACTGATTATATACGGCGATGCAGGAAACATCGAAAGTCCCCCAGAACAGGCCGGGATGGACTTTGCGTATGCGCAGGGGCGCGAGAAATGCCTTTTCTGCGTCACTGGCAAACTGGAACCACTTCAGTATTTCCCAGGAAACTTCTGCATCATAATGATGGTGTGACGTATCCTCCTCAAAAGGAATTGTGGTTGCCATTTCCTGGGGTTTCGTATGGATGGAAAGTTCCAGCCCCAGCTGCCGGGCGGCTGCCATAATCTCCTTGTAATACGTACGGACTGTCTTGCCGTCGGCAAGGGTGATGCGCTCGTCTCCGTACATTGTCCGTATGATGATCCGGCTGTTGACGAGGTCCACTTCAATGTCGAATGTCCCGTCCCCCTGCCCCAATATTCCAGTCGTAAACCCTCTCGGTGTAATATCAAGAATGACATGTGCCCACTGGGGTTCCTGGTATGCATATTCCAACTTCAGCTTGCCGACAATCTGGGAAATCAACTGGAGTGTAGTGATTTCCTTTTCATATTCCTGATAGAAGCTCATTTCAATCACCTCGCACTATTCATATACCCCTCAGTCAGAAGGCGAACCGATAAACGCAGACAATCCCCCTGGCGGTTACCAGGGGGATTGTTCTATTGTCCGACGAACAGAAGTGCCAGGACATATATGATCGGGAATGAAATGATGGTCCGGAGGATGAAAATCGCGATCAGCTCCCATACGGAAACCGGAATCTTCGACTTCAGCAGCAGGGCGCCGACTTCCGAGAAGTAGATGATCTGCGTCAGTGACATGACGGCGATCATGAATTTCGTGAAGTCGCTCTCGATGCCGGATCCGATGACCGACGGCAGGAACATGTCCGTCACGCCGATGATGAATGCAGGCGCTGCGGCTGCAGCTTCCGGCACATTGATCAGGGTGAGGACGAACTGGACCGGATAGCTCAAGTACGTAAACACCGGTGTGTATTCCGCCACGATCAGGGCAAGCGTCCCGATGGCGATGACGACCGGGATCAGTCCGCCGTAGATGTCGATGACGTTCACCGTACCGTCGCGTGCGATGCTCTTCGCGCCATCGCTTTCGTCGGCACGCCTGTAGGCGCGCGTCGTCGCCGTCTTGAGCATCGTGCCCTCGGATGAACGGTCATCAATCTGCTTGCCGGTCACTTCGTAGTACGTATCCTCCTTGCGCGACAGTGGTGGAATGCGCACCATAACGAGAGCGGTGAGTATGCATGCGATGGCCATCGTCAGATAGAACTGCAGGAAGTATTCCTCGATGCCGATGAATGTCGCAATCACGAGACTGAACGGGATGGAGAGCACCGAGAAGTTGGTGGCGATGTTCATTGCTTCGCGCTTCGTATAGAAGCCGCGCTCGTATTGCTGAGTTGTAATCATGACGCCGACCGGGCTGCTACCCATCCATGAAGCGAGCGCATCGATCGAGGAGCGCCCCGGTACTTTATACAGTGGGCGGATGACGGGCTCGAGGAAAGTACCGATGAATTCCATCAGGCCGAAGTTCATCAGAAGCGGCATGAGGAAGGCGGCAAGCAGTAGCCATGTGGCGAGTATCGGCACGAGGCTGTTCATCATCGTACCGCCCGTCAGGTCACTCGTGATCGCCTCCGGACCGAAGCCTGTGACAGTCATGATAGCAAACAGCGTACCGAGTACACGCAGTGTGAACCACAACCAGTCGAGGACGAATATGTCTCTCATCTTTGGCGCGTTTTTGAAGCTGTTGCGGTTGATCAATGTGCCGTATATGGTCATGATGAGGAAGAAGGACATGATGACGGTGATGATCGTCGGGATGGAACCTTCCAGTCCCGTCAGTATATAGTCGGCGAATATGCCGAGGATGATGGTCCATTGGCCATTGAAGTAGACCGGAACGATGAAGAGCAGGAGGGCGATGGTCGACACCGTCCACGTCTTTATCTTGGTCTCTCTAGAGAAATGCATAATTAATCCCCTTTTATGTATTTTTATGAATATTGTAATGATAAAGGAAAATGAGTTTCATGTCCATAGATTGTATTATTTAAAAATCATAGATTATAAAATTTAGATGCCGAATGAAAAGATCACACATGGATGCACTCAAATGATTTTACGGTATAAGGAATCATTGAAAACCTTCTTTGAGTTACAGAGTGATAGATGACAGTCTGGTTTTTGATGAGCGAAATAAAAAAATCGCTGCCATAATATTCGGCGGCGATTTTAAATCTTTTAGACAATGCTCATTTTAAGTTCCTTGTCGACGGCTCTTGCGATGCGGTTGAGCATCTCTACAGAAGTGTCGACCTGTGCATTCTCAATGCGGGCAATGGTGGATTTCGATACACCGACCTTATCTGCAAGCGCCTGCTGGGATAGGTCATGTTCGTCCCGCAGATTGACTACCATGACAGCAGTTTTGAGTCGCTTTGATTCCTGATCAAATGTTTTCCTGCGCTCGGGGTTTTTTGCGATGGCTCTCGCCTTGATTTCATCCATTCTGGACATGGTATTACCTCCCCAAATACTTATTTCTCATACGCCTGGCTTTCGAAATTTCCCTGGCCGGCGTCTTTTGCGTCTTCTTGCTGAATCCATGCGTGATGACAAACTTGTTGTCTTTCTCCTGGAAGTAGAGAACCCTCTGTATATTGTTGCTGAATTGGCATCTGATTTCATACAGATCATCGTCCAACTTCTTCACCCATTTCATCCGTCTGGCCACCTGCAAGCCTTGATGTTCTATCTCAAGGATGCGTGCGACGAGCTTATCCTGCTCTTTTTCCGTGAGTGTTGCCAGATATGCCTCAAAATTGTCATTGCCCCGGCTGTCCGTCATCGTATCGAATTCAATCTTTTTCATAATTCAATGATAGCATATATGCGTCCATCATTATAATAAATACCCTTAATTTCCGCATGGTACGCATACTATTGATAAAACTTGCATATTCCATATAATAATCATTATTGAAAGATGTAGAGAAGCTGATTTTTCTATGAGATATTAAGTATTAGATATATACAGGTATCTTTGTCCAATATATTAAAGCCTTATTGTGTCCTATACTATAGTCAGACGAATACATAGAAGTCAAAGCATAAACCATCTGTTATAATCGATAGGGAAATCAATGGGAAAGAGGGATACGATGCCACAGGCGAACAGAAAAATGAAGGATATCGAGGTGCCGGGCACGCGGCAGTTTGCCAACCGAGTGGAGGAATTCCCGGATGCGGTGGATCTGACGCTCGGCCAGCCGGACTTTGAGACGCCGCAGCCGATCAAGGATGCAGCAATCGAGGCGATCAATACGAGATCGATGAAGTACTCTCACAATACGGGACTTTTCGAACTCCGGGAGACGATCAGCCAGTACTACCGCGAGGTGCATGGTGCGGAATACGATCCGGACGGGGAAGTGCTCGTCACGGTCGGAGGTAGCGAGGGGATTGACGGCATCCTGCGCGCCATTTTGGACCCGGGTGATGAAGTGCTCATTCCGGCACCGACTTATCTCGGATACGAACCGATCATCGAACTGTGCGGAGCCACGACGAAGTTCGTCGACATGACATCGACGGGCCACATCGCCACACCGGAGCTGATCGAGTCGAACATCAATGACAGGACGAAGGCCGTGTTGCTGAACTATCCGACGAACCCAACCGGCGTCACCTATACGAAGCCGCAGATGGATGCGCTCGTCGAAGTGTTCAGGAAGCATGACATCTTCGTCATCACTGATGAAATCTATGCGGAGAACACGCTCGAGGGGGAACATATCAGTCTGGCAAGCTATACGGACATCAAGGAGCAGGTGCTCGTCGTCAATGGCCTCAGCAAGTCGCACGCCATGACCGGCTGGCGCATCGGATACGTCGTCGGTCACCGAACCATCATGGAGGATGTCACAGCCGTGCACCTCTACAACACAATCTGTGCAGCGATACCGAGCCAGTACGCAGCGATCGAGGCGCTGAAGAATCAGCGCCATGTGCCGAAGGAGATGAATGCAGCCTACATCGAGCGGCGTGACTACATCTACCAGCGGCTCCTCGACATGGGACTCGAAGTGTCGAAGCCGACGGGGGCGTTCTACATCTTCCCGTCGATCAGAAAGTACGACACCGATTCGTTCCGGTTCGCGACCAATCTGCTCGAGGCGACGCAGCTCGCCGTCGTGCCGGGCCGCTCGTTCTCCGAGTTTGGCGAAGGGCACATCCGTCTCTCATTCGCCTGCAGCATGGCGGAGCTCAAGGAAGCCGCCGACAGGCTGGAGCGGTACATCAATACGTTGGAAGAGAAATGAAGAATCGCCTTGCGGAATAAACCCGCAAGGCGATTTTTTGTCAGTATCTCGTCTCCTTCAATCTGAGCGTCAGAATGAATCCGAGCACCGCAAGTCCCGCCATGACGATGAGGGCGTAAGATGTTCCCCAATATGTGCTTGTGGCGTACGGTGCTTCCATCACGGCGACGGTTATGCTGATGATGGATGTCAGTATGATGATGCCGAAGGCCATGGCGAACTGGCGCACGGTGTTGACAATGGCCGAGCCATGGGGGATGTCCTCTTTCCCGAGCTCCGACATGCTGACGGTGACGAGCGGCATGAGCGTCAGTCCGAAACCGGTCATGAACAGGCAGAAGTAGACCATGATCCAGTAGGGAGAATCGTCGATGCCGACGGTGTTGATCAGGCCGAGCGACAGGGCGGTGCAGGCGAACCCGATTGTGGCGATTCGCTTGCCGCCGTACCGGTCATACAGGTTGCCGGAGATGAATGTGATGACGGACAAAATGATCGTCCCCGGTACGAGCAGGAAGCCGGACAGGAAGGCACTCGTCCCGAGCGCGTCCTGTGCGAACATCGGCAGTATCGTCTCGGTCGACAGCAGCAGCATCATATTGATGAAAATCAGGGTGATGGCGAGACTAAACGTGCGGTTGCGGAACAGGTCGAGGTTCAATACAGGTGTCGGGATGCTGAACTGCCGGCTGATGAAGAACAGCACACTGACGATTCCGACCGCCATCGGGAGGAGTGACCAAGGGCTCAGGAAGCCGTATACGCTGATGTTGCTGAGACCCAGGATGAAGAGGGCGAAGCCCGATGCGGACAGGGCGACCGAACGGAGGTCGAGTGTCGTCCGGTTCTGTTCAAGCACGTTCTTCATCAGGAAGAGCGCCATGACGAAGGTGATCAGGATGAACGGCAGGATCACCCAGTGGAGCGACCGCCAGTCGAGATAGTCGATGATGATGCCCGATATCGACGGGGCGGAAGCGGGTGCGATGTTCGTCACCGCACCGAGCAGGCCCATGGCGAACCCCCGCCTGTGATAGGGGAAGACGATGAGCAGTATCGTCTGGATCAGCGGCAGGATGATGCCCGCACCGATCGCCTGGATCATGCGTGAAGCGAGCAGGACACCGAAGTTCGGCGACCAGCCGCCGATTGCCGTACCGATGAGCAGGCAGGTGAGCGAGAAGATGACGAGTGTCCGGGCGGAGTAGGTGGTCGACAGATACCCCGACATCGGGATGAATATCAGTGTGACGAGGATGAAAGCATTCGTCAGCCACTGGACCTGTGTGGCATTGATGTCGAACTCCGTCATGATCGTCGGGAATGCGGTAATCAGAAGAAATTGGTTGAAGGTCAATAAAAAAGCTGCGGCGATGATCACCACAACGACGCCCTTGCTCTCTATCTTCTCTTCAGCCATGCCGACCCCTCCAATCGTTCATTTATATTCATTCTTGCATACTCCGGCGCCCCGGTCAAAGCGGCCCGGTATGAATAAAGCCCTGTCCCGGAAATTCGGAGCAGGGCATCAGATCTATTTCAGTTTCTTGTATTCCTCGACCATGCGGTCCACCGCCTCTTTGACGAACTTCGGATGCGTCGCGAGGTTCAGGCGGATGTAGCCTTCATAGCCTTCGCCGAACCACTCGCCATAGTCGACGGCGAGCTTGCACTTCTCTTGGACGAATTCCTTCGTATCTTCAGGGGCGAGGAAGCCGCGCAGGTCGATCATCGGTAGGTAGGTGCCTTCGAGCTTCATCACTTTCGCTTCGGGTATATGCACCCCGAGTGTCTCCTTTACGTAGGCGTAGTTCGACAGGATGACATTCTTCAACCCGTCGAGCCATTCGCCACCGCCCTCATAGGCCGCCTGTGTGGCAAGGTGGCCGAGGATGTTCTTCTCGCTCTTGATGTGCTGGCCGGCATAGTCGTCGAACTGCTGGCGCAACGAATCGTTTTCGATGACGATGTTGGCATGGAGCAGGCCCGGCAGGTTGAATGATTTGGAAGCGGCGTTCACGAGCACGATACGGTCGGTGTACTTGCCGTCTGCCACAAGCGGTGCCGGTGTATGCTTGTGTTCACCATAGGCGAAGTCCTGGTGGATCTCGTCCGCAATCACGAGGACGTCATACTTTTCGCAGATGGCGAGCATGCGTTCGAGTTCCGACTCCGTCCATACACGGCCGGCCGGATTGTGCGGTGAGCACAGGATGAAGAGCTTCACATCATTTTCCTCAATCTTCTGTTCGAACAGGTCGAAGTCGAGTTCGAAGCGGCCGTCATTCTCAGTCATATCCGCAGTGACGAGCGTGCGGTCGAGTTCCCGGATGACATTGAAGAACGGGTAGTAGACGGGCGGCGTGATGATGACCGCATCCCCTTCCTCCGTGTAGCAGTTCATGAACCAGTAGAGTGCCGATACGACGCCTGTCGCCGGGCGGCACCACTCCTTCTCAACCTTGTAGCCGAAACTGTCCTCCATCCATCTGGAGTATGTCGCGTAATATTCGTCCGGGATGAATGAATAGCCGTATGCGCCGTGCTGGACGCGCTCGGTGAGTGCATCGATCACGCTGTCCGGTGCCTTGAATTCCATGTCGGCGACCCAGATCGGCAGCAGGTCCGGATCCCCGAACCGCTCCTCGAGGAGATCCCACTTTGTGGAGTTCGTATTCTTACGCTCCACATAATATGTATCGACAAAATCCTTTATATCCAAAACCATCTCTCCCTTTCATATGTAATCATAAAGGTATTATATCAGTCATGGGCGAAATAAAAAGCATCGGAAGCGCATTTGACGCAATATTCTGGAGGTTATATCATTGGGAGGAGTGATACGCCAAAAAGGCGAATGAGAAGCGGAGGAAAATTCCATGATTACACTGACCGATGAACAGATTGAAAAAGAGTACCACATGCATCACGCAATAGAGGACGTCAAAAATGTCCTGCAGGATCTGAAGGATGACGCGATCATCCAGGCACCACGCACCGTACTTCCGGTGGATGACAACAGCTCGATGCTGTACATGCCATGCATCAGCACGGCATCGAAGATTTCCATCATCAAGACCGTCTCCATCTTCCCGGTGAATAAAGACCTCCCGACGACACAGGGGAACCTGCTCGTCACGGACCTGACGAAGGGTGAGCACAAGGCGACGATGGATGCGTCATACCTTACACGCCTCCGCACCGGTGCCATGACCGCCATCGCCACGGAAAGGTTTGCCCGGAAGGATGCGAAGACGCTCGGTGCCATCGGGACGGGCAACATGGCCTTCGAGCAGGTACTCGGCGTCATTGAAGTGCGGGATATCGAAAGGATCGTGCTCTACAACCGTACGAAGGAGAAAGCAGAAGCGTTCAAAGAGAGGCTCGAGGCATTCGGCATCAAGGCGGACATCGAGGTCGTGGACAATGCATCAGATGTCGTTGCACAGAGCGACATCCTCAACTGTGCCACCCAGTCCAAGGAGCCGGTATTCGACGGCAATGATATCAAATCTGGCACACACATCAACGGCGTCGGTTCCTTCAAGCCGGTGATGAAGGAAATGGACGAAACGACGATCAAAAGAGCCAATCAGATCTATGCCGACGATCTCGAATCCGTCAAGGAGGAAGCTGGAGAGCTGATCCATGCGGTGGATGCAGGCATCATCATTTGGGACGACATCAAAGGCGAACTCGTCGATATATTCGAGCAGGACTACCTCAGGCAGGATGATGCGGAGATCACCCTATACAAATGTGTAGGAGCGGGATACTTCGACCTGGCCGTTGCCGGCGGCGTCATGAAGATGTTTGCGGATTAATCGGAGTAAATAGTAAAAAGAAGCGAAATTAATTTCGCTTCTTTTTACTAAACTTTATTTAGATAAAATATGAAAATTCATCAAACTTTGTTTTCTATAATATTAGCTAATATATTCGAAATAACATTTGAGCGATCATCAATTTGTTTTTTAGTGAAATTAACCATCCCATCTGTATAATAAGTGGGCAAATTTTCATTGATTTTATTTATAAGCTTAGTGTCTACGCCGTTTTTCACTTCAGTAGTTAAGTCAGTTGCCAATTTTTTCGTGATATAGAAATTCACATCATTCTTATAATGAGGGCTTTTCTCTTTAAATGATTTATTCCCTAAAGAGGAATTATCTGTAGTGTAAATTAATGTAAGATTCCCAACTCTATTAAGATTTTGAGAAAACTCTTCTTGGTCTTGGAATCCAAGAGAATTATAATCTTCAATTGCTAACTTCTGTGACATAATGTGCTCAATACTATACTTCTTGCCTTGAGTAGGATATATAGCCTCCACACTATTACAAAAATAGGCCTCTAAAAATCTATAGAGGGATGTCGCTTTTGAGTGTGTCTTACCATTCCTGTTTTCAAGTCTTTTGGTAGGAAGGATTTCTCTTATAGTGTTTGAATAAATACTTATCTCATCGTCAATGAAACTTATTAGCTCATCAATAGGTTCTTTTAGCCTTTGAACTTCTGAGTATTTTTTAACCATACGTGGTATGAAGGCCTCCACCCTGTTAGTTTGTGTAAAACTGAATAGTATGGAAGCTATAAATCTATTGATAGCGTCTACTAATTTTATTTTATCTTCATTGCTTTTGATGAAATAAAAAGGCATTAGCATTGCTTTCGCCTGTTCAACTCCTAGTATGTCGAAAAGGATTCTAAGTTGATAATGATTGCCAGTTTGATCTTTCATAAAATAATTATATTCCTTCAACTCTATATGAGCATACACCTCAGAAACATCTTTCAATTTTTTGGAGAGATTTAAAAGTTCTTCTTTAGTAATACTATGTTGTTTTGACTTAAAGTATTCAAATAGAGCGCTTTTCTTTTTATTTTCTCCATCGTAGGCAAGGATAAAGTTGGAAAGAAACTTTGAAGAAGAGAGTTTGTTTTTTCTTTTGTCTCTTTTAGCCGGCAACTCTAAGTTTTTGTTGAACTGACTCCAGTTTTCCAAGAATTCTTGTTTTAATGATTCATTTTCTTCATCTTTTGTCAGTATTTTAAGAAACATATTTTTTATAAGATCTAAGGGTTCTAATGATCGACCACGGTCATTTAAAACTTCAAATAATTGAAAAGCTTTACTTTCATTAGGAGCTAGTGTGCGTATCAAAAAGACATTGTCACTTAAATAATTTATTAGACGAATCACTTCCAATTCAGACATTTCTTCTAGCAATTCATTGATTCTTTGGTATACAGTGTAAATATTGCGATCTGATACTCTTTCAGGTTCTTCGTCTTTTTCGTAATTATCTCTCATCAATCGTCTGTAAAAATCACCAAAAGCCAAAGAATCATCGTGTTGAATTCTTAACGTAAGAAATTCCCCTAGATCGCTAGTTACAGAATAACCTTTTTTTAAGTTAGCACTATAGTTGTACCATTGATCTTTATACTGTGTATCTCCACTCACTTTATCTTTGGCATAGATTTCTAAAGCTTTGAATAAAAGAGTGAGGGTAGTCAATCTTTGTTGTCCATCTATAACTACTTTCTCTTTGCCATTCCCAATTAGTACAATATTGCCAAGTAAATATCCAGTAAGATCTTTTGTTTCTTTAGTAAAATCAGAGGAATCTTCTTTAAAATCTTCAAACAATGATTCTATTTCTTCTTTCCCCCACACAAATTCTCTTTGAAAATCAGGAACTATATAAGTGTTATTTGTACTTGTAATAAGTTCAGAAATACTTTTGTGGGAAGATGATATTGTATTTTCAGCCATAATGATCCTCCAAACCTAGTTTTAATGATCAATATACACTATTTCCCATTTAAACTAAAGATCTCTAAAAGAAAGTATATATAATTGTGAAAAGAACTTGATTCCTTGGAAGTAAATACTATTAAGCTACAGTACATAGATATTTTCATTAAGACTTTAAGGGCACAAAGAATTAGTACCAAGATGGTAATCAAGGAGGTTACAAAATGAACGAATTAAATCTAGAGTATATAAGTTTAAACAAGAGAGAGATAGACGTATTAAAAAGCATGGATTACAACAACTATCCGATCGTCTATATCCTACATAGCAATAAGAAGAAAAAGAGTGTCTATATCGGACAGACGGTACAGATGAGGAATCGGATGAAGGCACATCTCAAAGACGAAAAGAAGAAGGGGATGGACAGTGTCCTCCTGATTGCCCATAAAATGTTCAACCAGTCGGCTACGTATAATATAGAGACGAACCTGATCAACTATTTCATCGCCGACAATAAATATATATTGAAAAATGTGAGCCAGACGACGAAGGCTGTCACTCATAACTATTATGACAAATACAAGTATGATGACGAGATCTTCAGTGAACTGTGGGAGAGGTTGCGGGCAGATAAACTGGCAGATCACACGCTTGAATATCTTCAGAACAAGGATGTATTCAAACTCTCCCCCTATAAAGAACTGTCGGAATCACAAGTGGAATTGAAAGAGGAGATAATCGATTTTTGTAAACATCACATTAGTACGGATGATCGCTCGGTATTTCTCGTGAAGGGAGATGCAGGAACGGGCAAGAGTGTGGTCCTGAGTTCGACTTTCAATGCAATACAGGACTTGAGCAAGGATGAAGACTCTCCATTGAAGGGGACGAAAAATTATCTGCTCGTCAACCATAATGAGATGATTAAGACCTACGAATCCATTTCGGAAAGTCTACCGAATTTGAAGAAGAAGAACTTCATGAAGCCGACGTCATTCATAAACCAGATGGATAAGACTGGAGAGGCCGCAGATATCACTTTTGTTGATGAAGCACATTTGCTCCTTTCAAGAAGCGATAAATACAATAGCTACTCCGGAGAAAACCAGCTACGGGATATCAGCTTGAGAAGCAAAGTGACGATTGTCGTTTTTGATGAAAGACAGTTCCTCAAACTGAAGAGCCACTGGTCCGGCAATCTCCTGGAGGAAATGACGGATGGGGCATTCACGCAAAATTATGAGCTTACTGATCAGTTCAGGATACAGGCAGACCAGGAAGTGGTCGACTGGATTGATGCCTTCGTCGATAAGAAGGTCAAACCGTTCCCTAGATTAACTGGAGATTATGAGCTGAAATTCTTTGACAGTGCGGCAGAAATGTTTGAGGCCATCCAGGAAAAAGATGATGAACATCAGCTTTCAAGGGTCGTCGCCACCTTCGACTATGAACATAAGAAGGATGGCGAGGAATATTATGTTGAAGAACCCGGATTCAAAGGTGTGTGGAACAGGACGCATTACAAGGAAACGTGGGCAGAGCACCCTGAGACAGTAAGGGAAGTGGGATCCATATATACGATCCAGGGGTTCGACCTCAACTATGTCGGAGTCATTCTCGGACCATCGGTCTCATATGATGAAGAAAAGCAGGAGTTGAAACTTCTTCCTCAGAAGTATAAGGATAAAGAAGCCTTCAGGACCTCTTCTGAAGCCAAGGTGCAATATAATGTGGAAGAAATGAAGGAAAAGATCATATTGAATTCAATCAATGTATTGATGAAACGGGGAGTCAAAGGACTCTATCTCTATGCAAGCGATGAGAAGCTCCAGACAGTGTTGAAAGAGAAATATCAAGGGGGACAAGGAAATGGATGAACTGATAAAGGAAATCAACAAGTTCAGGGATGAGAGGAATTGGAGACAGTATCATAATCCCAAAGACTTATCGTTATCACTCTCTCTGGAAGCATCCGAACTCCTTGAGAACTTCCAATGGGTATCCTCAGAAGAGGGCGCTGAGAAGAACCGGCAGAATATAGAAGAAGAACTGGCAGATGTATTCATATACGGTCTCATGATGGCAGATGATCTTGGTATTGATATGGAAGAAGCAATATTGAGGAAGTTGGAGAAGAATAGGGAGAAGTATCCAGAGTGAATTTTTAGTGCGTTAATACTACATCAAAATAATTAACAGGGAGGCAAAGTTCGTGGAAATATTACTGGTGTTATTAGTTATTTTAGGAGTTATATATATTTTCAAACTCAAGAAAGATCTAAAAAAGAGTGAAGAAGAGCTGGAAAATCATAAAAATCTTGAGAGAACATTTGAGCAAATGACATTCATAGAGCTTGAGGAAAAAATTGAAGATAAAAAGAATGAGTTATCGGATACTGAAAAACAACGACAGAAAATAATAGATGATAACCAAAAATTGCATGAAAATAAAAAGAAAGAAATTTCCAAGATTGAGAGCGAACGAGATCGTTTGATTGATAAGAACCAAAAGTTGGCGAAGGAAAAGAAAAGAAAGGAAGAAGAAGTAAATGTACTAAAAGAGGCTATTGATATACTCAAAGAAGACGTTGAACTCCAAGAATTTGGGATTTATAAACCAAAATTTGATTTTGCTAATTCTCTAATTTACAAAGATAAGCTGAAAAGTTTGAGAGATGTTCAAAAAGAAATGGTGAAAAATAAAACGGCTGTTTTGTATTCAAATAATTGGACCGTAGATGGCAGTAAATCCAAAGGTAAGAAAATGATGAATAATAATATCAAACAAATCTTAAGGTCCTTTAACAATGAATGCGATGTTTTAATAGGAAAAGTCACCTATAAAAACATAGATAGTATAAAGAATCGTATACAAAAAATATATGATCAGTTAAACAAATTGAATGAAACCCAAGCTCTTTCTATAACTCCGAGTTATTTAGAATTGAAATTTAATGAATTATACCTAGCTTTTGAGTATGCTAGAAAAAAAGAAGAAGAGAAAGAAGCTCTAAGGCAACAACGTGAGAAAGAACGCGAGGAAAAAGCACTACAGAAAGAAATTAACGACAAGAAAAAAGCTGTGGATAAAGATATAAAACATTACAATAATCTAATAGAGATATTGATGGAAAAAATCACGCAAGACATATCCGAAGAAGAAAGAAAGAGTATTGAAGAAGAAATTGCGAATATAAAAAATAATATAGATAATAAAGAAAAAGAAAAAGAAGAGTTGGATTACAGAGAAGCTCATTCAAGTGCGGGATATGTATATATAATAAGTAATATAGGTGCATTTGGTGAAAAGGTGGTTAAGATTGGTGTAACACGCAGACTAGATCCTATAGAACGAATCAAAGAATTGAGTAGTGCATCAGTACCTTTCACATACGATGTTCACGCATTGATATTCAGCTACGAAGCCTATGATCTGGAAGCAGAGCTGCATCAGTATTTTGATGAATTTAGATTGAATAAAGTTAATACGCGAAAGGAATTCTTCAAAGTTTCAATAGATCAAATTGAAGATAAACTAAAGGAGTACGGAGATTTGACTATCGATTTTAAAAGAACAGCAGATGCCGAAGAATATCGCGAATCCCTAGCTATGGGAAAAGGGAAAGCCGTTAATAATATGGTGTAGTTTCCAATTGGTCATTGAAGCGAAACTTGGGTAAGCGACTATTTTATAATGTTAATCAATCTCAAAAGGATTATGTAAAAAAGACATTTTAAAAATGTCTTTTTCATTTATAATTTTCTGTAGTAGCTCCTTATCTTCTCCATCATCAACTGTCTTCTTTCCTTGAGAAACTCCTGAAAATCTCCAGCATCCATTTCATAGATAGATGCGGGGATACAGTTCATACTAAGATTTTCTTCGAGTTCCTCTTCACCTAATAGTTCACCAATCACATATTTCTGATTTTCAATCTGCTTCTTGACTGTCTCCATGTATTGCGCAGGTGGCTGATTGCTGAGTGCGAGGTTCACTGTCTGTTCTGTGTAGACGTAGTTGGCAATCTGGTTGTAGATGGAATAGTGGTCGAAGCCGTTCTTCTGCAGGTAGTTCTTCGGGAACACATGATGCACATCTCCCCGTTCTTCTATCAGCTGCTGGACCCTGATTGATTTGGACAGGAAGGCGTAGTCGTTGTCATGGATCTGCGCCATTACATACAGGTTGAAGAATGGGCTGTTGGACGTGGATGTTTCCAGGTTTTCGAGGAATGTGTTTTCCCAAAATGCATCGGAAAGTTCACCGTTCTCGACGGATTTAATGACGTCAAGCGGGTTTTCTTTTGCGAAGTGCTTGATATCGGCAGAAAAGCGGCTTTCAATGGAGCTTGAATACCGCTCGGTCAAGGTGGATGCGACGATCCATTTCCTGACGGCGTGGTTGATGTCTGATGAAGAGTAGTTCTGTTTCTTCAACAGCAGATAAAGTGCATAGGCGAAGTTCAGTACGGTGATTGACCGGACGATCTTCTTATCGATCATGCCGGCTGATTTGACGATCATGAGGAATCGCTTGAAGTTCGTTTCATCGACAAACTGCATCACGCCGTCCTTCAGGTCGGCGAAGGATGATTCGATGATTTCATCCTTGAATTCCCGTGTCTCGAAATCTCTTCCCGACAACAGGCTGACGAGGTTGGAGAGGGGACCGCGCAGGAACTTGAATGTATAGGCGACCCGCAGGACGTCTGAGTAGCTCGGCTGGTAGATGTTGCTGTTGTAGTCCTTGAGCCACTGTATCTTCCTGAAGGCATCTGTCTGTGAGAACTCTGCATCATTCGCACGGATGTTCTCAAAGATATTCGGATGTTCGATGAGGTGGGAGAAGTAGTCGATGGTCTTCCGGATGATTGGGCCGTCATGCTGGCTGTTCACCGATATTTTGGACATGACGAAGTCGGCCTGGCTCAGGCTGACGCCTGTGGAGTTGATGCGGATGAAAATTTCCGTCACCATTTTGATATCCAATGTATGGTTCAAGTCTATGATGCCAAGCGTACTATGACGGATGTTGATCAGACGCTGGATGATCCGGTTCAGTTCATCGGGGTTCATGCCAGGGTTGTTGTTGCAGTACTCCGTTGTTGCAGTACTCCGTAATGAAATGGAATGAACTGAAGGTGGGTTTGAATATATCTGCGATATCCGGAATCCACCTTTTATCTTTCAGTATCGCCGAGTTCTGCACTTCAAACTTCTCTTTCTCCGGATGGAAGGCGATTTTGATCCGCTTCTTCTTGTACTTCCCATCCAGCACTTCATGCCCTGAAATGGCAGCCATGAGGGCAGTGACACGCTGCTGCCCATCGATCAGTATCTTCTTCCCGTGTGAAACGGTGCCATCCTTGAGCCGTGCATCGGGATTCTGCCATGTAATGATGTAGCCGATGGGATAGTCCTTATATAGGGAGTCCAAGAGATCGCGGACTTTCGTCGCACTCCAGACGAACGGGCGCTGGATTTCAGGGATCGCGACGATGCCTTCATCTATCCAGCCGAGCAGGGCGTTTACTGTACTGTTGTTCACATTATAGTTGGACATAGTGGACATCCTTTACGAGTATGGTTAATTTTATGATACCAAAAATCCCCAATACTGAAATAATAATCTGAAAATTTTATTGATGGATAAATAATTATAAAAACCGTGAAGGGTGATGAGGTCCTTCACGGTTTTTATGTATTGAAATTATATCTTCTATTATTCACATCCACATGATTTTCTGACCACCATTGATGCCGGAAGCTCAATATTTTCTACATGCGCCTCTCCATCTATAAGTTTCGACAAAGATTCGAAGGCTTTGGTACCTATTTCCTCAGGAGGTAGTACCATGTTGGTAATCGGTGGAGCGGTTATAGCAGCGGATGGTGAATCACCAAAGCCAATCAAGGCGATGTCCTCGGGTACCTCCAGTCCCAGTTCCTTCAGCTTGGAAATGACTCCGATGGTCATGAGGTCGTTCTGAATAAATAGAGCAGTGATGTCCTTTTCCTTCTTCAACAGAGTTTCTGCAGCTTTTGCACCGCCTTCGACGGTAGCGTAACCGAGTTCGAGGTGGTCTTCATCGTAGGGGATTCCATTTTCCTTCAAGGCTCGCCGGTATCCATTCAGACGCCCTTCGGTGGTGGATACATTCGGCACAGCATAGATGACGCCGATGTTTCTATGACCGTGTTGGATGAGGTGTGTGGTGGCATCATAGCCGACCCTGAAGTTGTCGCCGGTGACGCGTGGCGCATTCTTCACTACAGGATTGTACCGGTTGACGAGGACGATTGGCATGGATTCGGTAAAATCATTCAGGTAGCCAATGTCATTGGAAGTGGGGGAAAGTATGATGCCGTCGACCATCTTCGAATAGAGCAGATTGATCGTCTTCTTTTCGTATTTCTCATCCTCATTCGTATTGACCAGCAGCAGGCTGTACCCCATCTCCCGGGCCTTCTGTTCGACGCCGTAGATCATTCCATTGACGAAGGAGTCGGTGAAGCTGGAAACGACCATCGCTGCGGTCTTGGTGGATTGTGTCCGGAGGTTCTTGGCGGTCGAATTGGGCACATAGTGATACTTCTCGATGATCTCAAGTACCTTGGACCGCTTCGGCTCGGTGATGTTCTTCGTTCCATTTATTACATGCGAAACGGTCGCTACGGACACCCCGGCTTCCTTCGCTATGTCTTTCATCGTCACTTTCATGATATTTCTCCTCAATGCATATTGTCATATACAGTCGTTTAGAGCCATTCTATGCGACTTTCAAGCATTAATCAATCTGGTTGTGTGTATTACTCAGAATCGAAACTTTAAAATATTCTGTAATTTATGTTGACATATAAAGCGTTTTCATAGTAACATGCGGTTATCAGGTTAAACGATTAACCACTAGGAGGATGAATATGACTGAAACAACTTCTATACCAAAAGAAAAGATCGACCTCATCAAGGAAAAGGCGAAGATGTCCCGTCTTGAAACAATCCGCATGATTTCCATGGCGAAGAGCGGGCACTACGGTTCTTCATTTTCCAGCTCGGAGATTTTTGCAACGCTCTACTATCATGTGATGAACTACGATCCGGAAAACCCGAGATGGAAAAGCAGGGATAGATTCGTAATGGGGAAAGGACACTCTGCAGTCGGCGTCTACTCGATTCTTGCTGATGTCGGCTTCTTCCCGAAGGAGGAACTCGATACCTATACACAGCTCGGCAGTGCTTTCGGTGACCACCCGGATATGAACAAGATCAAAGGAATCGACTTCGGCTCCGGTTCAATCGGACACGGACTGTCAGTAGGTGTCGGCATGTCACTCGGTGCACGCCTCGACAATGAAGATTACAGATCATTCATCCTGATGGGTGACGGCGAACTTCAGGAAGGCCAGGTATGGGAGGCGGCCATGAGTGCAGCCAACTTCAAACTCGGCAACCTCGTCGCAATCGTCGACAACAACAAGGTTACTGTGGACGGCAATACCGCCGAACTGATGGGAATTGAACCGATCAAGGACAAATGGGAGAGCTTCGGGTGGAATGTGATAGAGATTGACGGCCATGACGTCGAAACACTCGTCGATACATTCGATAACCTTCCAGCAGCGGATTCCGATGTACCGACTGCGATCATCTGCGACACGGTTGCAGGCAAGGGCGTATCCTTCATGGAGCATGGCTATGAATGGCATGTGGCGAACCTTGGCGAAGATGACATCAAACGTGCAATCGAAGAAATCGAAGGAGGACAATAATAATGACTGAACAGACAACCTTCCATAAAGATACTTGGGAACTGTATAAAAGCCTTGAAATGTCAAAACAGCTGACGTCCGGCCCGACGCTGGCCGAACTCGCCGACGACCACCCGGAAGTGGTGGCGATGAGTTCCGACCTCAGCAAACCGACAGGATTGTGGCCGTTTGCGAAAGCTTATCCGGACAGATTCTTCAACTTCGGCCTGGCGGAGAAGAACATGGTGACAGCTGCTGCCGGACTGGCCTCGACCGGGAAGGTGCCATTCGTCTCGACATATGCCTCCTTCCTCGGTGTACTTGCTGCTGAGAACATCCGTACGGCAGTCGCCTACCCGAATCTCAATGTCCGTCTGATCGGTACGCACACGGGCATCGCAATGGGATTCTATGGCACATCCCACCATGCAACCGAAGACATCTCAATCACAAGGGCCATGGCAAATATGACGGTCATTTCACCGGCTGACGGTGTGGCACTGTCCGAAATGATCAAGGAGTCCGTTGAAAGCTATGAAGGACCGATATATTTCAGGGTCAGCCGCGGCAGGGAAGAACCTGTATATGAAAAAGGCGAGCGGGTTCAGAACAGGATCGGCAAGGCGAATATTCTGAGAGATGGATCCGATCTGACAATCATCGCATGCGGCATCGAAGTCCTGCAGGCGCTGAGGGCTGCAGATCAACTGAGTGAGAAAGGCATCGAGGCGCGTGTCATCGATATGCATACCATCAAGCCGATGGATGAACAGGCTGTGCTTGAAGCGGCACAGGACACAGGTGCGGTCCTTACTGTCGAAGAGCACAACATCATGGGCGGCCTCGGTAGCGCGGTTTCGGAAGTATTGATGGAATCTGGTGTTCCATGCAAGTTCAAGCGGCACGGATTCTACGATGAGAATTCACTGATCGGCAAGCCTTACTACCTGTACAAGCACTACAAGCTGGATGCTGACGGCATCGCTTCTGTTGCACAGGAGTTTTTGAACAAGTAACTGCAATAGGCCGGAATTTCCGGCCTTTGGATATATCATGGATAGGGAGATGTAAAAATGGATTTCAGCGGAAAAGTGGCTCTGATTACCGGCGCCGGTTCGGAGAAGGGCATCGGCAGGGCGACGGCAGTAAAATTGAGTGAACGTGGCGCGACTGTCATTGTGGCAGACGTCAATGAAGCAGGTGTAAAGCAGGTTGCCGAAGGCATCCGGAATGAAGGTGGAAATGCAGAAGGCATCACCATGGACATCACTGACCAGAGCAGGGTGGCGGATGCAGTCAACACCCTGGTGGAGAAGTATGGGAAGATAGACATACTTGTAAATAATGCAGGAATTTCAAGGCCGACACGTGTACTGGATATCCCCGAAGATGAATGGGATCTCGTATTCAACATCAATATGAAGGGACTCTTCTTCGTCACACAGTCAGTCCTCAAGTCCATGAAGGAAAATGAATATGGCAGGGTCATCAACCTCAGTTCCGTGTCCGGCAAGCGCGGCGGCGGCATATTCGGCGGATCCCATTATTCCGCGGCCAAAGCTGGCGTGACTGGATTCACAAAAGCGATTGCACGTGAGATGGCGGAATTCAACATTACATGCAACACTGTAGCACCGGGCCTTGTCGGAGGTACGAACATTACAGGTGGCCTCCTGACAGAAGAGGCTGAAAAGCAGATCATAGAAGGCATTCCTTTGAAACGTGTTGGGGAAGTCGATGATATTGCGCATTCGATTGCTTTCCTGGCGTCAGAAGGTGCAGGCTATATCACAGGAGAGGAACTGGACATCAACGGCGGATCACATATAGACTGATGTCATTGGAAGTGGGAGACTTCAACCGGTCTTCCATCCATTCCTTTTAAAACGTTTGTAACCGTTTACATATTTTCGAAGAGGCATCTGTAAGAATCAGTGGCAGGCAGGGATGCAGATAGGAGGTAAGTATGAAATTTCTCAAGATACTAATGATGGGCGCAATTGCCATTTTGGCAGTGGCCGTTTCCTATGTTTTCTTTTCGGAAGGCGAGGCGGTGGAGTCGGAAGACAAGGTGATCATCCGATTCGCCCATGGCCAGCCCGAAAACAATGAAAGGCATGCGGCTGCCCTGCGTTTCAAAGAACTGGTGGAGGCACGTTCGGAGGATATGGAAGTGCTCATCTA
This sequence comes from Salinicoccus sp. Bachu38, assembly GCF_038561955.2. Taxonomy (NCBI): domain Bacteria; kingdom Bacillati; phylum Bacillota; class Bacilli; order Caryophanales; family Staphylococcaceae; genus Salinicoccus; species Salinicoccus bachuensis. The sequence goes on along the minus strand of NZ_CP138333.2, from coordinate 2,330,481 downwards.
TCCGAATGAACAGCTGGGCTCTGAAGCGGAAATGATCGAGAGTGTCACATTGAATGACCTTCAGATGGTGGCAGCGAGTGCGTTCAGCCAATACGACCAGAGCATCAGCATCTTCGAACTGCCCTATCTGTTCGACAGTTATGAAGAGGCATGGGAAGTGCTGGATGGAGATGTGGGGCAAGACGCAGCTGCACCTTTGCTTGAAGACAACTTGAGGATCATCGCCTATTTTGAAAATGGCATCCGCCATGTAACTGCGAACAAGCCGATCGAATCTACGGAGGATTTCAGAGGGTTAAACATCAGGACCCCTGAATTCCCATTGTCGCTTGCCACTTTTCAGGCGCTTGGTGCCAATCCGACGCCGATGGCATTCGGGGAACTGTATATGGCTCTGCAGCAGGGGACCGTTGATGCGCAGGAAAACCCGGTATCGAATGTATATGCGAGCCGCTTCCAGGAAGTGCAGCAGTACCTGAATATGACGGCGCACCAATACATGGCGCTCCCTGTCGCGATCAGTGATGATTTCTGGAATTCCCTGTCCAAGGAGCAGCAGGACATCGTGGAATCGAGTGCGAAGGAAGCGGCACAATATCACAGGAATCTTATTGTCGAGAATGAGGAAAAGACATTGGAGGATCTGAAGGAAGAGGGCATGGAAGTGGTACGGCCTGATACCGAACAGTTCCGTGAGCAGACCAGACCGGTCTATGACAGCTATCGTCAGCAATTTGGCGGCGAAGTGCTGGACAGGATTCTGGAACAGCTTGGGAGGAATAAATGATGAAAGTGCTTAAATGGCTGGATGAACACTTTGAAGAATACATCTTGATCGCCTTGAGCATCTTCACTGTCGTCGTCATATTTTCTCAAGTCGTAATGCGGTACGTTTTCAACAGCTCGTTGTCATGGTCCGAGGAAATCGCAAGATACGGATTCATCTGGCTGATCTATATCGGTGTCAGCTATGGAGTGAAGAGACGAAAACACCTCAGGGTCGATGCCATCACCATGCTTTTCGAAGAGAAGGGGACAGCGGTCATCAAGATGATCGCAAACATACTTTTTCTCATATTCGCCTTGGTGGTCGCCTATTACGGTGTGGATATCGTGACGAAAATTACGAGGGAATCAGCCGCCCTCCAGATACCGATGGAATATGTATACGCATCCCTTGCGTTCGGAATGGTATTGACATCCATCAGGCTCGTTCAGAACATCATCCTCGATTACAGGGCCATACAGGATGCCGGCCGGAAAAATGAGAGTAATGAATCGAGAGGGAGGACGCCATGACATCATTCATACTTTTTGGGAGCTTCTTCCTCTTTCTGCTGCTGTCGGTTCCGATAGCCATTTCCTTAGGACTGGCTCTTGTCATAACAGCACTTTATTCACCGAACCTCACACTCACCTTCCTGTCCCAGAGCATGGTGACCTCAACAGACAACTTTGCGCTGATGGCCGTCCCATTCTTCATACTGGCAGGAGAGATCATGGGCAAAGGCGGCATCTCTTCACGGCTGTTTGATCTGGCGAATGTATTCGTCGGCAGATATACCGGTGGTTTCGCCATGGCTGCAATCCTCACCAGCATGTTCTTTGCGGCGATTTCAGGCTCAGGACCTGCCACAGTCGCGGCGATCGGCGGGATGCTCATTCCTGCCATGGTCGCCCAAGGATATGATAAAAGATTCGCCACATCTGTCATAGTGGCTGCGGGATCACTCGGCATCATCATCCCCCCGAGCATCCCTCTCGTCCTATATGGTGTGTCCGGCAGCCAGTCCATAGGAGACCTCTTCATCGGGGGTATCATACCAGGGATATTCCTTGGTCTGATCATGATGGTTTATGCGTATTTCCATTCCAAGAAGAAGGGATATTCAGGGACCGGGGAGAAGATCAGCATTAGAAAAGTCATACATGCCATGAATGAAGCAAAATGGTCGATTCTGATTCCCGTCATCATCCTTGGTGGCATATACGGCGGCATATTCACCCCGACTGAAGCAGCGGTTGTCGCCGTAGTGTATGCAACGATAATCAGTCTCCTCGTCTATCGGGAGATGAGCTTCAAGGAATTTCCTGCCGCTGTAAGGGAAGCGGCCCTCAACTCAGTGGTCATCCTTGTCATCATCGGAATAGCGAACGCTTTCGGTACGGTATTGTCGATGGAAAGGATTCCGCAAGTCGTCGCTGAAGGCTTCCTCTCGATTACACAGAATGAAGTGATGCTGCTCATCTTGATTGTCATCCTTCTTCTGGTCATTGGGTTGTTCATGGACACTTCCGCAGCAGTCATCATATTCACGCCAATCCTGTTGCCGATGGCAATAGAACTTGGAGTGAACCCGATTCACTTCGGAATCGTGATGATCGTTGCCCTGGCTGTCGGTTTCATCACACCGCCACTCGGGGTCAACCTCTTTGTAGGCTCGAGCATATCCGGGCTGAGTGTACCTGTACTTGCCAAGGCAGTAATGCCGTTCTTCTTCGTACTGCTGATTGGACTGATCATCATAGTGCTGGTACCGCAGCTTACGCTACTGTTGTTGTAGAAGTAAAAGAGGCTTGGATTTTATCCAAGCCTCTATTTTCATACCTATATCTGCTGCTCCTGCTTTTTCGCGCTTTCCACTCTGCCGATCGAACTCTTTGCGAGTCCGATGATGACCATGTCATCCATCGGCGGGTTGTGGAGGCCGGCACGGACATTCCTGTAGTACCGTTGCATCTCGTTGTCTGCAGACAGGCTCTTTGCTCCGACGACGCGCATGGAGAGGTCAACGGCTTCGACGGCCTTGTTGACGATGGAGGTCTTGACGGCACCGAGTTCGCTGCCCATCCTACCTCTTTTCGCTTCATCGCTTTCATCCCACTGCCTGGCAACGGAATAGAGGAAATGCTCCGATTCCATCAGCAGCATCTCGATGCGTCCGAGCTTCTCCTGGACATTCGGCAGCTCTGAAATGGTGCCTTTGATGCTGTTCGGGGAGTAGGTGGTCGCAAATTCCAATGCCGAATCCTGCGCGGCGCGTGCAATGCCGAGGTAGCACGCCGGGATGTGCAGCAGCCATCCGGCGGGATCCTTCTTGCCAAGTGTGCGGTAGGAGACGAGGTCTTCTTCCTGTACGCGCACATTCTCCATGATGAAGTCGTGGCTGCCGCTTGCGCGCATGGCGACGGAGTTCCATGTCTCATCGATGCGGACGCCCTTGAGCGTGCTGTCGACGACGAAGTTGGCGACATCGTCACTGCCTTCGATTGAGGCGCTGACGACACCGTACTTCAATATCGGTGACAGTGTGGCGAATGTCTTCCTGCCGTTCAGAATCCATCCGTCACCCTCTTTCCTCGCGGTGGTTTCGGGTCTGCCGCCGCGTGTCGGGCTGCCGGTTGCCGGTTCTGTGGCCAAGTTGTTGATGAGTGCACCGTTCTCGATCACATCTGCGACGACCTTCTTATACTTTGCGTCATCCCAAGCCTTCTTCTCTCCAAGGTCCATGATGATGCCCATATGCCACCCGATGGATAGGGCGGTGGCACCGTCATATTTCGCGATGATCTCCTGGTGCTTCATCAGTTCGTGCAGTGAGATGCCGCCTCCGCCGTATTCTGCGGGTACGGACAGCTGCGGGTAGCCGATCTTCTTCAGCGCTTCGAAATTCTCGAAGGGGAAGGTGACGTTCTCATCGTGTTCCTGTGAAGTCTCTTTGAATTTCTTGGCTGTTTCTTCTATTAAATGGAAGCGTTCATTCATTTCAAGGTCCTGTAATGTTTCCAAAGTGATACTCCTCTCCTAAAGCATATCTATAACATCATAATTTCTTCATTATTCCACCAAAGATACTCTTTTTCAATAGTCACGTGTAATGATATACTTTAAATTCCCATTTGACAAGTCGGGAATAATAGTTATAATGAAGCGTATCATTTTAATTTACAGACTACATAATGGGAGAAGGTGTGTCATGTGCTGAATATAGAGAATCTGAATCTGTCTTTTGGGGAACACAAGGTGCTGGATGATATCAGCCTCGAAGTCAAAAAGGGCGAGGTAATCACATTCATCGGACCGAGCGGTACGGGGAAGACGAGTCTGCTCAGGTGCATCAACCTGCTGGAGAAGCCGGAGAGCGGCCGCATCACCCTGGGGGGTCTTACGTATGATTTCGGTGCGATAACGAAGAAGGAGACGCTCAACCTCAGACGGAAGACGGCGATGGTCTTCCAGCAGTATAACCTGTTCAAGAACAAGACGGTGCTGGAGAATGTCATGGATGCCCAGATTGTGGTTCAGAAGAAGTCGAAGAAGGCGGCGCATGACAAGAGCATGAAGGAGCTCGCGCGGGTCGGCCTCGACGGGAAGGCGGATGCGTATCCGCATCAGCTCTCGGGTGGCCAGCAGCAGCGGGTGAGCATCGCAAGGGCTCTGGCTGTGGAACCGGAAGTGATCCTTTTTGATGAGCCGACTTCGGCACTCGATCCTGAGCTGGTCGGCGAGGTATTGAAGGCGATTGGTGAAGTCGCGAATTCGGGCATGACGATCATCCTTGTGACCCATGAGATGTCATTCGCCAAAGACATATCCGACCGTGTCATCTTCATGGACAAGGGCAGGGTGGCTGAAGAAGGGCCGCCGGAGCAGATATTCAACCATTCTGAAAGTGCGCGGACCCAGCAGTTTTTACGCAAGTTCTATACAACAACCCATTAAAAATTATAAGGAGGCATACATACGATGAGAAAATTACTACTATTGGTTTCATTCACAGCAGTACTATTGGTATTGGCGGCATGTGGCGGCGAAGAAGAGAATGCAGCGGGTTCTGAAGAAGGCGAAGGGGTCAGAACAGTGGAAGTCGCTGTGTCTTCATCCTCCCGTCCGTTGAGTTATGTCGGTGACGACGGAGAACTGACAGGCTACGAGGTCGAACTGTTGCGTGCCGTAGACGAAAAGCTTGAGGACTATGAGTTCAACATTGAAGGCGCCAGCGACAGTGCGGGCGAAATCGGTCTTGATACGGGTCAATATGACCTGCTTGCCCAGGGACTGATTCTTTCCGAGGAGAGGGAAGAAAGCTACCTGATTCCGGACGAAAGCAATGGTCCGAGCCTGATGAAGATCTTTGCGACAGGAGACCAGGAAGGTGAAATCGAAAGCCTCGATGACCTGCCTGGAAAAAATGTAGTGCCGGTTACACCGACAGGTGGTGTCTACAACCTGCTGAACAGCTACAATGAAGAGCATCCGGACAATCAGATCGAGTTCGAAACTTCAGACGGCGGAATTCCGACTTCAGACCGTCTGCAGGAAGTGAACGATGGGGTGTATGACGCGTTCGTAAATCCATCAAATCTGGGTCAGCAGGAGATCATAGAAGAAGCGGATCTCGACATCCATGTGACGGAACCGGTGGAAATCAATCCGACATACTTCCTGATCCATGATTCCGAAGAGAATGCTGAACTTCGTGACAAGGTCAGCGAAGCGCTGGCTGAACTGAAAGAAGAAGGCGTCGTGTCCGAACTGTCCAACGAATTCTACGGGGAAGACATCCTGCAGTACGAAGAGTAGAAATGGCAATGAATGAAGAGGAGGGTCAATCATGGATATCCAATATATGATAGAAATATTTCCACAGTTCTTATCTGTGATTCCCATAACGATTCTGATTGTCGTACTCTCCGCTGTATTCGGCCTGCTGCTCAGCATTCCGGTTGCTGCGATACGGATCAGGAAGATACCTGTTCTCAGCCAGCTGATGGGGGCATATATATCCTTCACCCGGAGCACACCGATACTGCTGCAGCTGTTCCTGTTCTTCTTCGGCCTGCCGGTGCTGCTGCAGCTGATCGGGTTCGATATAACGAACATCGGCGCCATCACCGCCGCAGTGGCCTGCCTAATCTTCTTCAATGGTGCATATATGTCGGAAGTGTTGAGGCCGGCATATCTGGCAATCGATAAAGGCCAGCACGAAGCGGCGGAGAGCCTCGGCTATACGCCGTTCCAGAAGATGAAAAGGGTAGTCATCCCGCAGATGGCACCAATCGCGCTGCCGGGTCTCGGCAATGCGATGATCCACCTCATCCATGACAGTTCCCTCGTCTTCGCCATCGGTGTCGTGGACATCATGGGCATGGCGACGATCATGAGCGGGGATACATTCGGCATGAAGCAGGTAGAAGTGTTCCTGACAGTGGCGCTCATCTATTGGGGCATCTCAATGGTCTCCGAGCAGATCATCAGACTGCTTGAGCGCAGGAAGAAACGGGTGCTCAGAAAGACAGGCTACGAGCTGAAGGAAGAGGAGGCGGGCTACAGTGTTTGATATCATGACCGTTTTCGAAAGCTTCATCGAAATCCTCAAAGTCGTTCCGAAGACACTGTTCCTGGCGCTCATCATCCTTGTCCTTTCATTCACGCTCGGCGCAATGATTACCTACATCCAGAGTTTGAACATACCGGTGGTCAAACAGGTCATCGGCGTCCTGCAGTCATTCCTTAGAGGTACACCGAATGTCGTGCTCCTCTACCTGGTCTATTATTCATTGCCGCTCGTGCTCGCATGGTTCCTGGGACTCTTCAATGTCACGTTCGACCCGACGAGCCTGAATTCCACGGCCATCGTCATCGTGACATTCAGCATCTGCTATTCCGTCTTCCAGTCCGAGATCATCAGGGGTGCCCTGCATTCACTGGATAAGGACCAGATAGAAGCGGCACAGTCGCTCGGCTACAGCACCACCCAGGTATTGAGAAAAGTCATCATCCCGCAGGTCATGGTGGAGGCACTGCCCGATACGATGAATGCATTCCTGATCATCATCAAGGCACTGTCACTCGCCTTCCTCGTGACCGTCGTGGACATCTTCGCCCAGGCAAGGCTCGTCGGTGCGCAGAGCTTCAGTTATTTGGAAGCATTCGTCGCCGCAGCGTTTGTATATTGGGGCATATGTGTACTGCTTACGTACGTCATCGATAAGCTGGAGAACAGGATGAGAAGAGGATATGCGTAGAATTATTGGTGAAGTATAAGCCAAAAATATAAATAATGATTCCAGAGGACCTGAGGAGATCAGGTCCTTTTTTATTGAAGAAATAGAAAACAGTTGACTGTGCCATTACGAGTGAAAAATTATATTATTTCATCAGACCACTGCGTATACAACAATATATGTAAAGAATATCCTTGATTACAATGAAAGTTATGAATTGGATTACGAAAAATTGCATGATGCGATTAAAAATAAAGTAGATAAGTTCTTTAGAAACGACCTGAAAGAATTGGAGAAAACAGTTCTGGAAGGGTATGAAATTGAAGCATAGTAAATAACGACGCTCTAAAAATAGAGCGTCGTTTACTTTAGTTATTTCTACATATGTTTGCTCAAGTCCGGGTATCCTGTAACTTCCCAAGCGCCATCGACGACAAGGCTCGTCCCATTTATATAGGAGGCATCGTCTGAAATGAGGAAGAGTGACGGTGCAGCGATTTCTGCCGGTTCTGCGGCTCTCTTTTCGGGGATTCTTTCCATGAAAGCCTCATGAAGCGCTTCATTTTCAAAGAATCCTCCAGTAAGGGGTGTTCTGACAAGTCCGGGCAGAACGGCGTTCACTCTTATTTTATGTTCCGCAAATTCCAGTGCTGCGTTTTTAGTAAACATTTCGACACCGGCTTTGGCAGAGGCGTATGCAGCACCATAGAACATGGGTACGTGCGCATTCAGGGAAGAGATGTTTACGATGGCGCCCCCGTGTTCCTTCATGGCGTTGGCTTCATGCTTCGTAGAAAGGAAAATGCCATTGAGTACGATATCCACTGTTGTTTTCCAGTCTGCGTAATCCTGCTCCATGATGAGACCTGATTTGCTTAACCCGGCTACATTGAATCCATAGTTCAACTTACCAAACTTTTCTACTGCAGTGTCCACAAGGTTTTTGACATCGGGTTCTGAAGTAACATCTGCTACAACCCCGATTACCTTTTCAGGGTATTTTCCTTCAATTTCTTTGAGCTTTTCTTCATTCAGATCGCCAATAGCCACTTTAACGTTGTGTTCCAATAACTGTTCAACGATTGAATATCCAATTCCTGAAGCACCACCGGTGACCACTGCGACTTTACCATCCAGACCTTTCATGGGACTCCTCCTTCTATACTGTGTATTTCTACATCAAGTATATAATAAAAGAATATGGATTGGTTGGAAAACGCTTACAATATGAAGTGAACTTATAATTTAGCCTGTAATATTTGCATACACTTTGTAATTTTAAATAATAAAAGCCTTGAATGATGGATGATTTTCCAACATTCAAGGCTTAGCTCTTTTGCCATTGTCTTCTCCCTGTTTCCCTTACTACTCTTTATCCCCATACTTTCTAACCCTAAGCAATGCCTGTTCTGCATGGCCGGCGAAGTTCTCGAGCTGGCATAGTCTGGCTGCATATTCTCCAATGTAGGCACTCTGTTCTTCGGATGTGATCTTCTGATATGTGACGGTCTTGAGGAACTTGCCGACCCACAGGCCGCCTGTATACTTTGCTGCACCTTTTGTAGGCAGAGTGTGGTTGGTTCCGATGACTTTGTCACCATATGCAACATTGGTTTCAGGTCCGAGGAAGAGACAACCGTAGTTTGTCATGTTTTCCAGGAAGAAGTCCGGGTTTTTGGTCAGGATTTCAACATGCTCGAATGCCAGCCTGTCTGCTTCTTCCAGTGCCTCCTGCTCATTTTCGACCAATATAATCTGTCCGTAGTCTTCCCAGGATACACTGGCCACATCAGCAGTCGGGAGGACTTTCAGCTGTCGTTCGATCTCTTTTACCGTTTCCTCTGCAATTTCCTTGGAAGTGGTGATCAGTGCGCCAGGGGAGGTGGGGCCGTGTTCACCTTGGCCCAGAAGGTCGGTTGCAATCATTTCAGGTTCACTGGTTTCATCAGCGACAACAAGTGTTTCAGTCGGACCTGCAAACAGATCGATGCCTACGCGTCCGTAGAGCTGCCGTTTTGCTTCTGCAACAAATGCATTCCCTGGACCGACTATCATGTCGACAGAATCAATACTTTCCGTCCCTACAGCCATTCCCGCCATGGCCTGGATGCCGCCAAGGATGTAGATTTCATCCGCTCCTGCCTTGTGCATGGCGTATACGGTGGCAGCAGGAATCTCCCCATTGATCGGAGGTGTGCATGCAATCACTCTTTTGACGCCTGCGACTTTGGCGGTAAGCACACTCATGTGGGCTGAAGCGACCATCGGATAGCGCCCGCCGGGAATGTAGCAGCCGACACTGTTCACGGGTATGTTCTTGTGTCCAAGTATTACGCCGGGCATTGTTTCGACTTCGATATCCTTCATGGATTTCAGTTGCTCTTCAGCAAACTGTCTTATGTTGTTCTGTGCAAACTCAATGTCCTTTTTGGTCTGTTCGGGAATTTCTGCAATTATATCCTCTATCTGTGACTGGCTCAGCTGGAAATTTTCGGGGCTCCAGTCATCAAACTGCTCTGAGAGCCTGCGAACTGCCTTGTCCCCTTCGTCTTCGATATCCTTTATCGTAGATTGGACAATCTTGGAAACCTTATCGTCACTCTCCTTTATTTCCTCGGGCATCTTGCCTTTTTTCAAATATGTTGCCATCCTCATCTCTCCTTTTTTGAATACGTATGCAAAAAATTATATAAAACGCTTGATATTTAGAGGTGTTGAATATAAGATAAATGAAACCGTATTCATTTGTCAATAAATATTGAGTTTTCTAATTTTAATTTTAAAAAAGGGGTTGCTTATGGAATACTTTAAAGATCTGGCGGGTCAGAAAGTTCTTGTGACTGGCGGAAGCAAGGGTTTGGGCAGAGACATTGCGATGCGTTTTGCAGAGTGTGGTGCCACGGTAACCATTACGGGAAGAAATGAAAAGGATCTTTCCGAGACCACGAAGGAACTTCAGGACATGACAACGGATTGCTCATACATCGTTGCCGATATGCAGGACGTTCAAAGTGTATATGAAATGGTGGACGAAGCTGAATCCAGGATGAAGGGCATTGATGTTCTGGTAAACAACGCAGGTGTCAATATTTTGCAGGATGCATTCGATGTAACCGAGGAGGACTGGGACAAAGTGCTGGATACGAACTTGAAAGGAGTGTTCTTCTGTTCCCAGCGTGCCGGCAGATATATGGCTGAGCAAGGCAGGGGGAGGGTGATCAATATCGTATCCCAGATGGCTTTCGTAGGATATATAAAGCGTGCTGCCTATTCCTCAAGTAAAGGAGGAGCGGTCCAACTGACGAAAGCGTTGGCAATTGAATGGGCGGATAAGAATATCAAAGTGAATGCAGTGGCGCCGACTTTCGTCAAAACGGCTTTGACAGAGAAGTTCCTGGAGGACGAGGATTTTTATCGGGATGTGCTGAGCAGAATACCACTGGGCAAAATCGCCGAGCCATCGGATGTTTCTGGTGCCGTGCTATTCCTGGCTTCAGATATGGCCAACTTCATCACAGGAGAGACAATAAAAGTGGATGGTGGATGGACTGCCATATAAAAATGGCGAAATTCGATGTTAATAATTGTACAACCGCCTGTTGACAAAATTATAAGATAAATGTTTAATGAAAAATGTAAGCGCTTGCGAGGTGTGAAATGGTATCTTCCAAAGATATTGCAAAAAAAGCGGGGGTCTCCCAGTCTACGGTTTCACGGGTGATTAATAATCCCGCATCAGTCAGGAAAGAAAAACGGGAAGCTGTGGAAAGGGTGATGAAGGAGCTGAACTACAGGCCTGATTCTGTAGCCAGGTCGCTGATCAGCAACAAGACCAATCAGATTTCCTTGATTTCAGGCACCCTGAACAACCCATTCTTTGTCGAGACGACAAAGAAGATCATCAACTATGCATATTTGAAAGGCTTTAATGTAAATGTCTATTTCGAAGAGGACTTTCCGAAAGATGATCTCTATAACACTGTGTTCTCCCAAAGGACGGAAGGCATCATACTTTCCTCCATGTACTTCAACAGTCCCCATTTTGACGACCTTGTCAATCTTGATGTCCCTTACATAATGTTCAACCGCAAGCACGAAAAGGGGGGTAATTTTGTTGAATTGGACAATTACCAGGCAGGAGAAATGGCTGCCAAGTATCTGATTGAAAAGGGCCACACCAGTATTCATTGGTTCGGGGGAGAGTTGGAAAAATCGACCTTTCGCGGAAGGTATGATGGTTTCTGTGATTCGATGAAACAGCATGATGTGGAAGTGCCGGCATCCAATGTTTCCATCACGCCTCAGAATCCGGTGGCGATAGAACAGGAGCTGAACGAAGTGCTGTCGAAAAAGGAGCGGCCCACAGCAATATTTGCTGCGACAGATATGATTGCCATGAAAATCATGGATGTGCTTCAAAGAAAGGGTTTTTCCATCCCTGATGATATTGCTCTGATAGGGATAGATAATACTGAGCTGAGCCAGCATAGTTCGTTTGACATCACTTCGATAGGTTTGGAGCAGGGAAGGAATCTGGGAGAAATCGCCATAAGACATCTGATAGAACAGATTGAGGGTCGAAATGACAGTCTGATACAGGAGACTTACTCATGCCAGTTATATGAAAGGGGCACGGTATAGTTTCCCCTTAAATGAATACGTATTCATTTAAAAGCATCACCCCAAATAATGACTTTGGAGGTCACGTAATGAATTATATGGAACTGCTGGATAAGGAAATCGCGAAGGATAAGGAATTCAACCTGGATACTTATCCATACGAATATTTTGGTGATTTGAACACATTTCAAATCTACGACTTTGATAAGGAAAGCCTGACTGAAGTAGTCCAACGTTCCCAGAAAGCTTTTGAACGGTTCAGGCGTCACAGCAGCTACGACCGTACGGACATCCTTTTGAAGGCTGCTGGGCTGCTGGAAACCCATTCAGATACGATGGCAGAAATCATAAGTCTGGAAGCCAAAAAGCCGATCAAGGCTGCAAGGCAGGAAGTGAGCAGATGTGTGCAGACCTTGAAGCTTTCAGGAATCGAAGCGTCAAAGCTCGAAGGGGAATCCATCAACCTAGATGTTGCCCCGAATGGCTCTAATAGGGAGGCATTTACGAAGTACGAACCGCTTGGCATCGTGTATGCCATGACGCCATTCAATTTCCCTCTGAACCTGGCGCTTCATAAAATTGGTCCGGCAATTGCGGTGGGCAATTCGGTGATCATAAAGCCCTCTGAGAAGACACCTTTCTCCTCCTTCTTCATCAGGTATATTTTTGAAGAAAGCGGTCTGCCGGAAGATGTGCTCCAAATAGTCACCGGAGATGGAGAGAGGGTCACCGATCATTTGCTTGAATTTGATGAAATCAAGAAACTTTCGTTTACGGGCAGTGCCAGAGTAGGAAAGATCATCAAATCCAAAGTGGGGCTGAGAGAACTCACTCTGGAGCTGGGGAGCACATCACCCGTCTACATCACCAAAGACATCGATGATTTCGAGGGGATAGCAAAGAAGGTCGTGAATGGTGCATTTTCATATAATGGACAGGTGTGCATAAGTACCCAGAAGGCCTATATCGATGAGGCAATCTATGATGAGTTCATCTCGCACTTGAAGACGCAGACTGAAGCTCTGAAGTATGGTGATGTGCTCGATGAAGCGACGGACTTCTCGGATCTCATTGATGGACAGAGCCAGGAGAGGATAGCCGAATGGCTGGAGGAAGCGGTACAGGATGGTGCTGAAATCATCACTGGCGGCGAGAGGATCAATGGCAGTGTGACGCCTGCCATCGTGGCAAATACATCTGATGATATGAAAATATGCACAAATGAAATATTCGGTCCGGTTCTTGTAGTGGAAAAGGCAGCATCGACGATGGAAATGTCCGAGAAACTGAATGCCTCTGAATTCGGTCTGAATGTGGGTGTCTTCACGAATGATCTGAAGAGAGCCCTGAAGCTTGGCAATGCGCTTGATTATGGCCAGGTCCTTATAAACGATGTCCCTACATTGCGCTTTGACCATATGCCATACAACGGCAGGAAAAACTCGGGATATGGCACTGAAGGCATCAAATATGCCATCAGGGAGATGGCGAAATTGAAAATGATCAGCCTGAACTATGAATGAAATCAAATTCAACCTGCCGATCCTGATTTCCCAGTGGCACGTAATATACAAGCCGCTGCCTTTCTTGGGCAAGAAGAAGCTCAGGCATATGCTGGCGACTGATCTTATCCAAAAGGAGACTTCCTTTTTAACTGATGACTACGAGGCATATAGAGAGAAGAAGTATCCTTATACAATTCCGGTGGAAATGATCTATGACATTGGAAAGAACGGCTATGATCTACTCAGGCATCATTATATGTACAAGAAGAAAAGTTGGAGCTATCCGGAAATAGAGAAGGTGGACCAGTATTACATCTACCTCCCCTATCGGATTACAGAGGAGAATGGAGGCTATGTCCTTCATGAAGAAGTGAGCGGTATGCGCAGGAAGCTTAAGAAGAACGATGAGATATACAAAATGATAATAAGGGGATGAAATTGCGATGACTTTTTTGTATATAATTTTTGCAGTCAATTTCACAACATGGGTAGCAATGTATCTGATCCTGTTCAAGACGTCATTCCTGAACGGGAAGAAGGGGGTTAAATGATGGATAGTGTAATCATGTGGTCATGGATATTCATGAGTATCTTCATAGGAGCCATGCTGGTTTTCGGTTATCTTGGGATGAAAAAGACACATACGAGTGATGATTTCGCGACAGCAAGATCCAGTTATGGTCCCGTCACCATTGCGCTTGTAATCAGTGCGGGTATTGCCAGCGGATCCACTTTCATGGGTATGCCTGGACTTTCATATGCTTTGGGGGCACCATCACTCTGGTATCCCTTGCTTTACCCGGTAGCTACAGTATTTGGTATGCTGTTCTTCGCGAAAGCGATCAAAGAATATGGGGATAAGCTCGGAACCCGGACCATTCCTGAATTCATCGGAAATCGCTACAACAGTAATATATTAAGACTGGTATTGGCAGTCATATCCATTCTGCTGATCTTCTACGTCATTTCACAGCTTGTTGCAGCTGCGACCATGTTCCAGATAATGATGGGGCTTGATTATGGTGTGGGCATCATCATTACAATCGTAGTCATAGGAATCTATGTATTCCTGGGTGGCTCCCACTCGGATATTATGACTGATGCCGTCCAGGGAGCGCTGATGGTGCTGATTGCACTGACTGTTGTCGTCTGTTTCGCATTAGGTGTAGGTGTGGAAGGCGGCTTCGGTGAACTGATCGATAGAATTACGGAAAGAAGGCCTGAAGGCCACTTTGGACAGCTGTTCATTCCAGGCGATGAAACGTATGGAAGCATCTGGCTGGTACTTCTCTTGCTGATTGCCCACCTGCCGTTTGCTGTACAGCCTCACCTCGGGAATAAATTCATGGCGGTCCGCTCAAACAAGGACCTGAAAAAGCTGCTCATGTTCACGACTATATTTGCGACAATCCTCCCACTTATGGGTCTTGGGGGCATGCTTGCGATCGGAGTATTGGATCCGAGCACAGATATAAGGGCAGATGCGGTAATTCCTACGCTATTCACTGAAATCTTCCCGCCATTTCTAGCGGCATTCCTGGCAGTCGCTGTCCTTTCTGCAGTAATGTCCACTTCTGATGGTCTGGTAGTATCATTGACACAAATACTTGCCAACGACATATTCAGACTGTCGATCGTGCCGAGGACGAAGATGAGTGAAGAGAAAGCTGAGAAATATGAGCTTGCGATAAGCAGGTATTCAACATTTCTGTTCCTCATGCTTGCAGGCATAGTCGCCTGGAACCCGCCGGAGTTCCTCTCCATATTCATGTGGATTGGTATCGGTGGTATTGTTTCGGCAACAGCCGGACCACTTGTCGTCGGTTCGCTATGGAAGAGAGCCAACAGGACATCGGCGATTACATCACTGGCAGCGGGTACAATCGCGTATTGGTTCATTTACCTGCCATTTGGACTGGATGTCTCCAACCCATTCGCTGCAGCGGGCATGGGCGTAATAATATCCATGGCTGTCATGGTAATCATGACCCTGGTCACTTCGAAGCCTGGAGATAACAACCTTGTGCAATTTGAAGATGCTCAATAAAGGGAGAGATGAATATGAAATTGATATCACCCGCACATATACATCACGGGGTGGATTCCACTGATGAGATAAATGATATCGTCAAAGAAATGGACGTAAAGAAAGTCTATATCCTATGTGACCCAATACTGGAAGAGCTGGGCTCTACCGGCAAAATAAAATCCATACTTGATGATCAGGGTATCAAGTATGAATTATCCACAAATGTAATGGCCGAACCTTCAGTTGAAAAAGGGAATGAAATCGTTGAAGAAGTCAGGAAGGCTTCCCCAGATCTTATTATTGGGCTGGGGGGCGGCAGTACTCTCGACCTGGTGAAAGCTGCATCACTGATTGCAGTCCAGGAAGGAGAAATTGGAAACTATCTGAATTTGACCGGGGATAAAAAACTCGGCAAAGAGAAAATACCGAACATACTGATGCCGACAACTTCTGGAACAAGTGCGGAAATCACTGATATCGCGGTATTCTCGACTGGAGACAGCAAGGATGCCGTAACCGACCCGCTCATGCTGGCAACTTATGCCATCATTGATCCGGTATATACGTATTCCCTGCCGCCCAAAGTCGCAGCAGCAAGCAGTGTAGATGCCTTCACCCACGCGATAGAAGCGTTCACTTCTGTAAACGCGACTCCAATAACCGACAACTTGGCCATGGGAGCCATCGAAAAGATCTACAACAATGTCAGGGAAGGTGTATGGGACGCTAAAAATCATGAAGCCAAAAACGAATTGTCTGCTGCGAGCATTATGGCAGGATTAAGCTTCTACAATGCAGGTGTCGCTGGCGTACATGCGCTAGCATATCCTTTGGGTGGGAACTTTAAAATTCCTCATGGTGAATCAAATGCAGTGCTCCTCCCATATGTCTACAATATCATCCAGAAGTCATGCAGCAATAAGCTGTCGAAGCTGGCACCAATATTTAAAATCGATACAGCAGGCAAGGATTCGATGGCAATCGCTTCAGAAATAGTGCAGAAGCTTTTCAATCTTGTAGAAGACGTGGGTCTGCCGAGAAATCTCCAGTACTATGACATAACGGAAGATGATATCGAGCTTCTGACGAAGAATGCCCTAAAGCAGACAAGACTGCTTGTCAGAAGCCCATTGGAGCTGAAAGAAGAAGTTGTAAGAAAAATATACACCGATGCATTTGAAGGGTGAGTCGTTTATTCAAAGAAAGGGAGGAGATCAAAAATGATCCCCTCCCTTCCTGTGCGTCCACTCATCCAACATACATCGGCTTCAGGATGACGTGATCCCCAACATCGAATTGTTCAGTGATCGGTCTGTGTACAATCATTGTCCAGCCGTTGTACTGTACGGAGTGGTGCTACTCTTTACCTTGGAACTGTTTCGTCACTATCTCTCCATACTTACGTTTCTGTGTTTCGTTTGGATAGTTGTCTTTTATCCGCAACGAGGCTGCCGTCAATATGGATGGTGCCATCTAATGATGAAGTAAAAACCATAAGTGTCATGCTCAAAAAGCATGACACTTATGGTTTTTGATATTAATCATCTATATCAGATGTTGAAATGAGAGGTGTTCCTAATTGTAGTGTAATGCGCTGTTATGGCCCACAAGGTCTGGGTAATCCGAAATGATTCCATCAACACCATAATCCATAAGTTCATTGATCCGTGATTGATCGTTTATTGTATATGGAGCAATCTTCATGCCGTGATGATGAATTTGGCTGACAAGATTTTCATCCACCATCTGATGATTAGGATTGACATAATCAGCGTATGTGGAGAACTGGGCGAGTTGTTCATCAGATATGCCTTCAGCGTCATAGCCTACGAGTACGCCGGTGGTGACATTCGGAAGGAGTTCATTGAAATATTCTATTGAACCGTGGTCGAATGATTGTACAATGATCTTCCCATTATTTGGCTTGTCCATACTCCTTTCTTCCAATGCAGCAGCAAGCCTTTCTTCAATACCAGGGTGCTGGGATGGATTTTTGATTTCAATCAGGATGCCTGTTTTTCCCCGGTATGCATCGAGTATTTCTTCCAATGTAGGAATCTGTTCTCCAGCATATTGGGGTCCAAACCAGCTACCGGCATCCAACTGTTTCAATTCTTCTAGGGTGAATGCATCTATTCTCCCTGAACCATCTGTCGTTCTGTCGACCATCGCATCATGCATTAAGACTACTTCACCGTCTCTGCTCAATTGAATATCTATTTCAATATAATCTGCCTTCATTTCCAAAGCCTTATCAAATGCTGCCATTGTATTTTCAGGGGCATAACCGGAAGCGCCCCTATGTGCGATGTTCAGCGTATGTTTTGAGGCATGGTCAGCCATGCCGCTCTTTCCAGCTGCCGAAACTGTATGTTGTCCATTCGATACTACCAATGCGCCTATTAAAAGGACTATCGTCAATAAAGTTTTCACCAAGGTGTCTGCAAAGTTTTTCATAATCTTCTCTCCTTTATTAAAATTATTCCGGTTTTGTTCTGATCAGGGGGACTGCAGCAAACTGTAGTTCCATCCTATTCTGTACAAATTGATAATCAACCGTTCAGTTTTCTTCGAACCCTCCTCGTAAAGTGACGTACATAAACAGACTAATGGAAAAATATTCAGACACGATGAAGTTCGTGTTAATATGCTGTAAATGTTCCTAACATCATGAATGTATCAGGGCGTTTTTCATCTGACCTTGCATGGTCTTCCAATGTTCCCATCCCTTATTGAGTGATCATAAGAAAAGCACCCTTCAAAGCGTATACTTTGAAGGGTGCTGGTTGAACGCACGATTATTCTATTCCTCATACTTCCTGCTTTCTTCCTTCTCCTGTTCCTTTTCCTTCTGGCGCTGTTCCTTCAGCTTCTCATGTCGCTGGCGCTGACGGTGTCCGTATGTGCTGTCGAGGACGACCTGTTCATCCTCGAAGGCGGAACCGACGGCCCCGATGATTGTCGAGAGGCTTGCCCCGATCCATGAGGTGTAGGCATAGATGCCCAAGTGCACAGGGGAGGATGTATAGGACTCAATCTGGGCGGGTGACATGAGGAGAAGCGTCAGGGTCAGAAACATCATGAACAGAATAACGTAGTATATGATGACCGTCAGGAGCAGTGTGAAGAATGTGGTTGCGTTATACAGTTTTCTTAGGAAAGCGGTGTGTTCATCATTTTTTCTTTCCCATAGACCATGGGCCAGGATGATCCAAGTGGTGAGGGCCAGAATTGAAAAGATGGTCATCAGGACGGCACGTGGCACGCTGTAATTTGTACTGAGCTGCCATAATGTCTGGAATACAAGGGCATAGGCGCCGGTTGTGAAGGCGATGACGATAATTTTTCCGAAGGCGGGAAACATCTGCCATGGCTCATTGGCGAATACCATGCCCGAGACAATCCGTATCATCCCCCCCAGCCGTGTTTTGACAGTATACCGGACATCCACGCCTGTCTCCTCTTGCTCGGGTGTTTCCCGGATGAGGGGGGCAAAGCGTTCGAAGAGGCGTGTACCGATGAGTGCTCTTGAATTTTTGTTCCTCAGGGCATCAAACTTCTGCCTCCTTTGTGATTTCAGGTTCGCCTCGGAAGCTTTCCGTCCTTCATCTGAAGTTCCGTAGTACATTTCATTGATCAGCTGCAGGATGGCTTCCTGCACACGCTTTCTCATCATTGTGAAGCCGAAGCCCGGCAGGCTGAGGAAGGCTGCCCCCCTATCCTTGAGCGCTTCCGCCACAACCGGCTTCTTTTCCTTGAAAAGCGGGAGGTCGGTCAGGACAATGATATAGTCCCATTCTTCGCGCTCCTGTCTTCTAAGGACGGCATCAAGCACTTCCGTCGAATCGTTCGTGCCGCCGGTAAGTATATCTTCATAGTAATGGACCTCCCACTCATAATCATCGGTAATGTAGTAGTCGAGCATCTCTGGCAATTCATCCACCAGCTCCGCACCAAAACGCTCTGCGATACCGGGTGCTGTAATCAATGCGATGCTTTTCTTCGTCATCCAGGTCACCTCCTGTTGCCTATTTCTGCGCTTCCTTTCTTATAACCGTAATACAGGTAAACTATTCCTATATCAGTATGTTTTTCATGTTTTTAAATGATGCCGACATTTCTGTGTTTGCATGGGGGCATGTAGGGTAGCTGTAAAGCATCATGAATTGCGGAAGGGGATTGGTTATGATCAAGGCACTGGTGTTCGATGCATATGGCACATTGTACGATGTTCATTCGGTGAAGGCGGCATGCGACTCGGTTTTCCCGGAGAAGGGGGAGGCGATCAGTGTGACCTGGCGGAAGAAGCAGCTGGAGTATTTTTTCCAGAGGCAGCTGATGGGACGGTACCGGCCATTTGATGAAGTGACCCGGGAGGCACTGCGGTACGCATGCAAGTCGGAAGGGGCAAGCCTTACAAAGGAAAGTGAAGATATGCTGATGGATGCCTATCTGGAACTTGAATTGTTTGAAGAGGTGGAAGATGTGCTCGAGAAGCTATCGGATAAACAGCGTGTCGTATTCTCGAACGGCTCGGAAAACATGATTCGCCCGCTCGTCAGCGGTTCCGGGATTGCCGGTAATATCGATATGGTCATCAGTGCAGATGAAATCAAGCAGTACAAGCCGGCTGCTGCCGCCTATGCCCATGCACTGGATCGATTGGATGTGGAAAGGGAGGAAGTGCTCTTCATGTCATCGAATTCATGGGACATCATGGGCGCGGCGAGCTTCGGTTTCCATACGGCATGGATCAACCGTGGCCGGCAGCAGCCTGAAACGTTGGATATCCAGCCCGACCGGGCATATACGGATCTGAATGGCATACTCGAATGGTTTTAGGCATATGAAGGGACAGGGGCGTCTTATCGCAGTCTTTGCCCCTGTCCTTCTTATAAATTATGGCCACCCCGGTGTATTTTGCATATAAAGCTGATATGATTATGCTTGAACCTTAAAAGCGTTTCATAAAGGCAAAGATTAAAAGAAAGAAGCGGTCATATGGAAATAGTGTCACTCATCGCAATACTTGCCGTCGGCATCGTCGTTGGCTTCATCAACATCGTCTCAGCAGGCGGTTCCATGCTCACACTGCCGATGCTGATATTCTTCGGTCTGCCCTCCAATGTGGCGAACGGGACGAACCGGATCGCCATCTTGTTCCAGAATGGATTCGCACTGTACCAGTTCCATAAGAATGGGCACCTGAATTGGCGGTTCGGCCTGCTCCTTGCGATTCCGACGACCATCGCCTCGATCTATGGCGCACGCATTGCCGTCAACATCGCAGACGATACATTCGATACCCTGCTGGCCACATTCATGGTCATTTTCGCAGTCCTGCTCATCATCAAGCCGCAGCGCTACATAAAAGGAAAGTTCAATCCGAAGATTTCCATCCCATTGCTGGCAGTCGCATTCATCCTGATCGGCATATATGGTGGTGCACTCCAGGCAGGGGTCGGCTTCTTTATCAGTCTGACACTGCTCATGCTCATCCCGAGGATACCGATGTCGGAAATGCATGGCATCAAGACGCTCGTCATTGCCATCTATATTTCAATATCGACTTTCGTCTTCATCTTCAACGACCTGATCAGCTGGAAATTCGCCATCGCACTCTCCATCGGTTCCGCCATCGGCGGTTCCATCGGCGGCAGGTATGCGAGCATCCTGCCGGACAAGTTGCTGGAAAGGATATTGATTTTCGCAATCATCTTCTTTGCGATCATACTGTTCATCAGATAGGGGTACAGGCTTGAAAATGAAAGACCGCCGGTTGGAAATCATTCCAACCGGCGGTCTTCTGTGTGGAGCAGCAATCTCTAGTGTTGCGTCAGGTATTCATCGAGTTCCCACTCGGTAATCTGTGAGCTGTACATCTGCCATTCGAGCGTCTTGTTGTCATAGAACTGCTTGTAGATGTGCTTGCCGAGCGCTTCCTGGATGACGGTGTCTTCCTTCAGTGCCTTGAGTGCGGTATAGAGCGTCGTCGGCAGATCTTCGATGTTTTCGACATCCCTCTGCTTCTTCGTCATCTCGTAGATGTTCTCGTCGACTGGTGTATCGAGCTCGGTTTCGTTGCGGACACCTTCGAGCCCCGCTTTCAGGATGGCTGCGGTCGCAAGGTACGGATTTGCGGAGGGATCGAGTGACCGTACTTCTGCACGTGTCGCCGCACCGCGTGTGGAAGGAATTCTGAGGAGCGGCGAACGGTTGCGTCCGCTCCATGCGATGTACTTCGGTGCCTCAAAGCCGGACTGCAGACGCTTGTAGGAGTTGACGAGCGGGTTGCAGACGGCGGTATATCCTCTGGCATGGAGCAGCAGCCCCGCCATGAAGTGGCGCATCTCCTTGCTGAGGCCGAATTCGTCGTTTTCGTCATAGAAGACGTTCTGTCCATCGCGGAAGAGGGAGACGTTATAGTGCATGCCGCTTCCCGGGTGTCCATAGAGAGGCTTCGGCATGAATGTCGCATGCAGGTTATAGCGTCTCGCGATTGTTTTTGCGACCAGCTTGAATGTCTGCAGGTTGTCGGAAGATGTGACGGCGTCTGCATACTTGAAGCTGATCTCTTGCTGTCCCGGGGCGTTTTCATGGTGGAACATCTCGACTTCGAAGCCCATCTCTTCCAATGTGCGCGAGATTTCACGACGGCATTCCTCGCCGTCATCCATTGCAGCCAAGTCGAAGTAGCCGCCCTCATCACTCGGTTCCGTAGTCGGATTACCGTTTCTATCGAGCTTGAAGAGGAAGAATTCCGGCTCGGCACCAAGATTCATGCCTTCATAGCCCATTTCCTCCATTTCCTTGACGACCCTTTTCAGATTTGATCGTGGATCTCCTTCGAAAGGGTTGCCGTCGATGTCATATACATCACAGATCAGTCTGGCGATTCTCTTGCCGTTGTGCTCCCATGGGAAGATCACCCAAGTATCCAGGTCGGGTTTCAGGTACATATCGGATTCTTCCAGCCTGACAAAACCTTCGATGGAGGAGCCGTCGAACATCGCTTCACCGTCAAGCGCCTTCTCAAGCTGACTGGCTGGTATTTCCACATTTTTGATTGTGCCCAGAATGTCAGTGAACTGCAGTCTGACGAACCTGACATTTTCACTTTCCGCAATCCTTAAAATATCTTCCCTCGAGTACTCACTCATAAAGTAAACACGCTCCTAAAATTTTTGTGCCTTTGATTTTGGACACTATTCCATACTCTTTAACCTTAACATTGAAAGGCTAAACGTAAAAATAATAAACAGATTTTTCTGTGTGTGAAAAATTCCGAGTATCTTTATGAAGTGAAAGGGAAATCTGCAGGTTGCATTGGCGGATTCCGGGTATACTTCCTAATATGATAAGGCAGGATGAGGAGAATGGATATGAAAATCACTGAAAAGAAGCATCAGGATGGAATTGTGGAATACTTAATGGAAAACAGCACGGGCATGAAGGTCGAGCTATTGAATATCGGGGCGAGCATCACCGGAATCCATGTGCCGGACCGGAATGGGGACTTCAGCAATGTCGTGCTGCGCAATGATTCCCTCGAGGAATACCGGGGCAATCTCCATCTGCTCGGTGCGACCATTGCACCGATTGCCGGCAGGGTGAGGGGTGCAGAAATCGAAGTGGAGGGGCAGAAGTATCGTTTCGACAGCAACGATGGAAACCACACGCTCCATAGCGGAGAGGTTGGTGTACAGAACAAGGTGTGGAAGAGTACAGTCGTCGAAGAAGCGGGCGTCGAAAAGGTGAAGTTCACCATATCGGTCGACGATTACCCATGGCACCCCGAAATCAGCATCCTCTATTCCCTCGGGGAGGATGATGCACTGAAGCTCGAGTATGAAGTCGGGAGTGAAGGGCCTACAGCCGTGGCACCGACCAACCATGTCTACTTCAACCTGAACGGTGATCCGGCGCGTACAATCGGGAACCACTTCGTAAAGAGCAGTGCTTCACGCTATCTGAAGATGGATGAAGAGCTGATACCTGTGTCCGTCGAGCCGTGTGAAGGAATGTTCGATCTTGGTGCCGACAGGCGTCTGCAGGAAGTGTTCGAGAGCGAAGATCCCCAACTGAAATTGGCGAATGGCGGATTTGACCATTACTTCCTATATGAAGGAAAGGATCATTTTGAAGTGTATGAACCGGAGAGCGGACGGAAAGTCACTCTGGAAACCGACTTCCCGGGACTTGTGTTCTATACGGGCAACAACCTGGATGACGGTCTGCCGCTCGCAGACAGAAAGCCGCAAAAATATATGGGCTTCTGCATGGAGGCGCAAGCTTCGCCGGCTGCAGTGCACCTGGATCTCGGCTTCGGCATCGAAACAAGCGGAGACTACAGGCGGGAGACGGTATTCAGATTCAGCGTGGAAGACTAGGGCATACCCCATGCAATGGAAGCATGGGGATTTTTATTTTATAAAGTGGAGTATTCACCATATACATACTAAAAAAGTGAGAAATTTAGTACCTAATCTATGTTTCCTTAAAAATTGCGTATGCCTATAGTTAAATAAATCAGTGAAAATTCTGATTATTATTGGTAGCGCTTACAAGCGGAGGTGATGCAGAGTTTGCGAAATTACTCAAGGACCAGGGGGGATTCAGATGGATGAAAGCAATACTTCACACTGCTGCTGCAGTGTGAACCGGAGTGACATCATGGTGATGGACGATGAAGTGGCATCTCATGATGCAGGGAACGCGAGCCGTGCACCTTCAGTGAAAGGAGCCGGGACAGCGGTTGAACAGGTGTACATACCAGGTGGCGCATTCCTTATGGGCACGAACGGCAGGGAGGGCTATCCGGATGATGGCGAGGGACCAGCAAGACGGGTGAAGGTCGATCCGTTCCATATGGATGTGCATGCTGTGACGAATGAAGCCTTCAGCACATTCATCGAAGACACCGGCTATGTGACGGAAGCGGAGAAGTTCGGGTGGTCATTCGTCTTCTATCAGTTCGTCAGCGACCGGACAAAGCGCAGGGTAAAGCGGGTCGTTCCGAATACGCCATGGTGGCTGGTCGTCCAGGGGGCATGCTGGAAGCATCCCGAAGGACCGGATTCGAATGTAGAGAGTCGGATGGACCATCCGGTCGTCCATGTCTCATGGAACGATGCGGCAGCCTATGCGGAATGGGCGGGCAAAAGGCTGCCGACGGAAGCGGAATGGGAGTTCGCAGCACGCGGTGGTCTGGAGCAGAAGCTGTACCCGTGGGGGGATGAACTGACGCCGGACGGTGAGCACCGCTGCAACATCTGGCAGGGGGGGTTTCCGAAGACGAATACGAAAGCAGACGGCCATTTGGGCACTGCGCCTGCAGCCGCTTTTCCGCCCAATGGCTACGGCCTCCACAATACTGTCGGCAATGTCTGGGAATGGTGTGCCGACTGGTTTGCGAAAAGTACAAAGAACCGTGGCGGAAAGAACAATCCGCAAGGGCCGAAGAAGGGGGACTTCCGGATTATGCGGGGCGGTTCATACCTGTGCCATGATTCCTACTGCAACCGGTACCGGGTCGCGGCCCGGACGAGGAATACGCCGGACAGTGCGAGCGGGAACATCGGTTTCCGCTGTGTCACCGATATCAGGCAGTAGCGTGTATCAAGATTGAACAAACGAAGGGAGCAATATGATGGGAAAAGACTATCCTTGGAGGAAGTATCTGGACAAATTTTCAAAGCTTACGGCAACGACACTGGCAGCCTCGCTGATTGCCTCGGGGGCGGGGGGCCCGGGAATGGACAAAGGCGGCAAGGTGGCGGAAGACACTCCTGAGAAGACAAACGTGATGTACATAGTGCTCGATGATGCCGGCTTTTCGGATCTTGGCAGCTTCGGCTCTGAAATCAACACCGACAATATCGATGCACTGGCGGAAAACGGGTTAAGATATAACAATTTCCACACGGCGCCGGTGTGTTCACCGACGCGCGCCTCCCTGCTGACGGGCAGGAACCCGCATGCGGTGGGCATGGGCAACGTGGCAAACTTTGATTTTGGAGAGAAATACCCGAACAGCCGGGGAGCCATTCCGGATGAAGCGGGCTTCGTCACTGAAGTGCTGGCAGAAAATGACTACACGAACTTCGGTGTCGGCAAATGGCATATTACACCGACAACAGAACTTTCTGCAGCCGGTCCCTATGAAAGGTGGCCGCTCGGCAAAGGATTCGACCGGTACTATGGAAACCTGGAGGATTCATCCGACCAGTTCCGCCCTGAGCTGTTCAGGGACAACAGTGCCGTCCCGCTGCCTGATGCAGAGGACTACCACTACTCGGAGGATATCATCGGCAATGCCGAACAGTATGTGACCGACCATATATCCATCCGTCCGGACGACCCTTTCTTCATGTATCTCGGATTTGGTGCGCAGCATATGCCGCATCAGGTTGCGGAGGAATACATCGAAATGTATGAAGGGGAGTATGATGCAGGATGGGACGTAATACGCAAAGAGCGGTTCGAAAGTCAGAAGGAACTTGGAATCATTCCTGAGGATGCTGAACTCGCGCCGCGTGCTGAGGGCGTCCCGGCATGGGATACTTTGAGCGAGGATCAGAAGAAGGTCTATACCAGATTCATGGAGACATACGCCGGCTTCCTTACACATACGGATGAACAGGTCGGAAAACTCGTGGATTCACTGGAGGAGATGGGAGAGCTCGACAACACGATGATCGTCTTCATCTCCGACAATGGCGCAAGCTTCTCGGGCGGACCGAATGGGGCGACAAATCAGGCGCGTGCCTACAATAAGCTGCCGGAAGACCTTGATGAAATCAATGAAAAATATGACCAGATCGGCAGTGGAGAGACGAACAGCGACTATCCTTCCGGCTGGTCACAGGTGAGCAATACGCCATTTCCAAACTTCAAGGGGTCGACCCATGCGGGTGGTATACGCGTACCGATGATCGTCCACTGGCCGGAAGGCATCGAGTCGAAGGGTGAAGTCAGGAGCCAGTTTACACATGTCAGTGATATCACCGCCACAGTCTATGACGTCCTTGGCATCGAGCCATCCGGGGAAATAGGCGGCATCGAGCAGATGCCAGTCACAGGTACAAGCTTTGCGGAAAGTTTCGATGACCCGGAAGCGGATACGGGCAAGAATACACAATACTTCGAACTCAGTGGAAAGCGGACACTCTATCATGAGGGATGGAAAGCCGTCTCCCAGCATGAGCCAGGTACCGACTTTGACGACGACCGGTGGTCACTCTACAATACGACAGAAGATTTCTCGGAATTGAATGATGTTGCAGACCAGCATCCGGAAAAGGTTTCACAGCTTGTCGACATATGGCATGTCGAAGCAGAAAAGAATGGCGTGCTGCCGATTTCCGAAAATTTCCTTGAGGGGCTGGGCAACCTGCCGGAAGGCAACCTGCGTTCCCGTGAAACATTCGTATACTATCCAGGAATGTCGCATATCAGCGAATCCGCAGCTCCACTGACGTTGGACCGCAACTATAGAATAACGATTCCGGTGGATGTCGAAGAAAGTGATGAAGGCGTACTGCTCGCACTCGGCAACGACAAGAGCGGCTACACCTTCTACGTAAAGGATGGTGCACTCCACTACGAGAACCATAACGGGGCGGACAGATACAAAATCTCTTCTGATGAAAGCATTCCTGAAGGGAAGAATACGGTAGAGTTCACATTTGAAAATACAGGCAAGAACCAGGGCACAGGCACCCTGTTCCTGAACGATGAGCCTGTCGGGGAAGCGGAGATGGAGACACTGCCACTGAAAGCTTCCTTCGAAGGCATGGACATCGGCAAGGATCTGCTCTATCCCGTGAGTCCGGATTATGCAGATGAAGAAAACTTCCCGTTCACCGGTGAAATTGAAAAAGTCATATTCGACTTTGAAGAAAGCGAACATATTCTGGCCAAGTAGTGATTCAAAGAAAGTGCGCATTACTGATGAAAATCGAGAGGAGCAAGCAGCATGGGAATCCATATTGTAAGATACGAAAAAGATGATGAAACAAGGTGGGGTGCCCTGGCCGGTGAGGAGGTGATTCCACTCGCCAATACGTCCCGCACACTGGATGCATTTCTTGAAGAAGG
Source organism: Salinicoccus sp. Bachu38 (assembly GCF_038561955.2). Lineage (NCBI taxonomy): Bacteria > Bacillati > Bacillota > Bacilli > Caryophanales > Staphylococcaceae > Salinicoccus > Salinicoccus bachuensis. The sequence goes on along the minus strand of NZ_CP138333.2, from coordinate 2,303,220 downwards.
ACCAGATGAGGCGAAAACCCTCCTGGCCTCAGGGAGTGCCAAGTCATTTCCGGCAGCCGAGGCGAAGCTTCTGAGCCCGGTGACCAAGCCGGCAAGAATCGTCTGTCAGGGGGCGAACTATTCCTCACACCGTGAAGAGTCGGGGCTGGAAGCGGCCCGCCCGCCATTCAACATGATCTTCAGCAAGGCGGACAGTTCCCTGTGCGGTGCCTATGAAGACGTCATCCGTCCGGAAGGCATAAAGCTTCTGGACTATGAGATAGAGCTTGGTCTCGTCATCGGGACAGAAATCACGGAGGCATCGGATATAAAAGAAGACGATCTTCATAATTATGTGGCAGGCCTTGTCATCACCAATGACATATCGGCCCGCGATATCCAGCTGCCTCAGGGCCAATGGCTGAAGGGCAAGAGCTATCGGACATTCTGTCCGACAGGTCCATATTTGTATCTGCTCGATGGGGAGGAGGTGCCACTCATCAATGAACTGGAACTTGATCTGTGGGTCAACGATGAACTGCGCCAGTCGGCGAATACGGACCAGCTTCTGTTCAAGCCAGCAGAGACGCTGATGGAGCTTTCTGAGATCATGGACCTCTCAAGAGGCGACCTTGTCATGACGGGAACGACGGGCGGGGTCGCAATGAACCTGACACCGGAGCTGCTCGGCAAAGTGACGAGCCTCGCGGTGCCTGGACAGGATAAGATCGACATGATGGTCGAGGATCAGGCAGGCAATGGAAGGTACCTGAAGGATGGCGACCTGGTGCGATGTGCAATCAGAAGTGCCGATGGGAAGATCAACCTTGGGGAGCAACGGAACAGGATCGTGCCGCAAAGCGATGCACCCCCCAGAACACGCAATGAAGGCATAAATGCAACATCCTGAATGAAGCTTTTAGAAGGCCTGGACAGTAAAATTCCAGGCTTTTCTATATGTTTTCATGGTCATATCCGCATATCTAAATTATTTTTGGAATACGCTTACATAGCTCTATTAAAGGGTTTTTGACGTTTGGTGAAAGCGATTTAGTATATTTTGTTTTAAAATATTAGAATTTTCATATAATTAATAGGTACTCATGATGAACGGTAACGCATATACTTCTAATTAACCTATCAAACTGATAGCGCTTACAAATAGAAGGGGGAATTGTAAGTTTATGAAAGATACTAATGTACTGAAAAAACCGATAGAACGTGAAGAACTGCTGAGACGCGCAAAAGAACTTGGAGAACTTGCCGAAGAGCATTCACTGCAGTCCGACAAGGATGGGAAACTTCCCGATATCGTCATAGAAAAGATGAAAGAAGCGGAATTCCATACGTTGCATAGACCGAAGGCATATGGTGGACAGGATCTGGATATGAAGACATTCGGAGAAATCATCCGGACGGTTGCATACCACAGTGTACCTGCGGCGTGGATCACATACTTTGGAATCATACATGAAACATGGCCTTCCTTCCTGCCGAAGGAGGGACGCGATGAGCTCTTTGGCAGAGGAGAACTCATGGCGGACGTCTTCGCACCTGTCGGAGAGGTGGAAGATGCGGATGATGGGGATGGATACATCGTCAGCGGCACATGGAACTTCTGCAGCGGCGTCCTATGGTGCGACTGGATTGCACTTGGTGCCATCCATAAGATGAGGGACGGAGAAGAGCCGGAATTGAGCCTGTTCATCGTTCACAAGGATGACGCGGAAATCATCGAAAACTGGGATACGCTTGGGCTGAGAGGTACAGGAAGCAACGCAGTCAAACTCGATAGAGCGTATGTACCATCCCACTACGTATTCCCTATCAGCCGTGTGGTACAGGGTGCAACAGCACCGGATGGCAACTATGAAGAAGACTATAAGCTCTTCAATGTGCCATACCTCGCATACTTCCTCTCAGGATTCGCACAAGTCTCAATCGGTGGTCTGACACGCCTTGTCGATGACTACACGAATAAGACGAAGAGCCGTGTGAGGATCTACAACAACAAGAAGAATGAGAAGGATGGAAGCAGCGGTCAGCGTACACTCGGTGAAATCACGATGGAATACAATGCACTGAAAAACATCGCGGACGAAATCCTTGAGAAGGTGGAGGGCTATTCCCAGAATGGTACACGCGTACTGGATGAGGAAGAGCGTGAAAAACTGTTTGCAATGCGTGGATATGTCGCAAAGAACTCAGCCGAACTCGCAACACGAATCATCATCAACCTTGGTGGGAATGCACTCTATAGGGAAGGTCAGTCCGAAAGGTTCGTACGAGATCTGATTGCTGTCGCATCGCACCCGACACATTTATATGAAGATGCGATGGTCGGCTACGGCAAGTCCATCCTAGGCTTCGACGGCCACCCAATGTGGTAGGAACCAATCTTGACAGTAATTTTAAATCAAAAATATAAAATCAAACAATACAGGGGGATTTGAAATGAAAAGAGAAGAACCATTATTTGATGTAGGACAACTTGCACACCTTGAGATCTATAGCCCTAAAATCGAAGAGTCCGTAGCATTCTTCAAAGAGATTCTTGGAATGACTGAAGTGGAAAGAAAAGGCAAGTCCGTATATATGAGAGCATATGAAGACCATTACCATAACACGCTCGTCATTACCGATCACCATGAAGCGGGCCTTGCGCACATCGGCCTCCGGGCAACATCACCGAATGCACTCGAGCGCCGGGTGAAGGAACTTGAAGAGGCCGGGTATGGCATCGGCTGGATTGAAGGGGACGTGGGTCATGGACCTGCCTACCAGTTCAATTCTCCGGATGGCCATGTGATGGAAGTATTCTGGGAAGTGGAATACTACGAAGCGCCGGAAGAAGAGAAGACGCATCTCCTGAACCGTCCACAAAGACGTCCGAATACTGGTGTACCGGTACGCCGTCTGGACCACGTCAACCTCTTGGCAAGCAATGTCAGAAAGAACGTTGAATTCCTGGATGATTATCTCGGATTCAATGTCCGTGAACGTATCCTGAATGATGAGAATGATGATATCGCAGCATGGACAAGCGTTACCAACCTTGCACATGACATCGCAATCATGGGCGATGCCCTCGGTGAAAAAGGCCGACTCCACCATATCTGCTACTGGTATGGCTATCCACAGCATCTGACGGATGTTGCAGATCTTCTGATCGAAAGAGGCTTCCAGATCGAAGCCGGTCCACTCAAGCATGGTGTATCCCAGGCTTCCTGCCTGTACGTCTTCGAACCGGGCGGCAACCGTGTGGAATTGTTCGGCGATGCAGGATACCTCATCTTCGATCCGGACTGGAGAACTGTTGAATGGAAGGGTGAAGATGTTCAGACAGCCATCATTTGGCAGGGTGAAGAACTTCCAGCCGACTTCTTTGTATACGGTACACCAGTAAGGGAAAAAGTAGAGATTGCAGAACAGGCACCCATCCAGGAAGAGACGGAAGAAGTCAGGGTCCAATCTGTAAAAGAGGCGAAACAGGAAGCAGAGACGAAAGCATAGACAAACGGTGGATCACATATGTGTGATAGTTTGAAAGAAGCACTGCAAGAAAAACAGAAGGAGGATTTCTCTTGGTAGCAACTGATAACAAGCAAGCAACTGAAAAAAGCATGAAAGTCAACGGAATTGAGACGAATTATCTTGAGGCAGGCTCAGGAACGGAAACCATGATACTCATTCATGGTTCCGGTCCCGGGGTGTCGGCCTTCGCCAACTGGCGTCTGGTACTGCCACGCCTGAGCGAATCGCTTCATGTATTCGCTCCGGACGTTGTCGGATTCGGAAAGACGGAAAAGGTCTCAAAGGAAAAGTATGGACTGGATATTTGGGTTAATCATCTGATCAGTTTCATCGAAGAAGTTTCGGATGGTCCCGTATATCTCGTCGGAAACTCGTTCGGTGGCGCGATGGCATTGCACATCGCCGACAGAAGGCCGGATCTTGTCAAAAAACTCATTCTGATGGGTACAGTAGGCATAGAACACGAGCTCTCCTATGGACTTGATAAAGTATGGGGCTATGACCCGAGCCTCGAGAACATGCGTGAGCTGATCGAGCTGTTCTCCCACGATCAGGCGGCTGCAAAGAACGAAGAGCTCGTCCGTCTGCGCTATGAGGCAAGCACGGAACCCAAATCTGAGGAGGCATTCCGTTCAATGTTCTATGACAACCGTCAGGAACGTCTGAACGAACTGTCATTGCCGGAAGAAAAGCTCAAAAGTCTGAAGACGGAGACCCTCCTGTTCCATGGTCTGAATGACCAGGTCATCCCGATTGAGGAGACAAGCTACAAACTGGTACAGCTGCTTCCAAATTCCGCGCTTCATATCTTCAACAAGTGCGGCCACTGGACGCAGATTGAAAAGACGGACCCTTTCATCGACCACATACTCGCATTTGTGGAAGATAAGAAATAGCATGCAAAAAGGATGGCCGATGGCCATCCTTTTTCATGTTTAAATTTTCCCCTGTGCACTAAGTATGTTCAGGGCCATATAGACGGAGAACAGGTTCTTTGTATCATCCAGTTCGATTTCGAGTATTTCACTGATCTTGCCGAGACGATAGCGCAGGCCGCTGATCGACATTGAAATGGCCTTGGCTGTGGCATTGATGTTCATGCCATTTTCAATATAGTCCTGAAGTGTGTTGACCAGTTCGAGATCCGGATCTTCCTTGAGCAGCCTGCCGATCTGCTTGTCGACGAAACGGTTGATCAGCTGATCATCCGAGATCTGGAAAAGTACACTTTCGATGCCCAGTTCTTCATAGAAGATGATCTGTTTGTTTGCACTTTTTGCATTCAGGGCGGTGAGGGTTTCCTTATGAAGAACGGGCAGTTCCTGCAAACCGTTCGACGATGAACTCACGCCGGCAAAGAACTTGTAGTCCTTGAGGCGGGCGGTGCAGTATTTCAGAAGTTTTTTGATGAACGCCTCCCGGCTTGAAAATATCTTCTTGAAGCTGCTGCATTCCATCACGATGATGATCCTGTTTGATTTCTGGGCAGCGAAGGCTTCCATGCTGCGTTCGCGGAAGAAGAGGGTGATATATCTGATGAGCGTTTCGGAAGCTTCCACCTCATTGCTCAGTTCGGCTTCATTGATGTTGCGTTCAAGCGTCATCATCCAGTAGTTCGCATCAGGATCGATGTCCATATACTGAGCATACTTATAGAGCTCTTCCTTGTCGAGGCGTCCATCTAGCACATCATTCAGGAAGCCACGCCTGATGTTCTGTTCCGTATTGATCTTGATATTCTCGTTCAACCGGATGATGGAAGCCGTCAGGGCGGCCTGATCGATGATCATGCGGTCCAACTCACTCGGGGTATGTTCTCCAGTATAAATGAAGGAGCAGTAGCCCTGTATCTTATTCTCAAGATAGATGGGGGTTCTAAGGAGTCCCGTTCCTGATGAGACCTCCATGTATTCTGTCGTCCTCGTATCCAGTCCCTTGAGTTCGAAGTCGATGACTGCCCCGTCGGATTGCTTTACAATTTTATGTCCGCCGTCTTCTATGAAGGCAGGCAACCCCGTCTCCCGTTCAAGCAGATTGAGTATATTCTGGAGGTCCTGCTTCGACAGCAGTTCCTCTATCAGCTTACGGTGGACTTCATTGCCTCGTGAGAGATAATCCCGCTCCTCCTTGAGTTTGGCCGTGACCGCATCCAGCTCCTTGATCATGCTCGCGGACTGGTAGTAGCGGTATTCATTCTGCTGCTCTTCACCCCACTTGTCGAGCGGCATGCAGACAGCCTTGCAGTGGTCATGGCCCATGGCCCTGCACCCGGTCTCCTTGACGAGGATCGTCTTCTGGAGCACTGCAGACAGATAGCCGCTCGCGTATCCGCATAATGTATGGCAGACGGGGCAGGGACTTTCCGGGTTCTCCTCGAGATGGCTCTCCGCTTCATAGGAATTGAACCATGACAGGTCGATGTATTCCATGTTGTTTTCGGAGTCGAATTTGATATCATCTATCACGACTTTCTCCAAGTAGCCGTGTAGTATATGGAGCCTCGGACCGGCATTGATCAGGTCCATCTTGTCATCCCAATCCATGCTTCTCACTTTTTCGCCATCACTCATCCCGGTGTGCCAGCCATATCTGATGAATATCCCTTTGGAGCGTTCTTCCCCCATGCTCTGAAGAAGCTCCTGCTTCAGCGTTTCCAATGCGGTGGTCGGAATACTTACCATCCGTTTATGGAATGTGTTCAAAGTCTCTTCCTTCGGCAGTTTGAAAACATCGGCAAGGCTCATATCGGTCGAATCGGTCGTCATCTGCAACACTCCTTTTTAGCTGTTCCACGCATCATCCATATGGGGTTTAACATATTTTATACTAAAATATTTAAATATTCACACTAATTATAGGTTATAATACAAGTCTGTGGATGATAGCATGTAGTTAATCTATTCAGAGTGCTTCAGTGGCTCAAAAATTTTTGAAATTGTTTGGTAGCGATTTCATTATATCGATTTACTGATTCTTTTGCAAAAATTATCAGTAAATTCTAAAAAACTGGAGTAAGAAAGCTGGATAGGGGACAATGGAGAAGAAATTTGAATACAGAAGCAAACGAGCGAATCTATAACTTTTCAATCTACTCAAGGAGGTAATTATAATGGAAGATCGTCAATTCAGAAATGCAATGGGAAAATTCGCAACAGGTGTCAACGTCATCGCCACAGAGGTGGACGGTGAAGTATACGGCATGACGGCGAACGCGTTCATGTCCGTGTCGCTCGATCCGAAGCTGATCGTCATCTCCATCGGCAATCATGCGAAGATGCTCGAGCGGATCCGCCAGAGCGGCAGGTTCTCGGTGAACGTGCTGTCCTGCGAACAGCAGGAGGAATCCATGATATTCGCCGGCCAGAAGCAGGTCGAGGACAAGTTCGAATTCGAGCGCCTCGGTGATACGCCGGTCGTGGAGAACGCCCTGTGCCAGCTGTCCTGTGAAGTCTACAATGAACATACGGAGGGGGATCATGTCCTCTTCATCGGCAAGGTGAACGACCTGGTGCTCGAGGAGGGCGATCCGCTCATCTTCAACTGCGGCAAGTACCGCAGGCTGGAAGCACTTGAGGAAGCCGCCAGTAAATAGTACACTCAGCAATATTTGAAAGGGGATGGCCTGAATGGAAATCATCCATCTGAACGAAGAGAATCTGGAAAGCTGGCAGGACAGGTCGCGCAGGAATGTCATTGCACTCGGGTTTTTTGATGGCGTCCATAAGGGCCATCAGAAAGTGATCGGCACGGCGAAGGGAGTCGCGGAGGAAGCGGATGTCGCTTTGGATGTGATGAGCTTCTTCCCGCACCCGAAGACGGTGCTGTCGAATGGAAAGCAGCAGGTGGACTACCTGATGCCGCTCGAGGAAAAGGCGCGTATTCTTGAGAGTCTGGGTGTCGACCGGTTCTATATCGTGAAGTTCACGAAGGCATTCGCATCGCTCTCGCCGGAAGATTATGTTTCACAGTATCTGTCGAATTTCGATACGGTTCATGCGGTGGCAGGATATGACTTCTCCTACGGTTTCAAGGGAACGGGTACGATCGACCGGCTGTATGCCGATTCCGGTTTCCGGATCACCACGTCGAAAGTGGAGAAGGTCGAGCATGCCGGTGAGAAGATCAGTTCCACCCGCATCCGGGCGGCCATCCTGGAAGGGAAGGTATCCGAACTGTACCAGATGCTCGGACGGCGCTACCGGACATGTGCAGAATGTTCGGATGGCTATCTGTCACTCAAGGCCTACTATATGCTGCCCCAGGATGGCATATACGATGTCGTCATCGACAATGGCACGAGCCGATATCGGACACAGATCTATGTGGATAGTGCGCAACAGCGGATCACATTCACGAAGAACTGTCTGATGGATCACATCAACCAAAAGGAAATCGCCATTACATGGGAGAGAAGGGTTGCGTCCCATTCCTTCTATCAACTGGTGGCACAATAGGGAGGCAGATTTATGGCAACAGTGAAAGCACTCGGTGAAGAAATATATGAAGCGGAAAAAAATATCGAGCCGATCGCACCCTTTACGGAGCGGTACCCGGAAATGACGGTCGACGAAGCATACGGTACGCAGTTGGAGTATGTGGAAAGGCGTCTGGCTGACGGTGCAGTGGTCAAAGGAAAGAAAATCGGGCTGACGAGCAAGGCCATGCAGGAGATGCTCGGCGTCGACCGGCCGGATTATGGTCACATTTTCGATGACATGATCCACAGTGAGGACGCGCCGGTGGACGTGGGCAGATACATCAAGCCCCGTGTGGAGTTCGAAATCGCCTTCGTACTGAAGGAAGACATCGATGGCGGCAATGTGAATGAGGAGAGTGTCGCCGAGTCGATCGATTATGCAGTGGCCGCTGCAGAAATCATCGACAGCCGTATCCGTGACTGGAAGATCAAGTTCGAAGATACCGTATCGGACAATGGTTCATCCGCCGGTGCCATCATCGGCAGCAGGAAAGTGGATCTTGGGGATATCGACCTCCCTTCCGTCAAGATGGAAGTGTTCAAGAATGGAGAAAAGATCGATGAAGGACAGGGTGCCGCCGTGCTCGGCAACCCGCTCAAGGCGGTCGTCTGGCTGGCTGAAGCGCTGCACCAGTACGGCATATCACTGAAAGCCGGTGAAGTCATTCTGGCCGGCGCGCTGACCCGGGCAGTGGATGTCGAAGCCGGAGACGAATTCAAGGCCACTTTTGAAGGACTCGGTGAGGTATCCGCCTCTTTCAGGTGATGGGCTCCATAAGAGATGAAGAACAATTGAATACAAGGATGTGCTCCCTTCAAGGTATGGACTTTGAGGGGAGTCTGACTATTGCACGGAAGAAGGGGGAGACGATATGCCGATCATTGAAATGACGATTGTGGAAGGACGCGACGGCGATGCGATAGAGCGCTGCATGAAGGAGGTTTCCCAAACGGTACAGAGCAGTCTGGGAGTGCCTGAAGAGAGTGTGCGTGTCATCGTCAGGGAAGTGCCGAAGAACCGATTTGCAGTGGGGAACACACTGAAGAGCGAGATGTAGGAATATTGCCCCGACATATAAATGACAATAGGAAAGAGGCCTGACATGAACAACATACATCAGCATGCAGAGCATCTGTTGAAGGCGGAAGAGGAAAACCACCTGGTCGATTGCCTGACGCAGGATCATCCGGACCTGTCACTCGAGGATGCCTATGCCATCCAGGATAGGCTCGTGGAATTGAAACAGGAAGCGGGCCACAGTATCTCAGCGCTTAAAATGGGCTTTACGAGCAAGGGGAAGATGCGGCAGATGGGCATCGAGGACCCCATCCACGGCAAGGTGTTCGAATACATGGAAGAGAGTGACGGTGCCAAACTGGTTTTTGATGAATATCTGCATCCAAAAGCCGAGGCGGAACTGGCATTCAAGCTGGGAGGCGATATCAGCGGAGCGGAAGTGACGGCTGAAGAAGTGCTGGAGAAGACGGAATGTGTCTTCCCGATGGTGGAGATCATCGACAGCAGATACCAGGATTTCAAGTTTACGCTGCCTGATGTCATCGCCGACAATACATCCGCAAAAAGGGTCGTCTACAGCAACCAGCTGTTCTCCCCGGAGGATTTCAGACTGGATGACATCGGTGTCACACTCTATAAAAATGGTGAAGCGGCAATCCGTGGCGTCAGTTCATTCGTCATGGATCATCCGGCAAATTCAGTCGCTGCCCTGGCAAAGATGCTCCATGAAAGGAACGGCACAGGCCTGAGGCGGGGCGACCTCATCCTGACGGGCGGGATTACGGAGGCTGTTCTGCTGGCGAAGGGGGATCATGTCGTGACGGACTTCGAAGGCATGGGGAGTGTGTCTTTCCATGTCAGGTAGTATATATATTGAAAATGAAGGCAGACATCTAAAATATCTTAGATGCCTGCCTTCTTCAATATAATTTTATCTCTTTACTTTAAATCTCCTCCGGCTACCATTTCTCCATGTTTGACCTGATTCAACCTTTTCAGTTTAAAGGAGTCTACTTTGTCCGGAGTATTTGTAATGACTGTGATTATTGTGCTCTCATGTCCTAAAGATGCAACAACATCTCTGTCCATATCAGCTATTTTCTCATTTCTACTGACTTTTTGTCCTTCTGTGACGTGGATTTTAAATACATTTTCTTTCAAGTTCACTGTATCTATACCCATATGCACCAGGACTTCCACACCGTCATCTGTTTCGATGCCTATCGCATGTCTCGTATCTGTAATCATGGTTACTGTACCTGATACTGGGCTGTAGATTTCATCGTTTTTTGGTTCCACTGCATATCCTTCTCCCATCATTCTTTGGGAGAAGACCGGGTCATTCACGCTGCCGAGTGACAGAAGTTCACCGTCAGTTGTGGCAGCAAACTGTAAATCAGTTGCAGTTTCACCTGTATTTTTTGTCTCTTTCACCTCTTCAGCAACTTTGTGTCTACTTACATTCTCTGTAGCGACTTCTCCCCGGGGTACCCCTATGAATTGGGTCGCGATAAATGCGAGTGCAAATGTTGCGATTCCGACGATGATATATGTGAGCAGCTGACTGAAGTCGTACAGATACATGAGCGGAGAGAGTATGACTGCAAGTCCGTACGAGTTTGCTTGGATACCGAGTAGTGCGAGTATGCCACCGCCGAGTGATGAGCAGGCCAGCATTACGAATAGAGCGCGCATTCCAGACCTCAAGACGACGCCGAAGAGGGCGGGTTCACTGACACCCAGCAGCTGTGTAATGGTTGCGCTGACGCCTGCAGTCTTGAATGCTGCCTGTCTGCTCCGCAGTGACAATGCAAGGGTCACCCCTGCATTCGAGAACCCATACATTGCTGCCAACGTGATTAATGGATTGAAACCGGTAGCTGCAAGCATTGAGGTTTCCGCAATGATGAACATATGATGAAGCCCTGTCATGACTGCCAGCGGGTATAGGAACCCGATCAGGAAGCCCCCCAGTCCGACCGGGAGCCCTATGAACATTGTGACAAGGTCTATGCCTACCGTTTCAATTGCCTTCACCACTGGTCCCATGACAAAAAGGGAGATGAGCAGCATGATGATGATGACGAAGAAAGGTGTGAATATCAGATCAAGCGCATTTGGCATACGCTTGCGTAAAAATTTCTCTATCTTTGCGCCGATGATACCCGCAAACAGGGCAGTCAATATACTCCCCTGATAGCCTATGATGGGTATGTATCCCAATACCATGATCGGATCGGCATTGCCACCAGCAACGTCATAGGCATTGGGCAACTCCGGAGAAACAAGCATCAGACCAATCAGGAAGCCAATGACAGGGGTGCCTCCGAATGTCTTAAAAGCACTCCATGTAATAAATGCAGGAAGAAAAGCGAAGGCGGTGCTCGTCAGTATATTGACGATCGTATTGAATTCGGGTGGAATCATTTCAAGGGACATCCCGAAAAAGCCTAAAACAGTTTCGTTAAATATGACCCCTTGTAAGCCTAGGAACAGCCCGGTTGCACCGAGTATGGGGATGATGGGAATGAAGACATCTGCCAGTATCCTGATTGCACGCTGAAGCCCTTTTTCCTTATTCTCCTTCATTTCATTTTTGGTACGTTCAGTAAATTCATGCTCGCTATTCATTTCTTCATATACATTATTTACGATGCCCGTACCAAGAATGATCTGGTATTGGCCTCCTGTATAAAAGACGCCCTTCACTTCATCTATTTCCTGGATTTCTCCATCATTGATCCTTTTACGATCATAAACAGACAGCCGTAATCGGGTGGCGCAATGCGATACGCTCTCAATATTATCTTCGCCGACAGTCTCAACGATTTCCCGAGCAATTTTTTGGTACTTGTTCTTTGTCATAATCTGCTCTCCAGTCTAATTCAATTTGATCAGCATTGCTTCATACGGTCTCAAAGTAATGCTTCCATCATTATTTTGTATATTTTCGTAATTACTGATGATTGACGTAAAGGACTGTATTTCCATGCTGGTCTTATCGCTGGACAGATTGACGATGACCTGTAATGTTTCTGTTGAACCCTCTCTGTAATAACTGATGATATTCTCTTTCGTATCATATACCGGTGTGATGTTTCCAAAGATGAGAGTATCTCTGTGTGTGGATGTATTTCTCGTTGATATCAGCAATCTATAAAAATTGAGAAGGGACTCAGGATCATCTTCCTGCGAAGCTACATTGATCATGTCATAGTTCTCGTTTACTTCCAGCCATGGTGCATATTGTGAGAATCCTGCGTATCTGCTGGTGTTCCATTGCATTGGTGTACGCGTATTGTCCCTGCTGCGAAGATTTACGAAGTTGAGTGCTTCTTCTTTTGAAAATCCCTCGCTCATTGAACGGTAGTAGTTATCGATACTCGAAATATCATCAAATTGTTCAATGAATTGACGAGTGAAGTTTGTGGCTCCGATTTCCTGTCCCTGATAAAGGAAGGGGGTACCACGCAAAAACATATACATCAGGGCCAAGGCACTGCCGCCATAGTAATTTTGATAGGAGGGATCTTTGATGAGTTTGGATATTGCTCTTGGTTGATCATGGTTCTCTATAAAATTGGCCCCCCAACCGACTTTCTGGATGGCTTCCTGGGATTTGAACAGAAGATCCCTGAATTCCTTTATCGACCAGTCTGTACGTTTGAACCAATCACTGCCTGATTCTACATCGATATCCGCATATTTGAAATCGAATATCATCGAGAAGTATCCGTCTTCACCGATATAATCATCAAATTCTTCATATTCAACACCAGGAGCTTCACCGACAGTTACACAATCATATTTATTGAATGTTTCCTGTTTCAGTTCATGCAGGAATTCACTGATTCCCGGACGATTCCGTGTTTTATGCTTACAGGTTACCAGCTGGTCTACACCATCTGCAGGAAGAGAACTGTAATCCTGATCTTTTTTAATGAAGGTGATCGAATCGATTCTGAATCCGGCAATGCCCTTATCCAGCCACCAGTTGATCATGCTGTAGATTTCTCTGCGCAATTCCGGATTTTCAAAGTTCAGGTCCGGTTGTTTTTTGTCAAAGGTATGCATGTAATAGATTTCCTCGTTACGAACTTTCTCCCAGACACTGCCTCCGAATATGGAACGCCAATTGTTGGGGGGCGCACCATTCGAGGGTTTTCTGAAAATATAATAGTCCCGATATTTGCTGGATGGGTTCTCCAAAGCTTCCTGGAACCATGGGTGTTCATCTGATGAATGGTTAACGACCAAGTCCAGGATGATTTTAATCCCCCTTTGTTCAGCTTCTTTTATCAGATCTTCCAGGTCGTGGATGGTACCGAAGTCCGGGTTGATATCTTGATAGTCTGAAATATCGTATCCATTGTCGATCATTGGTGACTTGAAAATAGGACAGATCCAAATCATCGTGATCCCCAGATCTTCCAGGTAAGGGAGTTTTTCTCGTATTCCATTGATATCACCAATACCATCGTTGTTGCTGTCGTTAAAGCTTTTCGGATAAATTTGGTAAATCACTTCTTCCTGCCACCAATTTTTCATTGTGATCCTCCTTATGGTATCGATACCATATTTGTATTTTTAAAGAACCTGCTTATGCAGATTCTCTTTCAATAATTTTTAACTTGAGCTGTGATTGATCAACTTCATATTCAGTTTCTTCAAGCATGCTGGCAATTAACTCAGCAGCCTGCTGTCCTAATGCACCAACGGGCTGGGCGACAGTCGTAATGGGAACCTTGGCCAAAGCAGAGAAAGGTTGGTTGTCGAACCCCATGACTGCCATGTCTTTCGGCACATGGATGTTCAACTCTTCAAGCTTTTGGATGATGCCGATTGCAACTTCATCACTGCCAGCAAAGATTGCTTTAGGACGCCTGCTCTCAACCAGTTTTGAAAGCCGGATGGCAATTGCCATACCATCTTCAATTGTATGGTTGTCTGTGAAAACCCATTCTTTGTTGAATTGGATCCCTGCATCTTCCAGAGCTTTTAGATAACCTCTATTCCTGTAGGCACCGTGGCTGTTTTCAGTAAAATCGCCGCCCGTAGAATATGCAATTCGGGTGTGGCCCTTGCGGATTAGAAATTTAATCGCATCATATGTTGCCTGCTCTTGATTCGTCATGATGAAATGAAGGCTGTTACTTTTAAAATCAGTTTGTGCAGCTGCTACGATTGGTCCATATTTTGTGTAGGATTCTATCGTTCTGAAGTCATTCTCTACTGAACACATGATTACACCGCTGATTGTTTTTTCCTTTAGCATGTTCAAAGTATTTATCTCTTCCTGTTTGTCGCCATATGTTTGCATTATGAGGAGATGATATCCTCCCTGCTTCACTTTCTTCTCTATCGCATCGACAAGGTAGGCAAAGTAGGGGTTTGTGATTCTTGAAACCAGGACTCCAATCGTCTTACCGCGATTGGAACGGAGCTGGGTCGCCAAGGTACTTGGGGCGTAGTCCAGTTCCTCCATCGCTTTTTGTATCTTCTTCTTCTTTTCATCTGATATATAGGGGTGGTCGTTCAAATATCTGGAAACGGTTGTTACAGAGAGTCCAGCTTTATTGGCCACATCTTTGATGTTTGCTATTGGTATCACCTTCCCACTTGTGTGGTATCGATTTCATAATAATTGAAAGCGTTCTATTAGTCAATAGTTAAAAACTGAATATTTAATACTATATTCCAAGGATTATTTTCGATTATTCTTCGAAAAAATGATTTAGATATAAGAGTTCATTGTTTTCTGAGAAAGACATGTGAGCGCATGTCTTGAAGTTATCTCTAATTCGAGATAATATATGGATATTAACTCTTGGAGGGATTTTATTATGAAAAATGAAGGACTGCTCGGTATCCACCACGTAACCGCGATGACGGACGATGCGGTGAGGAACTATGAATTCTTTACGAATGTTCTTGGCATGCGTCTCGTGAAGAAGACGGTCAACCAGGATGATATACACACGTACCACACGTTTTTTGCAGATGATGTGGGATCTCCAGGGACGGATATGACGTTCTTTGACTTCCCGAATGTGCCGAAAGGGTCTCCGGGATCGAATTCGATCTACCGGGCGGCATTCAGAGTGCCGGATGACGCGGCCATTGAATACTACAAGGATCGTTTCGATGAATTCGATGTGAAGCATGATGGCATCCAGGAACTGTTCGGCAAGAAGGTGCTGCCATTCGAGGAAGCAGATGGCCAGAAGTACCAGCTCGTCTCCGATGAGAACAATGAAGGTGTCGCACCGGGCATCCCTTGGAAAAATGGTCCGGTACCTGAGGACAAGGCGATATACGGCCTTGGACCGATCGAGATCAGGGTAAGCTACTTCGATGACTTCAAGAAAGTGCTGATGGATGTCTACGGCATGAAGCCGGTTGTCGAAGAAGCGGATGTCGCATTGCTTGACGTCGGGGAAGGCGGCAATGGCGGCCAGGTCATCGTGAGAAAAGATGAAGCCGGCTCTGCAAAGCAGGGATACGGCGAAGTCCACCACGTTTCATTCAGAGTTGCCGATCACGAAGTGATCAAGCAATGGGAAGAAAAATACAATCAGCTTGGCATGAGCCATTCGGGCAATGTGAACCGCTTCTACTTCGAAGCTCTGTACACACGTGTCGGGCATATTCTGATCGAGCTATCTACGGATGGACCCGGGTTCATGGATGACGAACCTTATGAAACACTCGGTGAGAGTCTCGCACTGCCGCCTTTCCTCGAAGAAAGACGCGAGTATATCGAAGGACAGATACGCCCGTTCGATACGAAACGTTCGAAATAGGCTTAAGGAGATTTTATAAATGGAAGCAATTAGAAGAATCCACCACATTACAGCGATTGTCGGCGATCCGAATGAGAATCTGAGGTTCTACCGTGATGTGCTGGGACTCAGACTGATCAAGCAGACGGTCAACTTTGATGATCCGGGCGTCTATCATCTCTACTTTTCAAATGATGATGTGACACCGGGAACGGTCATCACCTTCTTTCCTTGGACGAATGGGCTTGTCGGCCGCAAGGGCAGCGGCCAGGTCGGCAGGATTGCCTTCAGAATTCCTGCGGGTAGTATGAAGTCCTGGAAAAGCCATCTTGCTGAACAGAATATTGAAGTCTCGATGACGGAACTCTTCGGTCGGAAGACGTTGGAATTCCAGGATGTGCATGGCTTGGACCTCGCTCTTGTTGAAGGAGACCGGGAACTTGCTGACACTAGGATACTCGGTTTCCATGGTGCTGTACTGCTGTCTTCACATCCTGAAGGTACGAAGGATTTTCTCGCGCAGAAACTCGGGCTGAAACTGCTCGATATCGATGGTGACATCAACCATTTCGAAACAGTGGGCGAAGAGCAGCACCATATCGTCATCGCCCTGCCACCGATGCCAAACGGCAGATGGGGCAGCGGGACAGTCCATCACATCGCTTGGTCTGTGCCGTCTGAAGATGTGCAGAGGGATTGGCAGAAACAGCTGCTTGATGATGGTGCCGATGTCACGGAAGTGAAAGACAGAAGCTACTTCCGATCCATCTATATGACGGATCCGGGCGATGTGATCATGGAGTTCGCAACAGATGGTCCAGGATTTGATGTCGATGAAGAGAAATCAAAACTTGGCACAGAACTGAAGCTGCCGGAGCAGTATGAACATCTGAGGGCGGAATATGAAAAAAGCCTGCCGGAACTGAATATATAAGAGGTGGATAGAATGCTCGATTTCACGCCGCAGCAGCTCAATGAAAAGGAACAGAAGAAATTCCTGATCGGCTCGGTCATTCCGAGGCCGATCGCCCTTGTTTCCACGATGTCGGAAGAGGGAATTGTGAATATCGGCCCGTTCAGCTATTTCAATATTGTCACGTACCGGCCACCGATGCTGTCAATCGCAGTCCAGCGGGTGGCTGGCGAACCTAAAGATACGGCACGTAATATATCGAATACGAAAGAAGCGGTTGTGCACGTTGTTGACCAGGACAATGTGGAGGCTGCAAACGAGACAGCAGCCCAGCTCGGTCCGGAAGAGAGTGAGTTGGATGTATCCGCGTTTACGACAGTAGCCTCGAAAACTGTCAGGCCGCCTGGACTGGATGAAGCAAAAGTCCGCATGGAAACAGAGCTGTATGATTCAATGGTCATATACGATGATGACAGCCATGCGACGACGGATTTACTGCTGCTCAAAGTCGTTCATTTCCACATTGATGATGACATCTATCACCATGGATATGTCGATCCAGTCAAGCTGGGAGCAGTCAGTCGACTGGCAGGACATGACTATGCAGAGATAGGCAGGATGTTCACTGTCCAGCGACCAGAATAGAGAAGGAGTGTTCACTTATGAAACATATATACAATGAAAATAAAAAGGGTGCACCGGTATTCGTACTGCTGCACGGTACCGGCGGTACGGAGCACGATCTTCTGCCGCTCGCCGGAATGCTGGAGCCGGAGTATAACGTACTCAGCGTAAGGGGAAATGTCTCCGAGAATGGCATGAATCGCTACTTCAAGCGCCATGGCGAAGGGCAGTATGATGTGGAAGATCTCAATTTCCGCGGCAAGGAGCTGCATGACTTCATCGGTGAAGCCTCGGAAGACTACGGATTCGATGTCCGTGACGTCATCTTCGTCGGCTTCTCCAACGGTTCGAACATCGCCATCAACATGATGCTGAGGGAGGATGCCGACTACAGGAAGGCAATCCTCTTTGCGCCACTCTATCCTGTATCAGTCGAGCATGAAAAGGATCTCAGCGGGGCGGAAGTCTTCCTGTCCATGGGCAAAAATGACCCGATGGCACCGGAGGAAGAGAGCAGGCGCGTCGTGGACCTGTTCGAATCAAGGGGTGCTGATGTGGCCATCACATGGGTCAACGGACACAGCCTGCCGCAGGAAGCTGCGATGAAAGCGAAAGAATGGCTGAAGGGCTAGGTTATCATTTCCTTTATTTTACGAATGGGTGTATAATAATTGTGAAATAAATAACAAATAGGAG
Source organism: Salinicoccus sp. Bachu38 (assembly GCF_038561955.2). Taxonomy (NCBI): domain Bacteria; kingdom Bacillati; phylum Bacillota; class Bacilli; order Caryophanales; family Staphylococcaceae; genus Salinicoccus; species Salinicoccus bachuensis. Next base: position 2,285,197 of record NZ_CP138333.2, on the reverse strand, counting down.
GGCTTTATATGCGCGCAGCAGTATTTCATGATGCAAAGGACATTCGCGTAGAAGACGTTGAAATACCGGAAATCAGTGAAGGTAAAGTTAAAGTCAAAGTTGCCTGGGCCGGCATTTGTGGCAGTGATCTCCATGAATATAATGCAGGTCCCATCTTTATTCCGAGCGGAGAAGCATCTCCAATGACAGACAGAAAGGCACCGCTGACCATGGGCCATGAGTTTTCAGGTACTGTGGAGGAAGTGGGAGCGGGGGTCGAGGGTCTCGAGGCAGGAGACAAGGTGACGATCAATCCGCTCATCACCCAGGAAGTGCATGAGGAGCCACTCGTTGATATGTACAAAGGATTCACTTTTGTAGGGCTTGGCAGTGACGGCGGTTTTGCCGACTATGTTGTAGTGGACAGGAAGAACATTGTGAAGCTGGAGGATGAAACATCGCTTGAACTTGGTGCACTTGTCGAGCCGACAGCCGTCGCCCTTCAGGCGATTCGGGAATCCGAAATGCAGTTCAGCGACTCCGTTGCGGTATTCGGGGCTGGTCCAATTGGACTGCTGACCATCATTGCCGCTCGGGCGGCTGGTGCAAAGGACATCTTTGCATTCGACCTCAGCGACGAGCGTCTTAAGAAGGCGAAGGAAGTCGGTGCGACACATGCAGTCAATTCCGGCAATGAAGATCCGGTCGCATATATTCATGAATACTACCCTGACGGTGTCGACCGGACATTCGAAGTGGCAGGTGTCGGTGTGACTGTCGACCAGTCCATCCAGGCCACACGTGCGCGCGGTATGGTGACCATCGTGTCCATCTTTGAAAAACCGATTGAATTCAATCCGATGTCACTCACCGCAAGCGGTGTACGCATCGCTTCCACTCTGGCGTACGAGCCGGACATATTTGAAGCGACGGTGAAGATGATAGAGAGTGGACAGATTGATCCATTCCCGGTCATCAGCGACCATATCGAACTGAATGAGATTGTCGACAAGGGATTCGAAGCACTGCTGAATGACAAGAGTCAGTCCAAGATTCTTGTGAAGCTCAGCGGCGACAAATAAATTCCAATATTATTTTCCCAAGGCAGGAGTGCTATCGCTCCTGCTTTTTCTTATAACACCATTACCATAGTCAACCTATGGTTTACTTTGTTGATATTTGTTTATATATTGGTGATACCTATTCCCTATGAAATTATTTATGATAAAAGCAGGATAGGAGTGAGGTTGTGAATGATATGAATGTGGGCCAGAGCATCTTCAGCAACAGGAAGCGAATCGGATATACGCAGACCGATATTGCAGAGTTCCTGAATATCAGCAAGGCGGCTGTGTCAAAATGGGAAAAGGGGCACTCCCTGCCTGAAATCAACTATCTGGCACGACTGGCAGTGCTGTTTGATGTTACCATCGACGATCTGGTCAATTATTCACCCCAGCTTTCGAAACAGCAGATCAGGATCTTCTATCACAAGCTTGCCGGAATGTTCGAAACTGAAGACTACGATGGTGCACTGGAAGCGGTGCGAAGCCATGCCCATCGCTACTACAGCTGCTATCGCCTGCTGACCGTACTGACGGGATTGCTGATCAATCATGGTTATCTGGCTAAAGACCGGACGGAGACATTCGGGCTGGCCAAGGATTTCATAGAGCGGGTGCTTGCAAATTCTGACTCTCTGCATCTCAAGGAACAGGTCACATTCTTCAGAGCCATGATCCATCTGATGGAGCAGCAGTCGGCAGAAGCGATTGGGCTGTTGTCTGATTCCACGTTGCCCAAGCTGCCGGTGAGTACCCTGTTGGCCCAGTCCTATCAGATGCAGGGAGAAGTCCAGAAATCCAAAGCCGTCCTGCAGATTGAAGTGTATCAGTATATCGTTTTCATCATTGGGGACTTTACAATGATGATTCAGGGCGGACTCTACGATGATCTTGAAGAACTGCTTTCAAGAGGCGAAGCCATGGACGGAGCATTTAATCTCAAGGCGCTGCATCCGAACTCGATGTTGAACTTCTATCTCGTTGCGGCCATGCAGCTTGTCGATGATAAGAAGCGATGCATCCATTATCTGAATGCTTTTTTGGAATCTGTAAGAAATTTGACGAACGATTATTATCTGCATGGGGATGGATTTTTCACGGAAATCGATGAATGGGTGGCAGACTTCGATATCGGGAAGGATGTGCCGGTGAATTTTGGTGTTGCCAAGGAGCAACTGTTGAGTGTTCTGGTGGATAATGAAGTCTTTTTGGAATTGAAGGATGATATAGAGTTCAAAAATATCGTTCATAAATTAAAAAAGGTCGTGGAGGGAAAGTGACATGAATATGGATGTACAGGAATACTTGCCGTTTTTGATTCCGCTGCTTCTGCTGCAGCTGGTGCTGACGGTGACTGCACTGGTGATGATCATCAGACAGCAGCAATTCAGGTATTTGAATAGGGTGGTCTGGATCATCATCGTGCTCGTTCTGAATATCATCGGGCCGATCCTATACTTCGTACTGGAGCGGAGATGATATGGACATATTGAAAATTGAAGGATTGAAGAAGGCATTCAATCAGAAGACGGTCATTGAAGAACTGAGCCTTGAAGTTGCGCAAAACGAAATCTATGGATTTATAGGAAGCAACGGTGCCGGCAAGACGACGACGATGAAGATGGTGCTCGGTCTGTTGAAGCCGGATGGCGGTGATATATACGTATGCGGTGAAAAGGTCAGGTTCGGGGATACGCCGACGAACCGCCATGTCGGATACCTGCCGGATGTCCCGGAGTTCTACACCTATATGAATGCAGAGGAGTATTTGAAGCTGTGTGCGGATATCACCAAGATGGAAAAGGCGGAGCAGCGCGGACGGATCGATGAACTGCTCAACCTTGTCGGACTCCAGGGGGAGAAATCCAGGATCAGGAACTATTCACGTGGCATGAAGCAGCGGCTCGGCATCGCACAGGCGCTGATCCACCGCCCGAAGCTGCTGATCTGCGATGAACCGACGAGTGCCCTCGATCCGAAAGGACGGATGGAGATACTGAAGATATTGAAGGAGATTACAAAGGAAACGACGGTCATCTTCTCGACCCACATATTGAGCGATGTCGAGCGGATATGCGACAGGGTGGGCATCCTCTATGATAGAAAGATCGTGAAGGAGATCGACCTGGCCCGGGAGTCGCTCGGCGAAAAGGGGATTGTCATAGAGCTGGATCGGGAAGCCTATGGCACAGTGGCCCCACTGCTTGATATCCGTCATGCCGGCGGGTCGGAATATACAATAGAAAATCACTCTCTGCGTGAAATCTATGATGTACTGCATGCACATGGCATCCATCCGGAAAAGATTGTGAAGGAACGGAAATCACTTGAAGATGTGTATCTGGAGGTGACCACATGAGCCAGATGCTGCCACTTTTCAAAAAGGAACTCATCGAATCCTGGCGCAACTTCAAGTTTGCAGCGATTCTCATCGTGTTCGCCATCATCGGGGTACTCAGCCCGTTTACGGCCCTCATACTGCCGGATATCCTCGGGGTGGTGATGGATGATTCCGGCGTCACGGTCGAGATTCCCGAATCCACGGCACTGGATTCATACATGCAATTCTTCAGCAACATGAACCAGATGGGGCTGGTCATTTTCGTCATCGTATTCGGCAGCATCCTCACCCATGAGTTCAGCCGCAATACACTGGTGAACCTCGTGACCAAGGGGCTGAAGCGGACGAATGTGATTGTGGTCAAAGCTCTATTCCTGATGCTCGTGTGGACAGTGGGGTATATCGTCAGCGCACTGGTGGCCTATGTATACACAATCTACTACTGGGATGAGTCGGTGAACCATCTGGTGCTGGCATTTGCCATGACATGGGTGTACGGCCTGTTCATCATCAGCATCATTCTGCTTGCCTCGACGCTCTTCACAAACAGCTTCATCGCAGTGCTGTTCAGCGTGGTGGCGGTCGTCATCGTGATGCTGATGGCGAGTATCCATCCGGATGTCGCAGAATATCTGCCGCAATATCTGATCGGCAATAACGTTGTTTTGCTTACAGGCGAGATTGAGGCGGGGGAGGTGCTGTGGCCGATGATCATTACTGCAGTTCTGACTCTGGTGCTTCTCTCCCTGACGATACTGAGGTTCAAAAAGGTGCCGATGAACTGATATTTCCCGGGAAATCGACGGGGGATAGCGAGTTGGAGACCCTGCTCAAGAATACAGCCAGATCAGAATCAAATCAGTCTCAACATAAAAAGGACGAACGCTCTCCATCATCCATTCCAGGATGACAAAGGGCTGTTCGTCCTTTCGTTATGTGCCGGGATTTCAGTCCCGGCACTGACTATTCAATTGGTCCATACTAGTACGGATCGGATTCGTGGCCTTTATCGACCGCATCTTCAGCGGCTTCCTGCTGGGCAGCAGTACCCTTGCCATATCTGGATTTCTCTCCAGCTTCACGGCCGGGCATTTTGGAATCGTCATCCATCTCCTGCATTTCCTTCACTTTTGCTTCAATGCCTTCTTTGACGCGACGTCCATATTCTTCGTCAGCCTGGGTGAAGTGGTAGACCATGGCTTCCTGGATGCGCGCGTCACATTGTGAGAGGACATTGGAGAGGTTCTTGACCAGTTCGTCCCGTTCCCAGTCCTCGAAGCCTCGGTACGTCTCGCCGGCCTGGCCGTAGTTGTTCGGACGGTCGATCGGCTTCGTCATTGCCGCGGCGTTGTATGTCGGCTGATGCGGTGGTGCCTCTTCAGGCGCTTCCTCGAGGCCGCCGGTCATGGATGGCTCGTAGTTGATGCTCGGATCCTTGCTGCCTTCGCTCGGATCACGATGGTCGAGCTGTCCGCGGTGCTGGTTTGTGCGTACGTTGGTCTTCGGCCTGTTGACAGGTACCTGCAGGTAGTTTGCACCTACACGGTAGCGCTGCGTATCGGAGTAGGAGAATGTACGGCCGATCAGCATCTTGTCGTCGGAGAAGTCCATGCCGTCGACGAGTACTCCGGTACCGAATGACGCCTGTTCGATCTGGGCGTGGAAGTCCGTCGGATTTTCATCAAGCACCATGCGTCCGACCGGTTTCCAAGGGAACTTGTCTTCCGGCCAGAGTTTCGTATCATCAAGTGGATCGAAGTCCAGTTCCTCATGATAGTCGTCCTCCATGATCTGGACGAACAGTTCCCATTCAGGATAATTGCCGCGTTCGATCGCCGTGTAGAGATCCTGTGTCGCATGGGCGACATTCTGGGATTGGATGTCGTGCGCCTCCTCCTGTGTCAGGTTGCGGATGCCCTGTTTCGGCTCCCAGTGGTATTTGACGAGTACGGATTCACCCTTGTCATTCACCCATTTGTAAGTGTTGACGCCGGAACCCTGCATGTGCCGGTATGAGGCTGGAATACCCCAGGGCGAGAACAGGAATGTGATCATGTGCGTCGCTTCCGGCGAACGGGAGACGAAGTCGAACATCCGTGTCGGATCGGGCACATTGGATACCGGATCTGCCTTGAAGGCATGAATCATATCAGGGAACTTCATGGCATCACGGATGAAGAAGATCTTCAGGTTGTTGCCGACGAGGTCCCAGTTGCCGTCCTCTGTATACATTTTTATGGCGAAGCCCCGTGGGTCGCGTTCCGTTTCAGGCGAATCCTTGGCGCCTGCGACGGTGGAGAAGCGTACCATGAGTGGCGTCTTCTTGCCTTCGCCGGAAAACACTTTCGCGCGTGTATACTTTTCTGCCGGTTCGTCCCCGACTTTGCCGTAGGTTTCAAAGTAGCCGAATGCGCCGGTACCCCGCGCATGTACCACCCGTTCCGGTACTTCTTCGCGGTCGAAGTGCGACATCTTTTCAAGGAAATGGTAGTTTTCCATCGTCGCCGGTCCCCGGTCGCCGATGGTGCGCAAGTTCTGGTTATCTGTGACGGGCCGGCCCTGCCGGGTCGTCATCGTATCGCGTTCCGCTTCTTTCTCGCGTGGAATCTCATTTTCTTTCTGATAGTTCTTATCTGCCAAAATCAAAACCTCCTATGATCTGGTTCGTGACCAATTACGGAAAGATGATGCTTGGAAACATGTCAATCAGAACAGTCTACTGTTTATACTGATTCCAATCTGTACACAATACAATTATAGTGTCAGAACAGTCTGAAATCAAATGATATGAAAGATATACATGCCAAATCCAATTCCTATAAGAAAACTAGAATTTGGTGTTGACTTTGAATATCCTATGGGATATATTAGTCATCATAACTTAATAATTTCAGAAAATTCTTATCAAGAGAGGTGGAGGGACTGGCCCTTTGAGACCTCGGCAACAGACCGTATGTGAACTGTGCCAATTCCAGTAGCGATTTGCTAGAAGATAGGAAGAGATGTTCTATTTTATAAAATAAAGCCCCTCTTCTTATTTTCAAGAAGCAGGGGCTTTTCAATATCAAAAAGCGGAGGTATGAACATGTCAAAAAAACAGATCCATCTCAACGGCTTCATCCAGAATTCACCGTCCCCCCATTCCACGGGGCTGTGGAAGCATGAAAAGGACCAGGGTACGGGCCACAACCGTCTGGAATACTGGATTGATACGGCGATGACACTGGAGCGCGGAAGGTTCGATGCACTCTTCATTGCAGATGTGCTGGGGACCTACAGCGTCTATGGAAACAACCATGATGCAGCGGCAAAGCACGCCGTCCAGCTGCCCGCCCATGATCCGACACTCGTGATTCCTGCCATGGCAGCCGTTACAAAGCATCTCGGGTTTGCACCGACGATTTCGACTACATATGCACAGCCCTATTCCCTGGCACGTCAGCTGTCGACGCTGGATCACCTGACCGAGGGCCGGGTGGCATGGAATGTTGTGACATCATACCTTGAGAGCGAAGCCGTCAACATGGGGCTCGAGCAGCGACTGCCGAAGGAGATGCGGTACAACCGTGCAGATGAATTCCTCCAGGTCGTGTACAAGCTCTGGGAGGACAGCTGGGCGGAAGATGCCGTCCAGTATGACAGGGAAAACGATACGTTTGCAGACCCTGACAAGGTGCACATGATCAACCACCGCGGCGAATTCTTCAATGTGCCGGGGCCGCATCTTGTGGAGCCCTCTCCCCAAAGGACGCCTGTACTTTTCCAGGCGGGGGCATCGCCGAAGGGGCGCGACTTTGCAGCGAAGCATGCGGAAGCGGTGTTCACGAAGAATCATTCCCTGGAAGCCCTGGCAGCCTATGTGAAGGATATCAGGGAACGTACGGTGGCCCAGGGCAGAAATGCAGACGACGTCAAAGTGTTTCCGATGATCCTGCCGATCATCGGGGAGACCGAGGCGGAAGCCTATGAAAAATATGAAGCGCTCCAGAACAGCGTGAGCTACGAAGGGACGGCGTCACTCCTGTCCGGCCACACGGGCATCGATTTTTCCCAGTATGATCCGGACCAGTATATCGAAGACATCGAGACGGAAGCGGTACAGGGGAACCTCGACATGTATACGAAGGATCCGAACCGCAAGTGGACATTGCGGGAGGCCATCAAGAATCACGGGCTCGGCAACGGGACGGTGAAATTCATCGGCACCCCTGTCCAGATTGCGGACCGGATAGAAGAGTGGGCCACAGAAGGTGACGCAGATGGCTTCAATATCGCCCAGACCTATTCACCGGGCACGTTTGAAGAATTCGTCGACCTTGTCGTACCTGAACTGCAGGCGCGCGGAATCTACCGTACGGAGTACGAGGGTGAGACCCTCAGGGAGAACATGTTCGGCAAAGGCAGAAAGCACCTTGCAGACAATCATCCGGCAAAAAGACCAAATCTCGCAGGCCAGTGGTACTAGCGTAGGGAAAGGAGACATACATGGAACAGATTACCCTATATACTTGGATCGGCTTTTCCGTATTTCTGCTGCTGATGCTTGCGGTCGGCTATCTGAGTTCGAAAAAAATGAAGACGATCGGTGACTTTGCGACAGGCGGCGGCAAGCTTGGCCCGTATGTACTGGGCTTTTCATTCGCTGCAACATATTTGAGCGCCGCGACTTTCCTCGGGTATCCGGGATGGTCCCATGAGTGGGGGCTGTCCAACCTCTGGCTGTTCCTCGCCATGATTGGAGGCGGACCGATTGGTGTCCTCATGGTGGCCAAAAAGGTGCGGAAGCTGAACACGAAGCAGAAATCGCTATCCCTGCCGGACTGGCTGGGTGATTTCTACAAAAGCGACATCCTGAGGGTGGGGACGGCCCTCATCCTCCTGTTCAACATATTCTATATCGCCGCCCAGTTCGTGGCGGGCGCAAGAATATTCGAGTATCTGCTCGGCATGTCCTATACGACCGGACTCATACTCATCGCCGTCATTGTCGTCGTCTATGTATTTGCAGGCGGTGCCCTGGCCGACATATATACCGATGCCATCCAGGCTGTATTGATGGCGGTCACGGCCGTCGTCATATTCATCTCGGGCATCGTCATCTTCTGGCGCGGGAGCATCGCTGATACATTTTCCGGCATTTCGGGCAATCTTGCCTCACAGAACGAAAATCTGGTGGCGGTATTCAATCCCGAATCCCTGCACTTCTATTCCTTCGGGGCAGTGTTCGGCGCCATCGCCATCCAGTGGGCGTTCGCCTCTGCACCGCACCTGTTCAATAAGGTGCTCGGACTGAAGCATGAGAAGGACCTCGGGAAGATGATCGCGACCTACGTCGTCGTCGCCTCCCTGTGCGTCCTTGTCCTCTTCGGTGGCCTATACAGCCGGGCGGCACTCGGCGATTCGGTCGCTGCAGCGGACCTCGCACTCGTGGACTATATTATCTGGGCGTTTCCTGCCATCTTCGTCGCCTTTTTCGGCGTCGTCATACTGGCAGCTGCAATGTCCACGACGGACGGCATCTTCGTCTCCATTTCGACGGTATTCGCCAATGATATCTTCCTGAAGTTCCTGGTCAAGCGGAACATCGTCAAAGTCAGCGACGAAAAGGCGCAGAGGATGGCCTTCCAGATCAGCCGGATGACTGTGCCGATCATCGGCCTGCTTGCACTCCTCATCGTCATCCGTCCGCCCGAATATATGGGCGACGTCATGTGGATCGGCATCTCGGGCATCGCCGCTGGAACGATGGGACCGATACTGCAGGCGGTCTATGCGAAACGGAAGGCACCGGCGAGGGCCGCCGAACTGTCGATGATAGTCGGCCTCGGTTCCTACCTGTTCCTCTACTTCAGCGGCATCATCCCGAGCACAATGTCGGCAGGAGCTGTCGCGACCTTCATCGGCATCGCGACCATCAACGTCGCCTCGTGGGTGCTCCGTCCATCCACAGAGGTGAAACCAGTAGAAGAAGGAGGGTCCTGATGTTCGTCAATGAAATGCTGTCCATCTGGCTTTACGGATTCATCGGTACATTATCCTTCATTGGATTGTTCATATGGAAGGGATATATGAAAGACCGGTAGACAGAACAGACGCCATGCGAGTATTCGCATGGCGTCTTTCTTCATATTATACATCTGCCAGCCTTTTAAACATCGTGCACCCTGTTTTTATATTTTCATCGATGAAATCATATTCGGAAGTATGGATGGGCGGATGATCCATGCCGTTGCCGATATAGAAGTACGCCGCCGGCACTTCTTTTGCATAGTGGCCGAAATCTTCAGAGCCGCGGATGGCTTCATGGAGTTCATTCACTTCCAGATCGGCCTCCATGGCAGCTCTGCGCACTTCATCAGCCATGGCAGGGTCATTCACCGTTTCGGGGAATGCATCCGAATATTCGAATGAGACTTTCAGTCCGCGGTTCATTGCTTCATCGTGTGCAATGGTGATGATATCCGCCTTCAGCTGCTCGAGCTCCTTTTCATGAAGGGCGCGGATGGTCAGCGACAATTCGCCTGCATACGCCGCCATCCCGAAGTCCCGCTCTCCGACATCCACATTGATGATTGTGGCAAGCAGCAGGCCACGGCTGCCTTCGGTCAGTCTTGGAATTTCACTGATGAGGTGGGCAATGGAGTGGGCTGGATTGATGCCATCCTCCGGCGTGCTTGCATGGGCGGGCTTTCCCGTCATTCTGATGACCATGCCTGTGGAGGCGCACTGGAGATTTCCGTCTTTTATATTGATCGACTGGTATGGCATGCCGCTCATGTTGTGGCAGCCATATATCCTGTCGATGTTCTCGTCCCTCAGCAGAGGGAGGCACTGCTTTGCACCGTCACCGGTCTCTTCGGCAGGTTGGAAGAGGAAGAAGATGCTGTTGGCACTGCCCATCTGGTCGACTTCAAGTGCGAAGGCGGCAAGGGTCGCTGCATGGCCATCATGGCCGCATTTGTGTGCCTTGTCCGGAACTTTAGAAGCCCATGGAATATCAAGGGTCTCCGCCATCGGCAGGGCATCGATATCCGCCCGAAAGGCGATGTTGACGCCGTCGGTACCGCTGCGGTATGCAGCATAGAACCAGCTGCCATGGTCGACGATTTCCAGGGAAGTATGTGCCGTGATGAAATCCATAAGGTGCTGCTTCGTCCAGGCTTCTTCATTGGAAAGTTCCGGATGTGCGTGCAGCTCATGCCGCAGATTTCTGGCAAGTTCAAAATTTTTGATGTCCATGTCTCCACTCCTTATCAGGACTTGTAGATCTTTAGGAAAACTTTAGCATGCCGGCTGCCATAAGTAAATTTATGATTCTTCTGAAAATATTCTTGTGCTTTACCTTCTTGTTTGTAATAATGTTATTTATTGTTTGAAAATTTTAAAAAGGGAAGGTAACTATGGAAAATAATCAGAAGAGGGGAATCTTCAACCGTTTCCTCGATGTAGTCGAAAGGGTGGGAAATAAACTTCCCGATCCGATCGTACTCTTCATCATACTGATGTTTACGATTCTCGGCGCCTCATTCATTGGAGGCATGCTCAGGTGGGAAGCGGTAAACCCCGCTGACGGTGAAACAATCCAGGCGGTGAACCTGCTCAACGGCGAGGGAATCGTCCGCATCTTTACAGAAGCAATAACGAACTTCAGTGAATTTCCACCCCTCGGCATGGTATTGGTCGTCATGATCGGTATCGGAATGGCCGAGAAATCAGGATACTTCGAGACGGCGATGAAACGTGCCATCGAAGTATCACCACAGAAACTCATCCTGCCGGCCATCATCCTGGTCGGCATCATCGGCAACGTGGCCGGTGACGCTGCACCGATCATCCTGCCACCGATTGCGGCGATGGTCGTCATGAAGCTCGGCTACCATCCATTCGTCGGACTGGTCATGGCGTATGCCGCCTCCCTCGGTGCATTCGCGGCCAACATCATCCCGGGAATGACCGAAGCGCTGGCGCTTGCATTTACAGAGCCCGCCGCCCAGCTGATCGACCCCGACTATACAGGCAGCCTGCTGATGAACTACTACTTTACGGCAGTGGCCACTGTCTTCCTGCTCATCATCGTCTATTTCGTGACGAAGAAGATCACAGTGCCCCGCCTCGGTACATATGAAGGCATGGAGAAGGCCGACCATGAACCATTGAAACGGGAAGAAGTCGTGGCCCTCAGATGGGCGAACATTTCCGCACTTCTGACATTCATCGTCTTCATGGTATTGCTGCTTCCGGAGAATGCGATCTTCCGCAATGCAGAAACGGGCTCCATCATACAGGACTCCCCGTTCATGAATTCGATCATATTCATATTGACGATATTTTTCTTCGTCCCAGGCCTCGTCTATGGGCTCAAGGCGGGCACGATACGCTCGACGAGGGACTTCGGCAGCATGCTTGGCGATGCCATGGGCACAATGGGCAGTTATATCGTCCTTGTATTCTTTGCTGCCCAGATGCTCGCCTACTTCAGCTGGAGCAACCTCGGCCCGATCATCGCCATCAAGGGGGCGAATGCCCTCGAGGCGGTGAATGCATCTGGCATTCCGCTCATCATCGGGTTCATTTTGCTGGCGGGGCTCATCAACCTGCTGATCGGCAGTGCTTCGGCAAAATGGGCCATCCTGGCACCGGTATTCGTACCGATGTTCATGCTGCTCGGCTATGACCCGGCATTCACGCAGATGCTCTATCGTATCGGGGATTCGTTCACGAACCCGATTACACCAATGCTGCCATATCTGCCGCTCCTGCTCGCGTTTGCACAGCGCTATGACAAGAATGCCGGACTCGGCACACTGCTGTCAGCCCTGCTGCCATATTCGATCGTCCTGTTCTTTGCTTGGACGATACTGCTCATCGTATGGTATCTGCTCGGCATACCACTTGGTATCGACGGGCCGATCTACCTGCCTGAATCTTGATAATTGAGGAGAATGGAAAATGAATCTGCAACAACAGATTGAAAATGTAATGGAAGAAGTAGTCACATGGCGCCGCACGATGCACAAGCATCCGGAAATATCATTCCATGAACATTGGACAAGCGGCTATATAAAATCAGAACTTGAAAAAATGGGGGGTGTTGAAATTTCCCAGCCGACGGAAACGAGTGTCCTCGGCATCATAAGAGGGGCGAATCCCGGCAGGAAAATCGGCCTCCGTGCAGACATCGATGCCCTGAAGATCCAGGAGGAGCGTAGGGATATAGACTTTGCCTCCACGAATGACGGCGCGATGCATGCATGCGGCCATGACGGCCATGCTGCCATCCTGCTTGGGGCCGCCAAAGTGCTCTTGCATAATATCGAATCCCTCCATGGGGAAGTCTACCTGATCTTCCAGCATGCTGAAGAGGAACCGCCGGGCGGTGCACAGGAAATGGTCGCAACAGGACTCTTCGATGACCTCGACTTCATCTATGGCCAGCATCTATTCACACCGATACCGACAGGGAAAATCGGCATCACGAATGGACCGATTACATCAAACTCCGATACTTTCGACCTGAAGATCCAGGGGCGGGGCGGCCATTCCTCCCAACCCGAGAACTCGATCGACCCGATCGTCATCGGCGGCCAGATTCTGAACCAGTTCCAGACGATCATTTCACGAATCACCTCGCCACTCGATTCCGCAGTCATCTCGACGACGAAATTTCATTCCGGCAGTGCGAAGAACATCATCCCGGACAGTGCGGTGCTCGAAGGCAGCATCCGCACCATCAATGACGAAACACGTGAAACGGTCAGGGAACGGATGGAAAAGGCGATCGACGGCGTCTGTGCCATGTATGGTGCAACCTACGACTTTTCATTCAACTATGGCTATTCCGCGGTAGTGAATGAAGACACGGTTACAGACAGGATCAGAAAGATGGCTACAGAGGAATTTGGAGATAAAGTATTTGAATATCCGCTCGCCATGGGCGGGGAGGACTTCGCTGCCTTCTCCCGCATCATCCCGGCAACCTACGCCTGGATCGGCGCAGGGAACAGGGAGAAGGATATGGAATATCCGCACCACCATCCGAAGTTCGGCATCGACGAAGACAGCTTCATCGATGGCGTGAAAATGATGGTCCATACTGCGCTTGAAATGACACAGCCTGAATAGTTTTGAAGTGAAAGAAAAAACCTGATCCTCAGAGGATCAGGTTTTTTTGGGTGAATGGGGGTGCTGTTTTACTCAACTTGCCGTCGTTCGACCTGCGATGGTCGATTCACAGCAGAGCCTCTCTCCAATCACCCGGCGTTCTTCATTCATCCCATCACGCATTCAGTTTCCTCGGGAAACCGATGAGTATCGCGATGATGCCGCAGATCAGCAGCATCGCGGGATAGATGGAGTATGGAATCATCGCGACTGGAGAAATGGCAGCCAGTCCTGCCGCGGCAAGCATCTGTCCGCCGTAGGGGATGAGCCCCTGGAAGGCGGCGGCGAAGATGTCGAGCACACTCGCCGACTTCCTCCGGTCGACACCATATTCGTCGGCAATGTCCCTGGCCAGTGGCCCGGTGATGATGATGGAAATTGTATTGTTGGCTGTGCTCAGGTCTGTTGCACTGACGAGTGCGGCGATTCCGAATTCCGCACCCTTTCTGGAACGGATTCTGCTGGTGATGAAGTGGAGCAGGTAGTCGATGCCCCCGTAGTGCTGGATCAGCGCAATGAGCCCGCCGATCAGGATGGCGATGATGGCGATGTTCTGCATGTTGCCGATGCCTTCCCCGGCAGCGGCGACGAATGATGTGAATGTATAGGAGCCGTCAAGGACGCCGACCAGACCGGCAAATACGATGCCCCCTGCCAGCACAATCAGTACGTTGACACCGAGCAGGGCGATCACCAGGACGGCGAGATAGGGCAGGACCTTGACCAGGCTGTAGTCGAGATCTGTCGCAGGTGTTGTGGTCTGTCCGGATGAAATGAACCAGAGTATGATGACCGTCGCGATTGCGCCCGGCAATACAATGAAGAAATTCGTCTTGAACTTGTCGGCCATTTTGACTTCCTGGGACTGGGTGGAAACGATCGTCGTATCGGAAATGACCGACAGATTGTCCCCGAACATGGCGCCGCCGATGACCGTGGCAAGTGCCAGTGCGAGTGGCAGGTCCGTCTGTCCGGCAATACCGATGGCGATGGGGGCGAGTGCCACGACCGTGCCTGTAGATGTCCCCATTGAAATGGAGATGAAGCAGCAGATGATGAACAGCCCGATCAGCAGCAGGCTGCTCGGCAGGAGTGACAGGCCGAGATTGACTGTGGATTCCACAGCGCCCATGTTTTCTGCAACCTGTGAGAATGCACCGGCGAGCAGGAAGATGAGCACCATCAGCATGATGTTCTCCCGGCCGGCACCTCGGGTCAGGATGCCGATCTTTTCATTCAGCCGGTCTTTCGGTTTCAGGAACATCGCTGCAACGATGGCGATGATGACCGCAACTGTGATCGGCATTGCCTGGAAGTCCCGGGCGATGATGCCGGTACCGATGAATAGGGCAACAAAAACAAGCAGGGGGAGCAGTGCAAGCGGATTGCCCCGTGTATTATCCTTCATGATGGAAAGCCTCCAATGGTTTGATGATGATTATGAGAAACAAAAAAGCCCACTTCATAGAAGAAGAGGGCAGGAATACATCTCTTCTTATCTTCAAGCATTGCGCTTCTGGAATTGGCACAGGACCGGTTGGGCTGTTGCCGAGGCTTCAAAGGGCCAGTCCCTCCACCTCTCTGGATAAGAATCATCTCAATTTAATTTAAGACAAACTTTACCGCCTTTTCCCGGCACTGTCAACAGGGGGAGGCGCTTTATTTAAATAATTCAGAGCACAGCATGAATGAATCTTCACAACCATTGCGAGTTACTCTATACTTGAATGACAAAAGTAAAATATTGGAGGGGAAGACCATGAGTATGGAATATGCACCACCTTTGAGCTTTGGCCGGGATGGGGCGAAAAAGCACGTTGAAGTGTTTCTGAATACCGCCTGCCCGTACTGCGTGAACTTTTTCCTGGCGGCTCATGAAGCTGTGATGCCACGTGTCGAAGCGGGGGAAGTGAAGTACACCGTGAAGCACTATGACAAACCGAAGGTGAGGCTGCTTCACGGAACGATAGCGAACCTTTTCATAGACTACAACCAGCCGAATGAAGCGTATGAAATCATGAAGTCCCTGTTCCTTACACAGGGTGAATGGGCGCATCTCGACAGCGGCGAAATAGAACAGATGATGGAGCAGGAGTATGGCTGTCAGGAGCAGCGGAGTACGATGAACCTGAGCCTCGATATTACGAAAGAGGCACTGGAGCGTTCAATTTCAGTTGTTCCGACTGTTTTCATCAATGGTGAGAAACTCGAGTTCGACAGTAGGAGCCCTTCCGAAGAAATCGGGAAAGCACTGGTGAGAGCACTTGACACAATTTGAATTCATTTCCATCTATTCTACATGTTTCTAGTGTCTCTGGGTAAAGGTTTAAGTAAACCCTTATGTACGTTTCGCCATACTGGTACAACCCAAGATAAACTGCACTGGAGATGGTAATGATGGCTTCAGCAATCGAATTGTTGGAAAAGGTCCAGCAGACATTTGCTTCACAGTATGGATTGACATTTTTCCTCACCGACAGGGAAGGGGAGGTGCTCACTTCGGTCGAAGGCGACAACAGACTGTGCAGTACAATGCTGGAAGAAGGACTATTGAACGAAATGGAAAATATACTCAAGCATGGTGGGCGCATCAACCGCCCGCTCATGTATGAGATATCCTCGGGCATCCATATCATGGCAGCGCCTGTCATGGATGGCGAGGGGACGTCCCACTATCTGTGGGCAGGTGTCCTGGTGGAACAGGACACAGAGGCCGACACGCAGGACGAAGCATATGAGACGGTGCCCGTCCTCGACGAAGACAATAGAAGCGAGTGGCTCCAGCTTGCCGGCAGGATCGCTGAGGTGACTGCATTATGCCTGCAGCAGACCGATGTCACGCCATTGTCCAGCCTCAGTCTCGACAGGCTCAGAAAATCTGTGCAGCAGCATGAGGCGGCGAGTGCCGAACTCTTTTCGCAAGTGACTGAAGATGGTGGAGAAATCGAGTTCCTGGGGATTGCCGAACAGACCGGGGAGGATGTCTATACTGTAACCAACATCATCGGGAAGGAAGCCGGGACACTCAAAGGGAAGCAGTTCATCGTTGGGGAAGGATTCCTCGGAAGGACTGCCCTGACGGAAGCGCCGGGATACTGGGAGGACATCGGCCGGGACAGGCGGTCTAGGATATTCTCCTCCCTGGAGCAGCGGCCACAGCTTCTGTTTACAGACACGGCACGGATGCACGATGGTTCGGTCGCTGTGCTGTTCGGAGGCAGCTTTTCGAAGAAGCGGGCAAGTGCTTCAACGAAGACGCTCATGCAGATGACCTCCATACTCACTGAATCGAGCCTGCTGGTGGAAGGGCTGCGGGAAGAGAATTCACAGCAGCTGTCCCGTCTGACTTCACTTGTGGAGATATGCAGGCTGATGGCCTCCACCCCGGATCCGAGGCGTATGATACTGATTCTGCTCGACATCAGCATCAACCTTGTCGAAGGGCCCTTTTCACTCATCCTCATCAGGGACAATAAGAGTGGAAAGGGGAAGCTCGTCACCCGGGGGAGCTACGACGGGGAAGTCAGCCAGTATGTCAGATCGATGATGGAACGGACACGACAGCTCTCGCAGCTGCCTGATGAAACAGATGGAGAACCTTATGTCGTCACCCTGCCGAACGGACAGCAGGCGATAGAATGCCCACTGGCATACGGCAATGAAGTGCAGGGGGTCCTTTCAGTCGGCATCGGGAATGCAGCAGAACTCGACTTGCAGGAGCACATTGCATTCCTCCAGACCCTCTCCATCATCGGCGGCGTCTCCCTCCAGCTCACCGGCCATAGGGAAACACACGTTGAAGAAGAGAAGTCGGAAGCACTGCACCTGGCCGTACAGGAAATGGACGAAGCAGCATATGCCCGGTCGAAGGAAGCGGCGGAACTCGCCGCCGTCATCACAGCACGCCTCGAATTTTCGGAAACGTCTGCCCGTGCTGTCGTCAGAGCATGCCAGCTCTCCCACTATTCACCTGACTTCATACGCAGGATATTCCCTGAAAGTGATACAGCTTCAGTAATGGAAACCGGTAATGCCATACTCCAGCATCGCGACATCCCACGTACGGACAGCACGGATGTTGCCGGATATATATATGCCCTTTGCATCGCCTATTCCAAAAACGACAGATTGGAAGATGCCGAAGCTCTCCCCCGTATCGATGAAGAGGCACTGGATACTTTCCTGTCGCTCGTCAGGACGACACACGTCAGTGAAGTGGAATTCGACCTGGCCGGCAGTTCCAAAGCGGATGATATACAGGAAATCGCAGAAGCTGTAAAACGCATGGATCACCTTTCCCCGAGGGAACAGGAAGTGCTCACACTTCTGGCAGAAGGCAAGAACAACCAGGACATTGCTGAAATCCTTTATATCAGTGCCCACACTGTGAAAAACCATATAACAAAGATATTCCATAAGCTGGATGTCTCGGACAGGGTAAGTGCCATTTCAAAAGTCTACAGATATCTCCATAAACATTAGCAGGATGGGGTATAGGAGAGTGGTACCATCCATCATTTCCCTGCCCCCTATACAAATTCTGGGATAAATGAGAGCAGAAGTGGATATACCAGATTGTGGAATAGGGGTATGATTGGATAGTAGCTAAAATTCATATTTGCTGTAAAAAGGTGATCGGCATCAGGTCGGGCCCATGGGTGCCGGATCAGGCGAGGAGGGGGAAGGGATGAACACTAGAAGGATTCCGTCTTTGAAGATGGAATGCATCATGCTATTTCAATCCAACCCGCAGTCAGCCCACTCACTTGAAGATCTCTCGGAAAACCTGGACAGGGAGGAAGAGGATCTGGAACCGGTTCTGGAGCTGTTGATGAAGCAGGGAATCATCGAGCAGTTCCAGGAAGCAGGAAAGACGCTCTACCGCTATCAGGAACCGGAAACCACTTCAGAATTTGAAATGGATCCATAATCGTATAAGTGAGGGGAAGAAATGGAGAATGAGCAATCATTCTCCATTTTTTTATGCCCTTTTCAATATATGCAATAGGACGGAGCTCCTACTGCCATAAGAGCATGCTCCCATTGGCAGTCCATCCGAATAATGGGAACGATGGGGGATAGATGTAAATTGCATTCAGGTGCATAATTTGGGTTGTAATCACACAGCAAGCCACAGGCACACAGGGAGGAAAACTCGGATGAAACTGATCAACAGCACAAGGGGAACAGTCATTGCACAAGACCTCATCGAGGCACACAGCTTCTGGTCCAGATTCAAAGGACTGATGTTCAGACATGACATGCCTCATGACGCAGCCCTTCATCTTTACCCTTGCAGTTCAATCCATACATTCTTCATGAAATTCGACATCGATGTCATCTACATCAATGAACAGAATGAAGTCGTCGGTATTGAAAAACATCTCGAACCCGGGAAGATCGGCGGAAGGTTCAAAAAAGCCCGCTCCGTCATCGAACTTCCCGCAGGTACACTCAGTGATCTCTCCACTGGTGACACTGTGGCATTTGCTGAAAAAAACCAGGCAATATAGCTTTACGCTAATCATTATATATATGGGGGAATTAAACATGATGGAACTTTTCAAAGGTTTGCTTATGGAAGAGGAAGGACAGGGCATGACGGAATACGGTCTTGTTCTGGGGCTGCTCGTTGTTGTAATTGTTGGTGCTTTCGTATTATTCGGGCCACAAATTGAAGCGCTGATGAAAGCAATTGGAGATCAAGTGAGTGGAACAACTACTGAGATCACCGCTCCATAATAAAAGAACTTAACGCATCTACAGACCCATACTTTTCGAATGGGTCTGTTTTTTATAGAAATACGTATTGGAAGGAAGAGGACATATGCTCATTAATGCCTTTCTTATTATTATACTTGCAATCTGTGTTGTCACAGACATTCGCAAAAGGAAAATATACAACAAGGTGATTTTTCCAGCACTCTTAGCTGCATTCGGGTTGAATATCATATTCGGTGGATTCAGTGGATTTGGGGACGCTCTGATTGGATTTGTCGTCGGTTTCACACTACTGCTCATCCCTTATATTCTTGGAGGCATAGGAGCCGGGGATGTCAAACTGCTTGGCCTGATTGGTGCGTTTAAAGGAAGCGGCTTTGTATTGGAGTCATTCATCTACATGGCGTTAATCGGAGGGTTACTTGCAGTATTTGTCATCATGACAAGGGGTGGACTAAAGCAATCCTTTGGCATTGGCATGCCATATGGTGTGGCAATCGCCGGTGGTGCAGCCCTGGCGTTGCTTATGGATGTGGAACTCTTATGACGAGACGGGAAAATGGCCAATCTACTGTAGAATTCGCAATTCTTGTTCCTCTCATTCTCTTCCTGCTCATCGGGGTCGTCGATTTTGGGCGGATCATTCATTCACAGTTGCAACTGGAGCTAGTGACCCAGGATGCGGCACGCATGGCAGGTCTCGGAGAGTCGGACGAGATGGTAAAGTCATATGCGATCGACAATTTCATTGTGGGTGATGCCTCAGAACTCAGTGTGAGTGTGTCCCCTGCAGGTGAAAAGGATTCGGGAACTTATGTCACAGTGGAGATCACTTACCCTGAAAAAATTTTAAATCCGTTTGGAGACTATGCGATTCCCTTTACTGTAAAGACAAGTTCGACAACAAGAGTGGAGTGATAGGATGAGACAGCTTTTGAAAAAGGAGGAAGGAAACAGTTTCCTCCTCATGGCTCTCGGGTTGATGCTTGCGCTTGGTATGCTTGGACTTGTTGTTGATGGCGGTTATCTTTATATGACAAAGAGTCATATGCAGAAGACTGCTAACGCGGCAGCATTGTCAGGTGCCCAGGAACTGCCCAACTCGAGCGAGAAAGTCAACCAGGTGGTGGGTGAAATACTCAATCATCATGGGGAAAGTGACAGTCTCCTATTCTCCAATATAGAAGGTGAAAACCAACTCCATGTTGGAGTCGGACGGGAGGTCCCTCTCTTCTTTTCGTCATTGTTTGGTATTGACAGTGTAATGATCGGTGCTGATGCTAAAGCCGGACTGCATGCCATGACGGCAGGTGTTGGTGTTGTGCCACTTGGCCTCGATGAATCGGTGGAAATAAATTATGAGGATCCCGAACCCCACAAGTTGAAAGTGGGTGCGGGAGACTCTGAAACAGGAAATTTCGGGATATTGGCTCTGGAAGGTCCCGGAGGGAAGTTATATAGCGAGGCACTTATGCACGGTTTTGATGGAGAGTTGAAAGTCGGAGAGATCATCAAAACCCAGACGGGAAATATTGCGGGAAAAACAGAAGCAGGAGTCACACACAGGATGGATAATTGTCCCTACCCGGATGGTGACTATCAGCAGAGGGACTGTGCAAGGATCATGCTGATTCCGGTATACAAAGCGCTGGACGATGGTGGAAATCAGGTGAAAAGAGTTGAAATTACAGGGTTTGCCTATTTCTATTTAACAGAACAGACTGATGGCGATGCTGATTCTATTGAAGGCATCTTCATCAGGAGGGCAGGTCCCGGAGAATCAGATGCAGAGGCACCACTGGACCGTGGTGCATATACGATTAAATTGACACGGTAGGTGGAATGCAATGAAACCGAAAAAAATATTGATGCTGGCGATTCTGTCGGGACTGTTGACGACAGGCGTTTTTTATATATTCATGCAGCAGAGTGGTGCGGCCGAAACAGACGATCCTGCGATGACCGAAGTGGTTGCGGCGGCTTCGGATATTGAAGAGAATACGCAGCTTACGGAGGAAAATCTTCAGATGATTGAAGTGCGGGAGTCGGAAGTCCATCCGTCTGCGATAAAAAACAAAGATATGGCAGTCGGAAAATATACAGCGGCTTCCCTTGCTGCAGGTGAAGTGCTGCTCACGCAGCGCATCGAACAGTCCGATCAGGCGGATATGATCTCCAAAAGAGTGACTGAGGACCATCGGGCGGTTTCAATCAGTGTGGACTACGTGAAATCTGTCTCCAACATGGTCGAGCCTGGAGACCGGGTGGATGTCGTCCTCACGCCATTGGCAGAAGGACAGGAGGCAGGCCCCCCTGCTGAAGTCCTTTTTGAAGGGGTAAAGGTGCTGGCAGTCGGCCAGCGCATGACCGAGAAGTCGGATGGTGAAGCGGCTACGGAATATATGGCTGTAACGCTGGAAATGACGCAGGCGGATGCAGTCGGTATTGTGGATGCAAGTGGCCGGGGCAGCCTTCAGCTGATTTTGAGCAGCAGGCTGAAGTCGGAAGATGATGTAGTTGAGGAAGGCAAGGCTGCAGCATCGGAAATGTCGGCGGATGAGGTAGCTGAAGCGGAGTCCCAGGATGAAACGGAAGCCGAAGTTGAAAATGCGCCTGAAACAGCAGATGACCAGGACATCATCGTGCTTCCCGAACGGGCCCATGTGAGGAACGGCCCGTCCCTTGATGCGAATGTACTGACCGTGGTGGATGCGGGTGACGCACTCATCACAAAGAATGAAGAAGAAACGGATGCGGATGGCCGCATCTGGATGCATGTGGAAACGAAATCCGGCCAGCAGGGCTGGATCAGCAGCCGTATCATCAAGATGGAGAATGAATGATGAAGGAAAGGTGTGGTGGTCATGACCGCTGAAATCATATTGGTAACAAGTGCAGTGGGGGGCGCCGGCAAGACGGTCGTCGCTACGAATCTCGGAATGGCATTCCAGGAGCAGGGGAAGCGTACGGTGCTCGTGGATGGTGACCTGCAATTTGGTGATATGGCACTGGCGCTTGATTTGACCCCGGGCATCAGCATCAAGGAAGCAGTGGAACGGGATGATTTTGCGAACATTCATGCTTTCTGTACGATGCACGCGTCGGGTGTCCGGCTGCTTCCGGCACCGCCGCGTCCGGAGTTTGCAGACCTCGTCGATGCGGAAGACCTCTCCGTTGCGATTGAGAACTTGAAGTCACAGGCCGAGGTGATCATCGTGGAGACGCACCATGGATTGACCGAACAGAACATGGTGCTGATGGACTTGGCAGACCGCATCATGGTCGTCACCACACCGGGCATGGCTGCATTGAAAAATACGCGTCTCATGGTGGAGACGCTCGATGCGCTCGGACATGGGGAGAAGACCCGCCTCATCGTAAACAAGAATACCGTGCCGACGCTGATGGAAACGAAGAAGGTGCCGGACCATCTGAATATGGCGCAGGAGAACGTCTTCTATCTGCCCTATGCATTGAAGGAAATCTCCTATTCGCTGGACCGCGGCATTCCATTCCTGTCGAGCAGTCCGAAACACCGCTTTTCGAAAAAGATAAGGAAGATCACCAATCATCTCCGTGAAATGAGTGACAGAAAGCAGGTGACTGAAGCATGAGCCTACTGGCCAGATTGCAGACAAAAAATGATGACGGCACGAATGACAAACAAGTGGAAGCCCCGAAGCGTACTGTTCCTGTGGAGGAGACGGAAGTCGACCTGCCTCCAATCAGGAAGGAAAAAGTGGAGAAGCCAATGCCGAAGCGGGCCGAAGAGCCGGATGCAGAATATTTGGAACTGAAGAATCTGACGCTGAAGTTCATCCTGAAAGAGCGCAAGGACGAGGATATTGAAGACATCGTCGTGGATATGGACGGCATCATACAGGATATCCTCCAGGAGAACAACCATATCCAGAATATCGGCAACATCGAAAAGCTGAAGCTCGAGCTGAAGAATGATCTGACGGGATATGGTCCCATCAATCCACTGCTACTGGATGAGGATGTATCCGAGGTGATGGTCAATGGACCGAAACATGTCTATGCAGAACGCAAGGGAAAACTGTCCCTGACCGACGTCACTTTCAGGGATGATGACCATGTCATGGCGGTGCTGGAGAAGATCCTCTCCCCGCTTGGCAGGCGGGTGGATGAAAGCAGCCCGATGGTCGACGCCCGGCTCAAGGATGGTTCGCGTGTCAATGCGATCATCCCGCCGCTTGCGCTCGGAGGGCCGACGATCACAATCCGTAAGTTTGCGAAAGACCCCTTTACCATCCATGACCTGATCCGCTTCGGTACATTGACCGAGGAGATGGCGGCCTTCATCCAGGCGTGCGTCGAAGGCAAGCTGAACATTTTCGTCAGTGGCGGTACGGGTTCCGGTAAGACGACGACACTGAACGTCCTGTCCTCCTTCATTTCCAACAAGGACCGCATCGTGACGATTGAAGATGCAGCCGAGCTGCAGCTTGGGCAGGAACACGTCGTGTCACTAGAGACGCGTCCGGCGAACATTGAAGGCACTGGTGCAGTGACAATCAGGGATTTGGTGCGGAACTCGCTCCGTATGCGTCCCGACCGCATCGTCATCGGCGAGGTGCGGAGCGGAGAGGCGCTCGACATGCTCCAGGCGATGAACACCGGACACGATGGCTCGCTTGCCACAGGCCACTCGAACAGTGCGCGTGACATGGTATCGCGGCTTGAAACGATGGTGCTGATGGCGGGTATGGACCTGCCGATCAAAGCCATTCGGGAGCAGGTTGCCGGCGCCCTCGACGTAATCATCCAGCAGACCCGGCTCAATGATGGGACGAGACGGATCACCAGCATTACAGAAGTGCAGGGCATGGAGGGGGACGTCATCGTACTCCAGGATATATTCGTATTCAAGCAGAGCGGTGTGGGTGATGACGGCAAGATCATCGGCAAGCTGGTGCCGACGGGCATCCGGCCGCAGTTCTATGAAAAGCTGGAACAGGAAGGCATCCAGCTGCCTGCTTCCCTGTTCATGGAAAAGGAGTGATCGGATGGAGCTCATTCTGATTGCAGGCATTTTCATTACCCTCTTTCTTATTTTCCTGGCCATTTCCGCTGTCAGGAATCCGGAAGATGCGCAACCCCGGGAACCCTTCTCCGTGAAGGGGAGTCTGAAGAACGCCAACAGTGCCCTCAAGCATCTGCTTGTAAAAAGGGGAAAGAGGAGCAAGAAACGTGAGAGGCTGGAAAGCGAGCTGACAGCGGCCGGTGTACTGATGAAGGTCGAGGAATTCGTCGCTTTCAGGATGATGGCCTTCGTCATCGCCGGCGGCATACTGTACATGGTTTCGAACAACTTCGTTCTGGCCATCATGGGCGCCGCTTTTGGATACTTCATGCCGATGATTCTGCTCGTACAGAAGAAAAAGAAGCGCATCAAGCAGTTCAACGAGGCGCTTCCCGGGATGATTACTTCAATCAGCGGTTCGCTGAGGGCAGGTTTCAGTCTGCTTCAGGCACTCCAGATGGTCGAAGAGGAATCGTATTCCCCCGTCAAGGAGGAAGTGCAGTATGTGCTGAAGACGCTCCAGTACGGGACGCGGCTTGAAGATGCACTCCTTGACTGGAAGCGGCGGATGCCGAGTGCGGAGCTTGATATGCTGGTCGAATCGATAATGATCCAGCGGCAGGTCGGGGGAAACCTCGTCTATCTCCTTGATAAGATACTGGAGACGATCCGTGAACGGACGAAGATAGAGAACCAGGTCCGCACGCTGACCGCCCAGGGCAGGCTCTCCGGACTGATCATTGGACTGCTTCCGGTCGTTGTCGGTATACTGCTCTATGTCATCAATCCAGACTATATAAGCCTGCTCTTTACTGAGCCAGTCGGGCGCATATTACTCGGCGGGGCGGTCGTTTCAGAAGTCATCGGCTTCATATTCATCCGCAAAATGACAATGATCGAGGTGTAATCATGGTATTTCTTATATTCAGTTTCTTTTTATCCATTACGATGATGATATACGCAGCGCTGGCCATTCCCGCCTATAGGAACCGGACGGTGCCAGGACGCGTTGAACTTTATTTTCCGGATGCGGATGCGCCAGCGGATGTGAATATCGATATTGAAGGCGCTTCTTTCATGGACCGGATGATCAAGCCGGGATGGAAGCACCTCAAGAAGAAATCGCAGAAGAGGCTCGCCAAGGACAAGGTGGATAAGATGGAAGTCCGGCTGCTACAGGCGGGTATGCAGCTCAGCCCGATTGAATTCAAGATGGTGCAGTGGATGCTCTCAGGCGCCCTTGTTGCACTCTCCATACTGGTAATCTTCTTTATGAATATCGCATTCGTCCATGGCGTTCTGATTATATTCACAGGGGTGGCAACAGGCATCACCCTGCCGAAGCTGAACATGAACATGAAGGCGAAGAAACGGCAGGCGCAGGCATTGAGGGAACTGCCTGATTTTCTGGATCTCTTGACGATCAGCCTGGAAGCCGGACTCGGTTTCGATGCGGCGCTCAGCAAAGTGGTCGCGAAAAAGCCTGGGGTGCTGTCGGACGAGTTCAAATACGTGCTCGAAGAGGTCCGGCTCGGCAGGACGCGGAAGGAAGGTCTTACTGCCATGATCGGCCGTGTGCCGATCGAGGAGCTGAAGAGTCTGGTGTTCAGCATCATCCAGGCGGAGAAGCTCGGCATCGGCATGGTCACGGTGCTGCGCGTCCAGACCGAGGAAGTTCGGCAGATGAGAACGCAGCGGGCTGAGGAGAAGGCGATGAAGGCGCCGGTAAAGATGCTGCTCCCGATGGTGTTCTTCATTTTCCCGGCACTCTTTATCGTCGTGCTCAGTCCGGCCGTCATGCAGTTTATGGAAGCCATGAAGGATATGTAGCCATCTATTTGAAGAGCTCCTCCTGGAACATGTCCGTGACGACCGATACGAACAGGGAGGTGGCGGGGGACACCCATTTGCTTGTGCCGATGCCGATGATGCGGTAGGCGTCGACTTCAAGTTCGAGGGGCACGATATCATCCGGCGCCCCGCTCATCACGAGTTCGGGCCGGATGTTGATGCCCATGTCGGCCTGGATGAGGGCAAGTATGGAGCGGTCGTCGGACACTTCGTATTTCACATCGGGTTTGATGTTGAAGTGGTTGAAGAAGTCGGCGACTTCATTGTCCCATCCCTTCTTCGGCTTTACGAGCGGGTGCTTCTCGATCTCGGACAGCGGCATGATCTCCTTTTCTGCAAGAGGGTTCTGTCTGGAGACGATGCAGAAGAGTTTATCCTTTTTAAAGGGGGTGAACTCTATTTTTTTATGTGTTGAAGCGGTGGTGAAGCAGCAGTCGAGTTCACCGATTGCGACCCCATGTTCCAGGCTCTCATAGTCGTCCTCGTATATTTGGATCGAGATGCCGGGATAGACTTCGGAGAAATATTTGAGCACTTCAGGCATCCACTGGGCGGTGACGCTCGAGAAGGATCCGACCCGGATGATGCCTGTTTCGAGTCCCATCATGTTATGGACTTCCTGGAGCAGGCTGTAATGGGCGTTGATGATCTTCAATGTATAGGCATGGACACGTTCCCCCTCCCGCGTGAGCTGGATGCCAGATTTGTTCCTGATGAGCAGTTTCACGCCGAATTCATCCTCGAGACTTCTGATGGCGTGGCTGACGCCGGATTGGGTCATATTGAGTGAGGCGCCTGCTTTAGTTATATTTTCGAGCGCTACAACTGTGTTGAAAACTTCATATCTCTGAATGGTCATGATCTTCCTCCTGCATGAGAAATATTAATGGCAAGCATGATTATTTTTCATTTCACTAATATATATTGTGCAAGTATACTGTTAATAAGTCAAATAATTATCGGAATAATTAAAATATTTAGCAGCATACGCCGATAGCATACACCTTGGGTGCATTTCAGCAAGAGTAGAAATTCAGAAGCCTTCAGTTTTGTAAGCGCTTTCTTTAAAGGTGTATGTATAAACCATAAAAGGGGAGATTATATGCAAGGGATTGTAGACTGGCTTAACGACTACATATGGAGCAACGCATTGGTATATTTCATTCTGGGAACGGGAAGCGTCCTTACATTCGCCACCCGCTTCTTCCAGTTCAGACACTTCAAGGATATGATAAGGCTGACATTCAAAGGGGAAACTTCGAAAGCCGGAATTTCATCCTTCCAGGCAGTCAGCATGTCGATCGGCAGCAGGGCGGGAAATTTCGAATCATCATTGCAGTCACCGACGGGGACAGAGAATCTATCAGCAAATGGTTGAACATATGGGAGGTCTATCTAGTGAAAGCATTGGTTATTGGAGCAAGTGGCACAATTGGGAAGGCTGTCGTTGAGGAACTGAAGGATGACGTGGAGATCATCACCGCAAGCCGGTCGGGAGCAGACCATGAGGTGGATATCACATCACCCGACAGCATCCGGACCTTGTTCGAAGAAGTGGGGAATATCGACGCACTCATCTGTGCAGCCGGCGGGGCGGCGTTCGAGTCCGTTGCAGAGATGACGCCGGAGCAGAACCAGGTGACCGTAGACAGCAAGCTGCTCGGGCAGGTCAATCTGGTCCTGCTGGGCCGGGACTACGTCAACGACAATGGGAGCATCACCCTGATTACAGGTGTGCTGATGGATGATCCGATAAAAAAGGCAGCTTCCGCTGCCATTCAGTGCATCTTTCTGATCAGGGCCCTGTTCTTTTCCTTGAAGATGTCATTGTGTGAAGAGACCATGCCTTCCTCCGGTGCATCCGACTGGAGGAATGTCTTTGCATGGTTGGCGGCCTGGGCCGCTTCAGTGAAGCATCCGGCGATCAGGCGGACTTTGCCGTCATAGATGATCTGGTCGCCACAGGCATATATGCCGGGCACCGGCGTGTCGGCGACATCGTGCGTTTCGATCATCTGATGTTCGTTGTATTCGAAATCACCGTCGAGCGCATTGAGGAATTCACAGTTTGACTCATAGCCGTGGCTGACGAGGACGTCATCGACATCGAGCGACAGGCCGTTGGTGAGGCGGACCGAGGCGATGGCATCCCCTGCAGCGTTCGGGTACAGTGTATCGATTTCGCACTGTGCACACATCTGAATATTATCTTTCCCGTGAAGGGCTGCGATCATTGCTTCGTGGCCCTTCATTTCTTCGCTCCTGTACACCATCGTGACGGAGGCGGCGACCTCGGAGAGGGCATCCGCCCAGTCGACCGCCGTATTGCCGGCACCGGAAATGAGTACATTCCGATCCTTGAAGCGGTTCAGCCTTTTGACCGTATAGTGCAGGTTGGTCAGTTCGTATGTCTCGGCGCCCTCCACTTCCAGTCTGACGGGGGTGAAGATCCCGCGTCCTGAGGCGATGATCAGCGTCCTGCTGTAGAAGGATCCCCGGTCCGTGACGGTTTCGAAATGATCCTCATGGCGGATGACCGATTCACAGGTGGTCGATACATGGATTTCGGGGTGGAACGTCCTCGCCTGGGTGATCATCTGCTGCTTGATGTCCTCGGCAGGCTGAGGGGGGATGCCGCCGATGTCCCAAATTATTTTTTCGGGATATATATTGAGTTTTCCCCCGAGTTCCGAGTGATGTTCGATGATCTGGACACTCATGCCGCGAAGTCCTGCGTAGAAGCTGGCATAGAGGCCGGCTGGTCCGCCGCCGATGATGAGCGTATCCGAAATATTCATGGCCATTCCTCATTTCTGTTGATATTTTCCCTATTCTCGTTTATTATATAGTCAATGAGAATGATTATCAATCTCGGGAATCCAAATAAATCATAGCGGGGTAGCAAAATGAAAAAATTCATCGGGTTATTTGCATTACTTATGGTACTGGTTCTTGCAGCATGTGGCAATTCAGAGGAATCATCAGAAGAAGCGACGGACGAATCAGCAGCAGGAGAGACAGGCGGGGATTCGGCTGATGACGCATCAGGAGACATGGTCTCCTACACGACGGACGCAGGCGAGGAGATAGAGATTCCTGAAAATCCACAGCGCATCGTCATCCTCGGGATGAGCTATTTCGGGAACCTGATGCATATGGATGCCAATGTCGTCGGGGCACATGCGCGGGTGACGGAAAGCGAAGTGCTTGAACCATACACCGAAGACATCGAGCTGATAGAAGAAGGAAATATTGAACAAGTTATGAATCTTGATCCGGATTTGATTATTACCTTTAATTCTGACGAAAATTTAGATAAACTGGAAGCGGTAGCTCCTACAATTCCAATCGACTATGCAAAGTGGAACTATCTTGATATCCACAGGGAACTCGGCGAGATCACAGGCAATGAAGACAAGGCCGAAGAGTGGATCGAAAGCTGGCAGGCCGAACTTGAAGAGGACCGTGAAGTGGTCCAGGAGGCCATCGGTGAAGATACAACTGCAAGTGTCATAGAGCAGTTCGCCAAAGATATATATGTATATGGTACAAACTGGGGCCGCGGTACTGAAATCATCTATCAGGGACTGGATGTAAAAGTGCCTGAAGCCGTCCAGGAGGAAGTCGTCGAAACCGGCTGGAAGAAGATTTCCGCTGAGGAGATAGAGAAATATGCGGGCGACTACATGTTCGTAGGCACGGGCGATTCCGGTGCGGACAACGCCTATAAGGACACGGAAGTATGGAATGGCCTCGAAGCCGTACAGAACGGCAATGTCATCGAATTCGATTCTCCGACATTCTACTACAACGACCCATATTCATTGGAATACCAGAAAGATATAATTGTAGAGGCATTGACGAAATAAAAACAGGCAGGTGTCATGGATGACGAGTGTAATGCTGAAAGATATAAAAGTCGAATTGAATGAGCGTACAATCCTCAATCAGATCAATATGAAGCTGGTGGAGGGCAAGGTGACGACCATCATCGGACCCAACGGCTGCGGTAAATCGACGATGCTGAAGACGATTTCGAGAATCATCTCCGCCAAGGAGGGCGGCGTCTATATCAATGATATGGACATCCGCCAGATGAAATCGAAGGAGGTCGCCAAAAAGGTCGGCATACTCTCGCAGAGGAACCGGCTCCAGTATGATGTCAAAGTGCGCGACCT
Organism: Salinicoccus sp. Bachu38; assembly: GCF_038561955.2. Classification (NCBI taxonomy): domain Bacteria; kingdom Bacillati; phylum Bacillota; class Bacilli; order Caryophanales; family Staphylococcaceae; genus Salinicoccus; species Salinicoccus bachuensis. The sequence continues at coordinate 2,254,855 of NZ_CP138333.2, read as the reverse complement.
GGTAGGCTTCAGCCGGTATCCACACCTGAAACGGTTCCAGAGCCTGAAGCCGGACGACTATAAGATCATCGACTGGGCACTCAAGGAGACGGGTGCCATCGAGTTCAGCGAACGCATGATGAGCGAGCTTTCAGGCGGCCAGGCGCAGCGTGTATGGATCAGCCTGCTCCTCGCCCAGGGGGCGGACATACTGCTGCTCGATGAACCGACGACGTACCTCGACATCCATCACCAGCTCGAAACGCTCAATATCGTCAAACGGCTGAATGAACAGACGAAGCAGACGGTCGTCATGGTACTCCATGACATCAACCACGCAATAAAATATTCCGACCACCTCATCATCATGGATCAGGGTGAAATCATAGAAAGCGGCCATCCCACCGATGTCCTGACAAACGACATTCTGAACAATGTGTTCAACATCAACGGAAAAATCACCATTGATCCGCTGACAGGCAAACCGATCCTTGCAGATTACGATCTGTTCTGCCAGACAGTCAAAGAGGTCCAGCATGGATCGTAAATGGTATCCTTTGCCCATCGTTGTGATGGGCATTCTTTTGTCTTTTGTGGCGGCAATGATGTTCGGGACGAATACATACACTTTCCAGCAGGTCCTCGATGTCATCTTCAATCTGGATATGACGGACCAGGCGCACCAGATCCTGTATGAAATCCGGATGCCCCGCGTACTGGGTGCCCTTCTGGCGGGGTTCATGATCAGCATATCGGGGCTTGTACTCCAGTCTGTCACGCATAATGACCTGAGTGAGCCGAGCATCCTCGGCATCAATGCCGGTGCCAACCTCGCAATCATAGTCGGTGCACTCCTCCTGCCCACGCTGCCGTTCATCGGGGTGATGGGCGTCGGTTTCGCCGGCGGCATGCTGGTCGGCCTGGTGATCCTTTCAATGACACGCTACCGTTCCCCCATGCATCTGATCCTCGCCGGGGCCGGCATCAGTCTGCTTCTTTATGCAGTGACGGATTTTCTGGTGATCACCTTCGGCCTGGGGCAGTACGTCGCATTCTTCACCGCCGGCGGTGCAGCAGGGCAGTCGATGTCGAACATCATTCTGGTCTTTCCGATTGCACTGGTGCTCGTCACGGTGCTGCTGTTCCTGTCGAAGGAGCTTGATGTGCTCCTGTTCGGGGACGAGATGGCGGTATCCCTCGGTCAGAACCAGGCACTGTACCGCAGGGTGACGCTGGTCCTTGCCATCATGCTTGCCAGCATGGCAGTCGCCATGGTGGGGAACGTCGTATTCCTGGGGCTGCTCGTGCCCCATATCGTCAAGATGCTGTTCGGCAACATGCACCGGTTCACCATCGTCTATACCGGAATGATGGGGGCAATGATATTCGCCCTGTCCGACATGTTCGCCAGAGTGTTCAATGAAACCCCCGTCAATGCCATCATTGCGGTAATCGGTCTGCCTTTCTTCATCTATATCATCAAGAAGCGGGGGCGGAAATATGCATAACAAGATGAAATTCACCATAATCGTCCTCTTGCTCGTCGTGATTGTGGCGACCCATCTGCTTACGGGAACCTTCAGTCTGACTGCCGGTGACCTGATGGATCTCTTGACCAATCAGGCAGGGGATGATGTGCGCCTCGTCCTGTTCGAGTTCAGGATGCCGCGGATCATCGTTACACTGGTCTGTGGTGCAGCCCTTGCGCTCAGCGGACTCATCCTGCAGGTCATCTCGAAGAATCCGCTCGCCGACCCCGGCATCATCGGTGTCAATGCCGGCAGCGGTTTCGGTGTGGTCCTCTTCATCATGTTCATCAGCGGTTCGATGAGCCAGCACCTGTATGCACTGCCCCTGATGAGCTTTATCGGAGGCCTTGCGACAGTGCTTATCATCTTCTTCCTGTCCTTCATGGGCGGGACGTTCAAAAGCAACATATTCATCCTGATCGGAATTGCTACGGCGATGGGGGTGACCGGTTTCGTCTATGTATTCACGTCCATGTTCGATGAAACCCAGATGGAGATGCTCAACCGGTACTTCGCCGGCAACATATGGGGCGATACATGGCCGTTCGTCTATATATCGGTGCCGTACATCCTGATTATCGCAGCCTTCGTCTTCTTCCGGATCCGGGAGATGGGCATGCTGAACCTGGATGATGAGATGCTGATCGGCTTCGGCATGAATGTGAACAAGGAAAAGATCATTCTGATTATCCTCTCGGCCATGCTTTCAAGCCTTGCCGTGAGCGTATGCGGAGCCATAAGCTTCATCGGCCTGATTGCACCGCACATTTCACGCCTCCTGTTCGGCCAGAACATGAAGGTGCTGTTCTTCTCCTCCCTGCTGATCGGCGGGGTGCTGCTCACAGGTGCAGATCTTGTCGGCAAGCTGCTGCTTGCTCCGACGATCATCCCGACGGGCATCGTCGTGGCACTGATCGGCGGTCCCTATTTCCTGAGACTACTTCTGAAAGCCAAACAGATATAGAGAAACACGGCAATATAATGGTAATATATAGGAAAGAAGATTTGGAAAGAGGGATGGCATGAAATATTTTGCAGCATTGGCACCGATGAAGGATGCACAGAAAAGTAAGGAATATCGTCAGCAGCACCTGGATTTCCTGAAGGATCAGAGGGAAGCCGGAAATGTATTCATGTATGGACGGTTCACCGATGGCACCGGTGGTCTCGTCATCTACCAGGGGGAGTCCGCTGAAGCGGTCGAAGAGATCGTCAGACGGGACCCTTACGTGACCAGCGGCGCCCGCCATTTTGAAATTCATGAGTGGGACATGCAGACGGACTATACGATACAGTCATAGAAAACGGTGCAAAATATCCAGTTTCCCCTATAATGGGAACTGGGTATTTATTTTTTGCAAAAGAAATCGGGGGAAGCAAAATTGTCGAAGATATTCATTGTTGAAGACGACATGCCGCTTTATGAGGAGTTGAAATCGCGCCTTGAGGAATGGGACCACACAGTCTCCGGAGTGTCCGATTTCGGCAATGTCGTGCATGATTTCATCCAGTCTGAGCCGGATCTGGTCATTATCGATATCACGCTGCCGAAATACGACGGTTTCTACTGGTGCAGGCGGATCCGCGATATATCGAGCCTGCCGATCATCTTCCTGTCTTCACGGGACCATCCGTCGGACATGGTGATGAGCATGCAGATGGGCAGTGATGACTATATACAGAAGCCCTTCAACTTCGAGGTGCTGGTGGCAAAGGTCCAGGCGCTCCTGAGACGTGCCTACCAGTACCAGAAGCAGGATGTGGATGTGGTCGGATTCCGTGACGCGGTGTTTGATTTCAAAAAGCTTACGGTGGCCCGGGAGGGGACTGTCATTAATCTGACCAAAAATGAATCCTTCATCCTCTCCATCCTTGTGGAGAGCAAGGATCAAGTGGTTTCAAGGGAGACGCTGATCGAGCAGCTGTGGGATGACGCGAAGTTCATCAGCGATAATACGCTGACCGTCAATATCAACCGCATACGCAAAAAGCTCGAGGAGATGGGCCTTGAAGATGCCATCATCACAAAGACCGGACTCGGCTACATGCTGAAGGAGTGGGACTGATGCATCTGAAGCAGCACTTGCCCTGGTGGCTTCTGTTCCTCCTGTTCAACGGGATGATTCTGCTGCTTGGACTTCTTGATGCATCCATACCGGATCTTTCCGTCGTCTATATCGTCATCGTCAATAGTGTGCTCCTCGTCATTTTCGCGGTATGGCAGTATACCAGAGGCAGGCGGTATACGAGGGAGGTGCTTTCCATGGAGACGGTGGAGGACATCGACACACTGCCGCAGCCGGTGACGGCCGACCAGCAGGCACTCCATGACCGGCTGGTACGGGTGAAGCATTCCCATAATCAGCGGCTGGACGCGGAGGCGGGCAAGACGAAGGAGAGCCTGGACGAGCTGACCCGCTGGATCCACGATATGAAAATGCCGATGACGACGATGAAGCTGCTGATCGACGATCTGGAAGGCCAGGAGAAAATGAAGCTTGCCAATGAATGGCAGCGGCTCGACGGCATGCTGAATGAGATGCTGTATATGAAACGGCTGCCGAACATTCGGAATGATCTCTATTTCGAGACCGTCGAAATTGAACCGCTTGTGAGACGGAGCATCCAGAAGCTCAGACGCCTGTGCATGGAGAAGGGGGTCGGCTTTGATATCGACCTTGAGGTACCGGAAGTGGAGGCGGATGTCAAATGGCTCGCGTTCATCCTCGATCAGATCATTACAAACAGTGTCAAATATACGCATAACGATGATGTGCGCGTCAGCAACGGCATGGAAGATGGGCACCTTGTCCTCGCAGTCACCGACCATGGCAGGGGAATACGGAATGAAGACGTCCCGCGGATATTCGAAGCGGGCTTCACTTCGACCAGTAATCATGAGGATGCGCAGTCGACCGGCATGGGGCTGTACCTTGCGCAGGAAGCTGCAGATGCAATGAATATGAAAATTGAAGTGGATTCCGAATACGGGAAAGGTACACGGATTGAAATCATCTTTCCGGAGCAGAACACTTTCCATAGAGTGAAGACCATGTGACGAAAATGTCACATGGTCTTCTGTTTCTGTCACGTAAATCAAACGATTGTCCCACAGAATACATATAGAATATGAGTATGATCAAAAATAGATGGAGGCGTCATTATGATACTGGAAGCAAAGGACATCAAAAAGTCATATGGCAACAGGTTCAACCGGACAGAAGTGTTGAAAGGGATCGATATGAATATCGAAAAGGGTGAATTCGTATCCATCATGGGGGCGTCCGGTTCAGGGAAGACGACCCTGCTCAATGTATTGAGTTCGATCGATCACGTCAGCAGTGGCCATATACAGATCGAAGGCGCGGATATCACCCGGATGAAGGACAAGCAGCTTGCGCACTTCAGAAAGAATGACCTCGGATTCATTTTCCAGGAATACAACCTGCTTGATACGCTGACTGTGAAAGAGAATGTTCTGCTTCCGCTGTCCATCAGGAGCATGAAGAAGGAGGAAGTGGACCGTCAATTCGAACGGGTGGCCGGAGAACTTGGCATCCACGAACTGAGTGGAAAGTATCCGAATGAAATATCCGGCGGCCAGCAGCAGCGTACCAGCGCCGCCCGGGCATTCGTACATCAGCCGAAAATCATTTTTGCCGATGAGCCGACAGGGGCTCTGGACTCTAAGTCGGCAAGCAATCTGCTTAAGAAACTGCAGCAGATGAATGTGGCAAGTCTGTCCACAATCATGATGGTGACCCACGACGCGACTGCTGCAAGCTACTCGGGCAGGGTGATCTTCCTGAAGGACGGACTGGTATATTCGACACTGCGTCGGGGCGGGCGTCCCCAGGAGGACTTCTACAAGGAAATCATGAATACACAGAGCGTGCTGGGCGGTGTCGGCGTTGAGTCTTAACCGCATCATTATGAAGAATTTCTTCAGGAACATTAAAAACTATGGTCTGTATATCTTCGCACTCATTTTCAGCGTCTCACTGTACTTTTCTTTCGTACTCATGTCGAAGGACGAGAGTGCCGCCGATGAACTGTCTTCAGGCACGATGATGTCGACCGGGTTTGTAGTGGGTTCAGTCCTGTTGATCGTCATCATCGTCACTTTCGTAATGTTCGCAAATACCATCTTTCTGAAGCGGAGGAACAGGGAGCTTGCACTCTTCCAGCTTATCGGACTCAACCGGGGCAAAGTGTTCAGGATACTGGTGCTGGAGAATGCCATCATCTACTTCGGCAGCCTGATAGTGGGCATCCTTTTCGGATTCCTGCTGTCCAGGATGCTGATGATGGTCCTGCTCAGGATTATGCAGGTCGAACTCTCTGTCGGCCTCACCTTTTCAATGGCTGCAGTAGGCCAGACAGCACTGCTGTTCATCGGCATATTCATTCTGCTGCTGATTCAGAACTTCATTTTCCTGAAGCGGACAAGGCTGCTGCAGATGATGACGATGAACCGGACAAGCGAATCGGATACAAGGCGTCTCGGCAGTGGGACGGTGCTGATGGGCATCATCGGACTCGCCATGATTGTGGGCGGCTACTATCTCTCCACACAGCTGATGGAGCATGTGTTCCTTATCTTTCCGCTGGTATTCGGTGTACTGGGACTGACGATCATCGGAACATATGTCACATTCAAATTTTCAATTGCCTTCATGCTTAACATGATCAGGAAATCAAAGAAGGGGCATGTGAATGTGACGGATGTCCTCTCCCTGACAAGGATCATGTTCAAGATGAAATCCAATGCATTCCTGCTGACACTGATCGCCGTCATCAGTGCCCTCAGCATCGGCCTCATGTCGCTGTCCTACATCACCTACTACTCTACAGAGAAGATGGTCGAAAATACAATGCCGCATGATTATGTATTCTATGAAGAGGAAGCGCTGGAATTCTATGAAGACCTGCTTGATGAAGAAGGGGTGGATTACGAAAGCATCCAGTTGCCGACAATCGACTACGAGGCAGAGACGGAAGGGGCGATCAGTGCAGATCTCAATGCGTTGGATTTTAACGGTTCGACACTCAATGTAAATGTTGTGAGTGAGGCGCATTTTGATTCAGTGGCCCTCGGGACCAATGAAACCATCATCACCGGCACGCCGAGTGTAATGCAGTCTTTCATCGACTATACACTGAATGCGCCCGTGACATTCGTCTCGGGTGACTACGAACGCTCGCTTGAACTCGTTGACATACAGGAGGAGGCGATTCTGCCAAGTATGGTTTCCTACGGTTCGCCTGCAGCCATTGTTGACGAAACGGTCTATCAGGAGCTCTCCGGCCATCAATCTGAAGAGATGCAGGAGCAGGGTGTCAAGACCATGCATGCCATTGATATCACTGAAGGCGACAGCATGGATATCTTCAACATGATGGATCAGGAGGAAAATCCGGTTTTCGAATCCAAGATACAGCAGCATACGAGTCAGCTGCAGGCTTCCGGCATGACGATGTTCGTCATTGCATTTGTCGGCTTCGCCTTCCTGGTGACGTCAGGATGCATCCTCTATTTCAAGCAGGTCGGTGAAAGTGAGGATGAGAAGGGCAGTTACAATGTACTCAGGAAGCTTGGCTTCTCAGAACGTGAAATCATCAAAGGGCTGTCGGTCAAAATGATCATCACCTTCGGGATTCCTCTGCTGATCGGTCTGTTGCATGCCTATTTTGCCGTGAATGCAGGATGGTTCCTGTTTGGCACTGAAATGTGGACGCCGATGCTGATTGTGATGGGGGTATATGCGCTTTTCTATTCCCTGTTTGCACTGCTGTCATTGATCCACTATAAGAAAGTCGTCAGGGAAAGCCTGTCCTAGATGTTGTAAGAGGGTGGCCATTCTGCATTCAGATGCGGGATGGCCACTTTTTATTTGCCTTGATCTCAGTTTAGGCACTATAGTGTACATTAACATCATCGTTTCATCAAAATCATGTCTAAAACCCGTATTAAAGGGAATACAAATATTAGGAAACAAGAGCGAAGGTAGGGGAAAAATATGAAACAGAAAGCCCTCACAGGAGTTGTGATGGTGCTCGGTCTGCTGCTGATGTTTACTGGGTTTGCACCACTACAGGCATCTGCGAACAGTCCGAGTCTACAAAACATGATTGAAATCAGGGATGATGACGGAAGTTATGATGCGAATGAAGCCCAGGCGATGATCAACCGGCTCGCACGGGTGGATGAACGGATTCTGGCACATACGAACCGTGCAGGGGTCAGAATCATACTTATGGACCAGCCGCTCACCGAACTGCCGGAGTTCGAATACCTGTCGGGTGTGACACCGAGAGGCTGGGAAGGCACGGGACGCACTTGGGATGATGTGCCTGGTGCAGGTGGCTATACGACAGCTGCACGAATCGGATACAGCAATCCGGGCAATTCCCATTCCACAATCAATCTTGAACTGCATGAGTATGGACACGCGGTCGACAGCTACGCAGCCGGATTTACAGTGAGTGAGTCCCAGGCTTTCAGGGATCTCATGGCACAGGAGAAGGACAACCTGTTCCGTGACCACCAGGTGCCGAACTACTTCAATACACCGGGTGAATATTTTGCAGAAACATTTGCGATGTATTACCTCGGAGGCAATGCAAGCGCCCGCCTGGCTGAACGTGCACCGCAGACATATCAGTTCATGGAGACGTTCCACAACAGGCTGGTGACCATCCAGGGCACTACGGGCAATACTGTAGAATTTTCATGGGATCCGCTTCAGAATGCGGCATACTACGAAGTGTACCGGAATGACCAGCTGATCGACACGACGCAGGAAGCCCATTACCAGGACACGGGGCTGGATACATCGACGACATACAACTACCATGTCCGTGCGATGGACCAGAATGACAATCCATTGCTGACTTCATATTTCAGGACGGCAACGACTACGAATGTAAGCGATGCACCTGAAGTGGATACATCCGGACTGGAGCAGACGGTCAATGAAGCGGAACAGATTCCAATGGCATCCCGGAATCCCGAACTCCAATCCGCACTTGAGAATGCGAATGCACTTTTGAATGACAGCCAGACCACACAGGATCAGCTGGATGAAGCGAATTCGGCGCTCTCTACAGCACTGTCGAACAACGAGGAACAGGAGGTGGCTGAGGAAAGCACTGAAGAAGCCACACAGGAAGAAAGTACTGAGCCTTCGACGGAAGCAACGGCTGAGGAAAGCACCGAAGAACCGACGACAGAAGAGAGTACTGAACCGTCTGCCGAGGAAAGCACAGAAGAGCTGACCGAAGAAGAGACACAGGAAGAGGGCACGGAGGAAGCTACTGAAGAAGCCACAACAGAAGCGTCGACTGAAGAGGAATCCACAGAAGAAGAGACGACTGCAGAACCGACGGAAGAAGAAACAGCAGAGAATGAAGCGTCATCTGAAGAGTCGGCAGAGGACGAGACCAGCGGAGAAGCAGTGGATACTGCACAGGAGAGTGAACAGACCGGGTCGGGGGGTTCGAATACCGGCCTGATCATCGGGGCAGTTGTACTCTTTGTGCTGGGGATCATTGCAGCAATCGTTCTATTCCTCAGAAGGAACTAGTTTAAATTATGGAAGTCAGGCATCTGCCTGGCTTCTTTTTGTTTCCATAATAATCTATGATGGAAGCATGACAAAAATATGGAAAGAAGATGAAAATTGATGCAACTGTTGATGATTGTACTTCCTGTTTTCCTCGTATTTGCAACGGGCTATGTGGCCCAGAAGCTGCTTCATATGGATATCAAGTCGATATCCGCACTCTCCCTATACATATTGCTGCCGCTCTTGACTTTCGATACATTCTACAGCAACGAAATTACAGTGGACTATTTATACCTGTTCATATTTTCCATGATCATCACCGTCATCCTTGCCGCAGTGACGGTGGCCATCGGGTTCTTTATGAAATCGGGGAAGGAGGACATATCGGCAATGCTGCTCGGCACACTGTTCCCGAACAGCGGCAACTATGGATCTCCCGTCGTCCTGTTTGCGATCGGTGCGACGGCATTCGACTATGCAATCGTGCTGATGGTGCTGCATGGATTCATCATCAGCACGGTCGGCATATTCATCGCCTCGTTCGGCAATGGGGCGACGATTTCCGCAAAGGAAGCGCTGGTAAGCATTTTCAGGATCCCGGTCATCTATGGTGCGCTGGCGGGCGTCCTCCTGCAGCTGGCCAATGTCACGATCGATGACAAGCTGATGGAGATCATCCAGATGACCGGAAACGCCGCCATTCCCGTCGTCATGCTGATTCTCGGGATGCAGCTTGCACAGATTACGAAAGAGAAGTTCGAGATGAAAAATATTACGACCGTGGTGGTCGTACGCATGCTCATCTCCCCTGTAGTTGCGGCGATCCTCGTCCTGCTCATGCCGGTCGACGACACGATGAAGCTGGTTTTCATCATCCTGAATGCCATGCCGGTCGCTGCAAACTCGACCATGCTTGCGGTGCAGTTCAATGTGCAGCCGAACCTTGTATCCTTCTCCACACTGGTGACAACGCTGATCAGCCTGATCACCATACCGATATGCCTCGTCCTGCTCGGCATATAAATAATGATTAGAGAAATTTCTGAATTTTATCTTGACATTCTGCAACCGGTTTCTTAAACTTAGGTTAATGTTAACTGTTTACATTTCAGAATATTCAAGGAGTTGGAAACGATTTGATTACCAAAACGAATATCGCTTCCCAAATTGTCGATCATCTTCGCAAAGACATCATATTGGGGAAATATCAAAAAGGGGAGGCCCTCGTGGAAACTGCGCTGTCCCATGAACTTGGAGTCAGCCGGGGGCCGGTCAGGGAAGCCATCGGCAAGCTGGTTGCTGAAAATCTGCTGGAGAAGCATTCGAATGGACGTACGGCAGTGATCGGTTTTGAACAAAAAGACATCGAGAACCTGTATGACACGCGTATTCTTCTGGAGACGCATGCACTCGGCCAGATCGATCCGGAGATATTCAGTGCCAACAAGGACCGGCTGCTGCTGTACATCCAGCAGATGGAGGAAGCGGACTACTACAAGCAGCGGGACATCGAAATCGACCTTGCATTCCACCATCTGCTGGTCAGGATGGCGGACAATAACAGCCTCATGCACCTATGGTCGGCACAGCGCGACATCTTCAGAACACTGATTGACATTACGAGTGAAGCAGCACTGAAGGATCAGGAGGAAATCATCCGGCAGCACAAGGATATCGTGCATGCACTCGGGAAGGACGAGGTGCAGCAGGCCCAGCAGCTGCTCGCGACCCATCTCAGACAGGCATGTGAATACTGTTGCAACAGCAAGGAACTAAAAAAATAGGAAGAGGGATGGAAATGACAAACAACAAAATTAAATGCGCAATCATCGGCTCCGGAAACATCGGAACCGACCTGATGATCAAACTGATGAGAAGTGACATACTTGAAGTGACTGCACTGATTGGAATCGATCCGGAATCGAAGGGTCTGAAAAAGGCTGAAGAGAATGGCCTTGTTGCAATTTCAAATGGAATCGATGGCCTGAGGGAACAGCCTGAACTGGCAGATATCGTCTACGAGGCGACTTCAGCGAAAGCCCATGCGCACAATGCACCGATACTTAAGGAGATGGGCAAAAAAGCGATCGATCTGACACCTGCTGCAGTCGGACCTTTCCTTGTACCTTCCGTCAACCTCAAAGAAGAGGAGATCCCGCATCTGGACAACGTGAACATGGTGACCTGCGGCGGCCAGGCGACGATCCCGATGGTCAAGGCAGTGTCGGGTGTCCTCGACGTGGACTATGCAGAAATCGTCGCCTCCATCTCCAGTAAAAGTGCAGGTCCCGGCACAAGGCAGAACATAGATGAATTCACAGTGACGACAGCAAGGGCATTGAAGGAAGTGGGCGGTGCCAAGGAATCCAAGGCGATCATTACGCTGAACCCTGCCGATCCACCGATTCTTATGAGGAATACGATTCATGTGAAGACGGCCGGATCTGCCGAGGACAAGAAGGAGGAAATTGAAGCATCACTTGAAAAGATGCTTGGAAATGTACAGGAGTATGTGCCCGGCTACAGGTTCAAGGCAGACCCGGTGGTCAAGGGCGACATCGTCACCGTCTCTGTGGAAGTTGAAGGAAATGGAGACTTCCTGCCGGAGTATGCAGGAAATCTGGACATCATCACGTCCGCTGCCGTAAAGACAGGCGAAGTCATCGCACAAAGTATGCAAAAAGAAGGAGTGCTTAAATAATGGGCAGAAAAGTAACGATTAATGACGTAACGCTGCGCGATGGCATGCACGCCATCCGCCACCAGTATTCGAAGGAACAGATTGCCGAACTGACGCGGGCGATCGACGACTCCGGGGCGGATATCATTGAAGCAACCCATGGTGATGGGCTGGGAGGCAGTTCCATACAGTACGGCTTTTCAAAGGAAAGTGAAGAGGACATCATCAGAACAGCCGTGGAGAACGCCAAAAACGCAAAGGTCGGCGTCCTCCTGCTTCCGGGCATCGGTGTCATCGACCACTTGGAAAAAGCCCATTCATACGGTGCCCAGGTGGCAAGGGTCGCGACGCACTGTACAGAGGCGGATGTGTCGGAACAGCATATCGGCAAAGCGGCGCAACTCGGCATGGACACAGTCGGTTTCCTCATGATGTCCCACAGGACAACGCCTGAAAACCTTCTGGAAGAAGCGAAGAAGATGGAATCATACGGTGCAGGCACGATCTATGTGGTCGACTCGGCCGGTGCCCTGACAATGGATGACACAAGAAAGCGTGTATCCCTGTTCAAGGAAAACCTGTCCAGCGGAACTGAAATCGGATTCCACGGCCACAACAACCTATCACTTGGTGTGGCGAACTCCATCGTAGCCATCGAAGAAGGGGCCAATCGGATAGATGCAAGCCTCGCCGGCATGGGAGCCGGTGCAGGGAACACGGCGACAGAACAGCTGGTGGCAGTGATGAACCGGATGGACATCTCACACAACCTCGACCTGTACAAGACGATGGATGCGGCAGAGAACCTGATGAAGCCGATGATGGAAAGGCCTGTACAGATTGACCGTCTGTCATTGACGCTGGGCTATACAGGCGTCTACTCCAGCTTCCTGCTGTTCGCTGAACGTGCAGGAAAAGAGTATGGTGTCGATGCCCGGGACATTCTGACAAGGATATCCGAAATGGGCGCCGTTGGCGGTCAGGAGGACTGGATCGTCGGTGTCGCACAGGAACTCGCAAAAGAGAAGCAGAACGCATAACTGATGGAAATATGGGATATAGAGAACAGGCGATCGAAATGAACTCGATCGCCTGTTTTTACGTGCTGGTATGGAGCATCAGTGGGTGATGCAGTGCTTTACTACGGCCTCCAGCAGTTTCGGCGTAATTTCAAAAGCGCTCTTTTTGTGGAGGCGTTCGGTGAGCTTGTGTGGGTCCTTGCCGAAGGGACCGATGTTGATGAGCGGCGCCTGGAGCTTCTGCATGGATTCGAATGGAATAGAGTACGTTCTGTCCCATACAGGTGTGTTGGCCTGATACGTTTCCCAGCCATCATCATGCTTGTCGTAAGTGACATAGCTCAGATCAGATATGCCGTTGAAGTAATGGATCTCCTTCGGCTCGACGCCATAGTCGTTGCCGAGGAAATCATTCGTCAGCGAAGAAAGGCTTCTGACGAGTGGATCTTCCGAAGCATTGACTGCCGGATAGTATGGGGGCGCAAAGAGGGTGACGACGAGTGGCACGAGCTCCTTGCAGTAGGTGATCATCCGGTTGGCGATGTGCATCGACTTTTCCCGGTCGTCGAGGTCATCACGACCGATATATTCTGCAATGATCCTATCGACCTTCTCCTGTCCGAATTTTTCTGTAATATATGCGTGGAGTGCCTGATAGGTCATGGTGCGGATCCTGCCGACTGGCGGGATGTTTTCCCTTTCGCAGATTTCATCATACTGCTTTTGGCATTGATTCATCGTCTGTTCGACCAGATAATGATATTTGCTGAAAATATCTTCGGCATTCTGCTGCATCGTGAATACGTTGTAGAGGACGGCGACATGGTTTGAAGTCTGTGCTGAATAGTCTTTCTTCATATCATAATATTTCAGCGCGACGGGCAGAGGAGATCTTTCCCCATATTCCTCTTCGGAAAAGATGTCGGTGAATTCCATCTCCTGGTTCAAAAATGAGGACATATAATGGGCGTTGAGGCCTCGCAACGGTTCCCCTACATGCGTCTCCACACCATAGAAGAGGGCGGATGGCATTATTTTCCCGATGGATCCGGAATAGAAGTAGTAATTCGGATCATCGGGATACTGGGTGAAACTCGGCTCACTGTTGAGGAACAGAGAGTAGTCCAGTCCATATTCCTCAGCGATGGATTCGAGACGGTCCACCGCAGCGCGCATGCCAGCGGAATCCACTTCCTCATCGGGCACGGTCAGAAGCAGGAGGTTTATCGGCCAGTCCTCTTCGGCCGCCTTCTCGATCAGGTGCATATGCAGGGCGAGCCCCATCTTCATATCCATTGTGCCACGGCCGTATAAGTATTCCCCCGACAGTGCGTCCCTTTTATTATCCGGCGAAAAATCATCTGCGATTTCCCTGAAGCGGTGGCCAAGTTCACGTGGAGTGAACGCAAGATGGCTCTTGGAGCCGAACTCCTTTGTATGTACGGTATCAAAATGGCTCATCAGGACAATCGTCTTCTTCGCATCATCATGCCTGTAGAGCGCGGTGAGGGCGTTCCTCTCCCTGCCTGCATCATGCAGGGCAATATGGTGCGGGTGCTCCCTGTAATAGTCGAGCTTCGACAGCTCATCTTTCAGTTTGAAGGGGAAGTGGAGCTCCCCTTCAGTGCCTGTGCGGCTGTCCCATGATACCAGCTGGCATATCAGATCTTCGAGTTGCTGCTGTGTGTTCCAGAACATTCCTATTCCTCCTAGTTTGAATTCTCATCTTCCTTTGCCTGGTAGTAGTTTAAAAATCTCTTTTCGACATTGTTCAGATGGACGATCATCTTATTTTTGGCGAGCACCGTATCCTGCATCTCAATGGCCTTTATGATCTCACCATGCTCCTCCTGCGCCTCTTTGGCACTTTGGGGGACGGTCTTGGAAAGGATCAGGAAAGCTCTGCTCAGGTCATCATTCACCCTCTGTACAATCTTCTTGATTTCATTGTTCGTATTGATGGAAACGAGGGACAGGTGGAATTCCTTGTCCAGGCGCATGAACTCGGAATACCTGTTTTCTTCTATCGCCCGCTCCTGCATCTCAAGGTTTCTTTTGAGTGCTTCCAGCATCTCACAATCTATCTTCAGCAGGACTTTTTCAATGTTGTAGACTTCGAGGATGTTGCGCAGTTCCATATGCTCAAGTGACATTTCCTTTGTGAAGTCCGCCACAACAGCAGGTGCTCCGTTTCTTTGTATGATCAGGCCTTCCGACGCCAATCTTGTCAGTGTATCGCGGAAAGGTGTACGGCTGATGCCGAGCTGCTTCGAGTACTTTTCCTCGGGCAGGGGATCCCCGCCCTTCAATTCCCCAACCAGAATCGACTCTTTGAGGATTTCGAATGCCTGATCGGATAATCGGGAACTTTTATTGATTTTCTTCAATATGACACCCCCATCGTTTTTCAAACTGATGTGAAACCCCTTTCAAAAGTGCGGGCGAGCACATGCTACAGGCGCTCGATGAAGTGCTTGATTCGCTTCATGCCTTCTTCCAACTGTTCCATTGAACTGGCATAGGAGATCCTGATATGGTTTTTCCCTTCTTTGGAGAAGGTTGAACCTGGTACGACTGCCACATGCTCTTCCTCAAGCAGCCGGGTTGCGAATGTCATATCATCAAGGCCGGTCTGTGCCACGCTCGGGAAGATATAGAACGCCCCGGTCGGCATCTCACAGGCCAGCCCCATTTCATTCAACTTGCCATAGATGAAATCCCTGCGCTCCATGTATGTCCTATTCATCTCGTGTGGGAACTTCCTTGTGTTATCCAGAGCTTCAATCGCTGCATACTGGCTTGGCAGTGAAGCGCATATTGAATTATTCAGGTGTACTCTCAGCACATACTGCATCAGCTCCGCAGGGCCCATTACATAGCCGATCCGCCATCCCGTCATTGCATGGGATTTGGAGAGTCCATGGACGATGAACAGCTTTTCGCGTATCTCTCCGAAGGAGCCGAAGGAGACGTGGGTGCCGGCAAATGTATTCTCGCTATAGATTTCA
Source organism: Salinicoccus sp. Bachu38 (assembly GCF_038561955.2). Lineage (NCBI taxonomy): Bacteria > Bacillati > Bacillota > Bacilli > Caryophanales > Staphylococcaceae > Salinicoccus > Salinicoccus bachuensis. The sequence goes on along the minus strand of NZ_CP138333.2, from coordinate 2,239,072 downwards.
TCGGAAATTACAAACAGTTCCGAATCCTTCAATACATCGACAAGGGACTCTACCTCTTCAAAGGTGAGGGAGACGCCGGTAGGATTTGATGGATAGTTGAATATGATCGCTTTGGTCCTGTCCGTGATTGCATCATCAAGGTCATCAGGGGTGATTTTGAAGTCCGTCTTCGATATATCGAGATGTACCGGAACACCTCCATTCAGTTTGATCAGGGATTCATACCCCGAGTAGGAAGGTGAGGGGAGGATGACTTCGTCTCCTGGTTCCAGCACGGTTCTTAAAACCGAATCGAGTCCTTCGCTTGCACCGTTCGTGACAATAATTTCGTCATCTGCATAATATTTGAACTGATATGCCTCGTCGAAGAATCTGGAGATGCTCTCCCTTAGCGGAAGCAGACCGGCATTGTGGGAATAGCCCGTCTTTCCTTCCTGAATAGCATTGCTGCCGGCGCGTTTGACATTATCCGGTGTCGGAAAGTCAGGCTGTCCTATGGTCAGGTTGACGCCGTCCGGGTATTGGGCGGCCCTGTTGGCAAACACACGGATTCCGGGCACTTGAAGTTCTTTGGCAATCGGGTTGATACGTAAGGTCATCGTGACACCTCCTGATAGTTGTATACAGTATACATGCCTCAATTATAAGAGTGTGAAAGTTGAAAATCAATGATATAAGCAACATATGTAAACTTTATGGCATTAATTATTGTAATTATCACATTTTTCATAATAATTCATTGACATCAATTTTTTGCTGCTGTAATCTTTTCTGTATACAGTATACCAATATTGAAAGCGTTATCAAATGGAGGGGTAAAATGAATAAGAAGTTTTCAGGTTTAGTTGCTGCATTGAGCATGTCGTTCGTATTGACGGCATGCGGAGGGTCGGGTGAAGAAGGTGGTTCATCGGGTGAATCATCCGGCAGTACAGAGAACACGGAGCCCGTAACACTGCAGTTGGGTCACGCATTATCACCGGGTACGCCGGCTGCCGACAAGATTGATGAAATGGCGGAGACGGTTGCAGAAGAGACGGAAGGACGTGTGGAGTTCGACATCTATCCAGACAGCCAGCTGGGTTCCGAAACGGAAATGCTTGAACAGATTCAGGTCGGTTCCATGCAGGCCGGAGCAATCATGATCGGGTCCATGCAGACACTCGATATGAGAATGGCCATCGAAGATCTGCCATATATGTGGAAGGATGTGGAGAATGCACGTGAGGCATATCAGGGTGAATTCGGTGAACAGCTTGCTGACATCATCTCGGAACAAGGATTGACCCAAATTGGATACCTTGAGTGGGGTCCAAGGCATGTCACCAACAATGAGAAGCCGATTGTCGAGCCGGAGGATCTTGAAGGCGTGAATATCCGTGTGGCGGAAACGGCACTCAGAGTCGATGCATTCGAACAGGTGGGCGCACTGCCGACAGTCATGGCTTTCAGTGAAGTATATGGTGCCCTGCAACAGGGGGCGCTGGATGCACAGGAGAATCCTCTTTCTGTCATCAATGCGGCAAAGTTCTATGAAGTGCAGGATTACCTTTCTTTGACAGGCCATTTCTATAACACTGTAATGATGGTGGTCGAGACGGATACTTGGGACCAGATATCAGAAGAGGACCAGCAGCTCATCCGGGACGAAGCATCCAGCATTTCAGAGGAGGTCGCCGAAATGAACGACACGATGGAAGAGGAGTACCTCACTGAGTTGGAAGAGAACGGCATGCAGATCAATGACGATGTCAATACCGAAGCATTCAGGGAAGCGATGCTGCCTGTATATGAGCAGTGGGAAGAGGAAGTATTCGGTGAAGAGCTTATGAACGTATATAGAGAAGCATCCGGATGGGAAGAATAGGGACCCATCCCATAAAGGGGCGTAAATGAAATGGGACTTACAAGAATTCTTGTCAAAGTGCTGACATGGATGTGCATCATTACAATCACACTGCTTACATTCATCGTCCTGCTCCAGGTCATTACCCGGTTCTTCAACTATTCGATGCCGGGCACGGAGGAGCTGTCCAGGCTGTTCATCGTCTGGCTGACTTTCCTTGGCAGCAGCCTGGCAATCTACGAGAAGATGCACCTGGCAGTCAACTATTTCGTCAACAAGTTCAGAATGAAATACCGAAGGGTACTCTATGTCCTGGTCAACATTCTGATCATCGCGTTCTATGCTGTGCTGACATACTACGGTTTCATGCTGTCGATGAGCGCGATGTCGCAAACTACATCAACGTTGCAGATGCCGGTCGGCATATCCTATCTGGCGATTCCGGTGAGTGGACTCTTTTCAATCTATTTCATCGCAATCAACCTGACAGGGTCTGCGACTGAAGAGGAAGGGGAGACGGCACCATGATGATCATACTCATACTGCTCATATTCTTTGCACTCCTCTTCATCGGCATGCCGATTGCCTATGTCATCGGCCTTGTATCTATCGCCATGCTCCTGTTTGGCGGCGTGTCCCTCGAAATCGTCATCCAGAGGATGTTTGCCGGAGTGGACAGCTTCTCCTACCTTGCCCTGCCGCTGTTCATCCTGGCAGGCAATATCATGGGCAAAGGTGGATTGACCAGGCGGCTGATGGCACTATCAAGTGCGATTGTCGGACGGTTCACAGGCGGGACAGCCATCACCACGGTCGTGACGACGGCACTGTTCGGCGCAGTATCCGGCTCCACGGTAGCAACGACCTATGCGGTCGGTTCGGTGCTTGTGCCACGGCTGCAGGAAGAAAAGTACAGCAATTCCTTCATTGCCAGCATCATCGGTCCTGCAGGCGTACTGGGCCTCATCATACCGCCGAGCATCACGATGGTCATCCTGGGCATCACGGCGAACATTTCAATTGGTGACCTGTTCATAGCGGGCGTCATCCCCGGCATATTACTGACGGTGGCCCTGTCTGTATATGTCGCCATCATTGCCAGGAAGAAGGGGTACGGCGAGATTTCGGTCGAAACACCAAAAGGCAAGGAATTCTGGATTATAGCGTGGCGGGCGTTCTTTCCGCTGCTTACACCGATATTCATCCTCGGCAGCATATTCAGCGGATTTGCCACAGCGACGGAAGCGGCCGTCATTGCGGTTGCCTACGGCTTCATCCTTGCGCTGGTGTACAGGGAACTGAACTTCAGGACATACCGGGAAATTATGGTATCCTCCGCCGTCACATCTGCGACGATCCTCATCATCATCTCGGCAGCCAATGCATTTACATATGTATTGACGGCGAATCGGATACCCGTCATGATCTCGAACTTCTTCCTGGAATATGCAACATCTCCATGGATGTTCCTGATCATCGTGTCGATCATACTGCTGATTCTCGGAACCTTGACGGAAGTGACATCACTGATTGTCCTCCTGAGTCCGATATTCATGCCGATCGCCACCCAGTACGGCATCGATCCGGTGCATTTCGGAATGGTGCTGATCATGAACTTTGCACTCGCGAACATCACACCCCCTGTCGGACTGTCGCTGATTGCAGGGTGCAGCATCACGGACAGGAAGATGGGAATAGAGGAGACGCTGCCCTACATCCTGCATGTATTGGCCATCGTGGGCGTGATGGTGCTGTTCATCATCTTCTTCCCGCCGCTTTCAACGTTCCTGCCCGGACTATTCGAGTAGAGGAGGCAAACCATGATATTGAAACCGAAAACTGCAGAACATTTCACGGATCTGCATGGTGGAAGAGGCAACGTGTCCATATCCAGACATCTGAAGCCGCATGATGTGGAGGGTCTTGATCTCTTTGCGAAAGTGGTGGTTGAAAAGGGTGGCAGCATCGGCTATCACCAGCATCTCGATGATTCGGAAGGCTACTATATCCTGAGCGGCCAGGCGGATTTCATCGATGCGGATGGTGAGCACAGACCGGCCGGTCCCCACGATTTATGCCTGATCACTAAGGGTGAGTCCCACGGCATTGTTAATACAGGAGAATCAGATCTGGAGTTCCTTGCGGTAGTATTCTGAGGAATGAATGAAAATAAAGAACCGGCACACTGTCATGTTTTATGCAGTGTGCCGGTTCTTTCCATATATTACTGGACTATTGCGCCATGAATGACTTGATGAGGTCTCCATGTTCGATATTGTCTGTGAGACCCTGGAAGTTGTCCTTTCCTGGACCATAAGCGTAGACATTGACGTCTTCGCCCGTATGTCCACTTGTCGTCCAGCCGGTGAATGTACGTTTGTCGACGGCCTCCTTAATGATGCCTTCGATCTCACCATAGCGGTCGGCTGTCGGAAGGAGCAGCGCTTCTTCGAGCGCACCGATTTCCTCTGATGTGAATGCCCAGTCGATGTAGGCATCCAGTGTACCATGGATATCTTCAGTTTCGAGAATCTCCTCTGTGATGAATTCAGGCGTACGGTGCATCTCGTGGAGTGGTTCTGCGTTCCAGTTGTATTCCCCGTCCAGACCGAGGGAGAAGCCACCTGTGTTATGGTCTGCCGTAGTGACGACGAGTGTTTCGCCATCTTCTTCAGCAAAATCGATTGCTGCTGCGAATGCCGCTTCGAAGTCTTCCATTTCGCTCATTGCACCGGCGATGTCATTGGCATGGCCAGCCCAGTCGATCTGGCTGCCTTCAACCATCAGGAAGAAGCCTTCGTCATTCTGGCCGAGTGTATCTAGCGCCGTCTGTGTCATGCTTTCCAGGGAAGGAATCTCTTCTGTACGATCCCACTTCTTGGGCAGTCCACCTTCTGAGAACAAGCCGAGCAGCTGGCTGTTCTGTGACTGCTGCATTTCCTGGGCCGAATCCACGAAATCGTATCCTTCATTCTGGAACTCTTCAATCAGATTGCGGTCTTCACGCTCGAAGTATTCAATGCCACCACCAAGCAGGACATCCACTTTCATCTGATCATTGATTCTTTCATCGAAATAGTCATCGGCGATGTCAGCATGGTTGTGTCTGGATTCATCATGGGCACCGAAGCTTGCCGGGGTCGCATGCGTAATCTCGCTTGTTGCGACCAGCCCTGTGGATTTGCCTGATGCTTTGGCGACCTCGAGTGCAGTTTCCAGTTCATTCAGTTCATGGTCGACGGCAATGGCGTTATTGTAGGTTTTGGAGCCTGTAGCCATCGCTGTGGCAGAAGCGGCTGAATCTGTGATGTTTTCCTCTTCATCATGCGGATGTGTCTTCTGCTGTCCGACAAGATGATGGTCGAATTCAGTATCGACCATATCTTCCGAAAACCCGCCATTCTTATAGTATCTGTAGGCGGTATTGTATGTAACACCCATCCCGTCACCAATCAGGTATATCACGTTTTTTGGCGTGTCAGTATCCTGATCCGCACCCTGCGAACCGGATCCTCCTCCAGCAGCTGTAACCGGGCTGGAACCGAAGACGGATGCCAGAACAAATAAAGTTAGAAGTGAAGCTGTAAACCATTTTTTCATAAGTAAGTATCTCCTCCTCTTCAAGATGATTCCATCATAGCAATGGGATATTAACTCCGAACTAAGAATGTTAATTGGATGTAAAAAACAGTTAAAGATTAAATTAACTGCAGAAAAAGATTTTGGAAAGCTGTGTTATATTTAGTATAAAATAAAGGAGGATTTTCATGTCGACTGTCGAACAGCTATACACTGCGTACGCAGCAAATGAACCATTGGAATTGGGTGTACTTGATATTGGATCGAAAGAGGCCGCCTATGCCATACAGGATGACGTGCTGAAATTGAAGGAGGAGAATGGTGAAGTCCACATGGGCTACAAAATCAGCCTGACGAGCCGCGAGACCCAGGATCTTTTCCGCAGTGATTCGCCTTTATATGGCGCCATGACCGACCGTACGGTGCAGAAAGAAATCAATCTGGGCGACTATAATATCCCGCTCCTTGAAATGGAACTGGTCTTTCTGGTCGATGAAGAGATATTCCCGGAAGACACGGAGGCGGATATCATGAAGAAATGCAGAGTGGCTCCGGGTGCGGAAGTGCCGGATGGCCGGTATAAGGACTGGTTTCCGAATGCTGCCCTGACCGAAATCATCGCCGACGGTGCAGTGAACGGTGCAGTGGTATATGGCGAGGCGAAAAGCTATGATTATGCTGCACTCGATTCCATCAAAGGCACATTATCGCACGATGGAATCGTCATCAAGGAAGGGGCTTCGACGGAAGTGCTCGGTCATCCCGCCAGTGCGGTGAAGTGGCTGGCCGGTGCCCTTGCAGCCCGGGGGAAGACATTGAGCCCTGGAATTTTCGTCTCTTCAGGCACTTTCAATCTGCCAGTGCCGCTGAAAACTGGGACATATAGGGCCGAATATGAAAATGTCGGAGAAGTGGTTTTTAAAGTCAGTCAGTAGGATGTCATCGGCCATGGAAGGCTGATTCAATAAAAAAGTGGCATGTGAGATCTACTCACATGCCACTTTTTGCGTTCTATATCCTTACAACCCAGCCGAATGGGTCTTCTGCACGACCGTACTGGATATCCGTCAGGTTGTCATAAAGCTCCTGGGAGATCGGGCCGACCTGGTTTTCATTGACGATATGGTCGACACCGTGGATATTGAGCTTGCCGACAGGGGAGATGACTACCGCAGTCCCTGCACCGAACACTTCCGTGATTCTGCCGCTGTGCAGATCATTGGCAAGGTCGTCGATGTGGATCTTCTCTTCCCTTACGGTATATCCCTTGTATTTGGCGAGTTCGATGATCGATTTTCGTGTGATGCCCGGCAGGATGGAACCGTTCAGTTTAGGTGTGACGAGTTCGCCATCGCGTACGAAGAAGATGTTCATGCTGCCGACTTCTTCAACATATTTCTGATCGACGCCATCGAGCCAGAGTACCTGTTCATATCCAAGTTCGTTGGCCTTCTTCTGGGCAAGCAGGCTGGCCGCATAGTTGCCGCTGACTTTCGCAGAACCGACGCCGCCACGTACGGAACGGACGAAATCGTCTTCAACATAGATGCTGGTCGGATCAGCCTGGCCGCCATAATAGCTTGCGACAGGGGAGAGGATGATGTTGAACTGGTAAGTTTCAGATGGTCTGACACCAAGGAATGGTTCGTCAGCAAATACGAAAGGCCTCACATACAGTGACTGACCTGGGCCGTCCGGCACCCAGTCGCGTTCGACCTTCAGCAATTCGTAGAGTGCTTCGAGTGCATTCTCTTCGTTGATTTCCGGCATGGACAGGCGGGAGAGTGACTGGTTCATCCGTTTGAAGTTTTCATCCGGTCTGAAGAGAAGTACATCTTCACCGCTCTTGTATGCTTTAAGTCCTTCAAATACCGACTGCCCATAATGGATGGCCTGGCAGCTTGGGGAGAGTACCAGGTTCTGATAGGGGATGATGGAAGGCTCAGACCACCCATATTCCGGCGTATATCTATTCGTGAACATATAGTCTGTAAAAACCGTTCCAAATTTTACTGTGGAAACATCCGGTTTTTCCTTCAAGTGATTTGCCCGTTCTATCTGTAATGTTTGTCCCATATTAATTCCTCCTTAATAATTAACCGATATGTGTGGGTTCAGCAACGCTTCTGGCTTTCTGTCTGTACACAGCCCTAACATATAGTGCTGTTGTGGCGATGACCGGAATCATTCCGAGAACGAGTGAAATTTCATAGTCCATATTCAACGTCTCCGGGGCGTAGAAGAAGTAGGTTCCGACTACACCAGTCATGAATATTGCAGGAATGCCTGCAATGAAGTGCAATTTCTCTTCCTTGATCAGGTAGGCGGCTGCTACCCACAGCATTGTTGCTGAAACCGTCTGGTTTGTGAATCCCAAGTACCTCCATAAGAAGGAATAGTCGATCGTAGCAAGCAGGAACGAAGGAATTGCGACGCAGGCTGTCATGATGAGCAGTTTTGGCCTGACGCCGACTTTAACGAATTTCCCTGTTGCTTCAGTCAGGATCATCCTGGATGAACGGAGTGCAGTGTCCCCGGTTGTGATTGGCAGTACGATGGCTCCCATGAACGCCAGGAAGGCCCCGGCAGTGCCAAGGTAGCCGATTGAAATGGAATCGATGACGCCCGCAGGTCCGCCGTTCGCCAGTGCTGCTCCGAGGCCGTTCGTGCCGCCGAAGAATGTCATCCCGGCTGTGGCCCAGATAAGTGCGATGATGCCTTCGGCAATCATGGCGCCGAAGAAGACTTTGCGTCCTTCAGATTCCTTTCTCACCGTACGCGCGATGATCGGGCTCTGGGTGGAGTGGAAGCCCGAGATGGCCCCGCATGATATTGTGACCATGAGCAGCGGCCATACAGGCAGCTCCTCAGGATGTGCCGTGGATAGTGTCAGATTCGGTATCTGGGCTCCGGATATGAGGAGCCCGCCGAATACGGCAAGGGCCATGATGATCAGTATGGCACCAAAAATCGGGTATATCTTGCCGATGATCTTGTTGATCGGCAGCAGTGCTGCAAGCAGGAAATACGCAAAAATGAGTACGAGTGCGACAAAGAATGGAATGGCTCCACCTGTTTTTATCGATATCAGTTCAGCAGGTCCAGCGGTGAAGGCTGCTGTAACCAGAATCATGAGTGCCAAAGAAACAACATAGATGAAAAGCTTGACGCTTTTTCCCAGGTATTTCTCAACAAGTGCAGGAAATTGCGAGCCGTTATTGCGAATGCTCAGCATTCCTGAAAAATAATCGTGTACTGCGCCAGCGAAGATACAGCCAACTACAATCCAAATGAGTGCGACAGGTCCATAAAGTGCACCCGCCACTGCGCCGAACACAGGACCAAGCCCTGCGATGTTAAGTAACTGTACCAGCCAGCCTTTGATCGGGTGCATTGGAATATAATCGACACCATCGCCGCTTTTGTAAGCCGGCGTCTCGTTGCTATCATCGATGACAAAAATCCTCTCAACAATCTTTCCATACACCATATAACCGAGTATGAGTAGTAGGATTGAAAAAGTGAGTGTCAACATAATCGAATGCCTCCCTGCATTTAAAAATTGTATACATCTTATCAATTTTGGCGACATAAATCAATATGTTTTCAGACAATTTCGATTTCATTTTCATTACAAAATATTCATATAATGATAAATTACTGTAATTATTGGTTTTGTGCTATCATATATGGACATTAATAATGTAAAAGAGGTAAATCCAAATGGGTATTTCCAGAAAAAAAGTACATGAAGAGATTGCAGACCTGATCATGGAAGATATAAAAAATGGCATATTGAACCCTGGAGACAAGCTGCCATCGATCAGCAGGATGGCGGAATCGTATCAAGTGTCTTCGGCTTCCATAAGGGAAGCGCTGAATACGCTCAGGGTAATGGATGTCATTGAAGTAAAACACGGACAGGGGTCATATGTAAAGGAAAGGATGCCGCTCGGTTTCGAACATGAATTCGAAATCATTACGAGAAAGGATATCGAAAACCTTCTCGGCCTCAGAAAGATCATCGAAGTCGGCTGCGTCGAACTGGCCTGCAGCCGTGCAGATGAAAAAGATCTGGAGAAGCTCCATGAGGCTCTGGAAAAAATGCAGACGGCGGTCATGAACAATGAACTCGGGGAACAGGCGGATTATGAATTCCATATGGCGATTGCAGAAGCGACAGGCAACCAGATGCTCGTAACCCTGCTGGATGATGTTTCTGAAAAAATGCTGGAGACGATGAAGGAAACAAGAAGGATCTGGCTTTATGAAGAGAAAAAATCCATCAGAAAGATCTATGATGAGCACAAATCCATATATGAAGCGATTGAAAGAAAAGATGCAGAGGGAGCAATCGACACGATGCTTACGCATCTGAATGAAGTGGAGTCGGTATTACTGAGGCACCATAAATGAAGAGGGACCGCAAGGTCTCTTTTTTTTCGAAAAAAGTTTGACATTTGGAAACCGTTTTCATAAAATACTAGAAGAGAGATATAGTCATCTGATGACTAGTTGATTATAATCAAACTTGGGACATGGGGGTTGTTTATGCTGGTTCTATTAAGTCTTTTGCCGATACTATCGATTTTCTTCTTTCTCGTCATATTGAGGTGGTCCGCCAAAAAGGGGATGCTCTACAGCTTCATCATCACCGTGCTCATCGCCTACTTCGGCTGGCAGATGGGGGCGGTCAGCATTACAGCTGCTTCACTGAAAGGGGTCATGACTGCGCTTGAAGTCGGTGTCATCGTCTTCGGTGCGGTACTGCTGCTGAATGTATTGAAGGAAAGCGGTGCAGTGGATACCATCCGCTCTTCATTTACGAGCATTTCACCGGACAGAAGGGTACAGGCCATCATCGTTGCATGGCTCTTCGGAACATTTCTTGAGGGGGCTGCAGGGTGGGGAGCACCGGCAACGATCATCGGACCGCTTCTAATCGCTCTTGGATTTCCCGCACTTGCTGCGGTAATGATTGCGCTGATGCTGCAGTCCACACCGGTTTCATATGGCGCGGTGGGGACGCCGATACTCGTCGGTGTAAATACGAGCCTTGAAAACCAGCCGGTGGTGAACAGTTACATAGGAAGCAACGGACAGGAGATGTCCAGCTTCATCTTTGATGTGGGCGGCCAGGTATCGATATTCCATGCCATGGTCGGGTTGTTCATCCCGCTACTCATGTCGGCCATGCTGACAAAATTCTTCGGCAGGAACAGAAGCTTCAGGGAAGGTTTCGCCGTATGGCCGTTTGCCATTTTTGCAGGCCTGGCCTTCGTCATTCCATTTACACTGGTCGCCAATTTCCTGGGACCGGAGTTCCCGTCGCTGCTGGGCGGACTGGTCGGTATGGCGATTGTCATTCCTCTGGCGAAGAAAGGATTCCTCATGCCGAAGGAAACATTCGACTTCGAACCCCGGGAGACATGGGAGAAATCCTGGTTCAGTGACATTTCTGCAGAAGTGAGGCCGACGAAAGAGATTTCAATGATCAAGGCCTGGCTGCCGTATGTACTGGTTGCACTGCTGCTTGTCGTCACGCGTGTGGAGGCGCTGGGATTGAAACCGCTTGTTTCAGGCTGGGTGGTCGCCTTTGAAGATATCCTCGGGACAGGAATCAGCCACAGCCTTACCCCGTTCATGATTCCCGGTGTAGTATTCATAATAGTAGCGGTGTTTACAGGCTGGCTGCACAGGGTCGATGGAAAAGGGATGGCCAATGCATTCAAAGTATCAGGCAGGACGATTCTTGCCGCCATGGCTGCATTGATCGTTTCCGTCCCCCTTGTACAGGTGTTCATCAATTCGGGCATCAACAATGCCGGGTTCGATTCCATGCCGCTCGTGCTGGCCCAAGGGGCTGCAAGCCTCTTCGGTGACAGCTGGCCGCTGATCTCTCCGGCAATCGGGGCGATGGGTGCCTTTGCCGCCGGCAGCAATACGGTCAGCAACATGATGTTCGGTTTGTTCCAGTTCGGGGTGGCCGACGAGATTGGTGCCAATCCGCTCTATATCGTCGCACTCCAGGCAGTCGGGGGTGCAGCAGGCAATATGATCTGTGTGCATAACGTCGTTGCAGCCAGTGCGGCCGCAGGACTCATCGGCAAGGAGGGGACACTGATTTCCCGCCTGCTCATTCCAACAGTATTCTACCTAGTGCTTGCAGGGGCTGTCGGATATGTATGGGTGAACGGTTTAGGCTTGAATATAGGGATTTTTCTTATCATCGCTATATTGGCAGCCATATTCTCAATGATTTTACGTTCCCGGAAGCTGGCCGAAACAAATTAGGAGAAAATTATTATTAAAATGGATTATTTTAAAATGGAAAGGTGACCGTAAAATGGATAACACAGAACCGAAAAAAGTCATCCTGATAGGTGCTGGTATTTTGAGCAGTACTTTTGGTTCGTTTTTAAAAAATATAGAGCCGGATTGGAATATTAAACTGTTTGAAAGATTGGATAAACCAGCGATAGAAAGTTCAAACGAAAGAAATAATGCCGGAACAGGCCATGCTGCGTTATGTGAATTGAATTATACAGTTGAACAAGAAGACGGATCGATAGATATTGAAAAGGCAAAAGAAATAAATGAACAATTTGAAGTTTCCAAGCAATTCTGGTCCTATCTGGTCAAAAATAAAGAAATACAAAATCCGGAGGAATTTATTCGTCCATTACCTCATATCAGTTTTGTACAGGGTACGGATAATGTGAATTTCCTAAGGAAGCGGTATGAGGCATTATCCCCATTACCGATGTTTGAAGGCATGGAGTATTCAGAGGACCTTAATGAATTGGAAAAGTGGATCCCTTTAATGACAGAAGGGCGTACATCAGATGCAGTTGTTGCTGCGAGTAAAATAGACACAGGAACTGATGTCAATTTCGGTGAACTTACTCGAAAAATGATGGAAAACATCAGTGAACATGATAACGCAGAAGTGCATTATAATCACGAGGTGCTTGATTTCGAAAGAAGAAGAGACAGCAAATGGGGCGTTAAGATCCATAACCTTGAAGATGATAAGGTTGAATACCATGTAGCGGATTATATCTTTATTGGAGCTGGAGGTAATGCAATTCCGCTGCTGCAAAAAACAAAAATTCCTGAGAGCAGAAATCTTGGCGGTTTCCCGATAAGCGGTGCATTTTTAGTTTGTACAAATTCGGAAATAGTAAACCGGCATGGTGCCAAAGTTTATGGGAAAGAACCCCCAAACACGCCGCCGATGACTGTGCCCCATTTGGATAGGCGGTATATTCAAGGTGACCAGAGTCTATTATTTGGGCCTTTTGCGGCTATAGGCCCTAAATTCCTGAAGAATGGTTCCAATCTGGACCTTTTCAGATCCATTAATCCGAGTAACGTATTGACTATGTTATCTGCCGGCGCTAAGAACGTGCCACTGGTTAAATATTCTATTCAGCAGGTCATGATGGACAAGGAAGACCGGATGAAGGAGCTGAGAAAATTTGTTCCTGAAGCAAAAGACGAGGACTGGGATTTAATTATAGCTGGAAAACGTGTGCAGGTAATCAAAGATACCGAAGAGTATGGGAAAGGATATATTCAATTTGGAACAGAGGTTGTTCATTCTGAGGACAAATCTGTCATGGCCTTGTTAGGAGAATCTCCAGGCGCTTCTACGTCTGTATCTGTTGCGCTGGAGGTCTTTGAAAAAAACTTCCCGCAATATATGGAAAAATGGGAGCCTAGAATAAAAGAGATCATTCCTTCATATGGCCACTCCTTAATAGAAGACAGTGCCTTGTTAAAAGAAATCCGGAAGGCAACTTCCCAAGAGCTTGGTTTGGAATAGAAATGAAACTGACCGTCGGTGTGCATGGTCCGATCCATGCGCCTTATGTAGTAGTGGAAAATGAATGATATAGAAGGCTTTGCTTCGGCGAAGTCTTTTTATATTGGTGGAGTTTTCAGAAAATATTTGATATTGGCTATTGTATCCAATATAATGGGGTTAACTTCAAACAAAGGGGTGTCATGATGAAATTAAGTGAGTCACTCGCATCATATATCCGGTCGGTCTCCTACGAGCAGCTGCCGGATGACGTTGTAGAATTTACGAAGCTCTGCATTCTCGACTATTTCAGCTCTGCCATTGCCGGGTCTGATACGCCACCGGTTGCGAAGGTGGAGGAGATGGTCAGGGAACTCGGAGGGCATGAGCAGGCGACTTTGATTACGGGTGGGAAGTCGTCCGTGACGAATGCAGCACTGCTCAATGGTGCATCAAGCCACATCGTCGAACAGGATGATATCCATAAGGGGTCCATCATCCATGCAGCGACTGTCGTCATCCCGGCTGCACTGGCGATTGCCGAACGGGATGATCTTTCGGGCAAGGATCTGATTACTGCCGTAGTTGCCGGCTATGAGGTATGCTTCAGAATCGGTGAGGCAGTGACCCCTTCCCACTACTACTACTGGCATAACACTGCGACATGCGGTACGTTTGGTGCAGCGGCGGCTGTGGCAAAACTGCTCGATCTGTCCGAAGAGCAGATCGTCCATGCGCTCGGCAGTGCGGGAACGCAGGCAGCCGGTTTATGGGAGTTCATCGAAGATGGTGCGATGTCGAAGCAGCTGCATCCCGGAAAAGCGGCGATGAACGGAGTGATTGCCGGGCTCCTGTCCCAGAAGGACTTCACTGCAGCAAGCCGTATACTGGAGGGGAACCGCGGGTTCTTCGAAGCGATGAGTGATGCGTACGATGTTTCAAAAGTGACGGAGGGGCTCGGGGAGACATACAAGATAATGGAGAACTCCTTCAAGGTCCATGCCTCCTGCAGGCATACCCATCACGCGATGGACATCGTCGCCGAACTGTCCAGGGAGCGGGGGCTGGATGCAGAGGACATTGAAAGCATCGAGGTTGGCACATATCAGGTGGCCATCAACATTACGGATAATGACAACCCGGTGACCGTCTATCAGGGCAAGTTCAGCCTCCAGTACTGTACGGCGCATGCTTTTGTGATGCAGGAGGGCAGCCTCAACACATTCAACGAGGAAAACTTGTGGAATGAAGAAATAAGGGGATTGATGTCCAAGGTCAGGATATATGTCGATTCGGCCAAAGATGGCGCCTATCCGAACCAGTGGGGGGCGCTTGCGAAGGTAATATTGAAAAATGGAGAGCACATTGAGCTCGATACGGACTATCCAAAAGGAGATCCGGAGCAGCCGGTGACGAAGGATGAGCTAGTGGATAAATTCATGCAGCTGAGTCGGAAAGTAGATCAATCTGAGCGTGAAAGAATCGCCCAGAAGATACTTTCACTTGAGGAAGTTGAAGATTTGGAAATGCTTTTTCCTAAGAACCGGGTAGATATAAAATAATTAACAAGATATAGGAAAAGGTGAGCGTTATGAAACTTGAGATGGCACAAAGGGAAGTACTGCCGAATTCTGTAACGACGATTTTGAGGCAGGCGATTCTGAAAGGGGATCTGGAACCTGGGCAGCATCTGGTGCAGGCTGAATTGGCAGAGCAGCTCGGGGTAAGCAGGATGCCTGTCAGAGAAGCGCTGAAGACGCTGGAAATGGAGGGTTTGATTACACTTGAACCGCACAAGGGGGCTGTAGTCAATGAACTGACAATCGACGATATCGATGAAATATACGAACTGCGTACGATGCTCGAGTCCCTTGCCCTTAAAAAGAGCATCCCGCACCTGACAGATGAAGCACTTGATGAGATGCAGAAGCTGCACTTGAAAATGCTGGATACATTCGAGAAGGAGGAATATGTGGATTTGAACAGAAGATTCCATACCATTTCACTCAGCGGGTGCAAGAGCAAGAGAGTGCATAGTCTGATGGCAAGGGTGTCCCATGGAATTGCGAAGGATACGCCATATGTAATCCCCGGCCAGATCGAAAAGTCCAACAGGGAGCATGGCATCATCCTGGAAGCCATCTCAAACAAGGACGCAGAGAGGGCGGCAAACGAACTCTCCCATCACATCAACCGGACACGCGAAGATCTGATAGAAGTTCTGAAGGCACAGAAGATAAATAAATAGAAAAATCAATAAATTGCAAAAACTATATTTACAACGGGTTGGATTTATTTTACACTTTAATTGTATCCAATCTACAATATCCAAGACGAGGGGGCGCACAATGAATAAAACATGGATTTTCATCCCTGGCGCCAAAGAGAAGTTCCTTGATAAGGCAAAGGAGCTTAGGGCCGATGTACTCATCTTTGATCTTGAGGATAGTGTCGTTCCCAAAGATAAGAAGGAAGCAAGGGGAATGGTGGAGGCGGCCCTTGGACAGCCAACATCGAAAAATAGAAGGTTTGTACGTGTGAATGATGTCCATAGTCCATTCTTCATCGATGATATCGCAACACTTGCAGGGGCTGCTCCTGACGGCATCGTCATCCCGAAGGTGGACACCCGGGATGAAATGATGATAGCGGATTTTCTGCTCAGTCACTATGAGAGGGCAAATGGTCTGGCGCCAGGATCGATCAGCATTGTTCCATTGATTGAGACGGGGAAGGGCATCATCAATGCTGCCGATATTGCACAATCCGCCGAACGCATTGAAGCATTGGCATTCGGTGCCGAGGATTACATGCTTGATGTCAGCATCCCGAAAGATGAAGGAGATGCACTGCTTTATGCACGCTCCATGCTGGTGACAGCATCGAGTGCTGCCGGCATCGCCCCGCCGATTGATTCGGTCTATACGGATTTCAATGATCCGGAGGGCCTGAAAGCCGCTTCGATAAGAAGCAGAGGCGCCGGTTTCCAGGGCAGGCTGGTCATCCACCCCAAGCAGCTGGAAACGATCAATGAAGTATTTGCCCCGACAGACCGTGAAATCGAGGAAGCGAGAGAAATCGTCGAAGCATATGAAGCGTCATTCAATGAAGGCGATGGCGCCCTGCAAGTGAATGGAAAGATGATAGATGCCCCTGTAGCTGAGAGGGCTAAAAAATTACTTGAAAATGAAAGCGTTTACTAGAATATGGAGGAGGAGTTTCATGCTGCCACTGGAAGGTATAACGGTCGTCTCTTTGGAGCAGGCCATTGCCGTCCCATTCGCAACGAGACAGCTTGCGGATCTTGGGGCAAGAGTAATAAAGGTCGAGAGGCCTGATGTCGGTGATTTCGCCAGAGGATACGATACGACCGTCAATGGAATGTCGAGCCATTTCGTATGGTGCAACCGTTCGAAGGAGTCGATTGCCCTCGATCTCAAGTCGGACGAAGGAAAGGATGCATTGTCAAAGCTGATCGGAAAAGCGGATGTACTGATACAGAACCTGGCTCCCGGAGCCCTTGAGCGCATGGGGTTCATCCCTGAAGAACTGGTTGAAAAACACCCGGAGCTCGTTGTCTGCAGCCTGTCGGGCTACGGCAAGGGCGGTCCATATGAACAGAAGAAAGCCTATGACCTGCTGGTCCAGTGTGAAGCGGGGCTCGTATCGGTGACAGGGACGGAAGAGGAGCCGTCCAAAGCGGGCATATCCATCGCGGATATTGCATCAGGCATGTACGCCTATACGGGCGTGCTCACCGCTTTGATGAACCGTATGAAGACGGGCAGGGGGACGGTCATGGAAGTCTCCATGCTGGAGGCGCTCGGCGAATGGATGGGCTATCCCACATACTATGCCGCCTACGGAAACAAAGAGCCGAAACGTACCGGGGCGAGCCATTCGACCATCTACCCCTATGGACCATTCATCTGTGGGGATGGCAAGACCGTGTTCATCGGCCTGCAGAACGAACGCGAGTGGGCGCAGTTCTGTGACAAGGTGCTGGGTGACCCGGAACTTAAAAACGATGCACGGTTCAACACGAATTCGCTGCGCTCGGAGAACAGGGCAGCCTTGAAGGCACTGATCGAGGAGCAGTTTGCAGAACTCACATCCGAAACTGTCATTGAACGTGTCGAAAATGCAAAAATCGCCAATGCAAGACTCAATACAATGAAGGATTTCTTCGAACATCCTCAACTGAAGGCAAGAAGCCGCTGGAAGGACGTGGAAACACCGGAAGGGCGAATCAGTGCGCTTGTGCCACCAGTGACAATGAACGGCTTCGAAGCAGTGATGAAGCCGGTGCCGGGCCTCGGTGAGCATACGGACAGCATTTTGGAGGAACTTGGACTGAAATCTGAAACATTCAATAAATAGGAGGAAATTCATGAGTATTCAACAGGGCTGGACAGGCAGGTATTATGAGGACTTTTCCGAAGGGGATATCTATCCTCACCCACTGGGCAGGACGGTGACAAAGACGGACAACATCTATATGACGCTTTTGACCCAGAACACGAATCCAATCCATTTTGACGACTATTATGCAGAACAGACGGACTTCGGACAGCCGCTTGTCGATTCTACATTCACACTGGCACTGGTCACCGGCCAGTCGGTCACCGACATTTCGCAGAATGCGATGGCGAATCTCGGATGGGACGATATCAAGCTTCCCAACCCGGTGTTTGAAGGGGACACCATCTACTCCTATTCGGAAGTGACCGGACTCAGGGAATCAAAATCCCGTCCCCATGTCGGCATCGTCAATGTGAAGACTTTCGGCTATAACCAGAGGGGCGAAGTGGTCATATCATTCAAAAGGACGATGATGGTCTATAAGAGGGACCAGGCACCGAAGCAAGGCGACGAACTCCTGCAGAAGGTGCTCGACGGCCAGAAAGGACAGTGAAGGAGGTAGAGGATGAAAGAGATAGCATATCAGGATATCGTCGATGAAGTGGCCAGGATATGTCAGGAAGCGAACTACGACCTGGGGGAGGATGTAGTCAATGCCTTCAAGGAATCGGTCAGGACCGAGAAGTCCGAGGCCGGCAAATCGATTCTGAACCAGTTGATAGAAAATGCGGATATCGCCACTTCCAACAGGGTGCCCATGTGCCAGGATACCGGCGTATCGGTCTTCATAGTAAAACTTGGACAGGACTGCCATATTGCCGGAGGGTCTCTGCAGGAGGCCATCAACGAAGGGGTCAAAAAGGGCTATGATGAAGGATACCTGAGGTATTCCATAGTGGACGACCCGATCAATCGCAGGAATACCGGAGACAATACCCCTGCCGTCATCCATATTGAACTTGTGGAAGGGGAGGACCTCGAAGTTCAGATGTCCGCCAAAGGGGGCGGCGCAGAGAACATGAGTGCAATGAAGATGCTTACTCCAAGCGCGGGAATCGAAGGGGTCAAGAAATTCATTCTGGACACCGTCCGTGAAGCGGGACCGAATGCCTGTCCGCCGCTGGTGATCGGCATCGGCATCGGCGGTAACTTCGAAGTTTCTCCATATCTTGCAAAGAAATCATTGTTCCGCCCTGTCGGCGAGAGGCATGAAGACCCTGAAATCGCCGGGCTGGAAGAAGAACTGATGACGGAAGTCAATAAGCTTGGCATCGGCCCACAGGGCATGGGAGGCAGCACGACGGCGCTCGACATCAAAGTGGAAACGGCACCATGCCATATTGCGGCATTGCCCGTTGCTGTAAACCTGAACTGCCATGCGAGCCGACATAAGCATTTCGTGATGTAGGGAGGAGAAAGCATGAGCATCAGACTGAAGGTCCCTTTTGAAGCAGGGGCAGTCGAGAAACTGAGAAGTGGTGAACAGGTACTGTTGACAGGAACACTCTATACGGCGCGGGATGCAGCACACAAGCGGATGGTGGAACAGCTGGAAAAGGGGGAGTCTTTGCCCGTCGGGCTGGAAGGCCAGGTCATCTATTATGTCGGCCCCACACCGAACAAACCCGATAGTGTCATCGGTTCCGCCGGCCCGACGACAAGCAGCCGTATGGATGCCTATGCGCCCAGACTGATGGAAGAAGGCTTGAAAGGTATGATCGGCAAAGGCTACAGAAGCGCGGAAGTGGTTGCATCGATAAAGAAGCATTCTGCAGTCTATATAGCGGCGATTGGAGGAACAGGTGCACTGCTTGCCCAAAAGATCCTCTCCTCCGAGGTGATCGCCTATGAAGATCTCGGGACGGAAGCAATCAGGAAGCTGGAAGTTGAGGACTTTCCATGCATCGTCATAAACGACAGTCATGGAAATGACTGGTACAAGGAAGCACACAAGCAATTTGAAGAATCATCAAACCAATAAAAGGGGATGCAGCAATGAGTGAATTGATTGGTACTGAAACGATTACTTTGAGTGAAGCGGAAAGGGAGGGCCTGCGTCTTAAAGTGAGGGCGCTGTGCGATTCATTCGGCAATGAATACTGGAGGCGGCTCGATCCGGACAGGGAATATCCACAGGCGTTCGTGGATGCACTGACTGAAGAGGGCTACCTGTCCGTGCTCATTCCTCCGGAATATGGAGGCAAGGGATACGGCCTCACTGAAGCGACGATCATCCTCGAAGAGATACACAGGGCAGGGGGGCATGCTGCTGCCTGCCACGCCCAGATGTATACGATGGGCTCGCTGCTCAGGCACGGAAGCAAGGAACAGAAGGAAAAATACCTTCCCGGCATTGCAAGTGGTGAAATACGCATGCAGGCCTTTTCGATCACCGAGCCTGAAGCGGGATCCAATACGACGGCAATCACCACCTTCGCCGAGAAGAAGGAGGACGGATACGTCATCAACGGACACAAGAACTGGACGAGCCGCATCCTGCAGTCCGACCTCCTGCTCCTTCTGGCCCGTACGACGCCGCTCGAAGAAGTAGAGAAGAAGTCCCACGGAATGACGCTCTTCCTGGTCGACCTGCGTGAAATCAGGGAAAAACAGCCGGAATCGCTTGAGGTGGAGCCGGTAAGGACGATGTTCAACTATGCAACGAACAAGATCTGGTACAAGGATATGAAAATCCCTGCCGACAGTCTTATCGGTGAGGAGGGGAAGGGCTTCAAGTATGTGCTCGACGGCATGAATGCCGAGCGTATCCTGCTGGCTTCGGAGAGCATCGGAGATGGCTATTTCTTCATTGACAGGGCAACGGGCTATGCAAGCGAAAGGGAGGTGTTCAACAAGAAAATCGGAGAGAACCAGGGGGTCCAGTTTCCAATCGCCAGAGCGTATGCCTCCATCAAAGCGGCGGATGCATTGAGATACAAGGCGGCTGAAAAGTTCGATACGGGTGAAAATTGTGGAGAAGAGGCGAATACGGCCAAGCTGATATCCAGTGAGGCAAGTTGGGAGGCAGCCAACGTTGCCATCAATACTTATGGGGGAAATGGTTTCGTGGATGAGTACGACATAGAACGGAAGTTCAGGGAGACGCGGATGTATCAGGTGGCGCCAGTGAACAATAACATGATCCTTTCCTACATTGGACAGCATGTGCTGGGCATGCCGAGATCTTACTAAACATTAAGCAAAGGGGATAACATTTATGAAAAAGTTATGGTTTGTGATGATGCTCATTCTGACAGTTGGCGTAATGGCAGCATGTGGGGGCAACGGCGGAGACAGCGGAGGCGGTGAAGAAGCCGAAGCTGATTTTGAAGAGAATGAATATCCGAGCACGGTGACGATCGGTACAGCTTCACAGGGCGGTACCTACTATATCTGGGGTGGCGGCTTTGCCACGATGCTTGAGGAACATCTCGATGTGACATCGAATGTCGAAGTGACGGGCGGACCGGTCCACAACATCCAGCTGTTGGATGCGGATGATGTCCAACTTGGCATGGTGACTGAAGGTCCATTGTATGAAGGCTATACCGGTGAAGGGGAATGGGCGGAAAAGGAATACCAGGATATCCGTGTCATTTTCCCGATGTATGATACACCGTTCAACTGGTTCTCGCTCGAATCCACAGGAGTCACCAGCATAGAGGAGCATGAAGGGGAGCGTGTCGGTGTCGGTCCAGCCGGAGGAACACCAGGTACGTACAACCCGATCATCTATGAAACGCTTGGAATTGAAACCGGGGAACAGGTGGCTGCTGGAGCCAGTGACATGGTTTCACAGATGCTGGATGGCCAGCTTGAGCATATCGGTTTCTCGGCGGGCATCCCGATTTCGGCTGTAGTCGAGGCTGAGACACAGACGGATATCAACATCTATGGCATCGAAGGGGAAAATCGTGACACGATCATGGAGGAGCTCAGCTATTTCAAGGAGTTCACCATCCCGGAAGGTACCTATGATTCCCAGGAAGGGCCGATTGAAACGATCGCCCAGTTCAACTTCGGTGTAGTGCAGAAGGAAGCGAACTCCGACTTCGTCTATGATCTTGTGAAGATGTATCACGAGAATATCGACCAGATGATCAATACGCACAGCTCGGCTGAAGAAGCTGAGGATCCTGAAGCGATTCTGAACAATACCGACTATCCGATGCACCCGGGCGCGATCCGCTACTATGAAGAGATCGGCGTAGAACTTCCGGAGGAAGTATATCCGGCTGAATGGGAAGAAAGCAGTGAATAACTGACCATAGCTTAACTGTTTCCGCATCCGGAAGCCGGGTGCGGGAGCATTCAAGGGGGGATAAGATGTCCAGGAAAGATTTGCATGAAGAGAATGAGCATGAGGACCGGCGTGAACCGAGAGATGAGAATGATCTGAGGGAGCTTGAAAAAGATCCGGATATTGAGGAAGATGGCAAACTGGATACGGAAGTGGCTGAAGATGCATTGGAAGCATCACCCAAGACCAGAAACTTCACTGGATGGAAGAGATACACTTTCATGATCATTGCTGTGGCAGGTGCCCTGTACCACCTTTATATCCTGAACTTCAACCCGATAGATCCATGGGTGTTCAGAAGTACACACATCCTGTTTGGAACCGTATTGACAGTGATGTTCTATAAAGGCTGGAAGACGGAATCGAATCGGATACCGATTCTGGATTGGATTCTGATTGGCGCTGCAGTGTTTGTCGGCTATTATATATTTGCCAACCTTTCGACACTCGTGTTCCGATTTGGGGTGACACCGACGACGCTTGATGTGGTTGTCGCAACAGTAGGTATACTGCTCGTGCTGGAAATAACAAGAAGGACAAGCGGTTGGACACTTCCCATTCTGGCGGGTGTATTCATCCTCTATTCCTTTGCAGGTCCATACCTGCCCGGGATACTGAATCATAACGGCTATTCCTTTGAAAGGTTTGTCACTTATATCTATGGGCTGGACGGCGTATTCGGTGTGACGACGGATGTATCTTCCAAATACATCATTCTCTTCATCATCTTTGGCGCTTTCCTCCAGATGTCGGGTGTCGGTCAATACTTCATTGATGTCGCCTTCCGGCTTGCGGGCTGGATGAGGGGCGGACCTGCGAAGGTCGCCGTGTTCTCTTCCGGTCTGATGGGAATGATCAATGGGACTTCTGCAGGCAATGTTGTCGCAACAGGGTCGCTCACGATCCCCCTCATGAAGAAGACGGGGTACAGGGCACGTTTCGCTGCAGCAACCGAAGCAACTGCTTCTGCCGGCGGACAGCTGCTGCCACCGATCATGGGTGCCGGCGCCTTCCTGATGGCTGAGATTACCGGCATTCCCTATTCGGAAGTCATTCTGGCTGCGACGATTCCGGCAATCCTCTATTTTGTGTCGGTGTATTTCATGGTCGACTTCCAGGCACTTAAAGAAGGACTCAAGGGTCTGCCGCTGAAAATGCTTCCCGACAAGATGTATCTGCTCAAGAAGGCATATCTTTTCATTCCGATCGTACTTCTTATAGGTCTTCTTGTAAGCGGTTACAGTGTAATCTTTGCAGGTACGGCCGGCATTGTAGTCTGTTTCCTGCTCAGTCTGGTCAGCAAGGAGACACGCATGGGGTTCATGAAAGTGCTGGAAGCATTTGAACTTGGAATGAAGAATGCACTGCAGCTGATTGCGATTGTTGCATGTGCCGGTATCATCGTCGGTGTCATTGCATTGACTGGTGTCGGCCAGCGTTTCAGTACGATGCTGCTTACCATTGCTGACAGCAATATGCTGATTGCCCTGGTCTTTGCGATGATACTTTCAATCATCCTGGGAATGGGCATGCCCACAACGGCAGCGTATGCCGTTGCAGCATCGGTAGTGGCACCAGGTCTTGTAAGGATGGGCATGGAACCGATCCTGGCGCATATGTTCGTCTTCTATTACGCGGTCATCTCTGCAATCACACCTCCGGTGGCCCTTGCAGCATTTGCGGCTGCAGGCATTACAGGGACCAACCCGATGAAGACGGCAGGTGAAGCCTTCAAAATCGGACTTGCGGCATTCATCGTACCTTTCATGATGTTCTACAGTCCGGAGCTGCTGCTGCTGAGCGACAGCACCCTGAGCATTGTGATCGCAACAATTACAGCACTGGTGGGCGTCTACTTCCTGTCGGCGGCCGTTCAAGGGTGGTTCTTCAGGAAACTGTCGCCGTGGTATGTCCGTGGCGTCCTGCTCGTCATTGCGGTACTGCTGATGCTGTCCAGCCTGTATACCGATATTGTGGCGGTCGGTCTGATCGCCGTTGCGATACTGATGCAGAAATACATCAATAAGGGCAAACCGAAAACACGGGAAAAAAAGTCCCGTAACACCACTAGAAGCGGCAAGCAGATGAATATGACATAGAATGGCCGGAAATGCAGCATACCATGCTGCATTTCTTTATATCGTAAAATGTCTTATGGAGGATCGATGAGATGGCGGAAAAATATAAGCATACCAACGGTATAAGATGGGGTCAGGCTGCCGTTTTCGCTTCGGCCATACTGCTCTTCCTGGCGGTTCTCGCATTTTTGCCTGAAACAGTTCCCTGGCCCGCCAGGAGTACGATTGCCATCATGGTGTTCGGTCTTGTTCTTTGGGCTTTTGCGCCCATCCCGATCGAGTTGACTTCAATCATCATCATCGTCCTGCTCATCGTGATGAAACCGGTCGAGATGGATGTAATCCTGAGCGGATTCGCGTCTCCGGCCGTCTTTCTCATCATCGGCGGCATGATGATGGCAGTGGGGGTGAACCAGACGCTGCTCGTCAAGCGGATGACCTATTTTCTGCTCTCACTCATGGGGAAGTCGGCCAAGGGAATCTATATCGGGTTTTTCATCCTGATGCAGGTGCAGGCCTTCTTCATTCCTGCAACTGCTGTCCGGGCCTCCCTGATGCTTCCGATATTGAGCAATATCATAGAGGAGACTGGCATGGATGAAAGATCCAACTTCAATAAGCTGATGTATATCGGCGCCGCTTTCGGAGGAAATGTGAGCGGAGCGGTGGTGCTTACAGCGGCAATAGGGAACATTCTGGCAGTTGAAATCCTGAGGTTGTATGAAGGCGTGTCGATATCCTATCTTCAATGGTTCATATATGCTGCACCAATGTGGATCCTTCTTGTCCTGGCGACGATGTACATCGTATGGAAATGCTATCCGCCGGAATCATACTCATTCGAAAAGCTGCAGATTGAAATGAAGAGCAAATATGATTCGCTGGGCAGTCTGTCGATTGATGAAAAGAAATGCATCGGGATACTGGTGGTTACCATACTGATCTGGTTTACCGAGTCCTGGCACGGATATCATCCGACATTCGGTGCATTGCTTGCTGTCATATTGATGGCTATACCGGTGACAGGTTTTGCGGCCTGGAAGAAGATGCTGGACATCAACTTCGGCATGGTGCTGCTGATCGGGGCGACGCTCTCTTTGGGCTATTCATTGATAGAATCCGGGGCGATCGACCTTTTGGAAGTACTGGTATCTCCGCAGATTGTGCTGGACATCTTCAGCAATCCCTGGCTCGCCATCCCCATCACCATCATCGTGTCCCAGATCTATCATCTGGGAGTCACGAATGTATCCACGGCGGTCATCACCCTCATGCCTGTGCTGATCAGCCTGTCCGTACAGTCCGGTGTGGATCCGGTGGTCATCGTCTTCGCTTCAGCCATATCAATGCTGCTCGGATTTCTTCTGATAGTGGAAACCATGCCGAATGTCGTGGTACACAGTACAGGCAGGGTCAGCCAGAAGGATTTTCTATGGCCGGGCCTGTGGCTGACGCTTGCGAGCATCGCAATCATGATCGTCATCGCGTATACTTATTGGAGATGGATCGGTTTCTGGCCATAATCCAACATAGACAAACAGGAGGGAATTATGAAAAAGATAAAACTTGCCGTAGTGCCGGGTGACGGCATCGGAACAGAAGTCGTCCCGCACTCCCTGAAGGTTTTGGACACCATTGCAGAACTGCATGGGGGACTGGCATTCGAATATGAGCATTTCGACTATGGATGTGACTACTATTTCAAGCATGGGGCCATGATGGCTGAAGACGGACTGGATCGGCTCGGCCAGTCGGACAGCGTCTTTCTGGGGGCTGTCGGCGACATTTCAAAAGTGCCGGACCACATTTCCCTATGGGGGCTGCTGCTCAAGATCAGACGGGAGTTCGAACTTGAAATCAATGTGCGTCCTGCGAAAGTGTTCGAAGGCATAAGGTCCCCATTGCTGAATCCGAAGGACTTCGATCTGGTGGTCGTCCGTGAGAACAGCGAAGGGGAATACAGTTCCGTCGGTGGGCGGATGTACCAGGGTGACAACGAAATCGCCATACAGAACAATGTCTTCTCGAGACGTGCAACAAAACAGGCAATGGAGCATGCATTCGAACTGGCAAAATCCCGACGCAAACATGTGACCAGTGCGACGAAGTCCAATGGTATCTTCCACTCCATGCCATTCTGGGATGAAGTATTCAAGGAGACTGCAGAAAAGCATGGGAATATTGAAACATCCTCCCAGCACATCGATGCGCTCGCCGCGACATTCGTCACCCATCCGGAGCGCTATGATGTCATCGTCGCAAGCAACCTGTTCGGCGACGTCCTGACCGATGTTGGGGCGGCGATCATGGGAAGCATTGGCATCGCACCATCAGCCAATCTCAACCTGAACGGGCAGCATCCTTCAATGTTCGAGCCCGTGCACGGTTCGGCGCCGGACATTGTCGGCAAAGGGATCGCCAATCCGATCGGGCAGATCTGGACTGCCAGGCTGCTGCTCGACCATCACGGCGAGGAGGAGATGGGCACGCTGCTTCTTGATACGATGGAACGTGTGACAGCAGATGGCTTCCTGACACCGGATGTCGGCGGTGGCAAGAAGACGGAGGAAGTCACGGAAGAGCTGATCCGGAGGCTGAAGGCAAATTAATGATGAAACTTTGAAGAATGACCGGGCTGGTCATTCTTTTTTTCTGAAAGCAAATTGTGGTGGCACAATACTTATGGTAATATTCAGATTAATGAATGTCGGGTATTGCAAACAGCATGGATATCAGACGGAAAAGGGGATATGTCATGAGCGAAAAAGCGGATTTGAAATCGATTCTTAAGGATTGGCGCCTGCATGCCGTTGTACTGGCCATTGTAGTGCTGACGGAACTGATCGGTCAGATTTCGATACCTGTCGGACCCGGGGCCATCCTGCTGCTGCCGATGCTGTATGCACTGGTCATCGGATTCGGCCTTTATTTCACACCTGTCATTTCAAAGAAGCAGTCGAAGAACGCCGAACCGCTCATCGTAATGGGTGTGGGCGTCCTGATAGCCAAAATCGGTGTGGTCATCGGACCGCAGATCCAGGAGCTGCTTGCTGTCGGGCCGGCACTCCTTCTGCAGGAGCTCGGCAATCTGGGAACCATCCTTCTGGCCTTGCCTGTGGCGATATGGCTCGGAATGAAGCGGGAAAGCGTGGGGATGACCCACTCCATCGGCAGGGAGCCGAATGTAGGTCTGATCATGGACCGGTACGGCTTCAATTCGCCGGAAGGCAGAGGGGTTATGACAATGTATATTTTCGGTACCGTATTCGGTGCAATCTTCCTCGGTCTCATCGCCGGACTGCTGGCTACACTGACACCGATACATCCGTTATCCTTTGCACTGGCTTCCGGTGTGGGCAGCGGCAGCATGATGGCGGCTGGAAGCGGGACGCTCATCGCGGCCTATCCCGATCTTGAGTCGCAGATCATTGCGCTGGCGGGTGCCAGCAATCTGATTTCACTGGCAACCGGACTGTATGTCAGCATGTTCATCGGGCTGCCGCTGGCAAATAAGATCTATGCCGTAATGAATAAAAATGAAGCCGGAGGAGAATAGAGGGATGAAGAAGATAATAGACTGGACGCTGATACTTTTGATATTCGCCGGTGTGACGCTGCTCGGCAACATGATAGGCTATGACATCTATTCCTGGGCAGCCGTGCCGGGCATCCTTGTTCTTATTGCCATAGCGCTTCTCGGCATGATCATGGAGGAATACATACCTGTCAACATCCCTGCGGTCGGATACATCGCCCTGATCGGCATCATCGTTTCCGTTCCCTGGTTTCCCGGGTCGGATTATGTCGTCCAGTGGACGAGCCAGGTGGAACTGCTGGCCATCACCACACCGATTCTGGCCTATGCAGGCATATCCATCGGACGGAACTGGACCGATTTCAAGGATATGGGATGGCGCTCCCTTGTCGTAGCCATACTGGTATTCATCGGCACTTTCCTCGGATCGGCCCTGATTGCAGAAGTGGTCCTAAGAATACAGGGCATCATCTAGAAATATGTCCCATGCACATGACAAAAGCCTGCCCCTTCCAATGGGGGCAGGCTTTTTGAAATGGTCTACAGTTGAACCGTATCGGGTTCCTTGTCATCATCATTCATGATCCGTGCCGTTTCAATATCGATCTTTATCGCCTGGAGATCGTCTTCGCCCTTCAATTTCTGATAGAGGTTGCCGACTTTGGCAAGCATTTCGTCAACATCAGGCGTGACTTCCTCAGGCAGGCTGGCCTTGCCGAGAATTTCCACATAGCGTTCTCCCTTGCCTTCCCTTTCCTCATATCCCAGAAGAATATGGGCGTATGGGTTTTCCTCCAGATCATCAATCTTGTACGTATCTTTTCTCGTATAGGTGTACAATGTGAGGCCATCATTATAGAAATACATGTAGCGGCTCATCGGTTTATTGTCACGGATCGTCGCCATCGTACCGATATTATTGTTGTCCAGAATTTCTTTCAGCGTATCTTTGAATTCTTCCCTGTTCATGAAATTCCCTCCTATTCGATAACTGTATCCCTTCTACCCGATTCTTGGGTCTTCTAATCCGAATAGGGGTTGAATAAAGGACTGAAGGTCTGGCGCAGCTGGTTATACCATCTCTTCACGAAGGGCTTCTGATTATCCTTGCGCATGCTGACATACATGGGATGCTTGATGTTCAGATGGTTGAGGCTGTGGACGGTGAACTTCGGATAGCTGTAGGTGAGCTGCTTTGCCTCTTCACGGGTGAGTATCGCCACATGTCCATGTTCGATCAGCAGATGCTGGATGATGGTCATATCCTGGTATATTTCGATGCCGCGCTTCTTGAACATCTGGCTGATGTCGAATACGGGCTGGAAGGTGATGAGCGGAAATTCCTCCAGCTCATTCAGGGAAGCCTGTGTCGGCAGCTGGACCCTGTTGCTTTCCCGGAAGACATAATGATAGTTCTGTTCGAACAGCAGGGCACTCTGTATGAGCGGGTCTTCAGATCTTTGGGCCGAAATGACGATATCGAGTGTTTCGTCCAGCAGCCTGTCTTCAATGGAAGATTCATCCAGTGTGTGGATGTTGAATTCAATCTCTTCATTCTGTCTCAGAAACTGATTCAGCGACTGCAGTACCTTGGAGGTCATGTCCGAACGGGTGAGGTGGATATTTAATGTATATCTTTTCTGGATGGCTTCTTCATTCAGTTTCTCCCTCGATTTTTCCACCGATTCTAAGATATTGACTGCATCTTCAAAAAATATTTTTCCTTCATCTGTCAATTTGATGTTCCGGCCGACCCTTTTGAAAAGCTTGACCCCCAGATCTTCCTCCAACAGTCCAATCTGTCTTGAAAGTGCCGACTGGGCGACGTTCAAGGACAGGGCAGCCTCTGTCATATGTTCCTGTCGGGCGGTTTCTATAAAGTATTTCAACTGTTTGATCTCCATATTTTCACCATCAATCTAATTCTGATATGAATATTATATCATTGATATATTGATTGTATAGGTAGGTTTAATGGTAGTATATACTTACTAAAATATTCTGAAAAAGAGGTGACCTGATATGAGTTTGTATCAGCCAATCAAACAAGAAGGTTTATATCATTTCATGAATGAGCATGATGCATGTGGTATTGGATTCTATGCCAATATGGATAATGTGCGCTCCCATGGGATTGTCATCAAATCTCTTGAAATGTTAGAGAGGTTAGATCATCGAGGAGGTGTCGGCGCTGACGGCATCACTGGTGATGGTGCTGGTATCATGACTGAAATTCCGCATGCGCTTCTGAAAGAGGAAGTGGAGGCTCTGCCGGAATTCGGTCAATACTCTGTCGGGATGTACCTGATCAACAGTCAGGAATCTCTTGAAACTTTCAGGGAAGTTGTAGAGAAGGCAGTGGAAGCGGAAGGCCAGCATGTAATCTCCTTCAGGGAGCTTCCGGTCGACGAAGGTGCTCTGGCGGATAATGTCCGTGAAACACTGCCGCAGTTCATGCAGGTGATTACCGACTGCAGTGATGCCCTCGATCTCTATTTTATGAGGAAAATGATCGAACAGGCGCTTGAAGCGGCAGATATCGAGCATTACGTCGCTTCCTTCTCCAATGAGACGATCGTCTATAAGGGATGGCTGCGTTCGGACCAGATCAGGCAGTTCTATGTGGATCTCAGCGATCCGCGCTATGTATCGAAATTCGGTTCCGTCCACTCCCGCTTCAGTACGAATACATTCCCAAGCTGGGCGAGGGCCCATCCAAACCGTCTTCTGATGCACAACGGTGAGATCAATACCATCAAAGGCAACTCGAACTGGATGAAGGCGCGTACGAAGCAGTGGCTGGTGGACACGTTCGGTGAAAAGGGCAGGAGGATCGAAGCGATCATTGACGAATCGGGCAGTGACTCCGCCATCGTCGATAATGTCATGGAGTTCCTGAGCCTCTCCATGCCACCTGAACAGGCAGCGATGATCATGATTCCCGAACCATGGAAATATCAGGATTACGACAATCCGGTCATCAAGGATTTCTATGAGTTCTACAGCTATCTCATGGAGCCATGGGACGGACCGACGATGATCAGCTTCTGTGACAACCATAAGCTCGGTGCGCTGACAGACCGCAACGGTCTGCGTCCGGGACGATATTATGTAACGAAAAGCAATGAAATCATCTACTCCTCGGAAGTGGGTGTCGTGGACATGGAGGAGTCCGAAATCCTCTATAAAGGGCAGCTCAGTCCGGGCAAGCTGCTGCTTGTCGATTTCGACCAGTCGAAAATCATTGAGAACGATGAGCTGAAGCACGGCATCGCAACATCGAAACCATACAGTGAATGGATGTCCCAGAAGCGCAGCGAAAAAATTGAGCCGGCACCATTCAGGCGCAATCCAGTGGACAAGGATACATTGCACAATGTACTCGTACGCTTCGGATATACGAAAGAGGATATAGAGAAATACATGAAACCTCTGACTTCACAGGTGAAGGACCCGATCGGGGCGATGGGCTTCGACCAGCCGCTCGCATTCCTGTCGAGTCATTCCAAGCTGCTGTTCGACTATTTCAAGCAGCACTTTGCGCAGGTCACCAATCCGCCACTCGATTCCTACCGCGAGAAGATCGTCACGAGTGAAATCACATATCTCGGCAGGGAAGGGCACCTGCTCGACCCCGGTGTCAAGGCGGTCGACCGTGTGCAGCTGGAACTGCCTGTCATCGACGGGCGGGTGCTCGCGCGTGAAGATGCGAAACGACTCGGGATTGCTGAAATCGACATCACGTATACAGGTGCATTGAAGGATGCATTGTCACATATCCAGACACAGGCTGCAGAGCTGGCTGAAAAACATGGTGTGCTCGTACTGACGGATGCACGCATCCTTGAGGAAGAGGAACGGTATGCCATTCCTTCACTCCTTGCAACAAGTGCCGTACACCAGGCACTGATTGACCACGAAAGCCGTACGCTGACGAGTATCGTCGTGAAGACGGCCGAAGTGCGCGAAGTGCATCATGTGGCGACACTGATCGGCTTCGGTGCCAATGCAGTCTATCCGCATATTGCCCAGGAGACGCTCGTCTCCGTGTCAGAAGGGGATGAAACGGTGGTCGGCACCTACAACAAGGCATTGACCGAGGGACTCATCAAAGTCATGGCGAAGATGGGCATATCAACGGTGCAGAGCTACCATGGCGCCCAGGTATTCGAAGCCGTCGGTCTCGGGAAGTCGGTCATGCGCGAGTACTTCGGGGATGCAACATCGAAGATCGGTGGGCTGTCGATAGAGGATATCGATTTCAGAAATAAAAAGATGCAGGACAGGAGACTCGAGTATCTGGAGTCCGGAAGCAGATTCCAGTGGCGCCAGCAGGGTGAGGATCATGTCATCAACCCGAATTCCATCCGCCTGCTTCAGGCGGCATGCCGGACGAATGACAAGAAGGCATATGAGGAGTACAGGGAGCATATGCATGACAGCCATCATTCCAGCATCCGTCATCTGCTGAAGTTCAAGTCCCGCCGACCGATTCCAATCGACCAGGTGGAACCGAAGGAGGAAATCGTCAAACGTTTCAAAACGGGTGCGATGAGTTTCGGTTCCCTGTCGCAGGAAGCCCACGAAACGCTTGCCGAAGCGATGAACCAGATCGGTGGACGCAGCAACAGTGGCGAGGGTGGAGAGAATCCGGAACGGTTTGAACCGAAAGAGGATGGCAGAAACTTGAACAGTGCCATCAAACAGGTGGCCTCGGGCCGATTCGGCGTGAACAGCGAATATTTGAACAGTGCGAAGGAAATCCAGATAAAGGTGGCACAGGGGGCGAAACCGGGTGAAGGTGGACAGCTGCCGGGGCAGAAAGTATATCCCTGGGTTGCTGAAATCAGGAACTCAACACCGGGTGTCGGACTCATCTCACCACCGCCGCACCATGACATCTATTCCATCGAGGACCTGGCACAGCTGATACATGACCTTAAGAATGCCAACAAGGAAGCGGATATTTCCGTAAAACTGGTTGCCAAAAACGGCGTCGGAACGATTGCGGCAGGTGTTGCGAAAGCCTATGCAGACAAAATCGTCATCAGCGGGTTTGATGGCGGGACAGGTGCATCACCCCTGACAAGCATCCAGCACGCCGGGCTGCCTTGGGAACTCGGCCTGACAGAAGCGCATCAGACGCTGCAGCTCAATGGTCTGAGGTCCAGGGTGACTTTGGAGACGGATGGCAAGCTCATGACGGGCAGGGACGTTGCGATCGCATGTGCACTCGGTGCCGAGGAATTCGCGTTTGCGACAGCGCCGCTTGTCGTACTCGGCTGTATCATGATGCGTGTGTGCCACAAGGATACGTGTCCGGTCGGCATCGCCACACAGAATGGCGATCTGCGCCAGCTGTATACCGGAAAGGCGGAGCATGTAGTCAACTTCATGCACTTCATTGCTGAAGATATCCGTGAAATACTGGCGGAACTCGGACTGAAATCCATGGACGATCTCGTCGGTGCCGTAGAGCACCTGGAAGTGGACAAGGAGAAGACGGCGAATCATCATCTCGGTGAGCTCGATCTCTCGCCGATACTGACACCTATCGATGGGGACAGAAGGAAAGTGGACGTGCAGAAGCATCCATTCGAATGGTCTCTCGATGACCTCAACCTTCTGCCTGACTTCAAAGGGAAAGTGGAAGCGGGAGAACCGCATGAAGCGGCCTATCATGTCAAAAACAGGCACAGGAACATCGGTACACAGCTCGGCAGTCTGATTACAAACGTCCAGGGCATGAAGACGCTCGACCATGACACATACAAGGTCAATACATTCGGCCATGCCGGACAGAGCTATGGTGCCTTCATTCCACAAGGTCTGACGATGCACCATGTGGGCGACTTGAACGACTACGTCGGCAAAGGCATATCCGGCGGACGTGTCATCGTCCAGGCGCCGATCAAGGAAAGAAGTCATGACATCATCGTCGGGAATGTCTGCCTGTATGGCGCCATCGGTGGCCAGGTATTCATCAACGGCGTCGCCGGAGAGCGTTTCGGCGTCAGGAACAGTGGCGCGGAAGTGGTCGTAGAAGGCATTGGAGACCACGGACTGGAATATATGACCGGTGGCCGTGTCGTCATCATCGGGGATATCGGGAAGAATTTCGCTGCAGGCATGAGCGGTGGTATCGCCTATATCATAAATGAGAAGTCGGTCATTGAAAACCAGGTCAACATGAACCATGAAATGATCGAAGTCGGCCTGGTGGAGGACCGTGAAGAAATGGAGAAGGTGAAACATCTCCTCTATGGACACCAGTACTTCACGAATAGCGGCAGGGCCCAGGATGCGATTGCGAAAATCGAATCCGGTGAAATTGAAGTCATCAAAGTCATCCCTGTCGAATACAGGAAGATGCAGCAGAAGATCAGGTACGGCCTCGAGAACAGGCATTCCCTGAAGGACGCCGAACTGAAGGCGTTCAATGGTGAATTGACGGTCGAGGACAAAGAACTCGAGAAGATGAATATATTCTAGGAAGGAGCGATGTGAGATGGGTGAGTTTAAAGGATTTATGAAACATCAGAGAAAGTCTCAGTCGGAAGAAGATCTGAAAGCAAGAGTTTCGAATTATGAGGCGTTCCAGCATCGCTTCTGTAATGAAGATGCTCAGGAGCAGGGGGCGCGCTGCATGGAATGCGGCACGCCATTCTGCCAGACGGGTGTCGGTGTAGGGAAGGAGACCGTCGGCTGCCCGATCGGCAACTACATTCCTGAATGGAACGATCTTGTCTATAAAGGGCAGTTCAAGGAGGCTTACAGACGCCTTTCGGAAACAAACAACTTTCCGGAATTCACCGGAAATGTATGTCCGGCGCCCTGTGAATCTTCATGTGTGCTCTCCATCAACAATGATCCGGTTGCAATCAAGGGCATCGAACGCACAATCATCGATGAAGCCTTTGAGCAGGGATGGGTCGAGCCGAGGACGCCGAACCACAGGCTGGATACACGCATTGCCATCATCGGCAGCGGGCCTGCCGGCCTGACTGCTGCAGATGAGCTGAATTCGTGGGGACACAATGTCGACGTCTACGAAAGGGACATCAAACCTGGTGGCCTGCTCAGATACGGCATTCCGAACATGAAGCTGGATAAGGCTGTAGTGGAACGCAGAGTGGAACTGATGGAGGCTGCAGGTGTCAAATTCATCTGTGATGTCAACGTCGGCAAAGATGTAACATATGAAGAACTTGATGAAAAGTACGATGCCATCATTGTTGCGACCGGTGCCCGCAAGCAGAGGGACCTGAAACTTGAAGGCAGACAGAGCAAGGATATACAGTTCGCAATGGACTACCTGACTGAACAGACGCAGCACCAGTTCGGTGAGATAGAAGAACCATCCATCACGGCCAAGGACAAGCATGTCATCGTCATCGGCGGGGGAGATACCGGAGCCGACTGTGTAGCGATGTCGCTGAGGGAAGGATGCAAATCCGTTTTCCAGCTGAACAAATATGACCGTCTGCCGGACAAGGTGGATGGAAATCCGTTCTGGCCGCTTCAGAAGCAGGTCTTCAAGCTCGACTATGCCCATGCTGAATACGAGGGGGCGTTCGGCCAGGAGCCGCGTGCCTATGGTGTGCAGACGATGGCATATGATGTCGATCTCATTGGTGACCTGAAGGGAATCAATACGCAGGTGCTCAGCCAGCAGCCTTTGAATGATATCACGATGGAAGACCAGGAACGCTATTTCAAGGCGGACCTTGTACTCCTTTCCATCGGTTTTGAAGGCGTGGAGAGCAAATTGCCGAAAGCATTCCAGCTGCAGATGACGAATAACAAGATCGCAGCTGACGACAGCGACTACAAGACGAACAAAAGGAAGGTCTTCGCTGCTGGAGATGCAAGACGTGGGCAGAGCCTCGTCGTATGGGCGATCAAGGAAGGGCGCGAAGTGGCCCGTGCAGCACATAAATTTGCAGTGCAGAATAAAATATACTCATAAGTGGAATGCCGGCTCATCGAGCCGGTATTTTTTCTGCTCCGATGGGCAATTATGGTATGATATGACTAATCATATTCAAAGAGTCTTACATATTAAGGAATGGTCAAATGGATAGAGAACGTCTCTGGACGAAGGATTTTATCATTGTATTCATATTCAACTTCTTCATCATGCTTGCGATGTTCCTGCTGATGGTCACAATCAGTGGCTACGCAGTGGATGAGTTTGGCGTGTCGACCAGTACTGCCGGACTGGTCGCCGGCATCTTCATCGTTGGATCGCTGATCGGCAGGGTGCTGACCGGGCATCAGCTGAGCCTGATGGGCGCCAAAAAGATCATGTATATCGGTACCGCCATGTTCATCGTCACCTATGGCCTGTATTTTGTCGCCGGCAATCTTCAGCTGCTGCTGATCGTCCGCTTCTTCAACGGACTGGCCAACGGAGTTGCGACGACGGCGGTCGGCACGATTGCAGCACTCGCCCTGCCCAGATCGCGCAGGGGGGAAGGAATCAGCTACTTCAGCCTGAGTTTCGTCATGGCGACGGCCCTCGGACCCTTCATGGCCTTCTTCCTGCTCCAGCATATCAGCTATC
Organism: Salinicoccus sp. Bachu38; assembly: GCF_038561955.2. Classification (NCBI taxonomy): domain Bacteria; kingdom Bacillati; phylum Bacillota; class Bacilli; order Caryophanales; family Staphylococcaceae; genus Salinicoccus; species Salinicoccus bachuensis. Next base: position 2,202,999 of record NZ_CP138333.2, on the reverse strand, counting down.
AGATGCTGTTTCTGATCGTGTTCACACTCGTCCTGATCGCCAGCGTGTTCACCATCTTCATCAGGACCGACAACACGACGATCGACCTCTCAAAAGAGCCGAAGCCGAAATTTGAATGGATCGACAGGAACGCCATGCCGATCGGCATTGTGGTGCTGATCATCTGCATGACGTATTCGACGGTGCTCTCCTTCATCGCCCTGTTTGCAGAAGAACAGAATCTCGTCGCCGCCTCGAGCTACTTCTTTCTCGTCTATGCCATCGTCATACTGATCACACGGCCCGTGACGGGACGCCTCATGGATCAGAAGGGGGCGAACATCGTCATCTATCCGGCGTTTGTCGTGCTGGCCATCGGATATCTGGTGCTCGGCCAGACGACTTCCGGCTTCATGCTGCTCCTGTCAGGGGTGCTGCTCGGCTTCGGATACGGGAACTTCCAGTCGATCACCCAGGCACTCTGCATCAAGGTGGCGGATGCAAAGAATGTCGGGCTTGCGACATCCACCTATTTCATCGCCCTCGACTTCGGCCTCGGTGTGGGTTCCTACATTCTTGGGACGCTGGTGCCGATCCTCGGCTACAGCGGCCTGTACAGTTCAATGGTCCTGCTTGTGGTGGCGGGCGCCATCGTATACTACATGGTATATGGCAGGCATGAGGGCAGAAACGCATCATCCATTAAAAACTATCAATGACGAAAAAGAGATGATCATGTGAAAAACGGTCATAAATTTTTGACGGAATCCGTCATCACCCGCCAGAATATCATATTGTCGATAGCGGCTGCCGTGTTCCTCGTTTCACTGGTCTATGCCGCCCTCACTCCGGATGTCAGCTGGACGGCAGGCAGTGCCCTGTCGATTCTGCTGCTTGGCCTCATACTATGGGCTTTCGAACCGATCCCTTTCGGCATGACGTCGATGGTCATCATGGTCCTGCTTGTCATGCTGCAGACCGTAAGCATCGATGTCATGCTCTCCGGGTTCTCCTCGCCGGCCGTCTTCCTCGTGGTCGCCGGAGTCATGCTTGTCCAGGGGGTCAGCCAGACGACGCTGATTCCGAGGATTTCATATGGCCTCGTCTATAGGCTCGGAACCTCGCTCAGAAGGCTCTTCATCGGAATATTCGTGCTGATCCAGTTCCTTGCATTCTTCATCCCGACCAACAGTGTACGGGCCACGCTCCTGTTGCCATTGGCGACGCGGGTGGTGGACAGCATCGGCGCGGGGGAGACATCGAACTACAACAAGCTGATCATGGTCGGCATCGCTTTCGCCACCAATCTCAGTGCCGTCGGTGTACTGACCGGCGCCGTCAGCAACATACTTGCAGTCGAGCTGCTGAACACCTATACGGAGTACAGCATCACCTATCTCCAATGGTTCCTCTACGCCCTGCCGCTGTGGGTGATACTGACGATCGTCATTCCGTTCGTCCTGCTGTGGTTCTATCCGCCGGAAGAAGTGGATACGGAGTCATTACATAAAGAGATGGAAACCTCCTACAAGGAATTCGGGGAACTGTCCGGGGCCGAATGGAAATGCATCGCCGTGCTCATCCTCACGGTCGTATTGTGGACACTCGAGTCCGTGCATGGCTTCCATCCGGTCATCCCGGCGATGCTTGCGGTCGTCCTGATTACACTGCCGAAGATCGGATTCGTAAAATGGAAGGAGGTCGTCAACATCAATTTCGACCTCATCCTGCTGATCGGCGCGTCACTGTCACTCGGCTATGCCCTGACCGAATCCGGTGCGCTGGATGTCCTGACGGACGCCCTGCTCACGGACACCCTCATCCAGCTGTTCTCGAACCCCTGGGTCGCGATGGTGACGGTGATCATCATCTCGCAGCTCTATCATATGGTCGTCACCAATATCTCGACTGCCGTCGTCACACTTGTGCCGATCATCATCACGATTTCAGTCGAAGTGGGCCTCAATCCGGTCATGATGACTTTCGTTACATCCATCACCCTGCTGTTCGGCTTCATCCTGGCCATCCAGTCGATGCCGAACGTTATCATCTACAATGAGGGGCGCATCAGGCAGAAGGACCTTGTGAAGCCGGGCATCGTCATCACGGTCATCAGTGCCCTCGCCACAATCCTTGTCGCGTTTACATTCTGGAATTTTTTCGGTCTATGGCCATAAAAAACAGCGTGTGTCCAATTGGACACACGCTGTTTTTGTTGAAGGCCACAAGGCATCAGGCATTCTGGGGAACTTCGAACCATTCCTCTGCCCACTTCTGGAGTTCATTCATGAAAGGCTCCATTGCCTTGCCTTTGTCGGTAAGCATATACTCTATTCTGACCGGGGTTTCCGGGTAGACTTCACGCTTGACGATGTTTTCTTTTTCGAGCGTTTTCAAACGCTCCGAAAGGACACGGCCACTGACGCCCATGGACGATTCAAGGTTGCAGAAACGTTTAGGTCCATCCATTAGCTGATGGATGATGAGCCCTGTCCACCTCTGGCCGAGAACACCCATGGCGTTTTCAAATTTGGGACAGATCGAATAATCCATATCATCACTCCTCGAGAAACAGTATACCTCTTTTTTCCTCCATATTACAAATGTTTGAAAGCATCGCCCAGATATAAAATGATTCAGGGGCGTTTAAGTACTTCTGAATCGGCTAAACATTATATGTATACCATTTTATGGACGGACTAAATATAAATGAAGAAGGTGGATATTCAATGACTGCAAAAGACGATGCAATCGGCAAGCACATGAAGCACGTGACCAATTTCAGGAGAAGGCTCCATCAGGCGCCGGAACTCAGTTTTGAGGAATATGAGACGACGAAGCTTGTCGCAAATGGACTCGAAGATACGCGCATCGAATTTTATGAGCTGTCGGAGAAGACGGGTCTGATCGGCATGCTCGAGAAGGATCCGAGCTATGAATATATCGGCGTGCGTGCGGATATGGACGCACTACCGATCACCGAGCAGACGGACCTTGATTTCAAGTCGGAAAACGAAGGGGTCATGCATGCATGCGGCCACGATATCCATACAAGCATCATCTACGGCTTTGCCAAGGTGATCGATGACCTTTATGATGATCTCAAATATAACCTCGTCTTCATCTTCCAGCCTGCTGAAGAAGTGCTGGGTGGCGCCGAATATATCAAAGAAGAGCTGAAACGTCTCGAGGTGCCGATAGACAAGATGATCATGTATCATACATGGCCGAACCTTGAGGAAGGTCTCGTTGGATACAGGGAAGACGAAATGATGGCGGGGTCCATCGGTTTCGATGTTACACTGAAGGTGAAGGGCGGCCACGCCGCCCACCCGGAAAAGACGGCGGATCCGGTGTACCTTGCGACGAACATCATCCAGTTCATGCAGGGGGTCGCGTCACGCTTCAATAATCCGGCGACGCCCGTCGTCATCACAGTCGGACAGATCCATGCCGGAGAGAAGAATAATGTCATCCCGGATGAATGCAAGTTTGGCGGGACGATTCGCAGCTTCTCCGAGAAGTCGCTTGAACTGGCACAGGAGATGATCGAGAACTACACAAGCGGCCTGATGAAGATGGCAGATGCCGGGTGCCACGTCGAATTCAGCCGCTACTGCCCGCCGGTCATCAATAATCCGGAACTCGTGGATGATTTCATCAACAGTGGTGACGATGTGAAATTCCACGAGCTCAAGGAGCCATCCATGGGTTCCGAGGATTTTGCATTCTACATGCAGGATTATGTCGGTGCCGCCTTCCGCGTCGGCACTAGGATGAAGGAGGAGGAGAAGAGCGGATATTCACTCCACAGTCCTGAAATCATATTCTCCGAAAAGAGTATGGAAACGGGCATCCGGGCACTGGTCAACTTCGCTACAAAAGCGCATTAGAAAGAAAACCGATGATTGCGGTTTTTTATTCAGTCGTGTCTCTTGCTTCCAGGTGGGTGCTGCTATAACATTTGGGGTAGCAGATGAGGAAAGTGGGATATTCACTTGGTAATGATTGAAAAGGCACTGAACAATAATGTTGTGATCGGGAAAGATGAATTTGAAGAAGTCGTGCTGATTGGGCGCGGAATCGGTTTCGGCAGGAAACAGGGCGATACGCTCGAAATCGAAGAAGCGGACAAGGTATACAAGCTTGAAGGCCAGCAGGATACGAGCAGGTACCAGACGCTCCTGACCATGGCGGATGAAAAACTGTTCCAGTCGACGCTCGAAGCCATCGAGCTGATTGATGATATGACGACGGAAGACATCAACAACAGAATCCTGCTGTCGCTGACGGACCATCTGCTGTTTGCCATGAAGCGGCTGGAAGAGGGCATCGACATCAGCAACCCGTTCGTCAATGAGACGAAGGCGCTCTATCCGAAGGAGTTCCGCATCGCCGAAGCGGTCGTGGAGATGTTCAACAGGAAATATGGCATCCACCTCCCGGAGGCGGAAGTCGGCTTCATCGCCCTCCATGTACATTCTTCCATATACAACCGCTCGCTCCGGGATATGAATGTATTGTCGGAAGTCGTCCATCAGGCGATCGTCATCATCGAACAGGGGCTCGATACGACAATCGACCAGTCCTCCATACAGTATGACCGCTTCGTGCGCCATATCAGCTTCTGTGTCCAGCGGGTGATGAATGATGAGAGTGTGCCGGCGCAGGATGCTTTCGATTCACTATTGAAAGCGGAATATCCCGTGTGCTATAATATATCTGTAAAAATCGTGAAGATGATACAGAACAAATTGCAGCGCAAGGTGTACGACTCGGAGGTCGTCTATCTTACGATGCACATACAGCATTTCAAGCATTATTCTAAATAGACGTGTTACCGGAAGGGCATGAGTTTATAGGAATAGTTTATTTAACTATCCCTGTATCCTCATGCCCTTTTTTCTGTGGATTCTTCATGAAACAATAATATTCATACTAGGAGGAAATAATTATGTTCAAAAAGCTTTTTGGACAGCTGCAGCGCATCGGTAAAGCATTGATGCTCCCGGTTGCGATCCTGCCTGCTGCCGGCCTCATGCTCGGTATCGGTGCCGCAATGCAGACTGAAGCAATGGTCGACTGGCTTCCATTCCTTGAAGCCGGCTGGCTCGTCGCCCTATCCGATATGCTCCAGGCGGCTGGTGGCGTCGTCTTCGACAACCTGGCCCTGCTGTTCGCACTCGGTGTAGCCGTGGGACTCGCGAGAGGTGACGGTGTTGCAGCCGTTGCAGCCTTCGTCGGTTACATGATCATGAACGTTACAATGGGACAGATTGCCGGAGTGACACCGGAAATGGCAGCGGAAGACCCTGCCTATGCCAACGTGCTCGGCATCCCGACAATCCAGACGGGTGTATTCGGTGGTATCATCATCGGTGTCATCGCTGCCTGGGCCTACAACAGATACTACAACATCAATCTGCCCGACTTCCTTGGGTTCTTTGCAGGGAAGCGATTTGTGCCGATTGTGACAGCGGTATTCTCATTCATAATCGGTCTGGCGATGTTCGTCATCTGGCCGCCGATCCAAAGTGGGATGAACGAAGTCTCACTCTGGCTGATGGAGGAAAATACGGCAATCGGCGTATTTGCATTCGGTACGATCAAACGCCTGCTCATTCCATTCGGACTGCACCACATATTCCACGCACCATTCTGGTTTGAATTCGGTACGTATACGAATGCAGCCGGAGAAATCGTGCGTGGCGACCTGAACATCTTCTTCGCCCAGCTGCGTGACGGCGTCGAACTGACTGCCGGCAACTTCATGCAGGGTGAATTCCCGGTCATGATGTTCGGTCTGCCGGCTGCGGCACTGGCGATGTACCATGCCGCACGCCCTGAACGCAAAAAGTACGTTGCCGGCATCATGATATCTGCAGCACTGACAAGCTTCCTGACAGGCATCACTGAGCCGCTGGAATTCTCATTCCTGTTCGTTGCACCACTGCTCTATGTCATCCACGCACTGCTCGATGGCCTGAGCTTCCTGATTCTCTACCTGCTTGATGTGAACCTCGGTTATACATTCTCGGGCGGATTCATCGACTTCTTCCTGTTCGGTATTCTTCAGAACCGTACGGAATGGTGGTGGGTGCTTGTCGTAGGTGTCGTCTACGCAATCATCTACTATGTCGTGTTCAGGGTGCTCATCCAGGCATTGAACCTTAAGACGCCGGGACGTGAAGACGAAAGTGCAGAAGTATCCACATCCACAGCACAGGAACTGCCGTTCAATGTGCTCACAGCGATGGGTGGGGAAGAAAACATCAAGCATCTCGACGCCTGCATCACACGTCTCCGTGTGGAAGTCAATGACACCGCCGCCGTCGATGAAGCAGAATTGAAAGCCCTTGGTGCCTCCGGGGTCATGAAGGTCGGCAAGAACATGCAGGCCATCTTCGGACCGAAGTCCGATCAGATCAGAAATGACATGCAGAGGATCATCGATGGTGAAATCACTTCGCCGGCCGAAGCGACAGTGACGGAATCGACGGAAGATAATGTCGAAGAGGCCCAAGGAACACAGATGATGGACGATGACAACAAGGACATCTATTCCCCGATCGAAGGTGAAGCAGTCGAGCTTACTGAAGTGCCGGACCAGGTCTTCAGCGAGAAGATGATGGGCGATGGTGTGGCCGTCAAGCCGACAAGCGGTACCGTCCGCGCACCATTCGACGGCGAAGTCGTTACGGACTTCCCGACAAAACACGCACTCGGACTCACGAACGAAGGCGGACTCGAACTCCTCGTCCACTTCGGACTCGATACTGTCAATCTGAAAGGCGAAGGCTTCGACCTCAAAGTTGCAGCCGGAGACAAGATCAGAAAAGGTGACGTATTGATGGAGGTCGACCTCGACTACATCAGGGAGAACGCGAAGAGCGACATCACTCCAATCATCATTACAGGACCGGCCGGCACAGAAATTGCTGCCAGGGAACTCGGTTCAGTTACAAATGACGACGTCGTCATCAATATCAAGTAGTAGACCAAGCAGCATGCCAAAGGGCATGCTGCTTTTTTGCTTTCGGGGGAGGCTGGTGTAGGAAGGGGCGGCTCACCCCGCCTTCCTCCCTGCTGCGAGGGGGGACCGGAAGCCAGCCCCTCGTGATTTATCAAAATTGTCACAAAAATGATTTTAATCTACAATGTAGGAGAAGTTAATTTTTCAAAAAGGGGTCTGGCCAATGATTGAATTTCCGAAACCGACAGTAGAACAGTTTTTCACATCCTACAACATCAACAACTTTACCGTGAGTCCGGACGAGAAGCGTATTCTGTTCACGACGAACATCAACGGCAAAGTGAATATTTGGGCGATGGATACCCCCGAGACGTATCCCTACCTGTTTGCCCAGAAGGACCAGAATGCAAATTTCATCAAATACGATCCGCACAGCCGCTTCGTACTTTCAGGCTATGATCATGATGGAGATGAGAATTTCCAGATTTACGCCACCGGTCCGGACGGGGGTGTGCCGAAGCCCCTGATTACAGGGGAACCGGATGAAAAGTATTTCTTCTCCAAACTGTCCCAGGACGGCAGGAAGGTCTACTATGTCACTTCTGAAGGGAATCCGAGCTTTCTGAATGCGAAAGTCCTTGATATCGGGACGGGCGAGGAACGTCTGATCCATGAAGGGGAGGAGGCACCGACATATTTGACGGATGTCTCAGTTGATGAAGAAAACAGCGCACATATGCAGGTGCGTGCAAATACCTACATCCTCGGATTCATCAGAACGAAGGACGGGATGGAATACATTACACCCGACCCGGAAGTGGTCCACACGGTGGGTGACATGACGTTCATAAAGGATGACGAGGTCTGGTTCAGCACCAACTATGAGAGTGAATACGACTATCTGGCAAAATACAATCTGACGGAGAAGCAATTTTCGAAAGTGATGGATTTCGGTGAGGAATCGGTGTCTGGGCTGCAGTTCAACCGTCATACGAACATGCTGTACATCACAACGGAGAAGGGTGTGGCGGACAGGCTGTATTACTATGATCTAAACCATGATATCTCTGATGAGATAAAAACGCCCTTCGATGCCATCAGGCAGCTTGCCGTGACGAAAGGAGGGAGCCTCTACGCACTTGCCGGGAGTGCGACCGAGCCGTTCAACATATGGAAGTACCAGCTTGAGAAGTGGACCTCCCTTACAAAGAACCGGGTGCTTGGAGTCACTTCAAAAGACATGGTGGAGCCTGAAACCGTAAGCTACAAGTCCTTTGACGGAATGGAGATCGAAGCGCTGCTGTTCCGCGCAAAAGAGGAGAACCGGAATGGATACACGGTCTTCTGGCCCCATGGCGGGCCGCAGGCGGCTGAGCGCAAGTTCTATCGTGCCATGTTCCAGATGCTCCTGAACCGCGGCTACAACATCTTCTGTCCGAATTTCAGAGGCAGCACGGGATATGGCGCTTCATTTGTAAAACGCGTCGAACAGGATTGGGGCGAAGGCCCACGCCTCGATAATGTGGAAGGCATCAGATGGCTGTTCGATAACGGCATCTCGTCTCCCGAGAAGCTCTTCCTTGTCGGCGGCAGCTATGGTGGTTATATGGCACTGCTCCTTCACGGGAGACATCCGGAATACTTCAGGGCGGTCGTCGATATATTCGGCGTCTCCAACCTCTTCACTTTCTACAATTCGGTTCCGGAGCACTGGAAGCCCATCATGACACGCTGGGTCGGCGATCCGGAGAGGGACAGGGAGCGGTTCGAAAAAGATTCGCCGATCACCTATCTCAGTAAGATGTCGAGGCCGATGCTCGTCATCCAGGGCGCGAAGGACCCAAGGGTCGTGAAAGAGGAATCGGATCAGATTGTGGAGGAGCTGAGGAATGCCGGCAGGGAAATCGACTATCTCGTGCTGGATGATGAAGGCCACGGCTTTTCAAAGAAGGAAAATGAAATCAACGTCTACAGGACCATGCTCGAGTTTCTTGGGAAACACCATTAAAGACGCCCGGTTCCGGGTATGGAAGAATAAAATGAGTGGGATGGAGGAGATGTGCTGTGGGAGGGACGAAAGATTGGGAAAAGGACCATCGTAAAGAGCCGCTTCATAGTAATGAGTACTGGTACAGTTTTCTTTTTGAAATGTTTCTGAACTCTGTCGGCTTGGTCTTCAGACTTGTCAGAGGCATATTCAGTGCGCTGTAGCAGGCGCTTCCGCCATCAGTTCAAGGGAAAGGTGAAGATGTATGCACATTGCGATAACCGTGGGGTCAGGAATACTGTTCCTGCTGCTTTTCGGTATCATGTTTGAGAATTGGCTTTTCGGTATCATTGCAGGATTATTTTTCGCTGTTACCAATTTCATCGTGTTCAGGCCGGAAGGAAATAAGAAGTAGACTTGGCATCAAGTCTACTTTTTTGACTTTAATTTACATGCATAAAGCGTATATTAACGGGAAGAGTACAATAATAAATGATCGAGGAGGGGTAGTGTGGCGCAGAACATGCCCGAAGATGCGGGCTTTGACAGGACATTGAGTGTACTGAAAGAAGGATATGAATTCATTATGAACAGGAGTGAATCCTTGAATTCGGATGTGTTTGAGACACGGATCATGGGTGAAAAGGCAATCTGTCTGACGGGCAGTGAAGCAGCAGAACTGTTCTATGATGATACGCGCTTCAGAAGAAGGGACGCTGCGCCCTCCCGGGTTGAAAAGACTTTATTTGGCAAAGGTGCCGTGCAGACACTGGATGGTGAACAGCATAGAAACAGAAAGGCCATGCTGATGTCCCTGATGGACAATGAAGCGATGGAAGAAATAGAAATGCTGGTCCTCCATTATTGGCAGCAATATTTTGAAGAGGCGGGCAGCCTGGAGACGGTGGAGCTCTATGAAGCGGCCAAAGTCGTCTTTCTTCAGGTTGCAGCCAAATGGACGGGTGTCCCGCTGGAAGAGTCGGAGACGGAGGAGCGCGCTGCACAGATTTCAGATCTGTTCGAATCCCCAGCGGCACTGGGACTTCAGCACTGGAAGGGCAGACGGGCACGCTCTGAGGCGAACGACTGGATTGAAGGACTTGTGGAAGGTGTCAGGACGGGTGCCTTCGAAGTCGACAATGGAAAGGCACTTCATACATTCAGCTGGCACAGGGATGAAAAGGGTGAGCTGCTGGATAAAGGAATTGTAGCGGTGGAAATCATCAATCTTCTGAGACCGATGACTGCAGTCAGTGTATGGGTTGCGATGATCGGACTTGCGATGCATGAGTTCCCGGAGGAAAGGGAGAAGCTTACAGGCGCCGGCGAGGAGCGGCTTGAATGGTTCATCCAGGAAGTGCGCAGATACTATCCGTTCTTCCCGTTTGCGGCTGCAAGAACCGATGTGGATTTTGAATGGCAGGGATACCATTTCGAAGAAGGCACTCTGACACTGCTCGATCTCTATGGCACAAACCGTCACCCGGCGGATTGGGTGCATCCGGAGACATTCATGCCGGAACGGTTTGAGGGTTGGCAGCAGACGCCGTTCAATTTCATCCCCCAGGGCGGTGGAGATTACGATTTCGGTCATCGCTGTGCCGGTGAGTTCGTGACCATCGTCATGATGCGTGCGACGCTTGATTTCCTCGTCAACAGACTGGAATATGATGTGCCGGAACAGGATTTCAGTTTTGAATTCAATGATATTCCTGCCGTGCCGAACGACAAGATAAAAATAAACAATTACAGATCCAAATGACCGGGACGGATGTTCCGGATTTTTTTATTGACAATTATACCCTATGGGGGTATGATGTACATAAGGAAAAAACTAAGGAAGTGATCATAATGGGTGAACATCTCCATGAACATGCTGTAGTGCCACGCACGGACGAAGAGAAGGACAAGGTGATGAACCGGCTGAAGCGGATTGAGGGGCAGGTGCGGGGCATCCAGAAGATGGTGGATGAGGACCGCTATTGTGTGGACATCCTCGTCCAGATCAGCGCAATACAGTCGGCATTAAAAAACGTCGGCTATACAGTGACGGAGCGTCACATGAAACATTGTGTTACAGATGCCATCAACAAGGGTGAAGGCGAAGATTCCATCGAAGAACTGATGGCAGTACTCAAGCAGTTCTCCAAATAGGAGGGAAACGGAATGAGCAACGATAGGCAGGTCAACCTGAATATCACGGGCATGACATGCGCTGCATGTTCGAGCCGGATAGAGAAGGTTTTGAATAGGATGGACAATGTCGATGCTTCGGTCAACCTGACGACCGAAAAGGCGACGGTCGAGTATGATAGTAAAAATGTCAATATTAGCGATATCACCGGGAAGATCGAGAAACTGGGCTATGGTGTCGAAATGGAGCGGGCGGAGTTCGACATCACCGGCATGACATGTGCAGCGTGTTCGAACCGTATTGAGAAGGTGCTGAACAAGCAGGAAGGCGTGAAATCTGCAGCAGTCAACCTGACGACTGAAAACGCAGTCATCGAGTACAACCCGAACATGCTGACGGACAGGGACCTGATTGCACGTGTAGAAAAGCTTGGATATGGCGCAAAACCGAAACAGAGTGCCGAGGACAGGGGCAATGCGAAAGACAGGCAGCTGAACCGGCTGAAGGTTAAACTGATCATTTCGGTGCTCCTATCCCTGCCACTGCTCGTGACGATGCTGGACCATCTGTTCGGCATGCAGATGCCGGCAATTCTGATGAACCCATGGTTCCAGCTCGCACTCGCCACACCGGTGCAGTTCATCATCGGCTGGCAGTTCTATGATGGCGCCTACAAGAATCTCCGTAACGGCAGTGCGAATATGGATGTACTGGTTGCGATGGGAACAAGCGCCGCATACTTCTACAGCATATATGAAATGTCCAGATGGGTGGCAGATTCCGGCCATCATCCGCACCTGTATTTTGAAACGAGTGCACTGATCATTACATTGATCCTTTTCGGTAAATATCTTGAGCACCGTGCAAAATCCAGAACGACGACGGCGATCTCCAAGCTGCTCGATATGCAGGCGAAGCAGGCACGGGTAGTAAGGGATGGCGCCGAGATGATGATTCCCGTGGAGGATGTCATCGTCGGGGACCATATAGTCGTCAAACCAGGTGAAAAGATTCCGGTCGATGGAACCGTCGTCAAAGGACGGACGGCCATCGATGAATCGATGATCACCGGTGAATCCATCCCGATCGAGAAAGAAGCGGAGAGCGCAGTGGTCGGGTCTACGCTGAACGTCAACGGCACAATAGAATTCGAGGCGACGCGTGTCGGCAAGGATACGGCGCTCGCCTCCATCATCAAAGTCGTGGAGGAAGCGCAGGGTCAGAAAGCGCCGATCCAGCGTATGGCGGATATCATCTCCGGCTACTTTGTCCCGATTGTGGTCGGCATCGCCATCATCACCTTCCTGGCATGGTATTTCCTGGTCCAACCGGGCAACATTGAACCGGCCCTGGTCGCGTCCATTGCGGTGCTGGTCATCGCATGTCCATGTGCGCTTGGACTCGCGACACCGACATCCATCATGGTGGGCACAGGCAAAGGTGCCGAGAGCGGCATCCTCTTTAAAGGTGGGGAGCATCTTGAAAAGACCCATGCCCTGGATGTAATAATTATGGATAAAACGGGTACAATCACCAAAGGTAAACCGGAAGTGACCGACTTTACCGGTGATGCCGAGACACTGAAGCTGCTTGCGACTGCCGAGAAGGGATCTGAGCATCCGTTGGCTGAAGCCATCGTCGCCTATGCTGCAGAGCAGGGCGTCGATCTGGGAGAGGTCGAGGACTTCGAAGCGATACCGGGGCACGGTATAGAGGCGGTTATCGAAGGCAGAAAAGTGCTCGTCGGTACACGCAAGCTGATGATGGATAACGGCATGGCCGAAGAAGCTGTGTCCAATGAAATGGAACAGTACGAGTATGATGGCAAGACGGCGATGATCGTCGCTGTCGATGGCGGGATCAAGGGTATCGTGGCCGTCATGGACACGGTGAAGGAAAGTGCTGCAGAAGCGATAGCCTCACTCAAGAATGAAGGCCTTGAGGTCATCATGCTGACAGGGGACAACACACGTACTGCCCAGGCGATCGCGCGAAGTGTCGGTATCGACAATGTCATAGCCGAAGTACTGCCGGAAGAAAAAGCCGATAAGGTGAAAAGTGTCCAGCAGGAGGGCAAAACGGTCGCAATGGTCGGTGATGGGGTCAATGATGCACCTGCCCTGGCAACTGCAGATATCGGCATTGCCATCGGCACCGGCACGGAAGTTGCCATCGAAGCTGCAGACATTACAATTCTTGGCGGAGAGCTGACACTGATACCGAAAGCCATCCGGCTCAGCCATAAGACCATCCGCAATATCAAACAGAACCTGTTCTGGGCATTCGCCTACAATAGTGCAGGCATCCCGATTGCAGCGCTCGGCCTGCTTGCGCCATGGGTGGCCGGTGCAGCGATGGCATTCAGTTCGGTAAGTGTCGTGACGAATTCATTGAGGTTGAAGCGGGTAAAGATATAATATAAGGATGTAAACAATTAGGAGGAGATTTCGAATGGCTCAAAAGATAATTGAAGTAGAAGGCATGACATGTGGACACTGCAAGAGTTCTGTAGAAGGTGCCCTTTCAGAACTGGAAGGTGTCAAATCTGCAGATGTCAACTTGGACGCCAATAATGTCAATGTTGAATATGATGAATCGAAAGTGACGGAATCATCCATGGTCGAAGCGATTGAAGATCAGGGATATGACGTCAGGCAATAACCGGGAAATGCTGCCTGCTCCTGAATGGGGCAGGCTATTTTTTCTGTAGGGAATGTTGTCGAACGGTTAAACATTTATGCTGATAAGTGGTAAACTGGAAGAAAGTCATTTACAGTAAGCATCATGAAATAATCAGAGTTCCATACTTAAGGAGGATAAAGAATGATCGTTGCGATCATTATATTGCTTTTCGTCTCCCTGTTCTTTTCAGGGAGTGAAACCGCGCTGACTGCAGTGAATAAGATGAAGCTGCAGTCGAGGGCAAACAATGGGGATGCGAGTGCCAAGCGGCTGCTCAGGCTGGTCTCGAGACCGAGTGTGTTCATCACCACAATACTCATCGGTAATAATATAGCGAACATCCTGCTGCCGACACTGGTGACCACAATGGCACTTGATTACGGTATCAGTGTGGCGATAGCATCAGCTGTACTCACAATCACGATCATTGTATTTGCAGAAGTCATACCCAAATCCATTGCAGCTACATTTCCTGAACCCATCTCCAAAACAGTAGCACCTGTCATCACATTCTTTGTCGTCATTTTCAAGCCGATTACAGTAGTGCTGAACTGGCTGACAGATGCGATAGCAAGAGTGCTCTCAAAAGGGGAGCTTGAAGGTGCATCCACCGTGTCGAAGGATGAGCTCCGTACCATCGTGGACATTGCCGATTCCGAAGGCATGCTGGCGAAGGATGAATCCTACAGGATCAAAGGTGTGCTCGATTTTCGGCATCTGAATGTAAAGGATGTACTGACCACGCCGAGAACGGAGATGGAAGCCATATCCTCGACTGCAGGATATGAGGAAGTCCGCGACCATGTGATCAACCATATGTATACACGCTATCCGGTATATGGTGAAGATATGGATGATATCATCGGGGTCTTCCATTCGAAATATCTGCTTCAATGGTCTGTAGATCCAGAGAGGCCCCTGTTGGATTTCTGCGATGCCGATCCGTTGACCGTCCATGAGTTCCAGCCGGTCGAGTATGTATTGAGGAAGATGACGAAGGAAAGACGTCATCTGGCTGTTGTCATTGACGAGTTCGGTGGCACGGAAGGCATCCTGACACACGAGGACATCATAGAATCCATGCTTGGCTTTGAAATCGAAGATGAGACCGACCTCAGGAATGATGCCTTGGTTGAATCATTGACTGAAACAGAAATCGTCTGTGACGGAAAAATCACCCTTCACCGTCTGAATTCCATTTTCGATACCGACATTCCTGAAGAGGAAGATACCCTTTCGGGCTTTCTGCTGAAGGAATTCAATGACTTTCCAAGTGAAGGGGATATACTGGAAGAAGTCGGCCTGAAGTTCAAGGTCATCGTGATGGAAGACCAGATGATCAGAAAAGTGCATATCATCAAGCAGGAAGAATAGAAAAAGGCGCTCATACCATATCGGTATGAGCGCCTTTTTTGCATATATCACCCTTTCATGCGCAACAGCCTGAGGCCGTTCAATGCAACGACGAGTGTTGCTCCGATATCGGACAGGATGGCGATCCATAGTGTCAGCCAGCCTGGAATGACGAGCAGCAGCGCGATGATTTTGATGATGAGCGCAAAGGAGATATTGGCTTTGATGATGTTCAGTGTTTTTCTGCTCAATCCGATCGCAAATGGGAGATGGTGGATACTGTTGCCCATCAGTGCCATATCCGCAGTCTCCAGGGCGGTGTCGGTTCCTTTGCCCATGGCAATGCCGACGTTGGAGGTGGCGAGTGCAGGTGCATCATTGATGCCGTCACCAACCATTGCTACAGTATGGTTCTTCTTCAGACCCTCGATGGTATTGAGCTTGTCTTCGGGCATAAGGCCTGCATACACCTTGTCGATGCCGAGTGTACCTGCAATTGTGCCGGCTGTATTTCTATTGTCACCGGTCAGCATGGCTGTCTGGATGCCGAGATCATGAAGTTTCTGTATTGCTGTCCTGCTTGATTCCCTCAGCTCATCCATCACGGCAATATGGCCGATGATATGGCTGTCCTCTGTAATGATCATTGCAGTCTTGCCGGCTTCCTGATAGTGTGCCGATGATGAATCATCATCAGGCTTTCTGATTTCGTAGAGGTGGCCTCCTATTTCCCCGGAAATACCTGTGCCGGTGACGGCTTCGAACCGGTCGATATGGATATCACGGTAATGGACGCCTTCCGAGTCTGCGTAATTGATGACCGACTGGGCAATTGGATGTTCCGATTGGGATTCCAGTGCAGCTGCGATGGCCAGCACTTCTTCCCTGGAGTGGCCGGAAGCCGCTTCAAAGTCGGTGACATGCGGTTCGCCCTTCGTCAATGTGCCTGTCTTATCAAAGGCGACAAGGCTGCTTTGGCCGATCTTTTCCAGATGTACGCCGCCCTTGATCAATACACCTCTGTTTGCCGCATTCCCGATGGCGGAGACGATCGCAATCGGGGTGGAGATGACGAGGGCACATGGGCACCCGACGACGAGTATCGCGAGTCCCTGATAGATATAGGTCATCCATTCAGCACCGAATATTAGTGGCGGTATGACTGCAACCAGTACAGCAATCGCCATGATCGCCGGCGTATAGTATTTTGCAAATTGGTCGACGAACTGCTGTGCCGGGGCGCGCTTCTCCTGCGCCTCTTCCACAAGCTGGATGATTTTCGCAATGGTCGTATCTTCCGCGTCCTTCGTCACTTCGATTTCCAAGTATCCATTCTGATTGAGCGTACCGGCATAGACTTCCTCACCGCCGGATACTTCAACAGGCAGCGATTCTCCCGTAATGGCAGCCTGGTTGATGCTTGAATGTCCTGAGGATATTACGCCGTCCATCGGCAATTTTTCACCTGGGCGGACGACGATGGTGTCTCCAATCTGTACATCCCCGACTTCAACTTCACGGAGGCCGTCCTGTATTTTCACTGAAGCGGTGTTCGGAGCGATTTCCATAAGGGACTGGATGGATGTCCGGGCCTTTTCCATGGAGTACCTCTCAAGCGCCTCGCTGACTGCAAACAGCACCACGACGACTGCCGCTTCCGGCCACTCGCCGATCAGGGCGGCGCCGATGATGGCGACGGTCATCAGTGTCTTCATGTCAAAACGCAATCTTGTCAGATTGTTCAAGCCGGTCCAGAACATCCTGTAGCCCCCTGTGACGACAGAGGCCAGGAAGAAGCCTGTGGTCACGGCATTCTGTCCGCCATAGTAGACGACGAGGCCGAAACCGATGAGCATCAATATGGCTGAAAGTATGACCGTACGGTGTTTTTTGAAGAAAGACTGCCTTTTTGGCGCTGGGCCGCTGGCATTCACGACTTTAAGCTGTTCAAAGGCGCCTGCCTTTTCAATATCCTCCACAGTGGCAGCACCCTGGACGGTTATTTTCGATGCCCCGAAATTGACCTGGGCGTCCTCGACTCCTTTTATCTCCTGGACATTCTTCTCGAAAGTACGGGCACAATTGGCACAGGAGAATCCATCGATACGATAGGTTGTCTTGTCATTCGCCATGGTGGGTCAACTCCTCCTGATGAAGGAAGGCCATGCTGACAATCTGTCGGATATGGTCATCGTCGAGACTGTAGTACACCATCTTTCCTTCTTTTCTTGATTTTATGATGCCCTGTCTGTGCAATGAGCGCAGGTGGTGGGAAGTCGTGGCGATGGTGGCATCGATGATGGTGGCGATATCGCATACACAGAGGGCCTCTTCCAGGCTCAGAGCCTTGACGATCCGTGTACGGTTCACCTCGCCGAGTGCCTTGAAGATGGCAGCCACTTTGTCCACTGCATCCTCGTCAATACTCTCTTTCACGCGGGAAACCTTGTTGATATCAACGCTTTCTATATCGCATGTTTTTATTTCCATCGTATCCTCCTCATTCAAATGACCATTTGATTATATTATATCTTATTCCTGCTGTTATTCAAGCTTATATTTGAATGATGCATGGTGTGTTAAACTATAGAAAAACTAGAAAAGGAAGGGTTCCAATGAAAATAGCAACGATCGGTACAGGTTTCATCGTAGACCGTTTCATGGAGGCGGCAGGACAGGTCGAGGGCATAGAAATATACGGTGTCCATTCACGCACGGAGGAGCGGGCGAAAGCGTTCGCGGAGAAGCATGCGGTCCAGAACTACTTTACGGATGCAGAGATGATGCTTGCTGATGGGGGATATGACACGGTCTATGTCGCTTCGCCGAACAGCCTTCATTATACTTATGCGAAAGCTGCGCTTGAAGCGGGCAAGCATGTCATATGTGAAAAGCCATTCACTTCCACCGTGGAGGAACTCGAAGCACTCATCGAATTGGGAAGGGAGATGGGACTGTTCCTGTTCGAAGCTGTAACAGGCATCCATCTGCCGCATTTCAAGGCGATAGAGCGGGAGCTGCATAGGGTGGGGGAACTTAAAATCATCCAGGCCAACTATTCCCAGTACTCGAGCCGCTATGACAAGCTGAAAGCCGGGGAGGTCCCGAACGTGTTCAATCTGGAATTCTCCGGTGGGGCGCTCGCCGACCTCAACATCTACAATCTGCATTTCATCATCAGGCTGCTGGGCCGGCCGGAAGAGGTCGTCTATGTCCCGAACAGATTTGAAGGGGGCGTCGATACATCCGGTGCCTGCGTGCTGCGGTATAGGGATAGTGTCGCCACATGCATCGGCTCGAAGGATACAAAAAGCGAAAACAGCGTCCTTCTCCAAGGGGATGCGGGATACATCAAGGTCAACGGTTCTGCCAATATCATCGACTCGGTCGAAGTGGTGATCGATGGGGAGGAAGAGCTGATCGATCTCGGACAGAATCCGAATAACATGGTTGCCGAACTTGAAGACTTTGAAGCGGTGTACCAGTCGGGCAACCACGAGGTGTCAGCCGAATGGCTCGCTCATTCAGTGGCTGTGATGGAAACCTTCGAAAAGGCACGGAAGAGTGCAGGAATTACCTATCCGGCCGACCGGAAGTAGTTTGGTCGCGCAGGATTATGGCGTAACTGTACTTGGTTTGCGGGCAAAGTGGAGTTGAGCAAAACAACTGCTGTGGATCAGCAAAAAATCTCCCGCCAATTTTCTGGCGGGAGATTTTTTGGTCTATGGCAATATATGGCCGGCAGCCTTATAGATGCGGTACCATTCTTCGCGGGTTAATGTAACATCTCCGGCTTTTGCGATGTCTTCAAGTCTTGAAGTGTCCGTCGTGCCGATGATGGTCTGCATGTTGGCCGGGTGCCTGAGTATCCATGCGACAGCGACCGCATTTTTTGTCAGTCCATGGGAGTGGCCGATATCTTCCAGTACGTCGTTGAGTGTTTTGTATTTCGGGTCATCCATTATGATGCCTTCGAAGTAGCCGTAATGGAAGGGTGACCATGCCTGCAGTGTGACGTCATTCATGCGGGAATGGTCGAGCAGTCCGCCATCCCGGTCTCCGGCCCCTTCGAATGGCGTGTTGGCCTGCATCCGGCTGTTGACCATATGCGGTGCGCCAACCCCGAACTGTACCTGGTTGGTGATGAGCTTATGGTCCGTATGCTTCTGAACAAAGTCGAACTGTGTGGCGTGGAAATTGCTGAGTCCGAAGTGCCTGACTTTGCCACTGTCATGCAGCCGGTCGAAGGCTTCTGCGATTTCTTCAGGTTCCATCAGTGCATCCGGACGATGCAGCATCAGTAGATCCAGGTAATCTGTGCCGAGCCGTTCGAGGATCCCATCGACGGACTCCAGGATATAACCCCTGGACAGGTCGTAGTACGGGTTTTCTTTCCTATTGCTGCCTCCGGCATGGCGGATGCCGCACTTGCTCTGGATCAGTATATCTTCACGGTCCACTTCCGAAGCGAGTACTTTGCTGAACTTGCGTTCACACTCCCCGGCGCCATAAATATCCGCATGATCGAACAGGTTGATGCCCGATTCTATCGCCCTGTTGACATGGCTGGCGAGTGCAGGGTCACCCATATCAGCGATGCGCATGCAGCCGAGTATGATTCGGGAGGCTTCAAGTGATGAGCCACCGAGTTTGATCTTTTCCATTTCCTATCACCTCGAATACATTCTACCATATGCGGGACATGGTTAAATATGCGAGTCTATCCGCTAAATACGGACGGTTTTTCATTTTTGGAATAGACGGACCGATACCGGGTAAATGTATGTTGGATACTTTAAAATACAAGGAGGATGATTATGAGTAGAATGCAGTATGGTAGCGACTATAAGAAAGTGCCCGCGTATTCGAAGGAAAGTGGCAATGTAACGGAAGTGCTTCCGGATCTTTGCACTTACACGAACAAGATAGTGAATGTGCACATGGTCGGGCATCCCGACGAAAGGCAGTTTGTGCTGGTGGATGCGGGGCTGCCGGATTCTGCGGATGAAATCATCAAAGCGGTCGAAACACGTTTTGGAGAAGGGGCAAGGCCGGAAGCGATCATCCTGACGCATGGCCACTTCGACCATGTCGGTTCAATCATAGAACTGATCGAGAAATGGGACGTTCCTGTCTATGCTCATAAAATAGAGTTGCCTTATCTGACCGGACAGAAGCCCTACTCGGATCCGGACCCTACCGTCGAAGGCGGCATGATGGCGAAGACGGCCGCAATGTTCCCGAAAGAGCCGATCGACCTTGCCGATAATGTGCAGGCGCTGCCGGCAGATGGCACTGTGCCGCATATGCCCGGTTTCGAATGGATCCACACACCGGGACATACTGACGGGCATGTATCCCTCTACCGCTCGTCCGATGGCACATTGATTGTCGGTGATGCATTTGTGACCGTCCAGCAGGACTCCCTCTACAAGACGATGGTCCAGAAGAAGGAAATCCAGGGACCACCGGTATATTTCACGACGGATTGGGAAGCGGCCCGCGCGTCGGTTGAAAAACTGCAGTCCATCGAGTCGAAGACGGCAGTATTCGGACACGGGAAACCGCTTCAGGATGAAGAGCTGCGTGAAGGACTTGAAAAGCTGGTAAACAACTTTGATGAAATCGCGCTGCCTTCACACGGCAAATATGTAGATGAAGAAAAATAGGATATATGTTTCAAGGCGTGCCAATATGCTCTATAATGGGAATAAAAAATCGAGGTAACCATATGAGGATCTCTCAAATCCTGTTAGGATTTTTTATAGCATTGGCACGCTTTTTATATAAAGAGGATAAGGATATTGTCACTACATACTACACACATGAGTCCAGGCATGTACCGTATGCATTTGATGGCTATAAGATCATCCAGGTCTCGGATTTCCATAACGGCTGGTTCGGCTGGCGCTCTTCCAAACTGATCAGGAAGATCAGAAAAATCGATGGAGATGTGATATTCGTTACCGGCGACATCGTCGACCGGCGTACGCCCAACTTCCGGCGTTCCATGAATCTGGTCAGGCAGCTGGTGGAAATTCTGCCGACCTATTACGTGACGGGAAACCATGAAGCCCACTACAAAAGATTCCATAAGCTGGAGCAGGCGATTGAAGTATCGGGTATGAAAAACATCAGCAAGTGCAACGACCGCCTCTATATCGGCAATGAGTATATCCGGCTGATCGGCATGGAGGATCTATGGTTCTACGGAGAGGACGGGGACCATCAGGTGGTGGAAGACTTTGAAATGGATCTCGAACACCGTCTCGAAGGAAAGGGCGACCGCTTCACCATCGTACTCTCCCACCGTCCGGAACTGCTTCATATATACGGCAAATATCCGGTAGACCTTGTATTCACCGGACACGCGCATGGCGGACAGATCCGGCTGCCGATCGTCAAAGGTCTTTATGCACCGCACCAGGGGGTCCTGCCGAAATACACTGAAGGCATCCATGAGAGGAATGGTACGCGCATGGTTGTAAGCCGAGGGCTCGGAAACAGCCGGTTCCCATTCCGCATATTCAACCATCCTGAAATTGTCGTGATGGAACTGAAAAGAAAATAGGGGGTGACGCAATGGATAATCTGCTCGCATACAGTACAGTCGTGCTCGTGCTGGCCATGCTGCCGGGCGCGGATATGATGATCATCATGAAGAATACGCTGAACTACAGCAGTGGTGCCGGAAGGGTGACGATCCTCGGCATCATTCTCGGCCATCTGTTCTGGACATTCATAGCAGTCATTGGCCTGGCGGTCGTCATTGCGAACTCGATCCTTTTATTCAGCACAATAAAATACATCGGTGCAGCCTACCTCGTCTACATAGGCATCAAAAGCTTCACAGCCGGGCAGCTCGTCTCGATGGATGATCTGAAGGACGGAAGTCGCACGGTGAGGGGATATGTGAAGGCGTCCTTCAGGCAGGGGCTCATCAGCAACATCTTCAACCCGAAAGTCCTGCTGCTCTATATTACGATCATGCCGCAGTTCATGACAGTCGGCGGCAGCATCGGGGAGAACCAGCAGCTGGTCATACTCGCCGGCATACTGATCGGCATTTCTACAGTGTGGTTCCTGGTGGTCGTCGAACTTGTCAACATAATGAAGAGATGGCTCAAAAGCAGAACCTTCCAGAATTGGCTCGCCAAAGGCGCCGGTGTGGTCCTGATCCTCTTCGGCATCAGGACGGCATTGGAAGCCTAGGAAACGTGTCAACGCGCCATGGCAGGAAAACGACTGCAAGTTGGGGGTCTAATTCACAACCGCAGCAGAAACGACTGCGAGTTGGGAGTCCACTCATCAATCACCCAGTACAAAAAGAACACGGATGGTGCATGCACCATCCGTGTTCTTTTCTTGTTCCAATAATCAATCATAGAAAATCATATCGACGGTGTCCTCTTCTGTAATGGAGTCCGTCTTCTGGAGATACTGTTCCATTTTGCCGAAGTCGACTTCAGCACCGATTCCCGGTTCCTTGCTGATTTCCACGATGCCATCTTCGGCAACGACTTCCGGTGTGATGATGTCTTCATACCAGTACCGGCTGGAAGAAGCAGTATCGCCCGGCAGGGTGAAGTTGCCGAGTGTCGTGATGGCGATGTTGTGCAGGCGTCCAACGCCTGCTTCGAGCATACCGCCGCACCAAAGTGGCATGTCATGCTGTGCTGCCAGGTCGTGGATCTTTTTGGATTGGGTGATGCCACCGACACGACCGACTTTTACGTTGATGATCCGGCAGCTGCCGAGTTCGATGGCGCCGCTTGCGGCTTCATAGGAGTCGATGCTTTCATCGAGGCATACCGGCGTGCTGATTTCCTTCTGCAGTTTGGCATGGTCGATGAGGTCGCCGGCAGCGAGCGGTTGTTCGATCATCATCAGGTTGAATTCATCGAGTGCCTGCAGTGTATTCATATCATCAAGTGTGTAGGCGGAATTCGCATCCACCATGAGCGGGATGTCGCCGAAGCGCTCCCTGATCTTGCGGATCATTTCCACGTCGCGTCCGGGTTTGATCTTCACTTTAATCCGCTTATAGCCTTCGTCGACCTTCTCCTTCACTTTTTCCAGCAGCAGTTCATCCGTATCTTCGAGGCCTAAAGAAACGCCGACTTCGACCTTCTGCTTTTTGCCTCCGATGACTTCGGCAAGCGTCATGTCATTCTGCTTGGCATAGAGGTCCCAGACGGCTCCTTCGATTGCGGATTTGGCCATGTTGTTCCTCTTGAACGGTTTGAACCGTTCCCATACATCATCCGGGTGGTCGATCTCCTCATGGATGATGAGCGGTGCGAAATATTTCTTCATCGCGATGATGGATGCATCCATGAACTCCTCGGAATAGAGCGGATCTTCCCCAGAGACGCATTCGCCGAAGCCGGAACGGCCGGTGTCATCTATCGCTTCGACGATCGTGATGTGGCGATCCTGCTGTGTGCCGAAGCTCGTCGTGAATGGCGTCTTCATCTTCATCAGGAGCTGGTGCAGCTTTATTTCTTTAATCTTCATTGATCTTCCTCCTATACTGGACCCCAGTTGATTGCTACAAGTACAATTATATAGATAATGCCGAGGACATACCACATAAGTACAAGCGGCAGGGCGAACCTGAACCATTTGGTGTACGGGACGCCTGCGATGGCAAGGTTTGCCATCAGTACGCCCGATAGCGGGGTGATGATGTTGGTGAAGCCATCACCCATCGTATAGGCTTGTACGGCGATCTGGCGTGGAAAGTCCATGATGTCGGCAAGCGGTGCCATGATCGGCATGACGATGGCCGCCTGGCCACTGCCGGAAGTGACGATCAGGTTGAACAGGCCGTTGGCGATGAACATCATGATGGCCCCCATTGTGCTGGAGAAGGGGTCCATGATGATGGCCATGAAGTTGACGATGCTGTCGAGGATCATGCCCTGCTCGAGCAGCACCACGATTGAGCGGGCCATCCCGATGATGAGTGCGCCGTAGAGTACGGTGTTTGCTCCTTCGATGAAAGTGGAGATCATTTCGTTCACATGAATCCTGCCGATGATGGCCGTGGCCACCATGATGACGAGGAATACGGCGGACATCTCGCCGAGGCTCCATTCCGCCACGAACACGCCAGTGACATAGGCGCCGATGCCGCCTGCCAGGGCCAGTAGCACGAGGATATGCTTCAGTTTCATATCCTGCTTGCCCAGATCCTGTCCTTCCGTCGGATTTTTCGGGAATGGATTGCCCTTCAATATACCGCGTTCCGGATCCTTCTTGATGCGGTTCGCATACCAGATGACGTAGGCCATGGTCGCGACAAGGGTGATGATGTACATGACGACACGTTCCGGTGCGCCGGAGAAGAGCGGTATTTCAGCAATCTCCTGGGCAAACCCGATGGTGAGCGGGTCGAGGATGGCCACCCCGAAACCGACATAGGCACCGAGATAGATGATGGAGACGCCGATGATGGCATCCATCTTCATCGAGCGGGCAAGAATGATGCCAAGCGGGATGAAGGCGATGACTGCATTGACGATGATGCCGAGCGTGCCGAATATGGAGAACACGATCATGACGAGGGCGATGAGTAGCCATTCCTTATTCTGGGTGATGCGGATGATCTTCGTTACCAGTGCATCGATGGCGCCGGTCCTCTCGATGACGGCGAACACGCCGCCGATGATCAGGACGAGAAAGATCAGGTTGGCTGTACTGACGAGCCCTTCGACAATTGCGCTGAAGATGTCGAGGAACCCGGCCGGGTTCGATTCGATGATGCTGTAGGTGCCCGGGACGATGACATCGATGCCTTCTGCAGACTGCTCGGTTTCAAAGGTTCCGGCTGGAATTATGTATGTCGCGACTGCTGCGAGGACGAGGAAGAAAAAAAGTATGGCATAGGCGTCCGGCAGGCGGAACCCCCTCTTCTCGCGCTTCCTGTCGTTTTCTTCGGTTGAATCCTTGCTTTTCACAATCAAATACCCCCTGTTTGAATTTTCAAGTAATTAATAATGTATTATAATAAAGAGTGAATGAATATTCAATAATTTGTATGGAAGGAGATTAAAATATGATGGATGAAAAAATGAAGGAAGTTTTTGAACATATGCATGCACACCCGGAATTGAGCTACGAGGAGACCGAAACGACGGAGTACATATACAATTATTTGCAGGAGGCCGGATTCAATCCTGTAAAGTTCAGCAATACGACGGGACTCTACTGTGACGTAGGGAATTTTGATGCGGGAAATCCGATCATCGGTGTCCGGGCGGATATAGATGCACTGTTCCAGGAAGTGGATGGCGTCAAGCAGGCGAACCACTCCTGCGGACATGATGCGCATACTTCGATGGTGATCGGCACGATGCTGAAAATAAAGGACGACGCGGCGCTCGAATCAAGAGGCGTGCGGTTCGTTTTCCAGCCGGCCGAAGAGGTCGGGACGGGTGCGCTGTCCGTCGTCGACGAAGGGGTTGTGGATGATCTGGACTACTTTTTCGGCATCCATTTGAGACCGATAGAGGAGGCGACCAATGGATATGCCGCACCGAGCATTGAACATGGGGCTGCCGGATCGCTTCAATTCAGGATCGTCGGCGAAGATGCCCATGGAGCGAGACCGCACCTGAATCATAATGCCATCGAGGTGGGCACTGACATCGTCAATATGCTTTCCAAAATACACATCAATCCCGTCATCCCCTCCTCGGTCAAGATGACGCAGTTCCTTGCCGGTGGAAAGTCGCTGAACATCATACCAGGGAATGCGGAATGCGGCATTGATATGCGTGCCCAGACCAACGAGCAGATGGAGGAGCTGAAAGGACGTGTCTTCAATATCCTCAAAAACATCGAGGCACTCTATGATGTAAAGATCGAAGATATGGAGTTCTCGGGTATTGTGGCGAGTGAGAGCCACCAGGATGCGATTGATGTACTGCGCACATCAATCGTCGATGTGCTCGGAGAGGAGAAGTGCCTCGAGCCGATCATTACAAGCGGCGGCGATGATTTCCACTACTATACGGTCAAGATGCCCGAACTCAAAGGGGCGATGCTCGGGCTCGGCTGTGATCTGAAGCCGGGACTCCATCACCCGAACATGACATTCGAACACTCGGCACTGGCGAACGGGGCGGAGATATTGTACCAGGCGATATTGAATGTAAAATAATTTGGGGAAAGAGGGGATGCAATGAAGAGGGGAATTGTTCTGTTGATGATTCTCATGCTCGGAGCGTGCAGCAACGAAGCGGCGAGCAATGGCCCGGATGAGGGGGAGGCAGAAACGCTGGCGGAGGACCTCGAGACGCCCTGGATGATCGAGAAGGCAGAAGAAGGTTTCTATATTTCTGAAAGGGGAGGGACGCTGAAACGGGTGACTGAAGATGAGATCGCAGTCCAGTCCCTAAAACTCGAGCAGGAGACCCATGCATCCGGAGAAGGGGGACTGCTCGGATTCATCCTGCACCCCGATGACCCTGACACTGCTTTTCTCTATCATACCTATTCGGATGGCGGGGAGAAGAACCGGGTCGTCGAGATGAAGCGGGACGGATCTGCCTGGTCCGAATCCGATGTCATCGTTGAAGATATCCCCGGAGGCAATATCCATAACGGCGGAAGGGTGGATATCGGGCCGGACGGCCACCTCTATATCACAACGGGAGACGCCGGCAATGGAGAATACAGCCAGGACAGAAACAGTTTGGCGGGCAAGATATTGAGGGTCGCACTCGATGGTTCCATCCCGGAAGACAATCCGTTTGATACGGAAGTGTACAGTTACGGGCATCGAAACCCGCAGGGTCTGGCATGGGATGAAGAAGGTACGCTTTACGCCACCGAGCACGGGGCAAGCGGTCATGATGAGATCAATGTCATCGAACCCGGCGCCAACTATGGATGGCCGCTGATCGAAGGCGATGAGGAAGAGGAGGGGATGGAGACGCCGATCTACCACACAGGTTCGGACACATGGGCCCCTTCAGGCATCGCCTATGATGACGGCACCCTCTATATCGCAACGCTCAGGGGCAATGAAGTCGTCGCCTTCGACCTGTCATCGAATTCCCCCTCGACTTTCTATGACGAAGGCAGCAGGATGCGGGATGTGCGAGTGGAAGAAAACCAGCTTTACACCATCACGAATAATACCGATGGCCGGGGGAGTCCATCAGAGGATGATGACCGGCTGCTTGAGCTGGAAGTGGAATGATGGATGATATAAAAAACGGTCCTGACCATTGCCAGGACCGTTTTACGGTTAAATGCTCTTATACTGTTCGCCTGTTTCGTCCACAACACCAAATGCATCTTCTTCCAGCTTACGGTTGTAGAGGAAGAGGATGATGATGGCTGCGATGCCTGCAGTCACAAAGTTCAAGAGGGCAAGCAGTACAGCGACGCCGAGGTTCTTCGTATATGCCTTGAATATGCCCAGGAACACAATGGATTCCATGAGTATATAGCTGATCGCAATGTCGCCGATGGAAAGCCCCATGATATAGATGACGATGCCGACGATCGCGAATACGAGACCGATGGTCTTGGGATTGAACTGGCCACGTCCTGTTATATGGCCGTCATACATCTGCCCGCCCAGGTAGAACGTGCCGAACGGCACAAAACCGAGCCATGGCATATCCAGATTCTTCTTCTCCGCGACGCGGAAAAGGAAGTACCCTTGCAACAGCCATTTGACGATTCCGAGCAGGAAAAAGAAAATGGCAATCAGTATGCCGATGATGGCAAGGCCTGCAAAAAGACCGAAAATTTCCATACGTAATCACATCCTTCAGTGAAATTATACCATACACATATATTGTGATAAAAGAAAAGCAGGCCATGGGCCTGCTTTATTTATCTGCCATATCTGCGGAAGTTTCTTGCGTTTATCTTTTCTGCACTGCGGTACGCGTCAATGACTGCATATAACCATACTATTGGCAGGAACACGTAGCCGATCAGTACGATTGTCAGGGCGCCATTGATCACTTGCAGGAGAATGATGATGATCCCTTTCAGGATCTGACCGTTATAGATCTGTCCCAGCCCGCTGATCAGAGCGCTCAGGACTGCTGCAATGCCTGGACTTTTTTGCGAAGGCATATATTCACTCCTCAATCATTCATTTATTCGTAACTTTTAATATTTACCCGTTATTCCTTGTCCCTAAACTTGTTCTCACGTTCTCTGCCGCCTGGCATTCTGAATGGCCACCAGTTGCCGCGGCCGAATGTGATCACGAACGCTGGCACGAGAAGCGGCAGCACGATGAAGGCATAGAAGAGCAGGGCGAATATGATGATGCTTGCGACCTGGATCAGAATGATCATGCCGGATGGCAGCAGGGCGGCAAATGTACCGGACAGGATGATGACAGCTGTTATGACGACACCGCCCATGCGTCTGATGGACTGTTCAATGGCGTCCCGTATGCTGCGTCCCGTAAGCTCCTCCCTGAACCGGTCGATGATGAATATGGAGTAGTCGATGCCGAGTGCCGCGAATATGATCAGACTGAAGAATGGCACTGCCCAGTTCAATTCACCATAGCCGAAGAACCCGAGCAGCCATTGTGTAATGGTTACAGATGCGAAATAGGTGATGAATATGGAGCTGATCATCGAAATCGGCAGGATCAGGGATCTGAAGATGATGGCCAGAATGACAAACAGTGTCAGTATGAATATCGTTACGACACGATTGTAGTCGTCATTTGAAATCTGGTTCAGATCCCGGTTCATGCTTGTTACACCGGAGAAATAGAAATCAGTCCCCTCACGGTCGAGACGCTGGAGTTCACCATCCACGGTCTCCTCAACCTCATTCAGTGTTGCCATGGCTTCATGGCTGTATGGATCATCGGCCAGAATGACGTTCATGATCAGTGCTTCATTATCGCCGAATGCATATTGATCGACAGCGTCCTGTACATCGTCGTTGTCGATGAATGACTGTGGTACATGGATGCCCGTCTGGTCGACGGCTTCATTGTCGCTGATTTCACCAAGGAGGGTGGACACTTCTTCGAGTCCTCTCTGTATCTCATCTATGCCTTCGGCGGAACCACTCAATCCGTTGGAGAGCTCCGTTAGCTGCTCATTGGCGGCTGCCTGCTGTTCACTCATCTGTGTATTGGCAGCAGACACTTCCCCGGAGAGAGTTGCCAGCCCTTCCTGTACCTGTGACAGCTGCTGGGCAGCACCTTCAACATCGCCGGTCTGTGTCATGTACTCGGTGATCTGGCCGATATTGCTGTTGATTTCATCGATGCCGGATCCGAGCTCGGAAAGGTCTCCACCTTCCATGTTGGTGTTGGCAAGGCTCTCACTTGCTTCGGTCAGCCCATCCGATATTTCGGTCAGCCCTTCCTGCATGTCGGCAATGCCTTCATTGGCCTGCTCAAGCTGGTTGCGGACACCAAGATCCTCGATCTCCTCGCCGGCCGGCCGTGTGATGGTCTGCACCTCCTGGACGCCTTCAAGGCTTGAGACTGTGGAAGCTACGGCATCGAGTCTTGAAAGGCTCTCCTGTGTCAGTAGGTCGTCCCCGTTGGAGAGAATGACTTCTACCGGGAACAGCTGGCCTTCGTCGAAATTCTCGCTGACGACATTGGTAGCGTGTACTGCGGAGTATTCATCGTCCAGTTCCTCGATTGAATCGAAGTTCACTTCGTCATCATAGAAGAGCGCCACCGCAATCAGTATGGCGAAGATGGAGAAGATGATGCGGGTCGGATATTTCAATGAGAATATGCCGAGTGGCGTCCATAATCTGCTTTCCTTGAACTCCGTCTTCTTGATGTTCGGCCAGAATATGTACTTGCCGAGCATATGCATGAGGGCGGGAAGTAGGGTGAAGAGAGACAGCAGCAGGAAGACGACACCAAGTGCCACGCCGACTGCAGAACGGTATATCTCAAAGTTTGCAAAATAGAGTACGCCGAACACGATCGCCCCGGAAAGTCCGCTGATGAAGACCGTCTTGCCCCCGGTGGAGAAGGTACGGATAATGGCATCATATTTGTCATGATGCTCGAGCTCCTCCCTGAAACGGTTGAGCAGGAGGATGCAGTAGTCGGTTCCGATACCGAACAGGATGACGATCAGGAAGCTCTGTGTCTGGGGTGAAATCGGGAAGCCGAACCATTCCACGAACCATGCAACGAATGACTGGCCGATCAGATAGGCCACACCGACCACCGCCACAGGGATGAATGGTGTAACGATGGATCGGAACATGAGCAGCAGTACGGCGACAACGATGATCACCGTAAACATTTCAGTGGACTGTATGCCTTCCATGGCATCCTGCTCGACCGTATGCTGAATCAGCTCGTTTGATGTCATGGACGTCTCGGCTTCGGTCGGATTCATCTCTTCGATGGTATCAGCGGCACTGCTGATATTATTGACCGGTCCAACATAATCCATCGGTATCATGATGACGCCGTTTTCGTCATTGATGAAGTTTTCCTGCACGTCATCTTCAAACTCAAAAGGATTGATGACATTTTCCACACCTTCAACCGACTCTATTTCATCGATGTATGAAAGGATGTCCGCTTCGTTCGGCATGACCTCACCATCGAATTCGAGGACGAGTGACATCATCTCCTTGTCCTGGTCATATTCTTCAAGGAACTGCCGTGCCTGTTCACTTGGAGAATCGTCGGACAGTTGGACATCTCCCTTCTCTGCGGCCAATTGGGTGAGGTTGGGAGCAAGGATATAGGTTGTTACGGCAAAAATGAGCATCAGTGCCGTAATCGGCCATTTGAACTTAAGAATATGTTTCATCGTGTATACCTCCAGGTATGTATTTCAATATTGTAAGTGTGGCATCGTGCAGTGTGCGTTCTTCCTCCTGGGACAGTTCACCGACATCCTCCCTGATCTTTTCAAGGATGTTGTCCATGAATTCCTCCAGCAGTTCCTCTGCCTCCTGGGTCATATAGACGAGCTTGGAGCGCCTGTCATTCGTCAGCTCGTTCTGCTTGACCGTCACCAGGTTTTTGCGTTCGAGCTTTTTGACGGTATGCGTAATCGCACTCCTTTGCACATTCAGCTCCAAAGCAAGCGCAGAAGGCGTTGCATGGCCTTTGAGGTAGATATACTTGATGATGTCCATCTGGGTCTTCGAAATATGCATGCGCGCGACGGAATCCGTCACATCGCTGAAGACTTTCGTGTATCCGTAGCCGTATATATCCCTCAAGTTATGTACGATGTCATTTTTCCTCTTCATAATATCGAACCTCGCTTGATTGTTGAGCATGCTCAACTAATTGAAACATTTCATATTCTATCACGCAGGAGAGGGGCGGTCAAAAGATAATATGTGACACTTTTTCAAAGAAGCACAGAGGATGATGATCGGCATGTCCATAAATAAAAACCCCCTCCTGGATAGGAGGGGGATGTTCATGGAAACTATCTGTTCCAGACCCTGTGGCCTTTGACGGCTTCGAGGAAGTCATCAAGGTCCTGTTCGATATCTGCGACGCCTTTGTCGTTTTTGGTGAAGGAGAGCATATCAAAGATATCCCCGGAGTCTATGCCATAGCCGATCGCCTTTTTATGCTTATATGCGATCTCCAGGTTCTCGATGACCGGTGCAGGCGGTTTTTCCTCACCTTTCAATATGATTATTGAATCGAAAAGTACACAGTGTACAGTGTCGAATGTCTCATCCAGGGTGATGTCTCCGATCTTGTATATCTTATCGGATATGAAAGTGACCTGCAGTCCCTGTTCTTCAAGCTTGGACTTGGTCTCCTTCAGCGTCTGTTCTGCGACATCCGGTGTCAGCATTACACCGACTGTGCGCGTTTCAAGGGAGAAGTCGGTGTTTTCCATGCTGAGTGCAGGAGAGCGTTTGGAGTAGGTGGATTCCTCCACTTCCGGTGGTGCTTCCACACCCACTCTGTCTGCCACATATTCCGTCATGTCACGGTCGATCTTGTTCAGCAGTTTATAGATGGCGTTCTCCCGGATTT
This sequence comes from Salinicoccus sp. Bachu38, assembly GCF_038561955.2. Lineage (NCBI taxonomy): Bacteria > Bacillati > Bacillota > Bacilli > Caryophanales > Staphylococcaceae > Salinicoccus > Salinicoccus bachuensis. Next base: position 2,170,895 of record NZ_CP138333.2, on the reverse strand, counting down.
CCATGTCGCATTTGCCCAGTTCGAAACTGAGTGCATCATATATATGCTGTCTTTCAGTCTCTGACATGGAGTTCAGGAAGAGCTTGGCCTGGCTGAAGTGGTCTGTAAAGCTTTCGCTTCTGGCACGGACCTTCCTGCCTTCGACCTTTTCGCTGTAATGCTCATATCCGCCTTTTTCAGCAGCCAATGGTTCAGGCTGATTGTTGTTTATGGCATTCTTATGGTATGAGGTTTTACCTTTATGGATGTACATCTGGTTATAGCCGTCACGCTGGTTGTTGGCGAACGGACACACCGGACGGTTGATCGGAATCTGGTGGAAGTTCGGGCCGCCGAGACGGATCAGCTGTGTATCCGTGTAGGAGAACAGTCTGCCCTGGAGCAATGGGTCATTGGTGAAGTCGATGCCCGGAACGACATGTCCAGGGTGGAATGCGACCTGCTCCGTCTCTGCGAAGTAGTTGTCCACATTCTGGTTCAATGTCAGTTTGCCGACAATCTGTACAGGCACTTCCTCTTCCGGCCAGAGCTTGGTTGGATCCAGGATATCGAATTCCATCTCGAATTCATCTTCTTCCGGGATGACCTGTAGACCCAGTTCGAATTCAGCAGGGATGCCTTTTTCGATATTCTGCCACAGCTCCATACGGTTGAAGTCTATGTTCTTGCCGTTGATCATCTGTGCCTCATCCCACAGTACCTGGTGGGTGCCGAATTTCGGCTTCCAGTGGAATTTGACGAAATGGCTCCTGCCTTCTGCATTAACGAGTCTGAACGTATGGACACCGAATCCTTCCATCATTGTGAGACTTCTCGGGAGGGCACGGTCACTCATCAGCCACATGACCATATGGGCACTTTCGGTATTTTCGGATACCCAGTCCCAGAATGTATTGTGGGCCGAAGCCGCCTGGGGGATTTCATTATGTGGTTCAGGTTTTACAGCGTGGACGAAGTCAGGGAACTTAATTGCATCCTGCATGAAGAATACCGGCATATTATTGGCTACAAGGTCGAAATTGCCTTCGTCGGTATAGAATTTCGTCGCAAAACCGCGTACATCACGCGGAATATCCATTGATCCGCGGTTACCGGCCACTGTGGAGAAGCGGGTGAAGACCGGCGTCTTCTTGCCAGGTTCGGTAAGGAATTTGGCCCGCGTATATTTTTCCAGTGATTCATATACTTCAAATTCGCCATGTACCGCAAATCCACGGGCATGGACGATGCGCTCGGGAATCCGCTCATGGTCGAAGTGGGTCATCTTTTCACGGAAGTGGAAGTCCTCCATCAGGGTGGGGCCGCGTTCTCCCGCCTTGAGTGAGAATTCATCTTCGCTCATCGGCAGCCCCTGGTTCGTGGTCAGTGAAGCTTCCTTCGTATTGTCAATCGTGTCCCTCTGATTCAGTTCATCCTTTTTCCTGGACATTAAAAATCCCTCCTGAATATTTTAGGCTCTATAGGAAGTTTACCCGGGTTTCTTTTACGATTAACATAGATACTGAAAAATTCAGTGTATTTTTTCGCATGAACTGCATGTATTGGACGTGAAAATGCCCCGGCTCAAGCGTGAGCCGGGGCATTCAAGTCAGATTTTCGCTTTAATCTCTTCCAGCAACCCTTTTTCCAGGCCACTGTGTGTGGAGAGGAAATGGGAGACACCCTTCTCCGAGACGATCTGGTTCATCTCCATCTGTTCGGGGTCGTCCTGGTTGTCGAATTTCAGGGCATGCACGACCAGTTCCGACAATGCATCGTGGTCATGGCCGTTTTCATGCAGGTACACGAGCGGTTTGATGATCCGGTCGTTCGGGCCGAGTTTTCTGAGCACTCCCCGTCCGACACGGTCGAGGTCATCGGAGAGGTATGGGTTTTCGAATCTGCCGATGATCTTATCGATATATTCGGACTGTTCCACTTCCGTGAAGTCGTAGTTATGCGTGAGGTAGAGGGTCGTCTCCTTGAGCACATTTCTCAGGAAGACGACGACTTCATCGTCCTTCATGGCTTCCGAGACACTCCTGTAGCCGAGTGTCTTTCCGTAGTATGCGATGGCGGCGTGGCCAGTATTTACGGTGAACAGCTTCCTTTCGATATAGGGCATGAGATCGGGTACATAGTTCACGCCATCGAGTTTGTCATCACCTGCCCAGCTGTCCGCTTCGATGACCCATTCGTAGAAAGACTCGACTTTCACATCAAGGATATTTTCATTCTTCTGGATCGGCACAATGCGGTCCACTGCAGAATTCGGAAAGCCGATATTGCTGAACGCATGCGTGCCGATCTCGGAAGCGATTGCCGCTTTCAGCGTATCTGTAGCAAGGACGGCATTTTCACAGGCGATGATGTTCAGAGGCTTGCCTCCCCCGCGCTGTTCCAGGTGTGGGGCAATGGTTTTTGCGATGATCGGCAGAATGTTGACTCCGACTGCTGTCGTGATGATATCCGTTTCCGCTATGGCTTCCGCCAGCTGCTCCGTATCCTGTGCGGTATGGACACCTTTCACTCCACTGATCTTATAGGCGGCGCCATTCTCCTCGGCGATATGCACAGTATATTTATGCTCCCGGTTCAGAGCGTCTATGATTTCGTCATTGACGTCTGCAAATGTGATTTCATATCCGTTATCATGCAGTACTTTGCCGATGAACCCACGACCGATGTTTCCGGCACCAAAATGTACGGCCTTCATATCATATCTCCTCATTTTCAAAGAGCGCGATGATTTCATCGGCAGAAGATGCATTGATGACCTGTTCAGCATTTTCCTCTTCCGAGAAGAGCACTGCTATTTTTTGGAGCATATCAAGATGCTCGTTGTCCTTACCGGCAATTCCAAGGACGACTTTGGCTTCATTTCCGTCAAAGTCGACACCGGCCGGCACCTGCACAAGGGAAAGGCCGCTCTCGATGACGGATGTCTTCCCTTCATCTGTACCATGGGGGATTGCCAGCCCATTTCCCATGAAGGTGGAGACGACCTTTTCCCGCTCCAGCATGGAGTCGATATAGGCTTCCTCCACAGCACCCTGCTGTACGAGCAGTCTGCCTGCCATTTCAATTGCCTCCTCCTTCGAGTTCACTGTCTGGTCCATCAGGATATTTTCCTTCTTCAACATAATGATCATTTCCTTTCTATTTATAGATTGTCCGTAGGTGGTTCTTGATTGCTTCTTCTATTTTTTGCGGATTTTCGAACAGTTCATGGATGTTCATGTGATGCTCACCGAACAGGATACTCAGTTCGCTGATCGCTTCGGCTGCCAGCGTATCTTCCGGGACAAGGAGCATGATCTGGTGGTTGACCGTCACATTTTCCCCAAGGTAGTTCCTATCCCCTATACCTCCATGGTTATGGATGAAAACCATTCTGTGGTGCTTGATGAGCGGGGACCTGATGTGGGGATAGGAAAACCCCTCCTCCCCGATGATGAAGCCTGTCGCTTCGAACCGGTCCTTCAATTGCGAGACGATCCGCTCGATGTCTTCTCCCGCCATGCCAGTTTCCGACGACAGGGCGTCACGGACGGAGGAGAGGGCATCGGTGTGCTGCTCCCTGGTGAGGGCAGAACGGTTGAGATAGAGTTCCGACACCTGTATCACACGATCGGGATTGACCTCCGTCCTTGTGGTGCTGGCCCCTGATGCTTTTGGAAGCGGGGCGGCGTCCATGTCGGCAATCGCCGCCGTAATCTTCTTTTCGTCATTTGCATCAAGCAGGGGGCTGACGAGTATATAGTTTTCAAGGTCGAGCGGCACTGTGCTCAGCACCAGTTCCCCGTCATGGATCTCCGTATCTGCAATCTCGGATATCGAGAGTTCCTGCCGGATGAACATGTTGTTGAATCTGCTCTTCAGCTGGTTCGCAAGGATCCGGCTTGTACCGATGCCGCTGGAGCACACCGTCGTCACTTCTATCCTCGGGTTGGCATGCAGTATGCCCCCAAAGTGTATGGTGAGGAAGCCGATTTCCGATTCGTTGAGCTTATCCACTTTGAAGTCCTGCCGGAAGCACTCACCGACGATTTCGAACAGGGCCGGATAGCTTTCCTTTATCGAATCGAGCAGGGGATTGGCTGTGATGATGCCGGATTCCATCCGGTGCAGCGTCGGCTCGATGTGGAGTATCAGCCCCTCCTTGAGTTCGGGATAGGCATAGAAGGGATAGTTCATCCTGTGGCTCACCGCATCGATGAATGCACTGGTCAGCAGTTCGATGGAGTCCGCATCATCGGCTTCCCGTGACTTTCTTCTGCTGCCCCGAAGATGCATGCAGATGAAGTAGACCTCCTCCTCGGGGAAGGTGATCGAAAATTCGGCTTCCAGTTTCTTGGTGAGTGCAAGGGATACTTCAAATTCCTGTGTATCCCGCAGTTCATCCTTGAGCGACTCCCTGACGGATACGTTCTGCGAATGCTCGGTGCGGTCGATGGCCAGCACGATATGCAGCGTCAGGTTCAGATATGCATTTTCAGTCAGCTGATACGGAAGCACCTCGAGTTCATCCATGAGCAGCCGTTCCACTTTGAAGATGTTGTCGGCTTCAAGCAGCCCCATGATATTGCTGTTGACCAGGGAGCTGAAGACGAAGTTGTTCTCTATGACCGAGTAGATGCTGTTCGAGTTGAGTTCATTGACCATCATGTCAGCCAGGAAATTCTGCTTGTTCAGTCCATCTCCGACGAGCTGGATGCCGATGGCACGCGTTTTCCTGATTTCAAGGTCTGAAGCCTGGAGGGGCGCGGTCATCTGCCCAATCAGCTCATCGACCTTGTGCTCGCTGACCCCGAGTTCGACGGCGAGCGCACTTTTCTTGAGGCCTTCCGGATTCAGCATCAGATTATAGATGAGTGCGACCTTCTTCTCCTCGTTGCTCAAATCCTTGGCTGCATGCGTGTTGATGAAGGCGGTGAGTGCGTCGATCTCACCCGGCCCGAGTTCGAGCTTTACGCCTTTCCTGTATTCCCTTATCAGCTCTATGCCGAGCTGGCCAAGAGTATCGGTGACGTTCTTCAGTTCCCGGTGGATGGTCCTTGAGGAAACGCCCAGCGTGTCTGCCAATTCCTTGATGAGCAGAAAGGTGCCATTATGATAGATGAGCTCGTTGATGATTTTTTTCTCCCGAGAACTGATCATAATGGCACCTCCTTGTATTCATAGCTATTTCTGGTGTTTCTTGAGCTCTTCCGTCAGTTCGTCATATTTCGGACTGTTGAGGAAGTTGTCGACCGAGATATGCTTGGCAGTCGGCACTTTGCTTTCCGCCCTTTCAGTCAGCGTCTTCTGTGTGATGATGATGTCTTCGTCGCCCTTCAGCTGATTGATGGCGGAATTCGTGACATCGATGTCAAGCCCTTCTTTTTTGAACTTGTTCTTCAACATACCCGCGCCCATGGCACTTGAACCCATGCCGGCATCGCAGGCGAAGACGATCTTGTCGACCGTGCTGTAGTCGAACGGCGCGTCCGCTGCTTCCTGGCCGTCTGTTGCCACGCCCTTCTGTTCCCGCTTCAGCTCTTCCGTCAGTTCGTCATATTTCGGACTGTTGAGGAAGTTGTCGACCGAGATATGCTTGGCAGTCGGCACTTTGCTTTCCGCCCTTTCAGTCAAGGTCTTCTGTGTGATGATGATGTCCTCGTCACCCTTCAGCTGGTTGATGGCGGAGTTCGTGACTTCGATGTCGAGTCCTTCTTTTTTGAACTTGTTCTTCAGCATGCCCGCACCCATGGCACTTGAACCCATGCCGGCATCGCAGGCGAAGACGATCTTGTCCACTTTGCCGTAGTCGAAGGTCGCAGCTTCTGCAGTTTCCGTTTCAGCAGCTTCAGCCTGTGTCAGGGAACCTGCAACAGAAGATTTCCTGCCTTTGGTCGCTTCCATCTTCTCCGTCGCGCCGACGATGTCGTCGTCAGGCTGGCGTGTGAATTTCAGTATGAGTGAAGCCACGATGAAGGAGACGAGTGCGGCTGCGAATACGCCGAGGAACATGATCAGATGTTCGCCCCTTGGCGTCATGGCGAAGTACGCGATGATGCTGCCTGGTGCCGGAGGGCCGGACAGGCCGAAGCCGAACAGGCTGAAAGTGAAGATGCCTGTGGCGCCACCGAGTATTGCGGCGACGACGAGCAGTGGTTTCATGAGGATGTACGGGAAGTAGATCTCATGGATACCACCGACGAACTGGATGATGGCAGCACCCGGTGCAGTGGCACGTGCAGTCCCCTTGCCGAATACCATGTAGGCGACGAGGATGCCGAGGCCGGGACCCGGGTTGGATTCGAGCGTGAACAGTATGGAGCGTCCCGCTTCCTGTACTTCTTCGGTGGCCAGTGGTGTCAGCACACCATGGTTGATGGCATTGTTCAGGAATACGACTTTGGCGGGCTCGATGAATATGCTCGCCAGTGGCAGCAGGCCAGCCTCGACGACGATGTCGACGAGCCTTCCGAGCATATTCGTCAGCCAGGAAACGACAGGGCCGAGACCATAGAAGCCGAACAGTGCAAGCAGGAAGGCGAGGATGCCGGCAGAGAAGTTGTTGACGAGCATCTCAAGTCCCTGGCGGATGCGCGGTACAAGCACACGGTCGACCTGTTTGATCAGGTAGCCGCCGAGTGGTCCCATGATCATGGCACCGAGGAGCATCGGGGAGTCGGGGAATGCTGTAATGATCCCCATTGTCGCAGTGGAGCCGACGACCCCACCCCGGACGTCGTGGACGAGCTTACCGCCGGTATAGGCGATGAGCAGTGGCAGGAGGTATGTGATCATCGGACCGACCATGCCGGCAAGTTCTTCGTTCGGCAGCCATCCGGCTTCAATGAATAGTGCTGTGATCAGTCCCCAGGCGATGAAGGCGGCGATATTCGGCATGATCATGCTGCTCAGGAACGAGCCGAATGCCTGGACTTTGCGGGAGAATCCTTTCTTTTCTTCGGACATAAGTGTCACCCCTTATAAATATTTGGTATGTACTCTAAATATAAGCCGAAAAGTGAGCGCTTACAATATAAACAAAAAGCGGGTTTGTCACGCAATGTGTGACAAACCACATGTTATGGATTAAAAGACAGGCAGCCAAGTGGTATACTGGAAGAAAAAGGAGGGCGTTTCATGTTCGACTATCAGGCAGCATATAAAAGGAATGGCGCCGGCAGCCATATGAAAACGTTCTGGTTGACGGTACTGGCGTTCATACTGATGTATGCGGCCGCCGTCCTGTTCATTCTGGTGATGGCATTGCCGGCTTCATTCATCGACAGTGGAGTAGCGGTGCTATGGGTGTTCGCAGTAGGGTTCCTGTTCCTTCTTGCCGGAATCTTCCTGTTCTATCCGTTCGGAGTAGGTGTAATGCGGTATTATGCCTGCACTTGCCTGGGGCGTGACTTCGGTTTCAGGGAAGCATTCAAAGTGTTCACAAAAGGCAGGTACAGCAAAGTGATCAAGCTGGGGCTGCTCGTACTGGCCGCCTATTTCGCAATTTCCTTTGTGCTCGGCCTCATCATGCAGTTCATCCTGATGGCGGTCAATATGCCGCTGATTACGCTGGCGGAGACATTTGAGCAGGGGAGCGGCCTGTCGGGCGGCCAGATCGGTCTGATTATTGGACTCGTCCTGCTCAATTTTCTGGTGGTGATGATTTCATACATCCCCTATCTGATGATTGCCATCTATATGTTCCTTGTCTACATGGCCTATATCGACCAGCCGCTCAGTCCCACAACAGACAAGTTCAAGGTGGCTTGGGAGGTCATGTTCCGTGGAGGGGAGCGCATATGGAAACTGCTCTTCAGCAATTTCCTGCTCTGGATGATTCCCCTCGCCATCTATCTCATATTCATCGTGGCAGCGATACCGGCAGGCCTTTTTGTAAATGAAATCGCATTTCCCATACTCATGGTGGCAGGCGCACTTCTGATGGTTGCGGCATATGCCGTGGTGATGTATTTCATGGTCGGCAGCATCACCGCATACTATTTCAAGAGCCGTGATACACTCGACCGGGAATACCGGCGGATGCACCAGCCATGAATCCCCGCCCAAGATTGAAACATCTGTTTCAATCTTATTTTTTGTCTTGAAATAATATTTGAGAGGAGTAAAATTGCTGTAATGCTTAAAATGAGGTGAAGACGTGAGTGAAAACAGCAAAGGTATAATTTTTGCCCTCGGGGCGTATCTGATATGGGGGTTCCTGCCCATCTACTGGAAGCAGGTTGAACATATCTCCTCCTATGAACTAATCGCACACAGGGTCCTGTGGGCCTTCGTATTCATGATTGTATTCATCCTTGTCACCAACAGGATGCACCTGTTCTACAAGGACCTGAAATTCATCTTCCGCGACAGGAAGAAAATCGTTGCACTGTTCGCCGCTTCGACTGTCATCACCACCAACTGGCTGTTGTACATCATCGCGGTGAATAACGGACATATTCTGGATGCAAGCCTCGGCTACTACATCAATCCATTGATCAGCATATTAATCGGTTTCGTCATCCTTGGAGAACGGTTCTCAAAGTCACAATGGATGGCAATCATCATCGTCTTCCTCGGTGTTACATACCTGGCGGTGGGTCTCGGCTCCGCGCCATGGATTTCTCTTACCCTGGCGCTGTCGTTCAGTATCTATGGTCTGATCAAGAAGGTCATCAATATGGACGCGGTATTCGCACTGGCTGTTGAAACGTTTGTCCTTGCGCCATTCGCCCTCATATACATACTGTTCCTTGAAGGCAGTGGCGGGGGGAACTTCGGCATCAATGCAGACAGTCTGGTCATGATCGGCACAGGGGTGATTACAGCCATTCCGCTGCTCCTGTTCTCGCTCGGGGCCCAGCGCATCCGCCTGTCCCTGATTGGCATCCTTCAGTACTTCGCGCCGACGATCATGCTGCTGATCGGTGTCTTCATGTATGACGAAGCATTCACGGACATCCATACAGTGGCCTATATCCTGATATGGAGTGGCCTTGCCATCTACACCTTCAGCCGCATCCAGGAGATGCGCAGGCAATCGGGAAAGAAGCCGAGGCGGCGTGTCAGCCACTAGCATATTGTTAGTGAATTGAAATGATCCATGATATGATTTATGAAAAATCAGCGTTCTAAGGAGCAAGGGAATATGAAGGTTTCAAAATATCTGTTCGCGACCCTCACTGCAACAGCCATTCTGGCCGGCTGCCAGGAGGAGGAAACGCAGGATAATATAGATGAAACATCAGAAGAGGCGACACAGGAATCGCGCGAGACGGAGCGTTCATTGTCTGATATAGAGACGGACGATGAAGCACTTTCTGCAGTCGTGGAGAAGGCCGGGGAAATTGAGAGCTATCAGGCTGTCCTTGATCTTGAGGCGGTTGTCGATGGCGGAGCGCCGGAAATGCTTGAAGCCGATGTACGGTTCAAGGACGGCGACCCGCCATCACTCCATCTGAAATCTGAAGGCGAGGACCGCACGATTTCCAAGGATGGAAAGACGTACTACAACAATGGCACGGATTGGATCGATATTTCTGATTCCGTCGGTGCCGAGCAGCTCTATCATGTGACGTACGAAAATGCAGTCCTCTCGTTTGCGGATATCAAGGACGAACTGGAATCTACAGAGGAGGACGATCAGGTCATCTATACGATTGATGGAGAGAGTGAAGAAGTGTTCAAGACATTCGAAACGCTCTTCGCCGTGGAATTCGGTGCCATCGATACTTCTGCCATACAGAATGATGTAGAGATTGTGGTGGGTAAGGAAGACGCGCTCATCCAGTCCATCGATTATGATGCCGAAGGTGAAGATGCCGAAGGGGATTATGCATTGTCAGGCGATGTCGAATTCACGTCATTCAATGATGTTGGTGAAATTGAACTGCCGGAAGCGGTGAAGTAATAAAAAATATCCTCCGGGACCATGGTCCTGGAGGATATTTGCTGTTTGCGAAGTTATATATCTTCTCATGGGCTCTATCCACCCGGAGAGGGGGCAAGCACCATGCGGATTGCTGCAGTGTTCTCTTCCGTGTTAACCGCATCCTTTTTGAATTTAGGCTGTTCCTATTGACTATCCATGGATTATGGCATAGAATATTCTTTAACCTATCAACTTAATATGAATTGATTCTTATCCAGAGAAGCAGAGGGAGATGGCCCGACGAAGCTTCGGCAGCGGGTTCCTTATGAATACTGTGCCAATTCCATCAGGTCTGTGCCTGGAAGATGAGAAGAGATATAGATTGTCAGAAGCTCTTTTCCTATCCGAAAAGGGCTTCTGTCTTTATAGGTGCAGCATACGCAGATAAGTTGTGTTTTATGAATACTGAAGGAGTGATGTAGCATGGCTAAAATATATGTACTGCACGAAAACCCTGAATGGACCGATCACCTTTTCAAGCGATTGGATGAACTGGGGCTGCCCTACGAGGACTGGCTCCTGTCAGAGGGCAAGGTGGATCTGACTGCAGAGCCGCCGGAAGGGGTCTTCTACAACAGGATCAGCGCATCTTCACACACACGGGGCAACCGTTATTCTCCGGAGCTCACGAATGCTGTCCTTGCGTGGCTTGAGTACCACGGGCGTACGGTAATCAACGGCAGCCGGGCCCTGCAATTGGAAGTGAGCAAGGTGTCCCAATACCTGGAGCTTGAAAAATATGGCGTAAAGACGCCGAATACCGTGGCTGCTGTCGGCAAGGACCAGATCCTGGAAGCGGCGAAACGGTTTGAGGGGAAATCCTTCATCACGAAGCATAACCGTGCAGGCAAAGGTCTCGGTGTCCAGCTGTTCGATTCCATCGAAGCCCTTGAAGCATATGTCGGAAGCGAGGCATTCGAGGAGCCGGTGGATGGTGTGACACTGCTCCAGGACTACATCAAATCACCGGACGCCTCCATTACGCGCTGTGAATTCGTCGGTGGTGAATTCGTCTATGCCGTCCGTGTCGACACGTCCGAAGGATTCGAACTGTGCCCGGCGGATGCGTGTTCCATAGAGGATCTGTTCTGTCCGGCAGGGGAGCAGGAGGAAGAAGGCACCCCGAAATTCAGGATCATCAAGGATTTCCACCATCCGATCCTTGAAAATTATAAGAAGGTGCTCGCAAACAACGGCATCAATGTTGCAGGCATAGAATTCATCCAGGATGAAGACGGAAACCTCTACACTTACGATATCAACACGAATACAAACTACAACAGTGATGCAGAAGCCGAAGCCGGCCAATACGGCATGCTTGAACTTGCGAAGTTCCTTGGCCGTGAGCTTGAAACGGTAGGGAAAGAGGAAGCGGGCAGCCATAGATAGATGATATAAAAATACCTCATCCATATTGTATGGATGAGGCTCTTTTCATCTATTCATCATAGGCGTTCAGTGCATTGATGCCGTGGGCATATGCCGAACCGGCTTTCAATGTTGTTGCGACGAAGATGGATTCGGCAATCTCCTCTTTCGTGACATTCATCTTTTTAGCATTTCCCGTATGGATTTCGATGCAATATGGGCAGCCGGTCACATGGGCGATGGCGACAGCGATGATTTCTTTCTCTTTTGCTGTGAGCGCGCCTTCCTGCATGGCAGCAGCATCGAACTGCTGGAATGCCTTGTTGATTTCAGGTGTGACCTTATTGAGCTGTGCGAGGTTCTTCAGGTCCCCTTTGGCATAGAGGCTGTCGTCTTCGTTTCCATCATAGGCATTCAGTGCATTGATGCTGTGGGCATATGCTGAGCCTGCCTTGAGGGCAGTGGCGACCATGATGGATTCCGCCATCTCCTCTTTGGAGCCGTCGAGCTTCTTCAGGTTCTTGACATGGATATCGATGCAGTATGGGCAGCCGGTCACATGGGCCACTGCCACAGCGATGAGCTCCTTCAGTTTGGCAGGGAGTACGCCTTCCGCCATCGCTTTCTGGTCGAACTGTCCGAATGCTTTTGCGGCTTCCGGGGCAAGCTTGTTGATTTCACCGAGGCGGTTCTTGTAGGACTGTTTGTAGAGTACGTCTGTCGTCATTTCATATCCTCCTAGTATGTATTGTTATACACTATATAGTATAGCAACAAATACATCAAGGGAAGTGGGACGGACTATTCTTTATCTTTTTTGAGCCTGACGAACCTTACATGTTCGATGAAGGAAGTATTGATTCCGCCATCTTTGTCCTTTTCGACGAGCCTGAGTTCCTGGTCGAACGTGTCACCGACGGGGATGACCATCTTTCCGCCGGGCGCCAGCTGGCTGACGAGGACAGGGGGAATTTCCTTGGCGGCGGCAGTCACCATGATCCTGTCATATGGCGCGTGTGCCTCCCAGCCGAGGTTGCCATCCCCATAGTGGAAATGGATGTTGGAGAATCCCTCTGCAGCCAGTTTTTCCTTGGAGCTGTCATGAAGTGCCCTGATTCTTTCGACCGTATACACGCTTGCAGCAAATTTTGCCAAAAGTGCCGTCTGGAAGCCGGAACCGGTGCCGACCTCCAGCACCTTGCTGTCGGATTCAAGGTCGAGGCGGAGGGTCATCTCAAGGACAAGGGAGGGCTGGGATATCGTCTGCCCATGCCCGATGGGGAAGGGCACATCCATTCCAGCTTCCTCCTTATGCCGGTCCATGAACCTGCTCCGGTCGAGTTCGTGGAAAAATGCTGTAATCTCTTTTTCGCCGTATTTCATGGCATTCACCTTCCTTTTGGATGGATGTCCTGGAAACTATTCAGCTCAGAGGTGTCAGATAGGCTTCGATCAGGTCGCGGTTTTCCTCCAGATCGGGAGGCAGGGAGAGGTTTTTTCCCAGTGATTCGACCGGTTCATCAATATCGAAGCCGGGACCGTCTGTGGAGACCTCCACCGTAATGCCGCCCACAGTCGTGATGTAGAGCGCCTTGAAATAATAGCGGTCGACGATGCCGGAATTCTTCCAGTTCTCCTCATCGATACGCTCCTCGATTTCAAGCAGCTCGGCCTCATCTTCGACACGCAGTGAAAAGTGGTGGACGCTTCCATACCCCTCCTTCTCGAGCTGGCTGTTGCGCTGTTCGATGACATAGACGCTGTCTTCACCGACCTTGAGTTCCGCTTCTGTCGCATCGTCATTGAAGTCACCCTGCACGGTACCGCCGAGGAGCTCCAGGAACTGGACCATCGGCTTCACGTACTGGACGGTCACCTCGACGGCCCCTATGGATGTGATGGCATGCGCCCGGGGGATGTCCTGATGCACATTGGGTGTGGTGTGTTCACTGCTCTGATCGATCATCAGTGCAAGGCGCTGCTTTTCATGGTCTTCGAATTTCATGAGGGTCCTGCCGAACTGCTCAATGATGCCTTCATGATAGACGCCATGTGCCTCGAAACGGTCCCTGAAGAACTCGAGTGCCTCCCTTGAGGGCACGCGGAAATAGGTTCTGGAAATGCTGTTGGTGCCCGCCTGGAATTTGGGTGCGTTCACTATTTCAAAGAATGTGATGTCGGAACCGGGTGTCCCCTCATGGTCTCCATAGAACAGATGATACATGCTCGTATCATCCTGGTTCACAGTCTTTTTGACGAGACGCAGACCGAGGATGTTCGTATAGAAGTCATGATTGTCGAGGATCTCCCTTGTGATGGAAGAGACGTGATGGATGCCGAGTACTGTCATGGATATCGCTCCTTCTGAGTCTATTGGTATTATTATATAATAGTAATAGGGTAAACTCTAATAAAGGAGGGCATCACAGTGAAGCATCTATTTATAAAAGCGAAGAACAAAAGGGAAAATACGCTGATACTCTTCCATGGCAGTGGCGGCAGGGAGACGGATCTCCTGGAAGTTGCCGCGATGGTGGACGGTTCTGCGAACATCCTGGCATTGCGCGGGGATATCGAGGACAGTGGACAGGTGCGCTTCTTCAAGCGGGATGGAAAGGGACATGATGAGGAAAGCCTCAGGAGCGAAGGGGAAAAGGTGGCCGCGACATTGCGTGAGCTCGCCGGGGAGTATGGCCTGGACCTCTCGAAGGCGGTCTATATCGGCTACTCGAACGGTGCGAATATGGCGGCCCATATGCTGCTCAATCATGCCATCCCGGTTGCCGGGGCGATGCTGATGCATGGGGCATACAAAAGCGAACAGATGGGCAGTGTGGATCTACTCGGAAAAAAAGTGCTGATGACAGCCGGAGCCCGGGATATGGTCGCTACAGCGGGAGAAGCATACCAGCTGAAGCGGCACCTGGAACTGAAAGGGGCATCGGTGGATGTGAAACTGACGGATGGCGGGCATGAAATCGTCTCGGAAGAGCTGATGGAAGGGCATGTCTGGTATCTGGGGGTGAAGTGAGGCAGGGTTCACTTCAAGTACGTCTCTTCCAGATAGTGTTTGAGGCCGTCTTCATCACATGTGAATTCGGTGATATCATCAGCCGCCGCCTTGACGGCTTCCGTCGCATTTTTCATGGCGGTCCTGCGCCCGGCCTTCTCGAACAGGGGCAGGTCGTTCATCGAGTCACCGATCACGTGGACATCCTCGAAGCTGATGCCGAAGTGTTCGAGCAATGTACCGGTTCCGGTCGCCTTGTCCCGGCCCTTCAGCATGATTTCGGCATTGTGTACACTTGTCGTATACAGCGCGTAGTCGGAATCATCCTGACGGGCTTTCAGGTAGTCATACCATTTTTTTATCTTTTCCATATCCGTACTGAAGAAGAACAGTTTGACGACATGGTCGAGCGGCAGTTCCTCGACCCACTGGGTTTCGCTGTTCATCGTATCCTGGGCAAACCGGTATTCGAAATCCTTCATCGTTTCGGGCTGGTCCCGGCTGATGTCGGCAAATGAATATTTCTGGTCCTGAAGAAGCGTCCGGCTCGAGTTTTCAAGCGTGTGTACTTCATAGTATATCTCCCGCTCCCGCGCGTCTTCGATCATCTGCTGGACGAAGCCCGGTTCGAAGGAAGCGGCATCGACGAGTTCATCTCCAACATAGATGCCCATGCCGCTCGCAGCTACATAGCCATCAAGTGGACATTGTTCGGGCGTGATGCTGATGATTTCATGGCTGGTCCTGCCCGTTGCAAAAAAGATATGCATGCCCATTTTTTTTATTTCGGCCAGTGTCTCCACCAGGTTGAGGGAAAACTGTCCGCTGTGATCCAGTATGGTGCCGTCCATGTCGAGCGCCAATGCTTTCATCTTCTTTCACTCCATTATCTTTTTATTGGTCTGATATTCGTTTTCACGTATGTTAAAATATTCATATTGTTTTATTATTATAAATGTGGTGATATTGTGACGCAAACAGCTTTCAAGAGATCCATCATGGATGGAATGACGATCGGCATGGGATACCTTCCCGTTGCGGTCGCATTCGGAATCACTGCAAAACCGCTGCTCTCATTTTTCGAAACGGTGCTGATGAGCTTCATGGTGTACGGGGGCGCCAGCCAGTTTCTGGCACTCCAGATGCTCACCTCAAGCGGGGCGTTGGCCATCGTCATTGCGGTATTCATACTCAACTCAAGGCACTTTGTAATGGCGTTCAAGGTCAACTACGACCTGAAGCACGAGTCGTTCCTGAAGCGGCTGCTCCTGTCATCCTACGTGACGGATGAATCGTTCGCGGTCACTGCGAACAATGATGAAGACCAGCATACATTCACAAACTACTTCGCCACGTTCTTCATCGCCTACGCCTTCTGGGTGGCTTTTTCCGCAGTCGGCTATCTGGCCGGAGAATGGATGAGTGAAGGGGTGATCCTGGCGAGCGGCATCGCCCTCTATGCATTGTTCATCGCGCTGCTCATACCGGCCGTCAGAGTCCATTACAAGTACGGCATCGTTGCCGCCCTTGGGATGGTGATGCACTATGTCCTCGGCACCATCCCGTTTGTGCCTTCAGGCATCGCCATCGTTGCTGCCATCCTGCTTGCCGCACTCCTTGGTGTCATTCTTGAACGACTGGAGGTATTCAATTGATACTGCTCATCGTCGCTCTTTTTGCTGTCACCATCATAACACGCATACTGCCGGCATTTATCGTGGGCAAGTTCTCCCTGCCGGAATGGATTGTTACATATTTGAATTATATACCCTATGCTGCTCTCGGGGTACTGATTTTTCCCGGAATCCTTACGGCGGTGGAGCAGCCGGTCTACGGCGTGCTTGGAGGCATATTCGCAATCATACTGGCGGTACTCCGGGTGCCGCTCTTCTTCATCGTGCTGGGAAGCATTATATTCGTATACATCATCATGCTATAGAAGGACGCCATTAAAATGAATGAATTCATCTTTATCTTTATAAATATCATACTGCCCATCGGACTGATCGTGGCAACGGGCTATGTCATCCAGCTCAAATTCAGTCTCGACCGGTCGACACTGGCAAAGCTGAGCATCCATTATGTGATGCCGGCCTTCATTTTCATGAGCCTGTACGAGTCGTCCATCGACTTTGCACTGCTCATCAATGTGATGCTTTTCCTGATCCTCTATGCAGCCGCCTCCTTCGTCATCGCAAAATTGATTGCGCGGCTTCTCGGGCTCAGCAGGGACAGGACCGTGCTGTTTACAAACTCCAACCTGTTCTATAACGCCGGCAACTATGGTGTGCCGGTGAATGATCTCGTTTTCAGGAGCGATCCCTACGCAATGAGCATCCAGGTGATGATCGTGGTCTTCCAGAACATGTTCGCCTTCTCCTACGGCATATTCTCATTGAGTGCGAAGAATGTCGGCCGGACGAAGGCTCTGCTCGGCTACTTCAAGATGCCGATATTCTACGGTCTGGTGCTGGGTCTCGCCTTCAACTACTTCAGCATATCAGTACCGTCTCCCGTCGAAACATCACTGGACTATATGAGAAGTGCGATGATCGGTCTTGTCCTCTTCATCCTGGGGGCACAGATTGCAGGCATAAAATTCAGACGCCTCAGATGGAGTGCCCTGGTCGGTGCATTGGGCCGGCTCATTATCGGTCCGGCACTGGCACTCGGTCTGCTGCTGCTCTTCAATGTGGAAGGTGTGGTGGCACAGGCCATCCTGATTACTGCAGCCATGCCGGCTGCCGTAAACAGTTCGATCATCGCCCAGGAATACAGTGATGATCCGGAGTATGCAGCTGAAATCGTCATGATGAGCACACTGCTGAGTGCATTGACGGTTTCCAGCGTCATCTACATCGCCCTGGCCATATTCTGATTATTTATCAATCGAGGGGGCGATATGGTAAAATAGGGTGGAGAATCAGGAGCGAGGAGTTTTTCTAATATGGAAAATGCAAAAACCTATTTGAAAGATTATAATATGAACGATCTGAAACGTCTGGCCCGCACAATCTCAGTCAAAAATTTCTCCAAGTATAAAAAGGATGAGCTGATCGATGCGATCATGGAGCGGCAGTATAATGCCGAGACGGCGACATATGCCTACAAATATATAGATGACCGCTCTTTCGGGACATGGCGGAGTTCCGCCGACCACCCGGAGGAGTACTACAATCTGGAAGACATCTTCGGCCTGTATATCATGGGGTATGCGTTTGAAGACCCTGAGCATGAGGACAGCTTCTTCATAGCAGAAGGGGTGCCGCAGCTTTTCGGCGAAGCTGACAACGAAGAGAATCGTGAAACGCGCCTGGAAATCCAGCGCAAGCTCAATCTCGTCCGCGCGGCACTGCACCTGTACGGCATCGTCAGCTTCGACCAGCTCATACATCTCTTCAGGAAGTACTACAGTATGGACATGACGGCAGAAGAGATCGTGGAATTCCTCGAGACATCTCCGTACGACATCTCCATCGACCAGGACAAGAGGCAGATCGTCATCGACGACATGAACTATGCCCAGTATGAAATGGTCCGGAAGCTGCAGGGGGATAGACCATACTATGAACCGGAGTTCGCAAAGTTCATCAAGTTCAGCGACCCGAACTATATTGACGAATCGAAACACCACAGACAGCTGAAGGAATGGGTGAAGAGCAATGTGGATGTGCCTGCAGGCAAGCACCACAGCATCTACATCTCTCTGCTCCAGCTCATCATGCAGGGATCGAAACGTGATGAAATCGTTCAGTATCTGATGACATTGAATGTAGAATTCAGCAATGTGGAAGCGCAACGCGGTTTCTTCGATATGATTGCCGGCATTGTGGAAAACACGCGGCACTTCAAATACCGGGGGCATAAGGAGTCGGAACTGAAGACGCAGACCGTCGTCAAGGAGGTCAAGGTCGGCAGGAACGACCCATGTCCATGCGGCAGTGGGAAGAAATATAAAAAATGCTGCGGCAGATGAATAAAGCCAGGTCCTGTGAACAGAGCAGGACTTATTTATATCGAAAATTGATTGAAAATTTCAAAAAAGGGGAACAGACATGAACCATTACAGTTATCCATATATGAACAGGCGCTTCAGTACATACGCCAAAAACGGCATGGTGGCAACGACCCATCCACTGGCCACGGAAGCAGGAATAGAGGTGATGAAGCAGGGCGGAAATGCCATGGACGCAGCCATCGCCACGGCGGCGACCCTGACGGTCGTCGAACCGACGAGCAACGGCATCGGCGGCGATGCCTTCATGATCGCCTGGATGAACGGCAAGCTGCATGGGATGAACGCCAGTGGACGTTCACCACGCAGGCTGAGCATGGAGGAGATCCGCAAGCGGGGATTCAGCGGGATGCCGAAATTCGGCTGGCTGCCGGTCAATGTGCCGGGGGTGCCGAAGGCATGGGCGACGCTCATCAAGGACTTTGGCAACCTGACGCTGAAGGAAGTGCTTGCGCCGGCCATCCGTGCCGCAGGGGAAGGTTTTGCGATTACACCCGTTACAGCGAAATATTGGCAGGCTGCCTACGACAACTACAGCAGGGAAGCCGAAAACTTCGAGGAGATCAAACCATGGCTCGACGTCTTCGGCACCGTTTCGGCAGGTGAGATAAAAACATTGCCGCATCATGCAGAAACGCTTCTGGACATTGCGGAAACTGACGGGAAAAGCGTGTATGAAGGGGTCCTAGCGGATAGGATCATCCAGTACAGCAATGAAACGGGCGGACTTCTCTCCCATGAGGACCTTGAAGATTTCGAGGTGGATTATGTGGAACCGATCAGTATCAGCTACAAGGGGCATGAAATCCACGAGATTCCACCGAATGGCCAGGGCGTCACTGCACTGATGGCACTCGGCATGCTGAAGGATGATGCGTTCGGGTCTTTGGACGCGTGTACATACCATCACCAGATCGAAGCCATCAAGCAGGCATTTGCGGACACGACGACATATGTTGCGGACCCCGCCCATATGAAAGTGGGTGTTTCCGACCTGCTCGATGAGTCGTATCTGAAAGCGCGCCGCGGTGAAATCACGGAAGAGGCGGAACTGAGGAAGCATGGCGATCTGCCAGAGGGTGGCACAGTCTATCTTGCGACGGCGGATGGCGAAGGCAACATGGTCTCCTACATCCAGAGCAACTACATGGGATTCGGCTCCGGCGTCGTCATTCCGGAAACCGGGCTCGCCCTCCACAACAGGGGGCACAACTTTTCGATGGACGAGAACCACGCCAATTTTGTCGGGGGCGGCAAGAAGCCATTCCATACGATCATCCCCGGATTCATTACGAAAGACGGCAGTCCTCTTGGTCCGTTCGGCGTGATGGGGGCCTTCATGCAGCCACAGGGGCATCTGCAGGTGGCGATGAACCTGATCGACTATCATATGAACCCGCAGAGTGCGCTCGATGCCCCGAGGTGGCAGTTCAAGTCCGGCATGGACGTCGAGGTCGAGGACCGGTTCGATCCGGATATCGCCCGGGCACTCGCACGGCGTGGGCATAAGATCAGTGTGAACCTCGAACCGAACAGCTTCGGACGGGGGCAGGTCATCATACGGGGGGAGGACGGTGCCCTGATCGGTGGCACCGAATCCCGGACGGATGGCTCAATATCCATATACTAGATACTAGGAGAAGATGATGCATTTTAAAATTTTTTGGGTATTTTTCAAAGTAGGCATGCTCGGGTATGGTGGGGGGCCGTCCTCCATACCCCTTGTACATAAGGAAGTCGTCGATACGCACAAGTGGATGACGGATGAAGCCTTCCAGGACGCACTCGCGATCGGGAACGTACTGCCGGGTCCGATAGCGACAAAGCTCGGCGGCTATATCGGATATCTCCAGAAAGGATGGCTGGGGCTTATCAATGCGGTGTTCGCAACAATCCTGCCGACCATCATACTGATGATCATCCTGCTGAAGCTGTTCACCGAATTCAAGGACCTCGAATGGGTCCAGGGGATGAGCCATGGTGTCATGCCGGTGGTCGGCGTCATGCTGTTCATACTGACCTATGAATTCCTGGCCAAGGCAAAGGCGCGGACGACGTGGCAGTTCATCATACTGTTCACGCTCGTTGCCTTCGTCCTTCTGGCAGTGCTTGAAATCCACCCGGCCATCATCATCCTCATCATCGTGGTATTCAGCCTCTTCAGGAAGGAGGGACGCATATGATCTATCTGCAGATATTTCTCGCCTTCTTCATCCCAGGCATACTGGGTTACGGCGGGGGGCCGGCTTCGATTCCGCTGGTGGAGCAGGAAGTGGTGCAGAATTATGAATGGATGGACTCCCAGGAGTTTGCGGAAGTGCTGGCACTGGGCAACGCACTGCCCGGCCCCATAGCGACCAAGATGGCCGGTTTCATCGGATTCGAAGTCGGAGGCGTCCTCGGTTCGGTGGTGGCGGTCACTGCAACGGTGATGCCGTCCCTGATGCTCATGGTATTACTTGCAGGGCTTCTGTACAGGCTGAAGGGAACGAAGAAGTTCGAGACGCTGACGACGCTGATCCGTCCGGTCATTGCGATTCTGCTCGGCCTCATCGCATATGACTTCTTCAGCAATTCCTTCACGGATTCAGGCAGCCTGCACACCATCATACTGATCGTGGCTAGCTTCTTCATGCTGACGAAGTTCAATGTCCATCCTGCACTGGTCATCATTTTCGGGCTGGTCTATGGTGCATTGCTCCTTTAGGAGAATGAATATTGACATAGAAAAAAGGAATTGGGATCCGGGGATCCTAATTCCTTTTTCTTCTGAGCCGGTTCATGATGCCTTTGATGAATATGTCGGCACCCTCAATCTTCAATAGATACACTGCAGTGAAATACAGCAGCACCATTACGGCCAGCGCGATGATCAGGCTGATGTTCGGTCCGAGCGAAGCTTCAGATGCACTGTACAGCGTGAGGGCGATGAGTGTTGAAACGCCTGCTGCCATGACTATCTTCAGGGTCGAAGGCACCAGCTTCGTCAGGTTCAGGCGGCCGAGCTTCCTGCGGAGCCCCTGCGTGAGCAGGATGACTGTGATCAGGGCGGAGATGCTTGTAGCCAGGGCAAGCCCCCCGATGCCGAGCAGGGGAGCGAGCGCAAAGTTCAGGCCGACATTGATGCCCATGCCGATTGCACTATTGATCATCGGGGCCTTCGTGTCCTGCAGGGCATAGAATACGCGGGTCAGAATCAGGTTGACGCCGGTTCCGATCAGGCCGATGGAATAGAAGAAGAAGGCGGAAGTCGTGAGTGCGACTGCCGTCTCATCGAATGCGCCCCGGCCGAACAGGAAGCGGACGATCGGTTCGGCGAATGCCAGGGCACCCGCCGTCACGGGGATGATCAGCAGCAATACGCCGATGATCGTCTGATTCATCGTATATTTCAGGCCATCCATATCGCCTTTTGCGGCTTTCCTGGAGATGTCCGGATAGAAGACCGTCACGAACGAGGAGACGAATATCCCGAGGAAAGCGGTATTCATCGTATTGGCATAGTTGAGGGAGGAGATGCCCCCGACTGATATCCAGGAAGCCAGTGAACGGTCCACCAGCCGGTTGATCTGGGAAACGCTGGAACCCAGTATGACCGGGAAGGCGAGGGCGGCCATCTCCTTGATGTGCCTGTCTTTCGGCTGGAACACAGCCTGGAATCTGAAGGCATACCTGTATGCGACGATGACGATGATGAGGAACTGTATGAACAGGGCGATGACGTTCGCCATGGCGAGTACATAGATCCACTCCGTCCTGCTGCTGATGACGATGGCGGCGATCAGCACCAGATTCATCGGAATGCCGATCAGCGAAGGTACGGCAAATATCTTTTTATAGTTCAGGTAAGCGCTCAGAATGCGGATGATGATTGTAAAATAGACACCAAAAATGCTGAAGCGGGTGAACATCACTGCGAGTGCGAGCGTCTCCCCTTCGAATCCGATTGCGAATATCTTCACCAGGTATTCGGTGAAGACCAGGGCAAGCGCAACGAGGACTGTTGTGAGGACCATCAGTACATTGATCAGGTTGTTCGTGTACTCTATGCCGGCCCGTTCTCCAAGTTTGTTTTCGATGCGTGAGTAGAGCGGGATATATCCCGTAGAGATGCCTGCGGCAATCACTCCGAAGACGATGGTCGGGATGCTGATGGCGAGCAGGAAGACGTCACTGATCTCCGAAGCGCCATAGAAGTATGCCAGCGTCAGATCCCTCAGGAATCCCGAGACTTTGGAGACGATGGTGAGCACCATCAGTAGAATGACTGCTTTTTTCATATCATCACACTATTTCATTCTTCATGTACGAATATCTGATCTCTGAACCTGAGCATACGTGTGTTCCATATGGGTTCTACAGGTATTTCATTTCCGAGATGGAGATATTCGATGAACAGCGAAGGGAAATTGACGTTGGCACCGAGGCTCATGACCTGACTGCCGCAGAAACGCGGATTGATATCGGTGAGCTTATAGCCGGTGTCGCTTTCCATGAACTGTATATTGATGAAGCCATCCTCCACGAGGCTTTCGGTAATCTCTTTGGAGGCACGGATTAGATCCTCGTGATTGACGACCTTGCCGTCGAGGACGATGTTGTTGGAGACGCCTGTGCGTTCCCGCGGGACAGCGACGACGACTTTCCCCTTATGGAGATAGACGTCGACACTGTACTCCTGGCCATTGATGAGCTCCATCGCCAGCTTGCGTTCGGACGGGTCGATGATCTTGCAGTAGTCTTCAAAGTCGACGGTGTGCTTTTTCCCGTTTTTCAGAGCCGCCAGGTAATTTTTCTTGTCGGTCAGGATGGCGAAGCCCAAAGAGGCATAGCTGTCGACCGTCTTGACTACAAAATGCGAGTCCTCCTTGAACAGGAAGGAGTTTATTTCCTTGAGTTCCTCTTCCGTGTTGAAACCACTGTACTTCGGTATGTATTTGCCATGCCCCATCGATTCGAGCTTCTGGTATACATGTTCCTTGTGCATCAGTACGTCAAAGTCATTGCTTGTCGGCAGGGCGATGAGCGGTTTGAGCGCATCGCGGTGTTCATGGAATATGTTGACCTCTTCATGCAGGGAGGGGAAGATGATCTCGATTGACTCTTTTTCAATAATCTCCTTCAACTTGTCAAGATAGGCGTCCACATTGGTATAGCGCGGCACCTGGTATGTGCGGTCGCAGAACTGGTGGCCGGCTGTCACCGTGCGCCGGTCGACACCAATTACCGTAACGTCCTGCCTCTTCTTCAAACCCTGGATAAGCCCCTGGGCTATGGGACCGCCTATGCCGGTCACCAATACATTTATTGTACTCATTTAAAAATCTCCTTAAGTGCACGTTCTTGTAATTTTCAGATATGATTAGATTGACTTATCATATATTTTAACAGATATGAAGGGTCTTATGAATGCAAATGTAGTATTTGTAATCTGTTTGATATGTAGAGTGGAAAAGTAATATGATGGTGGCAGCAACGAATGACAGATGACGAAAGGATTGAGCTATGGTGACAATTTCCGTGAATGATACGTATACTCTGAACAACGGGGTGAAAATGCCCTTCATCGGGCTCGGTGTATACAAGGCAGAGAATGGCAGCCAGGTGAAGGATGCCGTGCTGGCTGCAATCGAAGCAGGCTATCGGCATATCGACACTGCCTCCTTCTATGGCAATGAAAAGGGCGTGGGCGAAGCGATCAGAGCTTCTGATGTGCCGAGGGACTCCCTGTTCATAACGACGAAAGTATGGAATGACGATCTGGGCTATGAGGAAACCCTGCGGGCATTTGAGGTCAGCATGGATAATCTCGGTCTCGACTACCTGGATCTCTATCTCATCCACTGGCCGATAGAGGGCAGATATACAGAAGCATGGAAGGCGCTGGAGAAGCTTTATGACGAAGGCAGGGTGAAGGCGATCGGGGTGAGCAATTTTCACCGGCAGCACCTTGAGGGCATATTTGCAATGTGCCGTGTCAAGCCGATGCTCAACCAGCTGGAATACCACCCGCATCTGGCCCAGAAGGAAATGCACGCCTTCTGCAAGGCGCATGATATCCAGCTGGAAGCATGGGCACCGCTGAAACGCGGGGGGCTGTTCGAAGAACCGGTCATCCAACAGCTTGTGGAGAAGCATGGCAAAACGCCGGCACAGATCATCCTCAGATGGGATCTTCAGAACGGTGTATCGACAATTCCGAAATCCGTGACCCCTTCACGCATCCAGGAGAATATCGATATTTTCGATTTCGAACTCAGCGGGGCGGACATGGAGAAGATCGACAGTCTCGATTCCAATCAGCGGATGGGCAAGAACCCTGACAATTTCAGCTTTGACGAATAAAACACTGCCCGGTTTCTCCGGGCAGTGTTTTCATGCTGGAAATATTTCCTGCATCTTCTCTTTCAAATAAAAAGGGGTATCGGCCATTACCTTTTTCACATCCTCATCCCTCTCCACGAGCGCATATGTGCCGACAAAGTAGTCGGAGAGGTCCTCAGTAATCTGTCCGGATATCAGATGGCATGGTTTGTCGTGCTTTTTTGAAAGGTCCGCTACAACGGATGGCGCTTTGCCGCCAAGGGTCTGCCGGTCGCTTTTCCCTTCTCCAGTGATGACGGCATCCGCCTGCCTGATCTCCGCTTCAAGGCGGATCATTTCAGCGACCAACTCACCGCCGGCCTGCATTTCTGCACTGATATTGAGGAGCATCCACCCGAGTCCGCCGGCGGCCCCGGCACCTGGAGTGTCTGCATGGTTCGCCGGAAACACATCGGCCGCTTTTTCTGAAAGGTGGACAAGCATGCCTTCAAAGCGGTCAAGATCCGATTCATCTATGCCTTTCTGGGGGCCGAAAGTACGGACAGCCCCTTCGGAGCCGAGAAGCGGATGGGTGACATCGGAGGCGATGGTCAGACGGATTCCGTCAAATCTGCGCAGTGATTGGGCATTCAGCTCCGAAACCTTTGAAATATCCCTGTTGAAGACGCCTAAAGGGAGGTGCGCTTCATCGATGGCAGCGCCCCCCAGGGCCATGAACATTCCATATCCACCATCGTTTGTCGCCGAACCGCCGAGCCCCAATATGATATGATCCGCTCCCTGGTCCACGGCATGCATGAGCAGCTCTCCCACGCCGAATGTCGTCCTGTCGAGCGGATGGGATCCTTTGATGAGGTGGAGGCCGCATGCTTCCGCCGTTTCTATGACGGCAGTGCCGTCCTTCATGTAATATGCCGCTTCGACAGTGTTACCTTCAGGCCCCGTCACATTGACGATGATCCTGTCGTATCCTTCACTCCGGAAACAATGGAGCAGCCCGTCTCCGCCGTCACTCATGGGTTTCATGATACAGGAATGCCCCTGTTCTTCCAGCCCTTCTACCATTACCCTCGCCGCTTCGTACTGATCAAGTGTGCCTTTGTATGAGTCTGGTGCCACCACTATCTTCATAATTCACCCTATTCGAAAGAAATTTTATAGTGATCCAACACGGGTTTTGGTACGAAAAACCGCGCCGTCTTGAGCGGATCCACGACCTGGTTGACCTGTGTTTCACCGACAAGGCTCATCAGCATGGTGATCTCCGATAGGCTCAGGTCGGTGTGGGGATGGAGCAGTGCAATCATCTGCCTGACGGATTCCTCTACTGCCATGTCCAGGCTCTCATGTGAAACCATCATGTAGATGCCATCTGCATCGATGACGACCGGATGCCGGGTGGCCATATTATGCGCCTTGTCCAATGTCACCGTGATATTTGCGCCGATTTCGAGTCCACTGACACTGATTTCACCATCTCCCATTTTGGCGTGGACATCACCGAGTCCGAAAAGTGCACCATCATGGAAAACGGGAAAGTAAAGGTCGGCGCCTGTAGTGATCTTTTTGCTGTCCATATTGCCGCCATGCCGGTCGGGTGTGCCATTGTTGACCGGCGCACCCTCCGGGGCGACACCGATGACGCCGATCATCGGATTCAGCGGCAGCTCGAGGCCGTTGAATGAAACACGGCCGTCTGCAGCATCGACATCAAACAGCTTCGCCTCCATTCCTTCCATCCTATCTCCCATGACCCCGAGCCCAGGTCCGGTCAGCATGACGCCCCGTTCCTCGAGGGAAATGTCCTCGATCGTCACTTTGAGTACGTCGCCTCTTCTGATGCCTTCAATATATATGGGGCCCGTGGCAGGATTGATCCGGTCCCAGTCGACCGAATCGAGTACAGCATCCTCGGAGGTGATCTGTCCCTGGAAACAGTCATGTGTTCCTATCTCAACCGTGTCCCCAAGCCCCACCTCCAGCGCAGCTCCATTATCCTTCGACATTGCATAATAGAAATGTGATCTATCCAGTGAGTGTTTCATTTTTCGCCTCCATGATTCTAGTAAGCCCGTCCATACTGCTCGGGAATGAAGGAATCATCCTCCGGCTTTCTTTCACGTGCTGCATTCAGCACCCAATAGGGATCGCGGAGCAGTCCACGGCCGATTGCGACAAGGTCCGCTTCGCCGGAAGCGATGACGTGTTCCGCCAGGTTCACATCTTCCAGCAGGCCGACTGCCATGACCGGAAGACCGGTCGCATCCTGTACAGCTTTTGCGTATGGGACCAGATAGCCCGGATATGCCCCCGGGAACCGGTCCTCCGACGGTTTGCCTTCGCCACCGGCAGAGACATCGATCATATCCACACCTGCTGTCCCATACTGTTCTGACAGCCAGAGGCCATGGTCCAGATCATATCCGCCTTCTGCAAATTCCACAGCAGATATCCTCAGCATGAGCGGCATCTCTTCAGGCATGACGGATTTCACTGCTTCGATGACCCTGCGCCCGAAGAGACTCAGGTCCTCTCCATACTCATCCGTCCGACTGTTTGTCAGGGGAGACTGGAACTGATGGATCAGGTAGCCGTGCGCTGCATGCAGTTCAATCGTATCGAAGCCGGCTTCAACCGCCCTTGCAGCACCCCATCTGAATGCATCGATGATTTCATCGACTTCCTCGGTGGACAGCTCATGGGGCGTCTTGAAGTCATCATTGAAAGCGATGGGGGAGCTTGAAACTGGCGTCTCCGTGTCCCTTGCCTTCCTTCCGGCATGGGCCAGCTGGATGCCGACCTTGGCCCCATGACGGTGGCAGGCATCGACGATGCGCTTGTAGTGGGGGACATGTCCATCGGACCATATGCCGAGACAATGGTCCGTGATACGGCCCCTCGCTTCGACGTTCGTCATCTCCATCATGATCAGCCCGGTGCCTCCGACTGCACGGGAAGTGTAATGGGTGAAATGCCATTCATCCGGAATGCCGTCCACGGCACTGTACTGGCACATCGGTGCCATGACAACTTTGTTGCGCAATTCCAATCCTTTTAATGCATACGGTTCAAATAATGATATCATCAGAATCCTCCCTTTCTCGTTAAGTCCATTGTTATTCAAATAAAGTGAAAATTCAAAGATAAAGATCCGGGAAAGTTAAAAATAAACAGGGCGGAAGCAATTGCCAAATATTAAGGCAATTGTAAATAAAACGTTTTCATCAACATGGCGTTCTGATATACTTTTATTAAATGAAGAAGGAGGGGTCGAGAAATGGAATTCAAGAAATATCTGGCAGTGGTCCTGGGCTGTGGACTCATACTTTCCGCCTGTGGAGACGGTGGCGGAGAGGGTGAAGGTGAGACGGAGACAGCTGAAGAGGGTGAATCTTCGGAAGGGGAATCATCCGAAGGTGGATCTGCAAGCCTTGAGACGAACATCGTAACGATTGCGACAGGTGGGTCATCCGGTCCTTATAATATTATTGCAACGACGCTGGCAGAGGGGTACAGCAGTGAATTTGATGTAAATTCCCGTACACAGACGACAGGAGCTTCCGCTGAGAACCTGAACCTCCTTGGAGAGGAAAAAGTCGAGATGGCATTTGTAATGAGTGATGCACTCACCCAGGCCGTCAACGGTGAGGAGACATTCAGCGAACCGATTGAAAATGTGCAGCAGGTTGCAGCGCTCTATCCGAACTATGTGCAGGTCATCACTACTGAAGGTGCAGGCATCGACAGCATAGAGGATCTGGCCGGCAAGCGTGTGGCGGTCGGTGACCAGAACTCGGGCGTCGAGATTGCAACGCGCTCCATCCTTGAGGCACACGGTATGACATATGATGATATGGAAGTCGATTACCTGGGCTATGCCGAAGCGGCAGAAGCGATGCGGGGCGGACAGATTGATGCTGCCTTCCTGACGAGCGGACTGCCGAATGCTTCGGTCATGGAACTTCAGAATTCCGTAGACCTGAAGATCGTACCGATTGAAGGGGAAGCGGTGGACACACTTTCAGAAGATGCGGAATACTTCGAGTCACTGGAAATTCCGGCAGACACATATGGCAATGAAGAAGCGGTACCGACAGCTGCCATCATGAATGCACTCGTAGTCAGGGAGGACCTCAGTGAAGATGATGTCTATGAATTGACGAAGTACCTGTTCGAAAACCTGGACAGTCTGTCCAATGCCCATCAGGCAGCCGAGGACATCAGCCTGGAAAACGCCCAGGATCGTGCAGTCATCGACATCCATCCGGGAGCACAGCGCTACTACGATGAACAATAAGATCAAGGCAATACTGACGGGGAGCATTCTAATGGTGCTCCTCTTTATATTCTTCTTTCCGGAACGTATGATAAAGCTTGAGGCGGAAGGGTACGATGCCAGATATCTGCCCGATGAGACATTTGAACTGCACTGGATCCACTCCATCGAAAAGTCGGAATGGTATGAGATCTATGAGGTCGAGGCGGACGCTTTTCTGCTGACGGATACATATTTTGAGACTTTTGGTGCAGGCGTGCCCCACGAATCGGAAAGTGCACCCGAGTTGACGGAAGATGGGTTTGTGAAGTTTACAGTCAACGATACATATAAGACGCTCTATCTCAATGTTTCGGAAAATGTGGAGACCACAATCATCCAGAACCAGAAGGAATATCCATTATATGAGTTTTACGAAGCGAATACTGCGCTTGAGATGAAATTCGTAAATACATCGCTGATACAGCGGATAACAGGAGGTTAATATGACAAAAGAACCACAAGTTGCGCCGGAAACACAGGAAGTTCTGGAAAAGTACGACAAAGATTCTGCAACGAGGAAGTTCGACAGGAAATCGGTCGTCTGGATTGTCACGATCGTATCCATACTCTATTCGCTCTTCCATGTCTACATGGTCTTCAATCCCATGCCCGCACTGCAGCAGAGGGCTGTACACGTCGCGGTCGGCCTGGCACTCGTCTACATGCTCTATCCTGTATTCAAGAAGCAGGACAGGAGGAAACTGCCGGTCTATGACTGGCTTCTTGCTGCACTGAGCCTGGCGACGGCAGGATACATCATCATCGAATACCAGGCCATTGTGGTTGAACGCGGAGGCATACCGAATACACTCGATATTATCATGGCAATACTGACCGTCCTGCTGATCCTTGAGGCGGCAAGGCGTGTAACGGGCATCATCCTGCCGATACTGGCACTCGTCTTCCTGCTCTATCCATTCATCAGCCACCTTGATTTCATGCCTAACATGATGATGACACGGCCGTTTGACCTTGGAGACATCTTCGGCCAGCTGTATTTGAAGACGGAAGGGCTCTATTCGACTGCAATCGGGGCTTCCGTCAACTTCATCTTCCTGTTCATCCTGTTTGGTGCGTTCCTTCAGAAATCGGGCATGGGCCAGTTCTTCAATGATCTGGCGATGGCCCTTGCAGGCGCCAACAAGGGTGGACCGGCCAAGGTGGCCGTCGTCTCCAGCGGCTTCATGGGGAGCATCAACGGAGCGGCTGTTGCGAATGTGGTCAGTACGGGTGCCTTCACCATCCCCTTGATGAAGAAGGTCGGCTACAACAAGAACTTCGCCGGAGCCGTCGAAGCCAGTGCCTCGGTCGGCGGGCAGATCCTGCCGCCGATCATGGGGGCCAGCGCCTTCATTATGGCGGAGACGACCGGCATCAACTACGGTACGATTGCACTTGCTGCACTGATTCCTGCCGTGCTGTACTACTTTGCCGTCATCATGCAGGTGCACTATCGAGCGGGCAAGCGCAATCTGCAGGGCATTCCACGTGCAGACCTGCCGAAGGTCAAGGCAGTCATGCTTGAGCGGGGGCACCTGCTCATTCCGATCGTCGGGCTGATCGTCATGCTGTATATGAACTTCCCGATTCCTAGGGCTGCAATCTACACGCTTCTGCTGACAGTCGTTATCGCAACGCTGAGGAAGACGACGCGCATGTCGGTCAAAGAGGTATTTGAAGCGCTGGCGGTCGGTGCCCAGCAAGCACTATCCGTCATGATCGCCTGTGCGGTGGTCGGCATCATCATCGGCGTCGTTTCGCTTACAAGCTTCGGGGCGGTCATGACTTCTGCCATCGCAAGTCTGGGTGGCGGATCGCTGTTCCTGACCTTGTTCTTTACAATGATTGCGTCCATGGTGCTCGGAATGGGGCTGCCTTCCATTCCTGCGTATATCATCACGGCGACGATGGCGGCGCCGGCACTTGCGGAATTCGGCATTCCAATCCTGCTTGCGCACATGTTCGTATTCTACTTCGGCATATTTGCCAATGTGACGCCGCCTGTGGCACTTGCCGCGTTCGCAGGCGCCGGTGTATCCGGAGGGAATCCGATGACGACGGGCTTCCAGGCGCTGAAACTCTCGATTGCAGGCTTCCTGATCCCATTCCTGTTCATCTATGAGCCGGCACTGCTGCTCGTGGATACTGAAGGACTGATGACGAATGCGAGGGAGTATCCGCTTGCCGGATTCATGGATGTTGCAATTGTCGTCGCCACCACACTGATCGGTCTGCTTGCATTGTCGGCAGCACTCGAAGGCTTTTTCAAAACACATATCAATGTCGTTTTCAGAGCCATCCTGATCATCACGGCACTGTTGCTCATCGTACCGGAAACATATACGGACATCATCGGGGTTGGAGTTGCCATCCTGATTCTTGCGATGAACTATGTAAAATGGAAAAGAACAGAACAGGTGGCGTAGCAGCCATCAAAAAAGGAGGCCTTTGGGCCTCCTTTTTACTTGCCTTCATTTTTGAATTGGATGATCCGTTCCTCGATGGCGTCCCTGACGCGCTCGAAAACAGCGTGGATTTCCTCTTCTGTGCCGGTGGCGCGTGCCGGGTCTTCGAATCCCCAGTGCATGCGGGTGACATGTGGCGGGGTCATCGGACAGTTGTCATTGGCATCGCCGCACAGGGTGATGACATAGTCGGAACGGTTGAGCAGATCCGAATCGATGATGCTGGACTGCTGGCTGGTGATATCGACACCGGCCTCTTCCATGATGTGTACTGCCTTCGGATTCATACCGTGGGCTTCGATGCCGGCGGAATGGACTTCGTACTGGTCATCCAGATACTTGTGTCCGAATCCTTCGGCAATCTGGCTTCTGCAAGAGTTACCGGTACATAGGAAATATACGATGGGTTTTGACATGTTAAAACTCCTTTATTTATGAAATGATGAGCAGCCAGATGTAAAGGCCGCACAGGGTGATGAAGAGCACGGGGATAGTCAGGATGATTCCTATCTTGAAGTAGTATCCCCAGGAAATATGGATGCCTTTCTTCTTGAGCACATGGAGCCACAGCAGTGTGGCCAGTGAACCGATCGGTGTAATCTTTGGACCGAGGTCCGAACCGATGACGTTGGCGTAGACGAGCCCTTCTTTTACAAGCCCCTGGGCCCCGGATTCGGCAATTGCGAGGGCATCAATCATGACCGTCGGCATGTTGTTCATCACAGAGGACAGTATGGCTGCGGTGAAGCCCATCACCATCGTTCCGACGAACAGTCCCTGGTCGGCGGCTGCACCGATGAACTGGCCGAGCAGGCTTGTCAGGCCGGCATTCTGCAGCCCGTAGACGACGACATACATGCCGAGGGAGAAGAAGACGATATCCCATGGCGCCCCTTTGATGACCTGTGTGACGGGCACCGCTTCACTTTTCCTGCCCATCAGTACAAAGAACAGGGCAATGATGCCGGCAATGATGGATACCGGTATGTCGAGCGGCTCGCTGAGGAAATATCCGACGAGCAGCAGGGCAAGGACGATCCAGGACCATGAGAACATCCGATGGTCCCTGATCGCTTCATGGGGCGCCTTCAGTTCGGACAGGTCATAATCTGTCGGCAGACTCTTTCTGAAGAACAGATAAAGGACGAGAATACTCGCCAGTATCGAGAACAGGTTCGGCACAATCATGCGCGAAGCATACTCGATGAATCCGATGCCGAAGAAATCGGCAGAGACAATGTTGACAAGGTTACTGACGATAAATGGGAGAGAGGCGGTATCCGCGATGAATCCGCTGGCCATGATGAACGGCATGATCATCTTCTCCGTGAAGTTCAGGTTCCTGACCATCGCCAGGACAATCGGTGTCAGTATGAGTGCCGCGCCATCGTTGGCAAAGAGGGCGGCGACGATGGCGCCGAGCAGGATGATATAGATGAAAAGCCTCAATCCGTTACCTTTGGCGAAACGCGCCATATGTAGGGCCGACCATTCGAAGAATCCAATCTCATCGAGCACAAGGGAAATGAGGATGACCGCAACGAATGTCAGTGTGGCGTTCCATACGATGCCCCACACGGTGGCGACATCCCCGAAACTGACGACACCGAAGAGCAGTGCGACCAGCGCGCCGGCGATTGCCGACCATCCGATGCCGAGCCCTTTTGGCTGGCGGATGACGAGGAACAGGGTGACGAGGAAAATGATGACGGCAATGATTGCAGTTGAACTTTCCATCAGCAGCAGTCTCCCCGGCTGCAGGATGCAACCATCGATGAGATATGGTCATCAATGCCGGGTATGGCAGCAATGAGTTCTGGAATCATGTCATAGAACGGGCTTTCTTCATTCAGGGAAAGATATGTCCAGTAGCCTTCCCGCCGTTCCTTGATCAGCCCCATGCTCCGTAACTTTTTAAGATGCTGGCTTACAGCCGGCTGGCTCATTTCGAAGCACTCTGTAAAATCACAGACACAGCATTCGCGTCTGTTCATCATGGCGACCATCGACAGCCTTGAGCGGTCGCCCATGATTTTGAATAGATCGGCAGCTTCCCCGATATCCATTTTTATCTTTTCCATGATACACCTCAACCTTATAAGCATTTTATTATGTAACATGGTGAATTATATAAGAGTTCTGTTATATGGTCAATGGTATAGGGATACTTTTCAAATATAGTAAATATTGCAATAATTGAAATGCATTTATGTATTTATGTTGATATAATGGAAGGATAATATGAGCTTACTGGAGGAATAGGAATGGTTTCGAATATTTATGGCAATACACCCCCGATGCTCGGGGCGAAAAATCTGACGCAAACGGAAGACTACGATACGGATGTACTGGTGTACGGCGTCCCTTGGGAAGGGGCATGTACATGGGGGGACTATACGGGTTCGGAGCTCGGACCAAAACAGATCAGACTGTCTTCTGCGAGATACAGTACGTATCTTCCTGAGCTCGACCACATCAATGTCGAAGACCATCTGAGCTTCGGTGATGTAGGGGACGTAAGCGTCATTCCGCATGATGTGCCTGGAACAATGGATCGGATTGAGTCCTTCGCCGAAAACTTGTGGAGATCCGGTAAATTCCTTGTCGGTCTGGGGGGCGATCATGGCATCACCTACCCGGTTGTCAAGGCTCTGACGAATACGGGCAAAAAGGTCGGCATCATCCATCTGGATTCCCACTATGACAATATGCCGCATCATGAAGGGGACGAATTCGCAAGAAGCACACCGTTCATGCGCCTGTATGAAACGGAAGGCGTGCGGAACGAGAGTCTGATCCATACCGGGATCAAAGGACCGAGGAACAAGCCGGAAACAGGGAAGTATGCACAGGAAGCGGGTGCTGTAACCCTGACGATCAATGATATCAAGGAAGCCAAGGACCTCAAAGCCTATGCGAATGAAATATACGACATGGCTTCCAAAGATGTCGATGTGGTCTACCTGACGATATGCAGTGATGTGCTTGATTTTGCGTTCAATCCGGGCGGTCCCGTTGATGGCAACGGCATCACTTCCCATGAACTGGTGACGATGATCTATGAATTCGGCAAAAGGGGCGTATGCGGCATGGACTTTGTGGAAGTATACCCGCAGCAGGATGCCAATCAGAACTCTGCACACTTCGTTTCTACAGCGGTGCTTTACGTACTCGCAGGACATGTCCATGGTGGCCATGCGAAATAAATGAATAGAAGGGAGGTCAGCCTCCCTTTTATTTTTAAAATTGGGGTGGGAAAATATGACAAGAAACAAATTTTTAGACAAATTGAAAGTGATTGGACCAGGAGCAATCGTTACTGCATCATTTATTGGACCGGGGACGGTCACTACAGCAACGAGGGCGGGTGCAGGTTTCGGTTTTGCATTGCTGTGGGCAGTTGTGTTTGCAATCATTGCCACCATCGTCCTTCAGGAGATGGTGGCGAGGATCGGCATGGTCACAGGCGAAGGCCTGGGGGAGAACATACGTGAACTGTTTGATAATGTCATACTGAAGTTTGCGTCCATATGGCTGGTGATGATTGCCGTAGTTGTAGGCTGTGCTGCATACATAAGCGGGGACCTGCTTGGCACGTCGCTCGGTGTGTCCTATCTGTTCGGCATACCTGAAAACTTTGTGGCGCCGATCATCGGTGTCCTTATCCTGATATTAGGTCTGAGCGGGGGCTACAAGATCATCGAAAAGGTCATGATCGTCCTCATCGTCATCATGAGCATCACCTTCATCACGACGATGATCGTATCAGCATCCGATTTGGGGGCAATATTGAGGGGGGCGTTCATCCCCGGCATTCCGAATGGTTCAATTCTGATGGTCATCGCCCTGATCGGTACGACGGTAGTCCCATACAACTTCTTCATTCATGCGTCCACGGTCAGCGAAAAATGGGACAGTGTGGACGGCCTGAGGGAATCCAGAATGGATACGATCATCACGATTACAGTCGGCGGCATCATTACCGCCGCCATACTCATTACCGCCGGGGCCCTGATTCATGGTACGGAAGTTACGAGTGTTGTGGAACTTGCAGCCCCGTTGGAGCCGCTGATGGGAGATCTCGCACCATTGTTCATCAGCATCGGGCTCTTCTCAGCCGGATTCTCTTCAGCAATCGCCTCCCCGATGGGGGCAGCTGTAACCGTTAGCAGCTTTATGCGCTGGAAGGGCGGTTTCGATAATAAGAAGTATAAAACTGTCTTTGCCATCGTCATTGGTCTTGGCATCATCACTTCGGCAATCGGGTTCGAACCGCTTGAAGTACTGCTTTTCGCCCAAGCATTGAATGGACTGATCCTGCCGATTATAGCCATACTGATCATGATCATCATAAATAAGAAGAATCTGATGGAAAAGCACGTCAACCCGCTGTGGCTGAACATTGTCGGCTGGCTGGTGACTGCAGTCGTATCATTCCTCGGAATCTACAGTCTGGTGGATGCCATTTCTTCATTATTCTAAGCCGATTTTTACCGGTGGACCGATATGTCGATTATAATGGAATCAAATGCGACTGAAAGGATGAGAACATGATAGTTAAAGCAAAGTGGACCGGTGGCATGGCCTACAGCTCTGCAGGGGACAGCTCAGGCTACGAAGTGACAATGGATGCGAGCAGCGCTGTCGGGGGCAATGACAGCGGCCCGCGGCCGATGGAGATGGTGCTGCATGGCGTGGCCGGGTGCATGGGGATCGACCTGAATGTCATCATGCGCCACAGCATGGACAAAGTGGAATCGATCGACATTGAAATTGATGGCGAACGTGCGGAAACGGAACCGAAACGCTTCACCAATGTGGACATCATCGTCAAAATAAAAGGGGATGTAACTGAAAAGGTGGCCCAGCGGGCAGTCGACCTGTCCGCCAAGAAGTATTGTTCGGCGATCAATTCATTGAATGCCACAGTAACTACAAGACTTGAACTGAACGGGGAATTGAAATAATCCAAGGAAAACCAAAACGGCGAATGCTCAAATGAGCATTCGCCGTTTTGTCGTCAATCGTAGAATTCCGTATCGGAAAGGTCCTTGTATTGCAGTATGATTTCGGTGATGCGGTCTTCCTGGTTGTATTTCAGCATGACATACTGGCCATTAGAATCGTCGCTGTCGTAAAACATCCTGAAGTCGGAGACTTCATCACTGCTCGGCCAGCCAAAATGCTCT
Source organism: Salinicoccus sp. Bachu38 (assembly GCF_038561955.2). Taxonomy (NCBI): domain Bacteria; kingdom Bacillati; phylum Bacillota; class Bacilli; order Caryophanales; family Staphylococcaceae; genus Salinicoccus; species Salinicoccus bachuensis. The sequence continues at coordinate 2,134,296 of NZ_CP138333.2, read as the reverse complement.
ACGGCATCCTGCTTGTAGAACTCTTCCGGGAAAATGACGATGCCATCCACCCTGAGTTCGGCAGTATCTTCAGCGCTGCCGACCGCCTCGGGGAAGTTGAAGCCGATATGGTCATAATGATAGTAGGTGCCGTCTACGATGCTGCCGGAGCCTGCAGGCTCTCCGAGTCTATCGACCATATAGTCATAGCTCGAGTGGACGGAAATCGTCCGGTATTCATAGTTGCCGGAAAAGAAGTTGGAGATGAAGGCATCGCTCGTTACATCGATCGGTGTGACTTCTGGAGGTGCCTCCTCTGCAGTTTCCTCTTCAGTGACTTCCTCCGTCTCCTCCTCTTCAGTTTCCTCTGCGGAAGGTTCGCTGTCTGCCGTTTCATCACTGGGACTCAGGCATGCCGTGATGAACAGTGGTATGGATAATAGAATGATGAATAGTTTCATTGTCCGACGCCTCCTATTTTTCCTCTTTTGCAGCCGGGGGTTTTGCCCGTCCTTTTCTGGGTTTGGGAATTTCCCTCGGTTTGCTGAAGTAGGCTTCCGTCCGTTCACGCAGTTTCCTCGGCATCATGACATATATGAAATCTTCGGAATGCATGACGGTGTCGCCATTCGGGGTGATGAGCTCATCATCTCTTATGATGGCAATCACCAGCACATCAGTCGGCAGGTCCAGATCCTTGATCTTCACATTTTCGTGGGCGGACTGTGAAGGCAGTTCAATACCGTAAATGTCGTTCTGGGTCTGACCGAGCGCGAGCAGTTCCACAGAATAGGCTGGGGTGTCCGTTTCCCCTTCGTCAAATCCAAGCCAGCGTGCCACCGGGGTGATCGTACTCCCCTGGAGGAGGGCGGAGAACAGGACGATGAAGAATACGACATTGAATACGAGATATCCATGTTCAATGTCACTGACGAGCGGGTATGTCGCAAGTACGATGGGAACCGAGCCGCGCAGTCCCGCCCATGAAATGAAGATTTTTTCCTTGAAGTCATAATTGCTTGCGATGAGGGTAAGGAACACACCAATCGGGCGGGCGATGAACATGAGGATAAGCGCCATCAGTATGCCCTGGAAAGTATAGTTGAGCAGCTCCTCCGGAAATGCGAGAAGTCCGAGCATGATGAACATGACGATCTGCATCATCCATGCCAGCCCTTCGTTGAAACGCAGAATGGAATGCTTATAGGTGAGCGGCCGGTTGCCCATGAGTACAGCCATGATGTAGACTGCGAGCAGACCGCTTGCACCGATCACTTCGGTCACACCGAATGCGAGCATCGCAAAACCTAAAGAGAGGACAGGGTACAGGCCGGAAGCCTCCAGGTCGATGCGGTTGATGACGAATACCGCGAGTCGGCCGATGATGATGCCGGCAAGAAGCCCCACGCCCATCTGCCAGAAGAAGGAAAGAATCATAAGGAAAACATTATTATCTCCTGGCATTTCTATAACGGAAATGATGGTGACGGTCAGGAATACGGCCATCGGGTCATTGGTACCCGATTCGGCCTCGATTGTCGAGGACAGCTTTTCCTTGATGTTCTTGCTGCCGAATACAGCGAATACAGCCGCAGCATCGGTCGAACCGACTATGGCACCCAGCAGCATCGAAGTCATCAGGTCCAGCCCAAGTACAAAGTAGGCAAATATGCCCAGAATGAAGCTGGTAAGTAATACGCCTATGGTGGCAAGCAGCACCGCCGATCCGGCAACTTTCCTGATTGTCATGATATTCGTCTGAAGTCCCCCTTCAAACAATATGACAACGAGTGCTATCATACCAATGAGCTGGGTCATTTCCACATCATCGTAATAGATGATCTGGTTGAGCAGTATCCCGATGATGATGAACAGCACCAAGGATGGGACGCCAAGTCTCGAGGAGAATCGGGTCATGACGACACCTAAAACCAGGAGGATGGCAATTAATAGAACAGGATAGTCTATGTGGACATCCATCAAAAACCTCCTTTTCCTTTAACATTTGTGTATATAATTATAAGTGACTCATTTAGAAAATACTAGTAGAGGTACTTTTATGTTAAAAATTGAACAGCTGCAAATTTCATATGAAACCTTCGTATTGGACCTGGAAGAAATCGAGTTCCCTCAAGGAATGAATGTCATTCTGGGGCCAAACGGAGGGGGGAAGAGCTCGCTCATGAAAGGCGTCATAGGATATGGTCATGAAGGTCTCGATAGGAGGAAAATACAGTTCGGGGGACACCCTTTGGGAAAAGTGGAAGGCGTCATCAGCTACCTGCCCCAGGAGAACCCAAGATTCAGGATACGCGTCGGGGAATACCTCACCATGACAAGCGGCAGTGTGCCGGAGAGGGTGCTCGATGAAGCTGTCCGGCATTTTGAGCTGGAGCCCTTGCTTGGACAGTCGATTGAAAATCTGTCCGGCGGGGAATTCAAGAGGGTCCAATGCGCCCAGGTTGCCCTGGAGAACAAGCCGGTCATCATGGTCGATGAGATGGAACAGGGACTTGATATGAACTATCAGCACGGAATGATGAAATGGCTGGGCAGTGAAGCGGAGGGCAAAGTGGTCGTGGCAAGCATGCACGATGCTGCACTTGCCATGACTTATGCAGATACCATCACATTAATAAAAGACGGCAGGGCCCAAGGACCCATGCCGTCTGCAGCAGTCACAGCTGAAATGCTGTCAGGGTGCTATGGACTGCCGTTGACAGTAAGACGGCAGGAAGGCGTGGTTCTCGTCTATCACAACCGTCTATAGAATGGCACCCAGGGCGCCGGAATACTCTCCGTTATGGATGATATGCGCTGTCGCACCTTTCAAGCCGGCATAGCGGTTGATGATATCCTTCATGACGGTGTTGTCCAGAAGAGTGGAGCCGATGAATACCATATCATTGGTTTCAAAACCTTCGGCCAGGCTGATGCCGACCGCCGTCACCGTTTCGGCAACAAGGCCGATGACAGCCTGCAGTTTGTCTTCAGCCTGCATGGCTGAGACATCACCCGAGAGGACATTGCCGAAGTTGCTTGCTGTGAGGTCTCCCGGAATCGGCGTCGGTCTGCCGGCATAGATATGGTGGACTTTGAGGTCTATTTCATCCCTATTGCCCTTTTCGGCCAGCCGTATGATTTCATCATAGTCGTCCATATCGACCAGAAGTTTGGACAGTCCGATCAATGTGCCCCCTCCGACGCCTGAGCCTCCGACACGCTCCTGGCCTTGGGGAGAAGCATGATGGAAGCTTGTTCCCGTCCCGACATTCAGATAGACGAAGTGGTCGAGGTCGATATCCTGTTCGGACATCAGTGTCTTAAGTCCCCGGTATGTGGCATCGAATTCTATGGATATGCCGTCATTGCTATTCAGTTTTTCAGCCATGTATTCAGCTTTTCCACCAGTAAGGAAAAGCTGGTCCCCGGCATGTCCGGTATTAAGTATTTCAATCAGGTGGTCAATTTCCGAAGACGGCCACTTTTCGAATTTCCTGGAGCCGCCTTCCACGTATGCCACTTTTATGAGCGTACCGCCCGCATCAATTCCAATTTTCATAAATTGCCTCCACATAGAAAGAATGTCATTGGGTTTATTATACCAATGACATTCTTTCTTAGTAATATTTTATTTTAAGCCTTTTTACGATCTTTGCGCTGGCGGCGCTTCATGGACTCATTCGGTTCGCGTCTCAATGATTTTGAAACGGAGATGATCATCGCTATGAGAACGACGCCGAATGGCAGTCCGGCAAGCAGTGATGCTGCCTGCAGACTCGTCAGACCACCGGCAATGATCAGTGTGACTGTGAGTGTTCCAAGAAGAACACCCCAGATGATTTTGAGCCTTGTACTTGGTGCATCGGTGTTGCCGGAAGTCATGCCGGCCACGATGAATGTTGCCGAGTCTGCTGAGGTGACCAGGAATGTAAAGATGAGCAGGATTGAGAGTGCGGATAGGATCTGCGTCATCGGAAGCTGGTCGAACAGTGCAAACAGGGCGGCAGTGTTATCCTCAAGTACGAGCTCACCGATGTTGGTGCCATTGAAGAGGTCGGAATAGAGTGCTGTACCCCCGAGTGCCCCAATCCAAAGGAATGAGAGCATCGGTGGAATGATCAGGATGCCGAGGACATACTCGCGGATGGAACGCCCTTTCGACACGCGGGCTACGAATGAGCCTATGAATGGACTCCATGCGATAACCCATGCCCAGTAGAATACCGTCCATTCCTGAACCCAGACTTCCCCAGTATAAGGCTGCATGCGCAAGGAGTATCCGACATAGTTTGACAGATAGTCCCCGAGACCGACAATGATGCTTTCCATGATGAAGGTGAATGGGCCTACAGCCATGACGAAGATGGTGATGACTGCAGCCAGCAGCATATTCAGATTGCTCAGCCACTTGATGCCGCGCTTCAGGCCTGTTGTTGTGGAAAGTATGAAGAGGCCGGTCATCAGTGCTGTAAGTATGATTTGCGTAAGTGCTCCGGAAGGAAGGCCAAACGCAATGTTGAGGCCGCCATCCATCTGCATGATGCCAAGACCTATGGATGTTGACATGCCGGTTACGGTTGCGATGACAGCAAGAATATCGATGGATTTCCTCGCCTTCTGGTTGTAGTCTGTCCCGAGCAGAGGTTCGAGAGAGGTTGAAACCAGTCCATCCTTCTGCTTGCGGTACTGGTTGTATCCAATGGCCAGGCCGGCGACACCGAATATGGACCATTGGGAAATCCCCCAGTGGAAGAATGAGTATCCCATTGCCATGCGGGCAGCGTCGACCGTTTCCGTCTCACCGCCCGGAAATGGTGAAACCATGAAGTGGCTCATCGGCTCCGCCACCCCGAAGAATACAAGACCTACACCAAGCCCGGCAGAAAACAGCATGCCGATCCATGACCGGAATGAGAACTCGGGTTTTGATTGATCTCCGCCGAGTTTGATGCGTCCGTATGGTGATAGTGCAAGAAAGATTAAAAATACAGCAAAACCGAAGACAGCAAGCATGAAGAACCAGCTGAAGTAATTCGAAATCCATCCGTATACCGATTCGGAAGCTATCAGGAACCGGTCGGGAATGACAGTTGCAATGATTGCTGCAATGATGATGACAGCAGCTGAAACCCAGAACACAAGCCCGAGCTTGGATTTCTGTCTGGAATCCCCTTTGTAATTGGATGACTTATCCAAATTGTCGTTGTCCAAATTTTCTCCCCCTAGAATTAAATGGTAATTTAATCTACCCCAACTTTATTAAATTAAACACTTCAAAGGTGTTGAATATCACGCTGACTATTTTATACTTGAAAGGGTATAGTATGTATCATAACAAAACGACAATACATGTCAAAAGGGGTTCAGATAAATGAGTGAAATACATATCCGGCCATTTATGGAAAAAGATAGACCGAGTCTTGCCGCCTTCAAACTGAGTGAGCAGCAGCAGATATATTCGAGCCTTCCTGTGGATGTGCTGGATGATGCGATCCGTGACCCTGATCGCACGCCCTGTGTCGTGTTGAACGAAACAGACGGGATCATCGGCTTTTTTGTACTTCACAAACACTATCAGCATGAAGGATATGCGACCCCCCACGAAGTGGTATATATTCGTTCCCTTTCAATCAATGAAGCCTTCCAGGGGCGGGGGTACGGCACGAAGGTGGCGATGTCGCTGCCCCTGTTCGTACAGGAGCATTTCGCCAATTTCGACCATCTGTATCTGGTTGTCGATGCGGAAAACCAGGGGGCCTGGAACCTGTATGAACGGGCGGGATTTGCACATACTGCAACCAAGGAGGATGGGCCGATCGGTAAAGAGCGCCTCTACTATCTTGATCTTGATCAGAAATATGTGCATAACATCAAGTTGAAAAAGGATGAGTCGGTCGAGTCCCCGAATATCAAAGTGGATATCATCCTCAACCAGAAGAAGCCGGTCGGGCACATTGATGGCGTGATCAATGGGGAAGTGCTGAATATTTCCCATCTGTATGTCGAAGAGTCGGAGCGCAACCGCGGTGTGGCATCCAGCGCTTTGAGGCAGCTCGGGACGTTTCTGAGGCGTGTGCTTCCTGATGTGAAGCAGCTGGTGGTCCACACGGACGATGCCAGGGACAGGGCACGGCTGTTTGAAAGGGTTGGGTTTGTCAGGCTTGAAGATGAGGACAGGAAGAAAAGATTGATGAAGTATATAAACTATTGAAATAGTGCTTGATTCATACAGAGTTTCCCTGTATGATATCCCTTGATATTCCAGACTGGAAAGGATGAATGAAATGAGACTGGACGAATACTCCAAAGAGATGATGGACGAGAATTCCTTCATCGATATGTCATATATGTATCTGCAGGATTCTGGCAAAGAGGCGAACCTGTATGACATCATCGATAAATTCAAGGAAATCGGAGGGTACTCCGATGAGGAAATCGAGAACCGCATACTGCAGTTCTATACGGACCTCAATACGGATGGCAGGTTCCTGAGTACCGGAGATGGTGTGTGGGGCCTCAGGGACTGGTATTCCATAGATGATATTTCCGATAAGATCGCCCCGACTATCCATAAGATTGAGCTGGCCGTGGAAGATGAGGAGCCGCAGATTGCCGAGGACGAAGATGACAGTGTCAGCGATGCTTTCGACCAGGACAAGGATCTTGTGGAATCCGATGTGGAGAATCTTGATTCCCCCCTCAACGGAGCTGAAGTGGAAGCCGAAGACGACCTCGACGACTCCCCGGACAAAACGATTGGGGAAGATGTCGAGTATGATGATACAGACGAACTTGAGGACAGCTACGAGGACAAACCGGATCTCTAGGCCTGCAACTTCCAGTTGACATTCATTAGAAAAGTGATATTATTTTTATTGGGCTCCCTGAAAAAGGGATTGTAAAGAACGGCTCCTTTTCACCAAGTGTGGAAGGGGGCCATTTTTATTTGCAGGTGGGAAAGTGTCGAACTTTCCTGCTGCATGACCGCACTAATCAGCCATCAATGACCTGGTGGCGACCAAGTTCTATAATCACAGGAGGAAGTGCAATGACTAAATATATTTTTGTGACTGGCGGGGTTGTTTCCTCTCTTGGCAAGGGCATTACAGCTGCGTCACTCGGAAGACTGCTGAAGGACCGTGGGTTCTCGATTACGATTCAGAAATTCGATCCATACTTGAACGTGGACCCGGGTACGATGAGCCCATATCAGCATGGGGAAGTGTTCGTCACCGAAGACGGAGCCGAGACAGATCTTGACCTTGGACACTATGAACGTTTCATCGATATCAATCTTCACAAATACTCCAACGTAACAGCCGGGAAAGTATACTCCGAAGTCATCCGGAAGGAACGCCGTGGCGACTATCTGGGTGGTACGGTCCAGGTAATCCCGCATATCACCAATGAAATCAAATCCCGTCTGATCCAGGCAGGGGAAGAATCCAATGCAGATATTGTGATCACTGAAATCGGTGGCACGACAGGCGATATAGAATCGTTGCCTTTCCTGGAATCCATCCGTCAGCTGAGAAGCGATCTCGGTCGCGAAAATGTCATGTATATACACTGCACACTTCTGCCATACATCAAAGCCGCAGGCGAAATGAAGACCAAGCCGACCCAGCACAGCGTGAAGGAACTGCGCGGCCTGGGCATCCAGCCGGATATGATCGTCGTGCGTTCGGAACACCCGATGGCCGAAGACTTGAGGGACAAGATTGCACTGTTCTGTGATATCGATAAGAAAAGTGTCATTGAGGCAAGAGACGAGGAGACGATCTATAATATTGTCATCCGGCTGCAGGAACAGCGGATGGACTCCCTTGTCATCGATCGTCTCAACATGACGGCTGATAAGGAAGCGGAACTCAAGGATTGGAAACACCTGCTGCAGAACCTGAACAGCATAGAAAGAAAGATTACAATCGGTCTGGTCGGCAAATACGTCACCCTGCAGGATGCGTATCTGTCGGTTGCAGAATCCCTGAGGCATGCAGGGTATGAGCGCCAGGCGGATATCGACATCAAATGGATAAATTCCGAACACCTCACAAAAGACAACTATGAAGCGGAGCTTGCGGAAGTCGATGGCATCCTCGTACCGGGCGGATTCGGGGAGCGTGGAGTGGAAGGCAAGATCTATGCACTTCAGTATGCCCGTCAGAACAATGTGCCACTCCTTGGCATCTGCCTCGGTATGCAGCTCGCCACTGTCGAGTTTGCCCGTAACGTGGCCGGACTCGAAGGCGCCCATTCCAGTGAACTGGATGAAAGTACGCCGCACCCGGTCATCGACCTGATGCCGGACCAGAAAGATGTAGTGGATCTCGGCGGCACATTGAGGTTGGGCAGCTTCCCGTGTGAAATCAAAGAAGATACGATTGCCCGGGAATTGTATGGCAAGGCGCATATAGATGAACGCCACCGTCACCGTTATGAGTTCAACAACCGTTATAAGGAGCAGCTGGAAGCGGAAGGCATGGTATTCTCCGGTACATCCCCGGATGGACGACTGGTGGAAATGATCGAACTTCGCGACCACCCTTACTTCGTTGCTGTGCAGTTCCACCCTGAATTCCAGTCCAGACCCACACGGCCGCACCCGTTATTCCAAGGTCTGATCAATGCATGTGTAAAATAAAGTTTCAAAAACCGTCCCGACTATTATTGTTGGGACGGTTTTTTGTTTAAAGCTGTAATAATGACAATCATTGTCATCATACATATAAGTTTCATAAAGTCCTTGTAATTTTATTCCTCCGTCAACGGTAAATAAAGTATAATATAAATAGATGTAAATACCTGGGGGGATGGGAAATGAAGAGGCTGCAACTATACTTTACAGTCGTCTCCGGCCTTCTTATTGCAGTGGGGTTCTATATGGAACGGTTTACTGGCATTTCATGGTATCCATTCGTCTTCATCCTGGCCTTCATCATCGGCGGGTGGTTCCAGGCAAGGGAAGGCATCACAACAACTGTCAATGAGAAGAAACTGAATGTTGAACTGCTGATGATCATCGCGGCGATCGGGGCGTCCATCATCGGCTACTGGTTCGAGGGCGCCATACTCATCTTCATCTTCAGTCTGAGCGGTACCCTCGAAGCTTATGCTGAGGGCAGGACGCGCGATGCCGTGCAGGCACTCATCAAGATGAAACCGAATGTCGCCAGCAGACAGCTGCCGGACGGGGAATATGAGGTTGTCAATGTCGAAGACCTCAGCATCGGCGATGTCGTCATGGTGCGCAGAGGGGATATATTCCCGATTGATGGAGTCATCATTGAAGGTGCGACGGAAGTGAACGAAGCATCACTGACGGGAGAGTCTGCGCTTGTTACCAAAAACCCAGATGATACCGTACTGACCGGCTCCATAAATGAAGGTGGTGTCGTTTCAGTCAGAATGACAGTGGATAATGAAGAAACGATCTTCAACAGGATGATCGAAATGGTCCGCGAGAGTGAAAGCGTTCCTTCAAAGCGTGCCCAGTTCATCGACCGATTTGAAAATAAATATGTATGGATCGTCCTCATAACGACAGCCTTCATGATGTTCGTGCCGCACTATGTTTTCGGCTGGGGCTGGAACGAAACATTCTACCGGGCAATGGTACTGCTTGTGGTTGCCTCTCCATGCGCGGTGGTGGCCTCCATCACGCCTGCAACACTGTCAGCCATTTCCACAAGCGCCAAAAATGGTGTGCTGGTCAAGGGCGGCAAGTTCATGGAGCAGCTGGATGATGTGGATTATGTACTGTTCGACAAGACGGGGACATTGACCAAAGGGGAGCCTGTCATTACACATTTCGAAGTGGAGAGCAAAGAGGATCGCTCGAGAATTGCCGCCCATATATATGCGCTCGAAAGAGGAAGCAACCATCCATTGGCTATGAGGATCAGCGATCATTTTGCAGAGTCACAGCAGAAGGGGCTTGAGGCCGAGAATGTCCATGATGTAGTTGGACGGGGAGTTGAAGGCCATGTCGACGGGCGCCTTGTCCAGGTGTTCAAGGCAGAGTCCGATGATTTCATGGAACCTTTCAAATCCGAACTTTTGGATACGGGGCATACGGTTACTGTGTATATTGAAGATGGAATTAAAAAGGCGCTCATTGCACTGAAGGACGTCGAGCGTCCGGAAGCGGCGGATGTCATCCAGAGGCTCAATGGGATAGGCAAGGAGACGGTCATGATATCCGGAGACAACCCGAAGGCGGCGGAATCGATCGCCAAGTCGATCGGGCTCAAAAAAGTAATCGGCAATCAGAGTCCCGAGGACAAGGTGAGGCATATCAATGCCTATAAGGAGAAGGGTGTCGTCATGATGGTTGGGGATGGTGTGAATGATGCGCCTGGCATCAAACAGGCGGATATTGGCGTGGCAATGGGAAAAGGCACCGGGATAGCACTTGAGACGGCAGATATCGTGCTGATGAAGGAGCAGCTTTCGAGGCTGCCGGAAATGATGCGGCTTTCTGCACGGCTCGACGGCGTCATCAAGCAGAACCTGATCTTCTCAGTCGCTGTCATCCTCGTGCTGATAACCTCCAACTTCTTTCAGGCGATCAACCTGCCGCTTGGCGTCATCGGACATGAAGGCAGTACGATCCTTGTCATACTGAATGGACTGAGGCTGCTCGCCAACAGGGAGTTCAATATGCCTCATTCGTCATTTCATCGACAAGAACATATAGATGATCGTAGAAGTATAGGAATGCAGAAATATAAGGGTTAACAATTTTGTCGAAATTTGGCGTCGGTATGAGGGGACGCGGGGATGACAAATCGATATAATGGTGAAGTTGATCCATCATTTCAGCCTCATGCTTGTTGTAGTTGGAAACAAGTACAAATTCCTTCCCGGCATCCTGGAGTCCTGTAATGAAGGATTTGACATCATCATCGAACTGATTGGCAATGACAAGCACACGATCGGGCGCATCGACGGCATCCTGGGAATCGAAAGCCCTTGTTTTCGGCAGGGCGAGAGAACCGGTCAGCAGGAATGGTTCAATCCCTTTGAAGTCATGGAAAGTCTGCAGGTGGATTTCGCCTTCGCTGCCCACGGCCTGGGCCAGGAGGCGTGCAGCCATTTCTATCTCCTCTTCCTGGGCGTTGATATGATTGTATATATTGGTCAATTGCGTCTGCAGTATTTTATCCATGTAATCTCTCCGTTCGGCTTGATGGTAATGCAATGTTACCAAAACATTGCCTGGAATTAAATGTTTTTGCTATAATCACGTAATGGAACGAACTTTTAGGAGGAAACTTATAATGCCTTTAGTATCAATGACGGAAATGCTCAATAAAGCAAGAAAAGAAGGATATGCGGTTGGCCAATACAATGTGAACAACATGGAATTCGCCCAAGCGATCCTCATGGCATCAGAAGAAGAGAATGCACCAGTCATCCTGGGTGTTTCGGAAGGTGCTGCGAAGTACATGAGCGGCATGAAGACGGTGGTCAAGATGATTGAAGGCCTCATGTCCGATATGAACATCACGGTGCCTGTGGCAATCCACCTCGATCACGGATCAAGCTACGAAAAGTGCATCGAAGCAATCGGTGCAGGCTTTACATCGGTCATGATCGATGCTTCCCATGGTCCTTTCGAAGATAACATTGCAACAACCAGAAGAGTGGTGGAATATGCACATGAAAGAGGCGTTTCTGTCGAAGCGGAACTCGGTGTAGTCGGCGGACAGGAAGATGATGTCATCGCAGATGGCGTCATCTATGCGGACCCTGAAGAGTGCCGTGAACTGGTTGAAAGGACAGGCATCGACTGTCTGGCTCCGGCACTTGGTTCTGTGCACGGCCCCTACAAGGGCGAGCCGAATCTTGGTTTCGAGGAAATGGAGGAGATCGGCAACCAATCCGATATTCCGCTGGTACTGCATGGTGGTACAGGCATTCCGACGAAGGACATCCAAAAGGCGATTTCCCTCGGTACAGCAAAGATCAATGTAAACACTGAAAGTCAGATTGCGTCTGCGAAACGTGTAAGGGAAGTCCTTGCCAATGATGCCGACGTCTACGATCCACGCAAATACCTCGGACCTGCGAGGGAAGCGATCAAAGAAACGGTGCAGGGGAAAATCAAAGAATTTGGTACTTCCAACAGAGCCTAAGGCGATGAAGCCGTCCCGATCGGGATGGCTTTTATTTGATTTATACAGGAAAGATGTATACAGTTTGGTAATATATATTATCCATTGCCGATTGTACGGTGATTATCCTATAATGAAACAATAACCTAGACGGAGGTGCGATCGATTTATGAAATATTTTATTGATACAGCGAACATGGACGAAATAAAAGAAATAAATGAGTGGGGTGTGCTTGCAGGTGTGACGACCAACCCTTCCCTTGTTGCAAAGGAAAAAGGCATTTCATTCCATGACCGGCTTGTGGAAATATGCGAGCTTGTAGGCGGTCCAGTGAGTGGAGAAGTCATTTCCCTTGATGCAGGCGGCATGATTGAAGAGGGCCGGGAACTTGCCAAGCTCCATGAGCATATCATCGTCAAGATTCCCATGACGGAAGAGGGCATGAAGGCTGTCAAAGTATTGTCCGGTGAAGGCATCAAAACAAATGTCACCCTGGTATTCAATACTGTCCAGGCGCTCACTGCTGCACGGTCCGGTGCGACCTACGTGTCCCCGTTCATTGGAAGGCTTGATGATATCGGACTCACAGGCCTCGACCTGATTGCGGACATCAAGCATATTTTCACTGTGCATGATATCGATACGGAAATCATAGCCGCTTCCATCAGGAACGAGTCCCATATCCATGGCTCGGCAATTGCGGGTGCGCATATTGCGACGATTCCGTATAAAGTTCTGAAGAAGCTGACGCAGCATCCTTTGACGGATAAAGGAATCGACAAGTTCCTGGAAGATTGGAACAGTATAAAGGGCCAATAGGCGGTCTGCCATATAAGGAGAAGAATTATGGGTAAAGAAGTAATTAAAGTCAGGGGCGGCAGTACGCTGTCTGGTGAAGTTGAAATCAGCGGTGCAAAGAACAGTGCGGTGGCACTGATTCCTGCCTCATTGATGGCTTCAGAAGGGAAGGTCGTATTGGAAGGCCTTCCGGAAATCTCCGATGTCAAGACATTGATGAGCCTTCTGAATGACTTGAATATAGAGACGTATCTCGACGGGACAACGCTCGAAATCAACGCCGAAGACGCGGAGAACATGCCGCTTCCGAACACCAAAGTACAGTCACTCCGTGCATCCTACTATATGATGGGCGCAATGCTGGCACGATTCAAAAAATGTGTCATCGGCCTGCCCGGCGGATGTCCGCTCGGACCCCGTCCGATCGACCAGCATATCAAAGGCTTCGAGTCCCTGGGCGCGAAGGTGACCAATGAACATGGGGCCATGTACCTGGTGGCGGACAAGCTGAAAGGTGCAAAGATCTTCTTTGATGTCGTTTCCGTTGGAGCGACCATCAATCTGATGATTGCAGCGAGCTGTGCCGAGGGGAAGACCATACTTGAGAATGTGGCAAAAGAGCCTGAAGTGGTGGATGTTGCTTCCTTGCTGAACAATATGGGGGCTGACATCCGTGGTGCGGGTACGGATACCATCAAGATCAATGGTGTGGAAAAACTTCATGGTACACGGCATAATATCATCCCGGACCGCATCGAAGCAGGTACCTATATGATTACCGGAGCGGCCGTCGGCGATAACTTCACGGTCCGCAACATCATTCCCACCCATATGGAATCACTGACTGCCAAGCTTGAGGAACTGGGTGTGGAGATTGAAATCGGGGATGACTTTGCAACAATCACAAAGCCTGATGCATATAAGCCGATTTCTGTGAAAACCCAGGTTTATCCTGGATTTGCAACGGATCTCCAGCAGCCGTTGACCCCTCTGTTATTCATGGCGGGCGGTGTAAGCAAAATCACCGAAACAATCTACCCTGCACGGTTCAGGCATGTGGATGAACTGGTGAGGATGGATGCCAAAATCGAGCAGAATAGCGGCTCGGCGCTCATCTTCCCTTCCGAGCTCAAAGGCACGCATGTCTATGCGAGCGATTTGAGGGCAGGGGCCTGCCTGCTGATTTCCGGCCTGACGGCAGAGGGTGTGACAACCATCCATAACGTCAATCATATCGACCGCGGGTACACGGACATCGTCAAAAAACTCGACCACCTGGGCGCAGAAATCTGGCGCGAGGAAGTGGACGAAGACTGATATGGAACATCGGCTCGGACTGCCCAGGCAGTCCGAGCCTGCTGTGTTCAGGAGACGGATTCCCGGCCCGTCTCCATCTTTCCTTTTGTAAAACAATGGTGTAGAATATGGAATGGCTAAAATCCCCCCCTCTTCCCAACCCCTCTCTTGAAAGAGCATAAACCCCAATACATGAAAGTGAAGTGAATATATGGCTGAAAGAGAATCCACAGGATTGAAGTATGAGTCCTTTGATGCACTCTATAAGAAGAACAATACCAAGGAACTGACTGTACGGGCGAAAGAGCTGGGCCTGTCCAACTACAGCCGTCTGAATAAAAAGGAGCTTGTCCTTGCCATAATGGAAGCCGAGATGGAAAAGGACGGAAACTATTATATGGAAGGAATCCTGGATGACATCCAGCCTGACGGCTACGGATTTCTGAGAACCGTCAACTTTTCAAAAGGGGAGAAGGATATCTACATCTCCGCTTCCCAGATAAGAAGATTCGAATTGAAGAAAGGGGACAAGGTTACTGGAAAAGTGCGCCGTCCCAAAGAGAATGAAAAATACTACGGCCTGCTGCAGGTGGACTTCATCAATGACCAGAATGCCGAACATATCAAAAAGAGGCCCCATTTCCAGGCATTGACGCCACTCTATCCCGAAGAGCGCATCAGGCTGGAGAACAAGCCGACAGATCTCTCGACACGCATCATGGACCTTGTTACACCAATAGGCTTTGGCCAGCGGGGGATGATCGTTGCACCACCCAAGGCGGGCAAAACATCCCTGCTCAAGGAGATTGCAAATGCAATCACCAAGAATCATCCGGGCACAAAGCTCTTCATTCTTCTGATCGGCGAACGTCCGGAAGAGGTGACGGATCTCGAACGCTCCGTGGAAGATGCGGAAGTCGTGCATTCGACTTTTGACGAACCGCCGGAACATCATGTCAAGGTCGCTGAGCTATTACTCGAGCGCACGAAGCGTCTCGTCGAGATGGGCGAGGATGTCATCGTACTGATGGATTCGATCACCAGACTGGCCCGTGCGTACAATCTTGTCATCCCGCCGAGTGGACGGACGCTTTCAGGCGGACTGGATCCGGCAAGCCTGCACAGGCCGAAGCACTTCTTTGGTGCAGCAAGGAATATAGAGGCGGGCGGCAGCCTGACGATCCTCTCCACCGCACTTGTGGAAACGGGCAGCCGCATGGATGATGTCATCTATGAGGAGTTCAAAGGTACCGGGAATATGGAACTGCACCTTGACCGCAGTCTGAGCGAGCGCAGAATCTATCCGGCAATGGATATCAGAAGGTCGAGCACAAGGAAAGAGGAGCTTCTTCTTGATAAGAGGGAGCTGGATGTACTCTGGCAGTTGAGAAACCTCTTCACCGATGCACCGGACTTTACAGAACGTTTCCTGAAGATACTCAAGCAGACCAGGACGAACGAGGAGTTCTTTGATGTATTGAGGCAGCGGATGCTGTCCTCCCAGTCCACAGGTCGGCCTGTAATCTGACTGAGCATCACCCCTTGATTTTTTGCAGGAAACCATGTATACTATATAAGTATTGAAGTGGGAAACCACTAATAAACTCTGTGCCAGATGGTTCAGGGCAAAGGAGCTGGAAATAATGAAACAAGCAATTCATCCGGAATATAACAAAGTCAACGTCGTTTGCTCATGCGGCAACGAATTCGAAACGGGTTCAGTAAACAATGAAGACATCAAAGTAGAGGTCTGCTCTGCATGTCACCCATTCTACACTGGACGTCAGAAATTCGCTTCTGCAGATGGCCGTATTGAAAAATTCAACAAAAAATTCGGTTTCAAAAGCGCAAACGAATAATAGTATACAACTGTACTGGAGTTACACTCCAGTGCAGTTTTTTTGTGCCCAAATATGGTATAATTGACGAGATTAAAGAGACGAAAAGGTGAAAATTACATGTTTGATCAACTCGAAATAATTGAAAATCGGTATGAACAGTTGAATGAGATGCTGAGTGACCCTGATGTGGTCAGTGATTCGGACAAGCTGAGGGAATACTCCAAGGAGCAAAGCGACCTCCACAAGACAGTGGAAGTTTTCAGGGAATATAAGCAGAAGAAGGAAACGATTGAAGAATCACGCATGATGATGGGTGAAACGGACGATAAGGAAATGCTGGAAATGCTCAAAGAGGAGATTTCCGAATCCGAAAAGGCAATCCCGGAGCTTGAAAGCCGGTTGAAGCTTCTCCTCATTCCGAAGGATCCAAATGATGACAAGAACGTCATAATGGAGATACGCGGAGCAGCAGGAGGCGATGAAGCCCAGATTTTTGCAGGAAACCTCTTCAGGATGTACTCGCGCTACGCAGAAGAGAACGGATGGAAGACGGAGATCGTCGAAGCGAATGCCAATGACCATGGCGGCTATAAGGAAATCAGCTTCCTCATCCAGGGGAACGGCGCCTATTCCAAACTCAAGTTCGAAAACGGTGCGCACCGTGTACAGCGTGTACCGGAAACCGAATCCGGAGGCAGAATCCATACTTCCACTGCAACGGTGGCCGTGCTGCCGGAAGTGGAGGATGTGGAAGTGGAAATCCGCAATGAAGATCTCAAGATAGATACCTACCGTTCAAGCGGTGCCGGCGGACAGCACGTCAATACGACGGATTCTGCAGTGCGTATCACCCACCTGCCGACAGGCACAGTGGTGACTTCACAGGATGAAAAATCGCAGATCAAGAACCGGGAGCGTGCAATGAAAGTGCTGAAAGCCCGTGTTTATGACATGATGCTGCAGGAAGCAGAGGCGGAATATGCCGAGAAGCGGAAAAGTGCTGTCGGTACGGGGGACCGTTCCGAAAGGATCCGGACATACAACTACCCGCAGAATCGTGTGACAGACCACAGGATCGGTCTGACGATCCAGAAACTCGACCAGATCATCGAGGGGAAATTGGATGAAATCATCGATGCCCTGACGATCGAAGAACAGACGAGCAAGCTGGAAGAATTGAATAATGCCTCCCTATAGCTACAGGGAGATGGTCAAAGAGGCGAAAGCCTCTTTGAGCTTATCCGGAGAAGAAACACGTCCGGCGATGCTGCTGCTGGAAGATCTATTCGGCATGGGGACGGCGGATTTTCTGCTGGATGGCGACCGTGAGGTGCCGCCATCCGACCACGACCGTTACACACGGGCGATAGCGCGAATCAGGAATGGAGAACCCTACCAGTACGTAGTGGGGTCTGCATGGTTCTATGGTGAGAAGTTCAAAGTATCACGGGAAACGCTGATCCCCCGCAACGAAACCGAGGAGCTTGTAGAGCTTGTGCTGGAGTTGGAGCAGGATGACGGCAGGAAGGTTGTGGACATCGGGTGTGGTACCGGAGTCATCGGATTGACGCTGGCGGCTGCATGGGATGATAATGAAGTGGTCCTTACCGACGTCTCCGGGGCGGCACTCGATATTACAAAGGAAAACGCGCGGAGTCTGGGAGTGGATTCCGAAATCATGCAGGGAAATCTGTTTGAGCCATTGATGGCAGAAAACACGAAAGTGGACTGTGTGATTTCAAACCCGCCCTATATTGGCTATAATGAAATGGAAGACATGGGGGACTCTGTCATCAACCATGAACCTGCACTGGCACTGTTTGCCGAAGATGAGGGGCTTGGCCTGTATAAAAGGATGATAGATCAGCTGGAGCATGTGCTGCATGCAGGAGGTACGGTCTATTTTGAAATCGGCTGGAAGCAGGGGGCGGCACTATCCGACTATGTCACGATGCGGTGGCCGAAAGTGGTGCCACAGGTGAAGAAGGATATGAATGGGAATGACAGAATACTCTACTTCAGATGGGAGGTCTAGTATGGATACAAAAATCTGGGAGATCAGGACAGAGCAGTTGAAGGACAGGGCTACAGATGAGAAATTGAAAGAAATCAGAACAGCCCTGGAATACGGAGAAGTGGTCGGAATACCTACGGAAACAGTGTACGGTCTGGCCGGCGACGCCACGAATCCGGAGGCGATACAGAAAATATTCGCTGCCAAAAACCGTCCGGGGGACAATCCGCTCATTGTACATATACACAGCATGGACCAGCTCGCCGACTTCACTGAGCCGCTGGACATGAAGGTGCGGACGCTGATGAAGCATTTCTGGCCCGGGCCGATTTCATTCATCCTGCCTTTGAAGGGAAAGATGCTTGCCAGCAATACCGTGGCCGAGCTTGATTCAGTCGCGGTGAGGATGCCGAGCCATCCTGTGGGGCACGCGATACTCGAAAAAGTTGGTTTTCCGCTTGCCGCACCCAGTGCGAATCTGAGTGGGAAGCCCTCCCCTACGGACTACAGCCATGTCATCGACGACCTGAATGGCAAGGTATATGGGGTGGTTGCAAGCGATCCGGCAACCTATGGCCTGGAGAGCACCGTGCTCGACTGCACCCAATTCCCCTATCGTATCGCCAGGCCCGGCAGCATCACCAAAGGGGCGCTTGAAAATGTACTGAAGGAGACTGTCAGCAAACATGAAGGGTCGGCAGAGCAGCCGATTGCCCCAGGCATGAAATATAAGCATTACGCGCCACGCCAGCCACTGGTCGTCATTGAAGGCGGGCTTAGGAACAACACACATCTGAGGGTCGGGGAGGGCCAGAAGATTGGCGTGATTGCTCCGGAAGCTGCACGGAACCATGTGCCTGAACACGCCTACTTCATCAGCCTGTGTTCAGGAGAAAGTGATTATCGTGAAGCTGGGCGCAATCTATATGCCGCCCTCAGAAAAATGGATAAATCTGAAGTGGATCTGATATACATCCATGGCTTTCCAAAAAATGAAGAGACAGAAGCATTGATGAACCGCATCTATAAGGCCACCGGGAATGAAATAATAAAGGAAGACCCGAAATGAAGATCATTTTCGTCTGTACAGGGAACACCTGCCGAAGCCCTCTGGCTGAGAGCTACGCCAAAACAAAGTACAGCACCGCAGGGACAGAGTTTGAATCGAGGGGACTGATGGTTTTCTCAAATGGCATCAGCGGCATTTCAAGGAAGATAGTCGAGCGGGAGAATCTGGAAGAGCCGTCCACCCCGGAGCAGCTGACTGGGGAGGATACAGAAGGTGCACTGCTGCTGGTCATGACCGAATCACACAAGATGGCAGTGAAGGACCGGTTTCCCGAAGCGGATGTGCGCATGCTCAGCGAGTTTTCCGAAGGGACCGTGGAGGATGTAATCGACCCCTATGGTGGGGAAGATAAGGATTATGAGCGGGCTTTCCGGCAGATGAAGCGATTTATTGATAAATTCAGACTGTAATTTGCCCATGACCACTTTTCTATGTAAGCATTTAATATATAATGAAGGTGAGGTGAAGAATATGAAAGTGATTATCGCTTCCGATCATGGAGGGTTCAACCTCAAGAATTCCATTGTCCACAAGCTGCAGGATACAGGAGTGGATATTACGGATTTCGGTCCGGATTCCGATGCATCAGTGGATTATCCCGATTTTGCCCGTCCTGTAGCAGAAAAGGTCGCTTCCGGAGAATATGACCGGGGGATACTGATCTGTGGCACCGGCATTGGAATGAGCATAACGGCAAACAAGGTCAAGAACATCCGTTGCGCCCTTGTACATGATACTTTTTCCGCAAAAGCCACACGCGCACATAACGACTCCAATATGCTGGCTATGGGAGAGCGGGTCATCGGCCCGGGACTCGCAGATGATATCGTGGATATCTGGCTGGATACGGAGTATGAGGGGGGTAGACATGAACGAAGAGTTTGCAAGATTGAAGAATGAACTGGACGTTTTGATCGAGCAGCTGGAGGATGAGGAATTCTTCAGGGAAGGAGAGGACCTTCTGATAGGCTGTTCCACGTCGGAAGTTATGGGGCACCATATCGGCAAGGAGAGCTCCATGGAAGTGGCGGAGATTATATTCGAAGCCTTCCATCAGGCGGCAGACCGCCACAAGCTGAATGTCATGTTCCAGGGCTGCGAGCATATCAATCGGGCCATAACCATGGAATATGATGTCGCACGGTCCCGGAACTATCCTCTGGTCAGTGTCGTACCGCACCGGTCCGCCGGAGGCAGCCTGAGTGAATATGCCTATCATCATCTGGTCCGGCCGGTAGTGGTCGAACATGCTGCTGCAGACCGGGGAGTGGATATCGGACAGACGCTGATCGGCATGCATATCCATCATGTGGCTGTGCCGTTCAGGGTGGAACAGAGAACAGTCGGCAAAGCGAATGTCACCATTGCATATTCCAGACCAAAACTCATCGGAGGTCCTCGCGCACACTATTAACATACATTTAAGGAGAGAAGACATGTCATTTATCGAATCACAAGACCCGAAACTTTTTGAAACAATTGAAGCAGAGCTCGATCGTCAAAACAACAATATTGAACTGATCGCCTCAGAGAACTTTGTATCGGAAGCGGTCATGGAAGCCCAAGGTTCAATACTCACCAACAAATATGCTGAAGGCTATCCTCACAAACGCTATTATGGCGGATGTGAGAATGTGGATGTTGTGGAAGATCTCGCACGTGAGCGTGTGAAATCCCTGTTTGGCGCAGAGCATGCCAATGTTCAGCCTCACTCCGGCTCCCAGGCGAATATGGCCGTCTATTTCTCAGTTCTGGAACCGGGGGATACAGTCCTCGGCATGAACCTCAACCATGGCGGACATCTGACGCACGGCAGCCCGGTCAACTTCAGTGGGAAACTTTTCAACTTTGTAGATTATGGTGTGAGAAAAGAAGACGAAGTGATCGATTATGATGAGCTCCTTAATATTGCCAAAGAACACAAGCCGAAAATGATCGTCGCTGGTGGAAGCGCCTATACACAGACGATCGATTTCAAGAAATTCCGTGAAATCGCAGATGAAATCGATGCCTATCTGATGGTGGACATGGCACACATTGCCGGGCTCGTTGCTGCAGGCCTGCATCCGGACCCGGTCCCTTATGCCGATTTTGTCACCTCGACAACGCATAAGACACTGAGGGGACCACGCGGTGGACTCATCCTGACAAAGGAAGAGCATGCAAAAAAAGTGGATAAGAATATCTTCCCGGGAATCCAGGGCGGACCGCTGATGCACATCGTGGCAGCAAAAGCTGTGGCTTTTGGAGAAGCGCTGAATCCGGAATTCAAGGAGTATCAGGAGCAGGTCGTCAAAAATGCGAAGACGCTTGCAGGCAGGCTTTCAGAAAAAGGACTGCGCATCGTCAGCGGAGGCACCGAGAACCATATCGTTCTTGTCGATGTGAAAAGTTTCGGTCTGACAGGCAAACAGGCAGAAGAAGCACTGGACCAGATCGGCATTACCTGCAACAAGAACACCATTCCTTTCGATGAGGAATCGCCGTTTGTAACAAGCGGAATCCGTCTCGGCACTCCAGCGATGACAACCCGTGGGTTCAAGGAGGAAGAAATGCAGGAAGTGGCGGATCTGATTGCCGAAACACTTTCTGCTGTCAAAGAAGGCACGAAGTATGAAACTTTGAAAGACAGAGTGACTGCGTTGACATCCAAATTCCCACTATATAAATAAAATTGACCATGCCGGAATAGGGTTGCCCCTATTTCGGCACAATTGAGAGAACTGGAGGAAAAAACATGGCCAAAGTACAAGTGATGGATCACCCGTTGATCCAGCATAAAATGAGTTACATCCGGGATGAAAAGACCTCGACCAAAGAATTCAGGGAGCTCGTCGATGAAGTAGGCATGCTGATGGCATATGAAGTGACGCGGGATCTATCTCTGGAAGATGTTGAAGTGGATACGCCGGTGACACGGACAACAGCCAAGAGGCTGAGCGGCAAGAAACTTGGAATCGTTCCGATACTGAGGGCGGGACTTGGCATGCAGGAAGGCATACTCAAGCTGATCCCTTCCGCCAGAGTGGGGCACATCGGTCTCTACCGCGACCCGGAAACCCTGCAGGCAATAGAGTACTATGCCAAATTCCCGGGTGATATAGAGGAAAGGGACATATTCGTCATCGATCCGATGCTTGCGACCGGTGCTTCTGCTGTCGAAGCTATTTCTGCCGTCAAGAAGCGTGGTGCGACGAAGATCAGATTCATCTGTCTGATTGCTGCACCCGAAGGCGTAGAGGTGTTGAAAGAAGCCCACCCGGATGTGGACATCTATATCGCTGCACTGGATGAGAAACTGAATGAAAAAAGCTATATTGTTCCAGGTCTTGGCGATGCTGGAGACAGACTTTTCGGAACGAAATAGATATAACAAGGAGAAGAAGCAATGAAGAAAATCATGACGATATTTGGAACGCGCCCTGAAGCGATCAAGATGGCACCGCTTGTGCTGGCACTTAAAAATGACCCGGAACTTGAGCCAATTGTAGTGGTTACTGCTCAGCACCGTGAAATGCTCGACCAGGTGCTTGATATTTTCGGGATCACTCCCGACTACGACCTTAACATCATGCAGCAGGGCCAGACACTGTCTGAAGTGACGGGCAGGGTGATTGCCGGTCTGGAATCCATCATCAAAGAGGCAGGGCCGGATATGATTCTTGTTCATGGCGACACTACGACAACATTTGCAGGCAGCCTTGCTGCATTCTATAACGAAGTGGATATCGGCCATGTCGAGGCAGGTCTCAGGACCAACAATAAGTATTCGCCGTTTCCTGAAGAAATGAATCGTCAGATGACAGGGGTACTTGCCGACCTTCATTTTGCACCGACTGAAACCTCCAAGGAGAATCTGCTGAGGGAGAACAAGAAGGAAGACGGCATCTCCGTCACAGGCAACACGGCAATCGATGCGTTGAAAACGACCGTGAATGCGGGTTATAAAAGTGAAATCATTGAAAAACATAAAGATAATAAAGTGATTCTGCTTACTGCCCATAGAAGGGAAAATATCGGTATGCCGATGGAGAACATCTTCAGTGCTGTGAGGGAAATCGTCGAAGACTTCGAAGATGTTACGGTGGTCTATCCAATCCATAAGAACCCTAAAGTCAGGGAAATCGCCGACAAGTATCTGTCGGATCATGAACGCATAGAGATCATAGAGCCGCTTGATGTATTCGATTTTCATAATTTTGCGGCAAAAAGCCATATCATCCTGACCGATTCAGGTGGTGTCCAGGAAGAGGCGCCTTCCCTTCAGAAACCTGTGCTCGTCCTTCGTGATACGACAGAGAGGCCGGAAGGTGTAGAGGCGGGGACGCTCAAACTCGCCGGCATCCAGAAGGAGAACATCTATGGATTGACCAGTGAACTCCTGACGGATGATGTCCTCTATAGAAAGATGGCTGAAGCCGCCAACCCATACGGCGATGGAAAAGCCTCCTTGAGGATATGTGAAAATATAAAATACTACTATGGAATCAGGGGAGATAAGCCCGAGAGTTTTGGTGTATGAAATTATGTCTATAATATGTCGGGGAGGGCATCGAAATAAATAAATCCATCCGTAATATTGACATAAAAAATACAAACATATATCATTACAAGAGTAATGTAACGGTTTACAGCCAAAGCCGTAGAATACACTAGGAGACAGTGTTCAAAGTGCCATTCTTAAGACGATTTTCCCATCATTTCCTGAAGTTTTTACTTTTCCCTCTACTCATCAGTCTACTCATCTATCTATTTACCTCATCAACTTTTGCAGCAGGATTTGCTCTAGGCACCTTTGCGTCCATTCTGTTGCTATTGAACTGGTATTATAATCTCGAGAAGGCTTATGATTCAGAGGAAGGAAAAATCAGAACCGGCACCATTGCAAGGCTTGTGATTGTGATAGTTACATGTTTGTTCTGGGTGAGATTCCCGGAGGTTTTTAGCATTTTTGGTATAGCACTCGGGCTTATGCTCAGCTATGTCATGATTCTGTTTCGTGCGATTAAAGAATTGACGAAGTGAAAGAGGTGAGAAAATGGAGCACGGAAATCCGATGTGGACAATAGATGTTTTTGGCCTTCCCATTACATTCAACCTGTCTACAGCACTGATGATCGTTGTATCATCGCTGATTGTATTCCTGATAGCTTTCTTTATGACAAGAAACCTGGCAGTAAAGCCTACAGGAAAAAGTCAAGTACTCATGGAAGTACTGATGAACTTCGTTAAAGGTATCATTTCAGGCAACATGGCCTGGAAACAAGGGGGAAGATTCCACTTCCTGGCCCTAACATTGATTCTTTACATATTTGTTTCAAATATGCTTGGGCTGCCTTTCGCTTTTGTAGCACCTAATGATGACCATGATCTCTGGTGGAAGTCACCAACGGCCGATCCTTCAGTCACTCTGACGCTGGCCAGCCTGATGATTGTGCTGACCCACTATTATGGCATCAAGATGCGTGGCACGAAAGCGTATCTCAAATCGTACGTACAGCCGGTGTGGTTCATGGCACCGTTCAAATTCATCGAAGAATTCACATACAACCTTACGCTCGGCTTGCGTCTTTACGGCAACATCTACGCTGGTGAGATTCTGCTTGCCCTGCTGATAATGGTAATGGCATCCGGAGCAATCGGCTTTATCGGAGGATTCATTCCGATGATGATCTGGCAAGGGTTCTCAATATATATTGGGGCGATCCAGGCGTTCATATTCGTTATGTTATCAATGGTCTATCTATCCCATAAGGTGAGCGATGACCATTAATATATAATTCAAATCAATCTTTCAAAAATATTTAGGAGGAACTATATCTTATGATGAATCTACTCGCAGTAGGCATCGCTGCTGGTCTTGCAGCACTCGGCGCAAGTGTCGGCATCGGTCTTATCGTATCCAAAACAGTTGAAGGGGTTTCCCGTCAACCGGAAGCTCGTGGTCCACTCATGACAATCATGTTCATTGGTATCGGTGTTGTTGAGGCCGTTCCGATCATCGCGATTGTTATTTCATTCATGCTTATGTTCATGTTCTAAGAATCGTTACATCTGGCGAAGTCTTCTCTCAAGATTTCGCCCTCTTATTATGTCGACTATGAAATCAGAATGAAACTCTCGCGAAAGGAGTGTACATAGGTGGAATTTCTTATTTTAGGAGCTACGGACACAGTTCCGGCGGCAATTGGTAACAGTCTGATACAGCTGCTCACTTTCCTCATACTTCTCGGAGCACTTTCATACTTCGTATGGAAGCCGCTCAAGAAGGTGATGGATGAGCGTGAACAGCTGATTCACACGGAAATAGATGATGCGGAGCAGCGCAGGATGGAAGCTGTAAAGCTTAAGGAAGAAAACGAAGCAGTGCTCAGAGAAACGCAGGCTGAAATATCCGAAATGATGGATAATGCAAAACAGCAGGCGAAGAAAGAGCAGGAAGCGATCATCCATGACGCAAACACGCGTGCAAATCAGATGATGGAAACTGCCAAGGCAGATATCGAACGGGAAAAAGAAAAAGCAATCCGCGATATCAATGATCAGGTGGCAGATATCTCCGTACTGATTGCAGAGAAGATGATTTCAAAAGAGATCAATCAGAAAGACCAAAAAGATCTGGTTGCAAGATATCTACAGGAAGCAGGGGGTAAATAATGGCTAACTCAGCTCAAAAATATTCCCAGGCTTTATTCAGCACCGTGAAGGAAGCCGGACGGCTCGATGAGGTCAGGGCAGATTTTGATGAAGTGGTCAAAGCAGTGCAGGACACTCCTGCTTTCCTGACTTTCATGAATAACCCGAAGGTTCCAAGGGACAGTCGCCGGGAGGCGGTAGCAAAGACTTTTGAGGATGCTTCAGAACCGCTCCGCAACATGCTTCTCATCCTCTCGGATCGCAACAGATTTTCTGAGATCGAAGCCATTCATGATCATTTCATACAGAATTACAATGCACACTATAACCAGGAAAATGTAGTAATAGAATCGGTGTATCCCCTCTCTGAAGAGGAGATTGAAGGTATTGGAAAAGTCTTCATCAAAAAGACGGGCCTTTCAAAACTCCTTATAGAGAACAGGGTCAACGAGGAACTGATCGGCGGCATCCGCGTATTCATTGGAACGAAAGTCTATGATGGCTCATTGAATACACAGCTGTCTGATTTGAAAAATCGGTTCAGAGAAAGTACTAATAGCTAATTAAGGAGTGATATTTGATGGCAATTAAAGCTGACGAAATAAGCGCTCTCTTGAAAAGCCAGATCGAGAACTATGAAGCTGATATGAAAGTATCTGATGTGGGAACAGTCATCCAGGTTGGTGACGGTATCGCACTTGCTCATGGTTTGAATGATGCTATGGCTGGAGAACTGCTCGAATTTCCTAGCGGCGTTCTGGGTCTTGCCCAGAACCTCGAAGAAAACAATATTGGTATCGTAATCCTCGGTCCATATGATGATATTAAAGAAGGCGATGAAGTCAAACGTACAGGCCGTATCATGGAAGTGCCTGTAGGGGAAGAACTCATCGGCCGTGTGGTTAATCCACTGGGACAGCCGATCGATGGCAAGGGACCGATGGGTACGACAAAAACAAGACCGATTGAAAGTCCAGCAACTGGCGTAATGGCCCGTAAATCCGTCGATGAACCACTTCAGACAGGCATCAAGGCGATTGACGCACTTGTTCCAATCGGTCGTGGACAGCGTGAGCTCATCATCGGTGACCGTCAGACTGGTAAGACGACAGTAGCGATCGATACGATCCTCAACCAGAAAGACCAGGATATGATCTGTGTTTATGTTGCTATCGGACAGAAGGAATCCACAGTGCGTTCCACAGTTGAAACACTGCGCCAGAATGGCGCAATGGATTATACAATTGTAGTTTCCGCTGGTGCTTCAATGCCTGCACCACTACTCTACATCGCACCATATGCGGGTGTGTCCATGGCAGAAGAATTCATGTTCAATGGCAAGCATGTACTCATCGTATATGATGACCTGACCAAACAGGCAGCTGCCTACCGTGAACTGTCACTTCTTCTCAAGCGTCCGCCAGGCCGTGAAGCTTATCCGGGTGACGTCTTCTATCTGCACAGCCGTCTGCTCGAACGGGCAGCCAAACTGAACGACGAACTCGGTGGTGGTTCCATCACTGCGCTTCCATTCATAGAAACCCAGGCGGGGGACATCAGTGCCTTTGTACCGACGAACGTGATCTCCATCACCGATGGACAGATCTTCCTGCAGTCCGACCTGTTCTTCTCAGGTGTAAGACCTGCAATCAACGCCGGCCTTTCAGTATCCCGTGTTGGTGGTTCGGCACAGATCAAGGCGATGAAGAAGGTTGCCGGTACTTTGAGACTCGACCTTGCAGCCTATCGTGAGCTGGAAGCTTTCGCACAGTTCGGTTCCGACCTTGATGAAGCGACAGCTGCCAAGCTTGAGCGTGGTAAGCGTACTGTTGAAGTACTTAAACAGGGTGAGAACAAACCGCTTGCAGTGGAACGCCAGGTTGCAATCCTCTACGCCCTTGTAAATGGTCATTTGGACGAGATTCCAGTTGAAGATGTTACACGATTCGAAGATGAATTCCTCAGCTGGCTTGATTCCAATGAACCTGAACTGCTCAAAGGTATTCGTGAAACAAAACAGCTTCCGGACGATGAAGCATATGTAAATGCAATAAACAGCTTCAAGAAGCTATTCAATCCTTCAGACCAGGGATGATGAATATAGAATAAGGTGGTGAATTCATGGCTTCATTAAGAGAAATCAAAGGTCGCATCGGATCAACCAAAAAGATGAGCCAGATCACTAGCGCCATGCACATGGTTTCGAACTCCAAGCTCAGACGGGCGGAAGAGAATACCAGAAGGTTCCAACCCTATATGGATAAGATCCAGGAAGCTGTCCAAGCGATAGCTTCCGGGGATAACACGAGTTCCCATCCCATGCTGAGAGAACGTCCAGTAAAACGGACTGGGTATGTCATCATCACATCTGACAGCGGTCTTGCGGGCCCCTATAATGCGAACATCATTAAGGAAATCACCGGCAAGATCAGAGAGCGCCATAATGACAATCCGGATTCCTATGACCTCTTCGTTATCGGAAGGATGGGATACGAATTCCTGGAGAACCGCGGCTATAATATTACGAACCATCGTATTGGGCTGGAAGATCAGCCAAGCTTCAGCAGCGTAAAGGAAGTCGCCCAACAGTCGGTGGCACAGTTCTCGAACGAGGACATCGATGAACTGTATATCGTATATAACGAGTTCGTCTCCGTTCTCGAGCAGAAGGTGTCCACAAGAAAACTGTTGCCGCTATCCGAAGATGATACGGCGAATCAGACACAGGCATCAAACCTGGCCACATACGAGTTCGAACCGGACAAGGAATCGATTCTTGAAACCATCCTTCCCCAATATGCGGAGAGTCTGGTATATGGTGCGCTTCTGGATGCGAAGGCAAGCGAGCACGCTGCCCGTATGACAGCGATGAAGGCTGCGACTGATAATGCGAAAGAATTGGTAGACGATCTATCATTAGAATATAACCGTGCAAGACAGGCTGCGATCACTCAGGAAATAACAGAAATCGTCGGCGGTGCATCTGCACTTGAATAAAGAATGACTAGGAGGAAATCGAATGGCTTTAGGTCAAGTGGTTCAAGTCATGGGACCTGTAGTTGACGTGCGTTTCGAAGAAGGCAAATTGCCGGAACTGAACAACGCACTCTATATCAACTTTGATGAAGGAAAAGAAGAAGAAGCCCTCGCTCTTGAAGTCGCACTCCACCTTGGAGACAACGTCGTAAGAACAATCGCGATGAGTTCGACAGACGGATTGAAGCGTGGCACTGAAGTTACAAATACAGGCAGCCCGATTACTGTACCTGTCGGCCAGGTGACACTTGGCAGGGTATTCAACGTACTTGGTGAGCATATCGATCTTGGAGAAGCGATTCCTGAATCTGAAAGAAGAGATCCGATTCACCGTCAGGCTCCAAAGTTCGAAGATTTGACAACAAATGTTGAAATCCTTGAAACAGGTATCAAAGTAGTAGATCTTCTGGCACCTTATACAAAAGGTGGTAAAATCGGCCTCTTCGGTGGGGCTGGAGTAGGCAAGACGGTTCTTATCCAGGAACTGATCAACAATGTCGCACAGGAACACGGCGGTATTTCCGTATTCGCCGGTGTAGGGGAACGTACACGTGAAGGGAACGACCTCTATTATGAAATGAGCGATTCCGGTGTTATCGCCAAAACTGCGATGGTATTCGGCCAGATGAACGAGCCGCCAGGTGCACGTATGCGTGTGGCGCTGTCCGGTCTTACAATGGCAGAATACTTCCGTGATGAAGAAGGACAGGATGTACTGCTCTTCATCGACAACATTTTCCGTTTCACCCAGGCGGGTTCAGAAGTTTCAGCCCTGCTTGGACGCATGCCTTCGGCAGTAGGTTACCAGCCGACACTTGCAACAGAGATGGGTCAGCTCCAGGAGCGTATCACATCAACGAGTGTTGGTTCAGTAACTTCCATCCAGGCGGTATTCGTACCAGCGGATGACTATACTGACCCGGCACCAGCTCAGACATTCGCACACCTTGATGCAACGACAAACCTTGAGCGTAAACTTTCCGAGATGGGTATCTACCCGGCGGTGGACCCTCTGGCTTCCACATCCCGTGCCCTGACACCGGCAGTTGTCGGCGAAGAGCACTATGAGGTTGCACGTGGCGTCCAGGCGACAATCCAGAAGTATCGTGAACTTCAGGATATCATCGCGATCCTCGGTATGGACGAGCTGTCGGAAGATGATAAAAGAACGGTTTCACGTGCGCGCCGTATACAGTTCTTCCTTTCCCAGAACTTCCACGTTGCCGAACAGTTCACAGGCCAGAAAGGTTCCTATGTTCCAGTGGAACAGACTGTCAGCGACTTCAGGGAGATACTTGACGGCAAATACGATCATATCCCGGAAGATGCATTCCGTCTCGTCGGCGGCATTTCCGATGTGCTTGATAAAGCACGTGAGATGGGCGTAGAAGTCTAAAATCGGGAGGGTTAGCAAATGAGTACAATTGCACTGGATGTAGTTACACCAAACGGTTCCGTATTCACTGAAGAGGACTGTGAAATTATTATACTCCAGACCAAACAGGGTGAGATCGGTGTCATGGCCGGCCACGTCCCGACGGTTGCTGCACTGAAGATTGGCAGTCTGCGAGCAAAGGTAGATGGCCAGTTTGAATACTTTGCAGTGACAGATGGCTTTGTAGAAATACGTCCTGAAAAGGTTTCAGTATTGGTGCAGGCTGGCGAGTTCGCAGAGGATATAGATACAGAGCGTGCCAGGGAAGCTAAAGCACGTGCTGAAGCCCTGCTTCAGCAGGAGCGTGACGAAAAAGTCGACAGATATCGTGCTGAATTGGCATTGCGCCGCGCAACCAATCGACTGGATGTATCGAAACATGGTTAATAAATCTACCCGGGCTTCTGCCCGGGTTTTTTAGTAGGTGAATGAGATGTTATTTTCCCAATTGGCCTTCATGCATATCGTCCTGCATATGCTCTGTGTCATTTTCACCTTCTGGGTGCTGGGGGCATTGAATATCGACAGCTGGTTCAGAAAAGGCGAAACAGGACGGATCAGGCTGTTCCTCATACTTGCTGCGGTACTTTTAGGAAGCGCACTCAGTAATTTCATCATGGATTTCTTCCGACTCGTACAGGAAGCATCCCTGCTATTTTAATTCTGCTTTACAAACATGTTTATACATCTTTAGAATAGTGAATAGTGTATCGTAAGTAAAAGTATGGAGTGAGTGAAATGGATTCTATAATTGTTAAAGGTGGAAATGAACTTTCGGGTTCTGTTGAAATAGAAGGTTCCAAAAATGCCGTACTACCGGTCTTGACTGCATCACTGCTTGCAGGCAAAGGGGTATCAAGGCTACATAATGTACCCAATCTTTCCGATGTAGGCACATTGAGCGCGTTGCTGAATCACCTGGGTGCTTCAGTGGAGGTGGGGGACAAGACGGTCACCATCGATGCGACTGGAGAACTGAGCTGTGATGCTCCATTCAATCTGGTAAGCAAGATGCGTGCAAGCATGCTCGTCATGGGCCCTCTACTGGGCCGGTATGGGTATTGCAATGTCGCTATGCCGGGTGGCTGTGCCATAGGTTCCAGACCGGTGGAACAGCACATCAAAGGACTTGAGAAGATGGGTGCGACCTTCCGCACGGTGGATGGCAGTTTCGAAGGAAACGTTGAAGGACGCCTGAAAGGGGCTAAGATTTACCTCGACTTTCCGAGCGTAGGAGCAACACAAAACCTGGTAATGGCTGCAAGCCTGGCCGAAGGTGTGACAGAATTGGAGAATGCGGCAAGGGAACCGGAAATCGAAGACCTGGCCAATTATATCAATGCCATGGGAGGCCGTGTTTCAGGCGCGGGCACTGGCCATATCACGATTGAAGGTGTAGAGGTTCTGGAAGGTGTGGACCATACCGTCATTCCCGATAGGATTGAAGCGGGGACCTTCATGATAGCCGGCGCCATCACCAGAAGTGAGATTGTCCTTAACAACGTCATTCCCGATCACCTTACAGCACTCATCTCCAAACTTGAAGAGATGGGTGTACGCATCGAAGAGGAAGGAAGCAGCGTCCGTGTCATACCGGCGGAACAGCTGAAACCCATCAGAGTCAAGACATTGCCGCATCCCGGTTTCCCGACTGACATGCAAAGCCAGATGATGGCACTGCTTGCTACAGTGAATGGTACAAGTGTAATCACCGAGACCATCTTTGAAAATAGATTCATGCATGTCAACGAGTTCCGGAATATGGATGCTGATATCGCAGTGGAAGAGAACCACGCATTCATCAAAGGCGGCAGGAAGTTATCCGGCGGTCGTGTGAAGGCGACGGACTTGAGGGCGGCAGCTGCCCTGATTCTTGCAGGTTTGGTTGCAGAAGGGTATACTGTAGTTACTGAATTAAAGCACCTTGATCGTGGATATGTCGATTTTCATAAGAAGCTCGAACAGCTTGGCGCTGACATCGAACGAACAGGTGAACGTTCCACACAAGATAGTGTGACATCTTCGAAATAAAGAGGTAGTTTTATGGCCGAGCAATCAAAAAAGCTAGTCCACCGCAGGTTCCCACTGATTATCAGAATCCTGCTCTTCATTTATATCGCCATCATCGTTTTCTTCGGAGGGCTGATGATAGGGTATGGCATTCTGGACAATCCTATGGAAGTATTCCGTATAGAAACATGGGAACACATCATAAATATGACCAAGGAATGATAATATGCTGACGTACGACCAGATCAAGGCGGTAATTCCGCATCGCCCCCCGTTTCTCCTGATTGACAGGGTGACCGAGATAGAACCGGGTGTCAGATGTTCAGGCATCAAACAGGTCTCCGGGAATGAACCATTCTTCCAAGGCCACTTCCCTGAATACGCTGTGATGCCAGGGGTGCTCATCGTTGAAGCACTTGCACAGACTGGCGCTGTAGCCCTGTTGCAGGAAGAACGCTTCAAAGGCAAACTTGCTTTCTTTGCCGGCATTGACAAATGCAAGTTCAAAAGACAGGTGACGCCTGGAGACACATTGGAACTCACAGTGGAAATCACAAAGCTGAGGGGCCCGATCGGCAAGGGTGATGCCATCGCAACTGTTAATGGCGAAATCGCATGCAAATGTGAAATCACTTTTGCAATACAGGACAATAAAACATCCGATGACTAGTTAGTCATCGGATGTTTTTATTTCAGCTTTCGATTCCATCATCGCCTTGAACTCGTTAAGCAGCTTCTCCTGCTCGTAGCCTTCATCAAGAAGATGGGATAACAGGTCTTCGGCATAATGGGGGCCCTGGACGATGATCTTTCCATTAAAGATCAGGGATAATGCATTATCTATTTCATTCATTTCATTGAAAGTGCCCTTGAACCTGGCAGGTTCGTTTGAGTGGCGTGTAATAGTCACAAGCAATTCCAGCTCAGTGCCAACCAGCTCTTCGAGTATGTCCTTGAAATCGGTTGATGTTGAAATTTCAATCAGCCACGGGTCCTCCTGCTTTTCCTTATTTATGATGATGCCGTCGATCAGATCCAGGATAATGAAATTGTTTTCGTGCTCAAGTTTCAATTCCACAACTTTAAAAGACTTCATCTGAATTCCCCTTTCGAAAATAGATGCAAACCATCAAAAAACGTATAAATGTACAGTCGTTCCTACCATTATAACGTTAATCGGAGTCGGATATATTCCAATTGTAAAGAAAATGGGCGTAAAATCAAATTTCCGTGTTTTGCAAAAAATTCCCCGTCCCTATATCTTTAAGTCAGAAAGGGGGTGGAGACATGATGAATAAAGTGCTGCTTGTAGGAGAACTTGTGCGGAATGTCACTTTGCAGAGAACGGCGAATGGAAGCATCAATTCATTCATTATAGCAACAGTCAGAGTTCCCAAAGACGAAAGAAAACCAAAGGAATTGCATTTCATCTACTGCAAGGCTTTCGGTAAAGCGATACCTAAAGTACTTTCTGAATCAAAAGAAGGGGACATACTCTGCGTCAGTGGCCAGGTGGCTACGACAGTCTATACTACGTCTGAAGGGGAAAAGGAGTACAGGATGGAAATATGGGCAGAGAATGTAAAGTGCCTGCCGGACAAGATAAAGGACCAGAAGGATATGGTCAACCCTTCCAAAATGATAAGTGATGCAGTAAGGCATTATGACCATTGGGATTACATCGGGGAAAGATCTGTCCACACTTTGGAAAAAAATACGGAAAGCAGCCGAATGACAGGAGCGAAAGACACCCATCTGGAACCATTGGAGAAAATCCTGAATGAACATAGTGACAAGTCAGTTCCGGGAGCCGAGGGAACACAAGACAGCCCGAACAAGGATAATCACGACAGAAAAGCGAAAGCCCTTGCCTGAACACATGCACACCACTCAATTTATATTCTACACTCACACTACTCACCAAGCTCTGTGTAAGGCTGAACGCTGCGGTCAAGCCTGATGCAGAGCTTTTTTGTCTTGTAAAGATATAGTTTCAAATTATTTTATTACATAATATATAGAAATTATTACGGTTATCAGATAATGCTGACTATTCAAATCTTTGATCGAGTAATGAAGAAGTGCAAAGAACCCTGTCCCATAGGGATTTTAAAGCAGTCTAAAACCATTTATTGGAACCTACCCATTTAAATATATAAAATTATACTTTTGTTGCGATATTATATTATGTCGAGAAATCTTTCTGTAATATGGCTGTAAAAGAGCGCTCCACATTTTATATTCCTGTAACCTATGAAATGTTTATATCTGATATAGTACTAAACAGTTGATAAAACAAACATCCAATTTGTAAGGGATTAATGGGAGGAAATTTTAACTATGAAAAAAGTACTATCAGTCGGTGCAGCAATTGCGGTATCAGGAACTCTGGCATACAGCGCAGAAGCAGCAAGCCACACAGTGGACAAAGGCGACACACTTTCCGAAATCGCCCATGAAAATAACTCAACAGTAGAAGCAATCAAATCCGAAAACAATCTATCATCCAACCTCATTCTGCCAGGTCAGGTTCTTCAAGTGAACAATGAAGAGAACACTGAAGCTCCAGCAGAAGACGGTGTATATAAAATCCAATCCGGCGATACTCTATTTGAAATCGCTCAGAAGTTCGATGTAACAGTTTCCGACCTTAAAGCATGGAACAACCTTTCTTCAGATCTGATTTTTGCAGGCAAGACACTTGCGGTATCAGGTAATAGTGTAGAACAGGCACCTGTAGTGGAAACACCACAAGTTGAAGAAACTCCAGAAGTCCAGGAAACTCAGGAAGTTGAAAGAACTCAACAAGTGAATCAGGCTCCTGCACAGCCATCCGAACAGGATCAGGCAGCAGAACAGCGTGCGGCTGAACAAGCGGCAGCAGAGCAAAGAGCGGCTGAGCAGGCTGCAGCAGAGCAAAGAGCAGCTGAAGAGCGTGCAGCAGAACAGGCTGCACAAGAACGTGAGCAGCGCAACCAGGCTCAAGCTCAAAACCAGTCTACATCCACTTCAAGCAATGCCAGTGGTCAGAACTGGGGCGCGCTTGCACAGTGTGAATCCAGCGGAAATGCAAGTGTTGTAAGCTCCAACGGCCTCTACCACGGCCTCTACCAGTTTGATGTTCAAACTTGGCAGTCTGTAGGCGGAAGCGGCTTGCCTTCCCAGGCGTCCGCAGCTGAACAGACGAAGAGGGCTCAGATCCTGTTCGACCAAAGAGGAGCTCAACCTTGGCCTGTATGTGGTTCAAGACTATAAATTTCAACCATTAATTTCAAAGACCCAGCAGAAGCTGGGTCTTTTTTCATGAATAGAAGCATTACTGTAGGGTGGAAATCATGAACGAAATAGTGACTATTCTGTGAGTGATTTCGGGTATGTTTATATTATTATTTACAAGGGTACAGAAAATGATTTTTTTAGACATTCATTTATGTTACAATTTCTCTTATGTGAGACAAATTATTGAGGTGAAGAAATGAGTAAAAAATGGCTCTTTCCGATAATGATCGGCCTGGTTCTGGTACTTTCCGGGTGCGACTATTCTCAGGAAGAAAATAGAGATGGCTTTTTCTTTAACACATTCGTACAGCCGATGGATTCACTGCTTCATTGGCTCGGGGATAATCTGGACCATAACTATGGTCTGGCGATCATCATCATTACACTGATCGTCCGTCTGGCAATCTTCCCATTCATGATGCGTACATACAAGAATCAAATGATGATGCGCGAGAAGATGAAAATTGTCAAACCGGAAATGGAAGAGATCCAGAAGAAGACAAAAGTCGCTACTACGCAGGAAGAGAAGATGGAAGCACAGCAGGAAATGATGGCCCTGTACAAGAAGCACGGCATCAATCCGCTCAACATGGGTTGTCTGCCGATCGTCATCCAAATGCCGGTCGTCATGGCACTGTACTTCGCCCTCAGGTGGCCTTCAGAAGGTGGCATTACAGAATATCCACAATTCCTTTGGATGAATCTGACTGAAGTGGACTTCTTCATGGTTGCGATTGCTGGTATCGTGTATGCCGGCCAAGCCTATGTATCCATGCAGTTCGTGCCGGCGGAACAGCGCAAGCAGATGCAGCTGTTCATGTATATTTCGCCGATAATGATCATCTGGATTTCCCTGATTTCCCCTTCAGCGCTCCCATTATACTGGGCTGTCGGTGGTATCTTCCTGATCTTCCAGACTTGGGCGGGCAACACTTTCTACAGGAAGAAAGTGGCCGAAGAAATGGCGCCGATCATTGAAGCACATGAACGTGAGAAAGCTGAAAAGGAACAACGCGTCAAAAATGCAAAAGTGATGCCCAAGAAGAAGCGCAAGAAGAAGAACAAAGCATAAGTATGAATGTTTTAAGAGGCCCGATATCTTATTGATATCGGGCCTCTTTTGTCTGCATGATATTTTAAAGGATTGGAGATATCAGATTGGCAATACCCTCCTTGATCCGAATCCACTTGCTGCGTGCTGCATATTTCTCCTTCGTCAGAAGGGAGCAGTCCTTGATATCGTCTTCATATATGCGCCGGTATTGGGTGGCTTCCTTTTCATCATAGATGAAGGCGTTCACTTCAAAGTTCAGCAGGAAGCTCCTCACATCGATGTTTGTCGTACCTACACTCAGCACTTCATCATCGATCATGATGGTCTTCTGATGGAGGAATCCTTTTTCATAGATATGGACTTGTGCGCCCATCTCAAGCAGCGACCCCGCATTGGAATAGGTCCCCCAATAGACGAATGGGTGATCGGGCTTGTTCGGAATCATCAGGTGGACTTCGAGGCCACTCAGCAAGGCGATGCGCAGTGCTTCCAGGAAAGACTGGTCGGGGATGAAGTAGGGTGTCTGTATATGGATGCTCTTTTTGGCACTATAGATCATCTTCAGATATCCATATTTGATCTGCTCCCATTTCTCATCCGGTCCACTGGATGCAATCTGAACCGGTGTGTCTCCCAAGTAGTCCATTTCCGGGAAATACCGGTCTTCCCTGACCATATTGTTACGTTTATCGTGGGAATTCCAGTCGAGCATGAAACGCAGCTGTAATGATTTTACGGCATTGCCTTCCATTCTGAGGTGTGTGTCCCGCCAGTAGCCGAATTTTTTGTTCAAACCGATATATTCATCACCAACATTGAATCCGCCAACATAACCGATCGTGCCGTCTATGACCACAATCTTGCGGTGGTTCCTGTTGTTTATCCTCGGGTTGATCAACGGCAGCTTGCTCGGGAAGAAAGCCTCAACCAGACCGCCGGCATCCTTCAGTTTCTTAAAATTGCGCAGGTTCAGTGCCCGGGATCCCATATCATCATAGAGGATTCTCACGGATACACCTTCCTGCTGTTTTTGGAGCAGTGCTTCATATAGTCTTTGTCCAATGCCATCCAGTTTGAAGATATAGTACTGGAAGTGGATATGATCCCGTGCGTTATGGATATCCTCCAAAAGACTTTCAAACTTATCACTGCCGTCGGTAAAAGTGCGGATCGAATTGTTGATGGTCAGAAAAGACTGGTTGTTGTAGAGCAGCATATGGATGATTTTTCTGTGCTTATCCATCACCCTGTTCGAGAATGAAATGCTGTTATCGCGCAATTCGTGGAGCTGATCATCCACCAGGTGCTCAAGCCCGACCTTGTCCTCTTCATTCACCTTGAATATTTGCTGGTTATATATCTTGCGACCAAAGAATATATAGATGATGAAGCCGATGATGGGGAGGAAGAACAGGACGAAAAGCCATGCCCAGACACTCTGGGCACTCCTTCTTTCGAGGAAGATCAGACCAATGGCAAACAGGAAATTGATGCCGAAGGTAATCAATGTTGCAATCCCAAGTATCCCCGTATTAAGCAAGTAATCGAATATAAACCATTCCATGGAAGTCACCTCACCTTCATTCTATTATAAACCATGAATATTTGAAATTCTGTAATATTTATTTTCCAAATTATATGGATAATTACTTGAGATAAGGGTAAAATGAAGATAAGCTGTAATTGAAGGAGTGTCATTATGCATAGCAACGACCATTCCAAAGTCAAGCAAGTCGTCACGATGCTGAGTGAACTCGGAGTCAAAGTCAAGGTTTCGAGGTCAAGATTCGAGATTATGAATCGTATTGCACATAAAGAGAAATTGCGATTGAAAGAACAGAACATCTAAAAATAACCGCAACCCGAGTCACTCAGGTTGCGGCTTTTTTATGCCCTTTGGCGATACTGGTAGAAATAGATGCTCATTATGATGCCGATGGCCAGCATATTCGCCCACAGGCCACTGCCACCATAACTGATGAAGGGAAGCGGCAGTCCGGTGATGGGCACGAGCTGTATTGTCATGCCAATGTTCTGGAATACATGGAATATCAGCATGGACAGGTATCCTATGATGAAATAGGACGAAAAGCTGTCCGGCACTACAGTGGCAATCCGGAAAAGGTGGAGCATCAGCATGAACAGAAGTACGATGATTGCGGTTGCACCGATGAAACCAAATTCCTCTCCGACGATGGTGAATATGAAATCGGTATGGTTTTCAGGGATATAGACGATGCCATCCTTGAAGCCCTTGCCATCAATTCCGCCCGAGCCGATTGCTTTCAATGAGTTGCTGAGCTGGAAGCCGCCTTCTGTGACGTATTCTTCCGGACGCAGCCAGGAATAGATCCGCTCGAACTGATAGGGATGGATGCCGAGATAGCGTTCCAGAATATCCGGGCGATAGATGATGCCGAGAATCAGGGCAATTCCCACAGTGAGGGCAACTGCCAATGCCGGGATGATCAGCCACCAGCTGATGCCGGAAACGACGATCATGCCGAATAGTATGGCCATCATGACAAGTGTTGTTCCGAGGTCGTTCTGCAGCAGTATGAACAGCATGGGCAGAACCGATACGGCAAGGATCTTGAACAGCAGTTTGATATCCACACTCAGGTCACTCGTCAATTTGTATTTATTGTGCTGGCTGATCAGATAGGCCAGGGTGAGTATGTAGATGATCTTGACGATTTCTGACGGCTGTATGCTGAAGAATCCGAACTGGTACCAGCTTTTCGCCCCATTGATGATCGGTGTCACCGGGGAAACCGGAGCGACGAACAGTATGACCAGCGACAATACGCCAAGAGTGTAGATGACCCAGACGTATTGCTTGATCCATCTGACTGGAATGAAGTTCAGGACAAAGACCATTATGAAACCCAGACCATAGAATACGATCTGGCGTACGCTGAAATCGGTGCTGTACTGGCCACTGGTCATCGCTGATCGGATCATGAGGACACTGATGGCCCCAAGCAGCAGGACCAGCAGGACGAGGGTCCAGTCGATCCTTGAAAATATATTGGTATTCTGTCTTTTGTAGCTTTGGTTTTTATCCAAAAAATTCACCTAACCCATATAGAAATCATGACATTTAGTATACACTATTTTATAATAAAGTCAGTGTGTTTATCCAATAGTAATACAGCCGGATTAAAAATAATTTCCA
Source organism: Salinicoccus sp. Bachu38 (assembly GCF_038561955.2). NCBI lineage: Bacteria > Bacillati > Bacillota > Bacilli > Caryophanales > Staphylococcaceae > Salinicoccus > Salinicoccus bachuensis. The sequence goes on along the minus strand of NZ_CP138333.2, from coordinate 2,094,548 downwards.
ATACAAAAAATTGATGGAGTTGGACGAGTCTTATGATTGAAATGTCAATTGAAAAAATTGCTGAACTGTGTGATGGCAAAATGAACATGCGTGCAGAGGCCATGAAGGGCGAAAGCATCAAAGGTGTATCAATCGACACACGGACACTGGGGGAAAACAACCTTTTCATCCCCTTCAGGGGGGAACATGTCGATGGTCACCGGTTCATAGAACAGGCTTTCCGCGCCGGGGCGGCGCTGAGCCTGACCGAGCAGGAGCCGGGGGCTGTCGATCCGGATCTGCCACTCATCCATGTAGGGGACGGACTGGTGGCCCTGCAGGATATTGCACGCGGCTATCTGCAGGAAGTTTCACCAAAAGTGATCGCCATCACAGGATCGAATGGGAAGACAACCACCAAGGATATGGTGGAGTGCCTGCTCGCTCCACACTTCAGGGTGAAAAAGACGATTGGAAACTATAACAATGAAATCGGTCTGCCGCTTACCATTCTTCAATTGGATAGGGACACTGAAATCTCGATACTTGAAATGGGCATGGATGCCAAAGGTGATATCCACTTCCTGAGCAGGATGACAAAGCCGGATATCGCCATACTCACGAATGTCGGAGAATCCCATATCGAAAAGCTGGGATCGAGGGAGAACATTGCCGAGGCCAAGTATGAAATAGTGGATGGATTGAAGGAAGCAGGCACTTTCATCTACTCCAGGGATTATCCGCTCCTTGAAAATATTGTGGACCGGGAGGCATCCTACAATGTGCGTTCAGCAGGCGAGAGCGGAAAGAATGATCTGCAGATAGCAAATGTCCGTCAGACGGACCAGGGTACGCGCTTTAGACTCCATCCGCTCGATATCGAAGTGCGCATCCCCCAGCTTGGACTGCATAATGCGTCCAACGCCACGCTTGCACTTCTCGCTGCAGAAGCGGCAGGCCTTGATATCAATGAAGTGAAGGGTCATTTCGATAATCTGGTTGTAACGGATATGCGGATGGAGCAGACACGCCATCCAAGCGGTGCGACCATAATCAACGATGCCTATAATGCCAGCCCGTCGAGCATGAAGAGTGCAATCGACACAGTAGGGCGGATGGAGGCGGGCAGAAGGATACTCGTGCTCGGAGATATTCTGGAGCTCGGTTCATATTCGCATGAACTCCACAGGTCAGTGGCACAGCATATCAATGATGCTCCATATTTTTTCGACTATCTGCTCACCTATGGAGAAGCGGCGAAAACCATCCATGAAAAAGCAGAGGTGGAAGGGAAGCATCACTACGGGGAAATCGGGGATCTGGCACAACACCTGCAGCAGGTGTTGACCGAAGACAGCGTGGTTCTGCTGAAAGGATCCAGAGGCATGGCTTTGGAGAGGGTGAATGACTATATCTAAATCGATTGGAATACTTTTTCTTCATGGCTATACGGGAGGAAGATACGAGTTGGAACCGTTGTTCGACTACCTGAAATCACGTTACGATTTCGAGTATGAGTTCCCGGTATATCCGGGGCACGGTACCATACTGGACCTGAAGTCGGCGACCGGGGACGAATGGTATGAAGAAGCCCTCAATGCGTACCGGAACCTGAAGCAGCGTGTCGACCGGGTCCACATCATCGGCTTCTCGATGGGAGGGGTATTCGCCAGCCACATCGCCCAGCATGAACCGGTCGACAAGCTTGTGCTCATCGCTCCGGCCTTCGAGCATATAAAACTTTCCCAGTTGAATCGGCTGAATCTCACCCCGCGCCATTTCAGTGAACACATGAAGATGAAACTGTACCAGAAGATCAAGAAGCGCCTCAAGGATATTCCGTTCCGCGCCTATCAGGAATTCAAAACCATTGTGGAGACGAAGAAGGAAGGGGTCGAGAATATCCAGTCGCAGACATTGATCATACATGGAACGCTGGATCTGCTCGTTCCCTATGAAGCCAGTGTGGACTTGGCAAAAAAGATGCCCCATGCCACGTTGGAACTCATTGAAGACGCCCCGCATCTGTTTGCCTTTACAGACCGGAACCAGCTGGAACTGAACATCACTACAGAACGCTTTTTATTCAATAATGAGAAGTAGGCTTGTATTTTTAGTCTGGAAATGTTAATATTGAGAAGTTATGCGTAACGAAAAAAAGAACGAATAGTCAAAGGAGACTCTAATTTGAAGTTTTTTAAACAATTAGGTGTCAGTGATGAAACCTTAAAATCACTGGAAGATATAGGATTCGATACACCAACCCCGATCCAGGAAGAGAGCATTCCACTTGCTCTGGAAAGAAAAGACATTCTTGGACAGGCCAAAACTGGTACTGGTAAAACAGGTGCGTTTGGTATTCCTATTATAGAGAACACAGAGAAGCAGGCAGGTACACAGGTGTTGATTCTGACACCGACACGGGAATTGGCGGTTCAGGTGAGCGAGCAGCTCAAGAAATTCGCCAAATACAAAAAACTCGGTGTATCCGTCATATTTGGCGGCATGAGCATCGACCGCCAGATTAAAGATCTGAAGAAGAAGCCGGAAATCATTGTCGGTACACCAGGACGTGTGATCGACCACATCAAGCGGAGAACATTGAAGCTCGAGAGCATCAAGACGCTTGTTCTGGACGAAGCGGATGAAATGATGAACATGGGATTCATCGATGATGTCAAGTTCATCATGTCGGAGATCCCTGGGGACGACAGACAGACATTGCTGTTCTCCGCAACGATGCCGAAAGCGATCCAGGAGCTTGTAACACGCTTCATGAAGAGCCCAAGCATCGTCAAGACAATGGACCAGGGCGGTGCAAGCGATCCCCAGATCGATGAGCACTACACCATTGTAAAAGAGCTTGAGAAGCTCGAAGTCTTCACGGACTTCCTCGATGTCCATCAGCCGGAACTCTCAATCGTCTTCGGACGTACAAAGCGCCGTGTTGATGAACTGACAGGCGCACTTGTTGCCAAAGGCTACCGTGCTGAAGGGCTTCATGGCGATATTACGCAATCGAAGCGTCTGGAAGTTCTGAAGAAGTTCAGGAATAATGCACTCGATATCCTCGTGGCAACGGACGTTGCAGCGAGAGGACTGGACATCTCCGGTGTCTCCCATGTATACAACTTCGACATTCCACAGGATGCCGAAAGCTATACACACAGAATCGGACGTACAGGCCGTGCGGGCAAAGAGGGTATGGCACTCACATTCGTCAATCCTGTAGAGATGGATTATTTGAGAATGATCGAGAATGAGAAGAAGAAGACGATTTCTGCTCTCAGACCGCCTCTTAAGAAAGAAGTACAGAAATCCCGCGAGAAAGAAATTTTCGATAAGATTGAACAATGGAAATCCGAAAATACGAACACGCATACACTTGAGACGGCCGAGCGTCTGCTCGAGCAGGGCGAAGCGAAGGAAGTCGTAGCGGCTATCCTCAATGAATTCCTGTTCAGCAGAAACGAAGACAGCATCCAGCTGTCATTCGAGAAGCCTCTGACACGCAAGGGCGGACAGCGCCGTGGCAAAGGTCAAGGCGGCGGTGGCAAGAAGCCATTCCGCAAAGGACGCAGCCAAGGCGGCCAGGGCGGTCAAGGCGGACGCAACAACAAGCGCCAGGGTGGCGGCAACCGTCAGCCTCAGGGCGGCCAGAAACGCAGCCAGGGCGGCCGTACCTTCAAAGATCATATCAAGTAATGCTTCAGCATCCTCACCCCTCAGGGGCAGAGGATGCTTTTTTATTGTTAAAATGTTACGTTGGTATAATTGAACATTGTGCGCATTTACTTTAAAGTATAAGTAATACATAGGAAATCATACAGGGGGCAAATATGAAAAAAGTACATGATGATGTCGTCCACTATATGAGGGTGCGGTTCTTCTGGACATTCCTCATATGGGCATTTGCCGCTATCCTGGCAAGTGCTGCCGCCTTTTATTTTGGGCTTTCACACTGGATATACTGGAGTGCGTCCCTGTGGCTCGCCATATTGTTCATCATCGGTATCGTGATTCGTCCGCTGGTCTACTGCAGGGTAACCCGCTATAGGCTGAAGGAGGACCATATCATCGTCAGAAAAGGCTTCTTCAGGGTGTCGACGAAGATGGTACCTGTGAGGCGCGTACAGGGTGCCAAACTTTCCACAGGACCCGTTTCAAGAAAGTATGATCTCGCCCTGCTGGAAGTCAGCACCGCAAGTTCACGCCTTCTGATGCCGCCTCTCAAAAAGGATGAGGCCGCCATTCTGAAAGAAGAGGTCATCGAGCTTGTGAAGGGGGAGCATACAGATGTATAGTCCGCAGAAACTCCATCCCATCGCCTATCTCGGCAGTCTGGTGAACGGCATCAAGAATCTATGGATCCCCCTGATCATCGTCCTGTTCAACTCAAGGGAAGTCCTGATGTCCGGGGACATTTCATTGAGGTATATACTGATTGCCGGGGGAATCTTTATCCTCGCCCTCGTCCTTTTCGGAGGCATGGATTTTCTGAACAAGTACCGTACGAGGTTCTGGATTGAAGATGGCAAGTTCATCTACAAGGATGGCGTCATCACGAACCACGAGAAGGAGCTGGATATCGGACGGATCCAGTCGATCGACTTCAGCGAACCGATCTTCCACAGACTTTTTGGTGCAGTGAAGCTTGAGGTGATCACACCCGGGGAGGGCATCAAGATCGACACGATGAAAAAGTCCCAGGCGGAGTCCCTGCAGGATATATTGTACGATGAAAAATCCTATCTGGAGGAGACCGTCGAAATCGGGGCATACAGCGAGTGGCCGCGGGCAGAGGCGGAAGCGGACAGCAGGAAGGATGCAGGTTTCGACACCCTCTACCGCATGGACGGCAAGTCACTGCTGCTGATGAGCATGACGAGCGGCGCTTTGGGCACCTTCCTTGCCCTGGTCTTCGGTTTCCTCAATCTGATTGGGGCGAACTTCCTGATTGAACGCTACTTCGAATACTTTGAAGGTGCCATCAGGAATCTGGCACTGGCGATGGGCCTGGCGATAGGATTTTTCATCATCGTCGGCTACGCGATAGGGATCCTCATTCTGACGGTGAAATACTATGGATATACCCTGAAGATGAAGCATGACGACCTGGTTGTCGAATATGGCCTGCTTGAAAAGAAGCATCAGAGTGTCAATATCAACAGGGTGCAGAACATCATCATCAAGGATTCGATCATCAGGAGGATGATCGGCTACTATTCCCTTTCCGTCACGATCACGAGCGACTCGCTGGATAGCGAGGATATCGATGGTACAGTGGAGCTGCTGCCCTTCATAAAGAAGGACCGTCTGTACGGAATCGTCGACCATATCTTTCCGAACTATCATGTGGAGGTTCCAAAGAGGAAGGTGCCGTTCCGTGGCTATAGAAGGTATTTCCAGGTTGTCACATTCCTGGTCCTCGTCATCACTTCGGTGGTCCAGTATTTCTGGTTCGACTATGCATGGATTGCCGGTACGGTGCTGATAGTGGTGTTTGTGGCATCCGGCATATACAGTGCATACAACAGTGGATATGCGATAAGGGATGATGAAATCAATCTGATGACGGCCGGTTTCTTCAAACGCTCGCACTATGTCATCAAGCATGAGAAGCTGATTGAAGCGGAATGGGTGTTCAATCCTTTCCTCCACCGGGCGAAACTCGGAATCATCACACTGGTGACCGCCGCCGGCATGCTCGGTTCACGTGCCACCATCAAATTCATCGACAGGAAGGACATCGAAAGGATATGGCAATGGGCAGAAAGGGGGTATCGGGATGGAGAAGATTTCACCGAAGGCGATTAAAGTATGGCGGATCCGTGAAGGCATTGTAGCGGCAGTCGATCTGCTGATTGCGGTGACGGCACTCATCCTGTCACTCTTCGTATGGGACTGGTTTCCGTGGTGGATTTCTCTCGTCCTTTTCATCATCTTCATCTATATTGTCCTGGTGCATGTGTGGCTGCTGCCCATGCTGAAGTATAAGTATTTTCGCTTCCAGGTATCAGAGGACGAAATCAGGATCCATCAGGGGATTTTCTTCAAGGAGAAGCATGCAGTGCCCCTGTTCCGGGTGCAGAACATCGATACGACGGTCGGCCCGCTGATGAAGCGGTATGGCCTCAAGGGAGTCACTCTGAAGACTTCAGCAGAACGCATCCACATTCCGGAACTGGAATCGGATGAAGCGGATACGATACGCAATGAGATAAGAAAACTGATCAATGAGAATACGAGGCGGACAACATGATTACAGGGCTGGGAACGGATATAATTGAAATCGAGCGCATCAGGCGTGTGGAGGGTAGGGACAACAGGCTTTCGAAAAGGATCCTTTCACCCGAGGAGATGGAGCGGTACGAACAGTTTTCCAATGAAGGAAGAAGGATGGAGTACCTCGCAGGGCGTTTTGCAGTCAAGGAGGCATACAGCAAGGCTATGGGAACAGGCATCGGAGGCGCTGCTGCCTTCAGGGATATCGTCTGTCTCAGTGACACGAATGGAAGACCATATATATTGAATGACCATCATGCCCACGTATCCATCTCGCATTCCAGAGCATACGTTGTGGCCACAGTCATAATTGAAAGATAAGGAGCACGGATATGTCAGAAAAATATTATAGAGATTCCGTAGTAGAAGTCGACCTGGAGGCGGTACACCACAATTATCAGGCCATTAAAGAACTGCATCCCGATAAGATGTTCATTGCAGTAATAAAAGCGAATGCCTATGGCCTCGGCAGTACAGCAGTAGCTGAATATCTTTCGGCACGTGGCGCCGAGTTTTTTGCAGTCGCAACACTGGATGAGGCGATCGAACTGAGGATGCACGGCATCAAGGAGAAGATACTGGTGCTCGGACCGATCAACCCCGAGGACATCAACAAGGCCATCCAGCATCGTGTGGCAATCACTGCACCGAATCTCGCCTGGCTCAGGGAAGCCCAGTCGAACGTCATGGATATGGATGACAAGGAAGTATGGATCCATATCAAGGTGAACAGCGGTATGAACAGGCTGGGAACTTCCGACCCGGAAGAGATCGGTCAGATGATCGATATGATAGAAGGTTCTGAACATCTCGTATATGAAGGCATCTACAGCCATTTCAGTTCTGCAGATATCGATTCTGAGCAGAACGCCAAGGAGTATGACAGGTTCAAAGCGATCACTTCCCAAGTGCGGAAGCCGAGGTTTGTCCATATACAGAACTCTGCAGGGGCACTCCGTCTTGATGACGGCTACTGCAATGCCATCCGTGTCGGCATTTCCCTCTATGGCTACTATCCTTCGGATTATATCCGGGAGATCTCCTCCGTCGATCTCAGACCATCGGTCGCGCTCACAACTAAAGTGGTGGATGTCCATGTGCTGGAAGCGGGGGAAGGTGTAAGCTACGGGCTTGAATACGATGCTGAAGCGGGCGACAGGGTCGCTACACTGCCCATCGGCTATGCAGATGGTTTCCTGCGAGCACGTACAGGATACAGGGTGGCACTCGGTGATGGGACTTCCTGCCCAGTGATCGGTAAAGTGTGCATGGACTACATCATGACCAAAGTACCGGATACGGTACAAGCAGGAGAGAAGGTGCATGTCATCGTCCGCGACAGGTCGTCGGAGCAGTCGATGGAGTCCTACAGCAACTATGTCGATACCATTCCGTATGAGTCCCTGTGCATGCTCTCGAGGCGGCTTCCGCGCATATACGAAGGAGAAGCTGCAACCCCCGTTAATAATGAAGTTTTAAAATAAACTAGTAAAGATTATTTATAAATGTTATCATTATCATAAGTTTAACGATGTGACTGGGGAGTGGTCTGGTAATGACGAATATGACATTATTTAGCAGCATGGAGCTTTCTCTTGAACACGGATATACAGAAATGAGTGAGATTAATCTTTCGATCGCGTCCGAAAATCACGACCTAGAGTGTGAAGCGTGGCAGTGCAACGAAGATTTCCTCGTTTATAGTAAAGATGGTGAATAGATGAAAAGAGGAGAAGTATATCTTGCGGACCTATCACCAGTGCAAGGTTCAGAGCAGGGAGGCAAGCGGCCGGTAGTCATCATACAGAACAACGTCGGCAACTATCACAGCCCAACAGTGATCGTTGCCGCCATCACCGGCAGGATCAACAAGGCGAAGATACCGACGCATGTGGAAATTTCGAAAGATACATATAACCTGGACAAAGACTCGGTCATTCTTCTGGAGCAGATACGCACAGTGGACAAGAAAAGACTAAGGGAAAAGCTTACATATTTGAACGAAGATAAGATGAAGGAAGTGGACAAGGCACTGATGATCAGTCTGGATCTCATGCCGTCCAAATCCAAGAAATCCCAATCTAAATCCTGATGGACTTTTGTACGCAAAAGTCTTTTTTCAGTATGAGGTGACGAACATGACGTATATTGATAATATTGTTAGCAACTACAGAGATATCATCGAGTTGTACCTGTATGGAGAAGAGCAGGGTGACGCAATAGACCAGTGCCAGACTTTCAGTGAAGAAGTCATCGAAATGGATGCTTCTCCGGAGGAAATCGTGTCACTTCACATCGAACTGCTCGACGACATGGGCATCGATGATGCAGCACTCATGAAGAAGTCATTGGATATACTGCAGGAAGTGATCATTTCTTTCGGCTTTACATACAGGGACTACAAATCCATGATGAACAAGCTTGAAATCCATGACAAGGAGATGGATGTTGCATCCAGTCTGCAGGAAACGATGCTCAAAACCGAAATCCCCACCTTCGAAACCATGGAGCTCGGTGCCATCAGTGTGCCCGCAAGAAAAGTGAGCGGAGACTACTTCAACATCATAGACCATAGGGACGGCATGCTCAGTTTTGCTGTGGCGGACGTCATCGGCAAAGGGATACCTGCGGCGATTGCGATGAGCATGATCAAGTTCGGCATGGATTCCTACGGCTATTCCCAGCTGCCGAGTGACAGCCTGAGAAAGCTGAACCGGGTGGTCGAGAAAAACGTGAACCAGAATATGTTCGTCACGATGTTCTATGGTCTATACGACCACAATACGGATCTGCTCTATTATTCATCGGCTGGCCATGAGCCGGCACTCATCTACCGCTACGAAGAGGATGAGTTCGAAGAAATTGATGCGAAAGGTGTCGTCCTGGGTGTAAAGGAGCATGCCCGCTATGAACAGAAGGAAACCAAAATGGGACCGAGGGACATGATCATCGTCTTTACGGACGGTGTGACCGAACTCAGGAAACATGACGATACGTTCATCGACTTCGAAGATGTCAAGGACATGCTCCGTCAGGTGAAGGATTACCATCCGCAGGATATCGTCCAGTACATCTATGAATCACTTATGCGCATCCAAAACCCGCATAAGAAGGACGATTTGACTCTTTTCATATTAAAAAATAATAAAAATTGAAGAAATCATGTTTATCCCGCAAATGAGCGGGTAAAATTCAAAGGATTTATGTATACAAGTTGAATGGGAGTGTAGGCTGTTATGAACATTAATATCGATGCAACGGAGAAGGAACAGGAATATGTAGTAGTACTTGAAGGAGAACTCGATGTCTATACGGCGCCTGAACTGCAGAAGGTCCTGGAACCGATCCGCCAATCAGGGAGTCATGACATAAGAATAGATCTTACAGATGTAAGCTATATGGATTCTACGGGATTGGGAATCTTTGTCGGTACATTGAAAGATCTCAATCAGCATGATAGGGAGATGTATGTGACAGGGGTGTCCAAGAGGATTCTCAGACTGTTCGAAATCACGGGACTCAGAGATCTGATGCATATCAATGAAGCTTCGGAGGTTGAATAGAATGCCACAGCAGTATGATTATATTGAAATGAAATTTCCATCCAGTGCAGAATACGTTGGATTGATAAGATTGACACTTTCTGGCGTCCTGTCGAGAGCGGGCGCGAGTTACGATCAGATAGAAGACTCGAAGATTGCAGTATCAGAAGCGGTTACAAACGCCGTCAAGCATGCATACGGGGAAGACGAAACAGGAGAAGTGCTGATCGGCTTTGCAATCTACAGTGATAAAGTGGAAATCATCGTGGCCGATCATGGTCAGAGCTTCAACTATGAAGAAGTCAAGGAAGAGCTTGGCCCCTATTCTGAAGATGAGAACGTGAACTACTTGAGAGAAGGAGGTTTGGGACTATTCTTGATCGAAACATTAATGGATGAAGTCTATCTTAAAAAAGACCCTGGTGTCACAATCAGTATGACGAAGTTTATTAATGAAAGTCAGGTGCATTTGAATGGAGAAACAATCGTCAATCGATAGAGGGCTTACAGCTGAGGATATCAATGCACTGATTCGCAGCCATCAGGAAGATGAAGACCCGGATGCGCAGGCTCGACTCGTTGAACATTATCAGAAGCTGATCGAATCGCTTGCATACAGATATTCAAAAGGTCAGAGTCACCATGAGGATCTTGTGCAGGTGGGCATGGTCGGTCTGCTCGGTGCAATCAAACGATTTGATCCCTCCTTTGATAGAAGGTTCGAGGCATTTCTTGTACCGACTGTCGTAGGTGAAATCAAACGGTATCTGAGGGACAAGACATGGAGTGTGCATGTGCCGAGGAGAATCAAGGAAATTGGACCGAAGATCAAAAATGCCAATGACGAACTGACCAACCGGTTGGAGCGTTCACCGAAGATCAGCGAAATTGCCGAGCATCTCGAAGTCTCCGAAGAGGATGTACTCGAGGCGATGGAGATGGGACAGAGCTATAATGCACTGAGTGTAGATCATTCCATCGAAGCGGATAAAGACGGGTCCACAGTCACTCTTCTTGATGTGATGGGACAGTCGGATGACAACTATGATCTTTCAGAAAAGCGCCTCATTCTTGAAAAGGTCCTCCCGATCCTTTCCGAAAGGGAAAGAGAAATCATCCAGTTCACTTTCATGGAAGGCCTAAGCCAGAAAGAAACGGGAGAACGTGTCGGATTGAGCCAAATGCATGTCTCCAGACTGCAACGGACCGCCATTAACAAACTGCGCCAGGCAGTAAGCGAAAAAGAATAGCCGAACCGGGCCTCACCCTAAGGGTGGGGTCTTTAATGTTATAATGGATATGCCAAATTTATTATACAACAATGCAACTAGGAGAGATTAGATGAACGAAGTGCTGATTAAAGAGCTCCGGAACACTGTGGCCAAGCCGGAAAAATACATCAGGAGCGTATTGAACCTCCTTGGAGAGGGGAATACGGTCCCTTTCATTGCCCGCTATAGGAAAGAAATGACGGGTGGGATGGATGAGCAGGAGATCAAGTCCATATCCGACCGTTTTTCCTACCTGGAAAGCCTGGAAAAGCGGAAAACCGAAGTAATCAGGCGCATCGAAGAGCAGGGACTGATGACTGAGGAGCTCAGGCGGGACATCCAGAAGCAGACGGTCCTCAATAGGGTGGAAGACCTGTACAGGCCATTCAAGCAGAAGAAGAAGACACGGGCGACCGAAGCGAAAAGAAAAGGGCTCGAGGGGTTGGCCGAAAGAATCCTTGAACAGCAGGCGGATGATATCGAAGTACGGGCAGAAGGGTTCATCACCGATGAAGTGAAGACGGTCGATGAAGCCATCAGCGGTGCCCAGGACATCATTGCAGAAGAAGTTTCGGACAATCCAAAATACCGGACATATATACTGAAGGTGTTCAGGGAGACGGCAGATCTCACCACCGCTAAAAAGAAGAAGGCTGATGACCCGAATGGCGTCTTTGAAATGTATTATTCCTACAGCGAACCAATCGATAGGATTGTCCCCCACAGGGTGCTTGCGATCAACCGGGGGGAGAGCCTCGGCGTCCTTGCCGTCAAATTCGACTATGATAATGACAGGTTCAAAAGGTATGTCGGCAACCAGGTGATCAGGAAAGGTTCAGCCACCGGCAAATATATTGAGGTGGCGATAGAGGATGGCCTGAAAAGGCTCATTATTCCATCCATCGAGAGGGAAGTGCGCCAGAATCTGACGGAAGCAAGCGAGAAGCATGCGGTGCACATTTTCGAAGAAAATTTGAAGAGACTGCTTCTGCAACCACCCCTCAAAGGGCATGTCATCCTCGGTGTCGATCCGGCATTCCGAACTGGGTGCAAGCTTGCTGTAATTGATGAAGCGGGGCAGTTTCTGGACAAGGGAGTCATCTACCCACATCCGCCGCAGGAGAAAAAAGAGCAGGCCCAGAAAAAGATCATGGACATCATCAGACAGTATGGGGTCACACTTCTTGCAATCGGGAATGGCACAGCTTCCCGTGAGACTGAACTATTCATCAGTGAAATCGTCAAAGCTGAGAATCTGGATGTCCAATTCATTATCGTCAATGAAGCGGGTGCCAGTGTCTATTCCGCATCGGATGTGGCGAGGGAGGAATTCCCGGACTTCAATGTGGAGGAACGCAGTGCGGTCTCCATTGCGAGAAGGGTTCAGGATCCCCTGAGTGAACTTGTCAAAATCGATCCGAAAGCCATCGGCATCGGGCAATACCAGCATGACGTGAACCAGAAGTTCCTCAATGAATCCCTGGATTTCGTCGTTGAGACATCGGTGAACCAGGTGGGTGTCAATGTGAATACCGCCTCCCATATCCTGCTCCAGCATGTGGCAGGCCTGTCACCATCGATAAGCAGGAACATCGTGAAGTACCGGGAAGAAAACAAGGGGTTCAAAACACGCAATGAAATAAAGAAGGTGCCGCGTCTTGGTGAAAAGACATATGAGCAGTGTGTCGGTTTCCTGAGGCTTCCGGAAGGGGAGGAGCCACTTGACCGGACGCCAATACACCCGGAGCGGTATGGAGAGACATACCGGCTGCTGAATCTCATGGGAATGAAGCAGACTGATATAGGCACAAAGGAACTGGCCGAAGCGGTCCGGAAGATGAATCTGGAACAGACGGCGGAAAGACTTGGTATAGGCGTGCCCACATTGTCCGATATCATCGACAGTCTGAAAGCACCAACACGGGATATCCGTGATGGCTATGAAGTGCCTATGCTGAAATCTGATGTCCTCAAACTGGAAGACCTGAAGGAGGGAATGAAGCTTTCGGGTACCGTCCGCAATGTGACGGACTTCGGAGCGTTTGTCGATATCGGGGTGAAGCAGGATGGTCTGGTGCATATATCAAAAATGACTAACAAGTTCATCAAGCATCCGATGGAGGTCGTCAATGTCGGGGACATTGTGGATGTAACCGTACTGGATGTGGATACTAATAAAGGCAGGATATCACTGAGCATGAAATAGAAAAATCCCAATCGGTTTCATAACCGATTGGGATTTTATTTATTGATTAGTCGTTTGCTTCCATATCAACATCGTCAATATTGATGTCCATTGCATTGGCAACGCCTCTGCCGTATGCAGGGTCTGCTTTATAGCAGTTTCTGATATGACGGTGTTTTACGCGATCGGAAACACCTTGCATTTCATTTGCTGTATTCTCGAAGATGCGCTGTTTCATTTCATCTGACTGGAGATTGAAAAGTTTTCCTGGCTGCTCATAGTACTGGTCGTCATCGTCACGGAAGTTATGTTCGTAGACGAGGCCTTCCATTTCAAGCGCCGGCTGTTTTGCACTTGCGTCATCCTTATAGTGATCGAAGCTGTTCGGATAGTAGTTCGTGTGGCCACCAAGGTTGCCATCGACTCTCATTGCACCATCCCTGCTGAATGGACATACATTGGATGCCGCTTTTGGAGAATTGACCGGAATCTGGTGATGGTTGGCACCAAGACGATAGCGCTGAGTATCTCCATAGGAGAACAGGCGGCCCTGAAGCATCTTGTCAGGTGAGAAACCGATACCTGGAACGATGTTTGTTGGAGCGAATGCAGCCTGTTCAACTTCTGCGAAGTAGTTTTCAGGGTTGCGATTGAGTTCGAATTCACCAACAGGGATGAGTGGGAATTCATCCTTGTACCATACTTTCGTCAGGTCGAACGGGTTATGGTAGTGGTTCTTCGCCTGTTCTTCAGTCATGACCTGGATGTATAGCTTCCATTTAGGGAAGTTGCCTTCTTCAATTGCATTGTAGAGGTCCCTTTGGGAAGACTCGCGGTCTTTCGCAACCACTTCTTCAGCTTCGTCAGCTGTCAGGTTCTCGATGCCCTGCTCTGTTCTGAAGTGGAATTTGACCCATACACGCTCATTGTCTGCATTGACCATGCTGTATGTGTGTGAACCGAAGCCATGCATGTTTCTGTAGCCTTTAGGAATACCACGGTCTGTCATGAGAATTGTTACCTGGTGCAGTGCTTCAGGAAGCAGCGTCCAGAAGTCCCAGTTGCTTTCAGCGTTGTGCATGTTCGTCCTTGGGTCACGTTTGACAACGTGATTCAAACTTGCGAAAAGTTTAGGATCGCGGAAAAAGAATACAGGAGTGTTGTTGCCGACGAGGTCCCAGTTGCCTTCTTCAGTATAGAATTTGAGGGCGAAACCACGAATATCCCTTTCAGCGTCTGCAGCACCACGTTCACCGGCCACAGTAGAGAAGCGTGCGAACATTTCAGTCTGCTTGCCCACTTCGCTGAATATTTTTGCTTTTGTATATTTAGTGATATCATTAGTTACAGTAAACGTACCGTAAGCACCTGAACCTTTTGCGTGCATACGTCTTTCCGGGATGACCTCACGGTCGAAATGTCCCATCTGTTCAAGGAAGTAGGGATCCTGCATGACCATCGGTCCACGCGGCCCAGCTGTCATTGAATTTTCACGGTCACCTACAGGTGCACCAAATAGAGTGGTCAGACGATCACTCGGCTGATTTTCACCTTGTTCTCTAGGGTGTGTGCCGCCTCCAGTACGGGCGTCCCCAGGCATATTGCTCTTGTTTTCGAAATCCATTGATAATTCCCTCCAAGAAGTTATTTATAATCCTTGTTTAGAATGATTATAAATAAATATTAACACAATAAACTCAGAAAACAATAGAAAACCACTAGAATAATTTGAAAAAAATGTGTATGAGGTGACAAAACGCAACTGATTTTGCAAAGGAAGGCGCTTGACCTCTTATATAGAAGAAGATGGTGGGGTGATTCATGAATGACTATATATGAAGAAACACGTTCAGGCTCAGGGTGCATCAGCACACATTAATTTTTTGTAAAGAATATATTAAAAACATATTGACTTTAAAGCCATAACCCTTTATTATAAATATCGTTGCATTATTCCAATGGCCCGTTGGTCAAGTGGTTAAGACACCGCCCTTTCACGGCGGTAACACGGGTTCGAATCCCGTACGGGTCACTTTTTAAAAAAATATAGCGAAAGTATTGACTTGAGATACTGCAAAGTATATAATGGTATTTGTCGCTTAAACGAGAGAAAAAAATAAGCGAAAAAAGCTATTGACAATCAATACTGAAAAATGTATAATGAATTTTGTCGCTAAAAATATAACATGCGGTTGTGGCGGAATCGGCAGACGCGCTAGGTTGAGGGCCTAGTGGGAGTTAAATCCCGTGGAGGTTCAAGTCCTCTCAGCCGCATCATTACTTAATTAATGCAATATAACCTGCGGGTGTAGTTAAATGGCATAACCTCAGCCTTCCAAGCTGATGTTGTCGGTTCGATTCCGATCACCCGCTCCATTAACTTTTATATCAATTAAGAACATTGAAAACTGAATGACAATATGTCAACGTTAATTCCGAAAAAAACGAATGCTCCGGCATTCACTTGGGCGACAAGTAAAACCGCAACGGAGTCAGAGAACTTCCAATTATGGAGAGTTTGATCCTGGCTCAGGATGAACGCTGGCGGCGTGCCTAATACATGCAAGTCGAACGCGCGGATCAGGAGCTTGCTCCTGTGACGCGAGTGGCGGACGGGTGAGTAACACGTAGGCAACCTGCCCATCAGACCGGGATAACCACGGGAAACCGTGGCTAATACCGGATAATCCTTTTCCACACAGGTGGGGAAGTTGAAAGGCGGTCTTTTGGCTGTCACTGGTGGATGGGCCTGCGGCGCATTAGCTGGTTGGTGGGGTAATGGCCCACCAAGGCGACGATGCGTAGCCGACCTGAGAGGGTGATCGGCCACACTGGGACTGAGACACGGCCCAGACTCCTACGGGAGGCAGCAGTAGGGAATCTTCCGCAATGGACGAAAGTCTGACGGAGCAACGCCGCGTGAGTGAAGAAGGGTTTCGGCTCGTAAAACTCTGTTGTCAGGGAAGAACGCCGACGGGAGTAACTGCCCGTCGGGTGACGGTACCTGACCAGAAAGCCACGGCTAACTACGTGCCAGCAGCCGCGGTAATACGTAGGTGGCAAGCGTTATCCGGAATTATTGGGCGTAAAGCGCGCGTAGGCGGTTCGTTAAGTCTGATGTGAAAGCCCCCGGCTCAACCGGGGAGGGTCATTGGAAACTGGCGGACTTGAGTGCAGAAGAGGAGAGTGGAATTCCATGTGTAGCGGTGAAATGCGCAGAGATATGGAGGAACACCAGTGGCGAAGGCGGCTCTCTGGTCTGCAACTGACGCTGAGGTGCGAAAGCGTGGGGATCAAACAGGATTAGATACCCTGGTAGTCCACGCCGTAAACGATGAGTGCTAAGTGTTAGGGGGTTTCCGCCCCTTAGTGCTGCAGCTAACGCATTAAGCACTCCGCCTGGGGAGTACGGCCGCAAGGTTGAAACTCAAAGGAATTGACGGGGACCCGCACAAGCGGTGGAGCATGTGGTTTAATTCGAAGCAACGCGAAGAACCTTACCAAATCTTGACATCCTCTGACCACCCTGGAGACAGGGCTTCCCTTCGGGGCAGAGTGACAGGTGGTGCATGGTTGTCGTCAGCTCGTGTCGTGAGATGTTGGGTTAAGTCCCGCAACGAGCGCAACCCTTATTACTAGTTGCCAGCATTCAGTTGGGCACTCTAGTGAGACTGCCGGTGACAAACCGGAGGAAGGTGGGGATGACGTCAAATCATCATGCCCCTTATGATTTGGGCTACACACGTGCTACAATGGACAGGTTACAAAGGGCAGCCAGACCGCGAGGTTGAGCGAATCCCATAAAACTGTTCTCAGTTCGGATTGGAGTCTGCAACTCGACTCCATGAAGCTGGAATCGCTAGTAATCGTGGATCAGAATGCCACGGTGAATACGTTCCCGGGTCTTGTACACACCGCCCGTCACACCACGAAAGTCGGTAACACCTGAAGCCGGTGGGCCAACCCTTTGGGGGGGCAGCCGTCGAAGGTGGGACCGATGATTGGGGTGAAGTCGTAACAAGGTAGCCGTATCGGAAGGTGCGGCTGGATCACCTCCTTTCTAAGGATATTACAGGAGACATCTGCTCCGGCAGATGTAGCGGAACCGTTGACATATTGTATTCAGTTTTGAATGGTCTTATTTGGCTATTCTCCATGTACATTGAAAACCGTATAGAAACAATGCGAAAAATGATTTTTAACCGAAAATCTAGCGTAGAAAACCGAGAACCGAAAGAGTTCAAAAAAACACGCGTTGTGTCAGCTTCGGCTGGCACACTCACAATTTCATTGCGATTAAGTAATGAAGGGCGCACGGTGGATGCCTTGGCACCAAGAGCCGATGAAGGACGGAACCAACACCGATATGCTCTGGGGAGCTGTAAGTAAGCGTTGAACCAGAGATTTCCGAATGGGGGAACCCCGCACGTTAGTGCGACTGTCCGGTGAATACATAGCCGGACAGAGGTAGACCCGGGGAACTGAAACATCTTAGTACCCGGAGGAAGAGAAAGAAAAATCGATTCCCTGAGTAGCGGCGAGCGAAACGGGAAGAGCCCAAACCAGCTTCGGCTGGGGTTGTAGGACACCGATGATACTGCGCATCGCGAGCAGAACGGTCTGGAAAGGCCGGCCATAGGGGGTAACAGTCCCGTATGCGTAGCGATGCAAGGTTGCGGTGGATCCTGAGTACGGCGGAACACGAGGAATTCCGTCGGAATCCGGGAGGACCATCTCCCAAGGCTAAATACTCCTTGGTGACCGATAGTGAACCAGTACCGTGAGGGAAAGGTGAAAAGCACCCCGGAAGGGGAGTGAAATAGAACCTGAAACCGTGTGCTTACAAGTAGTCAGAGCCCGTTTATGGGTGATGGCGTGCCTTTTGTAGAATGAACCGGCGAGTTGCGATTTCATGCAAGGTTAAGCAGAGGATGCGGAGCCGCAGCGAAAGCGAGTCTGAATAGGGCGTTTAGTATGGGGTTGCAGACCCGAAACCAGGTGATCTACCCATGTCCAGGCTGAAGTCCAGGTAACACTGGATGGAGGGCCGAACCGACTTACGTTGAAAAGTGACCGGATGAGGTGTGGGTAGCGGAGAAATTCCAATCGAACCTGGAGATAGCTGGTTCTCTCCGAAATATATTTAGGTATAGCCTCGTGTTAGCATCGTGGAGGTAGAGCACTGTTTGGACGAGGGGCCCATCCCGGGTTACCGAATTCAGACAAACTCCGAATGCCACAGATGTGATGCACGGGAGTCAGACAGCGGGTGATAAGGTCCGTTGTCGAGAGGGAAACAGCCCAGACCACCAGTTAAGGTCCCAAAATATATGTTGAGTGGAAAAGGATGTGGCGTTGCACAGACAACTAGGATGTTGGCTTAGAAGCAGCCATCATTTAAAGAGTGCGTAATAGCTCACTAGTCAAGTGACGCTGCGCCGAAAATGTACCGGGGCTAAACATATTACCGAAACTGTGGATCAATTATATTGATGGTAGGAGAGCGTTCCAATGGCAGGGAAGCATGACCGTGAGGACATGTGGAGCGATTGGAAGTGAGAATGCCGGTGTGAGTAGCGAAAGACGGGTGGGAATCCCGTCCACCGAATGACTAAGGTTTCCAGAGGAAGGCTCGTCCGCTCTGGGTTAGTCGGGACCTAAGCCGAGGCGGAAACGCGTAGGCGATGGACAACAGGCAGAAATTCCTGTACCGGTGATATGTGTTTGAGTGAAGTGGTGACGCAGGAGGAGAAGCAGAGCGTGCGGAAGGAAGAGCACGTCCAAGCATCGAGTCGGCAGGGTAGGCAAATCCGCCCTGTGCCAACGACGAGGTGTGACGGGGAGCCGAAATCTAGTAGGCGAAGCTGTGGATTCACACTGCCAAGAAAAGCTGCTGGCGAATATATCACTGCCCGTACCGCAAACCGACACAGGTAGTTGGGAAGAGAATTCTAAGGTGAGCGAGCGAACTCTCGTTAAGGAACTCGGCAAAATGACCCCGTAACTTCGGGAGAAGGGGTGCTCATGGAGACATGAGCCGCAGTGAATAGGCCCAAGCGACTGTTTATCAAAAACACAGGTCTCTGCCAAACCGAAAGGTGACGTATAGGGGCTGACGCCTGCCCGGTGCTGGAAGGTTAAGAGGAGCGCTCAGCGTAAGCGAAGGTGCGAATCGAAGCCCCAGTAAACGGCGGCCGTAACTATAACGGTCCTAAGGTAGCGAAATTCCTTGTCAGGTAAGTTCTGACCCGCACGAAAGGCGTAACGATTTGGGCACTGTCTCAACGAGAGGCTCGGTGAAATCATAGTACCTGTGAAGATGCAGGTTACCCGCGACAGGACGGAAAGACCCCGTGGAGCTTTACTGTAGCCTGATATTGAATCTTGACCTCACCTGTACAGGATAGGTGGGAGCCGATGAAGTGTGGACGCCAGTCTACATGGAGGCACTGGTGGGATACCACCCTGGTGATGTTGAGATTCTAACCCGCGCCCGTGATCCGGGCGGGAGACAGTGTCAGGTGGACAGTTTGACTGGGGCGGTCGCCTCCCAAAGAGTAACGGAGGCGCTCAAAGGTTCCCTCAGAATGGTTGGAAATCATTCATAGAGTGTAAAGGTATAAGGGAGCTTGACTGCGAGACATACAGGTCGAGCAGGGTCGAAAGACGGACTTAGTGATCCGGTGGTTCCGCATGGAAGGGCCATCGCTCAACGGATAAAAGCTACCCCGGGGATAACAGGCTTATCTCCCCCAAGAGTTCACATCGACGGGGAGGTTTGGCACCTCGATGTCGGCTCATCGCATCCTGGGGCTGTAGTCGGTCCCAAGGGTTGGGCTGTTCGCCCATTAAAGCGGTACGCGAGCTGGGTTCAGAACGTCGTGAGACAGTTCGGTCCCTATCCGTCGTGGGCGTTGGAAATTTGAGAGGCGCTGTCCTTAGTACGAGAGGACCGGGATGGACATACCACTGGTGGACCAGTTGTCGTGCCAACGGCATCGCTGGGTAGCTATGTATGGCCGGGATAAGTGCTGAAAGCATCTAAGCATGAAGCCCCCCTCGAGATGAGATTTCCCCATTAGATCCCTCAGAGATGATGAGGTGGATAGGTTCGGCGTGTAAGTGTGGCGACACATTCAGCGGACGAATACTAATCGATCGATGACTTATTCAATTAATGAAAACCGTGTTGGTTTTCTGCGCAGCGCATTGTTTCTATCCGGTTTTGAATGTATATCATTCAACCTGAATATTGTCCGGTGGCACTGGCGGAGAGGCCCCACCTGTTCCCATGCCGAACACAGCAGTTAAGCTCTCCAGCGCCGATGGTAGTTGGACTGACGTCCCGTGAGAGTAGGACGCCGCCGGGCAGTATATATTACATAATTAAATTATGGATGCGATGAGCCGCATTGAGACCTTTACAGGTCTCTTTTTTTGTATAATGGGAGTATAAATCTAGTGAGGATGGTTGAATCATGGAATACTGTATTGAAGTCACCGGCCTGTCCGAGACTGAAAAACTAGCAAGTACTTTGGAAAAGAATATAGGGCCGGGTACTGTCATTCTGCTTTCTGGAGACCTTGGTGCCGGGAAGACGACATTCACCCAATTTCTGGGCCGGGCTCTTGGTGTCAAACGCAGAATGAGTTCTCCCACCTTCAACATCATCAAAAGCTATGATGGGAAATGTACTGTTCATCATATGGACTGCTACCGTCTTGAAGAAAGTGATGAAGATCTTGGGTTCGATGAATATTTTAATGAAGATGATATATCGATTGTGGAATGGCCAATATATATAGAAGAATTTCTGCCAGATGAGCACTTGTCCATTCATATAGAAACACTGGGCGAAGAAAAACGGCGCTTCAAATTTTCTGCAAAGGGTACCGCATACACTACAATACTGGAGGCACTTGAAAATGATTTCCCTTCTGATTGATACTTCCAACAGGCCTTTATCCATCGCCATCAATAAGGATGGATATTGCCTGGCAGAAATAAATACCACTGTGAAGAAGACCCATTCCGCTACATTGATGGTATATATCAATGAACTTTTTGAAATGACAGGATACAAGCGTGGAGATATCGACCGGATCATTGTGGCGCGGGGGCCGGGTTCCTACACAGGTGTACGGATTGGTGTCACTGTGGCCAAAACACTGGCTCATGCATTGAGTATAGACCTTTATTCTGTTTCATCTTTGGCTGTCATTGCAGCCTCCACAGGCAGGGAGGGCGTCATGGCACCGATGTTCGATGGCAGAAGGGGCAATGTCTACACAGCCGTCTACCGTCTGGACGGCAAATCATTCGAAGAAGTCATGGATGCAGGATATATGGCACTCGATACAGTCCTTGAGCATTTGGAAAAATATGAGGGAGGCATCGTACTGTCAGATGCCCAGGAAAAATTCAGTGGAAATCTCGATATATTCACCCATGCTATCCCCCGCATCAGCGCCGTAGAGAAGTTCGAGTCAATAATACGGCATGAGGATGTCCATCAGATGGTACCTGAATATCTAAAAATATCGGAGGCTGAGAAAAATTGGATGGAGCGCACACAGTCATAAGAAAAATGGAAATCGATGACCTGGAAGCTGTATATGAAATTGAATCAGCCTCATTTCCGAATACATCATGGAACATCGAATCATTTCTGAGGGAACTGACAGCGAATCAGTTCGCCTACTACTTTGTTATTGAAAAAGAGGATAAAATAGTAGGCTACTGCGGAGTCTGGCTCGTCATCGACCAGAGTCAGATTACGACCATCGCCGTGGCAAAGGAAGAACAGGGCAATGGCTATGGTCGTCAGCTTCTCCAGCATGCGAAGCAATATGCAGGCCAATCTGCAGATATACTTTCACTGGAAGTGAGCATAGATAATCATAGAGCCATGAAGCTGTATGAAAAGGAAGGTTTCCTCTATGGAGGAATACGCAAGGACTATTACGGTCCGGGAAAGGATGCACATGTCATGTGGGTGACGCTGAATGAATGAAGAAGTGATTATAATGAGCATTGAGACGAGCTGCGATGAGACAGCATGCAGTATCGTCAGAAACGGCGATGAAATACTTTCCAATATCGTTGTAAGCCAGATAGAAAGCCATAAGCGCTTTGGCGGTGTCGTACCGGAAGTGGCTTCAAGGCACCATGTTGAAACCATTACGGTGGTGATCGAGGAAGCACTGGAAGAAGCAGGCCTCCTTCCAGCAGATCTTTCAGCTGTGGCAGTGACGGAAGGGCCGGGCCTGATCGGTGCATTGCTGGTCGGCATCAATGCCGCCAAGGCATTCAGCTTCGCACATGATCTGCCACTGATCCCCGTCCATCATATTGCGGGCCATATCTATGCAAACCAGCTGGAGGAGAAGCTTGAATTCCCACTCATATCCCTCATCGTATCCGGTGGACATACGGAACTCATCTATATGAAGGATCATATGTCCTTTGAAGTCATCGGAGAGACAAGGGATGATGCAGTGGGGGAGGCGTATGACAAGGTGGCCAGGGTCATCGGCCTCCCGTACCCCGGCGGTCCGCATATCGACCGTCTGAGCAGGGAAGGGGAAGACACATTCAATTTCCCAAGACCATATCTTGAACCGGGAAGCTATGATTTCAGCTTCAGCGGACTGAAGTCTTCAGTGATCAATACACTGCACAATCATAGACAAAAGGGCCTTGCGGTAGACAAGGCGGATGTGGCAAGGAGCTTCCAGGAGAGTGTCGTTGACGTGCTGACAAAAAAGACGATGCTGGCTGTGGAGAATTATGGTGTGGATAACCTGATCATTGCAGGGGGAGTGGCCGCAAACAGCGGACTGAGAGCCCGATTTGAAACACTCTGTGAGGAGCAGGACATTAAGCTCAGCATCCCCCAGCTGAAGTACTGTACCGATAATGCAGCCATGATTGGTGCTGCAGCCTACCATCTCTATATCAGAAACGCCTTTGGCAGCCTGGACTTGAATGGAAGGAATTTCATAGATATAGAAGAATACAGCATATAAAGAGCCATATCCCTCAAAATGAGGGACATGGCTCTTTTAAATAATCTATATTTGTCAATACGGAACGTCTGTTTTAAACAGCCTGTGGATAACCTGTTGATAGAAATGGAAATAGCGCTCCAAACGGCGCAGGTACTGGGGATATAATTGTGCATAACTTTGTGTATAAGTTATCCTGGCTGTGGATTATGGGCTGAATTATGCACTGCTCTGCACTTTCTGCTGTGAATAAAAATGTGGCTAACTCCATATAGTACATAGTCCTTCTAAATGGAACGTGCGTTCGTCATCCGTTTATATCTCTTCCAGTTTTTCTTCCAATATCGCCCATTCCATCATCAGTGCATCGAGCTGTTCCTTCTGCGCATTCAACTGCTGATTGAATTCCGAGGCTTTTTCGTAATCTTCATATACTTCGGGGTCGGCGAGTGTCGCCTCGGTCGCTGCGATTTCTTCCTCGAGTGCCTGGATGCGTTCTTCCATCCTGCTCGTACTGCGTTTCAGCTTCTGCATCTCATTCCTTTTCTGCTTCTGCTGTTCATAATCAGTGCCATTCTGGTTTTTGTTATCCTGCTTCTCCACTTTGATATCGAGGGATGCCTGTTCTTCCTTCTTATGGCGGTAGTAGCTGTAGTCGCCGTTGTAGGTCTTGAGATGCTGCAGGTCCATTTCCACAATTTTGGTGGCGATGCGATCAATGAAGTAGCGGTCGTGGGAGACGAACAGGATGGTCCCTGGGAAATTCTGAAGTGCCTCTTCCAGGACTTCCTTGCTGTCGATATCCAGGTGGTTGGTCGGCTCATCGAGAATGAGAAGGTTATTCTTTTCCAACATTAGTTTCGCAAGCTGGATGCGGGCCTTCTCCCCACCGCTCAGATCATTGACACTCTTCATCACTTCATCCTGGGTGAACAGGAAGCGGCCGAGCACTTTGCGGACATCGCTTTCATTCATGTTCGGATACTCATGCCACAGTTCTTCAAGGACATTCCTGCTGGAAGTGAATTCGGCCTGTTTCTGATCGT
The DNA here is from genome assembly GCF_038561955.2 of Salinicoccus sp. Bachu38. Classification (NCBI taxonomy): domain Bacteria; kingdom Bacillati; phylum Bacillota; class Bacilli; order Caryophanales; family Staphylococcaceae; genus Salinicoccus; species Salinicoccus bachuensis. Next base: position 2,070,232 of record NZ_CP138333.2, on the reverse strand, counting down.
AGTAGCCGATGGAGACGTTCGTACCATAGATGATTTCTCCGGCATGCCGTGGCAATTCCTTCGCAATGGTTTTGACGAGGGTGGATTTTCCTATACCATTCGGCCCGATGACCGCCAGGCGGTCTCCTTTGTCTACATTCAGGGTGATGCCGCTGTTCAGCGTCTCCTCATAGCCGATGTCGAGGTTATTGATCCGGAGGACGTCGTTTCCACTTTCCCTTTTTATATCGAAAGAGAAGCGCGCACTTTTTCTGTCGATCTGCGGTGTATCCATCCGGTCCATCTGCTCAAGCTTCTTGCGGCGGCTTTTTGCCATGTTGCTTGTCGAGGCCCGTGCTATATTCTTCTCGACAAACGTTTCAAGCTGTTTGATCTCCTTCTGCTGATGCTCGTAAGCTTTCATCCGAAGACTGTAGTTCTTCTCTTTTTCCTGGACGTATTTCGTATAGTTGGAGTGGTAGAGGGTACCCCTGTACATTTCCACTTCAAAGATTTTGTCGACCGTCCGATCCAGGAAGTACCGGTCGTGGCTGATGATTGCGATGGCACCTGTAAAACTGTTCAAATACTGTTCGAGCCATGCCACGGTGTCCATGTCCAGGTGGTTGGTCGGTTCGTCAAGAAGGAGCAGGTCGGGTTTCGACAGGAGCATCTGGCCGAGGGCAAGACGTGTTTTCTGTCCGCCAGAGAATTCATCGACATTGCGGTCGAGGTCATCGATTGTGAAACTCAGCCCGGTTGTGACCGTCTTGATCTGGGCATCGATCGTGTATCCCCCCTGGGACTCGAATGAATTCTGCAGCGTGTCGTACCGGTCCATCTGATCGCTATAGGCAGGGTCGTCATAATCATGTTCTGCCAGCCAGGTCGTCACTTTCTGCATCTCCTCCTGGAGATCGAGCAGGTGGGAGAATGGACGCATCATTTCATCCCGGACGGTCTGGGAGGATTCCAGTGTCATCTGCTGGGTCAGGTAGCCTATGGAGATGCCTTTCGGCGTAGTGACCTGACCTTCATCAAGCCCGAGTTCCCCCGCCATTATCTTCATGAGTGTCGTCTTTCCGGCACCATTTTTCCCAACAATGCCGACGGTTTCCCCTTTTTTTATTTCCAGATTTATATTTTCAAAAATCATATCTGTACCGAATGATTTCTTTACATTTCCCAATTGCATTACTATCATATTGATTACCTCACTTTCTTCAAGTCTACAATAAATAAATTAAAAAAACGATGAAATTAAATGACATTGACTACACTATGAAAATTGAGATATGCTATAATGTACCAACAGAGTGTAATAAACGAGGTGTGGGACATTTGAACAGTAAAAAGAAAATCCCAAATGCAACTATGAAACGTCTCCCTTTATACTATAGATTTTTTAAGAACGCTGAAAAATCCAGTGTGGATAGAGTCTCATCCAGAGAAATCAGTGAGGCATTGGATATTGATTCTGCCACTATAAGGCGAGACTTCTCCTATTTTGGTGAACTCGGTAGAAAAGGTTATGGATACAACGTCAAAAGCCTTCTGAACTTCTTCATGGAACACATCCAGGGGAACGAAGTAAGGAACGTAGCAATCATTGGTGCAGGTAATCTGGGCAGTGCATTATTAAACTACAAATTCAGCAACATAAATGATAGAATGAACATAGTTGCTGCCTTTGACAGCAATGATGAAATTGTTGGCACATCCATCAATGATACATTAGTATATCATCCAGATGAACTTGAGGATATGGTCAGTAGACATAACATAGACGTTGCGATACTTACCTTGCCGGCAGAGGTCAGCCAGGACATGGCTGAACGGCTTGTAGATGCGGGCATCAAAGGTATACTGAACTTCACACCAATCAGATTGGACGTAACTGATGGAATCTATGTACACAATATAGATTTGAGTGTTGAATTGCAGGCGCTATTCTTTTATATGAAACATATCTAGGAGGGGTATTATGCTCGAAATGTTAATGCCGGTGACGCTTATGGCAGTAGGACCAACAAGTATGATAGTAATCGCTGTTGTAGCATTGATTATATTCGGACCCAAGAAGCTTCCTCAATTTGGACGCGCAATGGGCTCCACTTTAAAGGAATTTAAAGACGCAACAAAAGGTCTCGCTACAGACGATGATGAGGAAGAAGAAGAGTACGAGAAGAAAAAACAGCCGAAGAAGATTGAAGCAGTTGAAGTCGAAAAAGCTGAAGAAACTAAAGTATAAAGATTTGGAGGTGGCGAAAGCCGCCTTTTTTTAAAGAGGTGAAAAGTAAGATGGAAGACTCGGAAAAAAAAGAATTTACCGAGCACTTGGAAGAATTGAGAAAGCGTCTGCTGATTGTCATGTATTTCTTTGTCGGGGCACTGATCGTAGGATTTTTCCTGTCCAAGCCCCTGATATACCGGATGCAGAATGCGCCATGGGCGGAATCCATACAGATGCATGCGTTCCAGGTTACTGATCCGCTTAAGATCTATCTGCTTGTGATCGTCATAATCGGTCTTGTGGTGGTGCTGCCGGTCATCATGTACCAGCTATGGGCCTTCGTGGCGCCAGGACTATACGGCAATGAAAGGAAATTGACATTGAGCTACATTCCGATTGTCATGATCCTCATGCTGATTGGGATGGCCTTCGGCTACTTTGTTCTTGTGCCCTACATCATCCAGTTCACTTTCGACCTTTCGGAAGAGATGGGAATCGAAACGACCATCGGCATCAATCAATATTTCGGATTTCTGTTCAGAACAGTCCTGCCATTCGGTGCAATATTCCAGATGCCGATCCTGGTGCTGTTCTTGACACAGCTTGGTCTGCTGACGCCGATGTTCCTCAGGAAAAACAGGAAGTATGCCTACTTCATCCTGCTGATCGTCGCAGCACTGATTGCACCCCCGGACCTGATGACGCATATCATGCTGACAATACCAATGATCATTCTTTACGAATTCAGCATCTATATTTCCAAAATCGGCTACCGCAGACACTTGAAGGCAGAACAGAAGGCAATAGAAGAATCTTTGGATTCCGACTAGGAGGTATTCAGGGTGAAATTCGATTCGAACACTGAAGCGTTTAAAGCGTTGGATGAAAGAGGCAGCGAAGCATTGAATGAACGGATTGAACGGACACAGGAAAATCAGTGGAAGCAGAAGTATCATGTGCAGCCGATTGCGGGCAGCATGGATTCCATTGCCGGCTTCGTTTACCACGATGGTACGTATCATATCCTCTACCAGTGGTCACCCTTTGAAGACAAAAGGACCAGATGCCTGTATCATGTGACTACGAACGACCTCGTTTCTTTTGAGAATAGGGGAATAGTGAAGATGCTGTCGGACGGAGCCTATTCGGGCTCCGCTTTTGTAATGGAAGGGAATATCCACCTCTATCATACGGAAGTGCGTTCGAATACAGCGTTCCAGCAGTACACTACGTTTAAAATGGAAGCAGGTGGCCTCCACCCGGACAGGACCGTGCCGGTCATAAAGGGTGCACCACCCGGATACAGATGGCTGATGAAGGATCCCAAAGTCTGGCATGGGAATGGCGGATATATCATGATGCTCGGTGCCGCTACATCGGAAGACTATGGCCGTGTCCTCGTCTTTGCCGGAGATACGCCTGCCGATTTTCAGTACAGGGGTGAGTTGGAAACACATCTCGACCAGTTCGGCTTCATGTGGGAGTCTCCGGATCATTTTGAACTGGACGGCCATCATGTATTCATGTTCTGTCCCCAGGGACTCGACAGGTACAGAAACAGCTATTGGAACATCTACCAGTCGGGGTACACGATTGGTGAAATGGATTATGACTCATTGACGATGAATCATGGGCCTTTTCATGAACTCGATCATGGGTTCGATTTCTATGCGCCCCAGACAACCCTCAACGGCAACGGTGAACGGCTGATGATCGGCTGGATGGGCATGAAGGAAACCGGCTACCCGACCGATGATTCATGGTCGCACTGTCTGACGCTGCCCCGTGAACTTTCGGTTGAACAGGGGCAACTGAGGCAGAAACCGGCTGCGGGTCTGAGAAAATTGAGAGAAGCGGAAATGACCGCCGAGGGATACTTCGACCATCGCCCGAAAAAGATGAGGGATTTCTACGGGGACAGCTACGAACTCGTCATGGAGATGCTTGAGAACGATGCGACCCGTATTCATATCGACCTGAGGGTGAGCAGGCGGGAACAGACGAGCCTCATCTATAATTCCGCAACGCGGACGCTCATCCTTGATACGGCCTTCAGTGGTGAAATGCCTGAAAATGTGGATGGAACAGACAGGAAGGTGGCACTTGATGCGCCGCTCTCCAAGCTGCAAATATTCGTCGATGTCTCAAGCATCGAAGTCTTTGCCAATGACGGGGAAGCGGTGATGACGGCACGCATCTTCCCTTCACGCAAAGCGACAGGCATGGAGGTGTCCACGGAGATCGGCAGCTGCCATGTCAGGATGACCAGGTATAGTCTGAAACAGTTATCACCCAATCCTGTAATCGAAAATAAGTAGAACAAACTTAATTTCATTATTTAAATATAATTTTATTTCAATTTTCCTTATAATTGATTGATTATTTTGTTATTATTAATCTACACAAGGTTAGGGTGAGAGGAGAGGGAAGACATGTTTTCGGTATTGAGCCAGATTCGTAAACGTTTTGAATATATGACACCAGTGGAGCAGCGCATTGCAAACTTCATGCTGGACAATCCCACGAAAGTGATCAACATGCCGGTCAAGGACATCGCGAGAAACAGCAATACAAGTGATGCGGCAATCGTCAGGTTTTCCAAAAGGATTGGCCTTGCAGGCATCAAGGAATTGAAGGTGGAGCTTGCAAAGGAGCTCCATACACTGGAGAAGGAGAATATATCCAGGGTCATCGACCTTGAACAGGATACACATAAGGATATTTTTGACAAAGTGTTCAAAAATACCATCCAGGCACTCTACAACACAGAAAAGATCGTCAATCGGAAAGCGATGAAAGAGGCGGCACACCTTTTTGCCAAATCGGACAATACTTTCATATTCGGAGTGGGGGATTCGGCGAATGTTGGAAATGAGCTCGAACAGAAGTTACATAGGGTCAATATAAACGCCTTCTTCACCGCCGACAAATACCTGTGCATGACACGGCTGTCCAATGCGACGGAAAATGATGTGCTCTTCCTGATTACTCTTTCAGGCAAGACGAAGGAGATCGTGGAAGTCGTGAAGCTGGCGAAGAAGCTCGGGGTCAAAACGGTCATCCTGACACAGAACCATGCTTCCATCGCAAAAAGGAATGCCGATATCGCGATAGAAATCACTGAAGAAGAGACGAACATACAATACATGAACATGACGAGCCGCATCGCCCAGCTTGTCATCTGTGATGTACTATTCTTCTATATCTGCCGGGAACTTGGCGCCTCTGCCTACGACACGATCATCAAGACATATGACATCACCCACTGATCCATGCCCCTTTCAATACGAAAGGGGTTTTTACATAAGTAACGGCCCCTCAATAAAAGATATCTTCTTGAAACATTACTGAAATATTCATTCCAAATTTTCCTGCTATATTAAGGTTATGTAACAAGATGGAAATTAGGTGGATACTGCTTCCCCATTCCAATATAATGATGATATTCGTTAAATGGTGGCAAAGCCTGATGGGGGAATTATTTTGAGAGAAAAACTGATGAAATCAAGTATCGCATCCCTTTTGATCGCATCAACAATATTCACATATAATATGGATACAGTAATAAAAGCTGATGAAGCAGATGCAGTTTCAAGTACGGAAGAAAGTACAGAGGCATCTGGAGAAGCAGTTTCCAATGAAGAAAATACCGAAGAGGCTACAGAAGAAGCGGTGTCCGTTGAAGAGGATATCGAAGAGATCACAGAAGAAGGAACAGAACAGGAACTGCTGGTCGAATCATCGCCGGAGAATGCGACTGAACAGGAAGTCCAGCAGCAGGCAATCGCAGAGTACAATACCCAAGCAGAAACCGATGAAACACCACCTGTACATGAAAGCCAGGAGCCGGCGCCTGCCGAAGAGGAAAGCAGCACTCTTGAGCCTGTGGAAGACCCTGCAGGACAACCGGACCCGGAGACCACTGAAGAGACCCCTGAACCGCCCCCTGAAGAATCTTCCGAAGAAGTGACGGAAGAAGTTCCTACAGAAGAAGTGGTATCAGAAGAGGAGGCATCATTTGAACCGACGGCAGAGCAGACGGAGGAAGTGACAACTGAGGAGACGACGGATCAGGAGCCATCTGAACCTTCAGCCGAAGCGCCGACAACAGAACCATCAGAGGAGCCATCATCTGAACCCGTGGCAGAGCCATCTGAGGAGTCGACCCAGCAACCGGCGGTTGAAGCGCCTACGGGCGAAGAGACAAATGAGCCGACAGCTGAAGGCCCGGCAGATAATCCGATGGAAGAGGAAGTGACAGGCGAATCGCCTGAAGAGCCTGCTACAGAGGAGCCGGCAATCGAACATGATGAACCTGCTGCTGAAGGTGATACAGCCACAGAGTATGATGCCGAAGAGAGCGGAGTTGAAGCATATTCGCCTGATCAGCCACTCTCCGGAGAATCAGAAGCAGACATGGAAGCTTCTGAAACCGAAAATGTAAATAGGCAGAAGTACTACCGTTATGACTACGGCAATATTCTGGAAGGCATCTCATTGAATCCAGGCGCTTCTGATGAACAGTTGAACCTCCTTGATAAGAGGGTCAATCGTCTGATGGCATCCCAAATCATGTCGGAAGATGAAGTGGATGAATCGGATATCGTCGAGATTGAGGAAGAAATCAAGAATGAAGAGGGTGTCATCGCTTCAACAGATCGGAAGTCACTGCCTGATACGGGCGAAACGGATTATACTTTCCTATATGGTACGACGCTCCTGATTGCAGGTGCCATACTGCTCTTCATTACAAGAAGGCCAAATAATCATAAATGCAAATAATAGGAAATCCCCATTCGAATGAATGGGGATTTTTCTATAGTGCTCTGTCATCTATTGAGTTCAGGTAGTCTTTGACTTCGCCGACAACGGACTCGAGGCAGCCGTCTTCGAATGGTGAGGTCAGGTTTGCAGACCTTGCCAGGGCATTGAATGGCAGTGATCCGCCCAATTTGCACAGCTGGACATAGTCGGTCCACGCCGCTTCGAAGTCTTCATTTGCCCGCTTCCAGAACTGCAGGGCACAGACCTGGGCGAGTGTGTAGTCGATGTAATAGAAGGGTACACCGAAGACATGGCCCTGGCGGTGCCAGAATGATCCGCTGGAAAGCGGTTCTATGTCATCATAATCCCGATGGGGCAGGTACTTGTCTTCAAGCTTCTTCCATTCCTGTCGCCTCTCTTCAGGTGTCAGTTCCGGGTTTTCATAGACGATATGCTGGAATTCATCGATGGCGACGCCATAAGGCAGGAAGGATATATTATCCGCCATATGGGTGAATTTGAATTTGTCCGTGTCTTCCTTGAAGAAAAGTTCCATCCAGGGGTAGGTGAAATACTCCATGCTCATGGAATGGATTTCAGCTGCTTCGAGGGTTGGGAACTGATATTCCGGCACTTCGAACCCCCGGGACATATAGCTCTGGAATGCATGGCCCGCTTCATGTGTGAGTACTGTGACGTCATCCAGTGTGCCGTTGAAGTTCGAGAAGATGAACGGTGACGCATGCTCCGGAATGAATGTGCAGTATCCGCCGCCTTCCTTGCCCTTCTTCGCTTCGACATCAAAAAGGTCGCGTTCCCTCATGAACGTATAGAATTCATCCGTTTCCGGAGATAGTTCCCTGTACATCTTCTCTCCATTTTTCAGGATTTCCTCCGTATCGCCCTTTGGTGTCGCATTTCCGGTTACAAAATCAAAGGATTCATCGTACGATTTCAGTTCGGAAAGGCCGATTCTTCTGCGCTGCCTTTCCTTGAGCTCTGTAACAAGCGGGACGACATGCTCCGCCACCTGGCGTCTGAAATTCTCCACCATTTCCCGGTCATAATCGATGCGGTTCATCCGGATGTATCCGAGTTCTACGAAATCCTTGTAGCCGAGCTCCTGGGCAATCTGATGCCGCGTCTTGACCAGATCATCGAATATCCGGTCTATCTTCTCCAAGTGTTCCCCCATGAAGCCCTGCACCGCTTCAGTGGCTCCTTTTCTCATGGACCGGTCCGTATGTTGCGCGTAGGGACCGAATTCCGAGAGGTTGAGCACTTTTCCATCGAATTCGATTTCCGCAGAAGCCATCAGCTTGGAGTATTCGGAATCGAGCCTGTTCTCCTTCTGGAGCAGTGCCTTCACTTTCGGATCGAAGCCTTTGATTGCATTGTCTGCAAGGGCGAACAGTTGCTTCCCGTACCGCTCTTCAAGTGCATCCTTGTACGGGCTCGAAGATATTGCCTGATAGTATTTATGGTCGATCTCCTGTATTACAGGTCCATATTCGTCGAAGAAATCCCTTTCCCTGTCATAGAATTCGTCTTTTGTGTCGATTGAAGCCCGTATGTAGGCGAGGGTACTCATCGTAGACAGATGATTGAAATGCTTGTTCAGTTCGTCAATGACACTGCCCTGTTCTTCAGCAGTTGTCTTTGTTTTGAATTCGTTGAGCAGATCATCGACCTCGGAAGAGATCTTTTCAAGGTCGGGTCTTTCATATTGATAGTCTTTAAAAGTAAGTGCCATATGCATCCCCCTAAACTTTTATACAGTTATATTTTACCACATTGACTGATTGATCATCCAAATTATTAATATGTTCAGATTATTTGATTTGTGGGTAGTGTAGGGAAGAGAAGGATAAAAAGGAGAGAATTGTATGGTAGATGTAGATGAAGTATTGGAAAGCAGAATTGGAGAGATGGCCAGGAAAACGAAGGAAATGGGAATCCCTCTCATGATAGTGATCGAAGGGCCGCCGGCTTCCGGGAAATCACGTCTTTCGAATGCGCTGTATATGGCGCTGGATGCCAAATATACGGACTTCATGGCGACCCGTCCGCCGAGGGACATCGATCTGAGATACCCTTTCCTGCAGAGGTACTGGAATCACCTGCCGAGGAATGGAAATATCAACATCCATTTCAGAAGCTGGTATGCCCAATACATCGACTACAAGACACGGAACATACAGGAAAATGTCAGAACGGATTACGTGGAAATCAAGCAGGACATCGACCATTTTGAAGAGACGCTGATGAATAATGGCTATGAAATCATCAAGTTCTATGTGCATACGAGCGAGGCGGTCAGGAACCATCATATTGAAAAGCTCAAGGCCAATCCGGTACTGAAATGGAAGGCGGAGGAATTCGAGGAGCGGCTGGATAAAATCGACTATGAGAATGAAATGAAGCAGTTTCTCGAAGCACCGACCGGATGTCCGTGGACGGTGATCGATTTTGAAGATAAGGGGGAGGCGATCAACACTTTATTTTCAACCATCATCGAACGCCTGGAAGAGCGGGTGGAGAAGGAAGAGCAGGCGGAGGCGCCGAAGGTCGATGGGGAATTCACCGAGGATTATGAAGCTGAATTCTTCAATTTCGATTTTGAGAAGGAGAAAATAAAGAAGAAGGAATACAAGAAGATACTCCCCGGCCTGCAGGAGAGGATGCGGGAGATCCAATTCCAGCTCTATGAGAAGAAGATCCCCCTGGTCATCGTCTATGAAGGTATGGATGCTGCAGGGAAAGGCGGCAACATCAAGCGGATCAGGGAACCGCTCGACCCGACAGGGTACACGGTCAATGCTACAGGGGCACCGACGGATATCGAACTCGCCCATCACTACCTGTGGCGTTTTGCCACCGATGTGCCGAGAAGTGGCCATATCGGCTTCTATGACCGCAGCTGGTATGGCAGGGTGCTGGTGGAACGCATCGAGGGGTTCGCCTCCAACAGGGAATGGAAGCAGGCCTATGAGGAAATCAATGACTTTGAGAAATCATTGTACAACTCCGGTGCAATCATCGTGAAGTTCTTCCTGTCCCTGGACAAGGATGAGCAGCTTGAACGTTTCGAAGACAGGCAGAAAGATCCCGACAAGCAGTGGAAGCTGACCGACGAAGACTGGAGGAACCGGGAGAAGTGGGACCTGTATGTCGAGGCCAGTGAAGATATGGTGCGCAGGACACACACGGCCCATGCACCATGGCATGTCGTTGCAGGGAACAACAAGAAATACGCCAGGATCACTGCACTCAGGAAAGTCATCGAAGCATGCGAATCCCGTTTGAATAAAGAGTAGAACCGGCTTCGGCCGGTTTTTTGCCGGAATTCGGAATAATTCTTGCAGATTCCCCAAAAAATGTATATCCTATAAAGGGTAACTATTTAATTTTAGAATATTTTAAATAGTTCAAAATAAAAAGGGGGAAGGTAGATGCAATCAGTCAAAAGGGTATTTCTCCTGTTTGCTGTACTGCTCATGGTATTCAGTGCATTCGGGTCCGAAGTGCTTGCCAATGAGCTCGGCAAACCTCAACGTTCACCTTCGTTGGATGAATCGCACCTTGAGAAATATGAGAACATAGAGGCCCAGGTGGATGTATTGACCGGGCCAGCACAACTTGGAGAAAGCCTGGAGGATGAAGAGGGGGATGTAAATGTCATAGTACATTTCAGGGAACCTTCCGTCGGACTCCAGAAAGGACTTGTGCAGTCCCAGGGCAAGAAATGGTCCAATCTTGATGCTGGAAAGATCAAGGAGAAGATAGAGAAACAGCAACAGCAGGCGGAGCACAGCATGAGAAATAAAAATATCAGCTATTCCAAAGGGAATACATATAATACTGTGCTGAATGCCCAGTCCATGACCATTGCGGCACAGGATCTGGATAAGCTGCTTGAAGTCGAGGAAGTGGCACTCGTCGAGGAGGACTTCTTCGTTCAGCTGGATCCGGAGCCGGGCAATGGACACGGCGAGGATATAGAAGGACTGGCGGATGTATCGGATGAGGACATAGCACCGAACTACATCACGGGCATCACGCATCTTGGAATACCGAAAGTGTGGGAGCTCGGCAGCAGGGGGCAAGGCGTGAAAGTCGGTGTCATTGATACGGGCATAGACTACAACCACCCTGACCTTGCTGATGCATACCAGGGCGGCAGGAACTATGTAAATGGACCGGACTATAATACGGAGCGTCCGGCGGACGATCCATATGAGACGAAGCCGGAGGAACGCCCGGAAGGCCTGCCGGAGTATGACGAGCGGGGCAACTCCTACTGGACGACCCACGGGACACACGTGGCCGGTACGATTGCGGCACAGGGCAACAACGACTATGGCATGGTCGGTGTGGCACCTGAGGTCGACCTGTATGCCTACCGTGCACTCGGCGCCTACGGCAGCGGCTATACTTCATGGATCGTCGGTGGCATCGAAGGTGCTGTGGAGGATGGCATGGATGTCATCAACCTCTCACTCGGCAATACGCTGAGCGATGAAAGCCAGGCCAACTCATTCGCACTGAACAATGCGATGCTGCTGGGTACTGTCTCCATTGCGGCGACAGGGAACGCAGGTCCCGAGCGCTCGACGGTCGGCGGACCGGCGACAAGTACGATGGCAATAAGCGTGGGCAATACGACATTGCCTGAGCAGAGGGTGGCATCCAATGTCGCGCTTGAAGCGGGTGGATTTTCAGAGACACTCGATGCCGACTTCATGGCATTCACGATCGGAACCCATCCTGAGGAGCAGCTTGACTCCCAGATGGAAGTCGTCAATGTACCTGGTGTGGGCGCCGCTGGAGATTTTGAAGGCATCGACGTCGAAGGCAGGGTGGCCTTGATCCAGCGCGGAGAGATCGCTTTCGTCGATAAGATCAGGCATGCACGTGATAATGGCGCCCGGGGTGTCATCATCTACAACTCGGCGGATGGCTCGAATGCGCCAGGACCGGTGGACATCTTCCTCGGTACGGCATTCGACTATATTCCAACATTGGATATATCACATACACTCGGAGCCGAATTTGCCGCAGCACTGGAAGAAGCAGGTGGCGGGAATGTCACTTTCAACAGCTTCGAAGACACAATGACGGCAGGTGACCAGGTGAATGCATCCTCTTCGAGAGGACCATCCACACCAAACTTTGACATCAAGCCGGATATTGCTGCACCGGGGACGAACATCCTTTCGACAATTCCGGAATTCGCTGCGGCCGGAGAATCCTATGACCAGGCATATGCCCAGTACACGGGTACTTCCATGGCAGCACCACATGCCTCAGGCATTGCGGCACTGCTGCTCGAACTGCATCCGGAATGGGATCCATTCGATATCAAATCCGCGATGAGCAATACCGCAAAAGTGCTGGATACCTCAGCCTACGATGTATTTGCCCAAGGTGCGGGACTCGTCCAGCCATATGCAGCAGCGACGACGAATACACTGCTGAAAGTGCCACATGAATCCGCAATGGATGGCACGACATACACCCATACGCGGGGGACGATGTCATTCGGGTATGAAAGTCCTGGAGAGACCGCAAGGACGGTGACGAAAGATCTGATCATCGAGAGCGATTCCGGGGAAGCATACAGTTTTGAAGTCGTAACGACCAAAGCGCCGACAGGCGCCATGGCAGGCGCGACGCTGACACCAGACATGAATCCGGTGACGGTCAACGGCAGCCAGACGGTGGAGTTCACCCTGGACATCCCGGCCGGCACTGCAGAACCGGGGAATGAATTCCTGGGCTACATCAATGTATCCAGCGCTTCAGGAGAGTACTCCGTACCGTTCGCAGTCGGATTCGGAGAACCGCTCCAGCAAGGATTTGCACAGTTCTACCTGAATGACTACCACATCTCACCGAACGGGGATGGCGTGCAGGATGAAACATCCGTATATGCCGCCTTCCATAATCCGCAGGAGATGACACAGTTCAGCTGGTTCGATCTGCTGAATCCATCATCCGGACCGTATTCTGATGGATACATCGGGGATTTCGCCTTTGAAACAGGTATCCAGTCCGAAATCACGGTGCCTGTCGACGGGACGATGTACAACATCGAGAACAATGAATACGTCTATTCCGACGTACCGGATGGCGTCTATACCGTCGATGCGTTTTCCCAGCATGAAGGGGGTCTCGAGCTCCAGTATGACGGACCGCTGTTTGTGAAGCGTGAAGCCACACAGGTTACAGAACCGGCAGTTGCATCCGGCGTCGTTACAGCAAACGTCAGCGACCTGTATATCGAAGCACTTCCGGATTTGGAAGAAATGTACGGCATGACATATGAACCGAACACCCTGATAAATGCCAACTATGTATTGGCAAATGGTGAAGGCAGCGAAGAGGGTGCGATAGAGATCAATACAGACGGCACCCTGGCACACGATTTCTCAGGGCATACCGGGACGTATCATCTGACGCTTGAATTCACAGATGCCGCCGGCAACAGTGCATCCTATCCGTATACGGTCGATTTCGACGAGGATGTGATCACCGAAGGCCAGGACGGGCTTCCGGGAGGGGAGACACCTGCTGACGCCTACGCAGTCACTGAATCGGATATCGGTGACGGAATAACGAGGAACAACATCAAGGACATCCATGTCGCCGTACCGGATGAATATATCGAAGACGGTTCCGCCACAGTCAGCATTCCCAACACGCTGATTTCCCAGTTTGCGGAAATGCGTCCAAACAAGACGGTTGTGCTGGACGTTGGAGGTTCCGCCGTCCAGCTGACCGTCCAGAACTTCCAGCAGTTTGCGTCATATGACAGTGTGGAGGTTACGGTGATGCGTTCACCATCGACTGAAGCGCATCATGTCAGCGACATCTATGAAGTCGTGCTCACCGGCATCAGCGGAGAAGCGGAAGAGACCATCACACAGCTCGATTCTGCGATGAGCATCATGATCGAAGCACCAGGCAGACACTTTGATGTATACGATATTGCGGCAGAAACCGTCGTCAAATCCAAATACAACAAGAAGCAGCAGGTGATCCAGACCACGGTGCCATCGTCATATGTAGTGACAGAACAGGATTGAAGCCATTAAAAAACGGATTCCACGAGGGTTGTCTCATGGAGTCCGTTTTATTTTAAATATATGGTGTTGACTTGCAGTCGGAGATGAAACAAAAAAGAACGGAAGCAGGAGCGCTCCCATTCTCGATATTCTGTAACCTTACAACAGCAGGCGGATGATCATGCCGACGCCATTCTGTATCTCTTCAAGCTGCTCGATATAATCCTTGAACATCAGCTGAAGCAGCACGACCAGTCCGTTCATGAGCATATGCACCATGATGGGGACGAGCAGCCGGCCGGTGATGACGTACAGGAAGCTGAATGTATAGGCCATGACGACATAGATGAGTACATGGGTGAAGTCCCAGTGGGCGACAGCGAAGATGAGTCCGCTGACGAGCCCGGCGACAAGGAAGGAAACCACTTTCGGTCCGGGAACGACTTCATATATTTCTCCGAAGATGGCGCGTCGGAATACGTACTCTTCCAGTATGGGGCCGAGCAGTGCGACGACGAGTATCATGAATGGAGCGGATTGTATCATATCTATGATTCCGGCGGTGTTTTCACTTTCCATCGGATTGCCAAGCACATAGACGTTCACAAGGCCGGCGATCACCTGTGTGGCATAGGCGAGGACGACACCGCCCACGATCCATGCGATTGTTACGGGAATGTCCGCCTGGCGTCCGCGTTCAATCCGGTTCTTGTTCTTATGAAGCTGTCCGATTGCGATGACGGCAATTACTCCGATGGCGAAAGCAATCGCCTGATACGGCAATACCTGATCAAGAAGCTGTGCTTCAGTAATTGAAGGATTGACTGCAGCCATGACGACGGAAACCGGCACGACGGCAAACTGTACTGCCAAAAATATTACGATGATCAATGCACTATATAACTGTCTCAAGATAAACCCTCCATTTTCCAATACAGTTATTCTACCTTAAAAATTAATGGTGATAAAGCAAAGAGAAAATACTTGCAATATTGACCAACTTTGATTATTATTTAATTGTTAGCACTTCGTATGCCTGAGTGCTAAATCTAATGATGTTTGTACTATATAAAGGAGGGCTTTCACGTGTTGAAACCATTAGGCAACAGAGTCGTCATCGATTTGACTCAAAAGGAAGAAACAACTACAAAGAGCGGCATCATTCTGACTGAATCCGCCAAGGAGAAACCGCAGGAAGGTACAGTGGTTGCAGTAGGTCCAGGAAAAGTATTGGATAACGGAAACCGCGTCGAGCTTGAAGTCAAAGAGGGAGATCGCGTCGTCTATTCCAAATTTGCTGGTACTGAACTGAAACACGATGATAAAGACTATCTCGTTCTTGCCGATACTGACATTCTGGCAGTCATCGAATAGCACATCCAAAAATTAAAGCGCAAAGCATTAGATTTAGATTCGTATAGGAGGAATGATTGATAATGGCTAAAGAACTGAAATTCTCTGAAGATGCACGCCAGTCCATGCTCGCTGGTGTAGATAAATTGGCAAATGCTGTGAAAGTCACACTTGGACCAAAAGGACGTAATGTCGTTCTTGATAAATCCTTCACATCACCACTCATCACAAATGACGGTGTGACAATCGCAAAGGAAATCGAACTCGAAGATGCATATGAAAACATGGGTGCAAAACTTGTCGCAGAAGTGGCGAATCAGACGAATGAAATCGCTGGTGACGGTACGACGACTGCAACAGTCCTTGCACAGGCAATGATTCAGGAAGGCCTCAAGAACGTCACAAGCGGTGCCAACCCTGTAGGTATCAGATCTGGTATCTCCAAAGCGGTGGAAGTTGCGGTGGAAGAGCTCCAGAACATTTCCCGTCCGGTACAGGACAAGGAATCCATTGCACAGGTCGGTGCAATTTCAGCAGATGATCCGGAAGTTGGGGAATACATTTCCGAAGCGATGGAGAAAGTCGGAAACGACGGTGTCATCACTATTGAAGAATCCCGCGGGTTCAAGACAGAACTCGAAGTCGTGGAAGGCATGCAGTTCGACCGTGGCTACACTTCACCTTACATGGTGACGGATTCCGAGAAGATGGTAGCGGATCTCGATAACCCTTATATTCTTGTCACTGATAAGAAGATCTCCAATTTCCAGGACATCCTGCCACTGCTCGAGCAGATTGTGCAGCAGTCCCGTCCGATCCTCATCATTGCTGATGATGTTGAAGGCGACGCAATGGCCAACATGGTACTCAACAAGCTGCGTGGCACATTCACGGCAATCGCAGTCAAAGCACCTGGATTCGGCGACCGTCGTAAAGCGATGCTCGAAGATATCGCAGTTCTGACAGGCGGACAGGTCATCACTGAAGACCTCGGACTCGATTTGAAAGATGCGACTGTCGACATGCTTGGTACAGCGTCCAAAGTCAACGTCACAAAAGACGATACGACAATCGTCGAAGGTGCTGGAGAAAAGAACAACATCGAAGCACGCATCGGTCAGATCAAATCCCAGATCGAAGAAACAGCATCCAGCTTCGACAAGGAAAAACTTCAGGAGCGCCTTGCCAAGCTTTCCGGCGGTGTTGCAGTCATCAAAGTCGGTGCAGCAACTGAAACGGAAATGAAAGAGCGCAAGCTCCGCATCGAAGATGCACTCAACTCCACACGTGCTGCTGTGGAAGAAGGCATCGTAGCCGGTGGGGGAACTGCACTGGTCAACATCTACAACAAAGTTTCTGAGATCGAAGCCGAAGGCGATGTGAAGACAGGCATCAACATCGTACTGAAGGCACTCGAAGCACCACTCCGTCAGATCGTGGAAAATGCTGGCCTTGAAGGTTCCGTCATCGTGGAACGCCTCAAGACACAGGAACCGGGCATCGGCTTCAATGCAGCAACTGACGAATGGGTGAACATGATCGATGCAGGTATCGTGGACCCTACAAAAGTTACACGTTCTGCACTACAGAATGCCGGTTCAGTCGCTGCGATGTTCCTCACTACAGAAGCGGTAGTTGCTGACATTCCGGAAGAGAATGGCGGCGGAGATGCAGGCGGCATGGGTGGCATGCCAGGCATGATGTAATTATGAATTCAAGAAGCCTCTCATCAGTTCAAAGAACTGATGAGAGGCTTCTTATATACAAATTAAAATCAACACAAAGAAATTCAAAGTTTTTATCTTCAAAGTATATTCTTATTAATGAAAATGTTTACTATTTTAAAACCTAATTAATAATTATTGTTAAACAATAAATGCGTAAATCAGAATCTAGAAATATAATAACTTTAGAATCACACCAATATATAACAAAAGGAATGAGATAGCTATGATGATGCGAGAATTTAGAGCAATACTCACACTGTATATGGAAAATAATGAAGAATGGTTTATAGACAAGATTATACACATCATTAAAATGGGTGAAATGATGAATTTAAATCTTATAAATGTCGATTCAGTTTCTATAAGAAGTGAAGCTAATGTTATTACTGCTGTATGTTTTCGCAACACACAGTTGGAAAATATTCATGCCTCAAATTCTCCAGAAAAACTTACAAAGGATTTTATGACTACCCTGATGGTTACTAGTTCAGGGATGTTAACGGAATGGTTAATAATGAGAGAAAACTTATTAATTAAAATGCCTAAATTATATAACTATATATTAACAATTTATGAGAATTATAACGTAAAGAATTGGAACAAAGGTGGAAGCAAAACAGAAAAAACGAAGAAGACAGTTACTTTCATAGGTGATATTACTGAAACAAAATATTTTAACCGTCTTAATACTACATTGCACGATTATTTGAAAAGCAACTCCCCTAGCTTTATTGAAAAAGTCCTTATATGTTGCAAAAAAGGCATTACCTATTCTGATACAGATTACTTAGAGGACTTTTCTTTAGATATACCAATCAATCAAGAAGCTGCAGTAATTTCAGAATTTTGTTTTGCTAATAGTATTCCCGAGGGATGGTATGATTTAGAAGATCCCTTAAACGATATAGCAATGAAAGAATTAATGATAGAAAGTTCTGATCGAGTGGCAGAATGGCTGACGATGAAAGACACTTTGCTAGAAGAAGGTCTAGAGGGTTTATATGAGGAGGTGATTATACTTCTAACTGAGACTTTTGAACTTACAGAAAGGAACTAGAAAGATGATAAGAAATTTAAAAAACTATGAATAGGAATAAAAAAACCTTGCTTGAGGATTTTCTCAAACAAGGCTCATTTTTATTTATTTCCGAAAAACTTCTCTGCTTTTTCCAGGAATGGTTCATCTTCCGGGTTCATTTCGTACTCTTCGACAATTGCGTCTACGGGACAGACAGCAACGCATGCGCCGCAGTCGATACAGATGTCTGGATCGATGTAGAACTGATCTGGACCTTCCTCGATGCAATCTACCGGGCAAACCTCAACACAATCTCCGGACTTCTCAGACATACACGGTTGAAGGATAACATATGCCATGGGACGACCTCCTCACTTATATAAAGATATCATTCTGTTGCAACTCCTGATGATACAGGAAACTTATGTGGAAACCTGAAAATGTGTATCATTCTTCAGATGAATGTTATTTTCAGACAGCTTATTATATTTCAATGATAAGGCAAATTTGAGCTGAGGTCAATTTTATCAAGCAATTCTTTGAAGCAAAAAGTTTCAAGGTTACCGATTGAAACGAAGCATTTTCCTATTCGATTCTGAAGCTGTAGCGTTGCTCATCAGTCTGAACACCTTTGGAAAAGTTGCGTTCGATGAAGGTCGCATTGTCTTCATGGTCGATGAGAATGACCGTGGATGACCGGGTGCCGTATTCGGGTGTGCTGATGAAGGGGGAGGAAAGTTTCCGTTCGAGCGGTTTGGGCAGTCCTGTATCGGGCAGATTGTCCTCCGCTTCCTCGGAATCAGCAAGGATGTCGAAAATGACATCGGGGTCCATTGCTCCTTCCGACTGGAGGTATTCCCCAAGCCTGCTTCTTCCTTTGACGACTTTCGGCCAGGGTGTATTGAGATGATGGTTGCTGAGGCCATGTGTACCGTCAGGCACGCCTTCAACGCTGGTGCCATCATTGTTCAGATAGAACAGGTCGTTCTGGTCGCCCACGAGTAGGTTGAACCCGGAATAGTCGTCCTTCTCGGCTTCCAGAGATCCAAGGAACTGTTCCGGAGACGTGTGGCCGGTAAGATAACCGCTCACCAGCGCCCCGCGGGATTTCTTATCGGTTCCATCCATGCCGGGTTTCCTGATATTCGTCACGGCAGCGAACCGCCCGCTCTTTGTAAGCCCGAGCCAGGTGCCGCCTTTGCTCAAATCCCGCCCGGCGAGCACTTCAGGATGATCCTGCCAGAACCCGGCGGAAGCGGTCGGCCGCTCGTAGAATTCGTCACGATTTGCCGCTACGATGAGCTTGTAGTCCGGATGGCTGTTTTTTTGAAAGATGATCAGACACATATGCATCCCCTCGATTTTTAATATTATCTTCATCGTACCATGTAGCCGGTATGGAGGCACGTTTGCGGTTTCGCGGCGTGGCCATGATTGATATAATGAGGAAAATGAATGTTTGGAGAGGTGAAGATGAAGAAATTTATATGGGTGATACCGGTAGTGCTGATCCTTACTGCGGGTCTTTATTTTCTGATGACCTCTGGTCTGTTCCAGAAATCAGAGGAGGAGACGCTCGACCGGTTCACGGAATCCTATCAGAATGAAAAATTTGCTGACATATACCCGCTTCTGAGTGCGTCTTCGAAAGAGGACTATCCAGAGGAGGAAGTCGTGGAACGCAACAGGAGCCTGTACGATTCCCTGGGTGTAGAGACTGTGAACCTTGAAAATATCGAGGGGGCGGAGTCGAATGCGGAAAATGACCAGGAAAGACAGTATACAGGAGACCTTGTACTGGATACCCGATACGGAGAAATAAATAAGGAATACACGATCGATCTGTCATACAATGAAGAGGAGAATGACTGGTTCGTAGAATGGACGCCGGATATGATCATTCCGGGTCTGGCCGATAACGAATTGAGGATTGATGTCTCCAAAGGACAGAGGGGAGAAATCCTGGACCGTAACGGAGAAAGGCTCGCATTCAACGGCACAAAGGAAACTGTGGGGTACATAGCCGGCAGGATGGACGAAGCGGAACTGGTTGAGGCCGGGGAAGCGCTGGATATGGGCGAGGAGAGCCTACGGAATATATTCAACGAATCCTGGATCGAGGACGGCATGTTCGTTCCTGTGAAGGACACCCATCGTTTTGATGACGGGACAAAGGAGGAATTCGAAACACTCGGCCTCACGATCCAGGAATCCCCGGCAAGAGAGTATGCGCTCGAGGACGCTGGATTCCATCTGCTTGGATACATCGGTCCGATAACGGCGGAAGAGCTGGAGGAGCGGGATGGATACAGCTCCGGTGACATGATCGGCAAAAGGGGTGCCGAGCGGTTATATGAAGATCGTCTCAGCCCTGAACAGGGTCATACCGTCTCGATCGTCGATGAAGCTGGCAATACAGTGGAAGAGCTGCTGACTGCCGAGCCGCAGGACGGGGAAGACATCCAGCTGACGATTGATGGATCCCTCCAGTCGACGATCTATTCTCATCTTGAAGCGGATTCCGGAGCCAGTGTCGCAATGGATCCGGGGAACGGGGAGATGCTGGCGACCGTCAGCTATCCGAGTCCGAGCCCATATGATTTCATGTACGGCATTTCCCAGGAGGAGTATGAATCGCTTGAAACGGATGACGATAATCCACTGCTGAACAAATTCAACCGGGCAACATCGCCCGGATCGACGCAGAAGATCCTCACCTCCATCATCGCAATGAACTCGGATGACTTCGACAGGGACGAGACGATGGAGATTACAGGCAAGGGCTGGCAGCAGGATGAATCGTGGGGTGGTTATGAGGTGAACCGCTACCATGTGATGGATGAGTCATTCGACCTGAAGAAGGCACTCACCTATTCGGACAACATCTATTTTGCCCGGACAGCACTTGAACTTGGCGCCGAGCAGTTTGTGAGCGGAATGGAGGCGCTTGGCATCGGACAGGAGTACGATACGGACTATCCGATCTACACAAGCCAGGTATCCAATGATGGCACGATAGAGAGCGATATACTCCTTGCAGATACTGGATATGGACAGGGGGAGCTGATGATCTCGCCAATCCAGATCACTGCGATATATGGTGCAGTATTAAACGGCGGAGACATCTACGAACCGCATGTTCTGATGGAGTCTGAAAAGAATGTGCAGATAGAAGGCATCACAAGCCAGGAAAATCTGGATTATCTTGAAGAAGCCATGCGGGATGTCGTCAGGCTGAACCACCCGGACGATGTCGAAAGGCCGTACGCACAATTCGCCGGCAAGACCGGAACGAGTGAAAACAAGACGTCGCAGGATACCCGGGGCGAAGAGACCGGATGGTTCATCGGATATGACCAGAACAGCAAGGACATGATCATGAGCCTCTATGTGGAAGATGTGGAGGATCGTGGCATGAGCGAGTACTCGGCCAAAAAATTCGCGGAAATCCATGACGCGCTGAACGAATAGAAGAAGATATATGACCCGGAACGAAAAGTTCCGGGTCTTTTTGGTGAAAAACCATAAAGGAAACGTTTTCAGTGTAATATTTCCAAATATTCTGGAAAAAAGGGTGGATTTATATGCAGTATTATGTATAATTAATAGATATTATCATTTACACACTCATAGGAGGGGTTAGATGAATAGAGATTTTCTAAAAGACAGCAAACGCGTCGTTATTAAAATTGGCACAAATTCCATTATGAAGACAACCGATGAAATTGATTACCACAAGTTGGATAGACTTTCCTTTGTCTGTTCAGCACTCCAGCAGCAGGGCAAAGAAGTGATACTCGTGACTTCAGGCGCTGTCGGTGTGGGAGCATGCACATTGAACATGAAAGAATACCCTGAAAAAACCTCAGATCTACAAGCACTGGCCTCAGTCGGGCAGGGTGCCCTCATGAACCTCTACAGCCGTTTCTTCCAGCATTATGATCAGTATGTCGGACAAATCCTTATGACCCGAGATATCATCGACTTTCCAATTTCCTATACAAACTGCAAATCCGCAATCAATTCACTCCTTGAAAGAAAAATCATACCGGTCATCAACGAAAATGATGCGATATCGGTGGACGAGAAGACCTACAACAGAAGATTCGGCGAGAACGATACACTGGCTGCGATCGTCACTGAGCTCGTTGATGCAGACCTGCTGATTATTCTGAGCGATGTAGATGGCCTATATGATGAAAATCCACATACGAACGAATTCGCCAAACTGATTCCAGCTGTCGGCCAGGTCGATACGGACATACTGAGCATGGCCAATGGTACAGGTTCACTGTTCTCTACAGGCGGCATGGAAACGAAGCTTAAAGCGGCCAAATACTTAATAGAAAACAATAAGAGCATGATCATAACAAGTGCGGAGAACCCCGCCTTGATATTCAACATACTCGAAGGGGAAGAAATAGGCACGCTATTTAAGAAAAACATACTTGAGACAGCATTGCAAGGGGAGGAGATATGATGGTTCAGACGACAGCCGATATGAACGACATTCTCAAAGACATGGGACTGGCTGCGAAAGCGGCAGCGAAAGCATTGCGCAAAAGTAAAACGGGAGAGAAGAACGAGGCACTCCTGGCCATGGCGGAGGCTCTGGAAGAGAACAAGGCATTCATCCTTGAAGAGAACAAGAAGGATATGATGCACAGCAAGGAAGCGGGATACCAGGATGCGATGGTGGAACGCCTGGCATTGAATGAAGCACGCATAGAAAGCATGAAGGATGGCCTCAAGCAGATGGCTGCCCTGCCTGACCCGATTACGAAGACACAGGACCAGTGGGTGAACAAGGACGGCCTCAGAATCAGCAAGAGGAGTGTACCCCTCGGCGTCATCGGCATCATCTACGAATCCCGTCCGAATGTGACGGTCGACGCCACGGGTCTATGCCTGAAGGCTGGCAACAGCGTCATTCTGAGAGGCGGCAAGGAAGCAATCAACAGCAACAAGGCGCTCGTCAAGGTGCTGCAGGAGGGACTCTCCAAAACATCCATTCCTGCCGACAGCATCCAGCTGATCACCGATCCGTCCAGGGAACTGGCTGCAGAATTCATGAAATTCAACGAAGGGCTGGACTGCCTCATTCCGCGCGGCGGGGCGAATCTGATCCAGTCGGTGCTCAAGAACGCGACTGTGCCGGTCATCGAGACGGGTACGGGAAACTGTCATCTCTATGTCCACGAACAGGCGGATCTCGAGATGGCCGAATCGATCCTGGTCAATGGCAAGACGCAGAGGCCTTCGGTCTGCAATGCGCTTGAAACACTCCTGATCGACAGGAGCATTGCTGAAGAAGCACTGCCGGCGCTTGCTGATGCCCTGATGCAGAAAGGCGTCATCGTCCATGGAGACGAGACGGTCTGCAGCATTACAGATGATGCAGTAGCCGCAGAAGAAGGGGATTATGAGAAGGAGTACCTCGGCAATGAAATCGCCGTGAAAGTGGTGGAAGGCTATGAAGATGCAATCGGGCATATCGAAAAGTATTCTTCCGGACACTCCGATGCAATCATCACGGGAAGCTACAGCCACGCCCAGAACTTCCTGAACGATGTGGATTCAGCCGCGGTGTACGTCAATGCATCGACCCGCTTCACGGATGGTGCAGAGTTCGGTTTCGGTGGAGAGATCGGCATCAGCACGCAGAAGCTCCATGCCAGGGGACCGATGGGTCTGGAAGCACTGACAAGCTACAAGTATGTCGTGGAAGGCATGGGTCAGACGAAAGGGTAGGAACATAACGCAAAATACACTGAAAACAGCATCCCGGGCCAAGTGAGGTTCCGGGATGCTGTTTTCTACGTAAAGAATGGAAACCGGGCAGATAGGATGCAGATCTGAAATTGGGCACAAAAAAATCCCCTCTCATATGAGAGGGGATTTTTCCATTAACATAAACTTACTAAAATATTATTTAAAATATTATTAGAGTTTAACGATGTTAACAGCTTGTGGTCCACGCTGACCTTCTTCAACGCTGAATTCTACAGCTTGACCTTCGTCAAGAGTCTTGTAGCCTTCGCCTTCGATGTTGGAGAAGTGAGCGAATACGTCGTCTCCGCCTTCAACTTCGATGAAACCGAAACCTTTGTCTGCATTGAACCATTTTACTGTACCTTGTGTCATATAAATGACCTCCAAAAATAAATTTAATAATATCTTAAGCGCACTAACACATAAAAAAATTCACACGTTACAAAAAGTACCGGCCAAATCACGATTACTCTTTGTAACATGTGAATTAGATACTGCTTTGCTTTACTTAAAAATCTTATTACAGTTACTATACATCATTTAAAGCACCCTGTCTACCCTTAATGCAAAATAAATTAAAAAGAATTGCGCCCCTCCATAAGAAGGGGCGCCCCAGGACTATTCCTTATTGACGGAAGCGTCGTAGATCGTATCTACAGCCTCTTTCAATTTCCTGTCGAACTCTTCATCGGACTGGTTGACGCTCAGCTCTGAAGCGAGCGCACGGGAGAAGCTGGCGATGAGGCCTTCATTCTTCTTGAGCTTTTCATTCGCTTCATCCCTTGAGTATCCGCCGGACAGGGCAACGACCCTGAGGACCCTTGGATGCTCGATGAGTGATTTGTACTCATTTGCATTTGTCGGGATGGAGAGTTTCAGCATGACCTGCTGATCATCCGTCAGCTGATCGAGATGCTTTTCAATCTCTTCCTTGAGGATCTGTTCGGATTTCTCCTTGTTGTCACTGTAGACATTGACCTCAGGTTCGATGATCGGCATGAGTCCTGCTGCGAGGATCTGCTTGCCGACTTCAAACTGCTGATCGACGACTTCCTTGATGCCTTTTTCGTTCGGTTCAAGGATGTTGGAGCGCATCTTCGTGCCGAAGACGCCTCTTTCATTCGCACGTTCAAGCAGTTTGTCGAGATCCGGTATCGGCTTCATGAGCTGTACGCCGTCCTTTTCGTCAGCAAGTCCCTTGTCGACTTTGAGGAAAGGCACGATGCCCTTGTCAGCAAGATACTCGGAAGTATACTTGCCTTCGATTTCCCTGTCCATCGTCTGTTCGAACAGGATGGCCCCGAGTATCTGATCCGCATTGAATGAAGGGGAAGTGATGATGCGTGTGCGCATCTCATGTACAAGGTCGAACATTTCATCTTCGCTTGAATAGGCGTCCTCCTGCACACCATATGCAAGCAGTGCCTTTGGTGTACTTCCGCCACTCTGGTCGAGGGCTGCGATGAAGCCTTTTCCATTCTTGACTTTGTCGAATTGTTCCTGATTCATGAATTCCACTCCTTTGGTATATTGATCCATCAGTCTGTCTATTCCCTGAATCACACATTGTATAACAGGATTCCACCCTTTTATTATGGCATTACTTTACCGGAAAACTCAACAGATATGCAGATATCCGAAAGTGGATGAATTTTCAGTTTTTAACCAATTCATGGTTGTAAAACGCTTTCATGTCATTTATACTTTAGTAAATCGTTTTAGTGAAACGGTTTACCAAGCCGGAGGAGTGTTACATGAAAAACGTGACCATCAATGATGTCGCCCATGAGGCGAATGTTTCCAAGAGCACCGTATCACACTATCTGAACGGTCACTTTACGAAGATGGGGCCGGATACCAGGGACAGGATTGCACGGGCGGTCCGTAATCTGGACTACAGCCCGAATCATATAGCGAAGTCCCTCAAGAACAAACGGACGATGACGATCGGGGTGATCGTCGCCAATATACTGCACAACTTCTCGACGCGGGTGATCCGGAGCATTGAAGATTTTGCGCATGGGCATGGCTACCATGTGATCGTCTGCAATACGGACAACAGTCCGGAGAAGGAGGCGGACTATATCCGAATGCTGTTGGCCAAGCAGGTCGATGGGCTGGTGGTCATTCCCACTGCCCAAAATGGGGCGCTTTTTACAGAACTTGCTGAAAAGGACTATCCGGTCGTATTCGTCGACAGGTATATCGAAAACGTCCCCATACAGTCCCATATGCTGGATAACGGGGCATCGGTCAGGACAGCGTTCGAACATCTGTCTGAAAGGGGACACCGGGAGATCGGCTTTCTGACTGAGCCTGTCGAAGGCATCGTCGCGAGGCAGGAGCGGTATGCGGCATATCGTGGACTCTGTGCTTCCTACGGCATCCGCCCGCTACCGATCCAGGTGGAGAAGGAGGGGATGGTATCGTCACTGGAGCAATTGGCTGATCAGGGCGGCCTGCCGGCATCCCTGATCGTCGCCAATGACCTGGCACTGTTCGAACTGCTGAAGATGGCGAAGCAGAGGGTTATTCTGATTCCTGACGACCTGTCCATCATCAGCATCGATGACATCGAATTTGCGGATTTCTTCAATCCGGGCATCACCGTCATCGCCCAGCCGGCAGTGGAGATCGGCACCGCCGCCGTCAGCGCACTTTTTGAAATGATGAACAACAGTAAAAATACATCTGGAATAGAAAGATTCCAACCATATCTGATAGAAAGGGAGTCGGTGAAACAATATGAAGATCAATGAAATTCTCTCAACAGTATCCAAAGAAGCCACAGAGGTCTGCAGTAGGGTGAGCAGCACTGAACTTGAGCAGCTCGCACAGGAAGTGGAAAAAGCGGGGAGCATATTCATCTACGGCAACGGCCGGAGTGGACTCGTCGGAAAGATGATAGCCATGCGCCTGATGCACAGCGGCTACCGGGTCCACGTCGTCGGGGAGACGACGACCCCGGCACTTGAAGCGGGGGACCTGCTGATTGTGCTCAGCGGTTCGGGAAAAGGGCAGACGGTCGGAAGCATGACGGACAAGGTGGCTGACATCGGTGGCAGGACGGCGCTCGTTACAGCATCCCCGGACGAGGCACTGAAGGCGCAGTTCGACAGTGTCCTGTTCATTGAAGCGAGTACAAAGAGCAATGACATACCGACGATCCAGCCGCTCGGCAACCAGTTCGACCAGTCGATGCATCTGATCCTCGATGCGATGGTCATCCACCTCAATGCAGTATCAGGCAAAAGCAGGGAAGCGCTTAAATCCAAGCATTTCAATCTGGAATAGGGGAGTGTATTGAATGAAAAGAACAGTCGTCACATCAGTACTGCTTGCCATAGTGGTCATTCTTGCCGGGTGCAGCGGCGGAAGTGCACCGGATACAGGGGCAGGGGAACCAATCAAGATCATTGCTGCACACAACCAGACATCCACGGAAAATCCGTATCATGATGGTCTGCTGAAATTCAAGGAAGTCGCAGAAGAGGAGTCGGACGGCAGGATCACTGTGGAAGTCCATGCAGGAACCATCGGTACTGCAGAATCGGAACTGGTGGAGAAACTGGTGATCGGCGCAGCCGATGTCGTCCTGGTTTCGCCGGGCTTCATGACCCAGACGGGGATTCCCGAATTCGACTTCTTCGCCCTGCCCTATCTCTTCGACAGCTATGACCATTGGGAGCGGGTGGTGGATGGACCGGTCGGCGCGGATATTGCCGAGCTGGTCAACGAGAAGTCGGACAATGATTTCAAAATGCTCGGCTACTGGTCCGCCGGCGCCAGGCATTATTACGGCAAGAAGCCGCTCGAAGAGATGTCCGACCTGAACGGCATGACCATCCGGACGCAGGCTTCCGGCGTGGTGGCCGATTTCTGGCAGCAGACGGGGGCGATTCCAACTTCCGTCGCCTGGGGCGAGTTGTACCAGGCGCTTCAGCAGAACGTAGTGGACGCCTCCGAGAATGCCTATCCATATTTCGTCCAGCAGAACCACCATACGACGCGGAACGGCCAATACATCACCGAAACGGCGCATGACTACACGACACGCTTCCTGCTGGCCAATGGTGAACGGTTCGACCAGTATCCTGAAGATATTCAGCAGATCCTGCTTGAGGCGTCAGAAGCTTCCGTCGAAGCGGAAAGGGAGGCTCTGATGGCCCAGGAGGAGGAGTACAAGGAGATTGCATTGGAAGCAGGTGCCGAGGTCAACCAGATCGATACGGAGCCGTTCAAGGAAATTGCAGCGCCGATCCAGGACGGACTTGCAGAAGAACTGGACATGGAAGAGACGCTTGAGGAAGTCAGAAGCCTCGAATAAATAATATGGGTAGTGGAAGGTGGAAAAATGAAAACAATCATACGATCGGTTGAAAAAGTGCAGATTGGACTCGGGGTATTCTTTTTGCTCGTCTTCTTTCTTGCGACGCTGCTCCAGATCCTGACCCGCTTCATGGGCTGGTCGGTCATCTGGACGGAGGAGCTGGCAAACTACAGCTTCATATGGGCCATATTCATGGGAGCTGCTGTGATGGTGAACCGTAAGGAGCATTTCACGTTCGATTTTCTGCAGATGAAGCTGCCGCGGAAAATGAAGCTTTACCTGGATATCTTCATAGATGTCCTGCTGCTGGCATTCAATGTTGTGCTGCTTGTGTATGGCGTGGTCATCATCAGCCACTTCTGGAACTACACATGGGAGACGCTCCCGTTCCTCAAAAAGGGATATGTGTGGCTGTCACTGCCGGTCATGTCGGCGACGATGCTGCTGTATTCGGCTGGCCATATCGCCAGGGCCTTCGGCTACTTGAGGGATCTGAATGGAAAGGGGTTGAATAGCTAGTGGGTTATATACTTGTTGCCGTCTTCATATTTCTGCTGGTGATCGGTGTGCCGATCGCCTTCGTCATCGGCATTACGGCCCTGCTCGGCATCATGACGATTCCGGACATCCCGGGCCTCATCGTGCCGATGAAGATGCTGAATGGACTGGATTCATTCGTCCTGTTGGCCGTACCGCTGTTCATCCTGGCCGCCAACCTGATGAATTCAGGGAAGATTTCCGAAAAGATGATCGACCTTGCACTGGCAGTCGTCGGTCCGCTCAAAGGCGGACTTGCCCAGGCAAACGTTCTCGTATCGATGATGTTTGCGGGTGTGTCGGGTGCTGCACAGGCGGATACTGCAGGGACCGGGAAAGTCCTCATACCAAGCATGCTCAGGAACGGCTATGACCGTGAGACTGCTGTCGGCGTGACGGCGGCCTCCTCCACGATCGGTGTGGTCATTCCGCCGAGCATCCCCATGATCATATTCGCCGGCATCGCGAATGCATCAGTCGGCGCGCTGTTTCTGGGCGGTATCATCCCCGGCATACTGATTGGTCTGGGCATGATGATATTCATATATTTCATTTCCGTCAAAAAGGGGTATCCGACATTCAAGCGGGTACCATTCAAAGATCTGGTGAAAAAATTTTTCGTCGCATTTCCTGCCCTGCTGACAATCGTCATCATCATCGGCGGTATTACGACGGGGGTCTTCACCGCTACGGAGTCGGCGGCCATCGCTTCAATCTATGCGCTACTGATCAGCATGTTCTACTACAGGACGCTCCGGCTCAAGGATCTGCCGAAGATAATATTTGATACACTGTCGTTGAGTGCCCTGTCCCTGTTTGCACTGGCTACGGCGAGTGCACTCGGTGAACTGCTGAGCTACTATCGTCTCGGCACGCTGGCACAGGAATTCTTCACGGAAAACATCGGGGCGAAATGGCTCTTCCTGCTGCTGATCATCGTGTTCTTCCTGCTTGTGGGCACATTCATGGATGCGATACCTGCCATGATCCTGTTCGTGCCGATCGTACTGCCGGCAGCAGAGGCATTCAGCATAGATCCAGTACATCTGGGCATCATCGTCGTCCTGACACTTGCGGTCGGACTTGCGACACCGCCGTATGGTCTGTGCCTGCTGATTGCCAGCAAGATCGGAGGGCTGACGGTGGAGCGTTCATTTGCCGCCGTCATCCCATATCTCCTGATCATACTGGTCGTACTGCTGCTTGTTGCTTTCGTACCGGCCATAGTATTCATCATTCCAGACATGTTTGCTGAAGGAGGCTGAATGCAAGATGAATGAAGTTTATGATGCACTGAATGCATTTCTTGAAGACGGGAGCGTAATGGGAATGGGATCCGGATCGACGATCGAAGGGTACATCCCTTATATGAAGGAACACGTCGACAGGTACAACCTGGATGTTGCCTTCGTTCCCACCTCGGAAAAGACCGAAGCACATCTGAAACGCCATGGTCTGAATGTTGTCCACCATGCAGAAAGGATGCCTGTCACAATAGACGGGGCGGACCGGTTCAACGAGGCACTCATGGTGATAAAAGGGGGCGGAGGCTCCCTGCTCAGGGAGAAGCAGGTCGGCTACTTCTCGGATCAGATCGTCATCGCTGCCCATCAGGATAAGAGGGTGGAGAATTTCAGCGGCATTGTGATTCCGGTGGAAATCAACAC
Organism: Salinicoccus sp. Bachu38; assembly: GCF_038561955.2. NCBI lineage: Bacteria > Bacillati > Bacillota > Bacilli > Caryophanales > Staphylococcaceae > Salinicoccus > Salinicoccus bachuensis. The sequence goes on along the minus strand of NZ_CP138333.2, from coordinate 2,039,785 downwards.
CTATCTGTATGGAATGACAGTCCGGACGATTGAAAGGGACTTTGAGGCACAGACTGAAATGCGTACCGGAGCGGACGGCCTGTTCATTACGGATAATGGCAATCATATCGTAGACTGCCGCTTCAATGACCCAAAGGATATGGACCATCTCCAGAATGGCCTTCTCGCCATCCCGGGCGTTGTAGAGACGGGGATTTTCAACAGGAAGGTCAGCCACATCTTCAGTTTCGATGACCAGGGGGCCTACCAGAAATATGAAAAAGACCGGTAAGGAGGATATCATGGAACTTCAGATTGCGCTCGATAGAATGAGTTATGAACAATGCTTTGAAACATTGGAAGAAGTGGCGGACCATGTCGACATCATCGAGGTGGGCACAGGCGTCATCAAGGAATACGGACTCGGCATCGTCCGCGACATCAAGGATGGATACAAGGATAAAAAAGTGCTCGCCGATATCAAAATATGTGATGCCGGCAGAAGTGAAAGCGAAGTGGCCTTCTCATACGGGGCGGATATCATCACCGTCATGTCGTTTGCGGACAGGAAGACCATCATGGACTGTCTTGAAGTGGCGGAACAAGAGGGCGGGGAAGTGGTTGTGGACCTCCTGAACCATTCCGGTCCTGATGTGCTTGAGATGCTCGAAACGATTGGTGCGTCTTCGGTCAGTGCCCATATCGGCAAAGATCAGCAGGGCGGGGGGGCCTCGGCGGAGAAGCGCTTTGTGGGTCTCGATGCCTCCGTCTTCAGAATTTATGTTGCGGGGGGCATCAATGAAGACAACCTGGAGAATTATATGTCGCTCGACCCTGCTGTCGTGATTGTGGGCAGCGGCATCACGAAGGCGGAGGACAAAAAGGGAAAGGCTGCACGCATCAGATCACTTATGGGCTGATGGGAACAGTTGGGGACGGGCAGAGGTGCCCGTCCTTTTTATATGGGAAGAATGGTTAAAGGAAGGTTAATATTCTTTAAGATTATGTAAATTTCCATTATGGGGGTCCATTCTGTGGTTAAATGGTACACGAGGAAGAGGAAATCCACAGGTGCCAGGGAGCGGAAGTGAGGAGGGCCCCTGCGGGGGTATGTGTATGGTAGAGGGAGCATGAAAGTATCGGGAACATCGGAAGCATGGGGCACAGGCGTCCCTGCACGATTACACTGGTCGGGAGGAAGACTGATGCATACAAAAATCTATGGTCACAGAGGCGCTATGGGAGAATACCCGGAAAATACGATGCTGGCGTTCCAAAAGGCGATCGATGCCGGCGTGGACGGCCTGGAGATAGATGTCCATCTGACGAAGGACGGGGAGGTGGTCGTCATCCACGATGAGCATGTCGACCGTACAACCGATGGAAGTGGCGCAGTCAAAGACATGAGTTTCCATACGCTCAGAGGGTTAAGTGCAGGACGAAACTTCGAGACTTTCGAGAAGTATGACCCCGTGATGTGGACGCAGGAGCGGATTCCGACGCTTGATGAAGTGATGGGTCTGGTCGCCCATCATGGTGTCGAGCTGAACATAGAACTGAAGACCAACGTCTTCGAGTATGAAGGGATTGAACGGAAAGTCCACGATATAGTGGAAGGATATGGCTATTCGGACAAGGTCATCTATTCCTCATTCCATCTGCCGAGCCTCCTCCGGACGAAGGTGGTCGATCCGGAAGCGCGGATTGCCTGGCTGACGAGCAAAGTGCCGTTATGGCCGATAGACCAAATGGAGGATCTGTCACTCGAAGCATTGCACGTCGGCTACAAGTCGATACTGAAAAACCCCAGACGAATCGCCGGCATCGAGGACCGGATCCGGGTATGGACAGTCAATGAGGTGTGGGACGCAGAAAAGCTGCTCGGTCATGGTGTGCAGACGCTCATGACGAACTACCCCGAAAAAATAATGGCTCTCACGAAGCGGCCAAAGAAAAAGATAGGGCATATGTGAGTGTGCCCTATCTTTTCATGTCTTCGAGCGTATCGGACATCACCTTCTGAAGGGGCAGCCTGCCGAGAAGTGCCCAGTCCGGCAGGTGGGAGATGCCGAGTTTGTCCTGATGTGTATACATGTAGATGTTGGCTGGGAAGACCGCCCAAAGAAACTTCTGCATGGCCCCGAGCTGCCAGTTTGTCACTTTCCTCGTCAGCAGAAGGATGCCGAATACGAGTTCAACCATCCCGGTGAAATACGCGATGAATGTCCTGAATGGAAGGATCCGCGGCGTAATATTGGCGAATCTTTCCGGTTTCAGGAGGTGCGCAATGCCTGCGACGGTGAAGATGGTGCCCATGAGAATCCTTTTCATTCTGCAGTTCCTTTCCTTTATATGATGTCACCCCTATATGCCCTTGATTTCCGGAATGGAAACATTACTGTAGGCTGATGTATAATCGGGATGAATCCAATAATAAGGAGCGGGCGATCATGTTCACATATTTCATTCGATTTTTCAAAAAGGCATTCCAGTTCAGGGGCAGAGCGACGCGCAAGGAGTACTGGATCCCGAGTATCATCCTGGCGGCCATCGGTGCACTGGTGGGCGCAAAAGATAAGGGGGAGAACCCGCTGGAAGGGGTGTTCACGGCAATTGTGATGATTCCCTCCCTGAGCGTGACGGCGCGGCGGTATCAGGATGCAGGCATTACAGGCTGGTATCAGCTGCCCCAGCTGCTCTCCTTCCTGCTTCTCCCGATCGTCTTCATGAAGTTCGCCAAAAAGTGGATGAAAATAACGGCGATCACCATCATTGCAGCCGTCAACATCATCGGTCTGGTATTCTCATTGCTGCCAAGTGATGAAGGCAACAGATATGGCAGAAAGCCGATCCGATAAAAATTTTGGGAATATGAATATTTTCTAGTGAAAACACTTTCATCATATGCTATAATTCGCTTAACATTTTTTAGAAGGGGAGATGGAGATGGAGGCGAATCTGGCAGATTTTCTGATACAGTTCATTGCTTTGGCGACAGCGGGCGGCTTTGGATATTTCATTTACAGGATGAATAACGACGAATCAACGGACAAGGAAGCGGAGTAGGAATACTCCGCTTCCTTTTTATGTCTGCAGCAGTATGATGCCTGTGAGGATCAGGATGACGCCAAAGATCCGTCTTGCATCCACAGGGTGACGATGTATGCCGAAGAGGCCGAAATGGTCGATGGCAAGGCCGATCAGCATCTGGCCGAATATCACGCTCATCAGTGTCAGCGTCGCTCCCAGGTGGGGCATCAGGATGATGTTGGTCGTGACATAGATGGCGCCGAGTGGACCGCCGGCGAGGTGCCACCACTTCAGGCGCCCGGCCCCTTCAGTGAAGAAGGCGAGGCTCAGACGGCGGGCGATGACGAGGGAGAGGACGAGCAGTGCCAGCGTGCCGATTGCGAAGGATATCAGCGAGGCGAGGAAGAAGGATGAGACTTCATACCTCAAAGCACTGTTGATCGCGGTCTGGATGGGTGGCAGTGCCCCGGTGAAGAGTCCCAGCAGCAGCCATCCATTCGAGCGGCTTCCGGCGATGCGGGCACTCCGCTTCTTATAGTTCATGAAAATGATGCCGCCGATCATCACGATGATGCCGATGATGCGGTAGGGGGTGAGCGGCTGGACGGGCGCTTCGAACCAGCCGAACGTATCGATGAAGAGCCCGATGACCATCTGCCCTGCAACCGTCATGATGACGGTGAGTGCGGCGCCGATCCGGGGCAGCAGGATCATATTCCCCGTCAGGTAGACGACACCGAGCAGGCCACCGGTAAACCATATGTATGAAAGTTCCCTGGAAAATATGAAACCAGGTGCCAGTTTTTCAGGATTCATGATCAGGTTGATAATGGTCAGGAGGATGGTTCCGGTAAGGAACGAGTAGAAAGAAGCGAGTATCAATGATTTCGTGAACAGGGACAGGCGGCTGTTCACGGATGTCTGCAACGGAACGAGCATGCCGGCAAAGATGCCGAGTATCAGCAGGAATATCAAAATGCGGCCTCCTTCTGGCTAATGTAATTGATAATTATTGTCATTTGCTTTGTAAAGCATCATCAAAGTTTGGTAACCTATAATTAGTCATTATAATACATAGTATAGGAGCAATGGAAATGGAAGTTTTTGAAGCAATAAAGAATCGGCGCAGCATCCCCAAGCTTAAGGACACCCCGGTGGAGCGGGACAAGATTGAAAGGATGCTCGAAGCGGCCACATGGGCACCGAACCACCATCATACGGAACCATGGAAATTCTTCGTGCTCAGCGGAGAGGGCAGAAAGCCGCTTTCCCGTGTCCTGAAGGAAGTGGCACATGGCCGTGTCGAGGACCCGGAATCCGAGGCGGGGATGAAGCGGATAGAAAAGATCAGCAGAAAGCCTTTTGCCGCACCGACGGTCATCGTCGTGGCACTCTCGCCGGATGATAACCCAAAAGCAATCTACACCGAAGATGTCTGTGCGGTGGCAGCGGCGACGCAGAATATGCTTCTTGCCGCACACGAAATGGGTCTCGGCTCGATATGGAGGAGCGGACCGATATACAATACGCCGAAGGTCAAGGAGTACTTCAGACTGGATGAGCAGGAGGAGATCCTGGGTCTTGTATTCCTCGGCGAACCCGACGTGGTGAAGGACAATGCAAAGCGTACTCCGTTCCAGGAAAAGACGATATGGCTTGAAACGGACGAATAAATTGATTCCTGGGTGCTATTTCTTCCAATCTCCGGGTATAGTGTACTAATTGCGTATCCGGAGGAGGTAGAACATGAGAAACATCATCTATATCGTTGTAGTCGTCCTGATCGTGCTGTTCATACTGTCACTCATACTGTAATGGCGGCACAGGGGCAGGCAGCGGAGTTGGGGGATTTGAAATGAAGTATGCAGCAGGCATATGCTATCTGCTGGGGTTTCTGACCATGGTCGGCCTGCAGACGGTCGTACCGGATCAATATGCAGTTCTGGGCTATATCGCGGCATTCCTATTATTTGTTGTGGGCGTCTATTTCAGCTACAGCAGTGAATTGTGATGGAGTCTGTCTTCTGACAGGCTTCATTTTTAAGTTGTATGATACACAGGGCTTGAAGAAGCATAAACACTCAGGAAAGAGGAAATTGGATGAAGAAAGCATTCGGGATGATCATGGAGCGCAGCCTCCTGTTCATCATCATGGTATTTGCAATTTCAGTCTTTGGCATCTATACATTTCTAACGATCGAGCAGCGTGAAATACCGGAGACCCAGGTCAATCTGGTGAACGTAACGACAGCCTGGCCGGGGGCCGACAAGAGTGATGTCGAATCCAACATCACGGAGATCATCGAAGCGGAAATATTCAGTGTGGACGGGATCGACAGCGTATCCTCGGTTTCCCAGGATGATGTTTCGGTCCTGACATTGGAAGTTTCGAATGCGGTGGAAACGAAGGACGTCCTGAATGAAGTGAACAATCTCGTCGGCGACCTTTCCGGCGACCTGCCGGAGAATGCTGCTGAACCTGAAGTCCAGTCCATCAGCAACACATTCCCGCTGCTGAGCTACCAGTTCCATGGCAATGGACGGGAAGACCTGGATGAAATAAGAAGTGACCTGGAGGACCTTGAACGGGAAGTCTCCCAGATGGAGGGCATCAGCGGTGTCACCGTCAAAGGCTACACCGATCAGGAGTATGAAATCAATCTGGACCGGGACACCATGGCGGAAGCCCAGGTCAATCCGAATGAAATACTCAGCGAAATAGAGGCCTCACTGAATCCGGTCATCCTTGGCCAGGAGGAGGAGGACGGCAATATCATCCGCCTGTCCTTCCAGGATGAAACACCGCTTTCGGTCCTCGAGCAGGTCAGGGTCGGCCAGGGGAGCACCCCGCTTGCCGATATTGCGGAAATGACGGAGACCACGGGCGCCCCGGAAGATATCGTAGAGTATGAAGGGGAGCCGGCGATTTCTTTTACCGTCTTCCTGTCGAGCGGTGAGGACGTCCCTTCCGTATCAGAGGATGTCGAAGCGGTCATGGATGATGGCATATCCGGCCTCCCTGATTCCATCGATGTCACGACAATCTCTTCCGAAAGGGAGAATGTGGAGGATATATTCGTCGGCCTCTATATGTCACTGGCCCTCGCACTGATTGCCGTCATCATCAGTGCCTCCCTCGGCCTGTCCCTGTTCGGGTCGATCACTGTGATGACGACGGTGGTCCTGTCCGTCATCATCGGACTTATTCCGGTACCATGGTTCGGTGTGGACCTGAACCAGATTTCGGTCATCGGACTGATCATCGCACTCGGTATACTGGTGGATGATTCGATCGTGGTCAACGACAACATCGAAAGGAGGTTCGCCCTGGGGGATGACCGTCTGGATGGCGTCTATAACGGTGTGAAGGAAGTCGCACCATCCGTCGTCGCCTCCACCTTGGCAATCGTATTCACCTTCTCGCCGCTGCTGCTCCTCTCTGGTGCGAACGGGGACTTCATCAAGGCACTGCCGAGCATACTGATCACGACGATGGTCGTATCGACGGTGCTGGCACTGACATTCGTCCCGGCAGCGAGATATCTGCTCAAACGCAAAAAAGTGCCGGAGAATCCGGGTCTGCTGGGCAAACTGTTTACAAAAGGCGGCAATCTGTACGCAGACAGGGTACTCCCTGCAATCATCAGACGGCCGCTCATCACATTCCTTACGGTACTCGTCATCGGCGTGCTGTCACTCGGGCTGATACGGTTCACACCGTTCGAATTCTTCCCGGAAGCGGACCGTTCGGAAGTGACCGTCGATCTGATCTTCGATGAGGACCAGACGATCGAACAGACGCATGAAGATGCGAACGCAGTGCTGGACTACATGCTGGATGAAATGCCGCACGTGGAAGCGGCCTCCCTGTTTACAGGCACGGGGCTGCCGAACCTGTTCGGTGCATCGCTCGACCAGACGGGCTCCAATACAGCACAGATTGCACTCCAGATCGATAAGGAACAGATCAGTGCTTCCGAAACGATCGACCAGTTTGAAGCGCCGGTGAGGGAAGCCTTCCCGGAAGCAACGGTATTCATGGAGACGATCATCCAGGGTCCGCCGGCCGGTGCGCCGATCACAGTGGAGCTTTATGAATCAGACCTCGAGCAGCTCAATGCCGAGGCCAACCGCCTCCAGAGCACGCTTGAGGACGAGGGTGCCCTGGTGACGACGAATATCGGAGATCTGGTGCCCACCGTCAACTACAGCATCGATTACGATGCACTTGAAGAGAATGGCATTTCCATCTCCCAGGTGAAGAACGAACTGAACATGCTGTCTGAGGGCATACCGATCCAGGGCATCATCGTCGATGGTGAAAACCGGGGAACGACACTGAAGTATTCCAACGACTACAGCGTCGAAGATGTGGAGATCATCAAGATGACCGGGGAACAGCCGGAAACATTCCTGCTTACCGACTTTGTCGAAGAGACGGAGACGGAAAGTTCCAAGTACATCCATCATACTGATGGAGACCGCATGGTGGAACTTAAAGTCTATGCAGACGATGAAGCGGCTGCAGAAGAGAAGATTGAAGAGTTCCGTGGGGAACTGCCGGAGTCGAGTGAAATGGTCATCGGCGGGGAAACATCCGACCAGACGGACTTCTTCGTTGAGATCAGCATACTGTTCGGCATCATACTCATATTGGTGTATCTGGTCATAGCGATAGAATTCAACTCCATCGTCATGCCGCTGATCATCGTATTCAGCATCTTCCTTGCGATCAGCGGCGGTATCATCGGACTGTTCGTCACGCAGACACCGATCAGTTTCCTCGGCATCATGGGGATGGTCTCGCTGTCGGGTATCGTCGTCAGGAATGCAATCGTACTCCTCGATTTCATAGAAGCCCGAAGGAAGAGCGATGCATTCGACATACACGAAGCGATATATGAAAGTGGGCGTGCCCGCTTCAAGCCGATCCTGCTGACGACCATCACGAGCATCATCGCACTGACACCGGTGGCATTCAGCGGCGACGTGTTGTTCGTGCCGCTTGCTGTAACAGTCATCGCGGGTATTGCATTCTCCACAATACTCTCCATGATAGCAACACCAAGCCTGTACTACCTCTACTACAAGCTGAGGTACAGGAACAGCTAGAACGGACTGAAAAATCCCGATGACACCGTCATCGGGATTTTTGCTGTCTTTCGTGTGTAAATACGACTGTGGTCCACGGATCGAGTGTGAGTCCCCGGAGCCCGCTTTTCAGTTCATGGCGGATCCGGTCCTGCTCCAGTATGGTGAGGTCATTTTCCGGCGGGACGATGAAGTCTACTTCGATGTAGAGCTTGGTGCCCATTTTCTGCAGCTTGAGGGCATGATCCTCGAACCCATGAAATTTCCCTATGCGGACGACCTGCGCCTCAACCGCTTCTGCAATGGGGCGGTCCGGTGCCATTTCAAGCAGTTCCCTGAGTGCCGCATACAGTTCGGACAGGGGCACTTTGATGAAATACCCGGCGACCAGGATTACCATGACCGGATCAATGAAGGGAACGAGCACGTCCAGAACAGTCAGGCTCAGGACCCATCCGATGATGAAGCCGGCAAGCACACCGATGCTGAGGAGGGCGTCCATGCGCCACTGGTTCATTTCAGCAGTGATGAGTGCGTCACCGTGGCCCTTCGACTTGAAATAGGCGTAGGCAACGTAGCACCCGACGGCTGATATGAGTGCATAGAGTACACCTGATCCCATCGACATGGCATTGCCGCCCGAGGACAGGGTGACGAAAGCCTGAACGAGGGAGATGATGATGAGGACCAGTATGCCGAAATATTTGATGACGATGGTAAGCGGGATGAAACTTTCCTTACCGAAGGGGAACCGTTCCGGGTCCTCCTTTGAAATGAAGCGGAGCGCCATCATCGACATCATCGACAGGAGGACGCTGATGAAAGAGTAGTAGCCATCGAACTGGATCATCTGACTGTCTGCATAAAGGCCCCATATGATTCCGAGTGCCGCAAATGCGAGGGCGCCTCCAATTGAAATCATGATCAGCTTCTGAGCATTTTTGTTGTTCATAGTTAAACCCTTTCCTGTGCATTTGAGTTCATTATACACAAGAAAGGGGAGGGTGAACCTATTCGTTTACAAGGACGCCTTCATAGGAGGGGATCTTCCCTTTCTGATAGGTGCCGAGAATGTTGATATACCTGCTGACCTTTTCTATATCATCGAGCGCATAGTGCAGCGTATCGTCCGTCCCCTTTTCAACATCGATGAAGAAGCCGTAGGAGAATGGCTTATGCTGTATCGGCCTTGAAGTCAGGTTCAGCAGGTTGATGCCGTGCCTGCTGAAGATGTTGAGTATTTCATTCAGTGACCCGGTGCTGTGGTCCGTCTCGATGTAGAGTGATGTCTTGTTCGTATTTTTCAGCCGCGGCTTCGCCCCTTTTCTGAAGAAGAGGAACCGTGTAGTGTTATATGGATTGTCGCTGATATTTTCACGTGCGACGTTCATGCCATACATCTCGGCGGCATGGCTGCCGGCGATGGCGGCCACGGTCGGGTCATCGGAAGCTTTGACCATCCTGACCGCGTCGGCCGTATCCGAATATTCACGGACTTCGAGATGCGGATGGCTGCTCAGGTAGCTATAGCACTGCTCTAGTGCCTCGGGGTGGGAATAGACCTCTGTCAGCTCTTCGATTGCCACCGGTTTCCTGGTGATCAGTGCATGGTCGATCTTGACATAGATCTCCTCCACCGCATCCACTTCCAAGTATTTCATCAGGTCGATCGTCCGAGTAATCGGACCGCTTGTGGAATTTTCGACGGGCAGGGCGATGTAATCGACCCTGTCCCGCATCAGGTCGTCGACAAGCGCCTTGAAGGTGGGACAGCCCTTCATTTCATATGATCCGTCCCCTGCGAAAGTCCTGCACGCCATTTCACTATATGATCCTTCTACACCTTGATATCCGATCAGCATCCTTACCACTCCCAATATATAAAATAAAAGACCATCTGGACTGCTCTATTTACAAGAGAAATCCAAATGGTCCATAAAAATAAAAATCCCAGCCATTTAGATTTCATAAATGGCCAAGAATGAAAATTTCATTCAAATCAGCCATCATAGATACAGTCCGCCTATATCCACGATGGAATATAGACGCTATCTAAAATAGCTGAAGAAAAAGGTATTCAATTGAGTTCCATAATATACGCCGTCCATATGAACCACCCAATTCCTTTAAGTTGTGTTCAATCCTATCAATTAAATTTTGAATTGTCAATATATTTCGTCGAACAGTTGAATTTTTTGTCCCCCGGCACATGTAAATGAGGGAAGTGGAGGGTGCTCTGTGATAATATAGTAGTACCATTCCATTGATGATTCATGGAGACTTGCAAACATAGAAAATCTCGACCTGGGAGTGTTAACATGGAAAAGTTGAATTTAGGAATTTTATACGGTGGACAGTCGACGGAGCATGAAGTATCCATGCGTTCTGCCGAAAGTGTACTGGGTGCACTCGATAGGGACAAGTACAACATCCACCTGATCCATATATCAAAGCAGGGGGAGTGGCTGCTGGCGGACCAGTCCGAGCGGATCGAAGCGCTGACGGATGGGGACAACGGCGTCCGCCTCTCCATTGTGCCATCGCAGCAGTTCATCTCCGAAAAGGGTACGCACCACTTTGATGCCGTACTGCCGATACTGCACGGTACGGCCGGGGAGGACGGCATCGTCCAGGGGGTGCTTGAAATGATCGGCGTCCCTTACGCCGGCTGCAATGTCAGAAGTTCGGCGGTCTGCATGGACAAGGATATGACAAAGCGCCTCCTGAAGCTTGAGGGTACCAATGTGGCCGACTGGGTGGTCTTCCGCCATGAGGAAAAGGACGCGGTGGACTACGACGCAGTGGAAGCGGACCTCGGTCTGCCGATGTTCATCAAACCGGTGAACCAGGGTTCTTCGGTCGGTGTGTCGAAAGTGACGGATGAGCGGTCATTCCATGAAGCCCTCGCCCTGGCATTCGAATTCGATACGAAAGTGATGGTCGAAAGTGCAGTCCAGGGGCGCGAAATCGAAGTCTCGGTCCTCGGCAATACGGATCTGACCGTTTCCGTACCTGGCGAAATCGTGGCGAATACCGAGTTCTACTCCTATGAATCGAAATACATCGATGAGAGCGGGGCGGCACTGGAAATCCCGGCGAGGCTCGAGCAGCCGACTGCTGAAAAGATACGCCAGACTGCCCGCACCGTCTATAGGACCCTCGACTGCGAAGGGATGGCGCGGGTGGATGTCTTCCTGACGGATGATGGGGAGGTCATCGTGAATGAGGTCAATACGCTTCCCGGGTTCACCAGCATCAGCATGTACCCGAAACTGCTGGAAGCATCGGGCATCAGCTATCCCGAACTTCTGGACCGGCTGGTCACGCTGTCGATTGAACGCCACCGGCTGAACAGCCGCCTGAAGACGGACCTATTATAAATTTCGGAAGGGGATGGAGATATGGAATTCAATCTGAGGAAGGCGGATGCCAATGATGCGCCTGCCATTGCGAAAGTGCAGGTAGACAGCTGGCGCACGACCTATCATGGCATCATTGAGGAAGACTATCTGGAGAACCTGAAGTATGAAGATCGTGAAAAAATATGGACACGTGCGATTGAGGAGAATCCGATATTCCTCCTTGAAGACGGTTCGGGTGAAGTTGTCGGCTTTGCGATAGGCGGCCCCGAGCGTTCAGGCGAATATGTCGGGTATGACGGGGAACTCTACGCCATCTACCTCTATGAATCCGCCCAACGTAATGGTGGAGGCAGGCAGCTGGTCGGAGCGGTTGCTGCCGACCTTCTGGAACGCGGCTTCGAAAAGATGGTCATATCGGTCCTTGAAGACAATCCGGCATGCGGGTTCTATGAAAAGCTCGGAGGACACAAGATCGGCAAGGAAGAGACGGCCATCGGCAACACGGTCCATGTCGAACTGGTATATGGGTTTGATGATCTGAAGGTGCTTTCCTGAAAAATGCATCCCCTCCACTGAGGGGATGCATTTTTGATATTCTATCTCCCTTCCCATTGCGCGATCTCGTCTTTCACAATGGGGGCCACTTTCTCACCAAACAGGCGGATGGATTTCAGGACCTGGTCATGGGGCATCGTGCCGAGTGGTGTATGAAGCAGGAACCGCTTGATGCCCACATTCTTCCTCAGATCGATGATTTTTCTGGCGACCGTCTCCGGACTGCCGCAGTAGAGCGCGCCCTTTTCCGACCGGGCAATATCGAAGCTCCGGCGCGTGTAGTTGCCCCAGCCGCGTTCAGATCCGACCTTGTTCATGCCCTGTCGGGTGGAAGGGAAGAACAGGTCCGCCGCTTCTTCATCCGTATCCCACACAAAGCCGTGGCTGTGGGAGGCGATGCCGAGCGACTCGATCCTGTGGCCGGATTGTGCCGCCGTCTGCTTGTACAGCTCGACAAGGGCTGCGAAGTTCTGCGGTCGGCCTCCAATGATGGCGAGCACGAGCGGCAGGCCGAGCTTGCCGGCCCTGACCGTGGAATCCGGTGTGCCGCCGCTGGCGATCCAGACGGGCAGGGCCTCCTGTTCCGGCTTTGGAAATACTTCGAGGCCGCTGATCGGTGCACGGTGTCTGCCGCTCCAATGGATGGGACCGCCTTTCTGAAGCTGGAGCAGAAGATCGAGCTTCTCTTCAAATAGTGCGTCATAGTCATTCAGGTCATATCCGAACAGTGGGAACGATTCGATGAAAGAACCTCTGCCGGCCATGATCTCCGCCCGTCCACCGGAAATGCCATCCAGCATGGCGAACCTTTCGTACACCCTTACCGGGTCGTCCGAGGAGAGGACCGTCACTGCACTGGAGAGCCTGATACTGCTGGTGCGTGCGGCGCCTGCAGCAAGGATGACTTCAGGCGCGGAGACGGCATAGTCCTCACGGTGATGCTCCCCGACGGCGTAGACATCGAGTCCGACGTGATCCGCCATTTCGATTTCCTCGACGATGTCCCTCAGCCGTTCGGCATGGGTGATCGTTTCCCCTGTGTGGGGATCCGGCAATGTTTCTGCAAATGTACTGATTCCGAGTTCCATAGGATTCCTCCCTTATCATATTGCCTCCATTCTATCACTGAATCTTTCCTTTCATTAAAAGAATGAACGGATGATATGGTAAAATGAAGAAAAAACATAGGAGATGAATGAATTGCGCACTCAACTGATTGAAAGACTATCAAAATATGCCAGAATCGATACCCAGTCCGATGTTTCAAGTGAATCCATACCTTCTACATACAAGCAGTGGGATCTGATCCGCCTGCTTGAGGAAGAGCTGAAAGGGATCGGGATGGAGGAGGTGGAAACGGATGAAAACGGCTATCTGATGGCCACACTGCCTGCAAATACCGAAGGGGCACCGGTCATCGGCTTTCTCGCCCACGTGGATACCGCGACGGATTTTACGGGCAGGGGTGTCAATCCCCAGGTGACCGACTATGAAGGCGGAGATATTGTGCTGAATGAAGCGCTTGGTGTCACACTCACTCCGGAGCAGTTCCCGGAGCTTGAAGACTATAGGGGGCACACGCTCATGACGACGGATGGGACGACGCTCCTTGGAGCCGACAACAAGGCAGGCATCGCAGAAATAATGACGGCGATGGAATATCTCATCGATCATCCCGAAGTGAAGCACGGGAAGATAAGGGTGGCGTTCACTCCGGACGAGGAGATCGGACGCGGGCCGCACCATTTCGATGTGGAGCGCTTCGGTGCGGATTTCGCCTATACCGTGGATGGAGGGCCGCTCGGTGAACTGCAGTACGAAAGCTTCAACGCGGCAGCGGCGAAAGTGACCTTCATCGGCAACAGCGTCCATCCCGGCACCGCCAAGAACAAGATGATCAATGCAGGACGGATGGCTGCCGAATTCATCACCCGCTTCAATGCTGAAGACACGCCCGAGCATACGGAAGGATATGAAGGATTCTTCCATCTGACCAACATCAGCGGGGATGTGGAGAAGACGGAAGTCAACTTCATCATCCGCGACTTCGACAAAAATGCATTCGAAGACCGAAAAGGACAGATGGCATCCCATGCCGATGCACTGAAGGCACAGTACGGAGAAGATCGTGTCATATTGGATATGAATGACCAGTACTACAACATGAGGGATCGGATCGAACCGCACATGGAGATCGTCGAATATGCGAAGCAGGCGATGGAAGCACTCGATATCACTCCGGTCATCGAACCGGTCAGGGGCGGGACGGACGGCTCCCAGCTGTCATATAAGGGCCTCCCGACACCGAACCTCTTCACCGGTGGAGAGAACTTCCATGGAAAATTCGAATATATTTCTGTAGATAATATGGAGAAGGCGGTGAAGGTGATCACTGAAATCAGCCGCAATGCCGCCGAGCAAAAGTAGTTGATATTTCTTTCTCATTGAGGCAATATTATATATGTTGTTTTTGGCAAATATAATATTATTTCGTTTTATTTATAGAAAGAAGGATTTTTTATGTCAGCTAGTGAACAGCAGTCATCAGCCACCATCAAAAGGTTGCCACTGATGGCTGTACTTATTTCCGGAGCATTTGCGGCCATTCTGAACCAGACGCTGTTGGCGACAGCCATCCCGCCGATCATGGAAGACCTGCAGATTGATGCGGACGTCGCCCAGTGGCTCCAATCCGTATTCATGCTGGTCAATGGAATCATGATTCCGATTACGGCATTCCTCATAGGCAAGTTTACGACACGGACCCTGTTCTTTACGGCGATGGGGCTGTTCGGATTCGGTACACTCGTCTGTGGATTGGCACCGGGTTTTGAAATACTCCTGGTCGGAAGGATCCTCCAGGCATCGGGTGCCGGCATCATCATGCCGCTGATGCAGACGATCATCTTCCTGATCTATCCGCTTGAGAAGCGGGGGACGGCGATGGGCATGTTCGGCCTGGTCATCGGATTTGCGCCGGCCATCGGGCCGACGCTTTCGGGCTGGTTCGTGCAGAGCTACCCCTGGAGAGGCCTTTTCTTCATCATCATTCCAATCGTCATCATCGACCTGATCGTCGCCTACTTCATACTTAGGAATGTGACGGAGCGGACGAATCCGAAACTGGACGTCCCATCCATCATCCTTTCCACCTTCGGCTTCGGCGGACTGCTTTACGGATTCAGTGTTGCAGGAAGCAGCGGCTGGCTGAGTACACCGGTGCTCGTTTCGCTCACACTGGGTGCAGTGACACTGTTCCTGTTCATCAGACGACAGCAGAAGCTCGAACAGCCGATCCTCGAATTCAAAGTCTTCAAGGACAAGATTTTTGCGCTGACGACAGGACTCGGCATGGTGGTCTTCATGTCCATGATCGGTGGGGCGGTCATACTGCCGATCCTGATGCAGGACATGATGGGATTCACACCACTTGAATCCGGACTGATGCTGCTGCCGGGTGCACTGATCATGGGCTCGATGAGCCCGGTGACGGGGAAACTCTTCGACATGTTCGGTGCCAGGTGGCTGGCAATCATCGGGCTTGGCCTGGTGACCGTGACGACATACATGTTCACGATGATCGATACAGATACGACATTCACCTATCTGGCAGCGGTCAATGCCGTCAGGATGCTCGGGGTGGCGATGGTGATGATGCCGGTGACGACAGCCGGGCTGAACCAGCTGTCACCGAAGCTCGTGCCCCATGGCACCGCCATGAACAACACGATGCGCCAGATCGCAGGGGCGGTCGGTACCGCACTGCTCGTCTCGATCATGACCCATACTGCCAATCCTTCCGAAGGGATGCAGGGCATGATAGATGGTGTGAACACGGCCTTCCTTGCAGCGGCCATCATTTCACTCATCGGACTCCTGCTGTCCTTCACCTTGAGGAAGCCAGTGTCACATGACTAGAATATAAAAATAGCGCTGCCCGAGACTGGGCAGCGCTATTTTTATTTCTCTTCGACGGGTTCAATCGGCCGTGCTTTAGTCATCGAGTCCCCAAGGACTTCGTCGGTTGTGACACGTTTCAGGAAGAATGACAGCACAAGGGCGATGGCGAGCAGCAGTGTGGCGACGAGGAAGGCGAAGTTGATGCCATCGAGCATCGCCTGGTTCATCGTCGTTGCATCCGGTTGGGAAACGCCGGAGAGCTTCCGGTTCATCGTATTCTGCATGATGGTGATCAGCAGTGCCGTGCCGATCGCGCCGGACACCTGGTTCAGCATGCTGTTGATGGATGAACCGTGCGGCGTCAGCTTCGGTGTCAGCTGGTTCATGCCGTTCGTCATCACAGGCGTCATGACGAGTGTCATGCCGAATGCGCGGATCGAGTAGAGCATGATCAGGAACGTATAGCTCGTGTCAAAGGTGAGCCGGCTGAAGAAGAATGTCGTCGATACGGTCAGGACCAGTCCGAAGATCGCAAGATTCCTCGGTCCGAACATGTCGAACAGCTTTCCGGATACCGGGCTCATGAATCCCATGATCAGCGCCCCCGGCAGAAGCAGGAGGCCTGTATCGAGCGGGGAGATGCCCTGGATATCCTGAAGGTATATCGGCATGAGGATCATCCCGGAGAAAAGGGCCATGTTCATCGTTCCGATCAGAAGGGAAGACAGTGTGAACATCGGAAATTTGTATACTGAGAAGTCCAGCATCGGTTCACGCATCCGTGTCTGCTTCCGGATATAGAAGAACACGCTGATGAAACCGGTGAGCAGCGCGAGTATGACATCTGCTCTCAGCCAGCCGCTGTTTCCTGCGGAACTGAAGCCATACAGTATGCCGCCGAACCCGAGGGTCGACAGTATGACAGAGGGGATGTCGATTTTAGTGGAATATGCAGTCTCCGTCTCAGGTAGCTTGAACCATCCGATGCTGAGTACGACCAGCAGTACCGGTACCATGATGAAGAACAGGTAATGCCATGAGTAGCTCTGTACGATGAATCCGGAAAGGGTCGGTCCGATGGCCGGTGCAAAGAACATGACCAGACTGAAAAGGCCCATCGCCGTCCCCCGGCGCTCCGGAGGAAAGCTTGTGATCATGACGTTCATCAGCAGGGGCATGAGAATGGCCGAGCCGGAAGCCTGTACCATGCGGCCCAGGATCAGGACAGGGAAAGTGGGCGAAAAGCCGGCGATCAATGTGCCGGAAAGGAAGAGCAGCATCGCTGCCAGGAAAAGCGTTCTTGCGCTGAATCTCTGCATCAGGAAGGCGGTCGTCGGGATGACGATTCCGCTGACGAGCATATATGCTGTAGAGACCCACTGTACTGTGGAAGTGGTGATGCCGAAGTCATCCTTTATGGATGGCAGTGCGACATTCAGGAACGTATTGGACAGCAATGCGACAAAAGCGCCGGAGAGCAGTATGAATATAAGACGGTAGTCCGGCTTGGATCTTTCAGATGTTTCCATGCAAATACCTCTGTTTCTTTAAAATCAATATTACTATTATATTCCGATTTTCGAAACAATCAAGGATTTTGCACTGATTTATCCAATCCTGTTGTCGATTGTGATATAGATGAAGAATCCCAGGGTGATGCCGAGAAGCAGTGAGATGGGGATGGCATAGGTGCCCATCGATGGTGCGAATGCAGTGATGAGCCAGTAGATTGCGAGTGTGGTGATGCCCATGAGCACCAGGTTCAGCAGTAGGCGTGTCATATTTTTACCTCCATTGTTTATTATGTTGAATATAACTTTCAAGGGGACCGGCTGTCCATCAAAGCGGTCTAGAGATTCCTGACGGCACTCCATGAATGAAATGACGGGATCAGGGTAGAGGAATAATGGAGAAAAACAGGAAGGGAGATTATTTATGAGCAAGGAACTTCTGTTGTTTGAACTGGAAAAGACGAGAGGATGGACGCTTGATCTCTTCGATGGAATGAAAGAGGAAGACATGCATATCATCCCTGAAGGATTTCCAAACAGCGTCCACTGGCAGCTCGGGCATATTGCTACGATGATGGAGATGGTGACTGCTGCATTGACGGACAAGAACACCGATACGCATAAGCGGTATAAGAAATACTTTGCTTTCGGTACAAGTCCGGATGATTTTG
Organism: Salinicoccus sp. Bachu38; assembly: GCF_038561955.2. Lineage (NCBI taxonomy): Bacteria > Bacillati > Bacillota > Bacilli > Caryophanales > Staphylococcaceae > Salinicoccus > Salinicoccus bachuensis. The sequence goes on along the minus strand of NZ_CP138333.2, from coordinate 2,021,686 downwards.
ATGGGGACACCCCCGCGACCGATGAAATCGAAGCCCTGCTCAAAGGACAGCCTGAACGTCTTCAGGATCTGGACGAAGCAGTTCTCGAAGAAGACCTTCCGAGGGAATTCATGGGAATGACCACCCGCAGGGAGCAGTTCGCCTTCATCATTCTGCATGAAGCGATGCATGTGGGCAAAGTCCAGGAAATGAAAAGGGTACTGGATAACCATTAGGGAGCATCTTGTGATGCTCTTTTTTGATGGGTAAATTGGGATGTTCATTTTAAAGGGAATTTATAGTATCTTTAATGTAAGGCATATGTAAAAAAAACCCCCGGTGATTCCGGGGGAGGGATTGCTATTTCAACCTGTTGACGACAGCTCTCGCTGCAGCCTCTGCGGATGCCGGATTCTGGCCGGTGATGAAGTTTCCATCTGTAACGATGTGTTCCTCCATCGCTTCTCCGACGACGAAGCCTGCGCCATTGGATTCGAGCTTCGACTGCAATGCGAAAGGCATGTCATCAAGGAGCTCCATCGACTTCTCCTCTTCATTCGTGAAGCCTGTCAATTTGACGCCGTCCACAACATATTTGCCATCCTTGGTCTTGGCATCGGCGAATGCGGCGGGGCCGTGGCATACCGCACTGATGATGCGGCCGTCATCCTTGAAGAATGCCAGGATATTCTGGATGTCGGGCTGGCCGGGGAAGTCGTACATTGTGCCGTGCCCACCGGCGAAGAACAATGCGTCGTATCTTTCATATACCATGTCTTTCACACGTTTGGTGTTCTGGAGCAATCTGATCACCTCATTGTTCCCTTCATCCTGCTCACCGTCCAAAGAGTTTGGATCCAGGGGAACGGAACCGCCTTTCGGTGATGCGATGTCAACCTTGAAGCCTGCACTCTGGAAGACATGATAGGGCTCTGCAGCCTCGCCGAGCCATAGTCCGGTCGGTCTGTCTTCATCGTTGTTGATTGTACCGTGGTTGGTTACTATAAGTAGTACGGATCTAGTCATAGTCATATCCACTCTCCTTTCTTGTGGTTTACCCTGAGTGGATCGGGATTAATCTTCTTTTAATAATCTTAATAAACAAATTGGTCGATGAATAAAAAATCATCCAGCTCATGGAGGGAAAGAAATGAATGTAAACTTTGGCAATGTCGCTGACAATTATCTGAAGTACAGGGATGACATCCCTGACAGCCTGATCAAGGGGTTGGAAAAACGTGGCGTGGCAATCGCAGGCAGCAAGGTGGCGGACCTCGGGGCGGGGCCCGGACTGCTCAGCAAGATGCTGAGTGACAGGGGGGCCATCGTGGATGCCGTGGAGCCTTCAGCCGAACTGATTGAAGTGGGGAAAACGCACATCGGAGATGATCAGAGAATCAATTTCGTACAGAAGTATGCTGAAGATACAGGTCTGCCATCAAACAGCTATGATATCGTCACCGTGATGCGGGCATGGCACTGGTTCGACCGGGAGAAGACGATAGAGGAAGTGAAGCGCATCCTGAAGCCTGGCGGCCATCTGGTCATCATGGATTCCGGTTTTACATCCGCTTCGAAGATCGTCAAGGAGTCCATGAAGATCATCCAGTCCTATTCGACGGACAAGCAGATCAGACCGGCGGGCACAAAGGATATGGCCACCCAGATGATCAACAGTTTCCCCGTGGAATGGTTCGACGAATGGAAATATGCCAAGTTCGATCTGATGGACCTGTATAAGATGGACTATGAAGTCAAGTTTACAAACGAAGAATGGGCCGGGCGGCTGTCCTCCGTCTCCTGGCTTGCCGCATTCAAGGAGAAGCAGAGGAGAAACACATTGAACCGCATCAGCAGCTACCTTGAAGACAATTTCCCCGACGGCAGGCATAAGATTCCACATATTTTGAGCGTTGCGATTCTGCAGAACAAGAACAATCTGCAGCTTTGAACGGGCATCTTCCCTTCAATTGAAGATAATTTTTGATTTTTGAGCATTTATATACACAAGGTACTTACTTTTTGTTATTATATAGATTATGTGATAAGCACAGACATTATCTTATTGGAGGATCATAAATGAAAAATGTACTCGTAGTAAAAGCAAACAACCGTCCGGACGGCATCTCTACAAAAATGTATGATGCATTCATGGAGTCCGTGGAGGGCAATAAAAATATGAACATCAATGTATACGACATATTCGAGGAAGATATGCCGTATATCGGGCATGAACTGTTCAGTGCACTCGGCAAGATACAGAACGACGAAGCATTGGATGCGGACGAACAGCGCCTGATGGATGCAAAGCAGAAAGCGATGGACGCATTCGAAGCGGCGGACATCATCGTATTTGCATTCCCGCTATGGAATCTCACGATTCCGGCACGTCTCCAGACATTCATCGACTATGTATACTCAGCAGGGTTCACCTTCAAATACAATGCAGATGGATCAATGGCACAGCTCATGACGGACAAGAAGGTCCTCCTTCTCAACGCACGTGGCGGGATGTACAGCGCACCTGAAATGCAGGGCATGGATATGTCCCACAACTACATGAAAAATGTCATCGGCGGTGTATTCGGCATGGAAATCATCGATGAAGTCATCATCGAAGGGCATAATGCAATGCCTCAGGAAGCGGCGAGAATCATTGAAGAAGGTCTTGAAAGCGTGCGTGAATGCGCACGGGAACTCAACGCCCAATTCGCATAGGATGCTAAAAAAACCGATGCTCCGCATCGGTTTTTTTGTGCTATCATTTAAATAGATTTGAATGGGAGGGTATTTGATGTGGCATATTAGAGCATTTGAAGAATTGGATGTCCGTACACTGGAGGAGATATACAGGCTCAGGGTTTCCGTATTCGTGGTGGAACAGGCATGCGCCTATCAGGAAATTGATGGCCTGGATCCGGAATGTACCCATATCTATAGGACGGATGATACGGGGATTATCGCCTATCTGAGAATCGTGCATGGGAGCCCCATATCCATCGGCCGGGTCATTGTCAGGGCAGACCGTCGCAGCAGTGGAGTGGGGCAGGCGCTTATGGGACAGGCCATGGATTATGTACATACACACTTCAAAGGTGAACGGATCTATCTGCATGGCCAGGCACACCTGGAGAAATTCTATCAGTCACTCGGGTTCAGGACGACTTCAGAGGTCCATCTTGAAGATGGCATCCCGCATATCGATATGGAATACAAAGAGGAATGGGCATGATGCTCATTCCTCTTTCCTCTTCGTCTCTTCAATAAGCCAGCGACGATCAGTATCCTTTTCATAGAGCTGCCGGTTTTCCAGGCGGATCCGTTCGAGTTCCTCCCTCATGGAGTGGTTTTCAAGAAGAAAATTCTCCTGCCTGATCCGCTCCAGTTCGAGTTCCTTGTCGAGGACATCCAGCCGGATCTGTTCCATCTTGCGCTTATGCTTCAAGTAGTCGCTGCCGAAGCCCCCCGCAACACCAATCAGTACAATCATGATTATCCACCACATGGACAGACTCCCTTTCATTTTCAGTCTTATGAAGGTATATCAATTATACACCATTATGACTGAAATCAGGATGGTTAGTCATCCTCTTCTTCGTCCTGGAAATCTTCATCCAGATCTTCAGCAGCCTCCTCACGGTCTCCATCATCCTGCTCCGGGTTGGCAGTATCTTCATCCTCGTCAACAGGAGGATCTGTATCTCCGGTACCTTCCGGCGCACATGCACCAAGGATAAGCATCATGGTCATTCCCATTGAAAGCATCCATTTTTTCATATTCATCCGCCTTTCTTTCATACGTTGTATTAGGAAAATACCCCAAGTATACATAAAACAAACAGGAAAGCGGAATCATAAGCATAAGGATGCATGTCAGGGCATGAATTCTCTTCAAGTCAATTGAAAATGAAATTTAATTACTTAAAATATTATATATTATAGAATTGTTTAAAAATTTATAATAGAGTTACTTTGATAATTTAATCACATTATGTTTGATGAGACCTGCATATGATGATATATTGAATTTGAGATAAATGCTATCTGTTAAAAGTAAAAAAATAAAATTACAGATTAATAGGAGGAATTGGGATGTTTTCAACTGATCGTATTTCAGCAGATCTGCGCATGGAAGAATATAAGAAGATTGCTGACAGCTATACTTACCTTTCAGAGAAGAAGAAAGAGGAGAGAAGCGGAAAGTCCATTTTTGAGAGGATATTCGGCAGAAGAACTGCATAAGATATTAAAGGCCATCCCTGTTCAGGGATGGCCTTTTTCCTATGACAGGTTGAGCTGCCATGCCACGCCGAACTGGTCCTGGAGCCAGGCGAACTGTCTGGAGAACCCATATTCGTCGAGGGGCATATGGATGGCCCCCTGCTTTTTCAGTTTCCTGTAGTAGAGTTCTATTTCCTCGAGGGTTTCGCATTCAATATAGAAGGACATGCTCGGAGTGAAGGTGAACTCATGCGGGACCTGGCTGTCCATCATCATGATCAGCTGGTCCTGTATCCTTATGGCTCCCTGCATCACTTTGCCTTCGAGACTCGGGTCCGCAGCGTCGTACTTCTGGAGCAGGCGGATCTCCGCATCCTTGAATGTCTCCTCGTAATATTTCATGGCTTCTTCGGCACGGCCTTCGAATGTCAAAAATGGGGTGATGGATTTCATTGTTCCGCTCCTTTTTTCTCCAGTATAACAAAAAAATAGGACGCCCTGCTGGGCGTCCTATTTTTCGTCCGTCTGACCCAATATGTTCGATCCCTGTATGAAGTACTTCTGGAAGAAGAAGAACAGGATGATGACAGGCATGAGCACAAGCAGTGAACCGGCCATCAGGTAGTTCCACTGGGTACTCGACTGCTCCTTGAAGACCTGGAGGCCGAGCTGGAGCGTATAGAGGGACTCATCATTCAGATACAGCAACGGTCCGAGGAAGTCGTTCCACACGCCGTTGAAAGAGAATATCGCCACTGTGAATAGTGCCGGCTTGATCATCGGAAGCGCAATCTTGAAGAATATCTGGAAGTGGTTTGCACCTTCCATCCTGGCCGCTTCGATCATACTGCCTGGTACACCCTTGAAGAATTGGCGCAGCAGGAAGATGTTGAATGCACTGCCAAAGAATGAAGGCAGCACCAGCGGGTAGTAGGTGTTCACAAGGCCAAGTTCCGCAAAAATGACGTACTGGGGAATCAGTGTAATGAACCCCGGCAGCATCATGGTGGAGAGCACAAATATGAAGAGTATCTCCCGTCCCTTGAAATTGATCTTGGCGAAGCCGTAGGCAATGAATGCATTCACGAATACATTCGCGAATACGACAAGCACCGTGATGACTGAAGTATTGATGAAGTAGGTGAAAAATGGTGCAATGTCGAAGATGTCAATGAAATTGGAGAACTGGATATCCTGGGGGATGAATGTGAACTCCCCGCGGTATATCTCCTCCATGGATTTGAGCGCTATCGATATCATCCAGAACAGGGGTGCAATCATGAAGAGGCTGCCGACAATCAGAAGCACGAAGTTGAAGGCCCGCCAGAATTTCATCTTGTTGGAGTTGTACATTCAATCAATCCCCCTCATAATGGACCCACCGTCTGGCGAATTTGAAGTTGATGATGGTCAGAATCAATACGATGATGAACAGTATCCATGACATGGCCATCGCATAACCCATATCGAACACGTTGAAGGCGTTGATCCACATGTAGAGGTTATAGAACAGCAGTGAGTTTTCCGGTGCCCCCGCATTGTCCGCACTCATTACATAGGCTTCCTGAAAAATCTGGAAGGACCCGATCGTGCTGGTCACGATATCGAAGAAGATGATCGGCGTCACCATGGGCAGGGTGATCCTGAAGAACATCTGCACACGGGAAGCCCCGTCCATGATCGCTGCTTCGTAGAGTGTTTTGGATACACCCTGCATCGCAGCGAGATACAGCAGCATGCTGCCGCCGGCACTCCACAATTTCATCATGATGAGGGAAGGCTTCGACCATTCGGCATCGAACAGCCAGTTCGGACCGTCGATGCCGAACAGGGCGAGGAACTGGTTGATCAGTCCCGTCGACGGGTCGAGCAGCTGCATCCACAAAAGATAGACCCCGACGCCTGAAAGGATTGCCGGCAGATAATAGATGGTACGGAATATGCGCATCCCCGGGATATCCTGGTTCATCAGTGTCGATATCAGTATCGCCGCGATCGTCGTCAGAGGGACGGAGAAGGCGACGAAGTACAGGGTGTTGTAGAGTGATGTCCAGAACAGGTCGTCGTACATGAACATTTCCTTATAGTTCGCGAATCCGACGAAATCCATCTGTGACGTCACATTATAGTTTGTAAAACTGCCTACAAGAGAAAAAAGCAAGGGGCCGAGTGTCAGCCCCAAAAAACCGATGATCCATGGCAATATGAAAATATAGCCGTAGAGGTTCTCTTTCTTTTTATACATCGAATCACCTATCTATTATTTTCAACTATGCGTTCAAGGTCAGATTGTGCCTTTTCCAGTCCCGCTTCGACAGTTGTATTTTCACTGATGATGGATTCAAATGTCGGATTCACCGTGCTTGCGAAATCCGGAGCCACAAGCGGCTGAGGTGTAAGGAGTGTATTGTCCATGTTCTCTACCATGAGGGAATAGACTTCCCTTCCTGATTCACTGAATTCATCACTTTCTGCAGCTGAATTGCCGGCCTCCTCATGGGCGACGAGGTCGAAGTTGTTTTCCGCCCAATAGAGCTGTGAATCATGATTCGTCAGGAACTCGATGAACTTGTAGGAAGCTTCAGGATCTTTGGCGCCTTTTGGTATTTCGGCAACGAAACCGCCGCCCCAGGATGTGTGTCCGTTCCCTTCCTCTTTTTCAGGCAATGGCGCGACACCGAAGTTGATATCCTGTCCAAAATCCCTGAGCTGGACGTAGTAGTTGGCATTCTGTACCATCATGCCGATGTTGCCGGCCATGAAAGGATCCTGCTGGGCATTTTCGAACTGGGAGTTGATTGACGTGATCGTATTCTCCCCGTATTTGTTCTTCTGTTCGAGAATCCAGTTGAATGTATCGTGGACGGGTTCCGTATCGATTTTCACATCCCCTTCCGGGCTGACGTAGTTCTCACCGAGGGCGTTCATCATCCATACATCAGAACCTGCCCCGATCAGCGGATAGAAGCCGATGCGTTCGTAGCTGCCGCCTTCCTCGACATCAAGCTGGGTAGCGTACTCTTCAGCTTCTGCCCATGTGGACGGCGGGTCTTCCGGATCCAGGCCGGCCTCTTCGAACAGATCCTTATTATAGAAAAGGATCTGTGTATCCGTATTGAACGGCAGGGCATACATTTCATCCTCATGCATCGTCGCTTCCGTCATCTGGTCGTAGAAGCGGTTCTGTACATCGGAGTCGACGAATTCCGTAATCGGCTCCATCTGCCCCTCCTGTGCTCTCAGCTTCACCGTGTTGATATCATTGATGATGACATCCGGCGGGTCGCCGGCAGCAATTGCTGCCAGGTTCTTGGTCCAGATGTCGCCCCAAGGGACGTAGGTATGCTGTACTTCGATTTCATCCTGTGAATTGTTGAAGTCCTCGATGATCTTGTCGATTACCGGACGCCTCTGTTCAGAGCCCCAGAATGACCAGAAATCAAGCGTAACCGTTTCGCCGTTCGAGCCTTCAGCATCACTGCCTTCCGTTTCGCCCGATGCGCTGTCTTCTTCTGAAGAATTGGAACCTTCGGAATCCCCGATCTGGAAACCGCCGCAGGCACTCAGTACAAAAACTGCCGCTAAAATAAGAAATAGAAACCTTTTCATAATTTGATCCTCCATCCCGATTGTTATTGTGTGAATATTAAATTATGTTTTCATTATAGCAAAGAAGAAGTGAAATGCTATGAAAAACTCGGATTAAAGGGTAATTTATTTTTAAGCATTTCATGCAGAATGCATTGAAAAGGAGAAGTGGCAAGGGATGGGGCATTTTTGAAAAAATCGGAGAAGAAGAATTTATCGTTGATTTTACGCGGATTGAAATTGGTCATTTTCCAACATTTCGTGTGTCGGAGAAACACTGCTGCTGCTCGATGAATGAAGAGAAGTGTAGTGTAATACCACTCGAGAAGCAGTTAAAAATGAAATTAATTTTAAAAAATTTCATTAAAAAACCGGCACTCCGAGTGCCGGTGGAAACTATGCTTCTGCTGTGAGTTCATCGTAGCGTTTTTCATCATAGACATCCTTGTCCAATGACCGATTCGTCTTTGCGGTTATCGTTCCGGCCGTCATCGAGCCGCTGACATTGACGGCTGTCCTTCCCATATCGATCAGGGGTTCAATGGAGATGAGGACGGCGGCGAGGGCGATCGGCAGGTTCATCGTTGACAGGACGATGATTGCTGCGAATGTTGCGCCACCACCGACACCGGCGATTCCGAGGGATGCGATGACCGTCACGGCAATCAGCGTAATGATGAACTGGGCGTTGATTTCAACACCGGCTGCCGGGGCAATCATGATGCCGAGCATCGCTGGATAGATGCCGGCACACCCATTCTGTCCGATGGACAGTCCGAAACTTCCCGAGAAGTTGGCGATGCTTGCCGGTACGCCGAGTCTTGTCCGCTGCGTCTGTATGTTGAGTGGCAGTGTGCCGGCACTCGAACGGGAAGTGAAGGCAAACAGCAGTGCTTCCGCAGTCTTCTTGAAGTATTGGAGTGGATTCAGGCCTGTCAGCCCGATCAGCAGCAGATGGACGAGGTACATCGTCAGCAGTGCAGTGTATGAAGCGACAACGAACAGTCCAAGATCGTATATGGCCTGGAAGTTTGAAGTGGCCACAGTAGAAGTCATGATGGCCAGAATCCCGTAAGGGGTCAGGGCCAGAATGATTTTGACAAGCTGCATGACCCAGTCGTTCAGGGCGATGATGCCTGTCCTGATCTTCTCGCCGCTCTCGGGATTGCGCTGCATGAGGCGGACGAAGCTGAATCCCATGAAGATGGCGAAGAAGACGACTGCGATGGTGGAAGTGGCACGATCTCCGGTGAAGTCAAGGAAAGGATTGGCCGGCAGCAGTGATACGAGCTGCTGGGGAAGCGTCTGATCTTCGATTTCAGAAGCGGTGCTCTCGAGTGAGAGTGCCCTTTCATTTTCGGCTTCGCCCAGGTTGAGGCTTGAAGCATCAAGGTTGAAGAGCAGGGCGGCAGAAATACCGATCACAGCAGCAATCGCGGTGGTGCCGAGCAGCAGTGCGATGATTTTGACGCCGGATTTCAGAAACTTCTCCTTTACATCCATCTTTGCGAAAGCACCGAGGATGGAAATGAAGACGAGTGGCATGACGATCATCTGCAGAAGTCGGACGAACCCGCTGCCGACGATGGAAACCCAATCCATCGTGCTTGTTATGACTGTACTGTCCACACCATAGACCAGCTGCAGTCCGGCACCGAAGAACAGGCCGATGATGAGGCCGATCATCACGCGATGGGAGAATTTTACATTCCGCCGCTTGAGGAACACAAGTGCGCCGATGAGCAGCAGGAAGGCGATAATATTTATGACGACAAGTAATGCATCCATTTAATGATAGCTCCTTTTCAAATCAAGTAGAACTATCATAAACAAATTAATCCTACTTGTAAAGTAGGATTAATATATTCGTACTATTCAGTCGGGTTGAGCAGGTGGAGATGCCGCGTGGCGCGGGAGGCGAGCACATACAGTATATGCTTCGAATCGCTGTAGGACTGTGCATCCGTCAGGATCACCGTGTTGTATTCGAACCCTTTTGACAGGTAGTAGGGCAGGATGATGAACGACTGGTTGTACAGTGTATCCGTCTCCCCGAGATTCTTCATGTGCGGAAACTCATCCTTCAGCTGTGCGTAATAGTGGTCGGCTGCGTCTCTTGAAGGGGTGATGATGGCGACCTGCGGGTACTCTCCGGAGCGGAGCACCTCTCTGACATGGCCGATTTCGTCGTCGGTGTGCAATTTTTGCACCTCATCCCCATCGACGGAAGCGGACTGTATGGAACCAGGGATGATGCTGTTCAGGAATGCATTGATCTGGTTGGTGGACCGGTAGGAGCGCTCGAGCCTTTTCTGGACATGGTTTTTGGCGACCAGGGCATCCTTCCTGCCGGGGTGGATCTGCTGGTTCGGGTCGCCGAGGCTCGTGAACGTCGCCTTCCTATAGTAATGGCGCATGACATAGTATTGGATGTTCGAATAGTCCTGGACCTCATCGATCAGTACATGCTGGATCTGCCTGTCATTTTTGCCGAGGAGGTGGATGTACATATAGAGCATTGGTGCGATGTCCTCATACTTGAAATCATTCTCCTTGACGGAGCGCACGGTCCGGTTGCGGAACTTCTTATCGTATATCGACTTTACATACAGTTTTTCAAAGTGGACGAACCGGAACAGGGCGACCTGGCGGTGCACGGTCTTCAGCTGCTTTTTGGCAAAATCATGTGCCTCTTTCTTGAGTTCATGCGCCTCGCCGATGTACTTGTTGCTGTCGCGCAGTTCCGTGTACTTTTCATTCGTCAGTCTTTTGACTTCCTCGGTATACAGGCTGAGCAGCCTTTCCTGCATCTTCGAGAGCCTCCTGCTTATGGGATGGTCGCCAAGTTCATTATAGAAGACGTGGACCAGCTGTTCCTTGCTGTAGAACAGTCCATTCTCGCCCTGCAGGGTCCTGAACTCCATGCCGTCGGTCTCAAGATGCTTCATGAAGCCATGGAGGGATTTGAAGTACTCGAGGGAATTCTTGAATTCATAGATGTCATGCCCTTCATCATTTTCCCTCAGGCGTTTGATGTTGTCATAGACATGCTCGAAGTTCCTTCCCTTGAAGTAGGGGAATTGTGAGATGAGGCGGTAGAACGTCGTGTTCCGCACGTGGTTTTCGCCAAGCTCCGGCAGGACATCGGACAGATAGTCGTTGAACACTTCATTCGGCGAAATGAGCAGTATGTTCTCCGGATCGAGGGTCTCCTTGTGCTGGTACAGCAGAAATGCAATCCGCTGCATGGCAAGGGAAGTTTTTCCGCTGCCGGGCGGCCCATAGACCAGCGTATCCTGGGAAAGCGGGAGGCGGATGATGTCATTCTGCTCCTGCTGGATGGTCGAGACGATGTTTTTGAGCTTCGACTGGGAGGAGTCGGTGATCATGCGCTGCAGGATCTCATCACCAATATATACATCGCTGTCGAACATGTTGAGGAGGGCGCCGTCTTCGATGATGAACTGGCGCCTCTGTTCGACGGTTGCATCTATCCTGCTGCCATCCGGAATGCGGTATGACAGGTCGCCGGTCCTGTTTTCATAGAACAGGCTTGCGACCGGCGTACGCCAGTCATAGATCAGTATGTCATTGTCGCGGTTCTTTATTGTGCCGGTGCCGATATAGATCGGCTCCCCATCGACGGTGATCTTGCCGAAATAGGGTTTCGGTATCATGCGTTCTGTGCGTTCACGCATCGTCTCTATATAATTGTAGTTCATTTCGGTTCTTCTGATTTCCGGCAGCATCTGGACGAACTCCATGACGTTGCCATCGGCAAAATCGACGACATTGGAGATGTTTTCATTGATGTCGTATCTTGTATCCAGTATGCCCTGGGCCGTGCGGTTCTGCCTCGTTTCCAGGTCGGCATTGAATATTTTGAGAAAATCGACGATGAAGGTCAGGTGCCGGGCTTCTTCTTCAAATGATAGAATTTTCATAGGGATCCTCCTTTGGTTCGACACTTAGCATATAGGTATTTTGTAATAATTAACAGTCTTAAATTCATCGGGACCATATGATATACTTGACGTGTAAAATCGTGCGAATATCATACTGGTTAAAGGACAGCGATCATGAGGAGAATATTAGTATCAGGTTTGACTACCGGTGTCGTTTCCGGTGTGCTGCTTTTTCTTGCATGTGCGTATGTGGAATCCAGCACAGGTATCGAGATCATGACATTGCTTTTGAATGTGGACTTCATTTTCGGCCGGAGTCCGGGTCTGTTCATGGAGCTTATTTTCCATCTGATGGTCTCTGTCACTCTGGCCATCATACTGAAATGGCTGTACTTGAATAAAAGCCATCTGTACATGCCGGGACTGGCGACAGTGTGGGTGGTTGTGACGCTGCTCTATTTCGTGCTCTCCAGCCTCTCCGTACAGAACCTGGAGCTGAATGGCTATATCGGTTTTGCGCTCTGGATGATATTCCATATCGGCTATCTCCAGGCGCTGCATCTCATGTTCAGGCTCGGATTCTGAAATTCCAGCCGCTTCCGGCCTCCGTGGTCTGAAGCGGCTTTTTTCATTATACAATAATAGATCGCCGTCAAACGGGTATAGGGAAGGAACGCCCATGATTATCTGAAAGAGGTGATGGCAATGGACAGGAAGCATGTACTCCCGCTGCTCGAGGAAGTCATGGAGATCAGGGCTTCTGTAGAGCAGGAGGGCGACTGGCTGTTTGATGAATGGGACAGGAGGCCCATCCGTGACGCGTATAGGAACAGCGCCAGAAATCTGGCTTATTATATGGCTTTCCGCAAGAAGGACATGAGGGAACTGCAGGAAAAATTGATTCCGTGGGGCGTATCTTCACTGGGGCGCCTGGAAGCGGATGTGCTCGGGACGCTGAACGCCGTTACACGCACACTTGGCTACATCGCGGATGAAGATGTCGGGGAGGTCGACTACCGCTCCTCCGACTCCTTTCTGGAGCGCAATCTGGCACTGAGGAGGAATTCGGACAATATTTTCGGGCCGCCGAGGAACGGCAGGGATACACGCATCCTTGTAACGATGCCAACGGCCGCCGGAAGTGACTATGAACTGGTCAGGACCCTCATCACATCCGGCATGAACATGGCCCGTATAAACTGTGCCCATGACGATGAAGAGACATGGTCGGGCATGATCGGGAACATCAGGGAAGCAGAAGAGCAGACAGGGCTCGACTGCCGCATACTGATGGATATCAGCGGTCCCAAAATTCGCACGAAGCATCTACTGACCTCGATGCGAAACCCGAAGCTCGGGGTGGGGGAGCGCTTCCTGCTCTCCGGTGCGGAATCGATGACGCTGCCGAAGGATGTTGAAATCGCGCTCAATACTTCCGTGCCGGAAGTGATCGAAAAGATGGAGCCGGGACAGAAGATAAAGATCGATGACGGGCATATCGAAGCTGAAGCGGTGGAGAAGACGGACTCCGGCATCATATGTGAAGTGGAGCGGACGGTGAAGGAAGGCGGTGTAAAGGTGAAGACGGAGAAGGGCATCAATCTGCCCGACCTCGACTTCAAGCTGCCTGTCCTGACGAAAAAGGACCTTAAGGATCTGGATTTCGCGACCCGTCATGCCGATGCCATCGCATTTTCCTTCATCAAGGATACTGAAGATATCGATCTCATTGAAGAAGCCCTGGCAGAGCGGCTGCCTGAAGACAGGAAGGATACACCGAGCATCGCAAAGATAGAAACGCCGGAAGGCATCAGGAATCTGCCTGATATCATACAGCGTGCAGCAGGTGCAAGGCCATTCGGCGTCATGCTGGCACGCGGCGACCTCGCGGTCGAAATCGGCTACGAACGGCTGAGCGAGATCCAGGAAGAGCTGCTCTGGATATGCGAAGCGGCCCATGTGCCTGTCGTATGGGCGACGCAGGTGGTGGAATCGCTTGTGAAGACGGGCATACCGACGCGCTCCGAAATCTCGGATGTGGTGGCCGGTTCGCGCTCCGAGTGCATCATGCTGAACAAGGGTGAATATATCGCCGATGGCGTCCAGGTGGTCTCGGAAATCCTGGAGAAGTTCGAGGATCACCACTACAAGAAGACGGCGATGCTCCGGGCACTCGGCATTGCCAATCATACGTTCGACAATAAGGAATAGGAAGGCGGAGAGGAAACAGGCTGCTTGTTTCCTCTTTTTTCTGGAGACTATTTTTGTCAGAATGATTGATTATTTCTGAAAATTACTTTATTTTATCTTAAGGAAGGCGTATACTACCTACATCGTAGACGATTAGGAGTGATACATATGTTACAGGAACCCATTGTTGCAACGGTCATGCTGTTTGCACTGATTGCCCTCGGAGAACTGATTTCGGTCTATACCCGTGCACGGGTCCCGATGCTGATGACAGCAATGCTCGGCTTTTTGATACTTACATGGACGGGGATATTCCCGGAAAATATTCTCGAACTTTCCACCCTTCCGGCACTGGGGGCGATATTGATCGGCCCGCTCATTGTACATATGGGAACGCTCATGCGCTTCTCGATCCTTAAAAAGCAGTGGCGGGCGGTCATCATCGCCCTGTCCGGCCTTGCAGGGGCACTCACACTGGTGCTCGTCATCGTGACGCTTGTATTCGACTTCACGACGGCTGCGAGCGGGGTCGGTCCGATTTCAGGCGGTGTAGTGGCGCTTCTGATCACCAACGAAACGCTGACGAACCTCGGGCTCACCAGCCTGGTCGTGGTCCCTGTACTTGTGCAGGCCTTCCAGGGGGTGATCGGCATGCCTCTCGCAACCGCATTCATGAAGCGGTACGGCAAGGCCTTCATGGCGGAGAACCGGACAGTCGAAGATGACAGCATCGGCTTTGAGGAAGAGCGGGGCATCTCCCGCTTCAGCCTGATGAAGAACAATACAATCAAACTGTTCGTCATCTTCGTCCTGGGGATGCTCGGGGTCATCCTCGGGGATATCACCGGAATCCACTATACGCTGTTCTGCCTGCTGTTCGGCATACTGGCCCTGAACCTCAATCTGCTGCCGAAAAGCGCCCTGGAGTCTGCGAACTCGTTCAGCTTCATGATGGTCGCGCTCATCTTCGTTATTATCGGCACGATGGGCGGCATCACGCCACAGGATGTGGTGAGCAACATCCCGGCTGTGGCATTGATTCTTGCCCTTGGCATATTCGGCATCATCACGGGTGGATTCATCGCATCCAAACTGGTCGGCTGGCATCCCTACAAAGGTGTGCCTGTCGCATTGACGGCGCTAATCGGATTCCCCGGGGACTATCTGATCTGTGAAGAGGTCGCACGGAGTGAAACGAACAATCTGGAAGACCAGAACAGGCTCTTCCAGGAACTGGTGACACCGATGCTGATCGGCGGCTTCGTCACTGTAACGGTGGCTTCCGTATTCATCGCGAGCTTCGTCATGAGCATGATATAAACTAAAATGAAAGAAATGGGAGTGTAGAAATGGAAAAGCTTTTCATTAAGAATGTCAATCTGATAGACGGTACGGGTTCGGAACTGGTCAAAAATACGAATGTGCTTGTGGAGGATGGCCGGTTCAAGGCAATCGATGCCGAGGAATCCGCAGCAGAGGGTGCAGAAGTGCTGGACGGCGCGGGGCAGTACATGCTCCCGGGCATGATCGATGCACACGTACACATGATGACGGAATTCAAACCGCTGGAAGAACGGCTCGTCACTCCGTTCTCCTATAACTTCTATGCTGCGATGGAATACCTGAACCGGACGCTCAATGCAGGTGTGACGACGGTAAGGGACGCCCTCGGCAGCGACCTCGGTCTGAAGAAGGCGATAGAGGATGGGCTGGTCAAGGGGCCGCGCATGCAGATCAGTGTGAATGCACTGACGATTACAGGTGGCCATGGAGATGGCTTCAACTATTCGGGCGTCGTGACGGACCTCATGCAGCCGCATCCGGGCATGCCGCACGGCATCTGTGATGGTGTGGAGGAAGTGCGCAAGAAGACGCGTGAGATGCTGCGGGCGGGTGCCGACATCATCAAGGTGCACGCCACAGGCGGCGTATCGAGCCCGACCGATCATCCGAAGTTCACCCAGTTCTCGCTCGAAGAACTGAAGGTCATCGTGGAGGAGGCGAAATTCCGAAACGGCGTCAAAGTCATGGCCCATGCCCAGGGCTTGGAAGGTGTGAGGCAGTGTGTGGAAGCGGGCATCCATTCCATCGAGCATGGCATATTCCTCGATGATGAAGTATGCGGCATGATGAAGGATCAGGGTACATACCTCGTTCCGACACTGCTTGCACCGGTCTCCGTGCTCGAATTCGCCGAGGAGCTCGGGATGGCGAAGACTGCCGTCGAGAAATCCGAGGAAGTCATCGAAATCCACAAGGAAAGCTTCACACGGGCATATAAGGCCGGAGTCAAGATCGCCATGGGTACAGATGCGGGCGTGTTCAAGCATGGCACAAACCTGAGGGAGCTTGAACTGATGGTCGAATGCGGCATGACACCGATCGATGCCATCACCGCTTCAACAAAGACGGCTGCAGAATGCATGGGATATACGGATATCGGTCTGGTCAAAGAGGGCTATGTTGCCGACTTCATCTTCTCAAAGGAGAACCCATTGGAGAACATCGGTGCATTGAAGGACAATGACAACATCAAAGTCGTCGCAAAAGAGGGCGTCGTCTACAAGAACATCATAGGTGAATGATAACAGCCCCGGTTCCGGGGCTGTTTCCATTTAATTCAAAATACATCGCCCGACAATGTTTAGATGTCCTCATAGGGGGAACAATTTAACAAACGATGAGAAAGGAGAAAGCGCACATGAAAGCATTGGATATCATTGCACTCGTACTACTCATAGTCGGTGGTCTTAATTGGCTGCTTGTCGGGTTATTCGAATTCGATCTGGTCGCTTCCATATTCGGCGGTCAGGATGCCATCCTCTCCAAGATTATCTACATTCTTGTGGGTCTGTCCGCGCTGTACTGCCTGAAATTCTTCGGGCTGATTACGGACGATGATGCACGTCATACGGCAGCAGACGACACAACACACCGGACGGCCGATGACACTCCGGGCAACAGGCCTGTTAGAGGGGACACTCATGACACGGCTGACACCGGTACTACAACGGACGACACGCTCGGTGACAGGACAACTGCAGGCGATACCCGTACTACAACGGACGATCCTGATGACTTGACGAACACAACAGACGAAGGTACTGTCCGCAACAGAAGGACGGACGACACCGACCGCCTGTAATCGAACCGACAGTATTTTTCCTATCTCCATAAACGTTGTATAAAATGCATACAAGAAGAGGACATCCGGCATCAGCTGGATGTTTTTTTATATGCATAATGAATCCATCCATCGACAGCGCCGCTGTCATCTTATATGATTGGAGAAACTGGATGAAGATAGGGGAAATGTATGAAGAAAGCAGCGGTAATCATCAACAGGAAATCAGGGAAGAAGAAAAAGCCGCCGGTCGAATATGGAGTGCTGCGCGCCCTCCAGGGCCAGGGTTATGATGTCGAAATATTATATACAGACGGATCGGATGCGAAGGCACTCGCCATGGAGGCCTCGGAATATGCCGATCTGATCGTATCATCAGGAGGGGATGGGACCATCGGTGAAATCATCGATGGAATGGTCGAATGTGCTTCGGACGCGTCACTGTCCATCCTGCCGGCCGGGACGGTCAACGACTATACACGGGCCCTTGGCCTCCCTCTTGATATGAATGAAGCGATCCGGAACCTCTCGAAGCCCCAGGAGACCATCGAAGTGGACGTCATCAGGTTCAACGGTCGGCATGCGGCCTACCTGATTGCACTGGGTGATTTCATGGAGTCGTTTACGGGTGTCAGCTCGAAAGTCAAAAACAGGTTCGGCCTCTTCGCCTATCTCTACGCCGGCCTGCGCGCCCTGTTCACCATGAAGAACTACCGTGTGACCATCGATACGGCGGAAGAGAAGGTGATGAGCGATTCGATACTGACAATTGTTGCGAATACATCTTCTGTCGGCAGCTTCGACCGGCTGCTGCCACAGGCGAGGGTGGATGACCACCAGCTGCATATCATCAATATCCAGCCCTCCACGGCGAAGGAGATCATTGAAATCATCATTGCGGCATTCCGCGGCAGGATCGTCGAACACGGGAATGTCCATTACATGCGCACACGGAAGCTCATGCTCGACACGGACCGGCTTGAAGTGATGGATGTCGACGGTGATGCCGAGTCTTTCAATGCCATGGAGATCGAGGTGGTCCCTGCCTGCGTCCGCATCAATGTGCCTGAGAGTTATGCGTAGTGACATAATCTCTCCCAGGGATGTTGAAATATTTCCCTCTATCGTATATCATGTATCGGTGGAATAAAAAACATTGAGGAGGAGGATGATTGTGAAGATTAGAGAAAGACTCAGGAACATCAATTTTGAAAAAAGAAGAATTTCATTCGATCCCAGGATCACGCAACAGACCCTGATCAACATTGCTACGGTAATCATCGGGTCTTTTATTTTTGCCATTGGTGTCAATTCGTTCATGATTGCCGGCAATCTGGGAGAGGGCGGCGTCACGGGGCTCGCAATCATCCTCTACTACGCATTCGATATTTCTCCCGCCCTGTCGAACCTGGTGCTGAACTCCGTCCTGCTCGCCGTCGGCTTCAAATATTTGAGCAAGCGTTCGATGTACTATACGATCGTCGTCGTATTCCTTACATCATTCTTCCTCTGGCTGACGGAATCCTGGCACGTACAGTCGGACGAAATACTGGTCAATACCGTATTCGGCGGGATATTCGTCGGTCTCGGCATCGGTCTGATTATACGGATCGGCGCAACGACGGCAGGCACGACGATCCTTGCGCGCCTGGTCAATAAATATATGGACATCAACGTCTCCTATGCACTGCTGTTCTTCGACATGGTCGTCATCACCATCGGTCTGACCGTCATGACACTCGAGCAGGTGCTGCTTACAGTGATTGCGCTCTACATCGCAACAAAAGTCATGGACTTCATCATCGAAGGCATGAACCCGAAGAAGGCGATCACGATCATTTCCGACCACCCGGAGCGGCTCGGCAAGATGATCAACAGCGAAATCAGACGCGGTGTCACCATCATGAACGGCCGTGGCTTCTATACACAGGAGGACAAGGACATCCTGTATGTCGTCATCAACAAGAACCAGCTGACAAGGCTCAAGCGTCTGATCAAGCGGTATGATGAGGAAGCATTCGTCGTGGTGCACGATGTGAACAGTGTGCTCGGCAACTATTTCATATAGACGAAGACCCCGCTTTGGCGGGGTCTTTTCATTTTCTTTTCGACTTCAGGTAGATGGCGGAAGGATCGCCGCTTCTTGTTTCGAATCCCTTATGTATCAGCCAGTTCCTGGTGAAGGCACTGGTGGGCCCCTGCATCAGCAGGTAGATCTTCTCCACATCCTCAGTAGCCTCCAGATAGGCATCCATCAGCTTCGAGGCGACACCCTTGGACTGGTGATCCGGGTGGATGACGAAATCCGCGACATACTGGGTGAACATCAAGTCCCCGGAGGACCGGATCAGACCGATGAGCTGACCGTCGTCCCATGCCGTGACAATGTAGTCGGAAGCCATAACAGCCTCAAACAGTGCATCCATCCGCTTGTCATAGGACGTATGCCCCTTGCTCATATAGAGCTGTTCAATGTCATCGTAGCCGACGTCCCTGCCTGTAGATAGTTCAATCATGGCTTTACCCCTTTTTCATTTAATAATAGCCCTTTCCTGCCGGTTAAAGCAATAATAATTGAAAGTAAAATGGCTGGAAAGTATACTTTATACAGAATATTTAAAATTCTATAGCTGCCAAACGGATGCGTCTATGCAGCGCTACTACTATGATAGGACAATCGAATCGACGCCTGAAATCATCTTCAAGGTGGTGAATGATGCTGAAAAGTGTAAAACCCGTAATCAGACGGGTATTGGATAATCGGATGAAGAAATTGGAGGAGGTTGCCTCCAGACAAACATGAATATAGAGGTGTTGTTGATGAATATAAAAGCATTGCAGTATCAGGTGGCATTCGGGGATGTCAAAGAAAATCTCACAAAGGTCAGAAAGCAGTTCGAAAGGGCAGAGCTCAAAGAGACCGATGTCGTCGTGCTGCCGGAGATGTGGACATCGGGATATGATCTTGAAAACATCAGGATACATGCCTGCCAGGATCTCGAGCCGGCAAAGTCCATGATTTCGGAACTCGCACAAGAATATGATGTGAACATCGTCGCCGGCTCCGTCGCCAACGTCAAGGAAGACCCGGATGAGGTATATAACACTGCGTTCGTCGTCGATCGGAAGGGCACGCTCGTGTATGAATATTCCAAGATGCATCTCGTTCCGATGCTGAATGAACCGGAATATCTGGCAGGCGGACAGGACAAGGTCGAAACGTTCACGCTGGATGGCAATACGTGCGGGGTCGTCATCTGCTATGACCTCCGTTTCCCGGAACTCTTCAGGGATCTTGCACTGAAGGGCGCAACTTCCATATTCGTCGTCGCCGAATGGCCGATGGCGCGCAAGGCCCATTGGGAGGTGCTCATCAAAGCCCGGGCGATCGAGAACCAGTGCTATCTCATCGCGTCGAACACTTACGGGGAAATCGGGGAAATCGGCGGCCAGGAATTCGCCGGCCGTTCCATGATCATCGATCCTTTTGGGAAAGTCATCGATGAAACGGCGGACCATGGGGACGGGGTCGTAACCGGTCGATTGGATGGGAATGAAGTGGCAAGGATCCGGGAGGAAGTGCCGATATTCGATAGCCGGAAAAGAGAGATGTACCATTTTCTATAGATGATGCAGGATACAGGGCTAAAGGAGGAACACCATGGAATTCAAGAAGATATATACCACAATCGACGTCCATGTTGCAGGAGAACCCCTAAGGATCATCACTGGAGGGGTACCTGACATCAAAGGGAATACACAGCTTGAGAAGCGCGCCTACTGTATGGAGCATCTCGACTACATAAGGAGAGAGCTGATGCATGAACCCAGGGGCCATGAAGGCATGTATGGCTGCATCATTACACCGCCTGTTACAGAAGGCGCTGACCTCGGCGTATTATTCATGCACAATGAAGGGTGGAGCACCATGTGTGGCCATGGCGTCATCGCTGTCGTCACAACAGCGGTTGAAACCGGAATGATCGCCATTGATGATGACACACCTGACTTCATCATCGACTGTCCCTGCGGTCCCGTGAAGGCACATGCGAAAATCAGGGGACGGAAAGTGGAGTCGGTGTCATTTGAAAATGTCCCTTCCTTCATGTATAAAAAGTCATTGCCCCTTGAGGTGGAAGGGTGCAGATTTGAAGCCGACATCTCCTATGGTGGTGCTTTTTATGCGCTCGTCGATATTCGTGAACTGGATATGGCATTGGACCTTCATAGTCTGCCAGCCCTGCAGGAATGGGGAGAAAAGGTGAAGCGTTCCGTTGAAGCACAATTGGAAGTAAAACATCCATATGAAGATATCTCAGGGATATATGGCACCATTTTCTATGACGCATTCGAAGGTGTGGATGCTCCCACGCGGAACGTGGCAGTATTCGGCGATAGACAGATTGATCGCTCTCCCTGTGGCTCGGGCACCGCTGCAAGAGCAGCATCGCTCTATGACTCTGGAATGCTGAATGAAGGGGAAAGTTTCATCCATGAGGGGATCACCGGCGGGAAGTTCCTGGCGCACATGCTGCAGACGGCAGAAATCGAAAACTATCCGGCAATCATCCCAAAAATTGAAGGCAGTGCCTTCATTACCGGTTTCCATCAGTTCATCGTCGACCCTGAAGACGCGTTGAAGGCGGGTTTCCTGCTGAAATAGCGTCATCCTCATCCTATTGGAATGGCTTGAGTGGATAGAAGGGGATGCTGATTGCAGGTGTCTGCTGATTGAAGCAAAAATTGGAGACGCAGGGTCTATAGCCGCCGGCAGGGGGTATTGATAAAGACCACCATCATGACCAGCTACAAATATAAATGAGGAGAATGTGGAATGGCGGAGCAGTTGGCAGGAAAAACAGCGGTCATCACCGGAGCAAGCAGCGGGATTGGCGCCGCGATATCGAAGCGTCTTGCGGATGCCGGTGCGAATGTTGTCCTTGCGGCAAGGAACGGGGACAGGCTGGAAAAGGTGATATCGGATATCGGCTGTAAAGGGCGGGCGATAAGTGTCGAAACCGATATGACGAAGCAGGAGGAAGTGTCGGCACTGGCGGTACGTGCGAAGGAAGCATTCGGTGCAGTGGACATCTATGTCAACAGCGCCGGTATGATGGGGTCGAGCAGAGTGGTGGAAGGTGATGTGGGAAACTGGAGCCAAATGATCGACCTCAATGTCAAAAGCGTACTCTACGGCATCCATTCCGTGCTCGACGACATGATTGCACGGCAAAACGGACATATCGTCAACATCGCTTCCGATGTCGGGTTCGAAGTCATCCCGAGGCTTACGGTGTACAGCGCGACGAAGTTTGCTGTACGGGCCATTTCAACCGGGCTGGAAAAGGAGCTCGAACAGTCCGGGGTGCGCGTCACCAATGTCTCCCCCGGTATGGTGGAGACGGACTTGAGTGCGGAAAGCCCCTTCGAGGACGGCCGTAGGAAGCTCGACCCGGATGATATTGCGGAAGCGGTCCTGTATGCCGTCACCCAGCCGGATCATGTCAATGTGAACGAGATTACCGTACGGCCCGTCTGACCGCTGGGGATACGAAGGTGGAAAAAGGCGGGATACCATATTATGCGGGATAGGGGCGGTGTGTATGAAAGAACAGGTATTGCCCGGAATCGGTACGAAATATTCCCTGACGACGACGGATGGGCTGAACATCGTAATCGTCCTCCATACTAATGGCAAGCGAGAGCTGTACATCGTCAACGAGGATGAAGATGTGGACTATAATGTTGCCCTCACTTCCGATGAGGCGAAGGATGTCGGCCTGAAGCTGATCGACATCAACCACGACACCATCGACGAAGAGGAGTTCGAACGGTTCAACATCTTCAGAGAGAAAAAGATAATGGACTGGATCAAGGTGCGTAAAGGAGCACCCATCTCAGGCATGACCATCGAGGAGGCAGAAGATGGGGATATGGATGAAATATCCATTGTGAGCGTCAACAGGGATGAGGATATCGTGCCAAGGCCCGATGCATCGTTTGAAATCATGGAAGGTGATGTACTTCTGGTCGTCGGCGAATATGATGCAATCATCGAATTTGAAAAACGCTGCAAGAGCGGTCATGGATGAGTGGATTCCTTACAGCGCCGACGCTGTTCGTCAGTGGGCTTCTCCTCCTTGCACTGTTTGTCGGAGGCCTGCTGGCATACAGGCTGAAAATACCGGATGTCATCATCTTCCTTCTGCTCGGTATCATGATTGGACTTTTTATTGAAGAATCGGAACTGATGCACTATGCTGCCGAAGTGGGGATCGTCCTCCTGTTCTTCATGCTAGGGATGGAGTTTCCCATCAAGGTGCTTGGCCGGATGGCCCGGGACATCTACCGTCCGGGTCTGATCGATCTGGTGCTGTCGTTCGGTGTGACTTTCTTCATCGCGGTATTCATGGGCCTCGACGTCACGAGTGCCCTGCTTGTCGGCGGGGTCGTTTATGCAACCAGCTCGTCGATCACAGCAAAGATGCTGCAGAAGAGCAACCGGCTCATCAACGATGAGTCGGACTTCATGCTCGGCATCCTGATATTCGAGGATGTGGTGGCGCCCATACTTGTTGCAGTCATCGCAAGCATGTATCTTAGTGGCGGCATTTCAGGAATGCAGCTGTTCATCGTCTTCGTAAAGATCATAGTGCTGATCGCCGTGGCGATTTTCCTTGCCAGAGTGGTGTTCACCCGCCTCAGGCCGTTCATCGGACGGCTGCTCGATGAAGACTTCTTCATCCTCTTCATCATCGGGTTCGCCCTGTTCTATGCAGGGCTTGCGCTATGGCTTGGCCTGTCGGAAGTGCTCGGGGCCTTCCTCGCCGGCATCATGTTCGCAGAATCCAAACAGTCGAAGGACCTGCAGAACCATACCCGCAACATGCGGGATCTGCTGATTCCGATTTTCTTCATCTATTTCGGGACCACCATAGATGTGACGGAAGGCGTGCCGATGATTCCGCTGCTGAGCATCCTGCTCGTCTGGTCCATCGTCGCCAAAATTGCCGTCGGCTACTTCGGCGGGCAGATCTATGGTCTCGGCATAAAACAGTCGTGGACAGCGGGATTCTCACTCACCCCGCGCGGGGAGTTCTCCATCATCATCGCCGCACTCGCTGCGACCGAACTCAAGACGTTCAGCGGCATGTTCATATTCTTTTCCGCCGTCGCCGGCATCCTGCTGTTTGAAATGGCGCCGCAGATCGCCACGCGGCTTGCAGGCATGCGGAAGACATGAGCATTTCCGTAAAACGGACGGGAAAATATATTTCGAGAGTCAGGAGGATATCCCTTTGGGCATACAGGAAAGCCTCTGTTGCCGAAGGGATATTCTTTGATTGGATGGCCACGGATGTTTCACGGGTCTTTATATAGAGAATAGGTAAGGAACACAATCACCTATTGAGAGGGTGAAGTCCTATGTCCAAACAGAAGAAGTGGGCGATTGGATATCTTGTCGCATTCATCTTCATGATTTTTGTGAACTACTTGACCACCACCAATGTGGGCGGTGTGGCGAACGATAATGAATCAATCATCCAGCCGGCAGGTTTCGCATTCTCGATCTGGGGCCTGATCTACATCCTGCTATTCGCATGGGTCATTAAGGCGTTCTTTGCGAAAACATGGGAAGGTTCTATGGCGTACCGCCTGAAATTCTGGCCGATCGTCAATTTCCTGCTGAATGCCGTGTGGATCATCGTCTTCACCCAGCAGTGGATATTCGCGTCCGTAATCGTGATCATCGCACTCTTGTATACATTGGCGGAAATGTATTCCACGATGACTGAAACCGGCTATCACTGGTTCGACCGGCTGCCGTTTTCCATATATTTTGCCTGGGTGACGGTGGCGACCATCGTCAACATTTTCACACTGGCCGTGGACAACAATGTCGAGAGCATCCTGGGGCTGGGCGAACTTGCCTGGACGAACCTTATACTGATCGTGGCGACCCTGATCGGCGTGGCAATCGCGCTCTACTTCAGGGACTGGCTGTATCCGCTCGTCTTCACCTGGCCGTATTTTGCCATATATACGAAGAACGATGGGGAATATGCCAGCCTTGATATCGTCCTGCTCGTAGCGGCCATCGTCCTGCTGGTGACGGCGATCATCGTCGCATTCAAAAAAATGCGCGGTGAATCCAAAGTACCGGCTGAAAACCGCTAGAAGGCAACAGCCAATATAAGATGCCCCTGGTGCCGAAAGATGGCGTCAGGGGCATTTCCTATTCCATTTTCAGATTGAACCGTTTGATGTACCCCTCGATACGTCCGACATTTCCCGTGGTCGTGGCCACGCCGACATGACCGTCAGGACGGATCAGGTAGGCGGCATTTTTTCTGATGCCCTTCCGCTTCATCCCTTTTGTCCATCGGGCATGGTGGAGCGGGATGCCTGACCGGTCGGACAGCTGCTTAACCTCTCCATTCGGATGACCGTAGACATGGAGCTGCCAATCCACGCTCACAAGCGGTTCGAAGTTGTCGCCATCTTCCATCCGAATCCATGGCAGGCGGTCTCCGGCTTCGATCCGTCCACTTTTTCCTTCACTCAGCGGACTGTCGGGATAGCGGATCCTTGTCTGGGAGATGACTTTGAAAAGCATGCGCCGCACTTTCGAGAACTGCACCAGTTTTGGGAGAACATGGGGCATGATGATGTTCCTGAACCGTTTCCGATTGACCGCTTCCCTGAATATACGGTCGGTCGTCGCAACGAGCTTCCGTGCAAAGGCGATCCTTTCCGGCTCGTACGTATCGAGGATGCTGCGGTCCATCCTTCCCTGCATGACAAGGGCAAGCTTCCATGCCAGATTGAAGGCATCACCGATGCCGGTGTTCATGCCCTGGCCGCCTGCCGGACTGTGGATATGGGCGGCGTCGCCCAGGATGAAGGTGCGTCCCCGTCTGAAGGATTCCGCCACACGGTGGTGGACCTTGTAGGGGGAGTACCAGTTCACCCTGCCCACTTTGACGGGCAGTACACTTTCAACATGCGGGATGAGCGGATCGAATTCAGCAGGGGGTTCCGGGTCGATCAGATGGGGCGGAATGACGCCGATCAGACGGACGGTCCCGGTCGTCCGGATGTTCAGCGCCAGGTTGAATTCACTCCCCCGGAAGCCTGCCGACATCCCTTTGAACGGCTGTGTGTTTTCAGCATCCGCGACGAAGAACATCTGACTGTACGTCCCGCCGGGAAAATCGAGCCCAAGCTGGTGCCGAACGGTACTATGGGCCCCATCACAGCCGCATACATACGCGAATGACGCATGCGACGCTTCCCCTTGGCTGCATATTTCCGCTTCGATGTGGTCTTCCTTTTCCTCAAATGACATCAGCTTCGTCTGCCATTCCACCCGGACGCCCTTGGATCCCAGGTATTCGACAAGGATCGACTCATGTACATCCTGGGCCAAACTCAGCAGGTAGGGGTAGGGGCTGATGCCCGTACCCATTTCCCCGAGTGGTATCGTGCCCACTTCCATCCGGTCCTTGTAGATGTGGACGGCATTCTCCACGATGCCGGCTTCGACCAGTCGATGCGCGAGGCCGAACTGCCGGTAGAATTCGAGTGTCCGCGCATGGACGACCATCGCCCGCGAAGTCGTGCCGGGACCGTCATGCTGTTCGATGAGACGGAAGGGGACGCCATGCCTCTCCAGGCCGATGGCAAGAGCGAGTCCGGTCGGCCCCGCCCCGACGATCAACACTTCCTTCTCCATACATATCACCTCCATGATGATGAATTGCCGGACAGCAATGTATTATTACTATACCCGTAATCCGGCTCCATTCCTGTCTGGATTCAAATAATGCACAGGATTCCGCAAGCGGGATTTTGTGCTAGAATAATAGGGTCTGAACATGCATGTATTTCAGGGGATATTGAATGAAAAACAATATTGTAAAGAAAGGTGCAATCATCGATGAAGAATAAAAAGGACTATCGCACACTGGCGGAGGATATCATCCGGCTGCTTGGCGGTGAAGGGAACATCGACACCGTCATCCACTGCGTCACACGTCTTCGCTTCTATCTGAAGGATGAGACCCTCCCCGACAGCGAAAAGATAAAGGAATTGGACGGCGTCATGGGAGTGGTGGAGGCAGGGGGCCAGTACCAGGTGGTGGTGGGTCCGGCGGTCGATGACATCCACAAGGAAGTGACTGGGCAGCTGTCCCTCTCCGATGAGTCAGGTGATGAAACTGCACCTGCAGCCGATCCGCCCGGGGAACGCACTGCTTCCGAAAAGGTGCGGAATGGCTTCAATAACCTGATTGGCATCATCACCGGTGCCGTGATGCCAATCATCAATATTCTCGCAGCAGCGGGTATCATCAAGGGGCTTCTCGCTGTATTGACCAGTTCCAACATCATTTCCGATACGGGCACAGCCTACCTGATCATCAACGCGATGGCTGATGCGGTATTCTACTTCCTGCCTGTGCTGGTCGGTTTCAACGCGGCAAAAAGGCTGGATGGCAATCCACTGCTGACTGCCGTCATCGGGGGCGTGATCATTCATCCGACCATACTCGAGGCGGCGAACAGCGAAGTGAGCATCTTCTCGATCGGCACGGTCGATTTTCCGTTCCTGGCATACACCTATTCGATATTTCCGATGATTCTTGCAGCATGGATGGTCAAAAAGCTCGAGGACTGGCTGAAGACCTGGGTGTCGGCGTACATACAGGCGATATTCATCCCCATCGTCGTCATCGGCATCGTGGCGACGGCCACGCTCATACTCACAGGACCGGTACTGATCGGATTCTCTTCACTGCTCGCCAATGGACTCGAATCCATGCTGAGCCTGAATGCACCGATATTCGGCGCGATCATCAATGGATTCTACCAGCTACTGGTGATCTTCGGCCTGCACTGGGGCATCATCCCGATCTATGTCAATGACTTTGCGACACTCGGATACAGCTATCTGTCTGCGATGGTGAGCATGACCATCGTCGGCCAGGGCGGGGCGGCCCTTGGCGTGGCCGTCAAAACGAAAAAGGCGGACATCAAGGAACTCGGGTATGCCGGCGCCTTTTCTGCATTCTGCGGCATTACGGAGCCGGCAATCTACGGCATCAACCTGCGTTTCCGCAGACCGTTCATATGTGCCAGCATCGCCAGTGCAGTCGGCGGCTTCCTGACGGGCCTGCTCGGCATCAACATGTGGAGCATCATCGGATCGATCATCGGGCTGCCTTCCTTCATCGATCCCGACAACGGCATCACTGAGAACTTCTGGTATGCCATCCTCGTCACAGCAATCACGCTGTTCCTGGCCTTCGGTCTCACCTATGTATGGGGATACAATGACAGGATGGAAATGGCGAAAAAACGCGAAAAACCGAAGAATCCGGCGAAAGCCGAACTGGCCAAATAGAATGTTCCTCGGAGCCGGGCGCCCGCTCTGATGATTCAAACACCCCGAATCGGGCTATGGATATGTATAACATTCAGAAGGACAGGTGATACGATGGAACAGTCAAAGGCGATAGAACGCATTACCGAAATATTGGATGAATCGAAGATTGGCGTATTGTCCACAGCACAGAATAATGAACCGAACGCGCGGTACATGTGGTTCTATAATGATGGACTGACACTATATGCGAAGACGAATGACCAGTCGCCGAAATATGATGAGCTCGCAGGTAATCCGAAAGCGCATGTACTGCTCGGGTTCCATGACTCTCGGAATCATGCGTTCGTCGAAGTATATGGTGACGTCGAGCGCATCAATGCTCAGGAGACGATCGACTGGCTATGGGAGGATGCGGATGCAGAATTCTTCGATTCGAAAGACAATCCGCACCTGAAGGTGCTGAAGATTACACCGACGGATATCAAGATCATGAATGATGATAAATATGAAGAAGTGAAACTGTCATTATAAGGAGGGGACGCAATGCTTGCCTACGTGTGGGCGGAAGATGAAAACAAACTGATCGGCAGGGAAAAGGCGCTGCCCTGGCGGCTCCCTGCAGACATCAAGTTCTTCAAGGATGTGACGATGCGCGGGGATATCGTAACGGGCCGAAAGACATATGAGACGATCCCGAACCGGCCACTGCCGGGCCGTCGCAACATCGTCCTGACGCTGCAGGCGGACTACGAGGCCCCCGGCGCCATCGTCGTGCATTCCAAAGAGGAGATACTGGCGCTTGAGAAGGAGAATGGGGAGGACCTGTACATCATCGGCGGTGCCACATTGTTCAGGATGTTCGAAGATGAGGTCGATGCACTCTACCGCACTGTCATCCATGATACCTTCGAAGGTGACACGTATTTCCCTGCGGATTTCGACTATAGCCCATTCGAACGGGTCGAAGCATGGCCGGGCCCTGTAGACGAGAAGAACAGATATCCGCACACGTATGAAGTGTGGCGGCGCAAGTGATATAGATAGAGGAACCCCCCGTATCGATGATACGAGGGGTTATTTCTACTGGTCCGTGCGTGGGACGGGATAGAATCCTTTATAGAGCTGCTGCCATAACGGGTCCGGCAATTCGTGCTTGTCCGACCGCTCCGGATCGAACACATTGATGATCTCATCTTCCCTGCCAGCTTCCGTCTTCTTGACGAAGTCATGGTCGAGCAGTGCGGCACGGCCGAGGGCGATCATGTCGACGTTGCCCGATTCCACGGCTTCGAGTGCCTGGTCCGGCGTGAAGATGGAGCCGATGCCGATCAGCGGCATGCGGCCACCAATCCATTTGTGCAGTAGTTCGACACGTTCGATGCCGGCGTACTTGCCGTCGCGTGTCTCCGAATGTACATCAAACAGGGAGACATGCAGATAATCGAGCGGCTTGTCGACCAGTTTGCCGATCAGCGTTTCGGTGATCTCCATGTCGATCCCCGGAGATTGCGGTTCTTCAGGAGAGAAGCGGTAGCCGATGATGAAATCATCGGCCGCGTATGCCTCGGCCGCCCTGACGACCTCATCCACGACCTCCATCGCGAACAGGTAGCGGTCCTGTCCCCATTTGTCCGTCCTCCTGTTGAAGTAGGGGGAGACGAACTGGTGGATGATGTAGTGGTTCGCACCATGGATTTCTACACCGTCGAACCCTGCCTCTGCTGCACGGCGTGTCGCCTCGCCGAATGCTCTGATCGTCTCTTCGATCTCTGCCTCGGTGATTTCACGCGCCGCGTGCGGTTCCGTCTCGTCAAAGCTCTGCATGGTGATCGGGCTCGGTCCGACACAGTCGCCATCCGGCGTCCATTTAGGTAGGGCCTGCACACCGCCATGGTGGATCTGGACGAGGGCCTTTGCCCCGTCCGCCTTCATGGACTGGGCAACCTTCTTCAGTCCCTCGATGTCGGAGTCATGGGCGATGGATGGCTGTCCGGGGAAGGCCTTGCCGAGGTCTGTCACGTTGGAAGCGGCAGTAAGTGCCAAGCCCATCCCTCTGGAGCGTTTGCCGATATATTCTATCTCGGCATCCGATGCGGTTCCGTCATCGTTCGAGGTAACATGTGTCAGTGGTGCCAATACAAATTTATTCCTGAGTTCGACGCCGTTCGGCAATGGAACGGTCTCAAACAGGGATGCGTACTTTTCCTTCATTATGATTTGAAGCCTCCTGATATTTCTTGATTGATGCAACGGAATATACTATACCAGTCCACTTTCCGCTTTTTCAATTTTCCTGTTCGACATATATGGGGAGGGTAGGCACATGAGTAAAATGTGGTAGAGTATGAAGAGAAAAAGTGAGGGGGGAGAATATATGAGCATCTGGTTTCTATTGAATGGGCTGCTGCTCATCTGGGCGATCTGGAACGTCGCTTCGGGTGTGTCGGTCCACACACCCTACATACATATTCTGCTGGGGTTCGCCGGCTTCCTGTTCTTCATATTCAATTGGACGCGCAATGCGGTATTCTCCACGATACGGAGCATCGAAAGCAGACAGACCAAGATCCGCCTCGCCAGAATGTCGAAGCGGATCAGGCCCTACCACCGCTGGGTGGGGACGGGGGCGTTTCTGATCATCCTGCTGCATGCCTGGGCGGTGGTGGCGATGTATGGGTTCGACCTTGGAAACATGAAGATACTGACAGGTTTCCTCGCATCCATCAACCTTTTCGTACTCGTCCTCTCAGGCTGGTATCGCCTGCTGATCGATCCGAGGATCAGGATCAGGAAGCTCCATATCCGGTTGGGCATTTCGATGTTCGTCCTGACAGCCGTGCATTTCATATATTGAATATATAAAACCTGGCAGGAATGGTCCCGCCAGGTTCTACTACAGGTTGATGTTTTGAGAGAATTCTCATCTGCTACTTAGCTCGCTGACAGCAAGAATGGCGTTCGCTACTTCTTCTGGAGTAATCTTGTCACTCAGGTTGGCAAATGTGTCGTTCGGGTCCGTTGCCAGTTGACCAACTTTTACGAGATCTTCATAGTCTGTATCTTCAAGGTGCATCTCTTTGAGTGTCGTCGGCATGCCAATACCCTTGTAGAACTCGATGTACTTGAGCATTGTTTCATCAGAACTGTTTTCAAGCATCAGCTGAACGAGTGTACCATAGGTCACTTTTTCACCATGGGAGAGGTGATGAATATCCCCTGACAGTGTAGTGAAGCCGTTATGGATTGCGTGGGCGGCAGCAAGGCCACCGTTTTCGAAACCGAGCCCGGACAAAAGGGTGTTGGCCTCTATAACAGCTTCCACCTGCGGAGTTACAAGTCCTTTGGATGCTGCCTTGTAAGCTGCATGACCATGCTTGAACAATGTTTCTTCGCATTTTTCGGCTATTGCGACGGAAGCAAGTGTAGGCTGCCCGCCTACCATCGTTTCCCCGTTGCTTTTCAATACTGCACGGGCTTCTACAAGCGTGGCCATGGCATCACTCATACCTGAAGTGAATAACTTGATTGGTGCGTTTACGACGACTTCGGAATCGACAAGAATCAGATCTGGGTTCTTGTCATAGAACCGATAGCCGGTAAATTCACCTTCATCGGAGTATATGACCGAAAGGGAGCTGGTTGGTGCGTCGGTGGAAGCGGTGGTCGGAACAATGATTACTGGTACTTTCAAGTTGTCGGCAATCGCTTTGGAAGTATCCAAGGTTTTGCCGCCACCTACACCGATGATGATGTCAACTTCATTTTCTTTTCCAACATCACTCAGTCTGTCAATTTCAGTTTCAGAGGCTTCACCTTTGAATTCTTCATATACAAAATCGATATTGGCATTGCTGAAGCTTTCTGTAATCTTCTCACTAGTGATTGACCAGACCATTTCATCAGAGATGGCAAGGGGATTTTTGGCCAGTTTCTCCGTCTCTTCGCCCAAGGTTGCAAGGACTCCTGCTCCCTGTATATATTTGCCCGGAGATTGGAATACGATTTTCGCCATTGGAAAGACC
The DNA here is from genome assembly GCF_038561955.2 of Salinicoccus sp. Bachu38. NCBI lineage: Bacteria > Bacillati > Bacillota > Bacilli > Caryophanales > Staphylococcaceae > Salinicoccus > Salinicoccus bachuensis. Next base: position 1,989,271 of record NZ_CP138333.2, on the reverse strand, counting down.
TCCATTTTATATTGATTTTATAATTTTCATCCACTCCTCATTTATCCTTGCCGTGTATTTTCAAACATGGTGACGCAAACGTTGCTGACTATTCCTACCAAAATGGTAAGTTTGCGCCTTCATTCCGAGTATATAACTATGTATAATGGATATATATGAAAATGGAGGTAGAGAGATGAAAAAGTATTTGTTTTTGATGCTGTCGCTGTTTTTCGTACTTGTGCTGGCTGCATGTACAGATGATGGTGAAGTTGAAGAGGAAGCGGAAGGGGATGGTGAGGCGAGCGCAGATGATGCGGAAACATCCGAAGACATCACCATGAGCCTGCTTGCGACACCGAATTCCATGGATCCGCATGCGGCGAACGACCAGCCGTCCAATCATGTGAACGTGAATATATATGAAGGTCTGGTAAGATTCACGCCGGATCTCGAAATCGAGCCCGCGCTTGCGGAATCCTACGAACAGATTGATGATGTGACATGGGAATTCAAGCTGAGGGAAGGGGTGGAATTCCATGATGGCACACCATTCAATGCTGAAGCGGTCAAGACGAACCTCGACCGTGTAAGGGATGAGGAAGTGGGTGCACCAGTAGCCTTCCTTTTTGAACTGATAGACGCGGTCGAAGTGGTGGATGAAAATACCGTACATATCAAGACCATCCATCCGTTCGCTGCCCTGCCGTCGCACTTGGCACACCCGGCGGGCGGCATGATCAGCCCGGCTGTCATTGAGGCGGACTATGCCCAGTATGAAGATGGAGGAGAGATCCTGACCGAGGTCAACCGCAACCCGGTCGGCACAGGGCCGTTCAAATTCGAGGAGATTTCAGAAGGCGACTACGTGACACTGACCCGCAATGAAGACTACTGGGGAGAGCCGGCCAAATCGGCATCCTTCACTTTCAAGGCAGTCCCTGAGGACGCGACGCGCATCGCGGAACTCATGACGGACACGGCCGACCTGATCTATCCGGTCGACCCGAACGACTATGCACAAATCGACGAGTCGGATGATACGAAAATGAACGAAACGGAAAGTGTCCGGATGGAATATGTCGGATTCAATACGGAAAAGGCACCGTTCGATGATCCGGTCGTAAGGCAGGCAATCGCGATGGCCATCGACAAGCAGGCCATCATCGACGAAATGCTGGTGGGCAGGGCAAAAGTGGCGGATACACCGCTGGCGCCGGCCGTGTTCGGACACAGTGAAGATCTGGACACTGTTGAGAACGACAAGGAAGCGGCAAGAGCACTGCTCGAAGAGAATGGATATGCAGACGGCTTCACTGCCGAGATTACGGTCATGGACCGGACTGCCGCCGACATGGCAGCATTCATACAGGAGGAACTGGGCGATTTGAACATAGAGCTTGAAATCTACCAGCTCGAATCCGGCGCATTCCTCGACTATGTCGGTGGAGGAGATCACGACATGTTCATCGGCGGCTGGGGCACGGTGACGCTGGATGCCGACTATGGCCTCTATGCACTGTTCCATTCCTCCAACATCGGCACATCCGGCAACCGTTCCCGCTATTCCAATGAGGAAGTCGACGCACTGCTCGATGAAGCACGTTCTGCAACCGACGAGGAAAGCCGCCTGGCGCTCTATGAAGAGGCTCAGCAGATTATCCTCGACGAATCACCGATTATTCCGATCTACCACCCATCCCTGCTTACGGGACTCGGGGCGGATATTGAAGGGTATGGACAGCATCCCGCAAGCTTCCATTTCCTCAAAGACGTGCACAGATAAAATGAAAAGCGCATTACCCGTCGACAGACGGGTAATGCGCTTTTTCGCTTGTTTGGAATTATTTTGCAATGGAGCCTACTGTGCCACAGGCTCCAGACCGAATGCAGCACCGTTGCGGCTGCTGTCGGCAACACCTCTGAAGGAGCCGTTTTCCTGGTCGATCAGGATGCTGTTGACGTTGCCGAGAGACTCGGGTTCGTCACCGAAGCTGTGGCCCATGCCATTCAGACGGTCGATGACATCACTCGGCACACCTTCCTCATAGGTGTAGTTCTCCATGCCGTTCGTGAAGATGCGCGGCTCTTCGACCGCCGCCTGCAGTTCCATCTCATATTCGAAGTTGTTGATGATGGTCTGCAGGACGGAAGTGATAATCGTCTGACCACCCGGCGATCCGACGGTCATCATCGGTTTGCCGTCATCGAAGACGATGGTCGGCGTCATGCTGCTCAGCGGACGCTTGTTCGGCTGGACTTCATTTGCACCGCCCGGTTCTGCATCGAAGTCCGTCAGTTCATTGTTCAGCATGAATCCATATTCAGGCACCATGATGCCTGAACCGAATACCTGCTCGATCGTCGTCGTATAGGAGACGACATTGCCGTACTGGTCGGCGACACTGAAGTGTGTCGTCTGTCCGTCGACTCTGTCCCCCGGCTGGTCGACGGAATCATAGTCCGCCATGCCGCCCTGGTAGTCGAATGGATTGCCAGGTTCCGGCTCTTCGATGACCGAATCGAGGCTGATCAGGTTCCGTCTCTCCTCCAGATAATCCGGGTGGAGGAGCCCTTCAATCGGTACTTCGACGAATTCAGGATCCCCTGCATATTCACCACGGTCGGCATAGGACAGGTGCATCGTCTCCGCCATCAGGTGATATTTCTCCCAGGATTTTATGTCATATTGGGATAGGTCGAAACCATCCAGTATGCCGAGCATCTGAAGCAGGAATACGCCGCCGGAACTCGGTGGCGGCATCGTGGCGATGTCATAGCCCTTGAATTCACCCCAAACCGGATCGTCCACCGTCACATCGTACTGCATCAGGTCGTCCTTCTCCATCGAACCGCCGAATTCCTGGACGGTGTTCGCCAGAGCCTCGGCAATTTCGCTGTTGTAGAAGTAATCGATGCCGTTGTCGCTGATCAGCTGCAATGTATGGGCAAGGTCCTCCTGCACGAGGGTGTCCCCTTCGGCAAGCGGTTCTCCATCGTTGAAGAATACTTCACTCGCTGCGCTTTCCATCAGCTTTTCCTGGCTGTCCTCAATGGAGAATGCAAGGACATCATCGATCGGGAAGCCTTCACTCGCCAGGTGGATCGCCGGTTCAACCAGCTGCGGCATGGCCATGGTGCCCCACATCTGGTGCGCGGTATCCAGACCCTTCAATGTGCCCGGCACCCCTACGGAAGTACCCTGCATGACACGTTCTTCAAAAGGAATCGGCTCCCCATCTTCATCCAGGAACATATCCGGTGTGGCACCGGCCGGTGCCCGTTCCCGACTGTTGACGATGGTCGTTTCCCCTGTGGCGCCATCATGGACGACCATGAAGCCACCGCCGCCCATGCCGGACATCATCGGCTCCACGACATTCAATGTAAACTGCATCGCGATTGCTGCATCGATGGCATTGCCATCCGACTCGAGAATATCCAGACCCACTTCGGAAGCAAGCGGATGGGCTGAAACCACCATTCCGCCATTCGCTTCTGCAACGTCGTTTTCGGTACCATAATCCGCTTCATAGTCTGCTGCCAGAACACCTTGGGACAATGTGGCGATAATCATCAGAAATACGCCGGAAACCAAACTGGAACGTACAAGAAACTGCTTCATCACTACACCCCTTTAAATTTATTAATATGGTCCGGATATCCGTGGATCGATATGCAGTCCATATTATGTAATCGGGATTGCCGAAGGCACGAGCCTTGCTATGTGTGGAGGGGGTGTGCAACACGCAGCCTTTAAATTTGTAATATTACAACTATTAAGTTAATCGTAGCAATATTTTCCATGTGCGTCAACGGTGTATTACGGCAGCCGGACGAGGGGGTGGTATGCAGATCATACGAATGAAGGTATTTCTATGGAGATGGGGGTATAGAAAAAGAAAGGGAGTGAGAAAAATGAAAGAGCTGCAAAATGTACTGCATAAGCGTACAGAAAAGCTGAATAAATCCCATACAGATTACGGGAACAACCCATATAACCCGAAGACGGCGCATTCCCTGCGTGTGAGTTCGAGAAAAATGCGGAGTCTGCTGAACTTCCTGAAGCATACTTTCGATGAGGAGGAGTATGACAGGCTCAATCGCGAATTGAAGGGCCTCGCACAAATATATGGGCCTTTAAGGGAATTGGATGTATTGATTGGACTGTGCAGTGACATTGCACTGCGGCAGCCTGACTTGAGCGACCATTACACGGAGATGTTCAAATACCTCCATCAGGAACGCGCCAGGGAGATGCGCCGGACCTTCAACAAGACGAACATCCGTGCTGCGGAGACGGCGATTGAAAGCGTCGATTCCGCCATCCACGAGTTGTCCTTTGAAATCGACGGCGACTGGGATGCCTATATCGGCAAGCGGCTGAAGAAGCGTGGCCGCAAGCTTGCTGAGGATTATGAAAATGTCGACATGGCCGACTATGAAGCGGTGCATGATATCCGTAAGCGAGCGAAGAAGCTCAGATATGCCGCCCGCTACTTCGGTGGACTGACTTCGAAGAAGCACAAGAAGATTATGAAACAGGCCAAAAAAATCCAGGACGAATTCGGAGAAGTGACCGATGCCCGGATCAACCAGCATTTGCTTGATCAGCTGGCAGAAAGAGTGGAGGATGAGGATTTGAAGATGACCTTCCAGTATATGAGCCGGATTGAAGAGCAGACGAGACAGCCTTAGGTAGTGAAAACCAAGTGATGAAATTCATATTATTGAAAACAAATGATGTGCATCGGCGATGACGGTCATACCCGTCTTTCCGACGGATGCTTCAGGAACTTCACAACAGCTTCATCGATCTCTTCTGCATGCTTGCCGAGCCAAATCAGATGCCCCCATGAATCTGTCATGATCAGACGGCTGTCCGGTATATTTTCATGTGCATGAAGCGGATGATCAGTTGGTACAGAAGCATCATTCCTGCTATGGATGATGAGTGTAGGGCAGGAGATATCCTGCAAGTACTGCTCGGTAATCTGTCCCGTCTGTGACAGGTCGATCAGGAATCCTTCTCCGGAAGACTGCCTGGCATTCATCTTCCGGACGGCTTCAACATCTCCCTCAGACATTTTGCCGGCTGCCTCTTCATAGGAGAGCGTGCTGAAGGAGGGGAGCATCCGTCTATAGACGAAGTTGGGAAAGATATTATTGAATGTTGACAGCAACTTCCAGGTGACCTTTTCAACACGGGGATGGAATATTATTCTGGATATCCTGTATAGAGCATCCTCTGGCCCCAGCCACTCTTTGGTAACAGCACTCTGGAGGACGAGCGTTTCTACTCTGTCGGGATATTTCGCTGCGAGGTGGATGCCGGATGGCCCACCGGCAGACACGGCGAGGACATGTACTTTTTCAATACCGAGATGATTCAGAAGGTCGATATAATGCGCGCCTGCTTCAGCCAAAGAGCCGCCGATCTCTTTGGAGGTCTTTCCATATCCCGGCCTAGATGGAAGGACCACAGTGAACCCTTTTTCCACGAGGGTACCGAAGGAGAAGGTTTCGTAGCAGTTGGAATGTCCGCCGTGGAGCAGAAGTACACTCTCCTGACCCGAACCTGCAATTGAATATTCAATGGAATGGCCACCGGAGCCATAAGTATGAACGCGTCTTGTCTTCATAAAGGCCCTCCTTTCCGATCCTCAGTATAATATGCCGGCTGTCATGAAGCGGCTGTAATCCAGTGTATACCTGCACTATAATATTAAGCCAGGAGACACTGCTTGTAAAATTTTATGAGAAAAGCATCATCCCAAGTTTCCCCATTCTATAATGAGTGGGTGGGAGTATAACAGGGTTCATTTTCCGGATGGATCATAAAAAGGCACAGCTTCAGGCTGTGCCTTTTTATATTGCTGTCACTCCACCATATACCCCTTTTCCTTGAGGAGGGTGGAGAGCTGTTTGATGTTGTCGACGGAATCGGAAGACTTCCGCTGTCCGAGCTCGACCACCATGATTTCAATCAGTGCCATCATCGGGATGAGTGTAAAGTACTGCTGGCTCGAATTGAGCTCGAGGACGATATCCGAAAACTTGATGATGGGGCTGAGTATGTTATCGGTAATGAAAATGACCGGAATCCCCCTTTGCTGGGCAATTTCAGCGACATCCACACTTTTTGCAAGGTGGGGGGAATATTCGAAGATGACGATGACGTCTTCGGAATCGAGATGGAGCACCTGATCCATGATGCTTTCGGAATCCTGGCTGAGCTGGCGAATACCCGGACTGAACTCCCGTACCAGGGCTTCCATATAAATTGCTGCTGCCCGGTATGGACGCATTCCGAGGAGGTTGATGGTACGGCTTTTTGCCATCAGGTCAATTGCTGCATCATAGTTTTCCAGAAGATGCGGTGTCATCATATCGTCGAGGAGGCGCAGCTGTTCCTTCCAGACAACATTGACCACCCGTCCATCATCGTCCCTATCGTAGGAAGACTGCAGGTTTTCCCATTTGTTGGAGTAGTTCTTTTGAAGTTTCAGCAGTTCCTTTTTTAAAGCATAGAAGGAATCGAACCCCAGTTCATGGATGAACCTGAGGACGGTCGTCTTGCCGACCCCTACCTGTTTCGATAGCTCGGCTGCACTCATCAGAGTGACGTCCTGATGGTTTTTAAGTATATAGTCGACCAGATACCGGTGCTTCTTCGTCATCCTGTCCTTGTTTTCAATCAGATAGTTCAATATGTTGTCGTTGCCCATAAGTTCACCCCGAAATGTATATAATACTTCATGACTACTATAACAGAGGATGGATGATTGTTAAACATAAAATGGTCCATGTGGTCCGTTTTTTCATAAAATAAGGTTTACAACGGTCCATTTTAGTGTTAGATTGTTTTACTGTAGAGTAAAAAACCAGCCCAGTGAGGCTGAATGATAATTTGAAGGAGGGTGATTAGATGACAGAGACACTTACTATTTTACTTGTGCTTATTCCAATGCCCATGCTTCTGCTGCTATCAATACTAGACGTTGTGAAACAATCGTCGGGCGAGACCCGGAGACACGAAAAGGGTATGAAGCATTCGCTGAACTAAATCAATAGGGTAAGGAGCATGCACTGAAACATGGATTATATTTCACTCACAGCATTTTCGCTGTATTTCATATTTATGCTGATGGTCGGTTATCTGGCCTATAAGAAAAGTAATGATTTTTCCGATTATGTACTGGGCGGGCGTGAGCTCGGCCCTGTTGTTGGGGGCATCAGCACCGGCGCTTCGGACATGAGCGGATGGCTGCTCCTGGCATTTCCCGGCGCAGTATATGCCACAGGACTCTCCGGGGGCCTCTGGATGGCGATCGGACTTACCATCGGGTTCTATCTGAACTGGAAGTATGTCGGGAACAAGGTCAGAAAATACACGATCGTATCCGGTGACGCACAGACACTGCCGGAATTTCTGGCCAACCGGACACGGGATACTTCCAAAATCATCAAGGTCGTATCTGCAATTTTCATCATCGGATTTTTCACATTCTATGTATCTTCCGGACTTGTCGCCGGCGGTCTTCTATTCGAGCAGACATTCGGCGTTTCCTATACAATCGGGGTGCTGCTGATTGCGGCAGTCGTCCTTATATATACATCAACAGGCGGGTTCTTTGCCGTCACATGGACGGACTTCGTGCAGGGGATCATCATGCTCGTTGCCGTCGTCCTGGTACCTGCCGTGACATTTTTCGCACTGGGTGGCTGGGATAATGTCATCAGCGGGGTGGACCAGGTTTCACCTGACCGGCTGAATGCCTTCTCGGGCATTACCCAGCTAGGCATCATCTCGGCACTCTTCTGGGGCATACTGGGGTACTTCGGCCAGCCCCATGTCATACTCAGATTCATGGCTTTCAACTCTTCCAGAGATATCACGCTCGGCAGAGCCGTCTATACGAGCTGGAATGTCATTGCGATGTATGGAGCCGTTCTGATCGGCGTCGTCGGTACCGCGTACTTCGGCTCCAACCGCCTGGACAACCCCGAGTCGGTCTTCATCCAGTTGACCCATACGCTCTTCCATCCGATCATCGCCAGCATCCTGCTGGTAGCGCTGCTTGCTGCTGTAATGAGCACAGTCAGCACCCAGCTGCTCGTTTCAGCCACAAGCCTGACCGAGGACCTATACAAAGGACTGTTCAGGAAGAATGCCAACGAAAAGGAACTGTTCTGGATCATCCGCGGGTCCATCCTGCTTGTCATCACTTTTGCGACCCTTGTAGGGCTGGATCCCAACTCTTCAGTACTCGGTCTGGTCGGATATGCATGGGCAGGCTTCGGCGCCGCATTCGGTCCGGCATTGCTGTTCTCGCTGTTCTGGAAAGATACGACGAAGAACGGCGTGCTTGCCGGAATCCTCACAGGAGGCATCACTGTCATACTTTGGAGCATGCTGACAGATGGTGGCATCATTCCTTTCGAACTGTATGAACTGATACCAGGATTCCTATTCTCATCTCTCGCAATCGTAATGTTCTCCAAAGTCGGTTCAGCACCGACTGCGGACATGAGACGCGAATTCGAAATGGCCAAAAGAGGCTGATCAATAACAAGTAAATGGAAATTGTAAGCTCCCTTGAAAGTCTGCACTTTTATAAGTCTTAACTTTCAAAGGGAGTTTTTCATGAATTGATAATTTATAAAGAGGTGCTATAACTTGAACTGCTCATGAGTAAAGCTCAAACTAAATTCTATAATACCCACATAAATAGTTATATTTTACAATATACATTTATGGTATACTTTGTAAAAGTTACTAATTTATTAGAAGGGGGTAAACGGTATGTCAAATTTACATATAAAGAGGGAAATGAGTACAAAAGATCTAACTATACTTAGTAGTGAGATGGATAAATCACAGAAAAGTAAGGGTATAGCATTTATTTTATGGTTCTTCTTGGGCGGTTTTGGAGGTCATAGATTTTACATGGGAGATATTGGTTATGGCATAGCTCTGGCGGCAGCAACTATAATCGGCGGACTATTAACACTTGGTTTATCTTTATTTGTAACAGGGATTTGGGTATTGGTTGATGCTTTCTTCATCAGCGGGCGAGTAGATACTATAAATGAGATGCAAGAAAGGGAAATCATTGCCAATTTGGGGTTGGCAAGAGAATGAGTAAAGCCTGACTATCTGAAGAGATTAGTCAGGCTTTCTTTTTTAGACAGTTGAGGAAAACGATTTATATTCTGCCTGAGATAACTTATAGTGGCTCTATAAGCTCTACTGTAACTGTTGCTGATTTAATAATTATAAATGGTGATGAGTCTAGCAGACAGGAGGAAACGTCCATGTATAAGAGAATATTGATCACCGGCGTCAGCAGGCCGGGCGGCATCGGAAGCGAATTGGCACGGAGGTTTTCAGAGTCGGGATACGCGGTCTACGCGCATGGATCCGGAAAATATGATGAAGCCATCGGCTATGGGGATGCAGGCGAAAAGAACCCCATGGAAAAGGTCATAAGGCTTAGGGATTCGGACCTCTCTACAAAAGAAGGGGTGGAAAAGCTGCTTGCTGAACTCTCGAAGTATGAACCGGTCAGCCATATGATCCTCTGTCATGCATACAGTACAGAGTGCGAAATGGAAGATTGGACATTCGAAGAGATCAACAGCCATCTGCTGACGAATGTCACTGCGAGCATGCTGCTGATCCAGGCGTTCCGGAAGCACTTCGAAGACACTGCAGGGTGCATCACCCTGTTCACCTCCGGTCAGGGAATGGGCCCGATGACAAATGAAATTCCCTATGCAGTATCGAAGGCGGCAGTTGCCAATCTGGCGGTGCAGGCCGCCCACATTCTGGGCAGGATGGATGTCCGTGTCAACGCTGTGAATCCGGGTCCAACGGATACGGGCTACATTGAAGATCCGGAACTCTACCGGGAGATTGAAAACCGCTTCAATGCAAAACGGTGGGGCACACCATCCGATGTCGCCAACCTTCTCCTGTTCCTCCACAGTAGGGAAGGGGCATGGATTACAGGACAGGTGATCAACAGTGAAGGCGGCTTCAGACGGTAGGGCAACAAGGTGATATGGAGTTCTTTAATATCCTTTTGATAGGGTATAGGTGAAGGTGTAAGTATACCATTTGAAAGTGGGTTGAAATATGGAAATCTTCTATCAAAAAGATGAGAACAACGCTTACCAGACGATCCGGACGGAAATCGATGCGACGAAAGAGCGGATTTTCAACTACATCGGGACGACAGAAGGCATCAGGCAATGGTTCCCACAGCTGTCCTTCAGAAAGACTGGAGATGAACACCAGCTGCTGTTCGATCTGGGAGACGAAAAGTATGAGGAGATGGATGTGCTGGTCCATGAAGAACCGGAGCACATCAGATTCACGTGGGATATCGGAGAAGTGGACATGCGGCTGAAGTCTTCCGGCTATTATACAGAGCTCATATTCGAAGAGAGGTTGCCTTATGCGTTCGGGCCCGTGACCCAGGATTTCACAGGATGGCAGTTCCAGGTCGAAAATATCAAGCATATTGCCGAAACTGGGGAACCGAGACCACCGGAAGATCATGACTTCAAGGTGGAGGAGGATAAGGTCGCAGAAGCGCTGGAACAGGCAGGAAACGGAGAAGAGGGGAATGAGGGAACTTCTGATTAGAAGCTTCCACCTCAAGGGTCAGCCATTATATATAATGGCTGTTTTTTTTCATTCATATGTATGCTGTAACCCGTCTGAGCGAATAATCTTTCACTTGCTTCCAATACTTGACCGGCGTCAATTTTTAAATCGCGTGCTGACTCTATAATTATAAGTAACAAGAAGCACGGATTTAAAAATAAAGGAAGAGGTGGCACTTATGAGCAAGTGGTTCAATAGGCATCTAAATCAATTGATGTACATTTCAGGCGCATTGATCTCAATCGGCATACTGGCCAGAATACTTGGCTACAGTGAAGTCACAAACATCACTTTCATCGTTGCAACAATCACCGCAATCGGTCCAATCATCAACAAGGCATGGATGGCACTGACAATGAAGAGCTTCAGCATCGAACTCCTCATCACCATCGCAGTCATCGGGGCGATGTTCATCCAGGAATACACGGAAGCAGCCATTGTCACATTCCTGTTCCTGTTCGGGGCATACCTCGAGAAGCGGACACTGAATAAGACGCGGAGTTCCATCCAGTCCCTCGTGGATATGGCACCGGCAACGGCAACGGTCATACGGGATGACGAAGAGATGGAACTGGATGTGGACGAAGTGGAAGCGGGCGACCATGTCATCGTGAGGCCGGGCGGCAAAGTGCCGGTCGATGGCACGATCCTGAGCGGCCAGGCCCACATCAACGAAGCCGCCATCACAGGGGAATCCAACCTGCGGTTCAAGACTGAGGAAGCGGACGTCTTCAGCGGCAGCGTGCTGGACAGCGGCTATATTGAACTGACAGCAACGAAAGTCGGGGAGGATACGACCTTCTCCAAGATCATCGAACTGGTGGAGGATGCGCAGGAACGGAAGAGCGGCACAGAGAAGTTCCTCAACACGTTCGCACAGTACTACACACCATCGATCGTCGCACTCGCAATCATCGTCTATTTCCTTACACGGAACCTGCATCTCGCCATCACGTTCCTCGTCATCGCATGCCCGGGCGCACTGATCATCGGTGCACCGGTCGCATATGTGGCAGGCATCGGCAATGGCGCGAAAAACGGTGCTCTCATCAAGGGTGGAGAGGTCATCGACAACTTTGCGAAGGTCGACACGGTCATCTTTGACAAGACGGGAACATTGACGGAAGGCAGCCCGACTGTAACAGACATCACGATATTCGATAGTACAGATGAAGAGAACTTCCTGAAACAGGTCGCAAATGTCGAGATGGTCAGTGAGCATCACCTTGGACAGACCATCGTCAAGGAAGCGAAATCGAAATCCATTGTTGTGGCCAAGGATACAGTCGAAGACGCGGAAGTCATCAAAGGCAAAGGCGTCAGCGGCATATTCGAAGGCGCGAAGTATATCATCGGCAACAAAAAACTGATGGAGGACTACAATATTGAGCTTGATACGGATACTGAAGCAAAGTATATCGAGCAGCAGAAGGCAGGCAACACCGCAATATTCGTCGCACGGGACGACCGGATCGTCGGCATCGTCTCCATCATGGACAAGATCAGACAGGATGCCTTCACTGCCATCCAGACACTGCGGGATAAAGGTGTCGGTTCGCTTGTCATGCTGACGGGGGACAACTACCACTCGGCGAAGAAGGTCAGCGACATCCTCGGACTGGACGGCTTCCGCGCCGAACTCATGCCTGACGACAAAATGAAGTATATCGAAGATGAGAAGGAGCGCGGCCGCAAGGTGATGATGGTCGGCGACGGCATCAACGATGCACCCGCACTCGCATTCGCAGACGTCGGCATCGCCATGGGACATGGCGGAACGGACATCGCAATGGAGACGGCAGACGTGGTGCTCATGGGCTCGAGGATGGAACAGCTGGCACACGGGTTCACGATATCCAGGATGACTTATAAGGTCATACTGCAGAACACAGCCATTGCACTGCTCACCGTCGCCCTGCTGCTCGGTGGTGTACTTTACGGCTACATCCACCTCGCCAGCGGCATGCTGATCCACGAAGTGAGCATCCTGCTCGTCATCCTGAACGCAATGCGGCTCAGGAGGATCAGGGAACATGCACCGAAGGAAAAGAAACTGCAGGAACGCTACAGTTAAAATAGAAAAATTAAGAGTGCTGCTCCGGAATTTCGGGAGACAGCGCTCTTCTGCATTCTCTGGGTAGTCAAAATAAAATCATGGAAACAAAAAGAAACCGGGCGGGAGGTCCGGTTTCTGGCGTTCATTCCTAGCTGGATTTGACGCTCTCGACTTCGTAGCCAAGTTTTTCGATAAGTTCTCTGATTTCATCAGGGCTGATCTTGCTCTGACCCGTACGCTTAATAGCTAGTATCACTTACTTGTGTGTAGTCAATAATTGCAAAGGTTTCTTTGCTCATAATGTAATTTACGTTTGAAACTCTTTTGCCGTTTGAACTGGCATGTGAGTAAACTCTAGAGGCGTCTAACTCTACTGTCCCATTACCTAGATCAGTGACATCATTTAAAGTGACCTCATAGGTCGTATGATTTTTATAATCCCCACTGGATTTATTTGAGATGATTTTATCGTAAGCTGGAGTTCCTTCTTTGAGATAATAAAAAATATCATCTTCATCATCGTTTAAAGTGTAATTGTAGTAGGCAGCTAACCGATATAGGTACTCGTTGATGAGGCCTTCATACATCTTGAAATCATCAGCACTGATCTCTTCAGATTCTTCAGCCTCGATATTAGGATTTTCTTCAAATAGACTGCGTTTAATTGTACCTATTACTTGACCGTTGGGCGTACCAATAGTGGTAGCTCCTGTAATATAATATCGGCCATCATCGCCCTCTCCTTCATAATTATAGTATGGAAGTCCGTTATGTGTTTTAGACCCATCATCATAACTTTCTGGTTCCCCTAATGCTTTATACAAATCACTTTCTGGAACGCCTGCATAATAGTAAACAGAATCTACGTAGTTATAATCTGGATCAATTGTATTATCAGAACCGTCATTCCCTGGGCCGAATGGGACACGGTGCTCATATACTACTGCCAGGTTTCCATAGAATGCAGGAGAAGCACCGCTAGTATAGAGTGTAAAATCGTAAGGGCCATATTTTTCTTCCACTTCTGTTTGTGACATTCCTGGAGTAATTGCATCTTGTGCAAAAGTACCATCTGCATTACCAGTAGTGGTTCCGAGTAGTTGGGATTTTACCTCGGAGGAATTGATATCGAAATCAAGGGCTGTTCTATTTTCACTTAACGAAGCATTGTCATCTGAATCTTTTGAAGCTGTTGCAGATTCTTGTGCATCTTTGGAGGAGTCTGATTCATCTTCCTTATCGTTTTCTTCATCCTCCGCTTCTTTCTGTTCTTCAAGATCTTTACGCAACTCTTCATTCTCTTTTTCCAATTTTTTGCGCTTGAGTTCTTCGTTTTCCTCTTCAAGTTTAGCTGTTTCTTCAGCAGTCTCACTGGCACTGGCATCGCTCACATCTTCCGAGGTTGATTCTTCATTTCCACACGCAACAAGGAACAGGGACATCATCAATAACATCAAGAGTCTCTTCAATACCATAACCTACTTTCATATTGTGTATATAGTTACATATAGTATACTCTAATTTTAGAAAATATTGGGATTAATTTTCATATAATTATAACTAGCTTAATAGAGGAGTGGTCAAGACTTCCCTTGCTCTTCCAAGCTATAGAGTCTCTAGGCCGAAGTGAAATCGAAATTATAATTATGAAAGTCTATGAATTATGCATAATAGATGTCTAGGGCTGTTTCATGTACATATTTGCGATAGAGTCTCTCCTATATATATGAACCAAAAAATGGCCTTAGGTAAGTAGGAAACAGTTATTTTGCTTTTTCAAGAGAGTGTTTGATTTTGTTTAAAAGATATATATCAGAGTGCTGTCTGCCGGGATCCCGGCAGACAGCACTCTTCTGCGTGTTCTAGACAGATGGAATAAACATAGGGAAACAAAAAAACCGGACATGAGTCCGGTTTCTGACGTTCGTTCCTAGCTGGATTTGACACTTTCGACTTCATAGCCGAGTTTTTCGATGAGTCCTTTGATTTCATCAGGGCTGATCTTGTTCTCGTCGTGTTCTACTTTGACCTTGCTGGAGTTGAACAGTACCTTCGCTGTGTCTACGCCTTCACTTTTATTCAACGTCCCCTCGATCTTCTTGATGCAGCTTGGGCAGGTGAATGTTTCTGTCTTAAGATTCGTTTTCATGATATTCTTCCTCTCCTTAATAGTGTTTCCTTATCTCAATTACTATTATAGGGCAGAGGAGGAAAATAAAAATTGACGCACATCAATTATGGCGAAATAGATGAAGTATATGAAGAAGTTGATGTTGCCTTTGTTGGGGATTTAAGTACAGGACAATTATTCAAGTACAAGCGTGAATAAGATCATCAGGAATGAAATTTATCATAAATGATACGGTTTATCTTAATATAGTTTCCTTCGCCAACATTAGCTAAAACAGTTTTTGTTCATGATTTTACTTCCCTTAATGATGAGACAGTGCCTTTCCCTGTTTCCGCCGGCTATAGTTTATTCTACAACCAGTCTATAGGTATTGAAGAATAGGGAAGTTGCTCCTAAGATAATGACAGCAATAAATAGCAGTAACCCCAGTATCCCTGACCACTCATTATCATAAGGCGTACCAGTAAACATGATATAAATATTGGCTGAAAGGAAATAAAGAAGCGTGATGACAAAAAGCATGTTTGATATCTTGCTCAAAGTGGTCCTTCTGAGTGTAATGACATCCCCATGTTTTACATGAACCTGGTCACTCCGATTCATGAATTGGACATATTTCAATTGTCCTTCTTCTCCAGGGATTGGTACAATTTTTTCCTGGAAGCCTGAAAGGGAGGCTACCATCTCACCATTGAATTCCAGACTGATGGGTGTAAGGGCATCAAGTAGTCCAGTGCACCGTTTTATAGTAATCTCCATAATGTCCTGTCTCCTTCACAATATAGAATATAGATCTTTTCTTCTTATTCTGATAGCCACTATAGGAAGAGATCAACCTTCACATATTCGTATACCATATAAGTTATCACAGAAGGATCCTGCATCAAATTAGCTAGGATAAGGTTGATGGAAGTGCAATCCTACTGCCAGCTTAATGATAAAATTCTTGAATGGCATATACTGAAATGCGTAAATGAAAAGACAGTCCCCCTATAAAAGGAGAACTGTCTCGTTTGATTTATTCATCTTTAACAAATACGGCGGCTCCATATGGAGAGAGGTGCAGCCTTCCGCCTTCCAGGCTGTTGCCGTCATTTTCAAGGACAATGTGATCCGATGTCCATTCCTCTGCGATTTCGATCGTATCCTCTTCTTCTGAAAAGTTGCAGCAGACCAGTGCCTCTTTATCGTCCAAAGTCCTTCTGTAGGCATAGAGTGTGTCCTTCGTCTCCAGCATTTCATAGGCGCCTTCCTGGAACAGTTGCGTTTTCTTCAATTCGATCAGTTTCCTATAGAAGTGGAGGATGCTGTTTTCATCCTTCTCCTGGTCTTCCACATTATATTTGGTTTCACGGTTATACAGTGCCCACGGGCGCCCGTCTGTGAATCCGACTTTTTCACTATCTTCCCACTGCATGATGCCCCGGCCGACATCCCGGGCGGTAAGATTCAGATGACCCATGATCTTATTGTGGTCCCATCCGACTTTTTCCGCTTCCTGGTAGAAATCCATCACCCCGGCATCCGGTATGTTGCCCGGGTCATCAAAGGCGGTGTTTTTCATGCCGATCTCTTCTCCGTTATAGATGATGGGTATCCCTTTCTGCAGATACAGCAGCACAGCCATCATCTTGGCCGTATTATCACGGTGTTCCGGAGATGCGCTACCATATTTATGAGGTGAGCGCGGCATATCATGGTTCGTCCAGAAAAGGACCGGTCCGCCGGCCTCGCCTTCCTGCTCCTGGAATGTCTTCTGCACTTCCTTGAATGCCTTCAGATCCAACGGTGCGTGCTGTTTTCCTCCCGGTACAGCATCGTCCTTCTCATCCTCCTTCTCCGGAAAGTACTGCATCGTGATGATTTTATCCACCATGTTGTTTTCCGGGTCTGTGTACCACTGTGTCAGTTCGGCATCTGCACTCGTAGCCTCTCCGACAAGAAAGACATCTTCTCCGGCATCTTTAATTGAACGGTTCATTTCACTCAAATGATCCGGAATCTTTTCGCCATTCTCATTGAGGTCCTGTCCCGGACCTGTTCCATCAGGATGTTCCGGAAAATCCTTGTCGACATCGATATAGATGAACGCGTCCAGCCGGAAGCCATCGATTCCTTTTCCAATCCAATATTTCAATACTTCTGCCATCTCTTCCCTCAAAGGCGGATGATCCCAGTTCACATCCGGCATGGACTGCTTAAAGAGATGCAGGTAGTACTGATCTCCATTGAGCTCCTTGCTCCAGGCGGAACCACCGAAAGCCGCTGTCCAATTATTCGGATATGGACGGTTGTCCTTGCCATTTGCCCATATATAATAGTCGCGGTAGGGGTTCTCCGGACCTTTCAGCGCTTCCTGGAACCAGGGGTGCTGGTCGGATGTGTGGTTCAGGGGGAAATCGAATATGATTCTCATGCCTCTGTCCTTCAGTGCCCTGATCAGCCGTTCTCCATCCGCTTCAGAGCCGAAGAGGGGATCAACTTTCGTGTAGCTGATGACATCATACCCATTGTCTTCCTGGTTGGACAGGATCATCGGATTGATCCAGACCGTATTCACACCCAGTGATTCAATATAGTCCAATTTTTCCAATATGCCGTTGATGTCTCCAATCCCGTCTCCATCCGTATCCTTGAAACTTCTTGGATAGATCTGGTAGATGATTGCGTCTTCCCACCATTTTCTATGTCTCATCATGTCACCTTCCAAATTTTTTTCGTTCATGTAGTATCTTCCCCAAAATTTTTTCAAGTAATCTCAAATGATGGTACGAGAAGCGAACAGTGGGAAAAGTATTGGTTCATCCAGGAAGTGCCCATCAATAAATCGATGACGTGACATTGGATTGGAACGCACTCAAACTATGTTCGGCAGAATGGGGTCGGTTGTTTATAATCGGCTGTAATGATAGAATTATGGTAACAATTCTAAGGGGTGAACTTTAGGCCGATGAAAAAATAATTCTTATTCTAACCGACAGCATAATGCATCATGGCTTATTCAGTGATGGCAAATTTATGTTGGGATAAGGATTATATCGGATGAAGTGGACAGGTATGTCTATTTAGTACACCCATCTTTTGGTATATCACCTTATTCCGACAGGAATAGAGGTGTTTTTTTATGTTGGAAATCAATGATCTGACATTGGAAGTTAATGGAGAGGAATTACTGCACGTGGACCGGATCAGGGTGGCAAGACGGAAAATAATCGGACTGGTCGGACGCAACGGATCTGGAAAGACGACATTGTTCCATTATATTTTGGAAACTCATGATGATGTGAATTATATTCCACAAATCAAGGAAACGGATGAGACGAAGAGCGGTGGAGAAACGACAAAGACCTATTTGCTGGAAGGCTTTGCACAGCGCAGTCGGATATTCCTGTTGGATGAACCCACCACACACCTGGATGAAAATAATATAAAACGGCTGACAGGCAAGCTGAAAAGATATGATGGGATTGTGGTCATCATTTCGCATGACCGGCATTTTCTGGACCAGGTCGCTCAGGAAATATGGTCCATCGAGCAGAAGGCACTTTACAAATATCCGGGCAACTATACAAAATTCAAGGAAATCGAAGAGGAGAAAGTGAAACGCCAGCAGGAAGAATACCGTCAGTATCTGAATGAAAAGAAAGCGCTGGAGAATAAGATTGCGCGCAAAAAAGACCAGGCATCGAGGTCGAATGTAGCTGGCGGAGTGGATCATGGGGACAGTGGCTCAAGCCCCTATTTCAATAAGCTGCAGAAGAAATTGCACAGTACTTCGAAGGCGATGGAATCGCGGCTCGATCATCTGGAAAAAAAGGAGAAACCAGTGGAGGATAAAGAGATCGTCTTCCACAATAGTGTAAAGCGCAAGTACGGCAATAAGATGATCATACGATATGACAAGGATGTGAAGATTGGGGAGCGGACCTTAATAAAGCGTCCGAAATTATATATCCGCAACGGCGAGAAAGTGGCAGTCAGTGGCCCGAACGGCAGCGGTAAGACAACGCTCATCAACCAGGTCGTTTCCGAGTATAAGGGACAGCTTGAAATCGGATATTTTCATCAGAACCTGGAAGGCTTGGATGAAAATATGAGTATATTGGAAAATGTGATGGCTGATGCAATATATGACGAAACTACCGCAAGAACAGTCCTCGGACGGCTGAATATCCGGCGTGATGCGGTGTATAAGCCTGTGAAGCTAATCAGCGGGGGAGAACGCATAAAAGTCCAACTGGTGAAAATACTGATGATGGATATCGCTATCCTGATTTTGGATGAACCGACCAACTATCTGGATGTGCATTCAATCGAAGCATTGGAATCCATGATTGAAAGCTATCCCAATACGGTCATCATCGTCAGTCATGACAGACGATTCAAAGAAAATGTGACGGATCGGGAATACATCATCAATGATGGAATGTTGAAAGAGAATGTGGAAGTGCGGCAGAAAGACAGGAAAGAGGAAGACCTGATGGTCATTGAAAATAAAATATCACAAGTCTTGAGTGATATGGCTGATGGTTCCGTAGAAGAACTGGATATGGAATTCAGTCGTCTTCTGGAAGAAAAGAGGAAACTGCTTCAAGATGATGGATGTTAAGTGATAGACTGGAGTCAAGACTGGTTACAACAATTCCACTTTTAAGAAAAAGCAGGGAAATGGAGGAAAGTATATGGAAACCATGCTTTTGAGCATATTAGCCATTCTGGTATTTATGGTGTTCATACTGATGAGCAAAATAGACAGGCTGGAAGGCCGCATGAAGAATACACAGCAGATTCTGGAGCAGATTGCAGCGCAGTACGACATGCCTGAAAATCCGATCAATGATGAACTGCGTCATCTCATTAATGACGGCAAGGAAATCCAGGCGGTCAAGCGGGCCAGGGAAGCCCTCGGCCTCTCGCTCGTCGAGGGCAAGCAGTATGTGGACAAGCTGAAAAGGTGATTCGTCCATACTGCAGGATGCAGCCCATCACTCTTACAAAATCTCTCAGAGTAGGGCGCCTTTGACACCGGTCCTACATTACTTCACACTGTCCAGCCGCTTTTTATTTTCGTCATTTCTAGCGGGCGCCGCCACCGCCTCCGCCTCCGGCACCAGCGCCGCCACCCATGCCCGTCGATCCTCCGCCGCCTGAAGCGGCTGAAGAGTTGACGGAACTGAATCCGCCCTGGCCGAGGCCTTTCGACCAGCTTTGTGATGTAAGATACGAGCCGTAGTAGTAATGTATCAATACTGGATATGCTGTCTGATTCTCCTCATTCGGGGTCAGTTTGGACAGGTGCTTCCTGACGTCATCGCCTTCGCCGACGAGCATGCTCCAGATGATATGGGTCCTGTAGGCGTCATCCTCTTCATAAATCCGGCGGTAATCCTCTTTCAGATAATTTTTATACTGGGAGAGCTGGTCGAGCAGCCGCTCGCCTTTTTCAGTCGGTGACTCTATCGGCACCGTAATTCCCCAGACCTTATCTTTTCCAAATTTGAAATAGCCATTCTCCTCGAGCCAGCGCTTTGAATACTCCACGATTTCATCAGCGACTGTGCCGACTGCCTTTGCATGCTTCTTCGACCATTTCCTCAATGCCTTTTCCTCGATGAAACCTTCAGCGTCCGCAGTATCGAGCATCATTCTCCATAACAACGGTTCGTAGCTGCCTTCCAGATCATTGTCCTCCAGTTGTTCACTCACTTCCTTGAAGGAGTAGGAATACCCTTCCATCAGTTTCTGATAGTCATGGATGATGATTTTTGGCGTTCCTTCATCAAGCTTCTGGCCGTCCTTCCGATCGATTTCAATCGTGATTCTCCCTTCGTCCATCCATTTCATCAAATATGCCTGGAATATATCTTCAAAGTAGCTCATTTGCAGATGGTTGAAAACATAGGAGAGCCCTGCGTAATCATCGATTTCAGGCGGTCTTTCGGCTTCACGCCCTTTATTCCTCCGTTTGATATAGTGTGCTGAATCCACATGTCCGCCCTTATTCTGTCTCCTGGAATACTTTATGAAGAAGGTGACGATTGCTGCGAGTCCAGCACCGAAGGCACCGACGATCGCGGCGATGGTCCCGCCGCTGAGACTGCCGTCATCGTAGATCGAGCCGTCCATGGCCGCCGCCGCTTCCTCTTCGAGCGTCCCGTCATCGGTTACGTCCGTATTGAAGGTCCCTTCAGGGAAGTGCATCAGCAGCACGACATCATTGCTGCTCGTCAACGTCTCCCCGGCGGTCCAGCGGATGCCGTCATCCACCGCAACGATGTCCCCTTCAAAGCCGAATCCCCAGAAGCGGATATCTTCATCATTGAGCGGGACATCGGACGTCACATCCATTATGAAATTATCCGTCGGCAGTTCGGTGAATGTATCGAAGTTCCAATACAATGACTGGCCGTCCTCCAGATTGCGCACCGCATTCTCCAGCGTGTAGTTCACGACATACGTCTGTTCGCCGTAGTCGCCGATCCCCCAGACGAGCTCGGTCCCGTCATCAGTATCGATCATACCGTACCGGCCCGCCTTCTCTTCCAGATCCGCGTCCATATCCCAGTTCTCTTCTTCCGTAAAACCTTCGACCGAGAAATCGGTGACTTCGACTTCGCCCATATCGTCATCGTCGAATACCATATAATTTTCCGTTCCTTCAGTCATATCGGCCTGTCGCGTCTCCGTCACCGTCACCGAACCGTCCGAATTGATCTCCACATCCATGTGCATATTGGTGATTTCATTGGCTTGAGCGGCTCCACTGAGCATCAGGACGGCTGCGAAAGCGACCATCACTCCCATAATATATTTCATGTTTTACCCCTCTCATCATTAAAACGTGATTAATATCCTTGTTATCATTATTCCACTTTATGCTAAAAAAATGAAATGCTATCACATGGAGTTTATGTGATAGCATTTTCTGTTCCATATATTCTTGCAGTCCTTGACTCGAGGAGGACCAATGAAAGGCTGTACCAGGGGAGCGATGCAGATATGGAGTTTTGGATATTCATGGCTTAAGTGCAAAAGCACCAGGTCGAGACCAGGTGCTTTTTATATGGGACATATAAATATTTTTATTCGAGTGGATATTTAATTCGCTTTTACTGTCTGCGCTTCCACCTTTATTATACACCATGTAAAAAGTGAATTATAGACTGCACATACTATGATAAACGGTATATACTGGCTTCAGCTTGAAAATACTATTCTTGGGAGTGTTGTCGATGTTGGAGAAGGAAAAAGTATTGGACGAAGGCCCGTTCTTCCATGGTACAAAAGCAGGATTGTCCCTTGGTGAAATGCTGGCACCCCAATTCCAGTCCAACTATCAGGACAGGAAGTCGAACTATATCTATTTTACAGCGACACTCGATGCTGCAAAGTGGGGTGCTGAACTGGCGCAGGGTGAGGGCAGGGAAAGAATATATATAGTAGAGCCCACAGACACATTTGAAAATGACCCGAATGTTACGGATAAGCGTTTTCCCGGCAATCCGACCCGTTCATACAGATCCAGTGCACCACTCAGGGTTGTGGCGGAACTGGCGACTTGGGAGCGCCATTCGGAAGAGATGCTCAACCACATGCGCGAGAGTCTGCAGAAACTGCGTGAAGCGGGAAAGGATCTGATAGAGGATTGAGCGCAGTTGCTGGCTGCTGCTTTATTTGGTTCTCAGGCGTTCCATGTATAATATCTCGTGTATGGTTGTCAACTGGTGGTCATCAGGGCTCGTTTCGGGTTCGAAGCTGTCTTCATCGAGGCGAGCTTTCTTGCGAAGCGTCCGAAATGGTTGATTATGCTTATGACCTCATCAGTGACGGCTTCTCCTGCTGAGGATGCAGGGATTGAACAGGGCATGCCTTTTCTGTTGGCAAATGTAAAAGTGCATGGAAGTATGCCCCCTCAAAATTCCATCATTTGGAGAGGGGCAGGGATACATATTCTACTGCTGATGAGGGTATCCCAATAAGTATAGTGAATCAGATGATTCCAGAGTGATTAATAAAAGCAGGCAGGTGATACCATGATTATCAGAATGATATTCAGTGCAGTCGTACTGCTTCTGTTCACCGTTCTTTTCATGAAGAAGTTGAGCAGGGAATCAAAAGAGCAGGGCAGGGTGTCGAAGTGGAGCATCTTTTTCCTGGTGCTGGCGGCTGTGCTGTGGATTGCCCTGATTCTTACAATATTCGGGATGGCGATGTAGAATGGAGAGGAGCCGTATTTTCTTGAACGGTATTTTTTACAATGCATAAAGAAAATAATGGCTCCTTTTTCTTCTGCCAGTACAGGCTGTTTTGGGGTGTTACATATCATAAATGAGGGGGAGAGACATGGATTTCAGAAATGTCATCAATGCAAACAAGGAAAGTTATCTGGATGAACTGTTCGAGGTGTTGAAGCAGAAGAGCATCAGTGCACAGAACGTAGGCATCAGGGAGTGTGCGGAACTGATGATGGAGAAGCTAAAAGATGCCGGCATGCAGCATGTGGAGCTGATGGAGACGGAAATCCATCCGGTCGTCTATGGGGAATATTTTGTGTCGGATGATGCGCCGACGATACTGATCTATGGACACTATGACGTCCAGCCGCCGGATCCGCTCGAGGAATGGCACAGTCCACCTTTTGAGCCGACGATTCGTGACGGCAAGATATATGCCCGCGGTGCCGGGGACAACAAGGGTCAGATCATGGCCCAGATTCTGGCCATCCGGACCTACCTTGAAGCGGAAGGTGAGCTGCCGGTGAATGTGAAGTTCCTGATCGAAGGCGAGGAGGAGATCGGCAGTGTGAACCTCGATACATTCGTGGCACAAAACAGAGGAAAGTTCGAAGCGGATCTTGTCTACACTTCCGACGGTCCGATGCTGCCGGAAGGCCATCCGTACGTACTCCTCGGTGTCCGGGGGATGCTGTATGTGGAGCTGGAAGCGCGTGAAGCGGCCTTCGACAACCATTCCGGGAATAAAGGGAACATTGTGCCGAATCCGGCCTGGAAACTGATGGACCTCCTCCGTACGATGCGTGATGCGGATGGGCAGGTGCTGATCGAAGGATTCTATGACACTGTGAAAGCACCGACTGCACGGGAATTGGAGCTGATTGAAAGTCTGCCGTTCGATCTGGATGAAGTAAGGAGGAATGTCGGCCACGAGGGCATCGAACTGACGAAAGCGGAGTACTATAGGAAGTTATGCTTCGAGCCGACCTTCAACATCTCGGGTTTTACCAGCGGCTACGGCGGGGAAGGGGCGAAGACGATCATTCCCCAGGATGCCAAAGTGAAAATTGATATGCGTCTCGTCATGGACCAGGATCCGGATATCATTTTTGAACTTATCCGAGATCATGTGGCCAAACATGCACCGGATATCATAGTGAAGAAGCTCGGCCAGATGTCTCCTTCCAGATCATCCGCCGATCTGCCGTTCATCGAACCCATCCGGAAAGCTGCCGAAGCGTCATTCGGGAAGGAAGCGTTCATCCAACCGAGTCTCGGCGGCAGCCTGCCGGACGCCGTATGGACGAAAGTGCTCGGCACACCATCGGTCATCGTCCCATATGCCAATGTAGACGAGGCCAACCATTCGCCGAATGAGAACCTGGTGGTGGAGCATTTCTACAGCGGCATTGAGACGACATGCCGGGTGATTGCTGAAATGAAGAATATCAAACTATGAAGAAAGGGAGCTGGATTTCCAGCTCCCTGTACTATTTATCCTCGTGAACCTGTCATCGGCTGCTCAGCCGTCTGTCCGAGAAATTCCTGCAACGCTTCAAACTGTGCCTTGGCATCATTCCAGCCGAGTTCATAAAGTGTCTCGAGCCGTTCCCTCTTGCGTTCGGTCCGGCCGACCTTGAGGCGCCTGCTCGGGCTGATGACGAATGCATTGCCGTCATGCTCCCGCTTGGAGATGTCATAGAGTGTTTCATTGTAGTGCCTGTAGCGGACACCGAGCTTGTCATTGATGATGGGGTGGTCCCTGTATTTGATGATCTTCGGCATCCGGCTCGGTTTCTTGAAGTAGCCGCGGGGCTTGGTGAGGATGACGACGTTTTTTCGGAAGCCGTCGCTCTCCGCTTTTCTGATCGGAATAGGGTCGGAGATGCCCCCATCGAGCAAGTGTCGATCGTTGTGCCGGACACTGGAAGCCACAAATGGAAGTGAACTTGAGGCCCTCAGCAGTGTCGGAAGGGACTCCGCATCGTAGTCCTGTTTCTTGAAATAGACCGGTTTGCCTGTGTCACAGTCGGTTGTGACGATGACGAACTCCTCTGGATTTTCAAGCAGTGTATCGGTATCGAATGGGACGAGACTGTTCGGAATCTCATCGAAAATGAAATCCATGCCAAAAAGTTCACGTTTCCGGATGTAGTTGGAGAGGGAGATGTAGCGCTTGTCTTCAACAAAGTCCAGATTGACCCGCCGGTTGCGGTCACGTTGTCTTGCAAGGTATGAAGCACCCATGCAGGCACCTGCAGAAACACCGATGACATATGGGAAATAAAGTTCCTGGCTCATGAAGTATTCCAGCACACCGGCGGTATAGAGGCCTCGCATGCCGCCGCCTTCAAGCACCAGTCCTGTGTCTGTCATAATGTACACCTTCAGTCCTTTTCAATGTAGATATCATATAATAATCCATTCTAACAGAATTTGAGACGGCAGGTAAGGATAGCGGATTATGACGAATGTTTCATATGTTAGACTTTGGTTAAGGGACTTAGGGGAGGGGAGGAGCATGAATGAAATGAATGCGACTTCAATACTGGTCGGTTTCGTCTGGATTATCGTATCGTACATTCTGCTGCATACGATTTTTCTGGACTGGACGCAATCAATGCCAACTGTCCTACCTGTAATCCTCATAGCCGGAGGTACAGTGGCCATTAAATTGATTTTTGATTGTATTATGAAGTACGACTATTTCAATAAGGACTATAAGAAAGATGAAAAGTAATTGTCAGGAGGAGAGGACATGCCTGAAATGAATAAGACCTCTTTGCTTCTCGGGCTTATATGGGTGGTTCTGTCATTTATCGCTGTGAGAACCTTCTTTATGGAATGGTTTCAGACAATGCCGGTAGTCGCTGTTGCAATTATCATTCTGGGACCGGTATTTCTGATCAGAGCAGTATTCAATGACATACTCAAGTACGATTTTTTCAACAAAGACTATAAAAAGGGCAAGAAGTGAGAACATAAATATCGCATGACACACAGGAGACTCCCCACCTGATTCAGATGGGGAGTCTTTATCGCTTGCCTATTGGTCATATTCGATCTGGTCTTCGATCTTTCCATCATCATCATGGATGATGGCTTTGGTTTTGGCCTCTTCTGCCTGCTTCTTGGCTTCGTTCACAGCCTCATTCTTATCATCTGACGTAAAGACCGGGTCGTCCTTTCCTTCTTCCTTCACGGCCCACTTCTTGTCATCGCCCGGGACTACATGGAAACGGGCATCATCTGTGCCTTCTCTTTCCTCGAAATAGTTTCCGCGGTTATCTGCCATTTCAATCCCTCCTATGAATTATATGCCATATGTTTATATTCTACCTCGGGGGTTGTCAGGCTAAACTCAGTAAATAGATGATCCCCGCCTGGAACCAGGCGGGGAGTGATATAAATATTAAAAATAAGGTGGAAGCTTCCTATATATTATTAGAATCCGGCTGTCCAGCCGCCATCGACTGTAAGCACGGTGCCGTTCACGAAACTTGAAGCTTCTGACCCGAGGAACAGTGCCGCTTCTGCGACTTCATCCGGCTGACCAGTGCGTGGTGAGAGGCCGTGTGTCATGCCCGCACGCTGCATGCCGAAGTCGCTGACGTCATTCATGCTGGAGCCGATATTCGTCTCGATTGCACCTGGTGCAATGCCGTTGACGCGGATGCCGTTCTTCGCATACATGAAGCCGGTGTTTTTCGTGAGTGCAACAACCGCATGCTTGGATGCACCATATGCCACACCCGCATGTGCACCATTCAGTCCACCTGTGGAGATGGTATTGACGATGACGCCTTCCTTCTCGTTCTCCATCCAATAGTTCACCGCCTTGCGCATTGCACGCATGACACCTTTCGTGTTGACGTCGAAAATCTGATCCCACTTCTCGTCAGTGATTTCCCCGACCGGCTCGAAGCCGTCCATGATGCCTGCATTGTTGACGAGGATATCCAGCTCTCCGTATTCACTGATTGACGTTTCAATCATATTCTCTACCTGATCCTTATCCGATACATTGACACTGACCGACTTTGCAGTACCGCCATCATCAGCAATTTCCTTCGTGACCGCTTCCGCCCCGTCTGCATTGTAGTCGGCGACAATCACTTTCGCGCCTTCCTGTGCATAGAGTTTCGCGATCGATCTGCCCATTCCTGATGCTGCCCCTGTAACAATCGCAACCTTACCTTCCAGTTTTGCCATTCATATCTCCCCTTAAAATAATTGGATTACATACTTCCATTTTATTCCTTATCCTTCGATGTGCAAGCGATTACACTCGCCGACACAAACTTTCCATAATTGCTGTCATGTTTAATAAAACCATGGACGGGTATCCAATTATTGACCGTGATTTGAGGCATGTTACTGACATGGTCAATCAATCGAAACGGTAATTACTAAAATAAAACAAATGAACTACGGAGGGATAATCATGCGTAAGATCGAAACATTTAACACTGAACAGGAAGCCATTAGCAGAATCGATCAGCTGAAGACCGAAGGCGTAGAAGAAAATCAGATAACAATCGTATCCAATCGTGACCTTGAAGCCGGTGGCGCGTTTGGCGACTATTCCGGCGTCAAAGTGAAAAGTTCCGAAGGCAGTGCCTGGGACAAAGTCGTTTCATTCTTCACAGGTGATGCACCTGAGGAACAGGCAGTCAACGACATGAATCTGACAGCTGCAGAAGAGCAGGAATACAGGGAAGCACTTGATGCAGACAAGATTCTTCTTTATGTTGACGGCACAGCAACAGTAGAAGGACAGGGCACAGGTGTTGCAGGCGGTCCTGCAGCAACTGGTACCGCAGGTGCATATGCGGAACGTGATGAGAGGGACCTCACTGACAGGAACCTTGCTGACAGAGATGTCACTTCCGACGAAGAGTCACTCAAACTTCATGAAGAGCGGGTGAACGTCGACAAGGAAAACGTCAAGACCGGCGAAGTCAACATCGACAAGCATACAGAAACAGAGCGTCAGGAATTCGATGTCCCGGTAGAACGTGAGGAAGTCACAGTTGAACGGCGCCCGGTTGATGACAATAGGCCGGCAGGCGACAGGGATCTTACTGATGATAATGAATCCATCAGAGTGCCTGTCAATGAAGAACGCGTCAATGTAGACAAAGAAGACGTCGTTTCCGAAGAAGTCGTCGTCAAGAAGGACAAAGTAAGAGACACTGAACATGTTTCAGAAGATGTCCGCCGTGAAGATGTGGACATCGACGAAGAAACTGCAGGCCGTACGACAGGTCGTGCTGGAAGAGATGGCCTGAGAGATGAAGATGAGACACTGAAGGACGGATTGACAGACGATCCAAGAAGAGATGACAGAATATAATATAGAGTGACTTATTAAAGAACCGGCTCAGAAATTCTGAGCCGGTATTTTTTGTGCTAGCTGTAGATGGCGATGATTTCCACCTCTATCCCATCCGTGTGCATCTCGATTGGTGCCAGCATCCCATGTGAAGAGAGTTTTTTCTCCATTTCTTTCCGCGTGCTCGCGTTGATTGTGATGAAGTCCTTCAGTGGATCGAATAGTGTGAACTGCTTTTCATGCGTTCTCTTCACCTTGGCGAGGATGATGTTGTCCTCCTCCAGCTCCTCGAGCTCGTTTTCCTCGATCAACAGGCAGTCCTTATGGAGTTTACTGAAGATGACCGTGTCCATGTCATCATTATAGACGGGCAGTTTGATCTTATCGAAATCGAATACCATGTTGAACAGCTCGACCTGATCCGACTTCTTGCCCATGAATCCAGCCTCTTCCAGCTCGACCTTCATCAGCTTGGTCATTTCATACATGTCAAAAGATTCATGGATCCTAAGCGGGACAGTGGCTCTGAAGATCATCCGGCGGCTCAAGTCTTCGATGTGCCTGAAAGGTGCCTCCTCCTCGAAATCCACAAAAAAGTCGTTGTCCACGAGGCTCCGTTCCAGACTGATGAGCTTAGATGCGGCGTTATTGATGATTTCCCCCTTTATGACAGAAGATTTTCCAAGACCGACATGCGTATCATTGAATCCCAATTGGCCCCCCTTGTCCGTCTGGGATTCGATTTCATTGAACTGCACCGCCTGGCCGGCAGTGGCGAATGTATAGTATGTGTCATAGAGGTTTTCGTTAAAATATATCAGATTATAAAACATGGCCTAACCTCCAATGGTGTAGGGTGCACGGACTTGGGAGGCTGTCCGTCTTTGCATCCCTATATTTTTCATGTCACCTGAACGTATTCCTATTATAACACGAACATATGTTCGTTTAAATGGTAATATTTTAAATTGGATGATGGTACAATTGATACATATAAGAAAGGGAGTGTGAACATGGATTTCGATACAGTCATGCAGGAGCTTGAAGGTCTGGGGAAGGAACGGATGAAAACGAGGTATATGTCGAGCGGTGCCAAAGAGCCGGTTTTCGGTGTCGCGACAGGGGCCATGAAACCGATGTCGAAGAAAATAAAAATCGATCAGGCGCTTGCTGAGGCGTTGTATGCGACAGGCAACTATGATGCCATGTATTTCGCGGGCATCATCGCGGATCCGAAAGCCATGACGGAAGCGGACTACGAGCGGTGGATCGATGGTGCCTACTTCTATATGATCTCCGACAATATCGTCTCCGTCACCCTGTCGGAGTCGGATATCGCCCAGGAAGTGGCCGATAAATGGATCGACAGTGGGGAGGAGATGAAGATGTCTGCCGGATGGAGCTGCTACTGCTGGCTGCTCGGCAGCCGGAAGGACGAGACGTTCGAAATCGACAAGATATCCGGGATGCTCGATAGGGTGGAGGAGGAAATCCATGATGTAACCGAACGGGCGAAAGCTTCCATGAATAACTTCATCTATACCGTCGCGACGTCATTTGTGCCACTGCATGACAAAGCGGTTGAAACCGCCAGAAGAGTAGGGACGGTGGAAGCCAAAAGGGAAAATAAAAAACCCGCCATACTGGATGCCTACGGGAACATCCAGAAGCAGGTCGAGAAGGATCGGATCGGCTTCAAAAGAAAGTATGTAAGGTGCTGATGATCAGATGGCGGGTGTCCAGTAGTACACGACGGCTACAATCAGCATGATGATCGGTATCGCCGGAAGCAGGTTCGCAACCCGGATGTTCAGGATGCCGAGGAGCCTGAGGCCGATTGCGATGATCATGACACCGCCTGCCCCGGTTATTTCGATGATGAACTGATCCATCAGCTCCGGCGGGATGAAGCGGTCGATCTGGGCGGCGAAGAGTGTGATGGACCCCTGGAACAGGAAGACCGGGACGGCGGAGAAGATGATGCCGATGCCGAGTGCCGAAGTCAGGAAGATGGACATGATGCCATCGATCAGTGACTTTGTGAAGAGCACCGTGTGATCGCCCCGAAGGCCGCTGTCCAGTGCGCCGACGATGCCGACGGCACCGACCACATAGACGAGCGTTGCCGTGACAAAGGCAGCCGCCACACCGCCTTCCTGCGCACCCGTCTTCGTCTCGAGCCATATGCCGAAGCGGTTCATCCGCTCCTCGATGCGCCATCTCTCTCCGAGCATTGCACCGAGCGCGATGCTGACCACGACGATGATGATCTGGTTGCTTTCCAGAGCCATGTCGATGCCGAGGACGATGACTGTAATCGAGAGCCCCTGAATGATGGTGGTCTTCATGTCCTCATTGATGTTGCGCCAGAACAGGCCGATGAAACTGCCGACAATAATCGCCAGCGCATTCACGGCAGTACCGAGAAGTGACAGCATTGCTTTCCCTCATTTCTGTGATGTATACCATCAGATTGTGTAAAATATGCTGATGAATTTTGATTAGTATAAGGATATTACTGGTGTGAAGGATTGTCAAAGGAGGTTCTGAAATTTCTCCTGTACCACAGGACGCGTTTAAGATGATGCGAAGAGGGAAAAACAAAACCATCATTAACAAAGCATTCAAGGAGGCAATTACAAATGGCTAAAACCATCATGATTACAGGCGCCGGTTCCGGACTCGGCAAGGGAGCGGCACTCGGGCTCGCAAAAGAAGGGCATAAGGTCATTGCCGCTGTAGAGAACCACCCTCAGATTACTGGACTGAAGGAAGCGGCAGAAAAGGCAGGTGTGGATCTTGAGATTCTGAAGATGGACATCACGAATGCGGATGACCGGGAGCGTATGAA
This sequence comes from Salinicoccus sp. Bachu38, assembly GCF_038561955.2. Lineage (NCBI taxonomy): Bacteria > Bacillati > Bacillota > Bacilli > Caryophanales > Staphylococcaceae > Salinicoccus > Salinicoccus bachuensis. Next base: position 1,958,010 of record NZ_CP138333.2, on the reverse strand, counting down.
ACACTATGACTATGATGTATTCGTCGCCAATGCTGCGGTCAATGAAGGCGGCCCGATTTGGGAAGTGCCGATGTCGGCATTGAGACAGCTGTTCGAAGTCAACGTGTTCAGCACACTCGAGACTGCGCGCATCGCAGCAGAGCACTTCGTCGAAAAGCGGCAGGGCAAGATCGTCTTCATGTCATCCATGGCCGGAACGATGGCTTCCGCCTATAAGGGGCTCTATGCATCCTCCAAGCATGCCATCGAAGCCATCGCCAAGTCGCTGAGGCAGGAGCTGGAGGAATTCAATGTGCAGGTTGCGACAATCAACCCGGGGCCATTCGATACCGGATTCAATGATCGCGCCGTGGAAGAGAAGTGGGAATGGTTCGATCCGGACAAGCATCATACTTCCGTCGAAAACCTCAAAGAAAGTGAACAGGGACTCGACCAGCAGAATGATCCCCAGATGATGATCGATAAGATGGTCGAAGTCATTCCGAAGGACCACCACAAGTTCCGTACCGCATATCCTGAGGACACTGCAGAAAATATGCGTAAGGAAGAACAGGAGAACTGGGACATCGAGATATAGGGTTTCCCAGTCCATGAACAGCAAATCTACGATAAAACTGAATAGAGATGCTGAGCTTCCCTCTGTCGATCGGCAGGGGGATGTTTCATGTTGGGGTCTTGAAAAAATGATGAATGGTTACAAAAGACACGATTACTTATGGAACGCACATTTACATTATCCCGGAGCTGTAGTAGCTTGTTATGTATAGAATATTATGAAAATTATCGGGAATTATGATTTTCATCAGTCCAATTGAGGGAAAGGAGAAAAAATTTCAATGACAAAGAAGAAGTCATCAAAGCAGAATAGGTTTGTCATGCCGCATATCTACGTCATCCTATTCACCCTGATCACCATCGGTGTGATTGCTACATACATTGTTCCGGCGGGGAGCTATGAACGTGAAACGGTCGATGGCGTGGACATGATTGTACAGGGTACATACAGCGGTGTGGAGCAGACACCTGTCGGCTTCATGGAATATATGACAGCCGTGCCGCGCGGTGTCATCGCGACAATAGAGATCATTTTCGGCATCATGGCAATCGGTGCCCTGTTCAAGATAGTGGAGGATGCCGGCATCATCAGGCTGATCATCAACTATCTTTCGAAGTCATTTTCAAACAAAGGCCTGCTGATCATCCCGACAGTGATGGTGCCGCTTGCCATCTTTGTAGCGGTCACGGGGAATATCGAATCTTCGCTGATATTCCTGCCGGCATTGCTGCCGCTGTTTCTCAGACTCGGCTTCGACAGGATTACTGCAGCTGCAACGACGCTCGTAGCAACCGTCACCGGATTCGCAGTCGCACTGACGGCCCCGGCAAACCTGGGGACGGCACAGGCGATCGCCGAACTGCCTTTATATTCCGGTATGGGATACAGGGCGATCCTCCTGAGTGTGATATTGATCCTCGGCATACTGTTCGTGCTGCGCTATGCCAATAAGGTGAAGAATGATCCATCGAAGACGCTCCAGACGAACGATGTGCCGGCTTCCGAGTTCATTACGGATACGGATGATGATCCGCAGGAAGAGATCAGTACGCGTACGAAAATCGCTACAGCGGCCTTCATATTATCATTCGGCGGCATGTTCTACGGCGTTCTCGTGCACGGGTGGTATTTCACGGAGCTTGCCGGATTCTACCTGTTCGCAGGCATCATCAGCGGTCTGATTGCCGGCATGGGACCATCGAGGATTGCCGAGTCCATCAATGACGGCATCAGGAATATCCTGCTCGGCTCGCTCATCGTCGGTGTCGCCCGGGCAATCTCCATCGTGCTTGAGGATGGGCAGATCCTCGATACGGTCGTCTATGGAATCAGCCTCCTCATCACCGCGATCCCTGAGAACCTTGTGCCGGTGATGATGATGATCACCCAGGGCCTGCTCAACTTCGTCATCCCTTCGGGAAGCGGACAGGCAGCGGCCACCATGCCGATCATGGTCGGGGTGGTGGACATCACGGAAATGACCAGACAGAATGCGGTGCTTGCCTTTCAGCTGGGTGATGGGTTCTCGAACATATTCTATCCGACTTCAGGGTATTTCATGGCAGCACTCGTCATCGCCAAAGTTCAATATACGGACTGGCTCAAATTTATCTGGCCGTTCCTTCTCATCGCATACGGCATCGGGGCAGTCGCCCTTGTAATCGCCCATCTGATGCAGTGGGGGCCGTTCTAGAAAGCATATGAAAAATAAAAAAACAGGGTGCAGCTTCTCTTCTCCGAGATTCTGCACCCTGTTTTCATCTATATTCTATACAAATGAACTGCCAAGTACGCTGTTCACATCGTTGACGACGACAAAGGCATCTTCATCGTACTTTTGGATCAGGCGTTTAAGCCTGGTCAATTTGGATTTATTGATGACGACATAGAGAATATCATTCTCTTCCCTGGAATAGAATCCTTTACCGTTCATCATGGTTACACCGCGTCCGATTTCACTGTTGATCAGTTTGCCCAGCACTTCCGGGTGCTGTGAAATAATCGTGATCGCCTTCTTCGGATTCATACCTTCTATCATAAAGTCCATGACTTTCACATTGATATACATGGCTACAACGGTGAGCAGCACCTGTTCAATTGTCAGTACCGTCAGACCGAGTGTAATGACCATGAGGTCGAATACCAATACGGCATTCGATATTTTTACATCGAGATATTTATTGGCAATCCTGCCAAGTATCGCCGACCCTGCTGTTGTTGCCCCGATTCGGATGACAAGTCCATTGCCCAGTCCAAGGAATAGACCACCGAATATGACATTGAGCATCACTTCGTTTGTCTGCACGACCCATGGTTCCGTAATTCCCAGGAACACTGACATCATGATTACTGCAAATATTGTATAGTACATTCCACGTCTTGATAGGAATCTGAATCCAATAATGAGCAGGATGCCGTTGAGTACGAGTGTGGAAATTGCCGGGGAGATATCAAACGCATATAGGATTATGATTGCCAGTCCTGATACGCCACCGTCCCCCAGATTTCCAGGAATCATGAATAGATTCACACCAATGGAAAAGAGGAAAGCTCCCAATATGACAGCAGCTATATTCATCAATGTCTGAAGTGTAATTATTGGCGCCACAGATATTTTTACTTTTTCAAAATTAATTTTACCGAGTCCTTTTCTGATCATCACAATCAACCTCCTTATATGCGCTTGAGTAGCACCGATTCATAATACTAGAAAATGATGGCAAATTACAATAGTTTTATTTATAGTCCTAATTTACAGAATACTAAGCCCGAATCCCTTGGCATCCAAGGGTTCTGATACACCTGGGGGTAAGCGGTTTCCAAGCTCTGAAATTAGAAATGGCAGAAATGTGACAGGATGAAATTTCCAATCTAGAAATGATTGGATGAGGATCTAAGTCCAAAATTATGGAGTGGATGAGGGGGCATGTAGAATTCCAAGGGAGGCCAGCGGTTTCCAAGAGGGGAAGGTTTTGCTTCAGGGTGCCAAAGAAGCGAAGAAATGGTAGTATGTCAGCATTATCTTTTTATTGGGGAGAGGAACTCATGGAAGTTGCAGTATTCATCATAATCATATTGGTCGCTTCTACACTGCAGACAAGTACGGGATTCGGCTTTTCAATCCTGGCGACACCTTTCCTGCTGCTGATATTCGAACCGGCTGAAGCAATCCAGATCAATTTGGTCCTATCCCTTGTCATTTCAACAGCTTTGATTCGAAGGATCAGGAAAGATATTGATTATGGGGTGCTCAAGCGTTTCATCATAGGAAGCAGTGTGGGGATGTTCGTCGGGATCATCATCTTTCTGATGGTCGATATCGATGGATTGAAGCGCGTCATCGGGATAGTCATACTCGCATTGACGCTGTTGCTGATCTTCAAGTTCCGGATTGACAGAAACAGGGGCAGGGACTTTTTTGCAGGCGGCATTGCAGGGTCGCTTACCACGAGCATCGGCATGCCCGGTCCACCGCTGCTTCTTTACTTTTCAGGCACAGACAGTCTGAAGGAGAAAGTGAGGGGGACAACGCTTGCATTTTATCTGTTCATCTATACTGTGAGCCTGATTATCCAGATTGTCTTTGCTGGCACTGGTCAGACTGTCTGGATAGCCAGTCTGTGGGGACTGCCTCTGGTTTTCATGGGACTATTCGTGGGACAGATGCTGTTCAGATACATCAACCAGAAAGGATTCCGCATCTTTACATATGTCATTCTGGTGGTTACGGGCATCTATCTGCTTATGGACAGCGCAGGCTTGCTGTAATGATGAATGTTTTTGGTGGGTGGAATCAAAATAACTCCCCCTGGCCCGTTGCTGCGGACTTGGGGGAGTAGTGTTCAGAATAAATTGAAACTGCTTCGTATATGCACGATATAGGCGTCCATTCAGAGATGAATGGACGTTTTGGTTGGTTCTTGGGAGCATTTAAAGCTATTCGACAGGTGACAATTCGCTTTCCGTCACCCATTTATGATTCTGTACTTCTTCGCCAGTGTCTGTGGTTACAAAGTTCACCATATAGACGGTGGTCTGTTCAGCTGAATCTATGGTAGCAACAGCACCTTCCATACCTTCCATATGCGTGGCATCCATGATTGCTTCGTCACCCGGTTCCAATGGTGCTTCGCCTGGATCTGCCAGTTCCTCATGGATGACCCATTTATGGTCTTCCACCGGTTCCCCACCAGTTGTAGGCGTATAGGAAACGGTATACACGGTTGTATCGAATGCGCCGGAGATGGTTGCTTCAGCGCCATCCATACCTTGCATATGATCGGCTTTGATGATTGCTGTGCTTCCTACATCAAATGCAGGATTTTCTGCTTCTTCCAATTCCTCAGGCACTTCACCAGAACTCGACATTGCTGCAGCGGAATGATTCATATGTCCACCTGAATGAGGGACGGATTGCATATTCATGTGTCCAACAGGATAGGACTCGGATTGCATATTATAGTGATGTAGTCTTTCTTTCAACTCTTCCTTGGTCAGACCGTTGATGTACTTCGTCTGATCTCCATCTTCATTGACTTCGTAGTAGTAATGGCTGCCACCTTCGTTATAAGGGTAACCCAATTCGTCTTCCAATTCCTTTTCAGTCAAACCATCAATGTACTTCGTCTTATTTCCATGCTCATCCACTTCATAGTAGTAATAGCTTCCATCTGCATGTGGGGTAGCGTCTGTCCCACCTGCATTTACTGCTCCTGGGCTGACCCCCAAGGCTAACGTGAAGATCATAGCACCTGATAAAGAAATTCTTTGAAATTGTCTCAATCTCTCTTACCTCCATTTTTTGTGATACTGGAAAGTTACCCCTGGAATGTGCAGTTTATGTGCAGATATGGTGAAATTTGGATGAAATCAATCTGTTCCGTAGAAGATTTTACCGTCCATATGGTTTCTGAAATGGAAGATGTACAAGGAAATGAGGTATGCTTGCAATGACGGGCAAGTGGAGCAGTTACGGTATATTCCTGTCGAGGGACATGAAGGGTCATTGAAGGAGGGGAATGTGATGCGGAATCAATTATCTTTGAAGATAGGACTGCTGTTCTTTCTGGTCATCGTCGCCGTCGAACTCATCCTCTTCTCCATACTATATACAAATCTGGTCAATGACCGCGTCGACGAAGTGATGGGGGATTTGCTGGCGCGAGGAAATACCCATCGGGATGTATTGGAAGAGAACTATACATCGACCACTTTGGACCATGTCGTCATCATGGAATCCGAATCTGATTTGATCGTGGCCATCACGGACCGCGGCGGGGAGGTCATCAGGAGTTCCGACGCCATCGGGCCGGAGGTCGAGGCGGTCATCGAACATACGGATGAGGGTCAGGTGCCGGATGAGGGCGTCATATTGGAATCGGACTGGTCGGATGAGAAGTATGTGGCGACAGACAGCCCGATCATTATGGACGGGACGCATAGTGGACACGTATTCATGTTTGCCGACAGCAACCACATCAAAGAGATCATCAGCAATCTCAGTCGTCAGTTCCTCTTCATCGGATTGGTGACCGTCATCCTGACGATCATTACGGTGATGGTGCTGTCCAAGGTGATCACCCAGCCGCTGGTCAGAATGAAGCAGGCTACTGAAGCAATGAATGGCGGCGATCATGATGTGGCACTCTCCACAGAGCGGAATGATGAACTCGGGGAACTGGCGACTGCCATCACACGGCTGTCCAAGGACTTGAAGCGCGTGAAGAGTGAAAGGAATGAATTTCTGGCAAGTGTGGCCCACGAACTCCGCACCCCGTTGACCTATCTGAAGGGGTATGCCGACATCATCAGCAGGGATTCCCTGTCAGAAGCGGACCGTAGGAAGTATATACGGGTGATTCAGGAAGAGGTGGATCACCTGGCCGGACTGGTCAAAACCTTGTTCGAACTGGCCAAAATAGACCAGAATGCATTCGCTATAAAAAAAGAAGAAGTGGCCTTTGATGTGTTGATTCAAAAGGTTGTGGAGCGGGTCTATCCGGCAATTGAAGAGCGGAATATAAACTTTTCATATGACTGCCCAGACAAGGTAGTCATCGAGGCCGACCCGGAAAGGATCCAGCAGGTGCTGCTCAATATATTGGATAATGCCATCAAATACACGCCCCGCGGAAACCATGTCAGGCTGGAAGTGATACCGGGGGAAAATGAAGTGCTGACGCTCATTTCGGATACAGGGGAGGGCATTGCCGAGGAAGATCTCCCATATATATTTGAGCGGCTCTATCGTGCAGAAAAATCCAGATCCCGTACAAAGGGGGGATCCGGTCTTGGGCTCACCATCGCCAAAGAGATCGTCGCTTTGCACAACGGCAGGATGGCAGTTGAAAGCAAGGTAGGCGAGGGAACTGTCTTCAAAATAACTTTACCGAAGGAGGATGATCATGAAAAAAGTGCTATTGATTGATGATGAAGAGCGGATGCTGGAATTACTGACATTGTATCTGAGCCCCTATGGCTACGACTGCAAGAAGGCATTGGGGGCAAAAGAAGGGCTTGAATATATCGGACAGGAGCGATTTGATATTGTACTGCTCGATATCATGATGCCTGACATCGATGGATGGCAGGTATGCCGCGAAATCCGCGATCATTCCGATGTGCCCATCATCATGGTGACGGCACGGGAACAGAAGACGGATATCGTCAAAGGTCTGAAGCTTGGGGCAGACGACTATATAACAAAGCCCTTCGATGAGGAAGAGCTCATTGCACGGATGGAAGCTTTATTAAGACGGATGGAACCGGCCAGCCATGTCGAGATGGACGGGCTACTTTGGGACAGGGAACGCTTCGAACTGTCCTACAGGGACCAGTATATCAAGCTGACCCCCAAGGAATTTTCATTGATTGGACTGCTCATGAAGCACCCGGGGCGCGTATATTCTAGGGAGCATCTGATTGACCTGGTGTGGGGGATGTATTCGGAGACCGAAGGACGGACAGTCGACTCCCATGTCAGGAACATCCGGGAGAAGACCAGGGAAGCGGGCTTCCCCATCGATGATTATTTCCACACAGTATGGGGCGTCGGCTACAAGTGGGTTAAGCAGTAGATTCTACACGTCATCCATTGATTATGCTGAACCAATTATAAAAAGTAATATGAAATAATTTAAAAACTGCACAATATCTGCATAAAACATGGGCATATACTCCAGAGAACAATATTTCTGAGGTGAAGATAATGAGTGAATATAAAAAGAACAGCCTGTCCCTGACGGGTGCAGTCGGTCTCGGTACAGGCGTGATGATCAGTGCCGGCATATTTGCACTGCTGGGGCAGGTTGCGGCTCTTGCCGGAACATGGTTTCCTATCATGTTCATCGTAGGCGGTATCGTGACGGGCTTCAGTGCCTATTCCTACGTCAAGATGAGTAATGAGTATCCGTCGGCAGGGGGCATCGGCATGTTCCTGGCAAAAGCATATGGCCAGGGGACCATCACTGCTTCTGCAGCGATGCTGATGGCAGTCTCCATGGTCATCAACCAGAGTCTCGTGGCGCGTACCTTCGGCACCTATACATTACAGATCTTCGACATGGATGCGACCAGCTACCTGGTGCCCTTGCTTGCTGTGGGCCTCCTGCTCTTTGCGTTTGTGGTCAACATTTCCGGCAACAGTTTCATACAGACATTCACCTCAATCGTCTCCCTGCTTAAAATCCTCGGACTTGTCACATTCGCGATGGGTGGGCTATGGGTCGCCGGCTTTTCCATCACACCGGCTGAGAGCAGTGGGGGCACTGAAGACGCTACAATTGCAAGTATTATCGCAGCTGTGGCACTCACCATCCTTTCATTCAAAGGATTTACGACGATCACAAACAGCGGTTCTGAAATCGTCAATCCAAACAGGAATATCGGCCGGGCGATCGTCATATCAATCTCCATCAGCCTTTTCGTCTATCTGCTGGTCGCATGGGCAGTATCCAGCAACCTGCCACTCGACCAGATCATTGATGCAAGGGACTACTCGCTTGCTGAAGCCGCAAGGCCGGCATTCGGCGACTACGGTGTATGGTTCACCGTCGCCATCGCCATCATCGCGACAGTCTCTGGCATCATTGCCAGCGTATTTGCCGTCTCCCGCATGCTTGCCATGTTGACGGACATGAAACTGATTCCACACAAGCACTTCGGCATGCCAGGACGCATCCAGAAGCACACACTGGTCTACACGATTGTGCTTGCGATGATACTGGCTGTCATTTTCGACCTCAGCCGCATCGCTTCGGTTGGTGCGATACTCTATCTCGTGATGGATATGATCGTGCACTGGGGCGTGTTCAGACATTTGAGGAACAAGGTCGATGCCAACCCCTGGATTCTCATGACAGCCTTCATCCTTGATGGTGTCGTACTCGCTGCCTTTATATGGGTCAAGCTGATGAATGACTGGCTGATTGTTGCCGTCTCGCTCATTTTCATCATCGTCATCTTCGTCGGGGAATATGTATTTCTTAAAAACCGGGATGATGGGGATGAAGAGCATGCCCATTAGAACATGCAAGGATTTTGTGAACAGTAACCTCAAAGAGCGAAGTGTCATGTTCGCAAAGGGGGTGAGGCTGTTCCAGGGAGTATGACCAATAGAAATTGAAAATGAACAGAAGACGCCGAACCACTTATTCCGTTCAAGGAAAATATCTTTTGGAAAGTTTCAGGAGGAATGTAAAATGAACAGCAGATTTACAAAAATAGCCGTTACACTTGCGACCGTCACTGGAATCAGTTTCTCAGCAGGGCAAGTTTCGTCAGATTCCATCAACTCAGCTCCCCAAGCCAATGGACAAGCACAGGCAGAAGCAAAAGTTGAGAAAAGGCTGGGTAAGGTTGAAGAGAAAGCCGACGCTATCCAATCTGAACTGGAATCAATCGAAGGATCAATCGAAGGTGCCCCTATAACGGTTGATGAAGTACAGCTCTATAAAGAGTATCTGGACAAGCTGGAATCTCTGTTGAATCGCTTAAATGCTGCTGAAAACCATTTGGATGCTGTCACTAAGAAATTGGAAAACCAGGATACATTCATTGAAGAGACTGAAGCAGAAATTAATGATATCCGCTCCAGTATTGTAGCGGTGCAGGAAACGATTCAAGCCATTTTCGCCGAACAGATGTCCAGCTCTGGTGAAGTGCCTGACAACCTGGAGGAAGCAGAAGCCCCAGCCTATGAGGTAGGCAGCCAGGCAATCATCGAAGCCAATCACATGCCGGGCATGTACGGGGCTGAAGCAACCATCGCAGGCGCGTTTGATACTGTCGCCTATAGTGTCACCTATTATCCTACAACTGGCGGAGACCCGGTGGAGAATCACAAATGGGTCATCCATGAGGAACTTGCAGACCCAGGTGAAGCCCCACTTGAGCCCGGTACTGAAGTGACGCTGGATGCTGACCACATGGAAGGCATGGAGGGTGCAACCGCTGTGATCGAATCTGCGGCAGATACTACCGTATACATGATTGACTTCACAACAACAACTGGAGAAGAAGTCCAGAACCATAAATGGGTGACGGAAAATGAATTGTCACCTGTCGAATAACCGCTGATGACATTAAAGAGCTTATCTTTGCAGGATGAATAGTCTGCAAGGATAAGCTCTTTTTTATAATATGAATAAATGAAACTCCCCCTAAAGCTGTACGCTTTAGGGGGAGCATGACAGAAATTCCGGCATATGACTTCTATCCAAGTGTTATGCACTAAGCAATTTGTTTACACGCTTCTGCACATTTGAAGCATGCATCTGCACATTTCTGGCAATGGTCGTGGTCGTGTTTCTGACATTCATTACCGCATGCTTCGCAGACTTTCGCACATACGGAGGCAAGATCTGAAGAGAATGGCGAGTTCCTTGTCAGTGACTGTTCCAGGAATGCACAGATATCCGCACACTCACGGTCCAATCGGATGCACTCCGCCATCATTTTCACATCTTCTTCCCTCAGACAGGCATCGTAGCAGTGGTTACAGGCTTCCAAACATTCATGTAACGTCTGAATCAATTGCTGGTGCTTTTCATGCGCCATTGCAAATCCCTCCTATAGAATTAAATGCGCTTGCATTAGTTGGATTCCCACTCATTTTGCATATAAACCGATATCGGCAAACTCCATAGAAACTGCACAGAATTTTAATGATGATGCATTGCAATCCCTATCTGATAGTCTGATTCTTTCAGGTGTCGCCAATTTTTCAAGCACAGGTGAAAGAGTGGTGGTCGTTCTTTATATTCCTCAAAAGTCTATATTTTCTCTTGTTAAATTATCACATATTCTCTGTTTCTTTTTGTGATAAGACCGCATTAAAACTGCCTGGGGGAAGTATCAAATTATCTTCTTTTATTTTACTTTCTGGATAAACAGATTCAGTAATTTTTGATTTTTAAAGATTATCCATCTATGCACTTTTATACTTGCCGATAATAAATAGCGTTAATAATATAGTAATAATTTGAAATTTTATAATCCTTTAAAAATTAAGTGATTTACAAAATTCCCTTTTGATGATAATCTTTAAAAATGAAAGCGAATACAAAATTGTTTGAAAATTAGGGGTGGTAGTTAAAGTGAGTAAAGTAAATAGAGTATCTATTACTTTAGCATTTGCGTATATTAGCTTTATAGTGGGGGCCGGCTTTTCAACCGGACAGGAAATCCTGCAATTTTTTGCCAACCATGGGGTATGGGGATATGCTGCTGCTGCTACCGCGGGTCTAACCATTACGTTTGTAGGAATGCAGATTTCTAAATTGGGCTACATTCTGGACTCAGAAGATTACGCTTTATCTTTAAATCATCTTTTTGGCACAAGAATAGGAAGGGTCTTCGATTATTTGCTTGTCTTCTTTTTCTATGGGCTGTCAGTGATTATGATTGCCGGGACAGGATCGGCCTTTTATGACGGTTTTGGCCTGCCGGCTTGGATTGGTACACTATTTACTGTCATTACGCTGTTCATAGTTCTGCAATTTGATTTTACAATTGTGGCGAAAATATTGGGGATAATCACACCATTTTTGATTGTTGCGGTGTTTATAATCGCAGGTTACAACATAATTGATCCTAACGTACCGGTGAGTGAAGTAGACCAGTATACAGACATAGACAGGACACCGAGTGGTATATGGATTTGGGATGCAATTACTTACGGCGGACTTGTAATCGCCAACAGTTTTGGCTTCCTGGTCATTATGGGAGCGGGGAGCCGAAGCCAATTAATATCCAAAAGAGGTATACTTTTTGGAGGATTAATTTTTACAGTTCTGCTCGTGCTGATGACAGCAGGAATAATTGCAAATCTGGAAATCGCCAACGAAGCAGCCTTGCCAACTTTACTTATGGCTAATGAAATACATCCAGGACTCAGGATTCTGATGACCTTAATAATGGTTGGCGTCATGTTCAACAGTGTAATTGGCGTTTTATATCCATTCCTTACACGGTTCACCAAGGCATACTCCAGTAAATATCGCTTAATGCTGGGAATATCATTAGTTGCTGCATACATTTTAAGTTTCATTGGATTTGTAGATCTCGTTAATTTCTTTTATCCGATATTCGGATATATCGGCATAATCATTGCGCTTTCGTTCTTTGTACTATGGTTGAATGCCAAGTCTTCGGATAAAAAGGCATCATCCTAAATCCTATTGTTAATTATAGAGTCTCTCCCTGAAACAGTGATTAGAATAATACAATCTGAATCGCGAAGAAATTCATGATTGACCCGCTGAATAGCGAACTGCCTTTTATCGAATGAGATAAAAGGCAGTTTTTTTTGCTGATCAAGAATCATAGGTAATGTTGTTTTCCAGCAGCTTTTGTTCCAGTTTTCTTAATTTATCCAAAGACTCTGGTGAAGATTTTTTACCGATCTCAATAATCATTGCATCAATCAGCGCAATGACTGGAATGATGGAAAACTGATTTCTGCTGACAGCAACTTTCAATACTACGGTTGCATATGAAATTACTGGACTTGAATCATAATCCGTAATGAGGATTATTTTGTTGTTTTGGTTATATGTTTCTTTTACTGCATTTATCACAATATTTGTATAGGGTTCAAAAGCAAAGACAATGAGAATATCCTTCTCTTCAAACTGGAGGACCTTATCAAAAAGTGTTTCAGTATCGTTGCTCAACTGTCTGACATGTGGATAAAATTCTCCAAGCAGCTGCTCAAAATATAATGCAGCTGATCTGTAGGGGCGGGTCCCAATGATGTTAATATTACCGGCTTTTAGAATATGGTCAATTGCAGATTGGAATTTATATGTCAATTCATCATCCAACGATTGATTCAGCAGATGAACACTCTCATCCCACACGCTTAAAAGTGTCTGCACCTCCTTGTCGGTTTCATCCAAGGATTTTTTCAACGTCCATTTGGAATCCTGCGTCAGCGATTCATCGTATATATCTTTTCGGAAGTCATTAAAATTATCGTATCCCAATGCATCCATTGTACGCATCACTGTAGATACTCCAACATTGGCGTCTGTAGACAGTTCCTTTATTGTCACGAGACCGAGTGAGTGGAAATTCTTTAGAATATAATCACATAAATGCTTTTGCTTCCGGGGAAGATCGTCTTTTAAATGAATAATCCTTTGTTTTATATTTTTTTGATTCTCAGCATCCATAAAAAGCCTCATTTCAATTTTTACTTACTATATATTATCTTACATCGATAGTATTAATTCAAATTCCTCCTGATACCATTTGAAATATTATAATCCCTTTTTATAAAAAGAGTTTACATTTAATCAAATAGGTGATACTCTTTTCATATAAATCTGAATATTCTTTATAGGGGGATTGGAAATGAGTACAGAAATTCTTGATTTAAAACCAAATTTGAAAGCGTTTTTACAGGATCCAATTGGAATATATGTCAACGGAGAATACAAAGAGTCGATCGATGGTGAAATGTTCGATGTCATCAATCCAGCTACTGAAGAAAAATTTGCGAAAGTATATAAAGCGAAAGCAGATGACATAGACATGGCGGTTGAATCCGCCCGTAAAGCGTTTGATGAAGGAGAATGGGCCGAAATGGAAGCACATTCCAGAATGAAGCTGATTTATAAGTTTGCATCATTGTTGGAAGAAAACCGTGAAGAGCTCGCACAATTGGAAGCTCTGGATAATGGGAAACCGTATGCAACTGCATTGACTGACGATGTCGATGGCTCCATTCAACAATTCGAATATTATGCGGGATTTGCTACAAAAATCTCTGGTAAAACAACTGAAGTTTCACCGGATTATTTGAACTACACACTGCATGAACCAGTAGGCGTTGTTGGACAGATCATTCCATGGAACTTCCCGTTGCTGATGGCGGCATGGAAATTGGGGTCAGCCTTGGCAGTAGGCTGCACTGTTGTGATAAAACCCGCCAGTGAAACACCATTATCCTTATTGTATATTGGAAAACTATTTAAAGAAGCCGGTTTCCCTGATGGTGTTGTAAACATCGTGCCTGGTTCAGGCAAAGAGGCAGGGGAGGCAATCATTACCCATCCGAAGGTCGACAAAGTCTCTTTCACAGGATCCACTGAGGTAGGCAAGAATGTAATGAAAAAAGCTGCCGACCTGGTGAAAGGGGTCACGCTCGAACTCGGTGGCAAATCACCCACCATCATTTTGGATGATGCGAACCTTGAAGAAGCAATCGAGGGCGCTTTTAATGGGACGATGTACAACCATGGTCAAAACTGCAGTGCGTGTACAAGAATCTATGTACAGAAGGAGAACTACGAAAAGGTAATCCAAGGACTTAAAGAACGAGCTGAAAAAATCAAAGTAGGACCGGGAATGAATGATGATACGGACATGGGGCCGCTTGTTTCAAAAAAACAGCAGGAAACGGTGCTGGAATACATTGAAAAAGGAAAAGAAGAGGGTGCCCGTCTGATTACCGGTGGATCGGCTCCATTTGATGAAGGATATTATGTTGAACCGACAATTTTTGCGGACGTTGAAGATGATATGACGATTGCCAAGGAAGAAATTTTTGGCCCCGTAATGGCAGTGATGGTCTTTGACACAATAGAAGAAGCGATAAGAAGGGCAAATGATAGCCAATATGGTCTTGCAGCCAGTGTATGGACTGAAAATATAAAAAGCGGACATTATATCACTAGAAAATTGCAGGCAGGGACTGTCTGGATTAATGACGTTGGACTTGAATTGGAAACAATGCCGTTTGGCGGCTATAAACAATCCGGCATCGGTCGTGAGATGGGTGGAGAATATGGATTGGAAAACTATACAGAAGTGAAAAGTGTCTACGTAAATATTAAAAAATAAGAGATATTTTAAAAGATATAGAGGAGGATTATTATGTTTAAACCTTATGGAGTGATTCCAGCATTGCCTACACCAATGAAAGAAGAAGGTGTAATTGATTATCAGGGCTTGGAGAAATTGGTGGATCATGTAATCGACAATGGAGTCCATGGAGTTTTGGTAGGGGGCAGCAATAGTGAATATTCATTGATGACCCTTGAAGAGCGAAAAGAAGTAATAAAATTTGTAACTGAAAAAACGAATGAGCGTGTGCCTGTAATGGCAGGTACAGGATGCCATAGAACCGAGGACACAATCGCTTTAACAAAATTTGCTGCAGATGTTGGGGTGAAGAGTGCACTTGTAATCAATCCATATTACATGGCAACCGGTGAACAGGCCATCTACGACTATTACAAGAAAGTTGCGGAAAGTTCTGATATTGGAATTATCATCTATAACTACCCGGATGCCACAGGTATACAGCTTGAACCTGAATTGATTGATAAGATAAGCAGAATTGACGGTGTGACAGGGATAAAAAATACAGACGACGGTATCCATACATCCAAAGTTATCGCATTAACGCAGGATAATCCGGATTTTTCAGTATTGACAGGGTTTGAAGATCTTATTGTACCTACGTTATCCATTGGAGGAGTTGGTGCAATCGGTGTGGTCCATAACCTGGTGCCGGAAAAAATCGTGAAACTATATGATCTGGTTGTGAAAGAAAATAATGTTCATGAAGCAATCAGACTGAACAATGAACTATTGCCGCTATACAGCATGGTCGAGGAGGAAGTGATTCCAGGCACTGTAAAAGCTGGACTGGAAGCTTTAGGTTTACCGGGTGGCAGCAGCAGATCACCACTGCCTCCTGCATCAGACGAGTTTAAAGAGAAAATCAAATCATATCTTCAGGAGCTGAAAAATAACGTGAATGTGAGGAGTTAATATGAAGGATGTAATAATTGTTGGAGGCGGTTTGGCTGGACTGTCAGCAGCTTGGAGACTGAAGTCTCATGATATATTGCTGCTTGAATCAGATGACCGTGTAGGCGGAAGAGTGGTGTCTGAGAAACGCGGGGATTACTGGCTTAATTGGGGCGGGCATGTATATGCTGGTGAGGGATCGGCTACAGATGAATTATTCAAATCTGTAGGCGTTCACTCACAGTCAGTCCCGGGTAAGTTGACTGCCATGTCCTTAAATGGAAAACTGCTTTTAAACGGTAGGGTGGAATTATATCCATTTCGTGTCCCAATGTCATGGAAGTCAAGGCTTGCATTGCTCTGCACTGGAGCAAAAGTAAGAGCAGGAGTAATCAAGTATGGCAGGGTGGCAAAAAGGAAAACATCTGAAGATTACAGTGTCCGGCAACAGCGTGTTTTTGATTTTATGAATGACAAAACATTTTCCGAGTTTACTGGAGAGTTGCCGGAAGATGCAGATGCGATATTCAGACCGACCGTAAGTCGTTCAACAGGAGATCCAGAACAAATCTCAGCAGGTGCAGGCATCGGATATTTTGATATGATTTGGAACAAGAGCACAGGATTGTCCAGGATAATAATGGGGGGACCTTCTACATTGACAGAGGATATCGCCTGTACTTTAGGCGAACGTGTCAAGTTGAATAGTGCGGTTTCAGAAGTCATCCAGCATGAAGACCATGTAACAGTACAATATACCCAGAATGGTGAGACGCATAGGGTTGATGCAAGATATATTATTATGGCAACGCCTGCCCCCATCACCAGGAAGGTTGTAAAAAATATTG
Source organism: Salinicoccus sp. Bachu38 (assembly GCF_038561955.2). NCBI lineage: Bacteria > Bacillati > Bacillota > Bacilli > Caryophanales > Staphylococcaceae > Salinicoccus > Salinicoccus bachuensis. The sequence continues at coordinate 1,941,345 of NZ_CP138333.2, read as the reverse complement.
ATCCTGAAATGGGTAATGCCCTCGACCAGGTCACTTATGGCCCCCACGTCAGCGCTTCGTTCCTGACTGGTGAAACAGGCCCACAAATATGGGATGACGTGTATTCTTTTGCAACCCCTAAAAGATCCTTTGATATATTGATTCATAATTCAAACGTAGTCCATTCACAGTCAGAAGAAAGAAAGCCAGGAAGCTCGTTCATGACTTTCTCCCCGGCGGGAAGAGGGAAGAAGCTTTTGGATAAATCCGAAGAAGAAATCATAAAGATCTATCTGGATGACCTGAATGAAATCTTTCCAGGTTTCAGTGAGCATGTGGTGGAGGCACACGTTAAAAAGTTTCCTCTGGGGTCTGCATATGTGTTCCCTGGACGTGGCAAGATACAGCCTCTATTGACAAAACCGGACAGACGTCTATATTTGGCAGGTGATTATTTGGGCACCCTGTACACGGAAACTGCTATACAGACTGGTTTTACAGCGGCACAGAACATCAACGATTTATTAAATTATCAAAACTGATTTTTGAAAGCGTTATCAATTATTTGACTATCATTGGATGAGTGTTCCATATAATGGTGTCTTACTCTTCGAAGGAGGCCAAAATGTATGATGCAAGAGATCTGAGAGTATATGTTTCTACTTTGGCAGGAGCGGCTTGTTGGGGGCTGATCGGTCTTTTTATAACTCCTTTGTATAACAAGGGGTTCACTCCCTGGGATGTGGTTGCAATAAGAGGAGTCCTCTCTTTCGCTTTTCTCATCCTATTCATGCTGGTTTTTAAGCGGGATCAATTGAAAACACATCTTAGAGATCATGTTTTTTTCGCAAGTGCCGGAATACTCGGAATTGCATTATACAACTACTTTTACTTTGACGTATTTTCAAAATCGAATTTATCACTGGCGGTGACCTTGTTGTATACCGGCCCACTGTTCGTGACTGTACTTTCCAGGGTGTTTTTTAAAGAGTATTTCACAGGCAAGAAAGCAATCGGCGTCGTTTTGTCCTTGCTCGGATGCGCGCTTGTAGTAGGACTTTTACCATTCGGTGAGGGGAGCATGAGTTATCAAATATTATTTTTAGGTATAATGTCAGGGTTCTGCTATGCGTTATTCAGCATATTCAGCAAGCCTGTTTCAGGAAGGTATTCTGCACTGACAGTAACGACCTATAATCTTTTATATACCAGTGTCTTCATGCTTTTGACGAGTAACATAACGAGTAAAGCTGAGATGTTCCAGTCACCGGATGTATGGATCTATTCGTTCCTTTTGGCCATTGTTGGAACGATAGGCGGTTTCTTGCTCTATACATTAGGTTTAAAAAGCCTGGAAGCAAGCAAGGCATCAATTTTAACAACTGTGGAACCTGTTGTGGCAGTTTTGACTGGTGTGCTGTTCCTTGGAGAGTATTTGAACTTCTGGCAAGTGGCAGGTATTTTTATAGTGCTATGGTCATCGACAATTGTAAGTAAGGCAGAGGCAAATGTACCCTCATAATCTATAACAATAACTAATGAGAGGGAAATTTCTTTCTGCTTTTAAAATTAAACAATATTTATATGGAAAAGACGCCTTCAGAACAACGATATCATCTTGTTTTGAGACGTCTTTTATTTTTGGCCAAATGGATAGGAAATGTATTATTCGTCAGGTGTCCCCAGTGTCATACCCCCATCAACCACAATCTCCGTACCCGTACAATAGGAGCTTTCATCAGAAGCCAGGAATGCCACCGCTCTGGCGATTTCAACCGGTTGCCCAATACGTCCCAAAGGTATTGAAGCATAGTAGGAAGGGGCCCCTCCATCCTGCGTGACCATTTCTGTTTCAACGCCACCAGGATGGATCATATTCACTCGAATTCCTTGCGGTCCCAATTCAACCGCTGCAGCTTTGGACATTGCAACTACAGACGATTTTGTTGCGGCATAGACAGAGGATCTGCTGATGGGAGCAAATGAAGAAATGGATACATTATTTATGATGGATCCCTTTTGCTGTCTTTCCATATGCGGGATGACCGCCTGCATTCCCATGAAGACACCGAGCTGGTTCACGTTGATCAGCTGCTGATAATCCTCCAGTGTAGTCTCCCTGAACGTTTTTCGTTTAAAGAGCCCTGCATTATTCACCAATGCATCAATCCTGCCGAACTGATCTATGATCTCATCGACTGCCGATTTCCATTCCATTTCTTTTGTGACATCCAATTGAACAGGAAAAGCATTCTTTTCTCCAATAAACTCAGCCACTTCTTTTGCTTCATCATAATTCCGAGCTCCAATACCGACTATAGCTCCCGATAAGGCCAGATGCTGTGCGATGGCTTTTCCCTGTCCGCGGTTAGCTCCGGTGACAAGAAGGACATGATTACTTAAATCAGGCATACACACACTCCTTTTTGTTATCTTTTATACCTTCTAACTTGAGACATTAACACATCGATAGTAATTAGTACATTTACCATCACTATCATTGCATTAACTTACGTTCTAAATTCATAATCGCAAAAGATTATAATAAGAATGCGTTTCTCGCTTATTAATTTGGACTTTTGAGACAGTTGTCGTCTGACATATAAATTTTCAGCGTTCATTTGAAAAGGTATCGATGACGGCGACGGCATTGTCGTCCTCCCTCTGAAGGATGCTGAAGAAATTTTGGAGAGAGCACAGCATACCTCAGCCTATGAAGAGAAAGTGATGGATGAAATTGAAAAGGGCGTTTGGGATAGAAGCTGGGGAGATGAGGCGCTTCATGTCAAAGGCTGTGATTTCCAGTATAACCTTAAATGCATGAACGAACCCCCGACCTGTGACAGGTCAGGGGTTCCGAATCGTCCTTCCTGATTCCAGGAAGAATCCTACTGCTGCTTATGCTTTCGAGCGATAATTTAGATTATGTTCCTGTAATGTTTCGTCCTTGCCGAAAAGAAAGTGTTTTTCCATGTCGGGTGAATACTTCGAATTGACCGTCTCCACACCAACAGCTTCCGCAACCGCACGGAGCATTGCCGGTGATGCACCGCAGCACAATCCAATATAGTTGACGCCTATATCATTGGCTTTCTTTGCCCACTCAGCGAGTTCATAACGATTATGATAGAGGGGGTCCAGTGAAGTTGGAAAGGTTGTCTCGAGCGGCAAGTGGCAGCTGCATCCGCCGTCAGGCAGATTAAAGAAGGTCGGATGTTCTTCAGTAGTCCGGTAGGGGATCGGCAGACCGCCCACGTAGCCATCCACCTTTTCACGTATCTTGATGAGATATGGCTGCATGGTATCCGGTCCACGGAAACAGTTCATCCCGACCACCAATGCGCCTTTTTCAGCCAGTATTTCGCATGATTCCTCTACTGTAAAGCCGTCCCTCAATATGTTTTCTCCCATCAGTCCCATCGTGATGACGGCGGGTATATCCTGCCTTTGGATTTCTTCCAGAGCAATCACTGCCTCTTCATGATAATAGAACGTTTCCCCGTTGATATAATCCACTTCTTCTTCCCTGCACCACTTGACCATCTCCCTGAACATCCCTCTGACCTGTTCCTTTGATTCAGGGTTATCCGGATCAAAGATATTCGTATTGGAGATGTTGCCGGCGACCAACGCCTCTTCTATTGGATGTTCCTTCGCCACTTCTTTTGCCAGCCGGATTGCATTTCTATTCAAAGGTTCCAGCAGCTCTTCCTTGCCGATGATTCTCATCTTTTCCCTGTGGGCGTTATAGGTGAAGGCCAGGACCACATCGGAGCCTGCATTCATGTAGTCACGGTACGTCTGTTTAAGTGCGTCCGGATTATCCAGTGCGACCTCCGGTACAAATGACCCCGCCTGCAGATATCCCCTGCGTTCCAATTCAAATAAATAGCCTTCCCCTGCGATGACCGGACCGTCCTTCAGTCTTTCTTCCAAACTGCGCTTCATATGAATTCCCCCTTAAATTTAAAGAAAAGGTCTGAAACTTTAAATCCACCTGATCTTATTTTGAGTAAGGCAAGTCTACCATGATATGCATGGTGTAAAATAATACTGATTATTCATGGTTGGATATAGCGTGGGACTATATCGAAAGGGGTACAGTTGAAAACCGCTATAAGCAGGGCTGGAAAAAACCATGCATAAGCAACACCGCTCAGAACTTCAATTTCGCGGAATCCATCAGAAAATGATAATGCACAAGGCCGGCCTGACTGGCACTCCTGGTCGTGTCATCGGGTGTTTCGGCAATTTTGAATAGGGAAGTTAGAAAATGAACATATCAGCAGGAGGGAGGCATTGGATGAAGGTATTCGTGTTTGGTGGCAGTGAAGCGGTTGGCGAGCATGTTTTGAAGGCGCTTGATGCGAAAGGGCATGAAGCGGTGACGATGGCGGAGGCTGAAAACAGGGCGGAAGAGCTGAAGATGCTGGGGGCGGTTGAAGTAGTCATTTCCAAAGATGAGGGGTTTGAGAGAGCAATTACAGGTGCCAGTGCAGTCATCTATATCGCAGGTGCCAGTCCCGGTGCAGGTGAAAACCAGGCGACACTGGTGGACCACGATGCCGTGATCGATGCACTTGAAGAGGCACAGCAGCAGAAGGTCGAACGCATCGTCTACTTGAGCCCCGTGCGCATGGACGAGTCCCAGGAATCGAAAAAGACGGGAGGAAAACATAAGCCGGAAGAATGGATCACGAAGAGCCGGTTCACCTACACAATCGTCCGGACGACAAAGACGGTCAGCAAGCCGGGGAATGGCAGCATTAAGGCAGGAGAAACAGTTGATGCAGACAGTGGTGAGGTGCCTTATGAGGATGTGGCTGCCGTCCTTGTGGAAGCACTCGGCAATGAGAATACATTCAACAGGGCATTCGAAATGACTGCAGGGGAGACCGCGATAAAAGACGCCTTGGACGCTTTGTGAAAAATCAATAACGGATGAAAACGGAAGGGTGGTCCTTATGGGAAAAATATCGAAATACCTGCCGTCCGCTATCATGAGCACTTCGGTAGCGGCGCCGCTTGCCTACATGGCATATATGTATCAAAAAGACGATCGCCAGAAACAGCATGCGATTCTGCGTAACTTTCCGCTGCTTGGACGTGTAAGGTATGTTTCGGAACACGTCGGTCCGGAACTGAGGCAATACCTTTTCGCAGAGGACAATGAAGGGGAGCCGTTTTCAAGGCTGCAGTTCCAGAACGTGGTCAAAGCGGGAAAATACAATGAACGGCTGCTCGGCTTTGGTTCTGATAAAGACTTTGAGGAAGAGGGCTATTTCATCCGGAACAGTCTATTCCCCAAACTTTCGACTGAAATGCGGGTCGATAATACAGAGAAGACAAATACGTATAAATACATCATCGACAATGAAGGGCTGTTCTCCCGGAAGGAGCACCGTGAGGAAGCGCAGGTGGATCCATACTTCCTGCGGGATGAAGATGCAATCGTTCTTGGAGAAGGCAGGTGTAGACAGCCGTTCCATGTCAAAGGGCAGGTGGGCATGTCTGCGATGAGCTATGGTGCGCTCGGGGAACGGGCGATTACGGCACTGTCAAAAGGGTTGGCGATTGCCGGCGGCACTTGGATGAATACCGGAGAAGGCGGGATATCCGACCATCACCTGGCCGGCAATGCCGACCTGATGATGCAGATCGGACCGGGACTTTTTGGTGTCCGGACACCAGCCGGTGAATTTTCCTGGGAAGCGTTCAGGGAAAAAGCCGAAATGGAGCAGGTGAAGGCCTTTGAAGTCAAACTTGCCCAGGGTGCCAAGACCCGGGGCGGCCACCTTGAAGGAAAAAAGGTCACCGAAGAGATTGCCAGAATTCGGTTGATTGAGCTGGGCAAGACAGTCAACAGCCCGAACCGTTTCGTCGACTACGATTCCTTCCCGGCGCTATTCGACTTCATCGAAGAACTCCGTGAAGTCGGTGGGAAACCGGTGGGGATGAAGATTGTGGTCGGCGATATTGAAAGTCTTGCAGAGATGGTGCAGATCATGAAGGAGTCGGGCAAAGGGCCGGACTTCATCACAATCGATGGAGGTGAGGGCGGAACAGGTGCGACGTATCAGGAGCTTGCCGATTCCGTCGGGCTGCCGATCATGACCGCTCTGCCAATTGTTGATGAACTGCTCCGTGAGTACGAAATCAGGGACCGCGTCAAACTGATCGCCTCCGGCAAACTGATCACTCCGGACAAAGCGGCCATTGCGCTTGCGATGGGGGCGGACCTCATCAATATTGCACGCGGCTTCATGATCAGTGTGGGCTGCATCATGGCCGAGGTATGCCATACGAATACATGTCCGGTCGGTGTGGCGACGACGGACGAAAAACTGCAGACAGGTCTCATCGTGGACGAAAAACTCTACCGGGTCACCAACTATGTCACATCACTGCGTGCCGGGCTGTTCAATGTGGCGGCAGCTGCCGGTGTGGATTCACCGGTGAAACTCGAACGGAGACACCTCGTTTATAAAGACAACCAGGGCCGTATTTCCTCAGTGGACAACATGCTGCAGCAGATTCAAGGATAAGCGTACATTAAAAGGCACTGGAGAGAGACGGCTTACCGCAGCCCATCTTCTCTCCTTTTGTATATATATGCGGGCCTTTCTGCTGATGCAACCCCTCCATCATGGCTGTTCCCTGTTTGATTGCAGGAGTGCATCCTTTGAGGTCTGGCTAGATCCTCCTGTGAAGTATAAAAAAATCTATTTATTGATATAATCATATAAAAAATTATATAATGAATTTGAATTCAAAGGCGAGGGAGTTATATATGGAAGAATCCAAGAAAATTTTAGAGGGCTTCATTCCGGTTGCGAAATCCAACGCAAAAATGTTCGGGCCAAACTGTGAGGTCGTCATTCATGATTTGACGCATCCTCAAAATTCAGTAATGTTCACAGTCAATAATCATGTGACAGGAAGGGAGGTCGGTCAATCTTTTGATCACTTGGTCAAGACGGTACTACAGGCTGAAGACTTCAAGGAGGATTATCTGGCAAGCTATACATCCACAACCGAAGATGGGCGGACCATCTGTTCCTCGACTTCTTTAATACGTGATTCCGGGAAAAAGGTCATTGGTGCCTATTGTGTAAACTTTGATGTCGAAGCACTCAGCCAGATGCAGAAGTTTATGGATAATTTTCTGCCTGCACAGGCTGAACCCCGGGTGGAAGAAGCGAAAACGGATGATGATGTTGAGAATGTCGAAGAAATAGTGGACCAGTTGATCCAGCAGATCATCAAAAACAGTGTGCATCCGGCCATGAAGCGTCATGAGAAGGTTGAACTGATACGGTTCATGGACGAAAAAGGCATCTTTTTAATGAAAGGCTCGGTTGAGAAGATCGCTTCTTTGCTGGGGATTTCCAAGGTGACCGTCTACAGTTATTTGGATGAAATCAAAAATAAATAAAACTAAGGAGCATCATCATGAAGAAGATTTTTGAAGTGGGAAATTTAAAATCGAATGGACATTATGCTTTGGCAACCGTACATGGAGATACCGTATATGTCTCCGGACAATTCGCGATTGATCCAGAAAGCCGGGAAAAGAAGTTCGGGCCGATTGAAGAGGAGACACTGCAGGCACTTAAAAACGTAGAAGCCATTTTGGAAGCGGCCGGCAGTACGAAAGAACAGGTTGTGCGCATGAACCTGTATATCCCGGATGTGAAACTATGGGATAAGGTGGACGCGGTCTACAAGGAATTCTTCGGCGAGCACAAACCTGCCCGTACCGTGATACCGACGAACGAACTGCATTTTGGCTTCAAAATCGAAGTGGATGCCATCGCATATATCTAAGTATATTTTTTTGCCTGATGCATATAAAAAAATCTAATTTATATAAAAGATTATTTGAAAGGGTTGAGGTATGTGGAACAATTCATTTGTAATCGCTGCGGTAAAAAGCATGATATCACCCCGGCGTTATGGAAATGTGAATGTGGCGGTGTACTGGACATAGCAAAAGACACACCGGAAATTGATGTTTCAGCCTGGGATGCCTATCCAAATTCATTATGGCGTTATTTTGAAACCATGCCGTTCAAAAAAGGTTCTGAGACATGGGAAGCCGTCACAATGGGTGAAGGTCAATCGCCTTTGATTGTTTTGGATTCTGAGAATCCCAATACTTATGTGAAAGTGGATTACATGATGCCGACATTATCCTTTAAGGATCGAGGAGCAGCTGTTCTGATGACACTGGCAAAAGAGTTGGGGGTAACAAAAGTGATTGCCGACAGCAGTGGGAATGCAGGCACAGCCATCGCAGCCTATGCAGCACGCTGCAATATCGGCTGTGACATCTACTTGAGTGATGCAACATCACCGAAGAAGATCGATCAGGTAAAAGCCCATGGCGCCACGATCAAGGCGGTCCATGGCACAAGGGAGGACATTGCCGCTGCAGCACAACGGGCTGTAGAGGAAGAGAAGGTCTTTTACGCCAGTCATGTGTACAACCCATATTTCTATGAAGGAACGAAAACATATGCGTATGAAATCTATGAACAGATGAACGGCGTCCCCGATTCAGTCATTGTTCCGGTGGGGAACGGGACGCTGCTCCTCGGTGTCTATTACGGTTTTAAAGAGTTGTTTGAAAATGATTTGATTGATAAGATGCCGAAGATCGTCGCCATCCAGGCGAAGCACTGTGCGCCTCTGGCAGAGGCCTACCAGAACGGAGAGGAAACAGCACAGCCTGTCGTCAATGAAGGGACACTCGCAGAAGGGATAGCTATTGCCGCACCAGCGCGCTCCAAACAGATTCTGGAAGCTGTACGGAATACCAATGGTACTTTCATTGAAATTGAAGAAGATGAAATCCTCGACGCACGGGCGGAACTGAGTGGGAAAGGATTCTATGTCGAAGTGACTTCCGCAGTAAACTATGCCGGCTACCTCAAGTATAGAAAAGACACGGAGGAAAAAATAATCATACCGCTCTGTGGTGCCGGCATCAAATCAAAATAAATTATTAGGGAAATGGGGCTGCCCTTATATAGCATTGAATGACCAAAAGCATCGACATTTTGTCGGTGCTTTTGGTGTTGATACAGGTATGATTTCTGTAAGGTCCATGAATCGACATTTCTTGATGGGTAGTGTTTAGTTTCCGGTACATCACACTCAAACATTGGATGCTTCTAACAATGAATTATTTAAATATTTAGGTGGTTTGCTATACTGGTGTCATCTAAATAATTACATTCAGCAATAAAGGAGCGGTTTCTATGAGCAACAAAAATTTATACTATAAATGGTTGGAAGCTTGGAATACTGACATTTCATTAATTAATGAAATAGCTCATAACGAATGTATAGTACATCAGGCAAGGACGGATGATAAAGATTCCAAAAGTTATATTGGTCCAGAAGCATTGAAAGAGATTATTTCTTCAGGAACATATTTTTTTGACGATTACAAAATGTCCCTGGTTGTCAATCCCATAGAAGAAGGGGGATATGTTTCTGCCCGTTGGAATTTCACAGGAAAATACAATGGCAAAATGGATGGAGTCAATGTTGATAAAGGTAAAGAGATTTCATTTGATGGAACTGATATTTTTTATATAGAGAATGATAAAGTTAAAGATTATTGGGTCTCTTCTGATGGGGTGGATTTTATGAAACAATTAGAGATGATTTAAAGGCGTTCGTAAAAGTATAACATTACGCTTTATCACAAAACTTTCTTAAAAACATAGCTGGCCTTATCGTACATCATTTTCTCTTCATAGAATTTATGGGCTTCTTTGCGCTGTAATCCAGATGAAAGGGCGACACTCTCATAGCCTTTATCCTCTGCCCAGCCATGTATGAAACTTAAAAGTTCATTCCCATACCCTTTAGACCTGATCTTTTGGTCTGTAACAAGGTCGCACACCCAAATAAATCTGCCATAGTACAATGTAATCATGGGTTTGAACCCACATACCGCCACGATACTATCCTCTTCAAACAGGGCATACATGAGATAGTGGTCCTTCTCTCTGGCCTCAATCACAAGGTCCATGTATTGCGCCTCGTTCAAGTGTGTTCTTAATTGTCGCATTACGGAAAAGGCACTTCGGATTTCTTCTTCTGTTCGCAACTCTTTTATCATAGTGTTTTGCAATATTATATCTCCTTCCCAGATGGTTTCACTGTCGATTTCAAAAATGCTTCGAACTTCTCTTCTTCCTCTACATCAGGATTGTGGTTGCTGTATTCAAATGTCGTGAGCGAAGCATTTGGCATCAGTTCAGCGGCTTCTTCGCTGAATATATGGGGACACTGTGCATCATACCAACCACAGTATATGAAGGCTTTGACAGGTGTCGATTTCAACTGCTCCCTTACATCGTAATCTTTGAGTTCGGAAGTGAAGTAATCCAGCTTGTCCATCAGTGTCCTGCCACTCTCTTTTTTATCGATTACTTTATAATATGACTCTTCCTTATAAAGGGACATCATCAGCCATTCTTTAGACAGTTTGATCCTTTCTTCCCTTGATGTGTCAGGATTGCGAAGGTCCGAAAATATCTCCTTCATCCTCGGGTTGTTTGGATTCTCTGGATAGTAGATGCTGTCGGGATGCTTCATATACGCGTAGGATGCACATAGGCCACCTGCAATTATCTTGTCAAGACTCTCCGGATACATGACAGCATACTTCAGGGCCAGAAACCCACCCGTGGAATGTCCTGAAAAAGTCCACGAATCAATTTTGAGCGCTCTCCTTATCGCTTCCATATCATGAATGGCATCATCCATGCTGTATGTATACTCTTCAGTGGCTCCATCCGATCTTCCTGCACCACGCAAATTGATGATATGGACTGTATAATGTTCAGCCAGCATTTGCGACATTGTATTTCCAAGTGTGTTGAATTCACTATAGAGATGGGTGAATGCCAAAGGCTTTCCATTCCCCTTCTTGAATACCTCGAATGCACCGCGTTCAGTTTCCAATACTTCACGTTCAAACATTAGGTGCCCCCATCCGTCAAAATATTTAAAAATTAAGATTATTTGTTATACTGATATCATACCAAATAATTACATTTAGTAATATCCATGAATAGAGAGAACCTTGCAAGCAAAAAAATATTCTTAATACAAAACAAGGGGGGCATTCTGTTGGAACAAGTGATATTCCTTATAGCCCTGGCATCTTTCTTACTTGCAATCATACTCCTGGGAGTGAATATTATAAGGCTAGGATTCATGCCAGCACTTTCGATTAAGACACGGCTGGCTCAACTATCATTGGCTTTTATGGGCATCTATGTCATCTTTCTTATCGCATTTCTCGTAATGATAAATTAACAATCATCTTATAGACGGTGCCCAGGTCAATAAAAAAGAGGAGAGGAGTAGCATCCATGATTCTGCATACAGATGTTTCAGGAGAAGGGGACGCTGTCGTTTTTCTGCATACTGGTCTGCAGACAGGAGAAACCGAACTTGAAATACAAGTGGAGGTTGTTCCTTTCAGTGACTGTTAAATAGGAGGCATTCAAATGGAATTAATAATTTTTCTGCTTATTTTTGGCCTTGCCCTCTTTGGCTATAATCGGCTGATGGGGTACAAAAAGGGGCAGATCGTTCTGGATCTGGAAGAACGGTATACCGACCAATCGAAGTATGTTGAAGCAGTAAAGCGTGAACTGGTTGAAGAGGGGAGAAGCGTAGATTATAAGGGGAATGGGAAATTTTTGATCGACGGCAAGACTTATATTCTAGTCGAACGGAACGATTCCATGGGTGGAGGTATAATTCAGAGAACGATATTGATGCCTGAAAAATGATGCCTGGAAATCAAATGATAGATCTCGGGAAAAAGTGCACCCAATACGATAGATGAAACATATAAACAAGGAGAACTGATAATGGTATACGAGATACCTGAAAGTATTGGATTCACATGAGATATCGGGGAGTTGCATGTTTCTTTCGAGTCTTCTGAAGATGACACGGAACATATACTGGAGCAGAGACTGCCATTTCGAATATGAAAAATTGCCCCGTGCTTCACAGGCTGGGAGTTTCATTCTTTCAAATCATCCCTGATTAGAGATTCCGGTGGAAGGTACGTATTCATCAGCGGATGCTGCAGATTTACTGTGGTCGATGATTTTCAAGGAAACAAATAAGGAGGACTTTTTTTGTAAAGAAGGCAGACGGTAATCTTTCTGTGAAATTTCAATTGAGACATCAGGAAAAGATTATGGATCGCAAAGAAATCTTAATAAAAGTCATAAATGATGACGTAAAAAGGGTAGATATCATAGGGAGGGAATTATTGGAAATTTATATGTGCCAGTTGCCGAAGGAAAATATCCATCGGTCATCATATTGAGCGGCTCCAAACAAGCGAATGCCAAAGCGAGTAGACAGTCTTTGGAAGAAATCATGGTTTTTCTTCATACACATAGCGTATGAAGTGATTTGACCGGGCTCGTATTTCACTATCACAATAAACAGATAACAGTAGTGGCATCTGTTGTGAATCTAGTTCATAGAAGGGGATATTATGCTTAAATACTTACTTGCTTTATTCAGTTTAATGATGCTGATTGGCTGCCAGAATGGAGAAGAAGAAACAGGGAGCGCTTCGACTGAGAGCGAAACTGTTTCAGAGGAGACGACTGAAGCGGAAACAACGGAGGAAAGTACCGAGAAAGCATCTGAGGAAACGACGGAAGAAAATGCAGACACAGAAGAGTCGGCGGATGATGAAGAATCCAGCAGCGAAGAATCGTCGGAGTCCGATACATCATCAGAGCAAGCATCTGAGCCAGAACAGGTAAACGTACTGGCGACACGTTGCATCATCAGTAATCTGGGAGAGGCGTGTGACGGAGTACCGCTTGATGATCAGAAGAAGGCATATCAGCGCTTATTGGATGAAGGGGTGCTTGGTAAAAGAGAAGTAACGGATACATTTCTTGAAGATGTACTTGGTTCTCACATGACAATGCATAATCAAAATACAGGCCCTTCACCTTCAGACGATCAGTATCCACTGTCCACTATAGATATTACAGCGCATTATTTTACGATGGAGCTTGAGAATTACTACAACAGTGAAAGTGATGCGGCACTCGGGTATTTGGAAGAAGGCAGTACTCTGTATGAAGCCACCGTAGCGAATAAGGAATCGGGTGATTTCAGTGACTATAAGCTGTACAGTGCCGAAGTGGTAGAATCGGAGCGTGGTGAACCTAGAACGAGACAGATTGAGAGGGTATACTCCCACGCCTCGTCCGATGGGATTGAACGTGACCGTGTAACGTACGAGAGCAGTAAGGGAGATGGTCCGGTTGGACCCACCAAACTCCAGTTGACCGGTATTGAAAGTCATGAATTGATTGAAACAGATATCGAATACGAAGTGGATGTCAATGAAGCTTACGGACCTGCCTCTGATGCTTCTCCACATGCCAGGGAATGTATTATAAAATTCAATATACGTTGTGAACTGGACTCCGTTGAAGAAGTCAGGGATGCCTATGACCAGTATGTCGCCAATGGTACACTGCCGGAAGAGACTGAAGCAGAAAGCTATCCTGCAAGAATCGATGAATCGCGCAGGGCAATCGACTATCAAATGAGGGTGATCGGCTCAATTTCTACGAAAAACTACGAGAACTACTTCCAGCATTATGCCTATGATTTAATGCAGTATTATAATGATGAAAGTGATGATGTGCTCCACTATTTAGAACCGGATAGTGCAGCCTATGATGCCATTGTTGCCAATAAGGAAAATGGAGATTTCAGCGAACATGAGAATTATCTTGTCAATATTGATGATAATCGCTTCAGCTATATGAGTCCGCCACCTCAGGAAATGATCCTGGAGCGTGTGTATTCCCATGCAACTTCTGAAGGAAAACGAAAGAACAGGGTGCTCTATACACTTGAACTGGATGAAGTTTCAGGCATTCAGATTTTCAGTTTCGAAGAGTTGTCGGATGAACCTTTTGAAGAATAAGACAAAAAACGGGTGAATTTAAGGAATAATTTGAAACAGTTAAGAATTAAATTATAGACATGTGGGTCAATCTAGGCGGTAGCAGTTTTGCCTATCACAACCTCTTGAAAGCCATACTCCCGGATTTGATGTACACCCCTAAAGTTGAACTCCAAATTCAACTTTAAGGGTGTTTTGATTATGAAATGGGGGCATTCATAAAAGACCAACAGAGGTGACGGGTTTGTTCCCTTACTCGATGATCCGAATTTTTCAATAACGGGAAGAGGAAGAAGTTGAAAAGTCCCTATTTCCAAACTTCTTGCCGATCGACGGCTTCTTTGATTTTCTGTGCTATCAACTGCCAAGCTTCCTGTGCTTTTTCTTTTGGGCCCAGATGCGTAAAAGCATGGCCACAGCCTGTGAAAAGGACATCTTGAATGCTTACGCCTGCTGTTTTTAATTTCTCGGCGTAAACTTCAGCTTCTGGTCTGAAAGCATCATGCTCAGCAATGAGGATAAGGGCAGGGGCCAATTGATCATTTATATCGGCATAAACAGGGGAGGCGAGGGGATTCCTGGCCATTTCCTTTTCAGGCACATAGCATATGTTTAAAAAGTGTGCGGCCTGTGGGAATTGCGCGCGCCACTTATTTGGTTCGGGTTTCTCTGCATATGGTGTGACGAAATCCAGCATTGGGCAGGACAAAACCTGCAGGAGTGGCTGTTTTTCCATTATATTTTCAAGGTGGAGGCAGAATGCAGCTGCAATGTTGCCGCCTGAGCTTTGGCCGCCCACCATCAATTTCTCAGTATCGATGTCCAGCTCATCGGCTTTTCCCTTCATCCATTGGAACACGTCATAGCTTTGTTCGATTGCTTTCGGGAAAGGATATTCCGGTGCTTTCACATAATCGATGTTGAGGACGACACATCCCGTCTGATTGGCCAGGTATCGGCAATATGGATCATCCATCTCCTTATCATTCATTATGAAGGCACCTCCATGGATATTGATGTAGAGGGGGTGCTTTTTTTGTTCTGCTTCCAATGGATAATAGAGGGATATTGCGGTAGGGCCAATGGATGTTTCAACAAGGAGGTCCTTTTTGCTTTTTACAGGCAGCTGATCGACCATTGGTGTTTTTGCTGAATTATTTGGAAAGAGTCGCAGTAATTTTGCAATGATGGTTTTGAGCATGACTGACGGACCTCGCTTTTCTTTTCTAGCATTATATGGCGGTGGAGCAGAGGATGAACGGGTGGAAGACCGGCTTGATAAAGGCGATCCTATTTAACGTTTATCTTCCTTCCTTTCCAGTTCACGGAACGCAGTATATGGACACGGAAGATGGAATATACGAATACCCCTGCAAAAAATGAGAACAGGATGGGGTGGAAGATGAAAATACTTCTTTTGAAATTCCCGCATCTTCGGGCGAATATCATTGTTTGAAGCGCATAGAGGAGATACAGCACTCCGGTGAGCGCAATCAGCACGGGGTCCATTGCGATAAGTGAAGAAACCAATGCCCCGGTGCTTATGAAACTGCCGGAAATCCAAATGATGGTCATCAGCATGACTGCAGGATGTGTCGCTTTTGAACCGAGCGCAAAACTTTTGCACCAGCCCTCCACAAGACTTTTGAACCCTTCCGGATACATGCGGAAAGATATGCCCCCTTTGCCGCCCAGACAATGGACAGGCAGATCCTGATTGAGATAAGCCTGTCCCAGTGCCAAATCATCCATGATGGCTTCCTGGATGCCCTTATGTCCGCCTGTTGAAAGGTAATCGTCCCTGTTGGACAGGATGCAGGGGCCAAACGAGCCTGCAGGTTCAAACCGCTTTCCCCAGACGGTGAATACATTCATCCCCACAACAACAATCACGTTGAAGATGGCTGAAAGATTTTCGTACATGGCTTCGATGTGGTGAAACGGCTGCAGGGATAATATGCCCCGTGCCCCTTTCCGTCGATACAGCGTCAACAGATCCTGAAGGCTGTCAGGGGTGCTGAAGCGTGTATCGGCATCCAGAAAAAGCAGCCATTCTCCTTTCGACTGCTGTACACCATGCCAGCAGGCTGACGATTTGCCTGCGCCGGCCTCCTTGGATTCATTATGCAGTACTGTTGCATCAAAAGCCGATGCGACAGAAACGGTATCATCCGTGGAGTCATCGTCGACGACCAGAACTTCAAATGATCTGAAGCTCTGTTCCTGCAGGGACTCGAGCAGGGCGGAGATCCTTTCTGCTTCATTTCTGGCCGGAATGATGATGGATACAAAGGGATATCCGGCATCTTTCTCCCGGCTGAGAGGGCGGGGCAGGGACCAGAACATGAGCATTCCGGCGACAATTGTCAGAAGGCCCACTATAAGATTGACCATCATAAGCTTCTCCCCCTTTTAATTCATTCAGTGTCTGGATGGCTGCCTTTATCATCTTGGATGAGTTCCCGGGCAGCGATTCCGGCTGACAGAAGTACAATCGGGACACCTGCACCCGGATGTGTGCTGCTGCCTGTGAAATACAAGTTGGAACAGCTTGGTGATTTGCTCTGCGGACGCCTGTGGATGCTTTGGGAAAGGGTGGGCTGGAGACCGAATGCAGCACCATTATATGCATTGAATCTGGACTCGAAATCAACTGGCGTGAAGCAGGTTTCTGTAACGATCTCCTGTTCAACGTTTTCAAATCCGCGTATTTTCTTCAGGGTTTCCAAAATGTATGTACGGTAGTATTGGACCGTCTCATCATTCCATTCGTAATCAGCCGTACCGAGGTCGGATACGGGCATCAGGATATACAGTCCATCCTTTCCTTCCGGCGCGAGCGTTGGATCGAGTTTCGATGCGATATAGACATAGAAGGAGGCGTGCTCCAATCTTTTACCATCAAAGATATCCTGCATGTTCTTCTCGAGTGATTCATTGAAAATGAAATTATGGACATGCTCGACATCTTCATATTTCCGGTCCATCCCCAAGTATAGAAGGAAGCCGGAACAGGAATACTTCATCCCCTCAATCTTCCTGTCGGTGAATTTCCCTTTGGTTGCAGGACTTTTCACCAGGTTTTTCATCGCATATGGAAAATCGGCGTTGCAGACTACAAAATCGGCATCAATTTTCCTGTCGTCCATCTTGATGCCGGTCGCTTTCCGGTCATCGATGGAGATTTCCTGCACCTGGCTTCCATAGACAACTTCTCCGCCAAGTTCCCTGAAAAGTCTTTCCATGGACGATGCCATGGTATACATCCCGCCTTTGATGAACCATATCCCATATAGAAACTGGATCATCGGAATCATCGAATAGAAGGAAGGTCCGTTGAAGGGGGAGATGCCTATGTACAATGTCTGGAAGCCCATGATCTGCTTCAGGCGTTCGCTCTTTATATACCTTCCGATGAAATTATCCGCCGTACCCACCAATTTCACTTTCGGTGCTTTCCTGAACATCGAAATATTATAGAAGTCACTTCTTTTATGGAAGGGTCGTCCAAGAATATTGTCCTGGGCGAAGATGAACCCTTTATAGATATCATGCAGGTAGTGGAGAAAACCCTCTGTATCTCCAGGGCTGATGGACTCGATCATTCTGGTCAACTCGGGCAGGTCAGAGGAAATGTCGATGGGTGCATCCGGAGTATCACTGAAGTACACCCGGTACATGGGGTCCAATTTCTCCATTGGAATGTAATCGTCTGGATCGCGTCCACAAAGCTCGAATATTTCACGGTACAGTTCCGGCATCATGACGATGCTCGGTCCCAGGTCGAATTGATACCCCTCTTTTTCAAGCCGGTTCATTTTTCCGCCCGGAGTAGAATCCTTTTCATGGATCTCCACCTGATAGCCGGCATGCTGCAGTCTGATGGCACTTGCCAGCCCTGCCACACCTGCACCAATGACGATCACTTTCTTTGTCATGCATACACCTCTTTCCCTTTTTAAAATGAAAGCTGCCGGGTCACGACAGCATTCTTTTGATGCGTCCGCGGTTGTATCTTTGGGTGATGATGAAGGGCAAGTTGAAGACGACCGCATATACAATCATTAGCCAGCCCACCAACGGTGGGTTCCATAGGAAGAACAGCGGGGCGGGCAGTATCGACAGCCAGTGTGTCAGTTCAGCCCGTTCCGTCTCCATGGCAAATGTCCGCAGATCTTCTCTACTCGTGCCATGCAGTGATTTTTTCTGATACCCTCTTTTGAATAGGGAGGCGCCGTCAATCAATCTCCCTTTCCATTCCTTTACCCGAAACAACTGCTGCCAGAGAACCCCTGATTTTTCCCATGAGTAGATTCGGGACCAGAAAGCATTATTCTGGAAGGTTGCAGGTGGGAGTTTCAAACAGATGGCTGCAATGGCCAAATGAAAAAAGAGCCAGGCACCTATGTCTATGACGATGGTCCAGAATAGGGATAATGAGATCACTTGCATGGCCGAGCCTCCTAAAATCCTTCATTATTCGCAGCAGTCTTTTGCGGCACGGTTTTTAAACACGCATAAGCTTCAAAAGAGTGGAGCATCAACCTTCGTCCGAATCCCTCTGGACAATCTGGTCGCTGACATGCTGGCCGCTCAATGTAACCATCGGCATCCCGCCTCCGGGATTCACTGTGCCCCCGACGAAGTAGAGGTTGTCATAGTGCTCACTCTGCTTTGGATGCTTGAACCCCTTGTTCTTCTTGCGGTCGGACAGGGTGCCGTAGATTGCACCCCGGTCGGAGCCGTACACCCGCTGGATGTCCTCCGGCGTCCATACATCCTTTGTTACGATGTTTTGCCGCAGGTCTTTCAGGCCCATACGCTCGAGTTTGATCAGTGTCTGTTCTGCAAACCGCTCATAGGCTTCAGCCGTAAAAGGCTCGTCCTGGATATATGGGATGTGGGGGAGCACCTTCAGGTTCTCATGCCCTGGCGGCGCCTGGTCCGGATCTGTCTTGTTGACGTTCACCAGGTAAATGACTGGATCATCCGGCAGTTCATGCTTATGGAATATTTTATGCATCTGCTTCTTCATATCTTCTGCAAAGAAGAAGTTGTGGTGGGCAAGCTGGGGATAGGTCTTCTTGACCCCCAGATGCATGACCAGTCCGGAACTGGCAGGCTCGAATTTCTTTTTGATTTTCCTGACATAGGCCTCCTGTCCGCCAATCAGCTGTTCGTAGGTCGGAATGACCTCCATATTGGAAACATAATAGTCTGCATTCAATTGTGTGCCATCATCCAGCACGGCACCGGTGATCCTGCCTTCCGCATTTCGGAGTTCAGAAATATGCTGCCCGGTATGGATCGTCACGCCGATCTCTTCAGCAAGCTGTACAAGCCCCTTGGTCAGGTTGTCCATCCCGCCCGGTACATACCATACGCCCTGATCATGCTGCATATATATCATCATGTTCAATACAGCGGGTGCATCGTAGGGGGAGGAACCGACGTATTTAATGAAGTAGGAAAGCATATCACTCAACTGCTTGTTGCTGATACGCTTGTCGATCGCCTGGTGTACCGTCGAAAACAGGTCAAAGCCCTTCAAGGTGCTGAATACCCCCTGGTACTTCAGGATGTCCTTCTTATCATCGACCCCTTTGAAGTAGCTCTGTTCGGTCGTATCATACAGCTTCTTGGAGTAGGCGAGCAGCTTCTGATACTCCTTGATGTCCTTTTCATTCAAGGACGGGTTCTTTTCCTGCATGTCCTTCATGTCTTCATACAGGTCGATGACATTGCCATCTGGGAAGAAGGAACGCCACTGATGATTCAGCTTGACCGTCGGCACATAATCGGCCATCTTCTTTCCGCTTGTCGTAAAGAGTTTTTCAAATACTTTAGGCATCGTCAAAATGGAAGGGCCGAGATCAAAGCCGAAGCCATCCTGCTCCAGACGATTCAGCTTCCCGCCCAGGTGGTCATTCTTCTCATATAACGATACATCATATCCCTTTTGGGCCAGGGAAATGGCGGCAGACAACCCTCCGAGCCCGCCGCCGATGATCAATACACTTTTTTGTGGCATTCAAGACATCTCCTTAAAGTAGAAAATAACTGCTGCTCGTTGCGGTATTCACTTTCCTGATAAATACAACCATCCAGTCCATGTATCGTCATTGTGGTGGACGTACAAAGTGTTCCATATATGAAATGTTTAAAGATTTGGACATTTAGTGATACTGGTATCATACCAAATAAATACATGCATTAATATTTAGAGGTATGAGCCATCCAACTGTCTTGGGGCATCATGGAACAGATGACATCTCTGTGCTCCCGTTAGTTGATGACGATTGAGAGCTTGTAGTTCACATGGGATTCCAGCTGAACGAGGAATTCATCCAGTACTTTGTTTGAAGGGAAGTGGCATTCGAGGAGATAGCACCCGTCTCCACTGATTTTATGGTTTCGGACAACGTACTGTTCGTTGGCCTCCAGCAAGTTCAAATAGTGAGTGTGGTAAGAGCTGCTTGTAAATATGGTGATGAAGGCATGGACCGGATAGCCCATCTTTTCCGGATTTACTTTGATGGTGAATCCTTCGATGACTCTCGCATCTTCCAGCTTCTCCACCCGTGTGGAAGCCGCAGGACCACTCAAATGCACCTTTTCACCGAGTTCCTTCATCGTGATGCGGCTGTTTGTCCTGAGAGCATCCAGAATGAGCGAATCTGTTTCGTCGAGCATAGGCGTCTGCTCCTTTCATTTTTAAAGTGAAATGGCATAAAGACTTTCATCCATCCATTTATTTCAGAAGTGGTATCAGTATACACTGGAGGTAAATCAAACTAAAGGAGTTGCTTTTATGAACATCCAACATATACGTAATGCCACACTCGTTGTGGACTATGCAGGGAAGAGATTTCTGGTCGACCCGTTTCTGGCGGAGAAGGGCACATTGCCGCCTTTCCCGAACTCGGCGAGACAGGATCAGAATAATCCACTCGTCAGCCTGCCGGCATCCATAGAGGAAGTGGTCAGCGGCGTGGATGCCGTCATCGTCACCCATACACATCTTGACCACTGGGATGACGCAGCAAAGGACGCACTGCAGAAGGACATCAAGCTGTTCACCCAGAATGAAGCGGATAAGGAAGAGATCGGGAATGCCGGTTTTACGAATATAGAAGTACTCACGGAGGACACAGTATTTGAGGGCATCCAACTGATTAAGACAAAAGGCGAGCATGGCAGGGGAGAGATATTGAAGATCGCCGGATCCGTATGCGGTGTCGTCTTCAAGCATCAGGAGGAGAAGACGCTGTATGTAGCCGGGGATACCGTTTGGTACGAAGAAGTGGAGAAGACCCTGAACACCCACACCCCCGAAGTCATCGTAGTGAATGGTGGTGACAACCAATTCCTTGAGGGCGGCTCCCTTGTCATGGATAAGGAGGATGTACTCAAAGTCCACCAGGCTGCACCTGATGCCAAGATCATCTCCGTTCACATGGAAGCAGTGAACCATTGGGCACTATCCAGACAGGAGCTGAAGGACTATGCAGAAGAAAAAGGGATGAGTGGGAGCCTGTTGGTGCCGGACGACGGCGAACAGTATTCGTTCTAAAAGGTTGGGATTCGTTTACCGACCAGAATAAAAACAATAGAGGCAATCAAGAATTGTGCTTAACATGGCATACTAAACCCCCAATCCTTTTGAATGGATTGGGGGTTATTTAGTGTTCTTCATATAGTCATCTGTCTGTCTTCACGTTTATTCAACCAATAATAAAATAACATCATTTATTATATTGGCTATAATTTTTCATATAACCATCTTTATTTGAGAATAATTAAAATACACCCTAACCACACACTCGATATCCAGTGAAATCAATAGCCTGAATTGTATATTTAGGGTCTACTCTAATCAAACATAAATTTAAGAGAGAAAAACACATCTGTCACTTTGCTTGGTATATGAGAATGAGATTACTTCTGCCTAAATAATTGTTGATTTTGTATTAAATTATAAAGTAAATAGATGTACAGAATATGGTTGTCTTCTGCACACTCTATTATAAAAACTTATTTTTTTATATATCCTTGATTATTTAAATATTCAAGCATATTAGGATCATAGCTTCTAGCTAAGTGCTCATTGATATGCTCACTCCATCCTTTGACTGTTCGTGTTGAAAATGGTGCTTTGATTGGTCGATTTTTATAATATGATTTCATTTTTTCATCATATTCCTCAATATCTTCAACACTGAAAGGTTCATATTGATTATTGTGCATGACAATATCTTTCGGTAATCTTGGCTTGATTGGCGCCTTTTCCTCCTCTGGATATCCAATACACAAACCGACAAGTGGGACAACATGTTTTGGTAAAGCTAGTAATTCTGTTAACTTTTCAATATTAATTCTGACACCACCAATATATACACCACCAAGTCCTAATGATTCCGCTGCAACCATAGCATTTTGTGCCATGAGTCCGACATCGACTGATCCAATCTCAAGAAAATCTGCGTAAGAGATATCTATTTCAGGTGCTATTTGGTGATTACGGTTAAAATCAGAACAGAATATCCAAAATTCTGGAGCTTCGTTAATATAGGGTTGATGTCCACTGATTTCCATGATTTCTTGTCTTAAATTTGTATCAGTAATTCGAATAATTGAGACAACTTGTAATAAGCTGAAGGATGAGACTTGATTAGCTGCTTTAAAGATTACATCTATATGGGATTCAGGTATGGGTTTGTTCTCAAATTTTCGTACTGAACTATGATTTTGTAATAAATTAATTGTTTCATTCATTTTATTTCAACCTTTCTAGCTTGAGGTAATCGATTATTTTAAAAAGTATCCGCGAAGTCTTATTTTCTTATGCCATACTGTTCTGGCACACCTAAATGATCACGTAATGTATCTCCCTCGTAATCATCATGATATATGCCTCTTTCTTGTAATACAGGGACAACTTTCTCTACAAAGTCTTCGATGCCTTTTTGACTTTCTGGAACAATTGAAAAACCATCTGTTGCGCCTGCTTTAAACCATGTCTCCATGAAGTCTGCAACGTCATCAGGAGTTCCTACAACGACTGGATGAT
Organism: Salinicoccus sp. Bachu38; assembly: GCF_038561955.2. Taxonomy (NCBI): domain Bacteria; kingdom Bacillati; phylum Bacillota; class Bacilli; order Caryophanales; family Staphylococcaceae; genus Salinicoccus; species Salinicoccus bachuensis. Next base: position 1,918,306 of record NZ_CP138333.2, on the reverse strand, counting down.
AATTGATTATCCCATTTGCGAGTACTTCTCTAGGATTTAAGCCTTTTTTGATCAATTCTACTGCTCTATTTGAACGTGGATCTCTTGGATTAGGTCTTGCTTGATCTTGTAAGAATTGAGGTAATGGTTCATTTATATTCATTTCACTTAATTTAATACTAATCATTGCTGATAAATACAAAATTTGTTCGTTATATTCATTTTCAGACATATAATCTAATAGTTCGTAACGACGTTCAAGTGCTTCTTCGTAAGTATCTGCAACGGTAGCCATAAATCCTGAGAACATATTAATCTCATCTGGTTTCCTACCATGTTTAATCGCACTTTCTTTTAACATCATACGGTAGTGTTTAGCATCATCAATTGTAAATGGATTAGCGTAAACACCACTTGCAAATTTACCTGCTAATTCAATACCTTCATAGCTTGGACCAGCTTGAAAAATAGGTGGTTGCCCTTGAGGTGTTGGTGGAATAGCAAGTGGCCCTTGAGTCTGATAATAATTACCTTGATAATTAACAGGTATTACTTCTTCCATATTGATAAATTCACCAGATTGTTTGTCTGCGATGTAAGCATCTTTGCCGAAGCTACCCCATAGTGATTGAACGGATTCTACCATTTCGTCCGCCATTTCATAACGTGTTGATGTGTCAGGCAGTGGTTCATTGCCGAAATTGTATGCGACTGCTCTAGTACCAGTTGTCACGGCATTCCATCCAATACGACCATTACTAATATGATCTAACGTCTTAAGTTGACGTGCTAAATTATAGGGTAAGTTGTAAGTCGTTGAGTATGTTGCGACTAAACCGATTTTACTTGTGTGAGACGCAACGGCTGAAAATATTGTCATAGGTTCCATGACAAACATTGGTGAGTTACGGCCCATGTCACCGTTAACCCCTGATCCAGTTATTCCAGGAGTATCTGCTATAAATAGCATATGAATTTTACCTTTCTCTGCGGTTTGAGCGAGTTTAATATATGTTTGAATATTCGTATAAGCCTTTGGGTCACTTTCACTAAAACGCCAAGAATAGCTTTCGCCACCATAGCCAGTTACGAACATCATAGCAAGCTTAATTTGTTTGTTTGAATTATCTAAGTAGTTGTTCATCGTTATCCCTCCATTGCTATATTCTATGTTTTAAATCTCAAAATAATAGTTACAAAAATTTTTATTGTGTTTTATTAAATCCTATTGTAAATTTTATAGTACACTTGTCATTTAAAATTAAAAAGTACAGAAGAATGCATTTTGTCACTTAAGTGACAAAATGGAACGATGTGTCATAGAAAGGGTGGAAATATGGATAAACGATTTGAACGCAGTGAGAAAATAATTCGTCAGGCCTATCTTGATTTATTGTCGAATAAAGTTAATTCAAAAATATCTGTCAGCGATATTTGTCGTTTAGCAGAATGCTCTAGAAATACTTTTTATCTACATTACGATAGTAAAGACCATCTTTTAGAATCAATTTTCGATGATATCATTGATGCTGTTGAAAAAAGTTGTCGCCCTGTTGTTAAGGATTTTAATTATATTGGAAAAAATGAATCAAAATTGTTTACGGATCAAATTTTAAAAGCGATTGAAGAATATAAGACATTTATTAAAGTCTTATTATTGCAAGAACAATGGCATTTTTTACAAAAATTAGCCGATGTCTTACTATCTTCTAGTGTTAAAGAAGCAGAGTTACTTAAACAAACTTATCATCTTCCACATCTTATTTATTTTACAAATGGTATTGTTGGTTTTATACGATATTGGCTACAAACCAATATGTCGTTAAAGGAGGCACAACAACAACTACATGAGGCTGTGAATTTCAGATTTGAAGAACAATAATTTTTTTCTCATTTTGATATATTCATATATTAAAATGAAAAGTTATTTTTAATTAGCCAAATAATCAATTACTATTTATTAAGTAAAATCATTCTCATATAGTAAGTAAAGTGACACACATCTACAAATTGTTTGACCAGAAGATTATTTTTCTAGTTATAAATGGAAACCGTCCGTAAAAGTATATGTAAATAATTGAACGTTCGTAAAATAATTTAGTATGTTTACGAACTATCATTTTGATCTATTCCAAATGTTTTCGAAGTGTCCGTAAAAGTGTACTTTTACGGACAGTTTTATAGGTGAAATGAATCTGGACTACACTACCATTTATTTCCTGAGCATTATGATAGAAAGATAAAAGTATGACTTAATAGTATTAATAAGTTATTCGAGGCAGAGGAGTGAGATTTCATTCGATTCCAACTTTTACCCGCTTAATGAATAAAGAGCAGACAAGACCGATTATGGAAATGATGATTGAAAATGTAAACGCATTCTGAACGCCTGTAATAATAGATTCAGCCTTGTTCGCAGCATTATAAGAATCGGAAATATCACTTAAGAATGCATGTTGGCTTATATTCAAAATACTTATCGCAAGTGCTGTACCTATCGCTCCAGACGTCTGGATCATTGAATTGATGACTGCCGTGCCATCGGGATATAAGTCTGGTTCTAGCTGATTAACCCCATTTGTCTGAGAAGGAACAAGAACCATGGACAAACTTACCATTAATAGCATGAAAAAGAACATGATCAGATAAGCATCGGTCATGGGACTGTATACAGCATAAAAAAGTAATAGAAAGGTCTGCAGCTACTTAGCTGCAGACCTTTCTATTTTAGGGAATCACTTCTCTAAACCGGCAATTCCGAAAGCGCCGGGACCGGCGTGTGTAGAAATGACGGCTCCAGCCTCAATCCACCTGATATTCCGGAATCCGTTTTCTTCAGCCATTTTAGTGATTCGGTGTTGAATGTTTTCATCAAGTCCGAGGGTATAAAGAAAATAGAGATAGTCCCGTTCAATATCATACTGTTTTAAATAGTCTTGGAATAGCCTTACAGATACCCTGTTTATGTGTCCCCGGTACTTTTTGGTGGATACCAGTTTCCCGTCAATCAGTTCAATCATCGGTTTGATTTTCAGCAGTGATCCGCTGATATAAGCGGCATTCGAAACCCGGCCGCCAGCGCGCAGGAAGTCCAGGCTGCCCGGAATGAACGACAGGCGCGATTTTGGCACCGCTGCTTCAATTTCCGCAATCAGTTCTTCAGGTTCGATTTCCGGTTTATCTTTTAGCAGGCGCCCGGCATGCAGCACGACAGCCGCGAGCCCGCCTGATACATTCAGGGCATCAATCAAGAAAATATCATCAAAATCTTCAACAGCCAACACTGCGTTCTGGAAAGACGATGAAGCCCTTGATGTGTAGCCGATATGAATAATGACGCAATCTGGAATATCCCTTTTGATTCCAGCGAAAAAATCCGTGTATTCATAGGTATTCGTGGAAGTGGTCGATGGGATCTTTTTCGTCCGTCTGTAGTAATCATAGATTTTTTCAACAGGGAGGAATCCATCCAAATAATCGGTCCCTTCCATGATGACGTGCATCGGGACGATTTGGAAATTGTAGACTTGTGCTAAATCCGTCGGTATATCTGCTCCACTTTCGGTTGAAAAAATGATCTTTGTCATAATCCATCTCCTTTGCTTTTTAACTTTCCGTGTTTTTGCCATATATATACTGCTACTCTAGCATATAAAAGGAAAGTTTTCTCACAAAATTCGGCTCATCGGTTTTATTTGGAGCAGCGCATATGATTTCCGACTGAGATTTCATTCGATTCCAGCTTTTGCCCGCTTAATGAATAAAGAGCAGACAAGATCGATTATGGAAATGATGCTTGAAAATGTAAACGCATTCTGAACGCCTGTAATCAGAGCTTCAGCCTTGTTCACAGCATTATAAGAATCGGAAATATCACTTAAGAATGCATGTTGGCTTATATTCAAAATACTTATCGCAAGTGCTGTACCTATCACTCCAGACGTCTGGATCATTGAATTGATGACTGCCGTACCATCGGGATATAAGTCTGGTTCTAGCTGATTGAGCCCATTTGTTTGAGAAGGAACAAGAACCATGGACAAACTTACCATTAATAGCATGAAAAAGAATATGGTCAGATAAGCGTCGGTCATGAGAGATACATTCGCAAAAAATATACAAGCAATCGTACTAATCACAAAGCCTCCAATAACAAGTACCCCGGGCCCGTATTTGTCAAAAATGCGCCTAACCATTGACATTATTTCATTTATCATTCCGCCCGGTAGCAGAAGTAGCCCAGCTGCAGACGCAGATAGACCAAGTCCGCCCTGCATAAACAGCGGCAACAAAATATGTGCAGAAAAACCTATAATATTGCCAAAAAGCGTGATTACAACAGCTAGGATAAACATCGGATGCTTAAACACTTTCAAGTGAATTACAGGATCCTCAATGGTCAACTGGCGTAAAATATAAATAACGAGTGCAAGGACACCTATTCCAAGGGAAGCCAGAACAATTGGACTTGAGCAACCTTCATCGCCCGCATAACTGAATCCAAAAACGATTCCACCGAAGCCTATTGCAGAGAGAATAATGGATAAAACATCAATCTTATATTTGCTGACAATAGTTATAACGGTTTTAAATATGGTGCTGATCGGAGTTTTTATTGACATTTTCAACCTGCTGCTTCCCGAACTTGAATCGCTAATGGTCCAAGTGCCTGTTTTTGTTGCAGGGTTGTTTGTCTACGCCTATGGAATCGGCCTCTACGTATCCCCGCAAATGGGTGCAGGACCACATGATGGCCTAATGCTTTATCTTGTTGAAAAATAAGGCTGGAGCATTAAAACAGTCCGCGCGCTCATAGAAGTGGCGGTTGCTTCCATTGGCTGGCTACTCGGCGGACCAATTGGTGTCGGTACTGTCATTGTTGCATTCGGCACCGGGCTTATTGCACAGCAGTCTATCCCACAGTGTAGAGAATTACTCCGGCATGCCCTTCAGAAAACAGAAGAAACGCCGCCTGCTTTGAGGAGATGACGATAATCCAATTAGTAGAGAGATTTTCTAAAAAAAGTACGAGTAAAGTTTAGTGAAATAACTGGCTTTACGGAAAACAACCGGAAAAGTGAAAGTGAAGACCTCAAAAGTAATGTTATTCATCGGATTTCGAATGTTTTCTGGTCATCATATTATATGAGGGGGTATTCCGTTACTTTGGTGAATCTGATTTACCAGTTTACATATGAGGAATTATCGATAGTCGCTGTAAGAATATAAAAAACTCCAATATCCTTTTCTTAACAAAGGCGTTGGAGTTTCCCCATTTACATGCAAAAAAGGTGCAAAATAAAGACGAAAGTGATAATCAGTAAAATCAATATCCTATTAATGTCTATTTAGGATCTACCTAAATTAAACACATATTTTACGCAATCAAAAATTAATGTAACATTTGACTTTAGTTCTACTCATATTTCAATCGTTAATTTTCACATAAATTGATACCCTCAACCTTTCTTAAGATTGTAGGATTCTTTCTACCTATCTCTAGTAACTTCCAACAATCCCTCATATGTGAACCATCTCCTTTTATTCAATTCTTCAGCAAAGCCAGCAAGTCATGTAAATGTGATGAGAAATCGAATTCAATAAAATTAATCAATCTTTCATAGGTTTCATTCCGTAAAAATCTATCAGGAAATGACAAACAAATCTTCCAATTCGATGAAAGGACTTGCACCTTAAATAATAAGCGTAATACAAAAATGAACGCTTTTGGTCCTATCAACAACGTAGATGGATATTCAATATATTTAAGATAAGCTTGTTAGGGGATGGAATAGTCTCTTTTAGGATGCATTAAAGGTAGATAATCATAAGAAAATGATTATCTACCTTTATAAAGCTGGTTAGTAATTTAACTAGAGTGATGAATAACATGGGCAAAATTGGTTTGCAGTAAAGAGCCAATAGCAGAATAATCAAATGCCTATTGACTGACCGATTTACTTCTAGTAAATAGCGATAATTTTAAAGACATTATTAAAATAACCATTCCTATTAAAATAGCTGTAGCTCCTATCCAAGCAATGGATTGAATTTCTAATTGACTGGTTGCAATCCCACCTAACCCCGCTCCACTAGCCATTCCTAATTGTAAAAATGAGCTGGACAAGCTTAAAATGATGACAGAAGACTTAGGTGCGAGTTCTACAAGATTGTATTGTAATGTTGGCCCTGAAGTCCAAGCCGCCGTGCCCCAAATCAGAAGTAATAAGACAGTAATAGCATGAGCACCAGCTATAGTAGCAAGCAGTATCAATGTAAGAGTGTTGACTGCCATGCCCAAAAATAACGTTGAATTAATCCCCAAACGATCTGACATAAATCCGCCTAGTCTCGATCCAACTAAAGTTGCTAGACCAAAACCTAAGAGAGCTAGACTTAATGCTGTATTACTCATAGGTGAAACTACATTAATAAACGGTGTAACATACGTGTAGAATACACCATATCCAATAAATACAAAGAATGTCACAAGAAAAAGAGCCGTAATTTTAGGGTTTTTCAAAATGGCCAGTTGTTTTCTTAGTGGTATCGGGGTCTCTCCTTCGGTTACGGGAATGGCTTTTACAATAGCAAAAATCGCGATTAAGCCCATGAATGCAATAGCCCAAAATATAACCTTCCAATCATAAGCATCAGAAATAAATCGACCAATAGGTACTCCTAACACTAATGAGGCACTAAAGCCCATTGCCACTGTAGCCAATGCACTAGCTTGATGGCCAGATGGCGCTAATTTTGTGGCGAAGGACGAAGCAGTCACAATAAAGACACCCATTCCTAGTGCAAGCACAATTCGCGAAATCATTAATAGAATATATCCGGGAAGCAATACGGTCATTAAACTGCCTACTACAGTGAAGACCAGAGCGAGTAGAAGTTGTTTTCGTTGGTCTAGCTTTGAGGTAGCTAAAATAATCAATGGTGTTCCTATTGCATTAGCAAGCGCAAACACAGTAACGAGTTGCCCGGCAGCAGATACGGTAATCCCTACATCATCAGCCACCTTATCCAGAATACCTACAAGAACAAATTCTGATGTTCCCACAAGCAGACTGATTAGCGCGAGTAAGTATATTTTAAATTTCCAAGAGTTTTTCATAATATTCTAATCCACCTTATCACTTTTATTATTCTATATTTCAAGCACCACAGAGATACTTGAACTGTTAATCTTTTATTTTCATAAATAGAATTTTTCTCTTCATATCTCTTTTTTGCTTGTTTGATCATTTTAGATATATTTTCGGAATCAGACAGTTCTAGATTACCTCGAAGCGTATTATCCTCATACTCCCTCCTTTAATAAATTCATCAACTAATCCCTCATCTCATTTCTCATCACTCTTCTCCTGTGATATAATTTATTTAGCCTGCTAAATATATAATCAACAAGTGCTGAACTTTTGATGATTATTCATTCGGTTGAGTTTTATCGCTCGCTTTCAATCATACAATTTTCTTTTATAGATTGTGAAGAGGGCAATGTAAATGCACTAAGTACATCTATTTGTACCTTCTATTTCTTACCTCCATACTTTAATTTAGATTGAAACTATTGTTTGGTAAAAATAAATCAATGAAGACCAGTAGCTTAAAAGGTAGCTACTGGTCTTCACTTTTTTGTATTTCATTTAGACAACATGCTTCCCACACCAAATGGAATACTACTTGACTCGCTTTTTCTAGCAGATTTAATTTGTCATAGTCAGGATTTCTTCTTAAGTAAGATGCATTTCTAGCTATTAACGAATCCTTCGGTTTCTATAGTATTAATGTGGTAAATCTATTACTTCGCGCCGAACTATGACTCGGCGGATAAAGTATCCTATTATCACTGTAAATAAAAAGACGTTTTGAAATCCTGAAGCCATGGCACTGACAATTTCTTCCGAATGGATCGCCGCAGAAGAACTGTTTGAATAGTTACCCATGCCACCCTCGACTATGAACATTTCCATTTTCTTCAACGTTCGCAATTGCTTATATAGTTACTTTCGAAGCAAATTCTTCAGCAGATGATAAGTTGATAGTTTTTGAGTCTAAATAGCAAACAATCTTTTTTTACACTTATTCGTGGATGTTCTTCCATGCATATGAGGACGCACCTTCGAGCTTCGTCAAATGTCCTGGACCTTTTTTTAAGGACCATTGAAAAAGGTGAAGTTAAACCTCCTCAATCCACTTACTTACCTCGCTGAGTAAGTAGTCAAAGAGACCTAAAACAAATTTCTCTCCATTCGTTTCATCAAATCCCTTAATACCAAACGTTCTTCCGATGAAATGTTATGCAGCAGTTTTTCTTGTTGCTGCTCCCATTTGAAATCAACCGGTTTTTCTAATGCCTTCCCTTTGTCAGTCAGATATATCCGCATCACCCTGCCATCTTGTCCATCACGCTTACGGAGTATAAACCCGTTTTGTTCCAGCGATTTAACCATATTGGTGACCGTCGGCGGTTCGCACTTCAAATGATCACATAATTGCATTTGAGTGATTCCATCTCCTGCCCATAAACGGGCAAGTAAATTGTCCTGTCCCACATAAAGATTAAGTTCTCTTAAGTTTTCACTATAATCCCGACGCATCTTGGATGATACTTTATCTAAAGATTCACGGATATCACAATCTACAGAGATCTGCATAGATTTCCCTCCATTAGGCAATATATAATTTAGCTTATTTAAAATATTATCGTGAAAATCAGTTATCAACGTCTATCCAGTAGTTTAAACAAGTTTATAAAACCAATTTTTTAAATTGCTCCATATCAAATATCAATCTCTCATCTCTCAATCATCTTCAACCAATCTTGTCTCTTCATTAACTGAGAGGTTGCTTTCCTTAATCAATAGCATTTGTAAAAGTACATCCTACCAAAAATATAATAAGGTTTTATTTATGATAATTCCCTGCTGATTACTCTAAAGGATGATTCTATCTTATTTATACTCATTATATTCATTTCCAAAATCAATCATCGTTTTTATGATCGGTAGTACTCCCTTACCTTTATTCGTCAACGAATATTCCACTTTCGGAGGTACTTCAGGATATACTTTTCGTAAAATTATTCCCGCCTCTTCAAGTTCCTTTAACTGTTTCGTTAAAGAACCCTGGGAAATATTCATTAAAAATTTCTTAATTTCACTATATCGTTTCGTTTCTTCACCTAAGTACCACAAAATAATATACTTCCATTTTCCAGATAAGATGTCTTGCGTATACATAAGTCCATACGCTTCTGACTCTGGTTTTATCAACGAGCGATCGATGCCATCTTTACATATTTTCGTCAAATAAAGCCCTCCATTACACATAAGTACAAAAAAATGTACTACGCTAATAATAATTGCCTACTTCATATATTTAATGTATCAATATAATATGTAGTTACAATACTAAATATATATTAGCACAATATTGGAGGAGAAGTATGGATGACATTAAGTAATGAAGGTAAAAAAATGATTTTAGCATTACAATTTGTATCTGGCTACGGTGGTGAGTTTAGATCATGGCGATTACCTGGTGCATCAGCAGATGCTTACACAAATATGGATTATCAAGTAAGTATTGCGAAAAAAGCTGAAGAAGGTAAATTCCATATGATTTTTTCAGCAGACACACCTGCACTAACGAACGATTTAAGTAATCAATCACCGATGCATCAGATGGATCCACTTGTTTCTTTTGCAGCATTCGCACGAGAAACGAACAATATCGGGCTGGTTTCAACAGTATCTACGACTCATAGTTATCCATACAATACCGCACGTACGATGAAGACATTAGATGTTATGAGTGGTGGACGCATCGGCTGGAATGCGGTGTCATCCTCTATGGGTGGTGTTGCTGAAAATTTCGGTACAAGAATGTTACCTCGGGAAACACGTTACGACATGGCTTATGAAGCGATAGAAGCCGTTCAGACATTATGGGGCAGTTTTGGTGAAGGTGCCATGGTTTTAAATAAAAAAACTGGTGAATATGCCGATATGTCTAAAGTAAGCTATGCAAATTACAATGGTGAGTATTTTAAAACAAAAGGTCCATTACCAATCCCTGCTTCGCCACAAGGGCAACCGCCTATTTTTCAAGCCGGCGGCGGAGAAAAAGGAATAGAAATGGCTGGTAAATATGCCTCTGGTGTCTATGCGAACCCTTACACAATCGCAGATGCTAAAATGCACAGAAGTGCATTACATGAGAGTGCAGAACGTCATGGTCGTAGTGGAGAAGACATTAAAATGCTGGCTGGATTTATGTTTACAATTGGAGATACTGAGGAAGAAGCCTTAGAGCGTCGACGCCAAATTATGGATTATGCTCCAGAAATGGAAACGGCGCAACGTGTCCAATATTTGGGCATGATGGTGAATTTAAGAATTTCAATCAATGATATTAATATTAATCAACCATTACCACAAGAGCTTGTTCGTCAGACATCGCCGAATATGATGGACCCACGAGCAGAACGTGTAATGGAGTTAATCCAAAAAGGTCTATCCGTAAAAGATATTCTTGCACATGGCGTGATTAACTACCACCCAGTCGTTGCAGGGACAGCTGTACAAGTCGCTGACTTTTTAGAAAAATGGTTCACGAGTGGCGCAACAGACGGCTTCTCGATTGTACCTGATTCTTTACATGATGGTGTGGAGAAATTTGTTGAACAAGTTATTCCTATATTACAAGAGAGAGGTTTATTTCATAAAGATTATGAGGGTCCCACGTTAAGAGAAAATATGGGTGTGCCTTATCAATATGGTGTTAGATAATAAATATAATATTATGGAGTATTTAAAATGAATGAAACGATTGAATTAATGCAAAATCACAGTTCTGTCAGAGACTTTGAGAACAAACCGTTAACAGAAAGACAAATCAATGATATTTTCAATGCTGCCAATCAGGCTTCGTCGTTTAGTTTATTACAGACAGTATCTATTATTCGTATTACAGATGAAGAAGCCAGGGATAAAATTACAGAACTTTGTGGACCACAGCAATACGTGAAAGATGCTGCAGAGTTTTGGATTTTCTGTTCCGATTTCAATAGAAACCATATAATAGCACCGAATGTCGATTTAACATATACAGAGTTCTTACAAATCGGCACGGTGGATATTGGACTAATGGCACAAAATGCGATGGTTGCCGCAGAATCAATGGGACTCGGCGGTGTATTTATCGGCGGAGTTAGAATGAATATCGAGGAAATAACCAAGGTTTTAGAACTGCCTAAATATGTCATCCCTGTCGTTGGACTGTGCATTGGTCATCCTAAAGAAGAAACGAGCACAAGAAAACCAAGACTCCCCCAATCGGTCGTTATGCATGAAAACAAATATGAACCATTTTCAATGAGCGATATTGAGGAATACGATGAAGAGATGAAAGAATACTATCACAATAGACCCATACGTGCTCCATTCACCGCAAGAGTTGTGAAAGGGTGGAGTGATCATATAGCAAATCACTTAGAAAGAAGTCAACAACCAATGATGTTGTCGTTTTTACAAAACCAAGGATATGCAAAAAAATAGGGGGGTTACCGTATGAATTTTGGAATTATAGGGGCAGGCCCCATTGCTTTAGGAATTGAAAAACGATTAATAAATGCTAATCATAATGTAAAAGTTGCGGATGCTAGAAGTGTTGAAAAACTTCATGATAAAAATGTTCAAAGTCAGAAGGTAACACTGCAAGAAGTATCAAAGGATATTGATATCTTAATCTTATCTATTCCCATTCAAGCAATAGATTTAGTAAAAGATACTGTCAAACAATTAGAAAATCACGTTGTGGTCGTAGACACATCCAACTATTATCCGATGATGTACGGAAATATTGAAGCATTAGATCAAGGTGAAGTCGAAAGTGTTTGGGTTTCTAATCAATTAAACCGCAATATAGTGAAAGCCTTTAACAATCAACTTGCACACACACTACAATCAGCAAATCAATCAGACCGTATTGCATACGCAGTTGCGAGTGACGATCAATCTCATAAACAAAAAGTGATGGACCTGATTGAAGAACTCGGCTTTGAGGCGGTAGATGGTGGTACATTGGAGGAATCATGGAGACAACAGCCAGGTACTCCAGCATATTGTACGGAATTAAATAAAGAACAAATGGTTCAAGCATTGAAAGACGCAGATAAAGAAAAATCATATGTTCTAAAAAATGAAATCATGTCAAAGTTTACACCAAACATGACACATGATGATATTGTACAGTTAAATAGAAACACATTCGGCACTTTTTAATAAGCCCTTACCAATATTTAAAAAACTTCATCCCAATACTAAATGGGATGAAGTTTTATTCTTTTTCTCTACTTTCCTGAGTTATCTATCTCTTCTAAAATTGCTCAGCTCCAACGAACTGCAGCTTTTTATATTAAGCGGTGTCTTTTGGTATTATTTTGCACCGATTTAGGAGATGATTTGCACTATATTTAAGAAACCCAGCTGCTTTTGTGGGAAAGATAAGCTGGGTTCCTTAAAGTTGGATGGACAAAATAACGATCGGTGAAATCAATATCACTATTAGTATCTGTTTAAGTCCTACTTAAAATATACAATGTAAAGATTATTAAACTGGAAATAAAATACTAAAATATAAAGAATATTAAAATCATCATCCATATTTATCACCTGAATGAATTATATCATTGATTAAAAATTTTATTATGTAAAAAACTTAATCATTATTATAATTTTAATCAGGTTAAGTCATCTGTATGCTCCGCTATCAAGTAATCTTCGATATCGAATTCACTGACAAAATTGTTCTATATACTGGTAATGTGTATAGAAGGAACTAGTTCTATTCCTTTTGTTATCTTCTAATCTATTTTATAATTATACTATTTTGAATTGTACATTTTTTGTGCTTTCTGAAAGTATATGACGAACTTAATGTTTATTTAACGACCCTTTATTGGAATATTAGAAGAAGGTGAAATATGGTTGCTTTTACTATAGATTAGGGGTACAAAAACTCGTACAATTACCTTTGTATAATATTTTAAGAACTTATTGAGTTTTTGTACTGTAACTAAGTCCTGTGAGGGCCAATATGTCAATTTTGACGATAAATTGCATATATTATAAGTTTTATTTTGCATAACCAGCTTTAAAACCCAGCTGTCTTGATGAGAGATAAGCTGGTTTTTTAAATTATAATGCAAATCATCACCTAAATCAGTACATGGTATAATTCCATTTATAGTGAAAATAGTAAATTTATCATTAAATTTTTCAGATAATTGTGATAAAATTATATACAAAGGAGTTTATAATTTTAGTTATGATATGAAAGTCTTAACCATTTTTGATGCTGGGTATTAAGGACTGGATTTTAATATATTCAGTTAAATATTATATAAAGGGGAGGAAAAACGATGGGGAAAGTTTCATGGTCAAGATTAACGTTCCTTCTGATGCTGATCTTTGTATTGGCTTTGGCAGCATGTGGCAATGGTGGTACTTCAGACGAAGAATCAACTGAAGAATCGGATACTGCGACAGAAGAAACTGAGGAATCCACTGAGGAATCCACTGAAGAATCGGAGGAAACAACAGAAGAGAGTGAAGAATCCGAAGAAGCAACAGAAGAAAGTGCTGATGAAAGTACAGATACTGAATCTGAATCAGCAGAAACTGAACCAAAAGTTACTGATTTTGAACCAGCATTCCCAGAACAGACAAGAGCACCTGAAGTAGAGACTGAAGCAGAACTTGATGTGGAAGTTGTTGTTGAGGGCCTTGGCGTACCCTGGGGTATGCAAGAGTTTGATACGAACCGCCTGCTTGTTACACAAAGGGATTCAGCAGAACTTCTTATCGTAAACCTTGAAGATGGCTCTGTTTCCGACCCAATCGAAGGTACACCAGAAGTGAATAGCGAAGATCAGGGTGGTTTGCTTGATGTAACCATTGCACCTGATTTTGATGAATCAAGATTAGTATTCATGACATTTGCTCAGGATATCGAAGGTGGTACTGTAACTGCTGTCGGTAAAGGCATGTTGTCAGAAGATGAAACCTCACTTGAAGATTTTGAAGTGATCTTCCAGGCAACACCAGCATATGAAGGTACCTTGCACTATGGTGGACGCATTATCTTTGATGATGATGGCAACCTGTTCCTGACAACTGGTGAACGTTCAGATGATCCGATTCGCGAACGTGCACAAGACTTGGATGCCTACCTGGGTAAAGTAATCCACATTACACCAGATGGGGAACCAGTAGATTCGAATCCGTTCATCGAAGATGAAGACGCACTGGACGGTATCTACAGCTACGGTCACCGTAATATTCAAGGTGTGGACTTCCACCCTGAAACAGGAGACTTATGGATTGTTGAATTCGGTCCACAGGCCGGGGATGAACTGAATATTATTGAACCAGGTAATAACTATGGATGGCCAATCGTTTCCTATGGTATCGAGTACACTGGTGAATTGATCAATGAGGGTATTTCAGAACACGAGGCGCAAGGCTTTGTTGAACCAAGATATTATTGGGATCCGACAAGTGCACCAAGTGGTATGTCATTCTATGACAACGACGCAATTCCTGAATGGGAGAACAACTTGTTCATCGGTGGTTTAGCACCGAACTATATCGTACGTGTCGTTATTGAAGATGACACCATCGTTGGAGAAGAACGTCTATTGACTGAAGAGGGCGAACGTTTCCGTGATATTCTTGTAACTGAGGATGGCGCGCTTATTGCAACCACTGATGGTGGTCTGATCTATAGGATTACTGAAGCAGGTGAAGGCTCAGAATAAGACGCTGAATAATTCATTATTCTCTGAAGGCACCCAACCTTATTTTAATGACATCAAATTAAGAAGATTGATTATATTAAGGAAGCAGACATTTATGTGAGGTGCTGCCTCCTAAGTTTACAGATGAAATGAAAAATCTGTAAATTTGGGAGGTTTTCTTATGTATAGACGTCACAGTTTTGAAGAAAAGTTAAGGTTGTTCAATATCATTTAGAAGAAGGCTGGGTTCTAAAGTCACAATACGAAGATCTTTAAATCTTCTATACACATGCTGCATGCAATTTTCCATTCCCAAATAGTTAACGGTATATATTATATTAATGGTGTTAAGAGAACAGACATGATTGCTTTTTGCTGATGGTGCAAATGATATATTTAGTGATGAGAGGGTAATGATAAATAAGCAATCCAAAGGGAGGCACGTATAATATGTTATCGGAAAAACTTAAAGAAGCATTGAATGATCAGATGAACAATGAATTTGCAGCAGCACATGAGTATATGGCTATGGGTGCATATTGTGAGTCCAGAAGTTATGATGGCTTCGCGAACTTTTATATCCAGCAGGCCAAGGAGGAACGCTTCCACGGTATGAAACTTTATAATTATTTGAATGACCGTGGAATTCATACTGTTTTTAAAGAAATTCCAGCTCCAAGGGTTAACTATGATTCCATCCTGGATACTTTCAAAGCAGGGTTGGATCAGGAGAAAAAAGTCACGGAATCCTTCTACAACATTTCTGATATTGCGACTGAAGAGAAAGAGTATGCTACATTATCATTCATCAGATGGTTCCTGGATGAACAGGTTGAGGAAGAATCCACTTTCGAACGTCATATCGACTATATTGAACGGATTAAGGATGACAATAATGCGCTATTCATTTATGAACGAGAGCTCGCTAAGCATAGTTTTGAGGAAGAATAAAATAATTAATTGAATATGTAAAACCTGGCAGAATGTATTTCTGCCAGGTTTTTTATTTTTCATTTGCATCGTTCATATTATTCATTTACACAAAATATTCTACGCTCTCCAGAGATCGCTCAATATTACCATAACCTGAATATAGTATATACTTGTTATCAAATTACGAAACGAGGATATTCTATGAAACCAATCATCCAGTTTGTATTTCATCTTGTCACTCCGCTCATATTAGGTAAAACGGTCGGGAAATTATCTACTAGATCGGCACCAAGACAATACAAGAAACTCAAACAGCCGCCATTTGCCCCGCCACGTAAAATTTTTGCCCCCATGTGGACTTTCCTTTATCTGACGATGGGACTGGCACACGCCCTGGTCAATAGAAAAGGGGACCGTAAGGCAAGCAGACTGTTCAAGGTTCATCTTCTGATCAACTACACTTGGTCGTTCCTGTTCTTTCGTCTCAGAAAGCGTCAACTGGCAGTGGTGAACAGTATTATGATTTGGGTTACGATGTACGCTGTATTATTGAAATTCTTCAAAGTGAGCAGACTGGCCGGCATCATTCTGCTGTCGTATACACTATGGACAACATTCGCAGCTTACCTGACACTTGGCAGCTGGTATCTAAACCGCGCAAAATAGTAGAGGGTGGGTCTGGGATATAGGTCCTGACCCTTAATTAAAAACAATCTCAGGAGTAATCCAGCTCCTGAGATTGTTTTAATTTTAATAGGTTCTTAAATTTTACTTTCAAAGTTATCTTCCACTCTTTTTATCGCTTATGATGGCGTTGATCTCACCGCCTATTAAAATTATCAGAGAAGATAAATATAACCAGATCAGTAAAATAACGATGGTTCCAAGATTTCCGTAAATAATGGAATAATCAGCGATACTCACATAGTATGAGAACCCAAGCGAAGCCAGCTGCCATCCAATCACAGCAAACAATGTGCCGGGAATGATGTGGAGAAAACGTAATTTTTTATTTGGCACAAAGTAATATAGAGCTGCAACGAGGGCTACTAATATAATAAAACTGAAAGTCCAGCGGAATGTGTTCCAATCCTGCAGGAAATTGGGATCGACTCCTAATAAGGAAGAAATGGACAACCCAATCTCTCTTCCGAACACCAGCAATATTAAAGAAATGATCACACCCAGGATCATACCGATGGTGAGCAGAATTGCAACACCAAGAGCCTTGAGGAAAGGCCTGCTCTCTTCCACCCGGTGCGCACTGTTCAATGTCCGCACCAATGCACTGGCACCCATTGCCGACAGCCATATCGTCGCTACCATACTGATCGACAATAAGTCTCCCCTTGTAACCTCGAGCACCTGATACAAATTGTCTTCAATCAACTGCATTGACCCCTCTGGTGCATACGGCCTGATAAAATCCAGTACTGACCCGGTCGAGATCGGCAGAAATCGCATTAAGGTAAATATTAAAATCAAAAACGGGAATATCGCAAGCAGCAAAAAATAAGAGAGCTGTGCAGCCATATCAAACACTTTATCTTTTAAGGAATAGTGGACCAGTTTTTTGAAAAAGCCTTTTGTCCGGATTGTCATTTAAAATCCCTTCAGTCCTATTCATTTCGCAAAACATACAGAATAAACCCCAACAGCTGTGGTCATAAATCCTGCTTCACCACAGGAATTACAGCTTGTTTATACATACCCGGCTTTTAATGCGCCTACTCCAGAATGAATGAAGACAGGATCACTCTTTCTCAATCTGATTTCCAAATGATTTTTTGTCCGAAGTGATAGGATGGCAGCTCAAGGCTTCTTGAGTTTCTGCGTGCTTCCGCAATCAGCCCATTCAAAGTGGAGAGTGATCCTGTATAACCGTTTTAAGAGTGATAATCTGAAAATGAACATAGTGGTCAGAAATGGGTAAGTTATCCACATTCCTACAGTATCGACTGTGCGTGCGAGTGGCATGACGTTGACAAACGAAATTATATTAATGCTAAATTGTTTTTCTTTATTAAATATTTGTAAATGCCATTGTTAATAAACGAGTATTTTTTGCTTAAAAACTACATATTGTTCTATAATAAAGAGTATTGATAAAGTTCGTAAAGTATTTGTAAAAATCCGAGGCTGTAAGTGAAAAGACAAGAATCATCAATATAGGCTCTGCAGAAGGGATAACACCTCAATTAAGTGGATGAAGTAACTGTCGATATATTGATGTTAAGTTATTGCAACTCTTGATATTAAGGCATTTCAATTTTACTTGTTGCCCGTCACCAAACCCTCCCCGCCTGTTTGAGGGTTTTTCTTATATTTTACTCTATCTTAATTCACTATGAATGATCCGTATGGAACCTTTATGAATCATTGGAGGTTAAGAGACAAGATAGAGAATAAGGAAGTGAAAATATGTCAAACATAAAAGAATTATTGAATAAACGCTATGGATATTTCATCCTGTTCCTTTTTTTATTCTGGTTGAAAACATACATGGCTTACTGGATTGAATTCAGTTTAGGCGTATCGGGTATATTCGAACACATCATATTGTTCATCAACCCGGTTGCGACCGGCGTCATACTGTTGTCCATCGCGCTATTTTTTAGTAGTCCACGTTTAAGAAAATGGGCAATGTTCATAATGTTACTGTTCATGACTGTATTATTATATGTGAACATACTATATTACAGGGAGTTCGCTGATTTTCTGACATTTAATATTGTATCGAGTACTAATAATGTGACCTCCGCCTTGTTTACTTCTACATTTGAAATGATGAGGGTTTGGGACTTTTTATACTGGGTCGATATCATGTTGTTTGTCTATTTGTTCTTTTATAAAAAGGAGGCACCGATCGCTGAAGATAGGAAAGAACTTAAGAGGCGTACAAAAGTCTCGGTTACATTAGTGGGTGTCTTACTTTTGGCAGGGAACCTGATATTGGCGGAAATTGATCGCCCTGAATTATTAACGCGCACTTTTGACAGGAATTATATAGTTAAATACTTAGGTTTGAATTTCTTTACCGGTTATGATGTTTTCCAATCATCGCAAAACAGCCAGATGCGAGTGAGTGCCGACGAGTCAGATTTAGCGAAGGTGTTTAACTTTTCGGCCGAAAACCATGCAGCACCAAATCCAGAATACTTTGGGGCGGCAGAGGATCGCAATGTTATTGTGATTGGGTTGGAAAGTGTGCAGCAGTTTTTAATTGATTACGAGCTGGAAGATGAATATGGTGAAATCCACGAAGTCATGCCATTTCTTTCAAGTATATATGACAATGAGGACTCATACAGTTTTGAAAACTTTTTCCATCAGACCGGCCAGGGCAAGTCATCAGACGCTGAAGTTTTAGGGGAGTTGTCATTGTACGGTCTCCCTCAAGGTAGTGTTTTTCAATCATTGGGATCCACAAATACATTTCATTCAGCGCCAAATATTTTGGCACAGCATGGGGGATATACCTCAGCTGCTTTTCACGGAAATGTCGGCTCTTTTTGGAACAGGACGGATACTTACCGAAGTTTCGGCTATGACTTCTTCTTTGATGCCGAGTTTTATGATGTGTCCGGGGACAGATCAATGGAATATGGCTTGAAAGATAAATTGTTTTTCCATGATTCGGTAGAGTATCTTGAACAGCTGCCTCAACCATTCTACTCCAAGTTCCTCACCGTCTCTCATCACTTCCCTTACCCTTTGGATGAGGAAAATGTGGAGTTTCCAGCTGCCCAAACAGAGGATGACACAATTAACAATTATTTCGTTACAGCACATTATGCTGACCAGGCGTTGGAGGAATTTTTCAATTACTTGAAGTCAAGCGGCTTATATGAGGATTCAATCATAGTCATGTATGGTGACCATTATGGTATTTCCGATATGAGAAACCCGGAATTGGCACCTTTAGTGGGTGAAGATCCGGAGGAGTGGAATCAATACCATGACACTCAAATGCAAAGAGTGCCGTTCATCATGCATGTTCCCGGCGTTGAAAATGGTGAAGTGTTTGACACATACAGTGGTCAGGTGGACATGCTTCCAACCTTAATGCATTTATTGGGCATGGAAACAGATGGCTATTTATTTATGGGGCAGGATATTTTATCAGAAGAACACGATAATGCCGTCCCACTCAGAAATGGACGTGTAGTGACGCCGGAATATACTTTCTTTGAACAGGAAATCTATGATACAGAGTCAGGGGAGGCACTGCAGGATCAATTTACCGAAGAAGAATTGGAAGAACTTTATCGCTATAGAGACGAAGCGAGAGAAGAATTAAACCATTCCAACGAAATTCTGATGAAAGATTTACTGCGTTTCTATAACCCTGAACCTCTGGATGGATTAAAAGAAATCGATTATTTGTATCGTGATCAATTAGATATTCTCGAAGAGCACCCAGGGAAAGAAACGAGCCTGATTGAACAATATGATGGAGAATCGAGCATGGAACTATATGAAACGGATGCACCGGAGCTAGAAGAGTAAGAAAGAGGTGCATCATATGAAGGTTCTAATCCGCCTGATTGACCGGAATGAATCAGATCAAAACTAAAATAAGAATATTGAAGCTTAAAAGACAATATATTCATCTTTAAAAGCCCCTTCAGAAAAGTGGTATGCTCCCTTCAAAGTAGACACTTGAAAAAGTGAAAATTTTGAAGGGAGCATACCATTGTCATTTAACATCCCTTCAGTACTATTCATTTCGCGAAACATACAGGATAAACCCCAACGACTGTGGCCATAAATCCTGATTTCCAAAGGGCAACCTCGTTTATACGTAAAGAATAAAATGCAATATCCTGCCAAAATATGATTTGGATAGAGCATGATTAGTAGCATATGTGGATGAATGACGAAGCAGGGTTATCAATTGACTAAGGTATATACGTAGGATATACTTAAGATATGAAATAATCTGGAGGAGGTCGAGCAGTATGCATGATATAAAGCGCAAAGTGCTGCATCGTGAAGCCAGAATCCGTCCGTGGGGGAACAGCCAGGGCGTCAGACTCACTCGGGAAGTATTGAGAGAAGCAGGATTTGATCCATACGATACCGAGATTGAGGTGGAAGTGGAACCGAATCGGATTTCATTGGTACCGAAGAATAAACTGACTCCGTTCCAAAAGTTATTTGACGGTTACGAAGGTGGGAAGCCTGAAACTGAATCTCTTTGGGAGGAAGCGGAGCCGATGGGAAAAGAAGAATGGTGATCTATTGATCAGCTTAAAAATTATGCGTCTGTACTCATGCTCCAGCAAAAGGGTACAGACTTTATTTTTGGAGGGATGGATATGACAGCGTTTTTTAAGGCTGGAGATATTATAAAGATTAATATGTCACCAGCGAAAGGACATGAGCAGCAAGGATATCGACCCGCCATTGTTGTATCGGAAGAAAGTGTACATAGATACACGGGTTTGATCTGGGTCCTGCCCATAACCAATACTGATAAAGACTATCCGACACATGTCGCTGTTAGCGGCAGGACGAAAAATAATGGAACCACAGGTTACGTACTGTGCGAAAAAATAAAAGCGATCGATCCGGCGGCCAGAAGTGCCAAGTTGACTGATGAAGCGGAAAGGGAATTGTTGGAAGACTGCAAGAAGATCATTGATGCCATAACATATATTGGTTAGTAAGGTTTTTTGTAAGTACTTTCCACGAGATATAAGCGGTAAACTATAAGATAGTGTATTCCTATTAAGCCCCCTGACCAGATTCAATATGATCAGGGGGCTTAATAGTCTTATCTATGTAAGCTCTTCTGTGTAGAAGTTAAATAGAGAGTTATTCACATAATATTGTTGACTAGGTATTTGAAGTCATCTCAGTGAGCAGTGAAGTTAGTCCAAAATATTTCCTCAAGTTGAAACTTTGAAAGAAGTCGAAATGAAAAATTTCAAAAAATCCGACCTGGTTACATGATTCAAACGTCTTTAGGGAAGAAGAGGGATAATTACAGTTATTTCTATTATTTCCAATACGGCTTATAAAAGGAGTGTAGGTTATGTATTTGATGCATCGTATCAGTCATGAAAATAGCGCCTCGGTAAAGCTGCTTAAAGAAGACAATTTGCTTCCTATCGGTTGGTCTATGTTGAAAGGCGAGAAAGCCGATAGAGTCTTAAGAAATGCAAAAGAAATGAAACAAAACGAATTTAGAGACGATTTTGTAGAGTTGGGTAAGGAAATCAACAGAAGTTGGTTGACTGCAAGGAGAAGCAATTACCTGTACAGGTTTTTGAACTTGAATAAAGGAGATAGGGTGCTGATTCCCAAGTCTGGTGAGCTGGATCTTTGTGAAGTGACCGGGTCTCCTTACGCCTACGATAATCCGGAAGGTATAGATATAGGATTTGTAGTCCCGGTTAGAATGATCAGTACGGGAATAAGCAGGCATCGATATGTCCCAGTTGATTTAGCATCCAAGTTGAAATATAGAGGAACCAACCTATGTCTTAATGATAAGGACAAAGAAACAATAGAGAGAATGCTTACAAACTATAGAGATGAAGTCCCGTTTTATGACTTCACTCCTACAAGAGATAGTATCGTAAAGAAAATTCATGACTATCTCACTCAATTAAATGATCAGCATTTTGAAAAGTTAATCGAATCCTATATGGTATTCATCGGTGCAGATGTGACTGTAATACCACCTAAAAATTCCAAGTCCCAAAAGAATAGTAGCATCGCAGATGTAGATGTAAAGGCAGCTTTCAATACTTTAGATCTAGTTATATATGTACAGGCCAAGAGGCATACTGACACGTCTGATGACACGGGAATCAGACAACTGCTTGCCTATAAAAATGAAGAAGACAGTACATTTGAACATCTGGAGCCTTTCAAATGGTTCATCACTACAGGTGAATTCGATAAAAATACAACGGACATTCCACAGGATGAGCAAGGGGAAAGAATAAGGGTAATCCAAGGCACAGAATTTGCCTCCTTGTTGGTTGATTCGGGATTTGTGTTCAGCGATGATATATTCAAAAGAGGCTGAAAAGTGCAAGGATAAGAAAGAATATTTAAAATTTGTAATTAAACAAGTTTAGAGGCACTATAAAAAAGCTTTGGAACCTGATCTGAATCCTGCCAAGTTTACAGAGGAAATAAAACATCTGTAAACTTGGAAGGGGGGTCACCTCATTGGTATAGGAGATGTTTTTACATTAATCAAGGGAAATGTGAAATATTTTTTGTTCACTTGCCCAAAAATTTGGAAGATAAACATTTTTAAATAAACATTCACTCTTCTTGTGATATTCATTGAGTAACTTTTCAAATTCATTAATTTCTTCCTTATCGCTTATAAAACTTTGCAGATACAAATTTAATTCTTCAAATCGCTTATACTTCTTTGCTTTTTCTTCTTTATCTTTTACTGCCTGTAACATCATCTCTGGAAGAGGTCCGACCCATTGGGCAGGAGGAACAACTAATTTTATATTATCTTTTTCATCTAATTCAAATTGATACTTAGAATAACCAGTTAAGTATATTTCTTGTTTTGGTCTTAAATCCTGAATTTCATCCCATGTAGTAATGTGATGAGCTTTACCATTCTTATCACAAACAGGCTTAGAATTAATAATTTCTTGTAAAGTTGCATCATTACTAGGAAGCCCCAGTAAATCTTCTAACTCTTTCTTCTTAATCTTCCAGCAGTTAGTCATTTTTAGAAACTGCAGAAACGGTGCACCATGTAATTTATCTAAAAATAAATTCTCTTCAAAATCTACTACAACAACTTCAACCCCCACATTAGTAATATCATTTTGAATATCTGGCATTTCAGATTTGTAGGCATCTTTATACTTTTTTCTATTATACTCCTTAAGGAGCTTTAGGGCTTCGATTTCTACATCTTCTTTCTGAAAACTTATCATGACTTCTATCCCCTATACAAATGTAATTAAATATTATAATTAAAATATCAAAAGATTTTTAATAATTCAATACACTCCATTATTTTTAAATATTAATTCTTAAGTACACAATAAATAATTTTATTAGTAACCCTCTTCGCATTTTACACCTATACTTTAAATTCCAAGGATACTTTATTATATTCACTCTACCCAAAATTTCAACAGGGTCTCACGTTGTCCAAATACTGGATCACATTCAGGGTTTGGAACTTCCTTTATATTTTCCAACTTCTCAGGACGCTCTTCTAGCTCTCCATAGCACATGTCAAAACTGACACCACCTGGGTAGGCACCGTAGTTGGCATAATCGTCACTTGCTTCTATTTTCTTATGGCCATAGCCGGCTGGGAGGATGATGACATCGCCTTTCTCCGCTTCTACCACCTCACCCTGCTCACCGCCAAGCTGCAGAGTGGCATGTCCTTCTTTGACCGCAAGCACTTCATGGGTGTTGCTGTGGTAGTGGTGGAAAGGGTGGACGGAACCGAGCCATTCCCCGGACCAGTCATTGGAGTTGAGGATGGCGGGAATGTTATCTCCATCTTCAAACACACTCTTATAGATCAGTAGGGGGAAGTCGGGGTGGTTGGGTATCTTGCCATCGTCTTCGACCTTTATTGGAATGATTTCAATATCTTCAGCACGCTTCATCTTCATCCCTCCATATAGTAATTAATATACTTTTACCGCTTCCACCTGAAACTAATCATTCTACAGACTAATGCACATCTTTAGGGTATTGTGAACACCTTCAACATTTCCTTCAGAGTCCATAAAAAAAGAAGCAGATTGCTCTGCTCCAATAGGTTCAACATATGGGAGTCCCCACAATGGTGGAGGCTCCTTTTATTTCTTTAATCCATCTCATAATACTCGCTGAACCGGTCGAGCTCCTCGATCGTCGTGATGTCATGGGGGAGCAGGGGCACACGGATGAGGTTCTGGTCCGTGAAGGTGTCTTCGATCTCCTTCAGATACCGCTGTTCATGCTCCCGCCTCTGGGCGAGGAAGGTGCCGTCGGCTTCATCGGGCAGCACCTTATTGATGATGAGTGTCTTTACATGCAGATGATACTTGTCGAGGAGGCCCACGGCTTTCTTGGTTTCAAGTATCGGCAGCCTTTCTGGATTCAAGACGAAGATGAATCCCGTCTTGCCGGACTCGAGCATGATCTCCCGTGCCCGTGAGAAGCGGTTCTGCCGGGTGAGCAGTACATCATAGATCGGGTCTTCAACTGGCTCCCCATCGTTCAGGAGCTGGGTGTAGTTCTCGTTCGTCTTCTGACGCTTCTTCAGCAGTCCCTCGATCCACACGCCCATCAGTTCCGGCAGTGTTAAGAGCCGGATGGTGTGGCCGGTGGGGGCGGTGTCGAAGACGAGGTGGTCGTATTCGCCTTCCTCCTCCAGGATGATGGAGACGAGCTTGTCGAACAGCGCCGATTCATCTGCACCGGGTGAGGCCTGTGCGGTATCGAGCTGTCGGTTGACCTCCTCGATCATACTGGACTGTACGGTCCCCTTGATGTTCTCCTTCACCGAGTCGATATACTTCTTCGTCTCATGCTCCGGGTCGATCTCGAGTGCATGGAGGTTCTCTGCAATTTCTATCGTCTCCCCGCCGATGTCACGCGAGAAGATGTGCCCGAGGTTATGGGCCGGGTCGGTCGAGACGAGCAGCGTCTTCTTCCCGGACTTTGCGAGTTGCCATGCGATGGCAGCGGCGGACGTGGATTTCCCCACGCCGCCCTTGCCGCCGATGAACAGAATCTTCTTAGTATGAATGCTCATGGACATGCTCCTTTATTATAGTCAGCAGCAGCGGATGCCGGTCAGCGGCGACTTGTCCATCCCCATGCGGAGATGCCAGTCGTGGAAATCCTCGATGATGTGCGGATACAGTTCCAGCGTGTAGTAGTAGACCGGATTCGGTATGCCGATCATCTCGGAGTAGAGGAGAAGCAGGAAGAGGTCATCCTGGTCCCTCAGCTCCCTTGCGACTTCCGTACGGTGTGGCATTTCGAGCACTTCCTCGTAGTACCGGATCAGCTTCTTGATATTGTCGAGCATTGCTATCCCTCCTTACTCGTCATTGCGGTGCTTCGCGAGTTCATCATCGAACTTGCCGGAGAGCGCCTGGATGGCTGTAATGACGATCCAGATGGCGAAGACGAAGATGATGGCGCCTAACACAAACAGCAGCAGGTTGGAGCCGTCGGCGTACCAAGCCCATTCGAAGAAGACCTGGACGAACATGGCGTACAGCGTCATGAACATCAGGAAGATCATCGGGATGAGCGTGACGGCGTAGTTGATGCCGCGGCGCTTCAGCCAGATGGAGATCAGCAGCAGACTGATGCCCGCAAGCAGCTGGTTCGATGTCCCGAACAGCGGCCAGATGAGATAGCCGCCGGAACCAAATCCATTCGGTCCTTCCGGAATCAGAACGAGCGCGGCGGTGGAAACGACGGCGATGCTTGTCGCCACATGCTTCTTCGTCAGTGACGGCATCTTGTATTCAGTACCGATTTCGGCAATGATGTAGCGCATGAGGCGCACCGACGTATCAAGCGTCGTTGCAGCGAAGCTGACAACGATGATGGAGACGATTGTTGTTGCGACGTTCGTCGGAATACCGAGTCCGCCGGCAAGCACTGCAGCACCTTCGACAAAGTTGCCGAGACCGGTCGCATTGGCTTCATTGAAGCTCGAGTAGGTGGCAGTGAAGTCATCGACGCTGCTGAACAGGGTCACGACAGCGATGATTGAGATGAGGGCGAGGATCCCCTCGCCGACGGCACCGAAGTAGCCGACGAAACGGGCGTCGGTCTCCTTGTCCAGCTGCTTGGACGATGTACCTGAAGATACGAGTCCATGGAAGCCGGAGATCGCCCCGCAGGCAACCGTGATGAACAGCAGTGGCAGCCAGGATGTGTCCGCATCGGCGTTCGTCGCCGGTGCATTGATGGTCGGATTCGTCAGAAGCAGACCTGCATACAGGATGAGCAGTCCGACGGTCAGCTGATGGGAGTTGATGAAGTCCCGTGGCTGGAGCAATTTCCATACCGGCAGGGTCGATGCGATATAGACATAGATGAGCAGGATGACAATCCAGACCATGAAGGCCGTCGATACGGCACCGAGTCCGAACAGCCCGGCACCACCTTCACCACCCATATAGGAGACCAGGTCGATCTGGAGCCAGGACACTTCCGCCGTGATGACGGCGACGAAGTACATGGCAGCGAGTGCGAGCAGGGAAGGGACGAGCATCTTCATATTCTTCTTGTATGCTGCGTAGCCGATCCATATCGCGAGCGGAATCTGAATGAAGACGGGCAGGACGCTTGCCGGGTATGTAATGAACAGGTTCGCAATCACCCAGGCGAATACCGCATTGACCATCAGCACGAGTGTGAGGATGATGAACAAAAACAGGATCTTGCCGCGTCTGCCGATGAACTTTTCTGCAATCGTACCGATCGACTGTCCTTTATTCCTGACGGATATTGCGAGTGTACCGAAGTCATGGACCCCGGCGGCGAATACGGTCCCGAGGATGACCCACAGGAAAGCCGGCAGCCAGCCCCAGTAGACGGCGATGGCAGGCCCGAGGATTGGTGCCGCCCCCGCGACGGATGTGAAGTGGTGGCCCCATAGGACGTATTTGTTCGTAGGGACGAAGTCGACGCCGTCCTTGTACTTGTGGGCCGGTGTCATGTAGTTTGGATCGAGCCGGTAGATGCGTTCTGCGATGAATTTGGAGTAGTAGCGGTAGCCCAGAACGAAGACGGCGAGCCCCATGATTGCGACGAGTATGGCGTTCATTTGGTTTCCTCCTTCTTGTATTGGATTTACATATAAGTTTACCGAATGTTCTAATAATTGTAAACAGAGGGAAGGCCGGTTAAATGCCCTGTATGATGGGGTTTTACGACGGATTTGTTGCACCCGAAGCTCTATGCGTTGCATCTTCTGGAATAACTGTTTCTTTGTTCGTGTGCAATATGGTAAAATGACAGCAAATAAACGCAAGGAGGTTCTGGAAATGGGTATCCCGAGAATTTGGCAGACTGATTTGAATAGCTAACCGAATAGAATATTCAAAAGTCTTGCCAAACTATATTCTCATAGGGATAAGTGTGTCCATTTTCAGGACCGTCCTATAACAAGAGTGGGAGATGGCGTTAGGCTGTCTCTTTTTTGTGCCCGAAATTATATAGTTTGCAGGCTCATAAGGAGTGCAAATTATAATGAACGAACTATCAGTAAGATTGAAAGATGTGACTGTCACTTTCGGCAACAGGGACCTGCTCGACATTGAAGCACTATCGGCGTATATGAACGACAAAATTGCCATCATCGGCACGAACGGGACGGGCAAGTCGACACTGCTGAAGGTGATTGCAGGCAAATTCAACGATTTCGAGGGCAGTTTGCAGGTGGAGACGGAGTTCAACTATTTCGCCCAGATTGGAGGGGTTGAGAATCCAGTCGACAGAGATTTCAACTTCGAACTGCTGAGCCGGTTGAATGTGCCGGACAACGAAGGACTCAGTGGCGGTGAGGAGACGAAATTCCGTCTCGCACATGCCTTGTCTGAATACAAGCTCGGTCTGCTGCTGGACGAACCGACGACGCACCTCGACGAGGAGAGTGTTGCACTGCTGATTGATGAGCTGAAGTACTACTACGGTACATTGATATGCGTCAGCCACGACCGCCATTTCATCAACAGCATCGCTGAAAAGATATGGGAAGTGTCGGATGGCACCGTAAAGGAATATGCTGGGAACTATGATGACTACATCGCCCAGAAGAAAATCGAGCGACTCGAGATTGAAAGACAGCATGAAAATTACACAAAGGAGAAGAAAAGGCTTGAGGAAGCGGCTAAAAAGCAGTTGGAGAAGGCAAGCGGGATGGGTGCCGGAGACAAGTCCAGAAAACAGGATGTGAAACCCGACCGCCTGAGTTCGAGCAAGCAGAAGGATACTGTGCAGAAACAGGCATTCAAGGCTGCGAAAGCGATCGAGTCAAGGATAGGCCAATTGGATGAAGTGGAGCGTTTGGAGGCGGACCGCCAACTGAGGTTCCCCATGCCGAAATCAATGGAGATCCATAACAAGTTTCCAATCATGGCACAGGACCTCACCGTCGAGCGGGGAGGAAAGGTGCTGCTCGATAATGTCAGCTTCCAGTTTCCCCTGGGGAAGGCCATTGCGATTACCGGCAGCAATGGCTCGGGTAAATCGAGCCTGCTTCATGAAATCATGAATAATGCCCCGGGCATGGATATCTCACCGAAGGTCCAAATCGAGACCTACAGACAGATGGACTACAGGATGTCTACAGGCGAGCCCGTCCTCAGCCATCTCATGAAACAGACGGAATACAGTGAGCCGGTCGTCAGGAGCATTCTTCAGAATCTCAGGTTTACACAGGATGAGGTGTCGAAGCCGCTGCATAACTTGAGTGGCGGAGAGGCGACCCGTGTCTCCCTGGCACTGCTGTTCGTGAAGCCGTCGAATGTCATCATACTCGATGAGCCGACGAACTTCATCGACCTGAATATGATTGAAGCGCTGGAGTCATTCATCGGTGCCTACGGAGGCATGGTCATTGTGACCTCGCATGACAAGTATTTTGTGGAACGGGTGGCGGATATCGTCTACCGGATTGAAGGCGGGAAGCTTAAGATTGTAGATTGAACAGCGGTCAACGGATAATAAAGGAATAGTGCAAATATGATAAAATGAACAAGGTCGCCTGGTCCACTTCCGTGCTGATAGCATGGAAGGAGGTGAAGTCATGTACAGCACCCTATTTGAGTTTTTGGTCGCACCTCTCATCACAGGTGTGGTCCTCGCGTTGTTCGCTTATTGGTTGGACAATCGTGATGAATGACCAGGTGACGAAGCCAATACACCAAATAAAACCCCCAATCTATGGCAGTAGATTGGGGGTTCGGTGTTTCATGTACAGCATCCTATTTGTTACCTGTATTATAACACTATATTCATATTCGGTAAACTTGAAGGGTTTAAAATACTGCTGCGTTTAGAAATAGACTTCATTCGAGTCTGTGGCGGAGAAATCGACGTTGTACACTTTTTGAAACCAGTATCTGGTCAACACGCCCATCAAGTGAATGTGCCGTATGGAATCTATTTTCCATGCGGCATTTTTCATTGATATTTCGTCAGTATTGCTTTTGGGATATGACAATAATCATCCGGGCACCTATCCAGCCGGTCCTGATGTTCTTCTGCACTTCTCACATAGTTGGTGAGGGGCAGTACTTCTACAGCGATCTTATCATAATCCTTCCGCCGGCGGATGAATGCTTCCGCTTCTTTCAGATGCTTTGGGTCTTCACTATATACGCCGGTCCTGTACTTTCTGCCGACATCTTCTCCTTGCTGGTCCACACTGTATGGATCGATGATTTCAAACAGGTGGCCCATCAGTGCATCGATGGAGGTCACTGATGGATCGAATTCAGTTTTCACACATTCAGCGTAGCCGTCATATTCACCATCGAGTCCATCATTGGTGCCGTTTGCCCTGCCGGCTTCTGTGGATGTGACGCCGGGGAGTGTCTTTATGAAGGCCTGGACGCCCCATAGGCATCCTCCTGCCAAGTATACGGTTTCCATATTTATTGCTCCTCAAGTATTTATTTTAATGGCATCCTGCTTCATTTGAACATTCTTGTAAGAAATTCCGGGACGATAGGACTGCCTTGAGACTCGATTGAGTTTGGGTCGAATCTTTTGGCCGTTTCATTCGAAGTGCGTGTGACGATGTCACCCTGGACGGGTCTGCTCTGATCATTGAAGCGGATGGGCTGCGACCTGCATTTACTGACCTTCGGTGCATCCATCACCTGGAAGTGGATGTGCGCCTCCGAGGAATTGCCGGAGTTTCCGGATTTCGCGATGACATCTCCCTCTTGGACTATGTCGCCCCGATCGACCTTTATGGAGCCTTCCTTCAGATGGGCGAGGAGGCTGTATTCCTTTTTGGCATGCTGGAGGATGATGTAGTTGCCGGCGGGCTTCGATTCGTTCATCTCACCCGGCACATTATCCGGTATATTGTTGAGCACCTTGACGACCTTGCCGACGGCCGGGGCGATGATGTCCTTATTGAAGGCATGATAGTTTTCATTTTTCTTTGGCGTGCCCTTATGGGTCTTTCCCTTTTCCATGATCAGCAGGTCGTATGCATACCTCTGGGAAGGGTAGGCATAGTGGTAATTGATGAATTCATTCTGCCCACCCCAGAAGACGAGCCAGTCGTCATTCACCGGCATGGTGTAGGAGACTTCAGACAATTTGGCGTCAGTTTTCGGGAATGTCTTATATTCAAGCACGACAAGGCGGTGGATCAAGTCAGCCGAGTCGAAGAATACGCTCAACGCCTTCTTCTCATCCTGGTCGAGCCAAAGATAATGGCGGTGCTCCCCGAGGTGGGACACATGCTTCAGCTGATACTGCTCGACCCCCTGGTTGTATCCGTAGACCATCTTCTCGAACTGGTCGAGTGTAATGATATTTTTGAAATCCGCAATGCACTGGTCATAGATGGTCTTAGGCCTTTCATTCAGAAAAGCGTCTCCAAAATTTTCAGGATCGATCTTGCCGTTGGAACGATAACTCACAGAACCCCTCCGTTTAGTCTCTATTTTATATTTCTATATTAGCATTGATATGGGGAGGGGAGAAATGATGTCATCAGAAGTTGAAGCGTCTTCAGACGGATGTTTGATAATGGCGCATAAAAGGTATTGGGATAAGGTATACAATATTAGAAAACCAATTGAGATGGAGGAATTATGAAATGAGTTTAGACAGAGTTGCAGTTATTACAGGTTCCGCACAAGGATTGGGTAAAGGTATTGCAGAAAAATTGGCCGGACAAGGCTACAAAGTGGTCCTCAGTGACATCAATGAAGAAGTCCTGAATGAGACGTTTGAAGAATTCAAAGGTAAGGATTACGAAGTCAGTGCTCTGAAAGCAGACGTTACCAATCAGCAAGACCATATTTCCCTGGTGGACCACGCAGTAGAGAAATTCGGCAAGTTGGATGTCTATATCAACAATGCCGGTGTGGAAGGCGAAGTTGAACAGATGACGGAAATTGATCCTAAGAATGTTGACTTCGTACTGGATGTGAACGTCAAAGGTGTCCTGTTCGGCATTCAGGCTGCAGCCAAGCAGTTGAAGAAACAGGGTCATGGCGGCACCATCATCAACGCTGCGAGTATCGCAGGGCACGAAGGTTTCGATTTCCTCGCTACCTACAGTGCATCGAAATTTGCTGTACGTGGCTTGACCCAAGTGGCTTCGAAAGAATTGGCCAAAGATAAAATCACGGTCAATGCGTATTGTCCGGGTATCGCCGCAACAGGCATGTGGGATCGCCTGGATGAGAAATTCATGGAAATATTGGGTACTGAAAAAGGAGAGGCATTGGAACAGTATTCTTCTTCCATCTCCTTGGGACGCACCCAGGAGCCAAGAGATGTGGCCAACCTGGTATCATTCCTGGCTTCTGAAGAAGCGGACTATATTACAGGCCAATCCATCCTGACTGATGGTGGCATGATCTATAGATAAAAGATTTACAGATGAATCGAGACCTCTGCATGGGAAATTCTATGCAGAGGTTTTTGCTATCTATATGGAAAAAGAGATGCATACCGCAGCGGTATGCATCTCTTTTAATTTATATACTTGCCAGAGCCTGGTCCAGGTCTTCCTTCAGGTCATCGACATTTTCGATGCCGACGGAAACACGGAGCAGGTTTTCCGGGGCTCTTGTCAGTTCCTTTTCTACAGAGGCACGGTGCTCGATATAGCTGTGCGTACCGCCCAGGCTGGTTGCCTGTGTCAGAATCTCCACTGTATTGGCGACTTTCAGTGCCTCTTTTTCCCCGCCTTTGACCTGGAACGACAGCAGCCCGCCGAAGTCGCTCATCTGTCTTTTGGCGATGTCGTGGGCGGGATGTCCCGGCAGTCCCGGATAGTGGACCGCTTCAACCTTGTCATGCTGCTTCAGAAATTCTGCAATCTCTTTGGCGTTGGCACAGTGCACACGCATCCTTGCGGACAGGCTCTGCACACCCCTTAGGGCAAGCCAGCAGTCGAATGAGGACGGCACGGCGCCTTTGGCATGCTGCCAGTTCCTCAAGTTGTTCAGCATCTGCGTGTCGTCTTTTGCAACGACTGCGCCGAGGAGCAGGTCACTGTGGCCGCCGATATATTTAGTGACTGAGTGCAGTGAAAAGTCCACGCCGAGCGCAAGGGGATTCTGCAGCATCGGTGTTGCCGCCGTGTTATCTATTACAGTGTATGCACCTGCTTCTGCCGCTATTTCCACGACGGCTTCAATATCTGTGATCTTGATCTGGGGATTGGATGGGGTTTCCATCCAAATCAGTCCTGTGTCTGCATTTTCTACAGTTTCCCTCACTGCATCGAGATCGGTCATGTCGACAGTGACAATATCATACCGTCTGCCGATGTCCGTCTCGGCCAGCAACGTGCGGACGCCGAAATACATATCATCAGCCATGACGATACGCTGCGATTTCTCAGGCGGGAGGGCTTCAATCAACGATGCGATCGCCGCCATACCGGAAGCGTATGTCACACAATCATATCCATTTTCCAGTTCGGTGAGGCATGCCTCCAGCGACCGGCGGTTCGGATTGTCTCCACGGCTGTACATGAAACCGTCCGTATAGGAGCCATCCTCGGCCCTTTCGTATGTAGTGGACAGGTGAATCGGGGTCGTGACCGCCCCTGTGACCGGGTCCACCTGGCGTCCGGCATGGACGGCCTTTGTTTCAAAACGCATAAAAATCCCTCTCTTCCTAAATGTATACATGCATCATTATATAACTTATTGACTGAATAATCATTCATTAAAATGGACTTCCCGATTTTACAGCGGCAGGGATCCGCTCACACTCTGTGTGAACAGTGGGGCATTCCATTGGAAATATAACTGAAACATCATGTTAACAGGGGAACTGAATTGTATTTTAACTGTGCAGAACTTCTATAATGTTCGTTCTTGTCACAATACCGACCGGTTGTCCGTCTTCCATCACAGGCAGCCGTCCGATGTTATGGGCGATGATCAGTTCCTCCATCTCCTCGATGGTCGTCCCGGGTTCGATTGTAACCGGATTGTCGCTCATGAAGGCCTTGATGGGGGCATGGCCCAAATCGTGCTGGTCTGCCTTATCCAGGTCCCGTCTTGTAATGACTCCGATCAGCTTGCCGTCTTCAACTACAGGGCAGCCCGAGTAGCCACAGCGGTCCATCAAGCGTCCGGCCACTTCGATTTTAGTTTCAGGCGGCAGCATCTCCACCGGACTGGACATGATATCCCGGGCAGTGACCGCCGTCTTTAGAATGAGGTCCAGGTGACTGTCCACCTGTGCCAATACATCATCCAGTTCACTTCTTCTGACCGTGGCAGAGCCAGCCCGCGGGTGACCGCCGCCGTCAAACTGTTCCAATAGCGGGCGCAGGTCGATCCTGTTCGAATTCCCGCGTCCGACGATGTGGACATGCTTTTCCATCTTGACCACTGTAAGTACCGCATCTGCACCGCTCAGCTCCAGCAGCTTGTCGGTAATGGTTGCGAGCTCTATCAGAAATCCATCAATCTGATGCGCACTGATGATCACTGCCAGTCCGTCCCTGTCATATGTTTTCGACTCGCTGAACAGTTGGGTCAGCAGATTCTGCTGTTCCGGGTTCAGTTTATAATCAGAAAATCGCTGGATCACTTCGAGATTCATATTCTGCTGGAGCAGGAAGCTCGCAGCCATAAAATCCCTCCGGGTGGTGTTTGGGAACGTGAAAGCGCCTGTATCTGTATAGACGCCGAGACCAAACAGTGTGGCTTCAAGTGGAGAGATCGACAATTTCCTTTTCATGATTTCTTCTATCAGTAATGTAACCGTGGCGCCTACAGGCTCTATCACTTCGTAGTCGGCTTTCACATTGCTTCTGCCCGGAGTGTGGTGATCGTAGACGGTGATGGTCATCTGGTGTTCATTGAGCGCCTCGGTGTAGTTGCCAAGTCTCGACAGGGACGCCACATCCACCAGAATAACATCGGTCACTTCAGACCAGTCGATGAGCGAATCTTCAACCCATTCGAAACTGTCCCGGTAGATCGCCAAAAATTGTCTTACAGGCGCCGTCTGTTCATTGGGGATGACAACTTTCGCATCCGGATAGAGCTTATTTGCCGCAATCAGGGAAGCCAGCGCATCAAAGTCAGTATTCACATGTGAAATGATGATCTGCATTATAATCACCTCCGCGTAAGATGTAGGTACGTATAATTATATCACTATGCCAAATGTAAAAATACTCGATTCATCTTTGCCGACTGTATGATTAAATATAAAAAACCCGTATCATCTGGATTTTCCAGACGATACGGGTTTGATGAAAGTGGGTAAAGATCTTACCACCAGTTGTTTGCTTCACGGAATTGGATGGCTTCTGAAACGGAGCCATAACGTTCTTTGGCATAGTTCAGCATGCCTTCAGTCTGTTCCTGGACAGAACCTGTGCCCCATGACTGCTTCGTCTGACCGAGGCCTCTGTAGCCCAGTTCATTGACTGCATCCGGGTTGCCGCTGGATTCAGGCATTACGATGGATTGCCACATTGCTTCTGAACCGCCGGCTGCAAGGAACTGTTCCTTGGTGGAGCCATCAGCTGAAACTTGAGTGCTTTCTGAAGGGGCAGCTGCCTGTACATCCTCAACCTGTGTCTGTTGTGCCGGCGCTTCCTCAACCACCTGTGGTGCTTCTTCCTGTGGTGCCTCTTCAGTCACCTGAGGGGCTTCCTGTTGTGGTTGTGGCTGTGCTTCTTCAGTCACCTGTGGAGCTGCTGTTTGTGCTGGTTCCTGTGGCAGTTCATTATCGTAGCCGCCATAGGACCATGTATACTGCGTGCCATTGGATTCAAAGCTGTAGTTCACACCGTCAACAGTGAAGTTGTAGCTGTATTCACCGTCGTGGATCGGTGCGTTATTCAGTTCACTTGAATTGGATTGGGCCATCTGTGCCAGTTCGGCCTTGTTGATCTCTGATGCCTCTGCGTTCTGATCGGCTGCGATGCCGGATACGCCGAGTCCAAGTGCAAGTGTCGTCGTCAATATTGTTTTCTTCATAAAAAGTCTCATCCTCCATGAATGGGTATATTATTATCAATCGATTGTTTGTAATCTTTAGGGTGCATCACGTTTTGATGTCTTGTTTTCTCAAGCACAAGACCCACTATAACACGCATAATTACACTGTGGGTTACAGGCACATAATAACCAGGTTACAATATACACCAGTCTTTGTAATGTGGAGATGCCACTGTATTCTTTCTGAATATTCCATCGCCCTAAGCGATGTGATACTGCAAAGATGATTCTCCTCGGCTTGGGATTCCGTACATTATGTATCAATCCATAAAAATCCCCCGAACCAGTGCATGGCTCGGGGGAGGGTGTTCAGTTCAGGTAGTGTGGTCTAGAAATCCACTTCATTCGGGTCCATGCCGGAGAAGCCGACGTTTTCCATCGCGTCGAGCGTTTCCATGTCCTCATCCCTGATTTCAAAGTCGAAGATATCCGTGTTCTCCTCGATGCGGGATGGGGTGACGGATTTCGGCAGGGGCAGCACGTTGTTCTGGAGTACATATCTGATGCACAGCTGTGCGATCGATTTGTTGTACTTCTCTGCGATTTCCTTGAGGTCTTCGTCTTCCAGCAGTCGGCCGGAACCGATCGGACTCCATGCTTCAACGAGGATTTCATGCTTCCTGCAGAAGTCGACGACTTCGTCCTGCGTGTGGCCTGGATGATACTCGATCTGATTGACCATCGGCTTCACTTCTGTGTCGACCAGTGCTTCCAGGTGGTTCGTCATGAAGTTGGAGACGCCGATGGCTTTTATTTTGCCTTCTTTATATAGTTCAATCATTGCTTTCCAAGTATCCAGGTTGATCTCTTCCCAGTTGTCGAACTGTTTTTCGTTCGCCGGCCAGTGGATGAGATAGAGATCGAGGTAGTCGGTACCCAGTTCCTTGAGCGTGTTCTCGAACGCTGTCTTCGTCTTCTCGTAGCCGCGATCTTCATTCCACAGCTTGCTGGTGATGAAGATATCTTCACGGGCAACACCCGATTCCTTGATCGCCTTGCCGACGCTGCCCTCATTCTTATAGGCTGCTGCCGTATCGATATGGCGGTAGCCGGATACAAGCGCCTGCTTGACTGAACTCACTGCTGTTTCTCCGTCCGGTGTCTGCCATGTGCCAAATCCGACCCATGGGATTTCGACGCCGTTGGATAGTGTAAACGTACTTGTCAGTTGTTCCATGTTCATACCCCTTACATTTTCTGGTTTGTGGTGCAGAATTTATTTTACCACTCATCAAAATTGATGGGTAATGATGTGCACACGACTCGTTCAGGGGAAGATGGTATGATGATGAAAAATATGAGAAAGAGGGATAGATATGGAACTGTACAGTTATGAGGGACGGATGCTCGCTACACCGGAAGAGATATTCAAAGTAGTGAATGATGACGAAAAGCTTAAGTCTTGGAGTCCAATTTTCGAAGGCAACGAATACCTGACCGAAGAAAAGCGGGCTGTAGGGACGAAGTTCAGGACGCGTATGAAAGTTCTGAACCGGACATATCAGTTCCGTTCCGAAATCACCGAGTATGAAGCAGAGCGTTATATAAAAGTGAAGACTGTCCTCAGGCAGGGTGAGATCGTCTCAGACTTCAAGCTTGAACCCCTGGAAGGTGAAGGCACAAAGGTGAGGGTGACGAGCCATTTTGATACCGACAGCCGCAAATATAAACTCGTGCTGAGAGGCACAAAACCTGTCATGAAGCGTGTGCTGGATCATCAAATGAAGAAGCTTGGGGTTGTGGTAGAAGCATAAAAAGACCTGGATTCCAGGCCTTTTTTACTTATTCTTGGTATGCTATAGCTGTTCGAACCTCTCCGTTGCCGATGAATGTTACATCATAATTATATTGTGCCATTGAATTTCTCCATTGTTTTGTCCGTGTCTTCCGATAGAACTGTGCGCAGCGTCTCTTCGAGCTTCACAATCGTTTCATGCACCTCACGGTATTGTGAGATATCAAGGTGCTCGTGTCCGATGCATTCGGCGATGGCCGCCTGGATCGGTTCCTGCGCCTCTCGTCCCTTGTCCTTCAGACGGATGCCGAGCTGGCGTTTGTCCTCCGGCGACTTTTCGCGGATGATCCAGCCCGCCTGTTCCATGCGGCGGAGCAGGGGCGTCAGCGTGTTGCTTTCGAGACGCAGGCGCCTGCCGATCTGGTGCAGCGTCTGATGGTCCTCTTCCCACAGGGCCAGCAGAACCAGATATTGCGGATAGGTCAGGTTGAACTCCGACAGTGCCTTCTGGTAGAACTTCGTGAATAGACGGCTCGTATTGTAGACGGAAAAGCACAACTGGTTGGCGAGTTTAATATCTTCCATGAATAAGTACCTCCTCCAAATAATTGATCGCGCACGATTAATTAAAGTGTAGGACAGATGAAGTAGGGCTACAAATGATATGCCTATAAAAAAGAAAATGCCCCGGACCATTGTGTCCGGAGCGTCAAAAGAATACGTCTTATGTATCAGTTGGCCTGTTTGATCCCATGTGAATCTGGGGATTGGTGCATCATATTAAAAATCAGGAGGGAAGTGAAGATGTATATTGGAAAGAACACCATTCCGGCAATCATGATCAGACCCACTACAGGAGGCGGCACATCCCCACGTTCTGTGATGGGAAGCAGACGATTGAATATCTGCAGCCCGATATAGTAGTAGGGGAACCATAGAATGCCTGAAAGGTATATCATCCTCCCTGCATTTCGCTGGAACAGATAAATGCAGATGCTTGAAATCAACAGGAGCATGAGCATCAGAATGAATGACAGGTTGACGAGCGTATCCATCTCGATACGGAGCAGCTTGATCAGCCGATAGGTGTTGAGCATCAATTGAACGCCGCCGAGGATCAGGAGGCCGAGGATCAGGCTCAAAAGATTGGTCTTCAGGAAATGGATGGTGCCTCCCCCCTTTAAGTTTCGTTGAAAAATTTTTATCCGTAACTGAAAATGTAGTATCCAGGATATTTATTTTCCATTTTTAAAATCTAATTGTTTTTATAAAATCCCAGGTATCCATCCAGGGAAAGATTACTGCCCACTCTATGATGTCCATCAGTTTTAATATCCAGCTTGGAAATGGTACCAGTATATAATTTTTCATTTTGTTCGTGCTGGGTAAAATCACTGAATTCCAATGCTAATGACTCTTCATTATTCTCATCTTTCAAATCTACACTTAATGTATTATTTTCCAAAGAATAGTTTCCTGCAAATGTTTCTCCACCTGATCTTACTTCGACTTTATCTGATGACTTGAAATCAAATCCCAAGCCGGAAGAAGGGTTAAAATTATCTGATGATATGTCTCCGGGAGAAATATCAGGGGTCCATGAAAAAACCCTGAAAACTTCTCCCTCCAACTCATTGCTGGTGTCTGAACATGCACCGAGTATCGACAGTGAAAGCACCAATAAAGTAAAAAACATTTTTTTCACCTGATTGCCTCCTTTCTTCAATTTTCACTGGAATTGAATGATCATATAGCGTACCAATGTAATGCCAGAACGATGATCAATACAAAAATCTCAATACCTAATATCCCTTTCAGGAAAATGTCTGCCGGTGAATTTTTAGCGGTTCTACCATTGGTGTTGAATAGTGGTGAGCGGTTGATATATATCAGAACAAGTGTGAAAAACAGTAGAGGGAGCAAAATCTCCAAGTATCCCACATTCATCTCCCCTTTATTTCAGAATAAACAAGTGCAGATGGCAAAACAATAAGATGTAAATAATTGTCATGACTTTTGCATATATGAAACAATTTCCTGGAGCGATTGTGCCAATTATCACCCTTCAATTGAATTATCCCATCAAGACATCTAATATTTAAATAAACGAGAAAGACGGATCAGGAGGAGAACCATGAAA
The DNA here is from genome assembly GCF_038561955.2 of Salinicoccus sp. Bachu38. Lineage (NCBI taxonomy): Bacteria > Bacillati > Bacillota > Bacilli > Caryophanales > Staphylococcaceae > Salinicoccus > Salinicoccus bachuensis. The sequence goes on along the minus strand of NZ_CP138333.2, from coordinate 1,878,509 downwards.
AAGAAAGAGCAGATGGCCGCACTGGTCGGGGAATATGCAGGAATGCTGCGCTGTCCGATATGCGGAAATGGCATGCATGTTGAACAATTGAAGAGCCTGGTGTGCGAAAACAGCCATTCATTCGATTTCGCGAAACAGGGCTATGTGAACATGATGACCCGGGCGGTGAAGACGCAGTATGATAGGAATCTGTTTGAGAACCGGCGGGATTTCATTTTAGGCAGCGGGTTCTACAAGAAGATGCACGAGGAAGTGACGGGAATCCTCAGCCGGCTTGAGGGTGGTCCGTCGGTGCTCGATGCCGGCAGCGGGGAAGGCTCCCACCTCGACCGCATACTGGATGGCGTAGATGGTAGTGTGGGCATCGGAATCGATATCGCCAAGGAGGGCATCATGATGGCGGCGAAGCATTATCCCAGATCCATCTGGTTCGTCGGGGACCTGGCGAAACTGCCTCTTAAGGACGGGAGCATTGGTGTCATACTGAACATCCTGTCGCCTGCAAACTATGCCGAATTCAACCGCGTACTTTCTCCGGACGGTCTGGTTGTGAAGGTCGTGCCCGAGTCGGGCTATCTGAAGGAACTGCGCGCAGCGCTGTACCGAAATACCGATAAGGAGACGTATGACAACACTGGTACCGTATCCTTATTCGAGGAGAATTACGATATGGTGGAGCGGGTACGTGTGACGGACGCAGTGAAGCTGGACCGTTCGGCACTCGGAAATCTGATAGAGATGTCGCCTTTGGCGTGGAATCACACATCAGGAGAGCTGGATGATTTCATTGCCGAAGAGAAGACGGTGACGATCGATCTCGAAATACTGGTTGGAAGAATCAGTGCGACATCATAATTTCCCGCCTTAATGATACACTCTACAGGGTAGAGAACAACAAGGAGGTGAGCGGATGGATAGATGGTATCGGATAGACAACACGGGTAAAATATTTCATGCGGTATCGAGTGCGACCAACTCCTCGGTGTTCCGGGTATCCATGATATTGAACGAGACGGTAGAGCCGCGGTGTCTCCAGGAGGCGCTGGACATCGTAGCGGTACGTTTTCCGACACTCACCGTCCGGGTGCGCAAGGGACTGTTCTGGGACTTCATGGAGCAAAATGATGCTCAGCTCCTTGTTAAGAGGGAAGTGGACTACCCCTGTGCGCCGATCGACAGGCGGGAGAACAATGCCTACCTGATCCGGGTCTTGTATTTCGACCGCCGGATTTCGGTCGAGATCTTCCATTCGCTCACTGACGGCGGGGGCGCGGTGGAATTTCTGAAGACGATCGTCTATCAATACTTGCGCCTCAAGGGCAAGAATGTGCAGGCGGAAGGCGAGGTGCTTCTGCCTGAAGCGTCTCCGAAAAGCGAAGAGATGGAGGACAGTTTTGAAAGGTATGCAACATCCCATAAGAGAAAGCAGCCTGTGAGCAGGAGCCGGAAGGCCTACCAGGTCAAGGGGACGACATTCGATCCGCCGGGTATAAACGTCGTCCATGGCGTGGTGGATGCATCGGCGCTCAATGCATTCGCCAAGAGCAGGGGGACTTCTTTGACGGGGCTCCTCACCAGTGTGCTGATCGATGTCATCCATGCCGAGAAGATGAAACGGGAGACATCTGAAGATATGGTTGCCATTGCGCTGCCCGTCAGCCTGCGCAGGCATTTTCCCTCCACGACTTTGAGGAACTTCTTTTCCGTGACCAATATCGGTGTCCAGGTGGATGATGATACGGCGCTGGATGATATCATCAGGGAAGTGTCGGATCAGCTGAGGCAGAAGACGGACAAGGAAAGCCTGCAGATGGGCATCGACCGTTTCGTTTCCCTGCAAAGCAATCTTTGGACACGGATCATGCCCGTCTTCCTGAAATATCCGATCATGCGTTTTGGTTTCAATCAGATCGGGGAGCGGGCAAAGACCATGACCCTCTCCAACCTCGGCAATGTGAAACTGCCCGACTCGATGAAGCCCCATGTCGAGCGGATGGAAGTGGTGCTGTACCCGACAAGGAAAAGTCCGATCAACTGTGGCATCGGCACGCTGAATGATCAGCTGACCCTCACCTTTGCAAGGTCGATTGAAGAGAATGGCATCATCCGGTCATTCTTCAGGGAATTGGGTGCCATCACGGGTCTCGATGTCGCGGTCTATTCGAATGATTGGGGGGTGGAAGGATGAAGCGGTGTCCAAATTGCGATGTATTGACAGGTCAGGAAACATGTCCCCTGTGCTACACCCGGATTCTGGATCCGGATGCTGAAGAGGGGGCTGAATGGTACCCGGACTATGACAGGAAGGAGCACAGGATAAGGTCGCGGATATCGAAACTTGCGATATTCGCAGGCATATTGGCAGTGCTCGCATGCCTTGCGATCAACATCATCTTCATGCCCCAGTTCCTCTGGGTGTTCTATGTCGCGGTCGCCGTATTCTATGCAGTGGTATCGCTCAATCATACGATCCTGTCGGCCTCCCACTTGGGCGGAAAGATCACCGCCCAGGTCATCAGCCTGACGATCCTGCTGCTGGTCATCGATGCCATGTCGGGCTCCATCCAGTGGTCAGTGGATTATGTCGTCCCGTTCCTGATCATTGCGGGCATTCTGGCAATGTCCATCATCATACTGAAAGTCCGCCTGAGATGGGGCGGATATGTCAGCTCGCTGCTGATGATGATCGCCTTCGGCTTCCTGCCGATGGTATTCTATCTCACAGGCATTGCAACCGTGCTCTGGCCAAGCGTCGTCGCAGCCCTGTTTGCTGTGACCACGTTCTGCTCGATCCTGCTGTTTGCCAACCAGGCATTCATGACACAGCTGAGCCGGCGGTTCCATCTCTAGCATCAACCAGCATGCACGGGAATTCCCATGCGCCACTTAGGCAACCAGAATTGAAAGGAATGATTGTATGAAGGACATCCTTAAAGCGTCTGCCATCATGGCGGGTGCGGGGGTTCTATTATACTCAGCGCGGGCGGTTCTCGTGGAAAAAAGGAGCGTCGGAAGCAAGTTGGCCGAAGATCTGATCCGGATCGTCAACTTCGATCTCGAAGCGGTCGACGAGAAGATGCTCGCCAGAAATTTCAAGGAGAACCGGAAAGAGCATAAAATACCCGAAGGCATCATGCGGTCGGAGGTCGAACCTTTCCAGAAAGCAGGGATGAAAGTGTACAGGATGCATCCCCGCCGCAAGAGGGGAAATCGCAGGGTCCTTTACCTCCATGGTGGCGGCTATATCCATCAGCCCTCTCTATTCCACTGGCTGTTCCTCGACAGGATGGTGCAGGACACCGGCCTGGAATTCATTGTGCCGATCTATCCGAAGACACCCGAATACTCTTTTGAAAGTGCATATGCGAAAGTGGCGGCTCTCTATCAGGATCTTCTGGCTGAAGATGCCGATGCCCCGGTGCTGATGGGGGACTCTGCAGGGGGTGGGCTCGCCATCGGATTTTCCCAGTGGCTGGCTGAAGAGGCACTGCCCCAGCCGAAGGCGCTGATCACCATCTCTCCGTGGCTCGATGTCACATTGGAGCATCCCGAGCTGGAGCGGTACGCGAAGCTCGACCCGATGCTGAAGCCGGACAATCTGAAAGTCATCGGCCGCATCTGGGCCGGGAACCAGGATCCCGCCTACTATAAAATATCCCCAATAAACGGAACGCTTTCCGGGCTGCCCAAACTGTACATATTCGTCGGTGACCGGGAAATCTGTCTACCCGATGCGAGAAAGTTTGCCGGAATGCTCCGCGAGGCAGGCGCCGACCATGAATATTACGAGTATCCGATGATGAACCATGTCTTCCCCCAGTATCCGATCAGGGAAGGGGCGGACGCGCGCAGGCGGATGAAGGATATATTGGCATCGCTGGAATAGGGAGGTGATTTCATGCGTGATGATAGGGAGAGTTCTGAACAAAGAAGGGAAAGATTGAGACAGGAGGAATCGAAGAGGCACCCTGCAGGAAATCTGAAGGATGCTTCCGACAGGGCAAGCGGTGGTAATCTGGCCGATCTGGCAGGCAGCCTGGGCTGGAAGGGTCTGGGCATACTCATTCTGCTGTTCATAGTAGGGGTGGCAGCCGGCCTTGTCTTTTTCTGAGCCCCATGGCGCATAAGGTGCATCAATGACAGAGGTGGAACGCAGCACGCGTTCCACCTTTTCCACTCCAATGACAAACAGGTAAAAGCGTCAACAATGGATTTAAAATGAGACCAATATCGGTTATGATGAAAGCAGTAAAAGATGGAGGTGCAGGTGAGGCTGATGATAACCATCAACGATATAGCGAAACTGGCGGGTGTCTCAAGGACGACAGTGTCCCGGGTGATCAACAGCACGGGATACGTCAGCGAGAAGGCCCGGAAAAGGGTGATGGCCGTCATCGAGGAGACGGGCTACGTCCCGAGCCAGCATGCGAAGTCACTCCGGACTAAGGAGACGAAGATCATCGGTGTAATCCTGCCGAAGATCAGCACGGATACATCTTCCCGGACGGTGAATGGGATGAACAGTGTGTTCGAGGGCATCGGCTATCAGATCCTGCTGACGACTACTGACCTGGAGAGGCAGAAGGAGATCGAACATCTGCGCCTGCTGCAGAACCGGCAGGTGGATGGTATCATCCTCATCGCGACGAATGTGGATCAGGCACTGGTGGACGAAATCAAATCGTCCAAAGTACCGGTGGTCGTGGTCGGCCAGGAGATGTCGGGCGTGCCGTCCGTCATCTTCGATGATCATGCTGCAGCACGCCGGATGACGGAACTGCTGATCGAAAAAGGGCGCCGGTCGATCGGCTACATCGGTGTGGACGAGGCGGACCGGTCAGTCGGGGTACAGAGGAAAGCGGGATATCTGGAGGCGATGGCACAGCATGGCATTGAAGTGGAGGATGCCTGGATGGAGAAGGGTGACTTCTCCATAGGTTCCGGATACGAAGCGGCGGCACGGATGCTGGAGACATCATCCGGGAAAGTGGATGCGGTGTTTGCTGCCACCGACAGGATGGGGCTCGGCGCATGGCGATACATCAGACGCCACGGTTATGATATCCCCGGGGATGTCGCAGTCGTCGGGATCGGCTCTTCCGAAACGTCACGCTTCATCGAACCTGCACTGACGACGATCGAGTACGAATATGAGCAGGCGGGAAGTGTTGCAGCGCGCACGATGATGCAGCTGCTGCAGGGAGAAAAAGATGTTTCAGATAAAAAAGTGCTTGACTTTAAGCTCGTTGAGAGAGATAGTGTATAGTAAGAATGAAAGCGGAATCATGCGCCTTCATTTTTTCTTCCGCAAATGTGGAATCGATTCCCTAATTCAGACTATTTAGAAAGAAGGAGTGTTAAAATGTCGGATAACAGCAGAATCGCCAAAGAGATCATCGAAGCTGTAGGCGGAGAGGAGAACATCTCTTCCGTCGCCCATTGCGCTACACGACTGCGGCTCATCATAGAAGATAGAAGCAAAATCGACCAGGAGGCGGTCGAGAACATCGACAAGGTGAAAGGGGCCTTCTACAATTCCGGCCAGTACCAGGTCATCCTCGGAACGGGCACGGTCAACCGGATCCACGATGAAATGGTCAAATCCGGTTTCGAAGGCACGACCAAGACCGAAGCGAAGAAGGAGGGGGCCAAAAAGGGCAATATGGTGCAAAGGGCCATCCGTTCATTCGGCGACGTCTTCGTGCCGATCATCCCGGTTCTCGTCGCCACCGGCCTGTTCATGGGTCTGCGTGGGCTCATCGTTCAGGAGCAGGTACTCGCCCTGTTCGGCCTGACGCCGGACGACATTTCGGAGAACTTCCTCCTGTTTACTGAAATCCTGACGGATACCGCCTTCATCTTCCTGCCGGCGCTCATTGCCTGGTCGACGTTCAGGGTGTTCGGAGGCACACCGATCCTTGGTCTCGTGCTCGGACTGATGCTCGTCAGTCCGGCACTGCCGAATGCATGGGATGTTGCAGGCGGAGGCGTGGAACCGATCATGTTCGCCGGCTTCATCCCGGTCGTCGGCTATCAGGCATCCGTACTTCCTGCATTCATCGCCGGCATCATCGGGGCCAAAGTGGAACGGTATATCAGAAATAGGATGCCGGAAGCACTGGACCTCATCCTGACCCCATTCCTGACACTGCTCATCATGATCACGCTGGCACTCTTCTTGATCGGGCCGGTCTTCCATGCACTGGAAGGGGTCATACTCGATGCGACACTATCCGTACTCGCCTGGCCATTTGGGCTCAGCGGCATACTCATCGGTGGTCTGAACCAGATCATCGTCATCACCGGCGTACACCACATCTTCAACCTGCTTGAAATCCAGCTGCTGGACGAGCTTGGTGCAAACCCATACAATGCCATCGCTACGGCAGCGGTTGCGGCCCAGGGTGGCGCAACACTTGCGGTCGGTCTGAAGACGAAGTCGAAGAAGCTCAAGGCACTGGCCCTGCCATCTTCATTCTCGGCATTCCTCGGCATCACGGAGCCGGCCATATTCGGTGTGAACCTGCGCTACATCTGGCCATTCGTCATGGGACTCATCGGCGGCGCCGCCGGTGGCTTCGTGGCCTCAATCTCAGGACTGGCGGGAACCGGCATGGCGATCACCGTCATTCCGGGAACTCTTCTATACCTGAATGAACAGATCTTCATGTACATCCTCGTCAACATCGTGGCGATCGGCGTGGCCTTCGTCCTGACGTGGCTGTTCGGCTATTCCGATAAGAAAGCAGAGGAAATCATTGAAGAGTAGAAGGAGTTTTGACATGTTTGAAGATAACGACTACCGGATGCGTTTAGAAGAAGCGGTCCAGCAGAACCGCCGACAGATCGGCAGGGACTCTTATCGGCTTGAATATCATATGATGCCGCCTGTGGGATTCCTGAATGATCCAAATGGACTGGTACAGTACGATGGGACCTATCATGCATTCTTCCAGTGGAATCCCTTTGAAACGACCCACGGGAAGAAGGCTTGGGGTCATTACACATCAGAAGACCTCGTCAGCTGGAAGATGGCGCCGGTCGCCCTTATGCCTGATGAATGGTATGACAAGAACGGATGCTATTCCGGCAGTGCCGTCGAACATGAAGGGATGCTGTACCTCTTCTATACCGGCAACGTAAAGGATGAGGAGAACAGACGGTCCTCCTACCAGTGCCTGGCGGTGTCGGAAGATGGTATGGCATTCAAGAAACACGGTCCTGTACTTCATGTCCCGAAAGGCTATACACCCGATTTCCGGGACCCCAAAGTATGGCGGGAGAATGGGGACTGGCTGATGATCATCGGTGCACAGAACGAAGCGGGACAGGGGGAAGCGGTGCTCGCCCGTTCGGAAAATCTTGTGGACTGGACGTTCATCGGGCCGATTGCCGGCAGTGGCAGAAACGGGCTCGGAGACTTCGGCTACATGTGGGAGTGTCCCGACCTGTTCAGACTGGATGGGCAGGATGTCCTCATCGTCTGCCCGCAGGGCCTTGAAGCAGAGGGGGACAAGTACCACAACCTGTTCCAGGCAGGATACTTCATCGGTGACTTCGATCCCTCCCAGTACACTTATGACCATGGTGACTTTACAGAGCTCGACAGGGGGTTCGATTTCTACGCCCCACAGACTTTCATTGATGACGACGGCCGGAGGATCCTCCTTGCCTGGATGGGAATGAGCGATGACCAGGAGCAGAACCAGCCGACGGTTGAAAACGACTGGATCCATGCGCTGACAATTCCGAGGGTGCTCGGCATCGAGGGGGACACACTTACACAGAATCCCGTTCCCGAGATCGAGCGGCTGCGTGGGGAGAGACGCCATCATGATATCCTGCTGGGTGCGGGAGAAGCATTCCGTGAGGAAATTGGATCCTGCACCGAAATCAGCATGGATTTCGAATCGCCAGTCGAAGGACAGTTTGAAATGGTGATCAGAAACGATCTCAAGGTCACGTACGAAAACAACAGGATGGTCGTCGAAAGGACAGTTTTCTCGGGGAAAGGGACCGAACAGCGAGCCTTCTTCCTTGAACAGCTGTCCGGTATGCGCATCTTCCTGGATCGTTCGTCCGTGGAAATGTTCATCAACGGCGGGAAGGAAGTATGTACATGCAGATTCTTCCCGAATGAAGATGACACCGGAGTAGAACTGAAGACGCATGCGGAAGTAAAATGCGATATGACACTATGGAACATCAAAAAAGACACAATCGACATGTACTGATGTTAATGACCGGACCGGGTGAAAATCCGGTCCTTTTTTCTGTTATTATGGAGGAAAAGGGGAGGTACGGATATGCAGATGGCATGGAATGGCTTCAAGAAGGAAGGGATCGATTCATCGCTCCTCGAATACTTCGATCCGGAACGGCTGGAAGCGGTGAAGACGTTCCATGAGAGTGTGCCGGGTTATGAGCCGACTCCGTTGGTCCGGCTGAATGACTTGGCAGGCAGTATCGGTGTTGGGAATATATATGTGAAGGATGAGTCGAAGCGGTTCGGACTGAACGCCTTCAAAGGACTCGGCGGCCTCCATGCGGTGACTGAATATTTCAGGAACCACGAGAATATCGAATTCGATGGGTATGGTGCACTCCTGGATGGACTCGAAAACCGCCTGATCGTCACATTTGCGACGGCGACGGACGGCAACCACGGCAAGGGCATTGCGTGGGCGGCGTCACTGCTCGGTCAGCAGGCGAAGGTCTTCATGCCGGAAGGGTCAGCCGAATCACGGCTCGAAGCGATACGGGAGATGGGTGCGGAAGCGGAGATCATGAATCTGAACTACGATGAGACGGTGGAGCGGGTGGCCGTGATGGCGGAAGAGAACGGCTGGGTGCTCATCCAGGATACGGCATGGCCGGGCTATGAGGAGATTCCGCTCTCGATCATGGCAGGCTATACGACGATCATCACCGAAGTTCATTCACAGCTCGGTCCGACGGGCTTCAATGGCATTACACATGTGTTCCTGCAGGCCGGCGTCGGTTCATTCGCCGGTGCGATGGCAGCGGCGCTGCTCAATTTTACGGAGGGTGATGGACCGAAGATCATTGTCGTGGAACCGGACCGGGCCGACTGCTTCCACCGATCGATCCAGGATCCTTCGGGGACACCCCAGCGTGTGACGGGTGCCCTCGATACGATGATGGCCGGTCTCGCATGTGGCGAACCGAGCATCCAGGGCTGGGATATACTGAAGGCGGCAGCCGACGCCTTCATCAGCTGCGGAGACGGGACGAGTGCCAGGGGCATGCGACTGCTGGGAAGGCCGCAGGGGTCGGATGAAAGGATCGTGTCCGGGGAGTCCGGTGCCGCACCGTTCGGTGCGTTCCATCGATTGATGACGGAAGCGGACTATCAGGAAGAACGCGGCCGGCTCGGGCTGGATGATACTTCAAATGTCCTGTTCATCAGCACCGAGGGCGATACCGATGCCGCGAACTACACGCGGGTGATGAATGGTCGTATACAGTATTAAAAAATGGATTGGATGGGGATAGAATGTCGGATAATGTTTTTGAAGAAATGGCAAAACGGTACGACACAAAAGAGCGGGTGGCACTGGCGAACATCATTTCCAGTGAAATGAAGCGGGAGCTTGAGGGGCACGGTTACCATTCACTGCTCGATTATGGAAGCGGCACGGGACTTGTCGGCCTCGCGCTTTCTGATATGTTCGATGCCGTAATGCTTGCCGATGCTTCGGGAGAGATGGTGAAGGTGGCAGAAGCGAAGATTACGAACAGGGAGCTGGAACATGTAAAAGCGGTGCATCTCGACCTGACGCGGGATGATACAGAATTCAGGGCCGATGTCATCATCGTCTCCCTCGTGCTCCTGCATATACCGAATGTCAGGGGTGTGCTTGAATCCCTGTATGAGACGTTGAATCCGGGAGGCAGACTGATCATCGTGGATTTCGATAAGAACAATGCGATCGATCATCCGAAGGTCCATAATGGATTCGCCCATGAAGAGATGAGGGGACTGATGATGGAAGCCGGTTTCCGGACGCCTGCCATCGGGACATTCCATCATGGTGAGAAGATTTTCATGAATGAGGATGCCTCTTTATTTTTGGCGAGCGGTGTGAAATAGCCAATACTTATTTGACGGAGGGGATACTATCGGTAAGAAGAAGACGCTTTTGGCACTTATCGGTGTTGTGGCTGTATTGTTCGCTGCATCGGTTGCCTACAGTATGATGAGTGACAACGATGCATACCGCCATCACACAGGTCTCGGGGAAGCCATCGATATCTCGCCGGATGATGAACAATTGGCATTTTCCTATTTTGATCAGGGCAGGGAGTCACTCCATGTCGGGAATTTGGAGGATGGCAGTACGGAGCAGATTACGTCCCCTGAAACGGAAAATCACAGTCATCCGAAATTCACACCTGATGGGGAAGGGGTGTTCTACATCGCGACCGTCGAAGACCGCATACAGACGCTGCGTTATCTGCCTGAACCGGATGCATCCCCGGTGCAGCTGACAGGATCGGATATGCATGTATTTGAAGCGGTCATGTCACCGGATGGTGAAACGCTCTATTATATCGGCATGCCTGCAGAAGATCTGTTGGCGCGGGAAGGAGAAAAGGAGAATTTCAGGGACCTTCACCGCATCGATATCGATGGAGAAGGACACGAAAAGCTGACGGACAGGGATGCATTCGATATGAGTGGACTGAACATCTCCGATGATGGTGAGACGCTCTACTATGCCAGTGACAGCGGAATGAATAGCTATGATATCGAATCAGGCACGGAAGGTGGGTATCTTGTTTCCGAACTGCCAAGCTATATCGCGCATCCGATGCTGTCCCCCGATGGATCATCACTTGCCTACACGACCCAGGCAGGCGAGTCGGATAGGGGCACTTTCATATATGAACTCTTTCTAATGGACACGGGAAGCGGGGAAACGGACCAGCTGACCGACTATGATGCATCCGTCAGGTCACCGGTCTTCTTCCATGAAGATGACCGGATCGCATTGCTGGCACAGGAGAACTGGGCGAGCGAGCCGGCATCCTATGAAATGATGACGGTCGCTCGAAGCGGCGGTGACATGGTGCAGATGAATATGAGCCTGCCTGAAGCAGAAGGCGGCTTCCAGCTTGGGGCGGTGCTGGACCGGCTGGTCAATACAGCCACCCTGACAATCCTGTATCTCCTGATGTTCGGGCTTGCGATTATCTATGGCCATATGCAAGGGAGGACATATCTTCCCGCCATTGCCAGTGCTGTACTTACAGCATTCGCAATAATCGGATCGATCATCGCATCCTTCAATGATCCATGGATGGGCATAGGGGTGATGATGATTGCAATCTGGCTGCTGGGATGCACCATCGTGCTGCTGGCTTTCGCCTTCATCTATAAGAGGGTGTCTTCGATCAATTAAATTATGTAGGATAAGGAATACCGTGAGTCTCCTTGTATGGAACCCCACGGTATTTTTCATTTGAAGGATAGGCGACCCATGAGGATCAGTGTCTCCATCATCAGCAGAAGATGTGCGGTCGTGGCTGCATCTTTAAAGTCTTTCCCAAGCATTTTTTCAATCTTGCCGATGCGGTATTTGACTCCGCCTATGGAAAGGGAGAGGTCGTGCATGGTCTTTTCCAGCTTCTGATTGTTTTTAAGGAAAACGTACAGCGTATGAAGCAGTTCCTTGTTCTTCTCTCCCGGCTCCAGCAGGGTCTTCAGCTCCTGCTGGGCGACGCCCGCAATTACTTCAGGATTTATATTTTCAAGGAGGGTGCTCAATACACCAAGGTCCCTGTGATGCACTATGGCAGCTTCCGTTGGGAAGTTGGCGGCCTGGCCGGCTTCTTTTACCTTGTCGGAAAACTGATCCAGTGCATCGAATCCCCGGCTGACCCCCGCCTTGAAGGTGAGATGGGGGAAGCCTTGCGATATGCTTTCCATTATGGAGGAGAGGGTGTCCATGGTATGGGCTTTCGCCTTCAAGGCATAGAGGAAGATGAGTATATCATCGTCCTTTTGCGTCAGGAGACCGTGGACATTGTGGAGCTTCAACAGCTTTGCGATGGTGATGAGAATCTGATAATGGTCTGTCAGCACTTCATTGTCCGAAACTGGGATGGGCTTGAGTGAAATCATCTGGAAGGGCGGCATGACTTTTGGCTGGATATAGCTTGCGTGCAGAGCGAGTTCGGAACTGTTTTCGAATTGGCTGTAGAGCATCCTGTCGAGAAAGTTGATTTTCATCCGTTCAGTCGTCTCGAATTTCACTTTCTCGTTGAGGAAGCACAGGCTCGCCGCCACTGCCAGCCGCTCGAGATATAGGTGGTCATTGCGCGGGATATCCTTCCCATTGCCATAAAGGAAGCAGCAGTAACCTTCAGTCCGGGCGTTCAGTAGTATCGGCGTCGCCAATATGAAACCGCTTTCAATTTGGTGCTCGACAGTGCCAGTTGCATCCAGTGTCCTGTCCTTCAGCAGTAGCGCCACATCAGGTGCCGGGACCTGTCCCTCCCTGGATACCATGCTTCCGTCGGCATCGGTGATGAGCGTGGTGACATCGAGGACCTCAGCAGCAATCTTAGACAATTCGGAGACGTCGTTCTGCTTTGCCACACTTTCGGTGATGCGGCTATGGAAATTGGAGACCTTATCCAGCACCTCGCTCTTTTCAAGCAGCTGGTCATATGTCATCTCAAGCTCATCGACGATCTTCTGGTCATCGAAGATTGCGAGCTTCCCGCCTTCAATGTTTTCCCAATCGCTCCTGGTCTTCACTTCGAATGTACAATGGGCGTCGCCCCTTGCACGGCATGTCATCTCTTTGACGAAGATGTCCTCCTTGCCGAGCCTTGTCATCATTCCGCTTGCGAATCCACTCAATATATAGCATGAACATTCATCGGACATGCCGAAGCTCTCAAGCTGCATATCCACTTCGAAGGAATCGTGCCATACACCATGAAGGTCGCTGAACTTCATGACGTTATCGCTGTAGGAAAGCTGGCCTTCTCGTGTGATGTTGGATATATGTCCAAGGCCTATATGCATCCTCGGAATCTCGTTTACCATCCCCTCCAGATCATATGGGCCGGTAAGCAGTTCGTTCGCCTTCTCCTCGCCGAGGTCCTTGCCGAAACGCAGCAGGAACCGCTTTGCCTTCTCCTGTCCGAGGTTTTCGATCAGCACCTTTCTCATCAGTCCAAATGTCCTTGAGGTCACCACGAGATCGTTCGTCTGCAGCTTGCCGGAATCGAGTGGATTCATATGTAAGCCTCCATCCTTTATTGATACTGTAAATAATATACAATAATATTTGAATTTTCAATAAATTATGCAGCTAATCAGTAAATTTACGATAAAAACCGATATTATATATAAATTTTTAATCCCGTACTATAAAGGTGTAGCACAACTACAAAGGGGGATATAAAAATGGCAACATTCGAAGTCAAGAATTTACAGACAGAAGGATTCAACACGGTATATTGTCACGGTGGCGAAACGCATGATGAGGCAGTTTTCTTCCTGCACGGTTCCGGCCCGGGGGCAAATGGGCTTTCAAACTGGAAGAAGGTACTGGAAGTCATGGGAGAAAAATACCAGGTGTTTGCACCGGACTTCGTCGGTTTCGGCAATACTGAAGTGCCTGAAAACACGGATCTGACATTCTGGGAATGGACGACATTGCGCGTCAAACAGGTCTTGCGGATCATGGAGCACCATAATATTGAAAAGGCGCATCTGGTCGGCAACTCAATGGGCGGGGTCATTTCAATGCATGCCATCATGTACGACGAATCGAAGTTCGATAAATTGATCCTGATGGGCAGTGGGGGCGGCAAGACGCCGGGTCCGACACCTGAAATCATAAGAATGAAGGGATTCTTCAATGATCCATCCATAGAATCGCTGCGCAACCTGATCAAATGGTTCGTATACGATGAGAGCGTCCTCGGTGATGATCTTGAAAGCATTGTACAAACGAGATATGAGAATCTGATGCGCTCAGGCATGGAGGAACTTTATCCGACGCTCTTTCCGTCGAATCCGATGGAACTGCTGATTCCACCAAGTGCATTGCGCCGCATCAAACAGAAGACACTGATGATCCATGGATACGAGGATCAGTTTGTACCGGTCGAGGGCAGTCTGGACCTGCTGAAGCATATCCCGAACGCAGAGCTGGTCATACTGAAAGAGTGTGGACACTGGGCGCAGATTGAGAAGGCGGAGCGGTTCCTCGAGCTGGTCGACCAATTTTTATCAGAAAAAATGAAAGCGCTATCAAAATAGGCTTCAAGGGGGCGGTATAATGAAGGCTCAACTATCGGATGCAAAACTCTATAATGAATTGATGGCCAGTGCCAAAAAGGTGGGGGTCATTGCTGAACAGGAAGCGGTTGAAGCGGACAGGAATGCGACGATATCCAAGAATGTAGCGGACGCCATCGTCGAAGGCGGTCTCAACCGTCTGATCATACCGAAGGAATACGGCTTTCCGCAGATCGATTTCAACACTTTTGCAGACATTGTCAGAACGGTTGGCTATCACAACCTTTCTGCTGCCTGGGTGACATACTTCTATGCATTGCACAATTCATGGGTCGCTTTCCTGCCAAAGAACCGCATGGACGAAATATATGAGGATGGCGGGCTTCTGGCCGATATCTTTGCACCTGTCGGCAAGGTCGAAAAGGTGGAGGGCGGATTCATCCTCAACGGCAGATGGAATTTTGTAAGCGGTATCAACCACTCGGAATGGATTTCGGTCGGTGCGGTCTATCATGAGGAAGGGGCGGCGGTTCCGGACCGCATCGGACTTTGCATGCGCGTATCCGATCTTGAGGTGATCGAGGACTGGGATTCACTCGGCCTGCGTGGTTCGGGCAGCAATTCCGTAGTCGCAGACAATCTTTTCGTCCCGGAGGATATGGTTATTTCATTCAACGAGATGATGATGAACCGCAAGCCGTACACGCCTGAAGTCGATGAGGATTACCTGTATTATAACGTATCGTTCTTCCCGGCCTTCTATGTCGGCTTCCCTGCGATGGCGATAGGGGCGGCAGAACGTGTCATCGAAGAATTCATCGCACGCACCAAGAAGCGCAGGCGTTTTGACGGGACGAACGAAGGGGAGTCTGCGAAGAGCCAGCGTGTCGCAGCGGAAATGTCCTTGAAGCTGAAATCGGCGAAAGGTCTGATGAAGGAATATATTGAGATGCTGGAGAGTGACCAGGGCCAATATAACCCGGCGGAATACAATGGCATCCGCGTACACATCATCCAAAATTGCCAGGATATTGCGATCCGCGCCGTGGCGACACTCGGGGCGAGTGCACTGGCGAAAGGTCAGCCGCTCGAAATGATCATGAGGGATCTGATGGCAATCAGTACCCATGTCACGTCACTTTATGAAGATGGCATCGACAACTACGGAAAAGCATTATTCGGTGTCGACTCCATGGCGATGGGATAAGAAAGAAAACAAAGGGGATGGAACTATGGAAAATGTAAGATACGAGATTCTGCCTGAAATTGCAAAGCTTGGGCATGTGGCACTGGAAACGACGGACCTGGAGAAATCGCTGTGGTTCTTTGAGGAGGTCGTAGGCCTCGAAAAGACGACGATAGTCGATGGCGTACACTACTTGCGTGCATGGGGGGACTTCGACCACCATACACTGTCCATCAAAGAAGGTCCGGAGGCGCGCGTGGACCATATCGCCTGGAAAGCGAAAAGGCGGGAGGATATCGAGAACTTCGCACTCCTCCTCCGGGAAGCGGATGTGGAAGTGGAGGAAGTGAAGGCCGGCACAGAAACGGGGCAGGGGGATGCCATCCGTTTCCAGCTCCCTTCAGGGCACAACTTCGAAATCTACTTCGATATGGAAAAGCCGGCTGTAGCGGATCCGAAGCGAAAATCAGTGCTTAAGAACCAGCCATACAAGGCCTGGCGCAAAGGCATCTCGCCACGGCGCATCGATCATGTCAACATCGGAACGAACACGGATGCATCGGTCATCACGGATTTTCTGCAGGAGAAGCTTGGCTTCAAGATGCGTGAATATTTGACGACGCCTGATGACAAACTGGGGGCGGCATGGCTCAGCGTCACGAACCTCGTCCACGATATTGCAGTGATGGGGCGCCCGGATATCGGTTCATCACATGAAATCCATCATCTGTCCTACTGGTCCGACAATGCACAGGACATTCTGCGTGCAGCGGACATCCTGACTGAACAGGGCATATCTTTCGTCGGGCCGGGCAAACACGGCATTTCGCAGGCGATGTACATCTACGTAGTGGATCCCGGCAGCGGCGTGCGCCTGGAATTGTTCTCAAATGGATATCTGATCTTTGAACCGGATTGGGAGCCGATTGAATGGAAAGCTGAAGAAATGGCGGTCGGTTTTACATTCTGGGGTGAGCAGTCGGGGATGAGGCCGGAAGATCTGACCACGATATCAGCGGGAGAACCGTTGAAAAGCACCAGAAAAGTATAGGAAGGGATGAGGCCCAATGGATGATCGCAAGTTCAGGAATGCCATGGGAAAATTCGCAACAGGAGTCAACGTGATCGCGACGGAAATCGACGGGGAAGTATACGGCATGACCGCCAACGCGTTCATGTCCGTTTCCCTCGATCCGAAACTGATCGTAATCTCGATCGGAAACAGGGCAAAGATGCTGGATCGGATCCGCCAGAGCGGCAGGTTCTCTGTGAACGTGCTGTCCTGCGAGCAGCAGGAGGAATCGATGCGATTCGCCGGCCAGAAGGAATTCGAGGACAAATTCGACTTCGGACAGCTGGGAGATGCGCCAGTGATTGAAGATGCATTGTGCCAGCTTTCCTGTGAAGTCTACAACGAGCATACAGAAGGGGATCATGTCCTATTCATCGGGAAGGTGAATGACCTGGTGCTTGAAGATGGCGATCCGCTGATCTTCAATTGCGGCAAATACCGCAGGCTGGAGGCGTTCGAAGAAGCCGTCAAGTAGAGGGGAGCCATCAAATATAGTCGGAAGGGGGGTGGACCGGATGGAGATCATCCACTTGAATGATGGGAACCTCAGAGAGTGGCAGAAGCAGTCGAGGAGGAATGTCATCGCGCTGGGCTTCTTCGATGGCGTACACAAAGGGCATCAGAAGGTCATTCGGACGGCACGGCAGATTGCGGAGAAGTCGGATGCCGCACTCGATGTGATGAGCTTCTTCCCGCACCCGAAAACGGTCCTGTCAGGTGGCAGGGTCCAGGTGGACTATCTGATGCCGCTTGAGGAGAAGGCACGGGCACTCGAGGCCCTTGGGGTCGACCGCTTCTATATCGTGGAATTCACGAAGGCGTTCGCCTCCCTCCTTAAAGAAGACTATATCAAGGCATATCTTGACCGGTTCGATACGATCCACGCTGTGGCAGGCTATGACTTTTCCTATGGCTTCAAAGGGGAAGGGACAATCGACAGTCTGGAAGCGGACTCCGGTGGGCGGATTGCTGCTTCGCGGGTCGAACAGGTGGCCTATCAGGGTGAGAAGATCAGCTCGACCCGCATCAGGAGTGCCATACTGGAGGGGCGGATATCTGAGGTGCAGCAGCTGATGGGCAGGAAGTATCGGACATGTGCCGACATCTCCCAGGGGTATCTTTCCCTGAAGCCATACTACATGCTGCCGCAGGATGGCATCTATGATGTCGTCATCGATACAGGTACAGGCCGCCACGTTTCACAGATCCATGTGGACAGAAAAGCGCAGAAGATTTCATTCACAAGGCAGTGCCTGATGGATGAAATCGATCAGAATGAAATCGCCATCACCTGGGAGAGAAGGATTGCGTCATACTCCTTCTATCAACTTATGGCATAATAGGAGGAACAAGACAATGGCTATCACCAGATTGCTGGGGGAAGAAATATACGCAGCGGAAAAGAATTTGACGCCGATTGTCCCGTTTACTGAGACCCATCCCGATATCACGGTGGAGGACGCCTACCAGGCCCAACTTCAGTATGTCGAAAGAAGACTGGCGGATGGGGCGGAAGTCGTCGGCAAGAAGATCGGCCTGACGAGCCGGGCCATGCAGGAGATGCTTGGTGTCGACCGTCCGGACTATGGGCATCTGCTGGATGACATGGTCTTCAGCGGCGGTGAGACTGTCGATGCAGGACGGTTCATCGCGCCGAGGGTGGAGTTCGAAATCGCCTTCGTGCTGGAAAAGGACATCAACGGCACGGATGCCACAGTGGAAAGTGTCACAGAAGCCATCGGCTATGCAGTGCCGGCCGCCGAAATCATCGACAGTCGCATCCGCGACTGGAAAATCAAGTTCGAAGACACCGTTGCAGACAACGGCTCTTCAGCGGGAGCAGTGCTGGGCCTGGCGCACGTGGCTCTGCAGGACATCGACCTGCCATCCGTAAAGATGACAGTGTACAGGAACGGCGAAAAGCTGGACGAAGGATTCGGATCCGCTGTTCTTGGAAATCCGCTTGAAGCGGTGGTCTGGCTGGCAAAGGCACTGCACCCGTACGGCATTACACTCAAGGCCGGGGAAGTCGTCCTGGCGGGCGCCCTGACGAAGGCAGTGGATGTTGTGCCCGGAGACCGGTTCAGAGCATCATTCGAAGGCTTGGGTGAAGTGGAAGTTTCATTTTCATAAAATGGAGGGGTGCCCTTGGCATCCCTTTTTGCGTTCTGCTGGTATCGTGATGCAGACAAGATAAAATTGAAGTGTAGGATGGTGGGATTATGGGTATGCGATAACCCAGTCGATCCGGTAGTGCGGATTAGTAATCAATGCAGCTCAGGAGGGCAACATTATGAAATACACCGGCATTTGGCTGGTCATGCTGGCAGCCATGTTCTGGGGCCTCAGCGGGGGTATCGCGGATATATTGATGGAGAAGGGATGGAGTCCCCTTGTGATTTCATTCTACCGCGGGGCGGTCGGATTCATATTCTTCTTCGTATGGTTCATCATCCACTTCAAACAGAACTGGATCACTTCGCCACGCTTCCACTTCTGGTCGATACTGGGTGGCATCGGGGTGGCGGGAAATTTCACCTTCTACTTCCTCGCCATCCAGGAATCGAGTGTGGCTGTTGCGGCGACCCTGATGTATACGGCACCGATATTCGTGCTGCTGATTGCGTTCCTCTTCAGGATGGAGCAGTCGACATGGTTCAAATGGCTCTGTGTCGTCTCTGTCCTCATCGGCATCGTCCTGCTCACCGGCGCCTATGATCCGGAATCCGTATCAACCGGCATATTCGGCGTGGCAGCAGGGCTCGCTGCCGGGCTGTCGTATGCCCTGTTCATCTTCGGGTTCAAAAATGCCTCCGCCATCGGAAGCCCACAGATGGTGCTGACCATCGCCTTCTTTGCATTCTGTATCATCCTGGTGTGGTTCATAGATATGGGTGAGGCTTTGAGCGTATTGACCTCCGGAGATTTATGGTGGTTCCTGCTGCTGGGTGCAGTGGGTGCCGGCGTGTCATTCATCATCTATGTCATCGGTGTCCGGCGGACGGCGCCGACGACCGCTTCAATGGTCGCGATGGTGGAGCCGGTGACGGCATCACTGTTCGGGGTGCTGCTCCTCGGCGACCGGCTGGCGATCATCCAGATCCTCGGCATGGCGATCATACTTGTGACGATCACGGTACTCAGCGTCAGGCAGTCGGGATGAGCAATGAATATGGACATGTGAAAATGCACCCGCCGGAATTCCGGCGGGTGCATTTTTATGGGCTTCCTATTTTCCTTCTCCTGTATATCTTCTGATGTGCCTGGCGGTGACGGAACCTTCCACATCGAGGAGCCCGTCGGGTTCGCCGCTGTAGAGGATCCTACCACCGCGCAAGCCGGCACCAGGACCGACGTCGATGATCCAGTCGGCATGGGTCATCATGGTCAGGTTATGCTCGATCAGAATGACGGTGTTGCCCTGATCGATGAGCTGGCCGAAGCAGTCGAGCAGGGTCGGGATGTCGTCTTCATGGAGCCCGGTCGTCGGTTCGTCGAAGACGAAGACCTTGCCTGTGGCGTCACTGTCGAGATGGCGGCTCAGCTTCACGCGCTGGATCTCCCCGCCTGAGAGCGTATCGAGGGACTGGCCGAGTGTCATATAGTGCAGGCCGGTATCATGGATGTTCTTCAGGCGGCTGATGACGCGTGTATTCGTCGTAAATATGCCCAGCGCCTCCTCGACGGTGAGGGCGAGGATGTCCGCGATGGAGTAGCCGTCCACTTTCGCCTCGAGGACTTCGGGGCGGTAGCGGGTGCCCTGGCAGACTTCACATACTTGTGAGAAGTCGGGCATGAAGGCAAGTTCGGTCTTGAGTATCCCCTTGCCGCCGCATTCGGGGCAGGCGCCTTCGGAGTTGTAGCTGAACATGCCCTTCCTGAGCCCCGTCTGCTGGCTGAAGAATGTACGGATCTCATCAAAGAGGTCCATATAGGTCAGCAGATTGGAGCGGTTCGAGGCATGGACCGGCTTCTGGTCGATGAAGATCGCGTCCGGATCCTTTTTGAAGCCGGCTTTGATGAGCGTACTCTTGCCGGAGCCGGCAACACCGGTGATGACGGACATGACATTCCGCGGGATGTCGACCGATACATCCTCGAGGTTGTTCTTTGTGATGTGCTCGAGGCTGATGAAACCTTCGGGCTGCTTGGGATGCGCCTTCAGATTATGCGTCCGGGCCAGGGCCGTGGAAGTCGGCGTACTTGAGGCCATCAGTTCAGCGTAGGAGCCGGTGAATATGATCTCCCCGCCATGCTGGCCGGCGCCCGGGCCGATATCGATGACATGGTCGGCGATCCGGACGACGTCCGGGTCATGCTCGACGACGAGGACGGTGTTGCCCTTGTCGCGTATCGAGCGCATGATCGTGTTGATCTTCTCGATATCCTCCGGGTGCAGCCCGACGCTCGGTTCGTCGATGATGTAGACGAGGTCCGACAGCGGACTGTTCAGGTGGCGGATCAGCTTGATCCGCTGCGATTCGCCGCCCGAGAGTGATGGTGTCTCCCGGTCGAGTGTCAGGTAGTTGAGACCGACATAGGCGAGTGATTCCATCTGTGCAAGCAGCGGCCGGATGATGTATTCCGACTTCGGATCATCGAGCTGCTTCAGGAACGGAATCGCCTCTTCGATGGACAGGGCGGTGAAGTCCGCGATGTCGAGTCCGTCGATCTTGCATGAGAGGACCTTCTGGTTGAGCCTTTTCCCTTCACACTCCGGACATTTGCGGCTCGTGACGACCCGTTCCACATCCGCGAGGAAACGCTTCTTCTCGAAGTTGTCGTTCAGGAGGAACGAACGCCTGAAACGGTGGATGAGGCCTTCGAATTTCGCAGTCCTGGGCCAGTTGTCCGGCGGATTCTTCAGCTTCGTCGGTTTCGTGTAGAGGAAGGTGTCCATCTCCTCCTTCGTATAGTCCCTGAGCTTCTTGTCATTATCGAAGAGGCCCGTGTACAGGTAGCGTTTCCCGCGCCAGCTGTCGGGTTTGAAGGAAGGGAACTTGATCGCGTCCTCATTGAGCGACCGGTCGAAATCGAGCAGCTCATCAAGGTCGATGTCCTCCACATAGCCGAGCCCCTGGCACCGTTCGCACATGCCGCCCGGATTGTTGAAGGAAAATACATTGGAGTAGCCGACGAACGGCTCGCCGATACGCGACCACAATAGGCGCACCGAAGAGTATATATCGGAAATGGTTCCGACCGTAGACCGCGAGTTGCCGCCGAGCCGCTTCTGGTTGATGATCATGGCGACGGGCAGGTTCTCTATCTGGTCCACATCGGGCTTCTCGTAGTGTGTCATCTGGTTCTGGATGTAGCTGGAGTATGTTTCATTGAGCAGACGTTCCGATTCCGCGGCAAGTGTATTGAATACCAGGGATGACTTGCCCGAACCCGACCGTCCGGTAAATACGGTTAATTGATGTTTTGGTATGTCGACGCTCACATTTTTCAGGTTGTTCTGATTGGCGCCTTTTATTCGTATCATTGACATGCGTCTCACCTCTATCCTGTAGTGTACCCGAATGAAGGGTGGAAATCACATGGAAGCGGGTTGGGGTACAGAATCGGCGAAGCATTTCACTGGTGCGGCGGAGGAGGGGGATTGCTATAATTGTTTTAAAGGAATAAAAGTCGGATTGATACATAGAAGGAGGCTTACTTTATGAAAGAAAACAATGGAGAACTGGACTGCCGGGAGGAGTTGCTGACGATTACGAAAAGGCTTGTCGGCATCCGGAGCGAAGTCAATACGGACGGGGAGCGGGTGGTCGCCGCATCCATCCACGGCATGTTGGCAGCCCACCCATATTTTGAAGCAAACCCGTCGCAGCTCGTCATGGAGCCGACAGTCAATGATGAGCGGAAGCGGTACAATGTCATGGCGCATGTCAAGGGGACGAAAGGGGAGAGCCGCCGTACGGTGGTGCTGATGGGGCACATGGATACGGTCGGTGTGGAGGACTTCGGCGCGCAGCAGGACCTGGCATTCCGTCCCGATGACTGGATGGCACACCTTAAGGGCGAGAAGCTGCCGGAGGCGGTGCGGGCCCAGCTGGAGTCGGATGACTGGCTGTTCGGCCGGGGCGTGCTGGATATGAAGAGCGGGGTGGCGAGCAACCTCTACCTGCTCACCCACTATGCATCGCATCCGGAATTGCTTGATGGCAACATCGTCTTCATCGCAGAATGTGACGAGGAGGATGGTTCGCATGGCATCCTGTCGGCCCTGAAGACGTTGAAACGCTGGCAGGCGGAGGAGGGATTCGACTATGTCGCCGCCATCAACAGCGATTTCGTCGCACCGGGCTATGAAGGGGACGAGAACCGCTACATATACAAGGGGACGGTCGGCAAACTGCTCCCGTCCTTCTTCATCACCGGGGAGGAGACGCATGTCGGCTCGGCATTCGATGGGCTCGATCCGAACTTCATCGCAGCCGAGCTGACGCGGCAGATCAGCTACAACCCCGAGCTCTGTGATGTGGCGCTGGGGGAGGCGACACTGCCGCCGGTATCACTCAAGCAGACCGATCTGAAGCCGTCCTATACCGTACAGACGGCGCTGTCTGCCTACGTGTACTACAACTTCTTCGTCCATTCCTGGTCACCGGAGAAGGTATTGGAATTATTGAAGGCACAGGCGGAGACCGCCTTCAAGAGCGCGATTGAAACCTTTCGGACACGCTACCGGAAGTATGGAGAGGTGAGCGGCCGGCCGGGGCGTGAGATCACCTGGGAACCGAGGGTCTACTTGTACGATGAGATGGATGGGCTGCTCAGGGAGGCACATGGTGATGATTATGTGCAGCATATGAAAGTTTTCAAGGCGGAACTTGAGCAGGACGAAAGCCTCGATTCACGCATGCTTGCTGCGCGCGTCGTCGAGGAGGCATGGAAGTTCATGCCGGACAAGCGTCCGGCGATCATCGTCTTCTATTCCTCTCTCTACTCCCCACGGGTCGCACTGACAGGGGAGAGGAAGAGCGAGCGCCGACTGCTCGACGCATTGGATGATGCGATTGAAGCGGTGCAGCCGGAGTATGGATATCCGATCGTGGCGAGGAACTTCTTCCCGCACATATCAGATATGAGTTTCGTGGCGATGAGTGACGACATGTCAGAAATCGATGATATGGTTGCGAATACCCCGTCATGGGGCAGGAAGCTGTTCGTCGAGTACCAGGATGTCGCCGACCTGAACATCCCGGTCATCAACATCGGGCCATATGGCGAGGATGGACACAAGCGGCTTGAACGGATGGAAATGACCTACTCGCTCGAAGTGGTGCCGAACTTGACCAACAGTGTCCTGAGGCGGGTGCTCGAATCCGAATAGATGACAATATAAAAGACAGCATGCCAAGGCATGCTGTCTTTTATATTGCCTAGTAGTTCTCAAAGAAGTCCTTCAGCACCTGCACGCTCCGGCTCAGGTCTTCGATATGGGTGAACTCCTCCGGATTGTGGCTGATGCCTTTGAGGCTCCGCACGAACAGCATGGTGATCGGGAACTCGGTGCCGATGCTCATTGCATCGTGACCCGCCCCGCTCGGCAGGTGGACCGGCAGCAGGTCCTGCCTTTTGAATGACGCCTCCATTCTGGAGATGACTTCCGGGTCGATCGGAATCGGCATGACACGGGTCGTGAGATCGACTTCTGCGGTGATGCTGCTGTCCCTGACGGTGTCTTCCGCATGTTCTGCGACGGCTTCGATCAGCTTCGACTGGTTGTCGGTATCAATGTCCCGTGCATCGACGACGAGATTCACTTCACCCGGGATGACATTGACACCCCCGGGTTTCACATCCATCTTGCCGACGGTGGCGACGGCTTCCCTGCTGATTCCCTTGGCGACTTCCGGCAGGGTGCTGATGAACTCGGATGCCTTGACGAGTGCATCCCGGCGTTCGGTCATCGGGGTGCTGCCGGCATGTCCCGCTTCCCCACGGAAGGTGATGTTCGTCCGTGTGGCACCGGCGATGCCGCTCACGATGCCGACGGGCAGCTCCTTCTGCTCAAGCTGTTTTGCCTGTTCGATGTGCACTTCGGCGTAGATTTCGATATTGTAGTCCAGCCCCTCAGCCGAGAGGAACTGCTCCCTGTCGGAGCCGATGTTCCCGAGGACATCATCAATCGTCTGCCCTTCCGGGTCGCGGTACTTGTTGATCTCCTCTTCGGTGAGCATCCCCATGAATGCACGGCTGCCGGTCAGTCCGCTGCCGAAGCGGCTGCCTTCCTCGTCCGAGAAGATGACGACTTCATATGAATACTTCGGCTGGTAGCCTGCCTCGTACCACAGTGTCGCGATTTCGAGTGCCGTAATGACACCCGCAGCGCCGTCGAAGTGGCCGCCGTCAGGCACGGAATCGATATGGGACCCCGCCATGAAGACTTTGGAGTCATCCTGCCCCCTGTATCTTCCGAATACATTGCCGGCACCGTCGGTGCGTACACTCATGCCGATCCCTTCCATCCAGTCTGCAACCCTGTCTTTTGCCGCCAGTTCCTCTTCCGAGTATCCCATCCTTCTTGAACCCTGGTTCTCCGTCCGTCCGATCTCGGAAATTTCCAGTATGCGTGCATGGAGCCGTCTGCTTGATGCACTCTCGAGTGTTTCAGCCGCCATCTTGCCGAGGAAGTCATTTGTCATCTTTCATTCTCCTTTTTTCCTATTTGTATTTGATAATAATATATGAAGGCTTATAATAAAAGTGAGAATATTCAGTTGAGGGGTGGAAGAATGGATATCAGACA
This sequence comes from Salinicoccus sp. Bachu38, assembly GCF_038561955.2. Classification (NCBI taxonomy): domain Bacteria; kingdom Bacillati; phylum Bacillota; class Bacilli; order Caryophanales; family Staphylococcaceae; genus Salinicoccus; species Salinicoccus bachuensis. The sequence goes on along the minus strand of NZ_CP138333.2, from coordinate 1,853,209 downwards.
GTTTGCCGAAAATGCCCTGACCATCTATATGGGCGATGAAATCGATGAACGGGTCAATCGGCAGCTTGTGGCGCTGCGCCATCATATTGAAGGGATGGAGGTCGAGGGCATCGATGAGATCGTCCTGTCATACACGAGCCTCATCATCTATTTCGACATTTTCAAAACCGATGCCCGGGTGTTGAAGGAAACACTTGGTGACATCGATGAGGAAGCACTGCTCGAGGAGGAGATCGAGTACAGGGTCATCGAAATCCCGGTATGCTACGGCGGTGAGTACGGGCCGGACCTTGGCAATTTCCAGGACAATGGCCTGTCGGAACAGGAAGTCATCGACCTGCATGGCAATAAGGAATATCTCGTCTACATGCTTGGTTTCATGCCGGGCTTTCCATATCTCGGCGGGCTGGACGAAAAGCTGCACAAGGCCCGGCTGGAAACACCAAGGGTGCGCATACCAGCCGGTTCGGTCGGCATCGGCGGCAGGCAGACGGGCATGTATCCGTTCGAATCCCCCGGCGGATGGCATCTTCTGGGACGCACACCGGTGCCCCTGTTCGATCCGGGACGCGAGGAGACGATCCTCTACGCGGCGGGTGACCGCATCATCTACCGCCCGATCGATGAAGCGGAATACAGACGCATTGAAGAGGATATCGCCTCCGGGGACTACGAAATCAAATATGAAATGAAAGGGGGCCAATGATGATGCTCAAAGTGAAAAGTCCGGGACTCTACACGACGGTCCAGGACCTTGGACGCTACGGCCACCAGGCGGAAGGTTTTTCACCGGCTGGGGCGATGGATTACCGTGCCTTCATGCTGGCCAACCAGCTGCTCGGCAATGACGACAACGCGCCGGGCCTTGAAATGACTTTTCGGGGTGCCTCGTTCGAAGTGATGCAGGATACGGTCATTGCGGCGGCAGGTGCTGATATGGCACTTGAGATCGATGGGGATGCCTTCTCCATCGGGGTGCCGATTCCCGTATTCAAAGGCAGCCTGGTCGAGTTCGGTGCTGCTGAAAACGGCTCGCGGACATATCTGGCGGCAGCGGGGGGCTTCCGGGTCGACAGGGTCCTCGGCAGTGCTTCGACGCATGTCAGGAGCGGCATCGGTGGCTATCGTGGCCGTACGCTCCAGGCAGGTGATGTGATCAGAACGGGTGATATGGCCGCTGCGCCGGGACCCTTCAGAATCGCCGGGATCGAAGAGGAGGAAGCGGTCCGGGTCATTCCCGGTCAGCAGTATGACCGTTTCAATGAAGAGATGCGGGAGAAGCTGTTTGGTGAAGGATATACACTGACGAAGGACTGCGACCGGATGGGCTACCGGCTCGACGGGCCGGTGCTTGAAGCCGATCCGGATCCGGGCCACGATGTCCTGTCAGAGCCGACCCAGCTCGGCAGCATCCAGGTGCCGAAAGGCGGCAAGCCGATTGTGCTCCTGAACGACAGGCAGACGGCAGGTGGATATGCACGCATCGGTACGGTGGCGCGTGTCGACATTCCCAAGCTGGTCCAGAAGCAGCCGGGGGATACGGTCAGATTCGAAGAGGTATCGGTAGAAGAGGCAACGGCACTCTACCGGGAAGAAATGGAAAAGATACGGGACGGCGGGTACCTTGAGATCAACAATGATTTCAGGTCGCACGTCAGACCGACGGCGGGCAAGCTCGCAAGAATAATGGAGAGGTGATCGAGTTGGATATAGAAGAAGTGAAAGCATATGCAAAGCTGCTGAAGGAAGAGAACCTGAAAGTGCTGACCATCAAGGATGGAGATTTCAAGATCCATCTGGAGGCGAATGTGGCCGATGCCCCTGCTGTCGGCCAGCAGGCTGCACCAGAGCCGGAGGCTGGTGGTGAAGAAGCGTCCGGACATACGGTCAAGGCCAAGCAGGTCGGCACGTTCTTCATCGAGAAGGAAGAGAACAGCGACGAGACATTCGTATCCGTCGGAGATGAGGTCGCCGAGGGGGATACGCTCGGTGTCATCGAAGCCATGAAGGTGTTCAATGATGTCAAAGCGGAGGTCCCGGGTACCGTGGAAGAAATTCTTGTCGGAAATGGAGAGAGCGTGGAGTATGACCAGCCGCTCTTCATCCTGCGACCGAAGGAGGACTAGCGTGGAAAAGGTTTTGGTAGCAAACCGTGGAGAAATTGCCGTCAGGGTCATCCGGTCGCTCAAGGAAATGGGCATCCCGAGTGTCGCCATCTATTCCACCGCAGACCGGGACAGCCTGCATGTGGCGCTTGCGGATGAGGCGATATGCATCGGCCCGGCCAAAAGCACCGAGAGCTATCTGGATATCGAGCGGATCGTTGCAGCCATTGAAGTGAGTGGCGCCGATGCCGTCCATCCGGGATACGGCTTCCTTTCGGAATCGGCAACGTTTGCAGGCCGTCTGGAGGAGGTCGGCGTCACTTTCATCGGTCCCACTGCAGATACGATCTCCCGGATGGGGGACAAGGCGGAGGCGCGCCAGACGATGAAGGATGCCGGTGTGCCGGTCATCCCAGGAAGTGACGGGGTCATCGACAGCTTCGAGGAAGTCGAATCCGTTGCCGAATCGGTCGGCTATCCGCTCGTCATCAAGGCGGTCTCGGGCGGCGGCGGCAAGGGCATGCGCTTCGTCCATGAGCCGGCGCAGCTTGAAAAAATGTACAAGGCAGCGAAGAAGGAAGCGAAGAATGCCTTCGGCGACGACCGGATCTATGTGGAAAAATACATCGAGAAGGCCCGCCATATTGAAGTGCAGGTGGTCGGGGACGGCCAGGGGCATGCCGTCCATCTCTACGAGCGGGACTGCTCGATCCAGCGGAACAACCAGAAGCTGGTGGAAGAGGCCCCGGCCGCCGTCCTGGATGATGCGTCGAGAAGGGATATTACGGAACGGACGGCTGAAGCGGTCGCAAAACTCCACTACCGCGGTGCCGGGACGGTCGAGTATCTCTACGTCGAAGAGGAGGATGCCTTCTATTTCATCGAAATGAATACGCGGATCCAGGTGGAACACACGGTATCCGAAGAGATCACCGGTGTGGACATCGTCCGCCTGCAGCTGGAAGTGGCACAGGGGAAGCCGCTTGAACTCATGCAGGATGACATCTCGATCAACGGCTTTGCGATCGAGTGCCGGATCAATGCGGAGAATCCGGCGGAGCACTTCATGCCTGCCCCGGGCACGATCGAAACGCTTCATTTCGGCATGGGCCAGGGCGTGCGGATCGATTCCCATGTCTATCCGGGCTACATGATTCCACCGCATTATGACTCGATGATCGGAAAGATCATCACCCATGCGGAGTCGAGGGAGGGGGCGATACGGAAGATGACCCATGTCCTGGATGAGACGGTCATCGGACCGATTCATACGAACCTCGATTTCCAGCATTATCTGATGAACCACCCAAACTATAGGAAGAACGATGTGGACATCAAGTTTCTTCCACGAAATCACATTATCGGACAGGAAGGGGAATGACCATGTACACAGTAGACTTGAACGCGGATCTTGGAGAGAGCTACGGCAACTATTCCATCGGCAATGACGAAGAGATCATCCCGCTGATCTCTTCGGCGAATGTCGCCTGCGGATTCCACGCGGCCGACCCGTCGGTCATGCTTGAGACCATCCGGATGATCAGGGAGAGCGGCTCTACAGGCGTGGGTGCCCACCCGGGGTTTCCGGACCTCATGGGCTTCGGCAGGCGGTATATGGACATGTCCATGGAAGACGTCAGAAGCATGATGTTCTATCAGCTCGGTGCACTGGACGGGTTCTGCCGTGTCGAGGGTATCGGAATGAACCACGTCAAACCGCACGGTGCACTGTATAACGCCACATTCAAGGATGAGGAGCTGGCCCGGACGATTGCGGAAGCGGTGAAGGACTACAATCCGGAGCTCAAGCTGATGGGGCTGTCCAACCAGAACCTGGTGCGTGCCGGAGAGGCGGCGGGTCTCGAAGTGCGCCATGAAGTGTTCGCCGACCGTGCCTACGAGGATGACGGTACGCTCGTCAGCCGGAAGAAGGAGGGCGCGATGATCACCGATACGAAGGAGGCTGTGGGCCGTGTCGTCCGTATGGTCAAGGAAGGCAGAGTCGAGAGCATCAACGGCCGGGACATCGATATCCAGGCCGACAGCATATGCGTCCATGGGGATGGACCGAAAGCCCTGGAATTCGTCAGGGAGATCAGAAGTGCACTCGGGAAAGAAGACATCACCATCCAAACAATGTAGAGGGGACTTGTGAATATGGACAACAAACCAAAAATGACCGGCGTACAGCGTCGCCTGCTCTTCGGTGCGATATTCCTGATGGCGACATCATCCATCGGACCGGCATTCCTGACCCAGACCAGCGTATTTACAGAACAGTTTCTGGCAAGCTTTGCATTCGCTATACTGGCATCCATCATCATCGACATCGGTGCCCAGCTGAACATCTGGCGCATACTGAGTGTCTCCGGGAAAAGGGGGCAGGATGTCGCGAACCAGGTCTTTCCGGGACTCGGCTACCTGATTGCATTCCTGATCGTGCTTGGCGGATTCGCCTTCAACATCGGCAACGTCGCCGGTGCGGGGCTCGGGTTCAATGCCATCTTCGGCTGGGACCCGCGCATCGGTGCGGCACTGGCCGGCATCATCGCGATCATCGTCTTCCTGTTAAAGAACGGCCGTGCGGTGATGGATGTCATCATCCAGATCCTCGGTGTGCTCATGATCGCCATCACGGCATTCGTCATGATCCGGTCCAATCCCCCTTACGGGGAAGCGGCCTACCGCGCAGTCATGCCGGAGGATCCGATGACGCTCTTCCTGCCAGTGGTGACGCTGGTCGGCGGGACGGTCGGCGGATATATCACGTTCGCCGGCGCCCACCGTCTGATTGAAGCGGGCATGACCGGCAAGGAAAATCTGGGATTCGTCAGTACGGCGGCGAACCTCGGGATACTCACGACAGGTGTCATGCGTACCCTGCTCTTCCTGGCCGTGCTCGGTGTCGTCTCCGGAGGGGTGGCGCTCAACCCCGAGAATCCGCCGGCGTCCGTCTTCCAGATTGCGCTCGGTGACATCGGAATGCAGATATTCGGTGTCGTGCTCGTTGCAGCCGCCCTGTCATCCGTCATCGGATCCGCCTACACGAGCGCCTCATTCCTGAGGTCGCTGCACCGGGTGTTCGATGACTACAACAATATCGTCATCATCACCTTCATCGTCATTTCGACCATCATCTTTACATTCGTCGGACGCCCGGTCGTACTGCTCATTCTTGCGGGGGCCTTCAACGGTCTCATCCTGCCGCTTACACTGGGTGCGGTACTCGTCGCCTCGAGGAACAGGAAGATCGTCGGCGACTACAAGCATCCGATGTGGATGATCATCTTCGGAATCGTCGCGGTCCTCATCACACTGATTGCCGGCTTCATGTCGCTGCAGGGTCTGCAGGACCTCTGGACCCAGTAAGGAGGAAGAATCATGGAAGCAAAAGAACTGAGGGAAAAGATAAGGAATGGGACTTTCGACAGGACGACTTCAGGCGCCGCCGGCGACAATGTACAGGCCAATATCGTCATTCTGCCGAAATCCTATGCATTCGATTTTCTGCTCTATGCCATGCGGAACAGAAAAGCCGTCCCCGTCATCGAGGTGATGGAGGATGGGAGGGTGGAAAGCAGGTATGCCGAAGGCTCCGATATCCGCACCGATGTGCCGAAATACAACATCTACAGGAATGGGGAGCTTGAGGAGACGGTCGGAGACATTACGGAATACTGGCAGGATGACTTTGTCACCTTCCTCATCGGCTGCAGCTTCACATTCGAACAGGCACTGCTTGAATCCGGACTTGATGTAAAGCATATCAGCGAGAAGAAGAATGTCGCCATGTACAAAACGGATATCGCAACAGAGCCCGCCGGCATATTCAGCGGGGAGCTCGTCGTATCGATGCGGCCGTTCAAGAGGGAGCTGGTCGGGAAGGCATCCGATGTGACCGCACAGTTTCCGGACATGCACGGCCGCCCGGTGCATCACGGGAAACCGTCCGAAATCGGCATCCGCGACATCGGTGCACCGGAATACGGTGAACCGATCGAGATTGCTCCCGATGAGGAGCCGGTGTTCTGGGCATGTGGCGTCACGCCGCAGAATGCGGCACTCAATGCCAGACCTTCCATCATGATTACGCATAACCCGGGACACATGTTCGTAACGGATATGAAGAATGAGGACTTCAAGGAAGAATAGGAAGTTTCACACTTTTAGCGGAATTTTAGCCGATTGGCCGAAATTCCGCTTTATTCGCCCTTTATTTCATACCTTATATGTAGGTATAATAAGTGAAGGAAATGGAGGTTGGGAAATGAAGAAATTATATTTGTTTTTATTCATATGCATCCTGGCATTGGCGGGATGTACGGACGACAGCAGCGTGGAAGAGGAGACAGAGGAGACGGAAGGATCAGCATCATCAGGTGAGGATATCGCCTTCAGCCTGCAGGCACTGCCGAATTCACTGGATCCCCATGCGGCGAATGACGGATATTCGCTCTATGTCATGATCAATATATACGAAACGCTCGTCAGACTGAACCAGGACCTGGAACTTGAACCGGGGCTTGCGGAATCCTACGAGCAGCTGGATGATACGACGTGGGAATTCAAACTGCGCGAAGGTGTGACATTCCATGACGGCAGTCCATTCAATGCCGAAGTGGTCAAGGCGAACCTGGACCGTGTGCGTGACCCGGAAGTCGGGGCACCGCTTGAATTCCTGTTCACCGAAATCGAAGAAGTGGAAGTGGTGGATGACTACACTGTGAATATACATACGGAAGGGCCGTTTGCAGCACTGCCTGCACATCTGGCCCATCCGGGTGGCCATATGATCAGCAAGGAAGTCATCGACCGCGACTACGAAACCATGGAATCGGGCGGTCAGCCGTTGACTGAAGTCAATGCCGACCCTGTCGGCACCGGATTCTTCAAGTTCGAGGAGAATGTGGAGGGCGACCATATCACATTGAGCCGCAACGAGGACTACTGGGGCGAACCGGCAGAACCGGCTTCTGTGACCTTCAAGGCGGTGCCTGAAGATGGTACGCGTATTGCGGAACTCTCGACAGGCGACGCAGACCTCATCTATCCGGTGAATCCGAGTGACGTGGCACAGATTGATGGTGCCGACGGTACACGGGTCGAACAGCATGAGAGTGCAAGCATGTCCTACCTGGGCTTCAACCTTGAAAAGGAACCATTCGACGACCCGGCTGTAAGGCGGGCGATCGCGATGTCGATCGACAAGGAGGCCATCATCAACGAGATGCTGGAAGGCATACCGGCTGTTGCAGAGACGCCTCTCAACCCGACTGTAAATGGCTACAGTGACGATCTCGATCCGATCGAGTACGACAAGGAAGCCGCACAGGCGCTGCTCGATGAGAATGGCTACAGCGACGGGTTTACTGCTGAGATCATCGTGCGTGACCGGACGACTGCCGACATCGCAACGTTCATCCAGCAAGAATTGAGCGATCTCGGCATCACGCTTGAAATCCGTCAGATGGAATCCGGCGCCTATCAGGAATATACAGCCAACGGCCAGCATGACATGTTCATGGGCAGCTGGGGCACGGTGACGCTTGACGCGGACTATGGACTCTATCCGATGTTCCACTCCGACAACCATGGTGCACCGGGCAACCGTACAAGGTATGCCAATGAAGAGGTTGACACTCTTCTGGACGAGGCGCGGACCGAAACGGATGAAGCGGCACGCATGCAGCAGTATGCTGAAGCGCAGCAGATCATCATCAACGAGGCACCGCTCGTGCCGATCTATCATTCGGTGCTGCTGACAGGCATCAATGATGAACTGGACGGCTATTTCCAGTATCCGAGCAGCTTCCCGTATTTGAAAGAATTGGAATAGGATTTTGCTCCCATCATAGTATCTCCCTTCAAAGCAGACACTTGAAAAGTGAAAACTTTGAAGGGAGTTTTTCTTTGCCAAATAGAAATGTATCAGGGAACGATCTGCTTAACGCATCTGAATCCGAGGATTTGCTCAAGTCCCCCTTAGAAGCTTCAACCTGATAAAGCCCCGGCGCGCTCGACCAGCATCATCATCGGTGTCAGCAGCATATTTCAATCGATTTTCTCCGCCAGTTCCAAAATGATTCCCTCAGGCCCACGAATATAGCATAATTTATAAGTGTTTTCGTAGTTTTGTATCTCACCGATAAGTTCCGCGCCTTTCCTTTTCAATTTGGCAACAAGGTCTTCAATATCTTCAACAGCAAAGGCAATATGCCGGATGCCCAGAGTATTTGCCAAAGGGCGCTGCAAGCCATTTTCATCTGATGGCGTGTGGAATTTCACTAGTTCTATATTTGCCTCACCGTCTGGAGTCCGCAGCATTACAACTTCCTCTTTAACATCTTCAAGTCCTATTATCCGCTCCACCCACTCGCCTTCCACTTCTCCTTCCCCCAGCATTTCAAGGCCGAAGTCGAGAAAAAAAGCTTTCGCGGCAGTGAGGTCATCGACGATTATACCCACATGATCTATTCGATGGATCTTCATCTCCCATACCTCCTATATTTATTGACTATATCTCCCAAAGATGCTTTTGGTCCCATCATTTTATTTCTTCAATTCTATAATAACACAATATTATGAAAATTTAATTGAAACAGGATGCTGACCGTTTTATCCAGTTCTCCAGTATGATATTCAAAATGATGCAGCGCGTCTGAACTGCGCCGGCAAATACATTTCCATTTTTCGCTGTCTGCTCGAATGGAGTCGGCCCATCTTCTGAATGGGAGCTTTCATTATAATCTGGTATAGTGGAATGGATATAGGGCATAAGAAAGGATGATTGCATGAAGACACTGCTACTGACAGGGTTCGAACCCTTTCTGCAGTTCAAGGAGAACCCGACCGCTACGGCTGTGAAAATATTCGACGGGGAGGTCGTCGGGGACTACCGGATTGTCGGGCGGGTCTACCCGGTCGCTTTCGACAAGATCAACGGCCTCATCACGCGCGACCTTGATGTATTCGAACCGGATGCCGTGGTCAACCTGGGCCTTGCGGGCGGCAGGCACACGATTGACATCGAACGCATCGCCATCAACTGCGTCGATGGCAGGACGGACAATGAAGGGTTCACCCCCGACGGTGAGAAGATAGATGAAGCGGGGCCGGATGGCCTGTTCTCCACGCTGCCGATCAAACGCCTGGAGAAGGCATTGAAGGCCAACCACATCCCTGCAAGGATTTCGAATTCTGCAGGAACATACCTCTGCAACAATCTGATGTATACGACGCTGAATCAAACCAGGCAGAGGGGGAGGTCCATCCCTGCCGGATTCATCCACGTTCCGGCCCATCATGAAATCGGGACGGAACTCAATGTTTCAAGCTGGTCCCAGGATGATATAAATAAAGCAGTAGGCATCATATTGGGCAATATATAACCATATCGTATAAACAAGGAGACAGGTCATGAAAATAGTACATGTAGAAAATTATGATGAAATGAGCATGCGGGCGGCGCGCACCGTTTTCAACAAAATTGTGGAGTCAGAGCGTGTGGTGCTCGGGCTTGCCACAGGGTCGACCCCGGAGAAGATGTATGATTACCTCGTGGACATGCTGAATAAGAACAAGGTCGACCTTTCCCATGTCTATACCATCAACCTCGATGAGTATGTGGGGCTCGGGAATGACCATCCACAGAGCTACCACCAGTATATGAACAGGATATTCTTCGACCGGGTGCCCATCCCGAAAGACCACACTTTTATCCCCCATGGCGATGCCCCGGATCTGGAGGCGGAGGTCGAGCGGTATGAGCAGGTGATCGAGGAACTCGGCGGGGTCGATCTCCAGGTGCTCGGCATCGGCAGGAACGGCCATATCGCATTCAACGAACCGGGTACGCCGTTTGATTCGAGGACGCATGTTGTCGATCTCGCCGAAACGACAGTGAATGACAATGCGCGTTTCTTCGATACGGTGGAGGAAGTGCCGAGGCAGGCGATTACTATGGGTCTTGATACCATAATGAGTGCCAAATCCATACTGCTCCTCGTCTCCGGGGACGAAAAGGAGGAGGCGCTGGCGTGCATGATCGACTGCGAAGTGTCGGAGGAGCTGCCGGCAACCATCCTGCAGCGGCATCATGATGTGACCGTCATTGCGGATGACGAAGCATTGGAGTAGGGGAGGGCTGGAACATGACTGGAGAACATCTGCAGCTGCCGGCCATTGAAGCCGGCCTCTACACAGCGGAACTGGAAACGGCCACCTTCGGCATGGGCTGCTTCTGGGGGCCTGACGCCCGGTTCGGTGCACTGCCCGGCATCATTCGGACGCGCACCGGCTATGCGGGCGGCACGACTGAAAGTCCGACCTACAGACAGATGGGCGACCATACCGAGACGGTCGAGGTGGATTTCGACCCCGCCATCATTTCCTATGAGGAGATCCTCCGCCATTTCTGGCGTAACCATTATCCGAACCGGGATGCGTACAGGGGACGCCAATACATCTCCCTGCTGCGCTTTCACAGCGAGGCACAGGAAGCCGCAGTGGAAAAGGTGAGGCGCGAAATGGAGGCGGAGCTCGGTTTTTCCATCGAGACGGATATCGCCCCATTTGATGGGTTCACGCTGGCGGAAGAACGCCATCAGAAGTACTATCTGAAGCGCTACCCGAAAGCGCCGGGACAGCTTGCGGACCTGGCTCCCGACCCGTTACTCCTGACCGGCTCTACTTTTGCCGCGCGGTTGAACGGTTTTGTGAAAGGACACGGGAACAGGGATGCACTGCTGGACGAAATTTCAGGCTGGCCCGTTCCGGCTGAAGCACGGAATCATTTGAGGAAAAAGCTCCAATATATGAAATGGTAAAAAAGCATGTCCACCTGTAGAGGGGACATGCCTTTTTGAATGTGTGCTTGAACTCTATTCCTTCCGTATGCGCTTCAGGTTCTTGAAGATGCCGTTCGATGTCGACAGCACGCTGTTGCGGTAGATGCTCGCTGCAAGCAGCACCGCAAGTATGATTGATACGACAAGGATGGCGACCCCGATCAACAGAGGGATTTGGCCCGTATCCTCATGTATGGCTCGAAGCGGCATGACGAATGGGGTGAACGGCGGGAAATAGCTGGATATTCTGACCAGCATGTTGTCTGAGGTGCTCCAGATGTTGAAGATCGCGATATAGAATCCGATGAGCGATAACATTGTCACCGGCAGGAGTGCCTGCTGGAGGTCCTCCATCCTGCTGATGAAAGAACCGAGCATCGCGGCAACCGACAGGTAGAGGATGAGACCAAGGATCAGGAAGATGACCGAATAGGTGATCATAATCGGTGTCTGGTCATTTGCCTCAAGGCCGAAATCGCTGATGATTTCTCTGAAATCGAAGAGCTGTATCGCAATGAGGATTGCAATGATGAATATTACGAGCTGCGTCAGACTCACTGAAATCATGGCGCTGATCTTGGCGAGCAGGTGGGTGACTGGAGCGACACTCGAGACGATCATCTCTATGACTCTCGAAGTCTTCTCCATGGCAACTTCAGTACCGATCTGGCTGGCATAGTTGATGACGATGAAGAACATGACGATGACTGTTATATAGAAGACGATCGTGTTCAGCAGATTGGCTTCCGGCATATCTTCACTGTCCGCTGCACTCCCCGAAGCTTCTCCCTCTTCGCCACTTTGGGCGGCGATGTCATAGGTGATGTCCGGTGATGCATTCAGACGTTCCGCCTCCGCCTGGGTCAGGTTCAGCGACTGGATCATCATCATCCTCTGCACCTGACCGAGTGCCATTTCGATGTCGGTCATCTGGTCGCCCGGAATCTCCTGGTCGGCTTCGAGCGTGACGGCGAGGGGGTCTGTCCCATCGACTCTCAACAGCGCTTCCGCGGTACCGATTTCCCCGTCGCTCTGTGCGACATCAATCTCCGTTTCAAGGGAGTCCATCACCGCCTCGAACTGGGCATGGAACGCTTCGTCGCTTTCAACTTGCAGTGTGGTGATCTCTTCGGAGGAATCGAAAAGGTTGATGATCTTGTCGAAGTTCGCTCCAAGGAATATCACGAGGACGATGATCAGTGTACTGATCATGAACGATTTGGCGCGTACTTTGGACAGGTAGGTCTGGGAAAAAGTGGCTATAAATTTATTCATAGTTCATGCCCCACCTTCGAAATGAATATGTCATTGATGGATGGCTCGTTGACCTGGAATCTTTTGAAATAGCCGAGCTTTACGATTTCATTGAAAATCGGCTCTGCGTACTTTTCATCCTCGATCTTGAGGATGCTTTTCCTGCGTATCTGCTTCATGTCGAGGACCCCTGGCATATTCCGCAGGAATTCGACATCATGGTCGCCTTCGATGATGATCTCCTTCTGTCCGAAGTCGCTTTTGATCTCGTCGATGTTGCCGCTGACCACCTGCTTTCCCTTGTTCAGGATGCACAATGATTCACACAGCTCCTCGACATGCTCCATGCGGTGTGTACTGAAGATGATGGTTGCACCCCGGCGGTTCAGTTCCTTGACTGAGGTCTTGAGGATTTCCACATTGACCGGGTCGAGTCCACTGAACGGTTCATCGAGTATAATCAGCTTCGGCTCATGGATGATCGAGGCGATCAGCTGGATCTTCTGCTGGTTCCCCTTCGAAAGTTTTTCTATGCGCTTGCTCCGGTTTTCCGGCACTTCGAAGCGCTCGAGCCATTCAGTGAGTTTCGTATCGATGTCATGCTTCGACATGCCTTTCAGCTGGCCGAGATAGCGGATCTGCTCATCGACCTTCAGCTTCGGGTGCAGGCCCCGTTCTTCGGGCAGGTACCCGATTTCATTCGTGACATCATAGTCGATTTTCTTGTCATTGTAGGTGATGCTCCCTGCTGAAGGCTGAAGCAGGCCGAGGATCATGCGGAATGTCGTCGTCTTGCCCGCCCCGTTTCCTCCAAGGAATCCGTACATGCTGCCTGCAGGAACTTTGAGATTGATGTCGTCGACGGCAACCTGCCCGTTGAAGCTTTTGGATAGGCCGGTGAGTTCCAGTGTCATAGGTGTGTCCCCCTTCATCATTATGATTTTATTTTACCATAGAGCATTATCGTGCGATATTATATACTGTAAAGAAAATGGGAGTGCGATTGGATGGATAAAGGCAATATGGACGGAAAAGCTTCGTTCAATGATTTCATGGGTCTCCTGAAGCGGACCGAACTGAATCGCGGGCTGTTCGCAACAGGCATCATACTGACCCTGGTGGGGACCGTCGGTTCGCTGATCGTGCCCCTTTTGACACAGAGTTTCATAGATGGCTACAGCACCGAGATGTTCTCGGCCGGACTCATTGCGCTGATCATAATGGTATTCGTACTCAGCGCCGCCCTGGATGGCGTGGCCTACTATATTCTGGCGAAGATCGGGCAGACGATCATACTGAAGCTGAGGGAGAACGTGTGGGACAAGTTCCTGCGCCTGCCGATCGGATACTTCGACCAGACGAAAAGCGGCGAGTCGGTCAGCCGGGTGGTCAATGACACGGCCATCATAAAGGACCTGATCACCCGCCACTTTCCACAGCTCATCAGCGGCATCATCTCCGTCATCGGTGCAGTGGTGATATTGTTCATCCTCGACTGGCGCATGTCGCTGATCATGTTCATCGCGGTGCCGGTCTCAATCGTCATCATACTCCCGCTTGGCAGGCGGATGAGCCGGATTTCAAGGGCACTGCAGGATGAGACCGCTGCATTTACTGGCGTTATCCAGGAGACGCTCAGTGAAATGCGTCTCGTGAAGTCCTTCAATGGGGAGGCATTCGAACGGCGAAAGGGCAGGCAGGGGATACGTACCCTCTACGGATACGGCATGAAGGAGGCGGCGATCAACGCCTTCCTGTCACCGATCATGAGCACCGTCATGATGTTTGTCATCATACTGATCATCGCGTACGGTGGACTCCGGGTTTCGGAAGGGACGCTCACGATCGGCACGATGGTGGCCTTTTTGCTGTACCTGTTCCAGATCATCATGCCGATTACGATGTTCGCCATGTTCTTTACGGAATACAACAAGGCGCTCGGTGCCACGGAACGCCTCATCATGATCCTCGGCAAAGAGGAGGAGCAGGGCGGGGACGCGGCCTTCGATCAGCCGATCGACTTCAATACGCTTGAGTTCGAAGATGTGTCGTTCGGCTATGATCCTGAGAACAGAATCCTGCATCATGTCGGTTTCACGGCACGGAACAATGAAAAAGTGGCATTCGTCGGGCCGAGCGGCAGCGGAAAATCGACCATATTCGCACTGATCGAGCGGTACTATGATATTGATGCCGGCCGGATCATGGTGGATGGCATCGACATCAGGGAGATTCCGCTCACCCTGCTGCGGCGGCATATCGGCTACGTGGCCCAGGAGAGTGCCATCATCTCCGGAACGATCCGTGACAACATCACCTATGGCCTGGCGCCCGATGAATATACGGAAGCGGATGTCGAACTGGCAGTCAGGCGCTCCTACTCGCATGAGTTCATCGGGGCCTTAGAAGCAGGGCTCGATACGGAAGTCGGGGAGCGCGGCATCAAGCTGTCCGGCGGCCAGCGCCAGCGCATCGGCATTGCACGTGCCTTCCTGAAGAATCCGAAGCTGCTCATGCTCGATGAAGCGACGGCAAGCCTCGATTCAAGATCCGAGCGGTTCGTACAGGAGGCGCTGGATGACCTGATGCGCGGCCGGACGGTGCTCGTCATCGCCCACAGGCTGTCGACCGTCGTCAACTCGGACCGCATCTTCTTTCTGGACAACGGCCACATCACCGGTGAAGGGACGCATCAGGAACTGCTTGCGGACCACGCGATGTACCGGATATTTACGGAACAACAATTTGGATAAAGTGAAGAGGAATATATAATGCGTCAATTATACGAAGCGTTTCAGCCGGTCATCCCGGTGTTCATACTGCTCTTTGTACTGGTCATTGCGATGACCCTCATCATCCACAGGAAGTCCGGCTACAGGCTCGACAGCATGAGGAAGCGGATGGATTTCGTCCTCTATCTGGGACTGATGATGACCATCATCGGAATTCTGCTGCTCACGCTGCTGCCGAGTTCGAATCCTGAAAAGGTGACCCAGTTCATCCCGTTCTACAGCATCATCGATACATTCGAATATGCGACGGACTATGCAATCATCAATTCCATAGGGATGAACATCCTCCTTTTCGTCCCGCTCGGCATTTTCCTGTATATTTTCACGAAGAGTGAGTTTCTGACCGCGGTGGTTGCCTGCCTGTTCTCCATTTTCATAGAATTTCTTCAGTATGTGCTGCCGATCGGCAGAATTTCCAATGTGGATGATGTCATTCTGAACACGATGGGCGGCATCATCGGCATGATCCTCGGTCTGATATTCTCAAAATTGGGAATTGTTTATTATTTATTTGAAGCGGGTAAGGGAAATAATAAGGATTAGGGGGGATGGAACATGCATAGGAAGCTGAAGAGTCTGGAAGATGTGGAACTTTATAAGGATGAAGTCATCGGGCCTGAACTGGTCGGTACCATTGAATACGAGAAGGACGGGGAACATTCCTTCTATGGTGCAATCATTCCAACCACACACAGGTTGTTCGTCAATATAAGAAAAGCGGATGAGGTGGAACACCATCCGGTGGAATACAGGGAAATTACAGGGATAAGTACTGAAAATCTGCTGATGGTGGGCAATATCATCCATATATGGATCGGCAACGAAATCGTCATCAGCATGAAAAGCGTCTCGGATGGGAAATTGGACAAGTTCCTGAATTTCCTCTATAAACACAGAGCCCGCCGGCTGCGGCTGGATTCCGATGCGTCGATCGATCATGACCAGCAGGTCGTCTAATGTGAAAGCGAAGAATCAGGTGCATGCCTGATTTTTTTGTGTCCTGATTCATTTTCTTTGGAAAATCCCTTCGTGTATAATGGGGAGGAATCAGAGGAAGAGGATGAATCGATGAAAACAAGACTTGTATTGATGGTGATGCTCCTTGGTATCCTTTCGGCATGCAGCAGCTTCAGGGAGACCGGTGTTTCCGAGGATGGTGCAGTGAGGCAGATCATGACGGAGCATACTGAGGAGATTGAAATACCGGCCGAACCCGAGCGCGTGGTGCTGTTCCGGGCGATTGATGCCGGCAACGCCAGCCTGCTCGCCGGCAATGTGGCCGGTGTGACCGATGTCGTCAGAGATACACGCCTGGCTGATGAAGTTCTGGATGAGGATGTAGTGTATCTCGAGCACGGGGACCTCGAGGCGCTGAAGGCACTGGATCCGGATCTGATCATCACATTTACGCCGGATGAATACCTGTTCGAATATCAGGACATTGCACCGACTGTGCAGATCAACTACAGCACATCCGCATTCAGCCCCTTCAGGGACAGACTGTACCTGGCCCACCTGTATAACCTCGGGGTCATACTGAACAGGCAGGAGGAAGCGGAGGCTCTGGGGGATGAATGGCTGGAGGAGACGACCCGACTGCAGCGTGAAGTGGGCAGTTTGACGATGGACAAAAAGGCAATGGTGCTGGTGGAAGGCCCGGATTCCCATTACATATATGGCAGGCACTCGTCATTCGGCACGGAAGCGGTATACGATGTCCTTGGCTTCCAGATGGACGATCCGCTCGAAGAAGTGCTGGAAGGTGGCCCGGTCGAGGTCTCGATAGGGGACCTTGCCGACTACGAAGCCGAATATGTATTCATCAACACCAGGGAGACGGACAGTGGAGTGGACAGTAAGGTTGCTGAAACGATGGGCATTGACGAAGAAAATGTCATCATGCAGGATTATGACGATTACCGCCTGAACGATCTGATTTCGATCGAAATGCAGGCGGAGGATATTATAGAGCGCATCAAACCGTAAGGGGGAGAATCATTATGGCACAGGAAAGAGTGTTTCCCGAGGAATTCGGCTATCATTTTTCCAGCGGAAATTTTGAACGGATATACAGGCAGACGGTGCAGGATTTCCAGCTTCAGATGGGTGTGGATGCATTCCGGGAGGCGGCTGAGGATTTCAGCCGCGACTCCGGCAGCTTCGATCTGAAGCATTCGAACCAGCTTGAACCGGGCATCAGAAGATACCAGTGGGTGAACGAGGGGGGCAACAGGATGGTCACCGTCGCCTACAACAGCGAAGGGGAAATCATCGGCATCCAGTTTGATGTATACGAACGGTTCACTTCGGACCGGGAAGTGACGATCAACACGTATCGCCTGCCCTTTGAAGGGGAATGGTTTGTGCTTTGGGGCGGGAACGATGCATTCCTGAACTACCACTATCCATACGAGCATCAGCGGTATGCATATGATTTCATACGGAAGGTGGATGGTGCCGCATATAAAGGAGACGAGGAGATGCTCGAATCCTACCATGCATTCGGCGCCAGTGTCGTTGCACCAAGGAGCGGGGAAGTCGTGAAGGTCACAAATGATATCGAGGACAACCTGCCGCACTATCCGAACATGTCAGCACCTGAAGGCAACCACATCATCATATCCCACGGCTACAATGAGTATTCGCTGCTTGCACACCTGAGGAAGAATTCCATCACCGTCAGGGAAGGGGATGCGGTCGAGGCAGGCCAACGCATTGCACAATGCGGCAACAGCGGGGCGTCCGACACGCCGCACCTCCATTTTCATGTGATGGACGGCAGAGATCCCTATACGTCGAAATCCATACGCATCCAGTTCGCGCCATCCCGCGAGCCGAGGCAGGGTGATACGGTATGGGGGAGAAGCGGCCAATGATGATCAGAGCAAATGGCCCGTTCAATTATGGACTGGCCTATGACTTCATGGCACAGCAGGATGACTGCCTGTATCGGGCGCAGTCGGGCGCAATCAGGAAAGCGGCAGTGTTCGATGGATCACGCGTGCTGTTCGAAGTTTCGGAAGGACCGGAGTCGGATTCGGTCGAAGTGGCCATCCTCATGAATGAAGGGGTGCCGGAATCAGCTGTGGAGGACTACGTCACTGAATGGTTAGATCTCGAATATGATCTTGAGGCATTCTATCGCTTCGCCCATCACGACAGCCGTCTCCGACATGTCGTGGAAACGCTCCATGGCTACCGGATGACTTGTACTGTAGACATGATGGAGGCGCTGCTCTGGTCGGTGCTCGGCCAGCAGATCAACATGCGGTTTGCCTTCACGCTGAAAAGAAGGCTCGTTGAACATTTCGACCACCATATCGAGTTTGAAGGGGAACAGTACTGGCTGATGCCTGAACCCGCGGAAATCCTGGCACTGGATACGGAATCGATGCGCAACATGCAGATATCCTACAGGAAAGCAGAATATATCCATCGCTGTGCCGAAGGTATCGAAGCGGAAACACTGTCGAAGACGCACCTGGAACGGATGGATGACTACGAGACCGCGTTGGCACATCTCACAAGCGTCAAGGGCATCGGGCCATGGAGCGCCAATTCGGTACTGATGCGCACCTTGAAGTTCAGGAACGCTGTGCCGATCGGGGACGCGGGCCTGAGGAACGCAATCAGGATGACGGATGATCTCGAGGAAAAGCCGGACCGGGCATACATCCAGGCTGTGACGGATCAGTGGAATGGATACGGTGCGTATGCCACACTCTACATGTGGCGTGTACTCGGTTAGCCATGGTTGCACAATAAAGCCCACCATATATAATTATGGTGGGCTTTATTGTTGGTGGAGTGGTGTCACCCCCCGCCTTCCCTGCGGAGGACAAGAACGAGGGAGACCATGCCGATGATGACCAGGCCGACGATCATCAGACCGTGCATGGATGGGTCGATGATGCCGTCAAGAAAGACATATATTGCGAATAATGCAATGACTGTCAGCGTAAAGTTCAGCCATTTGATTGTATTTCGGTTCATCCAACTGCTCCTTTTGTCTAAGTACCGAGTTTCTTTAAAAGCACTTTTTATAATGGTATCATAATAGTGAACTAAATTTAAAAGAGGAGGCTTATTGATGAACTATATTATGAGTGTACAGCTACTTCCTCACCATCCGGAGGCGAATGACCTCTATAGTCATGTGGGCGGTGCGATTGAACTCATCGAAGAGAGCGGTCTGACGCATTTCGTAGGACCAATGGAAACGACGGTCGAAGGCAGCATCGATGAACTGATGAACCTGATCAAGAAACTGAACAGCCACCTGGCAAGTGAAGGGTGCGACAAGGTCGTTACAAACATCAAACTGATCCAGTCCGAAGATGAAATCAAGATCAAGGACATCCTTTCCGACTACTATGAATTCGATGAATAGTAGGCATTGAAAAAGGTCTGTACAAATGTACAGACCTTTTCTTCATTTTATGGGTTCACTCCGGATATGGAAACGGACGCCGCGCGGCCCTTCCACGCTGAACATGCCACCGATGCCCTCGACGACATCCAGGGTAAGGCGCGTATGCTTCCAGTATTCATACTGGCGATGGTGCATGTAGAAGGGGACGCCTTCGACTTCCCCGAGCTTCACATCCGCATCGCCGATGATCATGGTGCCTTCCCTCAGGCACATCGGGCTGGAACCATCGCAGCATCCACCGGACTGGTGAAAGATGAGATTCTCGTGCTCTTCCTTCAGATCCCGTATGAGGGACCTGGCCGCTTCTGTCGCGTCAACGGCCTTCAATTTTTCCATTTAGAAGAATCCTTTTGGTGACTCGCCGTAGCTGACGAGCAGGTTTTTCGTCTGCTGATAATGACTGAGCATCATAAGATGGTTTTCACGGCCGATACCGCTCATCTTATAACCGCCGAATGCAGCGTGGGCAGGGTAGTCATGATACGTGTTCACCCACACGCGGCCTGCCTGGATGGCACGTCCGAATCTGTATGCCTTGTTCTGGGAGCGGGTCCATACACCCGCGCCGAGACCATACAGCGTATCGTTGGCAATGGCGATCGCCTCGTCATCATCCTTGTATGTTGCGACAGCAAGCACAGGTCCGAAAATCTCTTCCTGGAATATACGCATCTTATTATCACCCTTGAAGATGGTCGGCTCGAAATAGTAGCCGCCTTCAATCTCTCCATCCACTTCTTTGATGTTTCCGCCTGTCAGCACTTCGGCGCCTTCTTTTCTGCCGATGTCAAGGTAGGAGCTGATCTTTTCCTTCTGTTCCTTGGACGTCTGGGCACCCATCATCGTATTTTCATCGAATGGGTTGCCGACCTTGATCTTCTCCACCCTTTCGACGACACGTTTCATGAATTCATCGAAAATGTCCTCATGGATCAGGGCACGTGAAGGGCATGTACATACTTCGCCCTGGTTGAGTGCGAACATGACGAGCCCTTCGATCGCCTTGTCGAGGTAGTCATCATCTGCATCCATGACATCCTTGGCGAAGATGTTCGGTGATTTGCCACCAAGCTCAAGTGTGACCGGAATGATATTCTGGCTGGCGTTCTGCATGATGATTCGTCCCGTCGTCGTTTCCCCGGTGAAGGCGAGCTTGTTGATCTTATCGTGTGTCGCCAGGGCCTGACCGGCTTCGGAACCGAATCCGTTGACCACGTTGACGACGCCTTTTGGAAGGATGTCGCTGATGAGTTCCATCAGATGCAGTATCGTCGTCGGTGTCTGCTCTGCCGGTTTGAGTACGACGGAGTTTCCTGCAGCAAGTGCAGGTGCAAGTTTCCATGTCGCCATCAGAAGTGGGAAGTTCCATGGGATGATCTGCCCGACGACACCGAGTGGCTCATGGAAATGGTAGGCAACCGTATCATTGTCAAGCTGTGATATGCCGCCTTCCTGGGCCCGGATTGCGCCGGCGAAATATCTGTAGTGGTCGACGACGAGCGGCAGGTCGGCGTTCAATGTCTCCCTGACTGCTTTGCCGTTCTCGAACGTTTCAAGTACTGCAAGCTCCTCGAGGTTCTGTTCAATGCGGTCAGCGATCCTGAGCAGGATGTTGCTCCTCTCGGTCGGTGAAGTCTTTCCCCATTCCTCTTGGGCCTTGTGTGCAGCCTCGACTGCCTTGTCGATATCCTCCTTTGTGGAGCGCGGTACTTTCGACACAGTCTTGCCGATGACCGGAGACTCGTTGTCGAAGTACTTTCCATTTACCGGCGGCACCCATTCCCCGCCGATGAAGTTCTCATATTGATCCTTGATCTTATACTGTGCATTTTCTTTGTTTGGAAACTCATATACCATTATGCATACCCCCTGTTTAATGTAACTTCATTTTATTCCAATTCCGAGATATTTGCAAGCGCTTACATTTACAGGATTTGTCTACTGGGATACTTTCATTTATAATGGGTCTACAGTTTATGAGCGGAGTGGTGGAAATGGGTGAGTGTCCGTATTGCAGTCATGAGTGGACGTATCAAGAGAAGCTGCTGGGATATGCGCTGAAACCGCGCACACGGATCAGGTGTCCCAGGTGCAGGGAATATCTGGAGCCGTCGACACTGACGATCCTGTATGATTATGTTGCGATCATCGGCCTGGCCCTGATGGTGTTTCTGCTGATCCCGATCATGGGATGGCCGGTACCGGTATCCATCGCATTGAGCGTCCTGCTGCTGGGCGTCTATATGGCAGTCTTCCTGCCGCTGACGATCCGCTTCAAGAGATACCGCTATAATATGAAAGAGTAGAGATGGGCCCCGAGCCCATCTTTTTTTATCAACTTGATTCTATCCATCAGTGTGTTAATATAAGACAGTCTTTTGAATTTATAGTATAAAATTACACGAGGTGAAAATGTGAAGAAATTTCGATTGATGGACTGGCCGACATTCATTGCGTCACTGCTGATCCTGTTGTCAGTAGTCGTCCCGCTCATTGCATTTCCCGAGGCGAGCCGCAACACCATCCTGCAGATGAATGACTGGGTGACGACGGGGCTCGGGGCAGTGTATCTGGCTGTCGGCCTTGCGGTATTCTTCTTTGTCCTCTATATCGCATTCGGCAAATATGGACAAGTGACGCTTGGAAAGGAATCCGATGATCCGGAATTCGGCACTTTCAGCTGGGCAGCCATGCTGTTCTGTGCAGGCATCGGTTCCAGCATCCTGTATTGGGGTGTCATCGAGTGGGTCTACTATTATCAGGCGCCGCCATTCCACCTGGATCCTGCAAGCGAAGAGGCGATCAATTATGCATCTACATACGGCATCTTCCACTGGGGACCGATCGCATGGGCGATATATGTGCTGCCGGCGCTGCCGATCGCATACTCCCTCTATGTCAAAAAGCGGCCGATCCTGAAGATCAGCCTGGCATGTGAACCGCTGCTCGGAAAATATACGACGAGGTGGCCCGGGAAACTGATCGACGTGCTGTTCATTTTCGGTCTGCTCGGCGGCGCCGGTACGACACTCGGCCTGGCGACGCCGATGATTGCAGCGGGCATGGAATCCCTGTTCGGCATCGATGGCGAAGGGGTGGCGCTTCGGCTTGGCATCCTGATTGCAGCCACTGTAATCTTTGCTGTCAGTTCCTATTCGGGACTGAGACGCGGCATCAAGGTGCTCAGCGACATCAACCTGTGGCTGACCTTCATTCTGCTCGGGTTCGTCTTCATCGTCGGACCGACGGTGTTCATCATGGAGACGACGGTTTCAAGTGTCGGCCTCATGATCCAGGACTTCTTCAGGATGGCCACATGGCTCGAGCCGTTCGGCGGCTATGGCGATGTGCCGGAAACATCCTTCCCGCAGAGCTGGACGGTGTTCTACTGGGCATGGTGGCTCGTCTATGCACCATTCGTCGGACTTTTCATTGCGCGGATTTCAAAAGGCCGCAGGCTGAAGGAAGTCGTGCTCGGCACACTGCTCTACGGGACGCTCGGCTGCGCACTATTCTTTGGCATCCTGGGGAACTACGGACTGTGGCTTGAGCTCTCCGGTACATTTTCCGTCACGGAAGTGCTCAATAATGAAAGTGGTGAAGCAGCGATCATGGCGGTCATCGGCCAGCTGCCATTCGGCAAGCTGACGACGGCGCTATTCGTGATTACTGCACTCATCTATCTGGCAACGACATTCGACTCCGGTTCCTACATCCTTTCAGCGACGACACAGTCCGAAGTCGATGGGGAACCGTACAGATGGAACCGCCTGTTCTGGGCATTCGCACTGTCTGTGCTGCCATTCTCGCTCATGCTCATCAGCGGAGAGGATTCACTCGGTCTGCTGCAGACGGCATCGATCGTTGCCGGCGCACCGCTGATCATCATATTTATCATGTTGATGGTGTCGTTCATACGGACGCTCAGTGATGATCGGGTCAAGCTCGAAGAAAGGCGCAGGGCACACAAGGAAAAAGAAAGAAGAACCCTTTCCATCACACACGCAAAACGCGATAAGTGGTGGGAATAGGGAAAAGCTCCGGAATTTGATATTCCGGAGCTTTTTGTGTGTGAAGTGTGGGGTGGAGGTGTGTTAACTCGTCATCGGAATGGCTGCGACTGCAAATTGATACACATCTCCCACGTCTTTTCGCTCCCATCATCAGAAAGCTGGCTCAGACATAGATCTCTCCACCAATGATGGTATGCTTCAGGTCGGCCTCTTCATCATAGATGACAAGATCGGCATCGGCCCCTTTCCTGATGACGCCCTTTGAATCCGTCAGGCCGAGTTCGACTGCCGGATTGTAGGCACTCATCCTGACGATGTCCTGCCATCCACACCCTGTGAACGCACGCATATTCCTGACCGCCTGCTTCATGGTGAGCACGCTGCCGGCGAGTGTGCCGTCGGACAGCCTGGCTTCGTCACCGGCTACATGGACGGCCTGGCCGCCGAGGTCGTATTCGCCATCCGGCAGTCCCTGGGCCCGCATTGCATCGGTGATCATGACGAGGCGGTCGGATGTGATGACGTCGAATGCAAGCTTCACCATCTCCGGCTTGGAGTGGATGCCATCCGATATCAGTTCGACATAGGCGTCCGACATGTAGGAGAAGCCGACGACGCCAGGTTCACGGTGATGGAGTCCCCGCATGCCGTTGTAGAGGTGTGTCACATGTGTGAGACCATTGTCCTGCGCCTTTTTCAGCGTTTCATATGTGGCATCGGTATGACCCGCGGAAGGGATGATGTCGAGTGCCTTCAATGCATCGAGGAATTCTCCGGCATCTTCTTCGGGTGCATAGGTGATCAGCCGGACCTGATTTCCGGAAATGTCCTGGAGGTGATGAATGGATTCGCTGTCAGGGGCGAGTATATGCTGGGGGTCCTGGGCACCGGGATGTTTCATCGAAATGAAAGGGCCTTCCTGATGGATGCCGAGCATCCTGGCACCGGAAACATATTTGTAGTCTGCAAGATTCATGAGGGCTCGTTCGATATCCTCGATCGGTGCGGTCATGGTGGTGGCGAGGAAAGATGTCGAGCCGGTCCGTGGCAGGTGTTCGGAGATTTTTTCGATATATTCCATGTCCGCGTCCATGGCATCCACACCGTTCGCTCCGTGGATGTGCATCTCTATGGCACCGGGCAGGACATTCATCCCTTTGGCATCGATGAAGTCCCCGGCATCTGGACAGCTGTCCATCGGCCCGAAATCTTTTATTTTACCGTCAGTGCTCAGCAGCCAGTGGTCCTCCAATATCTCTTCATGTGTTACCAGGCGTGCATTTTTAATCAGGAGCTGCATGATCCTTTCATCCTTTCCATAATCATTTGTAATCTTATTATAGTATATTCTAAATAAATTCCTATACATCGATGCATAAGCATGTGCTATATTGGATGTAAGCATTTACATAAAAAGGGTGAAGGAGGATTTACATGTTACGTTATATACAGAATATGGGACGTGCTTTCATGCTTCCGGTCGCAGTACTTCCGGCTGCAGCACTCCTGCTCGGTATCGGTTACGCAATCGACCCTGAAGGCTGGGGCGGCGGCAGCGCCATCGCTGGTATGTTCATCAATGCAGGCGGTGCCATCCTGGATCATCTCGCCATTCTTTTTGCGGTGGGACTCGCCTTCGGGATGTCGAAGGACAAGAATGGGGCGGCAGCACTTGCCGGGCTCGTATCATTCCTTGTCGTGACGAATCTCCTGAGTGCAGATTCCGTGGCGCTGCTCCGTGGCATTGAAGTGGAAGAAGTTGGTGAAGCATTCGGTGTCATCGAAAACAATGTATTCCTGGGCATCATCACTGGTCTGATCAGTGCCACCCTCTATAACCGGTTCAGCGGCGTAAAGCTGCCGGACTATCTGGCATTCTTCAGCGGACGGCGTGCCGTTCCGATCATTGCGGTGTTCGTCATGATTCTGCTCAGCGGTATTCTCTACTTTGTATGGCCGCTGCTCTACAACGGACTGTTCAGCTTCGGCGAATGGATCAGTGGCATGGGCGCTCTCGGTGCCGGCATCTATGGATTCTTCAACCGTCTCCTGATTCCGACCGGACTGCACCACGCCCTGAACTCGGTGTTCTGGTTCGACACAGTCGGCATTAATGACATCGGCAACTTCTGGGACAACGCCGGTGAACAGGGCATCACCGGACGCTATCAGGCCGGGTTCTTCCCGATCATGATGTTCGGTCTGCCGGGTGCAGCGCTTGCCATGTACCATACGGCCAAGACGGAATACAAGAAGGCGGCAGGTTCAATCCTGCTTGCGGCCTCTCTGACGGCATTCCTCACAGGTGTGACGGAACCGCTTGAATTCTCATTCATGTTCCTTGCACCACTGCTCTACCTGGTACACGCACTTCTGACGGGGCTTTCCCTGTTCATTGCGGCATTGTTCGAATGGACAGCCGGGTTCGGCTTCAGTGCAGGGCTGATCGACTTTGTACTGAGCACGCAGGTGCCGATCGCCAACCAGCCGTACATGCTGCTCGTCCAAGGTCTGGTATTCTTCGTCCTCTACTACTTCATCTTCCGGGTCATCATTAAAGCGATGGACCTCAAGACACCGGGACGCGATGATGCGGTACTTTCCGCGGAAGCGCCGGCCGGAGCGGAAGAAGGGGAGGATCTCAAAAATACCCACGATGACAAATATTCCCGCAAAGCCGACCAGATTCTGATCGGCCTTGGCGGCAAGGACAACATCGATACGATCGATTACTGTACGACACGCCTTAGGGTGAACGTCCATGATGAGTCCTTGATCGACGAAGATCAGATCAAATCATCAGGCGCCCATGGGGTTGCGAAACCGGGCAAGAACAATATCCAGGTCGTCGTCGGTACGGAAGTTGAACATGTGGCTGAAGAAATGAAGCGCCTCCTATAGATTCATGCAGGGCACCTCTTGGAGGTGCCCTGTTATATTCTGTACTGGTTTAGTATATAATGGGGGAAGAAAAAGTATATGAGGAGGAGCTTGATGTTTACATTTCACCATCCAGTCGAGATCAAATTCGGAGAAGGGATCATTTCACAGATAAATGAAATCGCAGAGTCCCAAGGCTATAGCCGCATCATTGTCGTATCGTCAAATTCCCAGATAAAAAATGGAACGACGGAATTCATCAATACCCAGTTGGGAGAACGGGTCAAAGCGCTCATTTCGGATATCGAGCCGAATCCGACCCTGGAGAATGTCAGTGCAATCGTCGAGGCGATGAATGAACATAACGCCCACGCGGTGGTGGCGATCGGTGGCGGATCTGCAATGGATGCCTCCAAGGCGGCTGCTGCTGCATACATGCAGGGCATCGCAATGGAAGATCTGCTTGAACATAATGACTTTACACGGGCACTGCCGGTCATAGCGATACCGACGACGAGCGGTTCCGCGTCCGAAGTCACTGCAGCCAGCATCATCAGCGACAAGGAAAAGGAGCTCAAAGTACCATTGATCGGTCCGGCGTTCTATCCGCAGACGGCCGTGGTCGATCCGGAGCTGACACTGACATGTCCGCCGGGTGTCACTGCGGTATCGGGCATAGACATCCTCTGTCATGCGCTCGATTGCCTGGGTTCGGTCAAGAACAATCCCGTGTCCGATGCATTGGCGATCCGTGCGTCGAAGCTGGCATTTGAAAACCTGCTTGCCGCATACACGGAGCCATCCAACAGGGAAGCACGCAAGAACCTCTCCCTGGCGAGCATGCTGGCGGGCATGGCGTTCAGCCAGACCGGCACTTCAGGGTCGCATGCAATGAGCTACTACCTGACTTCCCATTATGGCGTGCCGCACGGGGAGGCATGTGCATTTACGATGGATGCATGGTTTGCAATCAACGCGGAAGCAAACCCTGAACTCCACCAGCATGCCAGAGACATCGGTTTTGATGATGCAGCGGCACTGAGTGAGGCATTCAATGCCCTGAAGCGTCAGATGGGGCTTGCAATGACGTTCGATGACCTCGGCATCAGCCGTGGGGATATCCCGAAGATTGCCGAGAAAAGCATGCAGCCTGCAAACATGCAGAATAATATCGCCCAGCTGTCCAAAGAAGAAATTGTGGAAATGCTCGAAAAGAAATAGGGGTGATGCCATGAAGAAGCGCATCCGCTTGGTGTTTTTCATATCAATCCTTATGATGGTGGGGTGTGATGGCATGGAAGAGAAGGAGGACTACCTGGTCGGTGTCAGGGGGGAGCTGACTGAAGCGGATCTCGATGAGGCCGGCCTGGATGACGGGGATATCAAACAGCGGTTTTCATTGATGAAGGTGTATGTCATCTCCATGACGGAAGCCGAAGCGGAGAAGATGGAGGGCTTGGATAAAGTGAACTATGTCGAAGTGGACCAGGAAGTGCATGTGCCTGACCCTCCGGGGGAGAAGTGATTTCCATGGAACCTAGTATCCGCAGACCCAAAACACGGGATGCACCGGCTATCGCCCGGATCTGCCGCCTCGGCTGGAAGCAGACGGTGGAGGGCCTGATGTCTGAAAGCCATCAGCATGAGACCGTTGCTTTCTGGTATAACGAAAAAAAGGTCATGCAGGATATCGGCAGAGGCCATTACAGTTATGTTGCCGAGCTGGATGGTGCAGTTGTCGGCGTAATCGGTGGCGGCAGGACATCTGTCCGCAGCGGAGAAATATATGTCTTTTATGTCGAAGCACACTATAGATACATGGGCATCGGCGGAATGCTTCTTCATCGCCTGACGGATGACCACAGGAATAAAGGGTTGGTGGAACAGTGGGTGTCTGTACAGGAAGGTAATGTGTACGGACAGCCGTTCTACGAAGCCAGGGGATTCGAGTATGTCGAACAGAAATCTCGGAGGACGGGAGCGGGCGAAGTGCAGACTTCGCTCAGGTTCAAACGATCCATATGAAAAGTGCTGGAGTAGGTGTCTACTCCAGCACTTTTATTTCCTCTTTGGCGATCTGTATATGATATGCCATCCTGTCGTCGAGATCTTCAAGCAGGAAGGCAGCTTCGCATTTGGCAAGGTGCTCTTTTGCCGGTTCGGGGTCTTTCAGTGCAACATAGATCAGAGACATCAGATGGTGCGCCTTGCCCAGGTAGAATATGGAGTTGTTCTCCTGGATTCTGATGAGCAGCTTGTAGCACACCTCCAACGCCTGGACATATGAAAAGTTATTGTATAGGCATGTTGCATAGCCGTAATGGAGCTGCTTGATCATATACCTCTCGAAACCATTCACACGTGGAAAGTCGAGAATCCGGTTCCTGTGCTTATGATAGAGGGCGAGGGCGTCCTCGTCCCGGTCCATGACGATATACAGATCGCCGAGTGTATTGACGATTTCGAGTTCTATAGACTGGACGTGTTTGGTTTCCTCCAGCAGCTCAAGGAGGATTTTTTCAGCCTGTGCATATTTGTCGTCATTCCTCAGATCGATTGCGGTATACACGCGGTAGAGCCGGTCATAGTTGCGGTACTTCAGATCGAAACCGGGTCTTTCATTGATCGTTTTCTTTGCATCCTGAAGCGTCAGCTTGAGCATCTCCGGATGCTTGAAGTAGACATAGTCCCGCAGTTTGTCGAGGTAGTAGTCGATCAGCGCATACTCCGATTCCTCATCTATGAACAGGGTCTGCATGCTGACTTTGAGACGTTGGCACAGCTTGTACAGCACTTCTGCAGCAATCGCAGTATCTCCCCGTTCGAACCGGTAGATCGTCGTCATTCCGCATATGCCTTCTGATAACTCCTTATGGGTCAGACCTTTTTGCTGTCGGATTTCCTTGAAGCGTTCGTGATATCTCATCAGTATCCTCCCGAATAAGTAAATGTTCACAATTTTTGCATATGTGAATATTGATAGAATATTTAGAATGGTGCATACTATAAATATAAACATTGAAGGTGGTGATGGCATGAAAAAGATTATCAGCGCTGTAGTTGTGAGTACTATTCTATTAGGCTCCTTCTCGGCAGTCAATACTCCTACAGCAGAAGCGAGTGTTGTAAAGAGTGGCTATGAAGAAGTTGGAACTTTTGGTAAAGGTTCCGGTTATCTTCCTGATGGCAGGCCAGCCCCTATCAATGTTTATTAGCAACTTCTAGTAAGTTCATTTTTTCCTTACCCTTAATTGGATTCCCTCTGCCCCGAATGCACCCGACCTCTTAATAATTTTGGGCAGAGGGTCTTTTTTTGTGTAAATTTAAGGTGGGGCGTTTTTAGGACAAGATAATAATACCATATACTGTATATGAAATACGACTGCGAAGGGGGAACCCGCGCAGTTTATTTGTTATAATGAGCGTATTATAAAATCTTTGGAGGATATCATGAAGAAATATATCAGAGTCGTTGGCGCTGTCATAGTGAACGAAAAGGATGAGATATTGTGTGCACAGAGGCCGGAAGGCAAGAACCTGGCCCTGATGTGGGAATTCCCCGGAGGCAAGATCGAAGAGGGGGAGGCGCCGGGCGAAGCGTTGGAACGCGAGCTGATGGAAGAGATGGACTGTGAAATAGAAGTGGGGCAACGGATCACCACGACAGTGCATGAATATGATTTCGGCACGGTTGAACTGACGACATATTATGCGAAACAGCTGTCGGGTGAAATCCAGCTGCTTGAACACATCGATATGAAATGGCTGTCGCGCGGGGATATCGAAGCACTGGACTGGGCACCCGCCGATATTCCGGCCATCGAACTGATCAAAAATGGCAGTCCTGCAAAATAGAGATATGGCCCGGTTCTTCGGAACCGGGTTTTATAGTGGATTAATATCGGAATTTTCAGTATAATACTTCCTATACAAATTAAGGAGTGTTCTAATTAAATGAAAGTTTCCATAGTTGGTGCAGGTAACGGGGGAGTTGTTGCCGCGGCGGATCTGACCTCAAGAGGTCATGAAGTGACGCTGTATCATTCCCTGCAGGCGTTGAAGGATCCTCATGAGGACATCATGCAGGGCAAGGTCAATTTTAAGGGAGAGGCGCTTTATTTCCATAAATTCACCCAGGATCCGCTCGAAGCGGTGGAAGATGCGGAAGTGATCATGACGTGTCTGCCGACCCATATTCTCGCTCAGATGTTCGAGGAGCTGATTCCATATCTGGAAGAAGGACAGATGGTCTTCATCAATGGCGCGAGTGCAATGAACAGCATGGTACTGGGTAATTCATTGAAGGAAAAACGTCCGGACGTATCCGTTCTGATCGGCGAATCGATGTCCCTGACATATGCTGCACGATATGACTATGAAGAAAATGATGCGGATATCATACTGAGGAGCAGGCATAACCTGTTCAGTGCGTATCCGAGCAGTGACACGGAACAGATGATGGAAAAATTGACGATACTCTACGATACGCTCGTACCGGCCGCGAACATCATCGAAACTGCATTGAATAACGGGAATCCTGAGAGCCACCCAGCCCCTTCCATACTGAATACGGGCTTCATCGACAATCATGGTGATGAGTTCTATCTCTATCGTGATGGGGTGACGCATCATACGGTCAAGGTGATCGAGGCGATAGATGGGGAGCGACAGAAGATATGTGATGCACTTGGATTCGAGGTGCTGGATAAATCCGCCCGTTCGGAAAGGAGCACCTATTTCGAACCGGACAAGCCACTGAAGGAACAGTACAACGAAAGCCCCATATTGAAGGATCTTGTTGGACCAGTGACCCTGAACAACCGCTATGTTGTGGAAGATGTGGGGTACGGCCTCGTCCTGTGGAAGAGCATTGCAGAAGCGGTGGATGTAGAGACGCCGTCGATTGACTCCATCATCCATCTGACCTCACTGATGCTGGAGGTCGATTTCACACGTCAAGGGCTGACTCTGGAGAAGGTTGGTCTCGATGGCAGACAGGATCTGAATCGGCAGGTATAGAAAAATCCCCGGCCCACCATGGGACCGGGGATGTCTGTTCTATTCATTTTTATTATGGATGATGGCTTCAGCACCGCGGTTTTCGGCAATCTCCTTCGCCCGTCTGGTGGCGTCGTTCTTGTTGTCATACGTGTTGCTCGGACGCTTTGCCCCTTTGGTCTGGACTTTCCATTCATCATCCTCAAAGAAGACTTCCACGTCGTTGTCGGCAATCTTGCCGCCCTGCTTGCCCGGATCATCTTCATGATCTGTGACTTTTTCATTCTTGAGTTCATCCAATTCTTTCTGGGAGGCATCCTGATACCATTCCTTCGCCTGATCGGTACCAATCGGAATGGCACGTCCTTCGTCATAGCCCTCCTCGAGCAGGGCATTGATGATGTCAATCGCCTTTTTACGCTCCAGCTTCTCCATGTTCTTCAAAGAATCCGGATAGTCGTTCATTGTATAAGGCATTTGCATTTCCCCTTTCATGAATCTCTAGTATTATAGTACCCATAAAGAAGAAAGTTAAAGGTGATAATATGCTATTTACATTTACTGTAACATCCAAGGTAAGAGAAGAGTATATTAATATCGATTCGCTTGTCGAAGAAGCACTCGGGAAGAGCGGAGTGAAGGAAGGCATCATGACAATTTTCACCCCGCATACGACAGCAGGCATCACCATCAATGAAAATGCCGATCCCGATGTGACACGTGATCTGGTCTATGGAATGAATATGACATTCGACAATAAAAAGGAGTACAGGCACGCAGAGGGCAATTCGGATTCGCACATGAAATCCTCGTTGACGGGTGCCAGCGAAACATTGATCATAGAAGGCGGCCAGGTCATCTATGGCACATGGCAGAGCACCTATTTCGCGGAGTTCGACGGACCGAGGGACCGGAAGGTGCATATCAAAGTGATTGAAGGTTAGAAAATAAAAAACCTGCACCGGGTGGGTGCAGGAAAAATAGGAGAAATTTTTAAGAAAATGGAATAGGTTAGTTAATAGTGATTAACTAATTTTATAATACTGAATTTTCAGATAAATAGCAACCCTGTTTCTTAACTTTTTGCATAAATTTTTCAGTCTCAGGGTAGAGTGAGTAAAACACTTCATGGAGGTCAATATGGAATTCATAAAATCATTGCTCAGTTTTTTACTTAAATTGGTTGCTGTACTTGCTGTAGTGGGGACAGTCGGGGTGGCCGTCCTCGCCTTCTTCCTGAAAAAGGATGTCGATGAGATCAAGGAATTCACTGAGAAGCTCAAGCATGAGATAGAAGCGGAAAATACGTAGTGGAATGAAAAAAGCTGACCTTGAGGTCAGCTTTTTTGGGTACTGTGGCTGGTTGGGGCGTCAACTGCCCTGTTCTATTCGTTCAGCGCACGATCCAATACTTCGATATTATCCTGCATGATGGACTGGTAGGTAGCTTCCGGATCGTCTTCATCATTCAATACCGACAGGTTGTGGAACTCGAGTGGTTCGGTGTCGGTCTCTTCACGTATCGTGTCTGTAACTTTTGAAGTGATGTTCTGTTCATATAGGATATATGGTATTTCCTGCGCTTGTATATCCTCGATGATCTGTGTCAGCTCCTGCTGGGAAGGCTCCTGGTTGTTCAGTCCGGATATGCCGACCTGTTCGAAATGGTACCTGTCGGCAAGGTAGCCGATGGATTCATGGGAGATATAGACGGTATCGCGGACAGGATCTTCTGTAAGGGCCTCGAGCTCCGTGTGGATTGCCATCAGTTCCTCTTCCAGTGCTTCAAAATTTTCGGTGTAGGCTGATTCGTTGTCCGGGTCCATTTCCACAAGCTGATTCCTGACGGCTTCCGCCATTTCGACAGAGAGCTGAGGATCGAGCCAGATGTGGGGGTCTGTACCATGTTCGTGCCCATGCTCACCGTCGTGTCCTTCTTCACCTTCATGCTCGTGCTCATGATCATGTTCGAATGCTTCCTCGGAGATGCCGTCGGCAGCGGAAAAGAATACAGTGTGTTCTTCAACTGCGCCTCTGATCTTTTCCGAGACCGGATCGAGTGCGTCGGTCGTATAGATGAAAAGATCGCCTTCTGCATATTCGAGCATGTCCTTCTGCGTCGGTTCATAAGTATGGATGTCGGCGCCATTCGGATAGATGGTCTCGACTGTGACCGCATCTCCGCCAATCTGTTCGGCAAAGCTCTTCAATGGGAAGACGGTCGTATAGACTGTGAGGGAATCGCTGTCTGTTTCATTGGATTCCGTAGTTGATGTGCCGCATGCTCCGAGAATCATCGCAAAAACGATCACTAATCCCGGGAATAGATATCTTTTCATTAAAGTGCTCCTTCATAACGTAATGATTACGATTTAAAATTATATCGTAATGATTTCGATTAGGCAAGTACAATTTTAAATTTTAGCCGTCCATCTATAAAAGTGTTGAAAAAATATCGATAAACCTTTAAAATGGTTAAGGCGGTTCAATGTTGATGAGGAACCTGTTATCATTGAATACCATCGTTTCATCCCCTTGCGGGATGATCAACTGGCCAGTTGAAATGGAGTCCGGGACAGCTTCCAACAAGCCCCTGGACATGGTATAATAGCAACATTATTCCGATTTGGATGTTCCTCACCGCAAAGCGGAACAGGTAATGAGTAAAGGAGGCGGAACTGATGAGAGTAAATGTAACTTTGGCTTGCACTGATTGTGGAGATCGTAACTATATTACGACTAAAAACAAAAGAAACAATCCTGAGCGTATTGAAATGAAAAAATACTGCCCAAGATCCAATAGCTATACAATCCACCGTGAAACCAAGTAACGGATCTGCCGCCCATCGGGCGGCTTTTTATTTTGTCGGAAAGGCCATGGTTTTGAGTACATGATTCATATTGGATTGTGGTATATTGGGGTAAAAAGGGTATGAAGGAGCGCTTTTTATGACAACGATTATGGACGGCAAGGCAGTTGCGGCACATTTATCTGAAGGGATCCGGGATGCGCTTGAGGAATCACACAAGCATGGCATCAAACCGAAAGTCGCTTTTGTGAGGGTAGGCGATCTGTCGGATTCCATCTCCTATGAGCGGGCGGCAATGAAACGTTTCGAGAAACTGTCCATCGATACGGAACAGTTCCATTTTCCGGAAGATGTTTCAGCCAGGGCATTTCTGACGAAATTCCGGGAGATCAATGAGGACTATTCGATAAACGGCATTCTTCTGCTGCAGCCGCTTCCCAAGCACATAGATATGAAGCGGGTGGTGGAGCTGATGAACCCGATGAAGGACATTGATGGAATGACGCCTTTCAATCTCGGGCAGGTCCTGACCGATGAAAAGAACCGGCTTGAACCGTGTACGCCGGCAGGTGTGATGGAGATGCTCGATTTCTATGACATAGATCTGAAAGGGAAAAACGTCACCATCGTCGGGGCAAGTGCCGTAGTCGGCAAGCCGCTGTCACTGCTTTTCATGAACCGTGATGCGACGGTGACGACATGCAACCTGTATACGGATGATCTGGTTGCCAAATGCCGGGAGGCAGATGTCATCGTCAGCGCGGCCGGTGCAATCAACCTGATCGGGGACGAGCATGTGAAGGAAGGGGCAATCGTTGTCGATGTCGGCATCAACTTCAACGATGAAGGGAAGATGGTCGGGGATGTCGATTACGAAGCGGTGAAGGACAAGGCCTCCTATATCACTCCCGTGCCGGGGGGCGTCGGGGCGATTACGACGACAGTGCTTGCCTATCATCTGATGATGGCAACCGATTACCAGAAGGAACCGGTCCTCTTCCTGGAACGCTAAGGAAAAGCCATGCAGAACATATTCTGCATGGCTTTTCTGATGCCAGTCTACAGCAAGACGATATTCAGAATGTCGATGAACGAGATGAAGGTCATTTCCGTGTCATCATCCGGATGATGACCGATCAGCACCATGCTCCACGTATCGACCTGAATGAGCCTGAGGTCGACCTGGAACCGGAATCCGTCATAGTAGTATTCCACTTTTACAGATCTTTTGTCATGCAGCGCCTTTTTAAGGACGTGGTTCATTTCGTCCAGACGGTCATCGGACAGGACCGGCCGCTCGATCCTGGTCTGATCCTCCACCATCTCTGCCACCCTTTCGAACTGTTCGGGCATGGTGGCGAATGGGGCCCATTTGATCATTCCGCGTCCCTGTGGAATATTGGAGTCGAGTTCGTCCATTGGCATATCCCGGTAGTCCACCTGCATCCCTCCTCCCTGATCTGTTTCTCTGTCATCTCCAATTATACGAACATATGTTCGCTTTTTCAAGGGGAATTAATCTTTTCATTTAGGGTATGGTAGATGGTGTGCTACTATAATAGAAAAAAGACAGAGGAGGAATCAGCATGATCGGTTATGTCGGCACTTATACCAAAGAGCATGGCAAAGGAATATACAAGTTCGATCTGGATACGGAGGCAGGAAAACTGACTGCTATAGAAGAGGCGGCGGAATCTCCGAATGCAACCTATCTGGATATCGAAAACGATCGCATATATGCAATAAAGAAAGGTAAGACGAAGGCGGGCATCGCCACATTCGAAATCAGCGACATGGATACGGGAGAGCTGCGCTTCATCGAGGACTGTCTGGAGGAAGGTGCTTCAGGATGCCACCTGACGCTCACTTCAGACCAGAATCATATAGTGGATGCGGTCTATCTATCCGGAGAAATCAGGCTGTATCGCGTGGATGAGCGCGGCGTGGCGTCAGAGCGGCTGGATGTCTTCCAGGTGGAAGGGGACGGGCCCCATGAACGCCAGGATAACCCGCATTCCCATTTCGTCACCGAAACACCGGACCGGAGATATATCGCAGCAGTGGACCTCGGAGCGGACAAGATTGTGACGCTTGAAATCAAAGACGACAAACTGGCGAAGGTGGCGGAATGCAGAGTGGCGGCAGGCAGCGGCCCAAGGCATCTCGTATTCGATGACAGCGGCACCTATGCATACATTTTCACCGAGCTTTCAAATGAGGTGATCGTCGCGAACTATCACGATGGCGAATTCTTCCCGGTTGAAACGTATTCCGCACTTCCGGAATCATTCGATGGCCATTCCCAGGGAGCTGCCATCCGCAAGCATCCGAATGGAAGATATATCTATGTATCCAATCGCGGACACGACAGTATCGCCGTGTTTGAAATCATGGAGGAAGGCAAGGCGCTGAAACGCCTCCAGATCGAGTCCACCAACGGAGACTGGCCGAGGGACTTCAATCTCACGCCGGACGGGGACTATCTGATATGTGCCCATGAACGCTCCCATAATCTCGTACTGTTCAAGGTGAATGAAGATGGCACCATCGAACGGCAGGAAGGCGAACTGGAAGCACCGGAAGGCGTCTTCGTCGGATTCCTCTAAATGAACAGAAAAGGCATATGGATTGTCCTGGTTCTGATACTGATTGCGATAGGTTTGCTGTTTCTGCCCCTGGCGGATCGGACGAGTGGTTCCGAGCGGGTGATCGTCGATCATACGCTCGGGGAGATTGTCCACCCCGGATGCTTCGACCAGGCGGAGCTGACGAACTATATCGATGAAGTATCCTTTTCCAGGGCAACGGAAGAACTGGACTATCGTATCGAGGATGAATGTTCAAAGGAACGTCTTGAAGAAGGGAAAGAGAGTGTAATAAGTAAAATATTTAGTTGATAAAAGTATGCTGATAATATTGATTTTTCAGAAAACTGGTGCTATTATTTGTTCATACCATTTTTTCATTCTTTCAACTATTTTTGGAATTGCCTTCCATTGGAAAACCCCGTCACATTTCATTGTGACGGGGTTTTCTGATGTTATTTTATTTTTATATCGTCATATTGCGAATCGCGGATGGCGTATGCTACATAAGGGCAGGTCGGTTGGACCTTCTTGCCGTCCTCACGTGCCATTTCGACAATTTCATCCACCAGGTCCTTTGCCAGACCCCTGTTGCGGTGGCTGGGTTCCGTATATGTGCTGGTCACATCATAATATTCTTCATGATCATTATAGATGAGCTCCGCAATGACTGCGTGTCCCTCTTCCAGATAAAGTCTGCCATCTTCTTTTTTCAGCATATCAATGCCTCCTTATGACAATGCTTTTGTAATCTGTGGTACTACCTGCTTCTTGCGTGATACGACGCCTTCCAGAACAGCTGAATTCTCATCCAGGGCAACATCGAACGCTTTTTCTATGGATTTTGCATGCGTGCCGAGTGCGAGGATTCTGGAATTGGAATTCAGGATGTCCGTGACGACAAGTACGAAAAGGTCGTAGCCATCCTTGTCGATCTGTTCATTGATGGCGGCTTCCAGTTCGTCCCTCCTGTCGAAAACTTCGTCGACATCGACGACATTGACCTGGGCGATGCGTGTCGTCCGCTCTCCCATCTCGAACGTTTTTGCGTCTCCGGTGATGAGTGCTTCAGCAGACTTGTCGCTCGTGGATGCCCCTGCTTTGAGCATTCCGATGCCATATTCCTCCAGGTCGATCTTTGCAATCTCCTTGAGTGCTTCGGCGGCTTTTTTGTCCTCTTCGGTCGTTGTCGGCGATTTGAACAGCAGCGTGTCCGAAATGATTGCAGAAAGCATGAGTCCTGCCATCTCCTTGGAAATGCCGAGGTCATTTTCCGCATATATCTTCTTCAGAATCGTCGCCGTACATCCCACAGGCTCTGCACGATAGTAGAGCGGTGATTCTGTACGGAAGTTGGATATACGGTGATGGTCGAACACTTTCAGTATATTGGCCTTCTCGATATCCTCTGCAGACTGCTGGAACTCATTATGGTCCACCAGGATGACGGGTGCATCGTCCTCGAGCGATTCAAGCAGTGCAGGGGCTTCGACACCGAAATGGTCGAGTGCATACTGCGTTTCAGGATTGATCCCACCGAGGCGGCGGGCGACAGCATCATTGCCGAGCTGCTGTTCAATGTCCGCTG
This sequence comes from Salinicoccus sp. Bachu38, assembly GCF_038561955.2. Lineage (NCBI taxonomy): Bacteria > Bacillati > Bacillota > Bacilli > Caryophanales > Staphylococcaceae > Salinicoccus > Salinicoccus bachuensis. The sequence continues at coordinate 1,814,906 of NZ_CP138333.2, read as the reverse complement.
TAACGAGTGCGGAAGTGATGGTATCGGTATCCGGGTTCTGGTGTCCGAAAATTTTTGTCTGACTCATGGTTTTTCATTCTCCTTTTGGTATGTTATTACTTTTCCCATTTTATCATTGAAGTATTCATCCTTCTATGATTCTACGGTGGCGCCGAGTGCATTTTTGAAATGCTCGAGTGCGTTCTCATGTGCCACTTCGTTGAACGAGGCGACGCAGGAGGCGGGGACGATGATGCCATAGCCATTGTTGTAGGCATCCACCGCAGTGTGCATGATGCAGATATCGGTTACAAGGCCGGTCAGCGTCACCGTATCGATGTTCCGCTCCTGGAGCAGCTGGTTGAGTGGTGTGCCGGCGAACGCGCTGTAGCGGCGCTTGTCGATGAAGAAGACATGCGGCGCCTCCCTGATCTCCGTGTAGATATCATGGACCTTGCCGTAGAGCGCGCGGCCCTTGGTGCCTTCGATGTTGTGCGGCGGGAACAGCTCCGCTTCCGGATGCAGCGCATCCTGTTCAAAATGAAGATCCATCATGAAGAATATCGGCTGGCCGGCTTCATGGGCGGTGCGGATCCTGTCGACGATGGCCGGTTCGATCTCCTGGGCGGCATCTCCGGCGGTCAGCCTGCCGTCGGGTGCTGCAAAATCGTAGGAATAGTCGATTACCAGCAGTGCATTATTCATTTATAATCCCCCTTCCGTTTTGTGTTCTTCATATCCATTATGCCATATCCCGCCTCCTATATATAAATGAAATATTCAGCGTGGTGATGATGGCGATGGCGAGGGTGAAAAAAGTGAAGTAGTAGTCCCCGCCCGTCACGGTGATGACATATCCGCCGATGACCGGCCCGATGATGCTGCCGAGGCTGAACATGATGCCTGCCATCAGATTGCCGGCCGGGAGGTTCGATTTCGGTGTAATGTCCGTCATATAGCTGATGCCTAGGGAGTACATGGAGCCGACGAAGACGCCGGCCAGTATGAACAGCAGCACCAGCATGGCAAATGAGCTGCTGTAGAGTTCCATGAACAGGAACGTCACAGCCCCGAGCACAAGCAGTATGGTGATGAGCCGGCTGCGGCCGACACGGTCCCCGAGTGCACCGATCGGCACCTGCAGGAGGATGGCGCCGAAGCTGAAGGCCGGCAGGATCCAGGTGATGTCGGAAAGGGCGAACCCGTTTCTGACTGCGAAGACGGGGAAGTTGCTGTTGAGCGACGATTCGAAGATGCCGAACAGCATCGGGAACAGGAATGCAATCCAGCTCGTTGCGAGCACAGCCCGGAAATTTCTAAAGGTGTTGAAGATGGTGACGGGGACGCCCGAATCGATCGGCATTGCATTTTCAGCGCCCCTAAGCAGAAAGATGAGGGGCCACCCCATCATGGTGAGTATGCCGGAGACGACGAACGGCAGCGGTTCCCAGATGGTCACAAGCTCACTGATTTTGGGCCCGATCATGAAGCCGAATGAGAAGAACAGGCCGTAGAAGGCGATGACGCGGCCGAGCTTATGCTGCGGAGTGCTCTGTGTCAGCCATGTCTGGGTGCTGAAGTGGAGCACATTGTCGCCGACTCCGACAAGAAGGCGGAGCAGGAACCATATCCATATCGACTCAAGCACCGGAAACAGCAGCATGGAAATTCCGACGATGATGCCTCCAGCGATGATCATGGGCCTGAAGCCGTATTTCCTGAGTGGTGCTTCGATGAAGAGGGCGGACACGAGTACGCCTATGTAGAGGCCTGAAGCATGCAGTCCATTGAGTGTGGCATGCACTTCCCGATTCTCCAGGATGAAGGAGATCAGCGGGAGGAGCATCCCCTGTGAAAAGCCGGATATGCAGACGATCAGGGACAGGATGATGAAGCGCGCCCTGAAACTTGCAAATTTCATGATATTCCTCCAATGATATTATGTTGGTAAAGAATTTGGTTGTGTTAGAATGATTATAACTGATTTGGAGCACTTCATGGAGGGACTGTAAAAAATGTATCAATTTGAAGATGACAGTTTTATGCTGCACACCGATTTGTATCAGATCAATATGGGTAAAACCTATCTGGAGCAGGGCCTGGAGAACCGGACCGCCGTGTTCGACCTTTATTTCAGAAGCATGCCGTTCGGCAATGGATATGCAGTTTTTGCAGGGCTTGAGCGCATCATCGATTTTCTGAAGAACCTGAGGTTCACGGAATCGGATCTTGAGTATTTGGGGTCGATCGGCTATGAGGAGGACTTTCTTGCATATCTGAAGGACTTGCGCTTCACCGGGAAAGTGCGCGCCATCCAGGAAGGGGAACTCGTCTTCGCCAACATGCCGCTCGTCCAGGTGGAGGCGCCGATCATCGAAGCCCAGCTCGTGGAGACGGCACTCCTCAATATCGTCAATTTTCAGACGCTGATCGCGACGAAGGCGAGCCGCATCCGCCAGCTTGTGCCGGACAGCATACTGATGGAGTTCGGGACGCGCCGGGCCCATGAGTTCGATGCTGCACTGTGGGGCGCCCGCGCTGCAATCATCGGGGGGTTCGACGGCACAAGCAATGTAAGGGCGGCCAAGCTGTTCGGTTTGAATGCCAGCGGTACACACGCCCACGCCATGGTCCAGGCATATGGCGACGATTACGATGCTTTCAGGGCCTATGCCGATTCCCATGAGGACTGCGTCTTCCTCGTCGATACTTTTGATACATTGAAATCCGGCGTGCCGAATGCAATCAAAGTGGCCAAAGAGTATGGCGACAGGATCAACTTCATCGGCATCCGGCTCGATTCCGGGGATATCGCCTACCTGTCCAAAGAGGCGAGGAAGATGCTGGATGATGCCGGGTTCCATGATGCGAAGATCATCGTATCCAACGACCTGGACGAAGTGACGATCCTGTCCCTCCTGTCGCAGGGGGCGAAGGTGGACAGCTGGGGCATCGGCACCAAACTGATTACAGCATACGACCAGCCGGCGCTCGGCGCAGTCTATAAGCTTGTGGCCATCGAAAATGACGAAGGGGAGCTTGAGAACAGGATAAAAATTTCAGGCAATCCGGAAAAAGTGACGACACCGGGCAAAAAGAACATCCACCGGATCATCAACAAAAATACAGGGATGTCGGAAGGTGAATACATTACGCATTTTGGGGAAGAGATAAAGGGAGATGAGCCCTTGCTCATGTTCCACCCCATCCATACGATGAAAAGGAAGCTCATCCGCTCCTACAGGGCAGTGGAGCTGATGAAGGACATCTTCATTGACGGGGAGTGCGTGTATGAATCGGAAAGCATAGACACGATAAAACGGCGTCATGAAGAACGTCTCGGTCTGCTATGGGAAGAGTACAAGCGGTTCCTCAATCCGGAGGAGTATCCGGTCGACCTCTCAAAGGAGCTATGGCAGATCAAGCAGGACCTCATCGAGGAATCAAGTAATAAAACATTGGAGTGATGTAGAAATGAGAACGTTACAGAAAGAAATTGTCGAACAGTTCAACGTAAAGCCGGAAATCGACCCTGGAACTGAAGTGAGGGAAATCATCGATTTCATGAAGGACTATGTAAAGAACTATACATTCATCAAATCGTTCGTCCTTGGCATCTCGGGCGGCCAGGATTCGACCCTGCTCGGAAAACTTGCCCAGATGGCAGTCGATGAACTGAATGAGGAAGTCGAAGGGGGCGGCTACGAGTTCCATGCGCTCCGTCTGCCGTACGGCAAGCAGAACGATGAACAGGATGCCATCGATGCAATTGAATACATCCAGCCGACAGCCTCCGCCACCATCGACATCCGCCCGAATGTGGAGCGCAGCATCGCTTCTCTGAAGGAAGCCGGATACGAGCTGACGGACTTCCTCGAGGGCAACGAAAAGGCGCGTGAACGGATGAAGGCCCAGTATGCAGTGGCTGCGACAACCAATGGGGTTGTGCTCGGGACGGACCACCCGGCCGAAGCCATCACAGGCTTCTATACGAAATTCGGTGACGGTGCAGCCGACCTTGTCCCGCTGTTCGGCCTGAACAAACGCCAGGGCAAGATGCTTCTGGAATACCTCGAGGCACCGGAGTACCTTGCCAACAAGATACCGACAGCCGACCTTGAGGATGACAAGCCGATGCTCAGCGACGAAGAGGCGCTTGGTGTCAGCTATAAGGCAATCGACGATTTCCTGGAGGGCAGGGAAGTGTCGGATGAGGACTACGAAACCATCGTCGGATGGTACAAGAAGACCCAGCATAAGCGGGATCTTCCTTACCACCGCTACAACAAGCCTGCATACGGAGAAAAGCAGGAGGACTAGGTCCTCCTGGCGGGCAGAACAGATACACTCAAGAAGAAAGGTAGAATCGAATGATAACAGCCATATCACAAGACCCGTGGCTGATGGTACTTGTCATCTTCGTCATCAACATCATCTATGTGAGTTTCCTGACGATGCGTACCATCTCTACACTCAAGGGATACCGTTATACAGCAGCAATATTCAGCATCATGGAAACCTTCGTGTATGTCATCGGCCTTGGGCTGGTCCTTGAGAACCTGGACCAGTTCCAGAACGTCGTGGCGTACGCCCTCGGTTTCGGGGCAGGCATACTGGTCGGCATGAAGATTGAGGAGAAGCTCGCGCTCGGCTATCTGGTCGTCAACGTGATCACATCCGAAATAGACAAGGATCTTCCGAAGAACCTGAGGGATTTGGGCTATGGGGTTACGCATGGCTATCAATATGGACGCGATGGCGAACGGATGACCATGCAGATACTTACGCCAAGAAAATATGAGCGGAAGCTCAGAGCGACGATCAAGGAGCTCGATGAACGCGCGTTCATCATTACGTATGAACCTAAAAACATCAACGGCGGTTTCTGGACGAAAGGTGTCAGACGCAGACGCCTCAGGAACTATGAGCCTGAAAATGTAGAAGAAGTATTGGAGGAAATTTCCGAAGCAGGGGAATCGGAAAGTGAAAGAGATGCCGAAAAAGAAAAAGTTTAAAGTGGAAGATGGCGAATCCCTGGAGACGTGCCTCGCACGGATGCGGGAGGAAGGCTACCAGCCCGTCCGGCGCATGGAGCGCCCCGTCTTCATCGAACGGAATGGAGAACGTATTGTCGATCATCAGGAAATTGTATTTGAAGGAAAAAGAGTCGAGGAATAGACGGATAATTCATTTATCCGTCTATTTTTTCGAACATTTTTATTTTATTTCAAAAAAATGTTCGTTTTTTTATGTGTTTTGTTATAATGGAGAGGAAATAAAACTAAGGAGCGTGTATGCATGATTTCTCGTTATTCCCGTGAGGAAATGTCAAAGATATGGACGGAAGAAAATAGATTCAGAGCATGGCTGGAAGTGGAGATCCTTGCGTCAGAAGCATGGGCGGAGCTCGGCTACATACCGAAGGATGAAGTACAGGAAATCCGGAAGAATGCACAGATCGACGTGGACCGCATCAAGGAGATTGAAGCGGAGACACGCCATGATGTCGTCGCATTTACACGCCAGGTATCCGAAACACTCGGTGAAGAGAAGAAGTGGGTGCATTACGGACTGACTTCCACCGATGTCGTGGATACCGCCCAGAGCTATCTGGTCAAGCAGGCGAATGCGCTGCTGGAAAAAGACCTTGAGGCGTTCATTGAAGTGCTGGCCGACAAGGCGAGGGAACATAAGACGACTTTGATGATGGGTCGTACACACGGTGTTCATGCGGAACCGACGACCTTCGGCATCAAGATGGCGCTCTGGTACACTGAGATGAAACGGAATCTCGAACGCTTCAGGAATGTCAGGAAAGAGATCGAAGTCGGCAAGATGAGCGGTGCCGTCGGCACATTCGCCAATATTCCACCGGAAGTGGAAAGCTATGTGTGCGAACACCTCGGGCTCGACACTGCGGAAGTATCGACCCAGACGCTGCAGCGTGACCGTCATGCCTACTACATAGCGACACTCGGTCTGATTGCGACATCGATCGAGAAGTTTGCGGTGGAAGTGCGCGGATTGCAGAAGACCGAAACGCGGGAAGTGGAAGAGGCGTTCGGCAAAGGGCAGAAGGGTTCCAGTGCCATGCCGCACAAGCGGAATCCGATCGGCAGTGAAAATGTGACGGGACTGTCACGCGTGATCCGCGGCTACATCACAACGGCCTATGAGAACGTGCCGCTCTGGCACGAGCGGGACATCTCCCATTCTTCCGCTGAACGGATCATGCTGCCGGATGTGACGATTGGACTCGACTATATGCTGAGCCGTTTTACGAACATCATCAGAAACCTGACGGTATTCGAAGATAACATGAAGGCGAATATCGACAAGACTTTCGGCCTCGTCTACTCCCAGCGTGTCATGCTTACACTGATCGACAAAGGGCTTGTGCGTGAAGAGGCATACGACCTCGTCCAGCCGAAGGCGATGGAATCGTGGGAGACGAGAGTGCCGTTCAGGGAGCTGGTGGAACAGGATGCGCGCATCCAGGACCTTCTGACCGCAGAAGAGATAGAGGACTGCTTCGATGAAAACCATCACTTGAAACGTGTGGATCTCATCTTCCAGAGAGCAGGGCTCGAATAGTCGTACTTCCCTTAAAACAGCAGGCGGGAATATGATAAGATGAAGCTACCGATTGCTGAAGGAGCGGTTTGATGTACAAAAGTGTGAAATTGGGTCTGCTGCCTGTATTGGTCCTTGTTCTGGCCGGGTGTGGCATCACCCTTGATGAAACAGAGACACAGGCACATGGGACTTTTGAAAAAGGATATGCCGTGGCTGAAATAGGAGAGCTCGAAGCACTCCCCGATATTGAGGTCATCGATGGCGTCACCTATGTCGATGATATTCTGGTGGTCAACAAGGAGATTCCCCTGCCGGCCGACTACAACCCGGGTCTCCAGCCGGAAGTCATAGAGGCCTACCAGCAGATGTTCCGTGACGGGGCGGAACAGGGCCTCGACTTCGTGCTGGTCAGTGATTTCAGAACCTACGACTATCAGGATCAGCTGTACAACAACTATGTTGCCCGTGACGGGCAGGAGGCGGCCGACCAGTACAGTGCAAGACCCGGCCATTCAGAGCACCAGACCGGGCTCACCGTCGATGTCGGCTCCGCAGACAGTGCCTCCAACCTTACAGTCGAGTTCGGTGATACGCCGGAATACGAATGGCTGAAGGACGTAGCCCATGAGTATGGGTTCATCGTCCGCTATCCCGAAGGAAAAGAGCATATTACGGGATACATGTATGAGCCGTGGCACCTGAGGTATGTGGGTGACGAAGCGGAAGCGATATACGAAAGCGGACTGTCACTTGAGGAATACCTGGACATCGATTAGAATGACCTGACCGGCATCAGCCGGCCGGGTCATTTTTGCTTTTGAAGTCTTGTAAAAATCGCATATATAATAAAACAGCAGCATGCTAAAAATGCTATAATATCCTTATGAATTCTGATGGGAGTTTTATATATGCTTAAAGATTGCAAACATGTGTTCAAACTGGATCCTGCAAAGGAAATCAGTGACGAGGATCTGACGCGTATCTGCGAGTCGGATACCGACGCCATCATCATCGGCGGCACTGACGGCATCACGGAAGACAACGTGCTGAATCTGATGGCGCGGGTGCGGCGCTTCTCTGTGCCGGTCGCACTGGAAGTGACATCGACCGAAGCCGTGATTCCCGGATTCGACCACTATTTCATACCGGCGGTGTTCAACACGGGCGACATCAAGTGGCAGCATGGACTGATGCTCGAGGCACTGGCGGAATATGGTCATCTGCTCGACTATGACGAGGTTTCCCTCTTGCCATACATCATCATGAACCCCGAATGCAAGGCCTTCAAAAAGGCTGAAGGGAAGCGTGTGGCGCCTGAGATGCTTCCGCACTACATCAATATGATGGACAAGCTCTATCAGACCGAGTATATATATATTGAGTACAGCGGTACCTATGGAGACGCGGAGATCATGAAGACCGTGCGTGAAAATGCCGGACAGTCCCACATCATCTATGGCGGCGGCATCTCCTCGAAGGCGGAAGCCGAAGAGATGGCACAGTACGCCGATACCATCATCGTGGGGAATGTCATCTACGACAGTCCCAGAAAAGCATTGCGGACTATCATTAAATAAATTGGAGTTTTTATAATGGATCTAAGTTTGATGAATAAAGAACAGAAGAAAGCCATCCAGACGACCGAAGGGCCGCTGCTCATCATGGCAGGGGCAGGCAGTGGGAAGACTCGGGTGCTGACGCACCGGGTCGCCTATCTGCTCGGCGAGAAGGAAGTGCCGGCGAGAAACATACTGGCCATCACATTCACCAACAAGGCGGCAAGGGAAATGAAGGATCGTGTCGCTGCACTGGTATCGGAAGGCGCAGAGAATATGTGGATCTCCACCTTCCACTCCATGTGTGTGCGCATACTGAGAAGCAATATAAACCATCTGGGATATGAAAACAGCTTTTCCATCCTCGATCCGACGGACCAGAAATCCGTGGTCAAGGACATACTGAAGCGCCGCAACCTGGACATAAAGCAGCACAATCCAAGAGGCATCATCGGTTTCATTTCCGACAAGAAGAATCAGCTGATCCGGCCGGATGAGAGCATCAGGGAGGCGGCTGCCTACCCGGATACGCTATACAGTGAAATCTATCATGACTACCAGCAGATCCTCTATCGCAACAGTGCCCTCGATTTCGATGATCTGATCATGCTGACGATCGAGCTGTTCGATAAGGAGCCGAAGGTGCTGGAGTACTACCAGAACCGTTTCCAGTACATCCATGTGGACGAATATCAGGATACCAACCATGCACAGTACCGCCTGATCAGCCAGCTTGCGGCGAAATACCGCAATATCTGCGTGGTGGGGGATTCCGACCAGTCCATCTATAAATTCAGGGGTGCGGACATCGCCAATATCCTCAACTTCGAGGACGATTATCCGGAAGCGGTCGTCATCAAACTGGAGCAGAACTACCGCTCCAGCAAGAACATACTGGATGCAGCAAATGCCGTAATCGAGAACAATACGGAACGCAAGCCGAAGGCGCTCCGCACAGACCGGGATGGCGGACCGAAACTGCAGAACCTCGTCGCCGACTCGGAACGCGGGGAGGCCGAGGAGGTCGTCAGGAACATATTGGACCTCTCAGGCAAGTACAGCTACAGCGACATGGCGATCCTGTACCGGACGAACGCCCAGTCTAGGGCCATAGAGGACACGCTAGTCAAATCCAACATCGCATACAAGATGGTCGGCGGCATCAAATTCTACGACCGCAAGGAAATCAAGGATCTGATGAGCTATCTGAAGGTCATCCTGAATCCGAACGATGATATTAGCTTCGAGCGCATCGTCAATACGCCGAAGCGGGGTCTCGGACCGAAGACGGTGGATAAGCTGAAGGCGCATGGCCAGAACACCGGCATCAGTATCTTTGAGGCGATCAAGGAATCCGACTTCATCGGCATCCCGAAGACGGCCGTCGTCAAGCTGATGGGCCTTGTGGATCTGCTCGAGAAGCTGCAGCAGAAAGCCAGGTTCATCACCATCACGGAACTGGTGGATGAAGTGCTGAAGACGACGGGATACATGGAAATGCTTGAAGCGGAGAAGACGATCGAGTCGAGGAGCCGCATAGAGAACCTCGAGGAATTCAAGACGGTGACAAGCGAATTCGACAGGGACAATGAGATTTCGGATGAACTGCTGTTCACCTTCCTGAGTGATATGGCGCTTGTTTCCGACCAGGATGGTGTCGAAGACGACAGTGGGGTGACACTCATGACGATGCACGCTTCAAAAGGGCTCGAGTTCAAAATTGTATTCATCGTCGGCCTGGAGGAGGGCATCTTTCCTTCAAGACGGGTCGCCTACGATGACAAGGAACTGGAGGAGGAAAGGCGCCTGATGTACGTGGCACTCACGCGGGCCGAAGATCAGCTCTTCCTCTCACGGGCCAACAGCCGCATGATCTATGGTAAGACGGAGGCGAACATGCAGAGCCGCTTCCTGGCGGAGATTCCGGAAACCCTGATGGATGGCGGCGGTTCATTCGAGCAGAATGATTTCTTCGCCGGCAGCAGCCGGAAGAAACAGGCGCCGAAAAGAAGCCGTGTGGTGACGAACAACAGCGGCATCAGCTTCTCCATCGGAGACAAGGTCGAGCATAAGAAATTCGGAGATGGCATCATCTCGGCGATCAAAGGGGAGGGCGACAGCCAGGAACTGGACATCATCTTCACCAAAGTCGGCGTCAAGCGATTGCTTGCCAATTTTGCACCGATTGAAAAGAAGGAGTAGTGGATCAATGGAAGAGAAAATCAAGGCACTGCAGGATAAGCTGAACCGCTATAACTACGAATATCATGTGCTCGATGACCCGACCATCCCCGACAGCGAATATGACAGGATGCTGCATGAACTCATCGCCCTGGAGGAGCAGTATCCGGAATTCAAGACGGATACTTCCCCCACAGTAAGGGTGGGCGGCGCAGTCCTCAGCCGCTTTGAGAAAGTGGCGCATGACACACCGATGCTCAGTCTTGGCAATGCCTTCAACGAAGGGGACCTCAGGGCATTCGACAAGCGGGTCCGGGAAGCCGTGGAAGATGTGGAATACATGTGCGAACTCAAGATAGACGGTCTCGCCGTTTCCTTGAAGTATGAATCGGGACGGTTCGTCCAGGGGACGACCCGTGGCGACGGAACGGTGGGTGAGAACATCACCTCCAATCTCCGGACCATACGTGCGATTCCGCTGACTCTGGACCGCCCCCTCTCCTTTGAAGTCAGGGGCGAGGCGTATATGCCGAAATCCTCATTCGAGAAGCTCAATGCGGAGAAGGAGAAGAATGGGGAGACGCCATTCCAGAATCCAAGGAATGCGGCAGCAGGGTCGCTGCGGCAGCTTGATCCAAAACTTGCCGCCAAGCGGAACCTGTCGGTCTTCCTGTACAGTGTGAATGATCTGACAGAGCTCGAGGCGGATACGCAGAGTGCAGCGCTGGATGAATTGGACGCGGCAGGCTTCAAGACCAACAGGGAGAGGAAGCTCGTCAGTGATATCGATGATGTTCTCGAGTACATAGAATACTGGGAGAACCACCGCAATGATCTTGAGTATGATATCGACGGCATCGTCATCAAGGTCAATGCCTTCAGCAGCCAGGAGCAGATGGGATATACGGCGAAATCACCGAGATGGGCGATCGCCTACAAGTTCCCCGCCGAAGAGGTGGTCACGGACCTGGTAGACATCGAACTGACGGTAGGGCGTACCGGTGCAATTACACCGACTGCCATACTGAAGCCGGTCAAGGTGGCCGGGACGACCGTGGCGAGAGCATCCCTGCACAATCATGAACTGATAGAGGAGAAGGACATCCGCATCAATGACAAGGTGATCATCCGCAAGGCCGGGGACATCATTCCGGAGGTCGTCCGACCGATCCTTGAGGAAAGGACAGACCAGGAGATATATGAAGCACCGACCAAGTGCCCGGGATGCGGTCATGATACGGTCAAGCTGGAGGATGAAGTGGCCATCCGCTGCATCAATCCCGGCTGTCCGGCACAGCTTGTCGAAGGCATGATCCACTTCGTCTCAAGAAGCGCAATGAACATCGACGGACTCGGTGAAAAGGTGGTCCGCCAGCTTTTTGAGGCCGGACTGATCAAGGATGTCGGTGATATCTACGCTTTGACATATGAAGACCTCATTCCGCTCGAGCGGATGGGCGATAAAAAGATTGAAAACCTGCTCGGAGCAATCAAGGACTCCAAGGACAATCCGTTGCGGAAGCTGCTGGTCGGCCTCGGCATCAGATTTCTCGGCACAAAAGCATCGGAACTCATTGCACAGGAATTCGGCTCCATGGAGGAGATCATGAAGCAGCCGAAAGAGCGCTTCATAGAAATCCCTGAAATCGGTGAGAAGATTGCAGACTCCATCGTCACCTATACCCAGCATCCGGATTTCAAAGATCTGATAGGCAAATTGGAGCGCTACGGCGTCAATATGACAGAGGAGATTCAGGAAGCGTCAGGCGGAGCGTTCGAGGGAATGACTTTCGTTCTGACCGGAAAACTTTCAGAGCTGACACGGAACGAAGCAAAGTCGATGATAGAGAATGCCGGCGGAAAAGTGACCGGCAGCGTTTCCAGCAGAACGGATGTCGTTGTTGCAGGGGAAGAAGCCGGGAGCAAGCTTGAGAAGGCACAGTCCCTGGATGTGACAGTCTGGAACGAAAAAGAATTCATAGAGAAGATGGAGCAGTAGCCATGATGAAAAAACATATAGTGTCGCTGCTCTTCCTGATGCTCCTTCTGGCAGCATGCGGCTCTGAGGAGACCGTGCAGCAGAATCAGGATCAGGGGGAGCCTGATAGCGAAGTGGGCACGGTGCCGGTGGAAGAGCAGGAGGAGATGGTGACTTCGAGCGATGAAGCGGAACACTACCGTACAGTCATCCCCTATGAGCTTTCACCGTCCCGCGGACTCACCAGCTCCAACATGGTATCGAACTACAACATTGAAGCGTTTGAAAAGGGCCTTTTCGAGTTGAGCAAAGGGCCATTCAGCCCGGATGAGTACGTATTCCGGGAAGGCCAGGTATTCACCGAGGAGATGATACGGGGGTACCTTGGGCGCAGTTACACGATGGAAGAGATCGAGGCGATGTCCGAGGAGGAAAAGGCCCAGAATAATGCATTCAGCAATCTCGGACTCAATCCTTCGGTGGAGGGCGAAACAGATCCGGAAGTGATCGCCCAGGAAGCACCTCTGTACCTGTCCCATATATTGGAACAGAACTATATGGTGCAGGCCGAAGATGAAGAGGCACTTGAATTTGGAGGAATGACGATCGGGCTGGCGATGAACAGTGAGTACCAGTATCAGAAAGAGCAGTATGGACCAACATTCACAAGAGAACTCGATACGGAGAAAGTCAGGCAGGAAGGGGAACAGATGGCCGAGGAAATTCTTGAGCGGATACGGGCGAACGAAGACTACAAGGACATGAAGATCGTGTTCGGCATCTTCATACAGTCCACCGACACGGCCATCACCCCGGGCAATTTCGTTTCGACGGCAGTCGTGGAAGGGGGAGAGGACCAAATATCGAACTTCCAGCAGGTCAATGAAAATTATGTGCTCCTGCCTTCTTCTGATGCGAGTGCAATCAGTGAAGAGATTAACAGTGAATATCAGAACTTCAACAGGAAATTGGAATCATACTTCGACAGTTTCACGACTTCCATCGGCCATGGATATTTCGTAGATGGAGCACTTGAGCGGCTCACGATAGAGATTCCCTTGGAATACAGCAGCCGTGGCGAGGTCATCGGCCTGACACAGTACGTCAGAAGTCTCGTAGCAGAGCATTTCAGAAACACGGAGGTCGAGGTTTCAATCGAAGATAAGAACCAGTCATATGCGTTGATCACCAAAGACAAGGAAGAGAACATCAGCGTGCACATCTATGAATAGAATCCACTAAAAAAGGAGCATCCCTACATGGGACGCTCCTTTTCATATGGTCTTATCTGCGCTGTTTAAGAATATTTGTCGTTTCATCAAATTCGGCTTCCATCTCTTTGGAGATGCCAGTACCTTGGGTCATCTTACTTACAATGACTGCTGCAAGCGTGGATACGATGACACCAGGGATGATTTCGTAAAGGCCGGTACCGAAAGTGCCTGCTGCGATCCAGATGATTACAGTGGCGGCACCACCGATGATGGCTGCAACGGCACCTGAACGTGTAAGACCTTTCCAATGAAGTGAAAGAACGACGAGCGGTCCGAATGCTGCACCGAATCCGGCCCATGCATTGGCAACGATGTTGAGGATGACGGATTCATCATCCCATGCAATGATGATTGCAACGATGGCGACGAGTACGACGGACAGACGTCCAAGAAGCACGAAGTGCTTGTCGAGTTCTTCTTTTGATTTCGTCTCTTCACCTACTGTTTTGCGTCGGACGATCTTATAGAAGTCCTGGACCAGTGAACTGGAAGTGACGAGAAGCTGTGAAGAAATCGTACTCATGATTGCTGCAAGAATTGCTGCCAGGAAGAATCCACCGATCAACGGATGGAAGAGCACCTGGCTCATGAGAATGAGGATCGTCTCCGGATCTGAGACATCATTGGCTGTCGCATCAGTGAATGCGATACCGAGAAGACCAGTCAGACATGCACCAACGAGTGCGATGGACATCCACACGATGCCGATACGACGGGCATTCGGAATGAGCTTGTGGGATTTGATGGACATGAAACGCACAATGATGTGCGGCTGTCCAAAGTAGCCGAAGCCCCATGCCAGGTTGCTCAGTATGGTGATGATCGAAACACCGCTGATGAATGACAGATAGTTGACGTCTGCCAGTCCACCGAGTTCCTCGATCCTGACGAAAGGCTCGACACCCTGTCCGGTAAGGTTCATCCATGCAACGATTGGAATCAGTACGATTGCGATGAACATGATCGTCCCCTGGAAGAAGTCGGTCAGGCTGACTGCCAGATATCCCCCTACGAACGTATAGATGACGACGACAGCTGCGGTGACAAAGAGTCCCCAGTGGTAAGGCAGATCAAATGCACTTTGGAAAAGCTTGCCCCCGGAAACCATTCCACTCGCCGTGTAGACCGCAAAGAATATTACAATGACGAGACCGGAAACGATCTTCAGTATGTGACGGTTATCTTTAAAACGATTTTCGAAAAAGTCCGGAAGCGTGATGGAGTCTTCGGAAACCTCCGAATAGACACGCAGCCTCGGTGCAACCACCCAGTAGTTGATGTATGCCCCGATTGTAAGACCGATGGCGATCCAGATGCTGGATAGACCGACGCTGTACATGCTGCCCGGCAGACCCATGAGCATCCAACCACTCATATCCGATGCTCCTGCAGACAGTGCAGTGACCCAAGGCCCGATATTACGGCCCCCAAGCATGTATCCACTGAGGTCTGACGTCGATTGCTTATAGGCATACAGTCCGATGATGATCAGAACGATGAAGTACAGTGCCATCATTATGTACTCCTGCCATCCAGCGGTAAATGTAAATTGTGCTGAATTCAGTATCATTTTTTATCTCCTCCCCTTAAACACAATACAAAACCTGGACTTGCATTGCAAATTGATTTCGTGAAATTACGGTCCCAAAATGGGTCCAACCCTTGATGTCAAGGGCATGCACCAGGTATAAATTTACACGGTTTAATTATACTATAGTGCTAACAGATTAAAAAGAATATTTAGAAAATAAAGAAAACAATTTTACACTATTTTTCCATTTTTACAGTAATGGAACGTAAAAGGGCGGATGGAATAGATTTTTAGAACAATGTTTGATAAAATTTATATGTTCTTTATTAGAAATGGAGGGAACAGGATGTCTGAGATTAATCTGGATACGGTAAAACACGTGGCAAATCTTGCACGTATCGAAATACAAGATGAGAAAGCGGCAGAAGCTTTCACGAAAGAACTGGACAAAATCGTGGACTACGCACACCTTCTCGATGAAGTGGAACTGAGCACGACAGAACCGATGTTCCATGCACTGGACCTGACGAACGTCTTGCGTGAAGATACACCGAGTGAACCTTTGTCACAGGATGAAGCGATGAGCAATGCCAAATCAACAAAAGACGGACACTTCAAAGTGCCGAAAATGTTATAAGGAGGGCTAGTGTGAACATTCATGAGATGACAGTGGAAACACTGTATGAAAAGATACAATCCAAAGAAATCAAACCTTCTGAAGTAGTGGGTGCGCTATTCGATAGAATCGAAGCGTCTGATGAGGCAATCGGTTCTTTTTTGTTTGTCAATAAGGAAGAAGCGATGAAGCAGGCGGAGGCACTCGACCGTCTTCAGGAGGAAGACAGGATGGAAGGGCCGCTGTTCGGCATTCCGATGGGAATCAAGGACAACATCTGTACCAAGGATATACTGACGACATGCGCAAGCCGCATGCTGGAGGACTTCACTCCTGTATATGATGCAACAGTCATGGAAAAGCTCAATGATGCAAATGCGGTCATGATGGGCAAACAGAACATGGACGAGTTTGCGATGGGTGGTTCTACAGAGAACTCCTACTTCAAAAATACACGCAATCCATGGGATCTGAAAGCTGTTCCGGGCGGTTCCTCGGGCGGCTCTGCAGCTGCAGTGGCAGCCGGTTTCGTACCGTTCTCCCTCGGCTCCGACACTGGCGGCTCCGTCCGTCAGCCTGCCGCCTTCTGTGGTGTAGTGGGCATGAAGCCGACTTACGGACGTGTTTCCAGATATGGACTCGTCGCGTTCGCCTCTTCACTTGATCAGATCGGACCAATCACGAGGAACGTGAGGGACAACGCAAGGATCCTCGAACTGATTTCAGGTTCCCACAACAAGGATGCGACAAGCAAACCGGGGATGGACCACCAGTTCCTCGACGGCATCGACAAGGACCTCTCCGGCATGAAGATTGCACTCCCTAAAGAATTCATCGGGGAAGGCATCAGCACGGAAGTGGAGGAATCCATCAGGAAAGCGGCCGAAACATTCGAATCACTCGGTGCGACAGTGGAAGAAGTATCCATTCCACATACCAAATACGTGGTCAGCGCCTACTACCTGATCGCCTCCAGTGAAGCAAGCTCCAACCTTGCCCGCTTTGACGGGATACGCTACGGCTACAAGGCTGAAGGAACCGAGACGCTCGAGGAGCACTACAAGAAGACACGTGCCGAAGGGTTCGGCGAAGAGGTCAAACGCCGCATCCTCCTCGGAACCTTCGTACTCAGTGCCGGACACTACGACCAGCATTATATCCGGGCGCAGAAGCTGCGCGGTGTCATCGAGCGGGAAATGAAGGGACTGTTCAGCGAATACGACCTGATTCTCGGCCCTACAACACCGACGCCTGCATATGATCTCGGAGAGAAATCCGATGACCAGCTGGAGATGTACAAGGATGACATCCTGACCATTCCGGCAAACCTGACAGGCATGCCGGCGCTCTCCATCCCGAGTGGTCTGAGCGCATCCGGACGCCCGATCGGCCTGCAGCTCATAGGAAATCACTTTGATGAAAAGAAAATATACAACGCGGCATTGAAATTTGAAGAGCAGTTCAATCTCCATGAAGAATTGAAAACGCTGCAACTGGAGGTGCAATAATGCATTTTGAAACGGTCATTGGACTGGAAGTCCACGTTGAACTTAAAACGAACACAAAAATGTTCTCGGATGCACCTGCACACTTTGGTGCTGAGCCCAACACGAACCTGAGTGTCATCGACCTTGCCTACCCGGGTACATTGCCCGTTCCGAACAAGGAGGCGGTCAACTTCGGCATGAAGGCGGCCATGGCACTCAATATGGATATTGCAGATGTCACAAAATTCGACAGGAAGAACTATTTCTATCCGGACAACCCGAAAGCGTACCAGATTTCACAGTTCGACCAGCCAATCGGCGAGAACGGCTGGATAGAGATTGAAGTGGACGGCGAGACGAGACGCATCGGCATCACCCGCCTGCACCTCGAAGAGGATGCCGGCAAATCGACGCATAAGGATGACCATTCACTGGTCGACCTGAACCGTCAGGGGACACCGCTTGTCGAAATCGTCTCCGAACCGGACATCAGAACACCGGAAGAGGCGTATGCCTACCTAGAGAAGCTGAAGGCGATCATCCAGTATACCGGTGTTTCCGACTGCAAGATGGAAGAGGGGTCACTCCGCTGTGATGCGAACATCTCCCTGAGACCATACGGCCAGGAGGAATTCGGTACGAAGACGGAGCTGAAGAACCTGAACTCCTTCAACTATGTCAGAAAAGGACTTGAGTTCGAGGAGAAACGCCAGGAGAAAGTGCTGATGAAGGGCGGGGAGATTCCCCAGGAGACACGCCGCTTCGATGAAAAGAGTGGGGATACCGTCCTCATGCGTGTCAAGGAGGGTTCCGATGACTACAGATACTTCCCGGAACCGGACCTCGTGGAAATCCATATCGACCAGGAATGGAAGGACAGGATCAAGGAAAGCATCCCGCTCCTGCCCGATGCCCTGAAAGAGAAGTATGTAGATGAATACGGACTGCCTGCGTATGATGCCCACGTCCTTACGCTCAAGAAGGAGACTTCCGACTTCTTCAACGAGATGGTGGAGTCGCACCAGGCGGACGTGAAGCTCGCTTCCAACTGGCTGATGGGCGGGGTGAATGAATACCTCAACAAGCAGCAGGTCGAATTGAATGAGACGGCACTTACGCCGGAAAACCTGTCCGACATGATCAAACTGATCGAGGATGGCACGATTTCAAGCAAACAGGCGAAAAAAGTCTTCAATGTGCTCGTCGAAAAAGGCGGGGACGCGAAGAAGGTCGTCAAGGACCTCGGCATGGAACAGATCTCCGATCCGGCAGTGCTCACCGAAATGGTGACGGAAGTGCTGGATGCCAATCCGCAGTCGATCGAAGACTTCAAAAATGGGAAGGACCGTGCAATCGGCTTCCTCGTCGGCCAGATCATGAAGAAATCAAAAGGCCAGGCGAATCCGAAGATGGTCAACCAGATACTGCTTGAAGAGATTGATAAGAGATAGAAGCATTCATTTCAGCAATTTTAAAAACCTTGGGTGACTACACCCAAGGTTTTTCTATTCGACCATATATTCATGGATATTCTGAGCGATGCGCGCTTCCACCGGGGCTGTCAGCGTCTCTGAATCATAGTCATAGTATTCATCTTCGACGGTGACCCCCCGGTTGTCGATGTAGTAGTAGTCATTCTCAGGGAAATATTCCGCGTCCTCTTCGAGGACCTGTGCGAGATTTTCATGCTGGTGGGCGTTGGGATTCCCCAGCAGATAGACGACCTTGCCCGCATCATAGAGATTCATATATGCATTCTCCAGGCGGGCGGCATCCCGTTCAGGCAGCATTTCCCGGTTATAGTCGCTGATCTGCAGGGCATCGATGATGACCCCATCACTGTTTTCATTGACTGTCAGCGTTTCAAGTTCAGAAGATGCAGCATCGAGGTCGATCCGGTTGAATTCGATATGGCTGGTACCGAATTGCTGCGACAGGACACTGATGAAGTCCCCGCTGTAGTATGAAGGGACGACCACATCGATGATTACAGGTTCATTCTCTGCTACTGCTTCTTCGTAGGTCCCGTTCAGAGCCTCCTGATTGAATGAGACAGTTTCGTTGTTAGCATTATTGGTTTCTTCGGGCGGCTCGGGCTCTTCCTCACCTGCCCCTTCCCCGGATGAAGGCTCATCCGATGCTGTTGATGCAGGTTCTCCTGCGATGGATTCATTGTCTCCCGCACTCTGGTCCACACCGAAATTCATGTATATTCCGATGCCGAAGATGATAAGAAGTATGATTATCAGTGCTTTTTTCATGATGCCCTCCTTTAATGTCTACACATACTATACGCCAAATATGATATAATGTTGAAAATTAAATTTTTTCAAATTTATTATACACAAAATATTTAATGAATGACACATTTAGGATGATTATTGATGAATACCACTACTATTTATAAGAAGGCATCTGAATGCTATATCCAGGCATCATTGGATATTCTGAACCACTTCAGGACGAGTGTGAAGGAGATCCACCATGTCGGTTCCACGAGCATCCAGAGGATGGACATGCCGGGGGAAGTCGATGTTCTATTATTGATGAAGTATGAGGAAAATATAAACATGCTGGCGAACGGTATGGTCCAGGAGGGATATGACAAGGTGAGCGGCTTCCCTTCCGACTATATCGAAGAGGTCGTCCTGCGTGATAACCAGGATGATTTCGAGGTGAATTTCATTCTGATGCATCATGAATCGGAAAGGAAGGATGAGATTCTCTACTGCAGGGACTGCCTTAATGAGAATGACAGATATATCCAGGAGTTCCGTAAGCTCAAAAGGGCCTATCTGGAGCGGAGGATGGACCGGGAGGAGTACGAGTTGAGAAAAGCCGGGCTGTTCAGTGCGATCATGGACCGGGAGGAGGACCTGGACATTGTATAGGTTCCTCTTTATTCTGAACTGTGTACTGATTGCGCTGATGATCCTTGTCTCCACGACCGGGCACTGGGCATTGATCCGGACACTCCAGGTCATCGTTTTTTTATTGAGTGTCTATCTGTTCTATTCATATACAAAACACAACAATAGGAGAAAGAAATGAAAACTGCGAGAATTATCTACAATCCCACTTCGGGACGGGAAGCATTCAAGGAATCACTGGCAGAAGTGCTGGAGCGTCTGGAGGTCAGTGGCTATATCACGAGCACGCATGCTACGACGTGTGTTGGCGATGCGACCCGGGCTGCAGCAAAAGCCTGTGAGCTTGGATTCGACCTGATTGTTGCGGCAGGCGGTGACGGCACTGTGAATGAAGTGGTCAACGGCATGGCCACATATGATAAAAGACCGGCTCTCGGAATCATTCCGATGGGAACGGTGAACGATTTTGCGAAAGCGCTCCATATCCCCCCTACGATACATGAAGCGGTGGAAACGATCATCAGCGGCCAGTCCGCCCGCATCGACATCGGCCTCATGAACAGCAAATATTTCATCAACATTGCAGGAGGCGGGAAGATTACAGAAGTCTCCTACGAAGCGCCCAGCAAATTGAAATCCATCATCGGCCCTCTGGCATATTACGTAAAGGGCATAGAGATGCTGCCGAAAATAAGGAGCAGTAATGTGAAGATCGAGTACGATGATGAAGTCTTTGAAGGAAAAGTGATGCTGTTCCTGCTCGGGCTGACGAATTCCATCGGCGGCTTTGAAAAGCTTGTACCCGATGCGAAATTGAACGATGGCAAGTTCACCCTGATTATCGTAGAGGAAGCAAGCCTTGCGGAAATCGGTCATATCATGACCCTGGTCACAAGAGGGGAGCATCTGAAGCACCCCAAAGTCCATTTCTTCAAAGCGGAGGAAGTGAATATCTCTTCGTTCGAAGAAGTCCAGCTTAACCTCGATGGGGAGTTCGGAGGCGTCCTGCCTGCCCGGTTCACCAACTTGAAGGAGCACCTGGAGATCCGGGTGCCCGTGGCATTCTATGATCAGCATATCCTGAAATTCGAAGAAGACTGAAATGAAGGGCGCGTCAGCCCTTTTTTCATGAATTATGGTTTGACGGAGCAATAGTGGGTAAAAGGATATGCCAAGTGCATCTTCCATGCAGTAAGAAGGAATATTACATAAAGAGAGGTTCAGTTCCATGTTCGGCATAACAGACCTTATATCACTCATCATTTCCGCCTTCATCATACTGCCGGTTGTAATCATTCTGAGGGAACTCGGATATGTGATTGCCGGCTCGATTTTTGGGGCGAAAAACAGCCGGCTGACGCTGGGCTCAGGCCCCAGGCTGTTCAAAATAGGTATATTGGATGTACGCAAACATTATCACCTGTACAGCTGGTTCTCCTATGATGAATTGACGAACCAGAGCAGGTTCGCATATGTCATGATCTATGCTAGCCCCATCCTGGTCAATGCCATACTCGGACTCGCCATCAATGCGCTGCTTGCAAATGGGTACATGGAGGAGCAGGCGACCTTCTGGAACCGGTTCATCTTCTATATATTCTATTTCGTCCTGTTCGATGCCGTGCCGATGAAGACCGTCAACGGCATGCCGAACAATGGGCTGCTGATCTATGAGATGATCCGCTACGGCAAGCGGACCGACCACAACAAGGAACCGTTCCTCCCGTCGACTTCCGAAGTGGAAAGCGAGTATCAGGAGGGTATGGAGAAAATGGAAGAGGAGTTGCAGGAAGAGAAGGAAGAGAAGAAGGAAGAAAAGGAAGAAAAGGAGGAAGAGAAGGAGAAGAAGAAAGAGGAAAGAGAAAAGAAACGAAAAGAAAAGGAAGAGCGCAAGAAAGCGGCAAAAGGAAGCTGAATGGTCCAATGGGCCATTCAGCTTCCTTTTGCCTCAATCATATTCCGGATTCTTATGGGACGGGTACAGGCTCAGTCCGCCATCCGCCACAATCGACTGTCCAGTGATATATACGGACTGTTCAGAAGCCATGAAGGCTGCGATGTTGGAAATATGTTCAGGCTCTGCAACATAGCCCATGGGAACGAAGTCATCGGCACCTTCCTTCTCTTCCGGTGTGGAGAAGAAGTCTCTGTTTATCGGTGTATTGACGCTGCCCGGAGCGATGTTGTTGACCCGTATGCCAAGCCCGGAATACTCTAGGGCGAGTGACTGCGTCAACAGCTTTACGCCGCCTTTGCTTGCAGTGTAGTGGGCATAGTGCGGCCAAGGGATGATTTCGTGGACACTTGAAATGTTGATGATGCTGCCTTTTTTGTCCGTATCCAGGTAGTGCTTCAATGCTTCGCGGGCACCGATGAATGTGCCGCGGAGATTTGTATTGATGACCTTGTCGAACTCATCGACCGAGAGTTCATGGCTCGGTACATCATTCTGGATGCCGGCATTATTGACCATGACGTCGAGTCCACCGAACTTTTCGATCGTCTGCTTCACTGCATCGACGACTTCCTGTTCCTCGGTGACATCACACTTGATTGTAGCTACGGATTCAGTGTTGCCATCATTCAGTGCATCAACGATTTCATTCGCTTCATCGTCTCCGCTATGATAAGTAAACATTACATTCATGCCCTCTTCATGATATCTTTTCACAATCGCCTTGCCGATTCCGCTCGATCCGCCTGTAACCAGCGCTGTCTTGCCTTTCAGATCTTCATACATAAATTCACCACTCCCATTGTATTTTCTTTACTATGTATACCCGAAATTTTCCGCTTCAAGCCTAAAGGATGGATGCATTTGATATAATGGAATGAACTAATGAACCAGAGGTGGCTTATGAAACTGACGATATTTGCAACGACAGATATACATGGCGCACTCTATCCATATGACTATTTTGACGGTTCGGAGAAGACATCGAGCCTGCTTCATCTGCAGTCGCATATTAAAAAGTATCGATCCGCCCACCCTGAAGATCTTGTTCTGACTGTAGACAATGGGGACATGCTGCAGGGGGATGTCTGGAGCGACTATGACTATAGGCACAGGGATGGGGAAAATCCGCTTTTCGCACCGAGGATGATGAATGAAGTCTATGATGTCATCGGCGTCGGCAATCATGAATTCAACTTCGGGCTGGACTACCTCCTGACCGCCTACAGGCAGGTCGAAGCTGAAATCATCAATGCAAATGTGGATTTCAGGCAGCACCCCTTAAAAGACTGGATCAAACCCTATGTGATTATTGAAAAGGAGACCCCGCACGGACCATTGAAAATAGGCTTTCTGAGTGTCATGCCCACCCAGATCATGAAGTGGGATGCCTTCCACCTTGAAGGGAAGGTGGATGTCGACGATATGCTGATGACCGTCGAAGCGGTTGCTCGGGAGATAAAGGCACAGGGGGCGGACATCATCATCCTGCTGTCCCATTCCGGCATGAGCAAGGACCCGGAACATGTCAGAAGCTATGGCGAAAACCAGACATTCCTCATGACCATGATCCGGGATATCGACGGCATCGTGTTCGGGCATACCCACGAATTCTTCCCCGACCCCGATTTTGAAGAGGAAATAGACAATATCGACTTCAGGCGGGGCGCGGTCAACGGCAAACCGATGGTGCAGCCGGGTGTTTCTGCGAGCCATCTCGGGCAGCTCACTTTCGAGCTTGAATATGATGGTGGATGGCGCATCAGGGAGGCCGATGCACAGCTCATCGAAGCCCATACAATAGAGATGGATGAATCTCTGAAGACACGCTACCTGCCGCTGCACCAGAAGGTGCTCGCCTACCTGTCCCAGCCGGTCGGCCATATAGAAGAGACTTGGCATACCTATTTTTCCAGGGTGGTGCCGTCGAAAGCCGTACAGGTGGTGGCCGAAGCGGGCAAAAAGTATGCTTTGGAACTGATCGACAGGGGAGAGATTGAGGCATTGCCGGTACTCGGCTTCAATGCAGCCACCAAGGCGGGGAGGGATGGTGCCCATGACTTCACTGTGCTCGAAGCGGGGGAGATTACACTGTCCTCAGCCATCGACCTGTACAAGCACACCAATACGATGGTCCTCATCAAGGTCGATGGCCGGATATTGAAGGAATGGCTGGAATGGAGTGCCTCCCAGTTCAACCAGCCTGCAGAAAGCGATGACCTGCTGAAGCCGAACAGTTCAAAGAACGGCTTCCCAAGCTATAACTTCGATACATTCTTCGATCTCGAGTACACTTTCGACATTTCACAGCCGTCAAGGTACAGCGGGACGGCAAAAAAGCTCAATGATACAGAACGGGTCGTCGAAATGATGTATAATGGAAAACCTGTCCGGCCGGATGACTGCTTCATTGTACCGGCAAACAACTACAGGGCCGCCTATACTGCGTTTCTGAGAAAGGCAGAAGTCGTGCATGAATCTCAGAAGAGTGTGCGGGATATCGTGACGGAATACATGATGTCCGGCCCCGAGTTTGAGTATACGAATCCGATGACGATCATCCCCCGGGGAAAATACAGAATGAAGACCGCCACAAAGGCGAAAGAATATATACAGAATGACAGCAGTATCCATCATCTCGAAACACTTAGGGATGGATTCAGCTGGTACGAAATCGATCTGACCAAGGAGGAAGAACATGACCCCAGTCAATAAGAATGATCATTTCACCGCAACCGTCGAAGACTATACACATGAAGGACAAGGTATCGTCAAAGTGGACGGCTATCCGATCTTCATCCCCAACGTACTGAAGGGGGAGGAGATAGAGTTCAAGGTGCTGAAGACCAACCAGAAGTTCGGCTTCGGCAAAAGCGCGAAGCTGCTGGCCCCTGCGGCGAACCGCATCGAACCGCCATGCCCGTACTACTATGAGTGCGGCGGCTGCCAGATTCAACCGCTGAACTACGAAGAGCAGCAGGCATTCAAAAAGGGGACGGTGGACAAGAGCATCAACCGCATGGGCAAACTCGACCGGGAGACGCAGGACGTCATGGCGATGGACAATCCGTTCAATTACCGGAACAAATCCCAGATTCCCGTCCGGTTCAGGGACGGCAAGGTGGAGATGGGATTCTATCGTCCAAGGAGCCACAACATCGTCGATATCGAGTACTGCCTCATACAGAAGGACATCCACAATAAGCTGATGCTTTTCATCAAGGAGCAGTTCAACCGGGAGCACGTTTCCGTATACGATGAAGCACTGCATCAGGGACTCATCCGCCACGTCGTCATCCGTTCGAACCATGATGACAGCGAAGTGCAGGTGGCCTTCGTCACCAACGGCAAGAAGAACATCTTCTCAAACATCATTAATGAGATGATCGAAGCCTTCCCGATGGTCACCAGTGTCGTCCAGAACATCAATGACCAGAAGACCAATGTCATATTCGGCGAGAAGACCATCACACTCCGCGGCAAGGACTACATCACGGACACACTGCTTGGCAAGGACTTCCGCATCCGGGCGAAATCCTTCTACCAGG
Organism: Salinicoccus sp. Bachu38; assembly: GCF_038561955.2. NCBI lineage: Bacteria > Bacillati > Bacillota > Bacilli > Caryophanales > Staphylococcaceae > Salinicoccus > Salinicoccus bachuensis. The sequence goes on along the minus strand of NZ_CP138333.2, from coordinate 1,789,356 downwards.
TCAACCATGCCCAGACGGAAAGACTGTACCGGAAGGCCATAGAGCTCGCCGACCTCAAGGGTGATGAAACCATCATCGATACGTACTGCGGCATCGGCACCATCGGACTGTGTGCATCTGATAAGGCCAGGAAAATCATCGGTATCGAAGTCGTCCAGTCCGCCGTCGAAGACGCGAAGGAGAACGCCAAGCTCAACGGTGTGGACAATGCGGAATACCATCTCGGCAAATCCGAGCAGGTCATGAAGAGGCTCGTCAGCCAGGGCGTCAACCCCGACGTCGTCTTCGTCGACCCGCCGAGAAAAGGGTGCCACCCCGAATTCCTAGAGTCGCTCGTCGAAGTGAAGCCTGAGAAAATCATCTATGTATCCTGCAACCCGAGCACACTGCAGCGCGACCTGAAGTATCTGAATTCAGAAGGGTATGACATCAGTCCAGTCACGCCCGTCGACATGTTCCCGCAGACGAACCATGTGGAGAGTGTAGTGATTTTGGAGAAAGAGTAGCTCTCGCTGGTAAAAGGATTTTATGAAAAGACCTGGATACCGGTTACCGGTCTTCAGGTTTCTTCATGCCTTTTTCCGGCTTTATCCATTGATAAGAGCATCTGGAAAGAGTAAAATTACCTATGTTCTTATTAAGATGATGAATGTATCAGATAAATATTCATTAGAATATAACGTAATGAGAGGATTTGAAATTCGATATGAAAGATAATTTTTGGAAGGAGCTTCCACGACCGTTCTTTGTGCTGGCGCCGATGGAGGAAGTGACGGATGTGGTCTTCCGACATGTAGTGGCTGAAGCGGCGCGGCCTGATGTGTTCTTCACTGAGTTCACGAACTCGGACAGCTACTGTCATCCTAAGGGTAGGCATAGCGTCCAGGGCCGACTGACTTTCACGGAAGATGAACAGCCGCTCGTTGCCCATATATGGGGAGACAGGCCGGAGCATTTCCGTGAGATGAGCATCGGCATGGCTGAAGCGGGATTCAAGGGCGTCGACCTCAACATGGGTTGTCCTGTCCCGAACGTTGCCGGAGATGGCAAGGGCAGCGGCCTCATCCAGCGTCCGGAAGTCGCAGCTGAACTCATCGAGGCGGCAAAGGCAGGGGGCCTGCCGGTCAGTGTGAAGACGCGCCTTGGCTATACGGAGATAGATGAATGGAGGACATGGCTCAAGCATGTGCTGGAGCAGGACATTGCCAACCTTTCCATCCACTTGCGTACACGCAAGGAAATGAGCAAATACGATGCCCACTGGGAACTGATTCCTGAAATCAGGCAGCTGAGGGATGAGATCGCCCCAGAGACGTTGCTGACGATCAACGGAGACATCCCGGATTATGAAACGGGGATGGCACTCGTCGAGAAGTATGGTGTCGATGGAGTCATGATCGGCCGTGGCATCTTCAAAAATCCATTCGCTTTTGAAAAGGAACCAAAAAAGCATGACAGCAGGGAACTGCTCGATCTTCTGAGGATACACCTTGATCTGCATGATGAGTATGCACATCTCGGCCTCCGCAAATATACGGCACTCCACCGCTTCTTCAAGATATATGTCAAAGGCTTCAGGGGCGCAAGCGCTTTGAGAAACGAACTGATGAATACAAAATCGACAGACGAAGCACGCGCGCTGCTTGATCAGTTCGAGCAGAACTCTGAAGATATTTTGTAAGAAGAATACTCCTGAAAAGGCTTCGATGAGAGCTATTAGATGGTTAAAGACATTCATGAAATGGATGTCTTTTTTATTTTACAAATATTTATGGATACGCAGAGGGTGAATCCATCCATTAATATGGTAAAATGTAAATAAAATGACAGTTGCATATTCCCACAGCGAAAAATATGAATGGGAGCGTGATGCAAGTGACTGGTGTCGAAATCGATATGGTCGTCCGGGACAGCGTGAAAGCATTGAGGCTCTATGAGCGTATATTCGACCTGGCGCCCATTGAAGTCACCGATTTTCCAAGAGGCGAGAATGAAGTTGTGTTTACCTTATATGGTGTACGGTTCCACATGCTGGATGAGAACCCCGAATTCGAGCTGATAGCACCACAACCGGATGATCCGAAACCGATATGGTTCAACATCATGGTGGAGGACATAAAGGAAACATATGAAAGAGCGATGGAAGCGGGGTGCCAGGAAGTCCAGCCGGTGACAGAAATTGCCGATCATGGTGTATCGAACGCCATATTCAGCGATCCTTTCGGTTATCTTTGGATGCTGCATGAGATACATGAGGAAGTGGACTTCGATAAACGGGTGAATCTTTGGGAAGAACGGGAGAATTAGCCGGTGAGGACGAAATGGAGAGGTCCATCCACGTCACTGGATGGAATAAGATGAGAAAAGATGAATGATGGAAATGAAGGCGGCTTGAAGCAGGGTAGCGGCGCATCACGTGCCAACTTTAAGCGGGAAAGAATATAAAAATTGATAAGGATGATATTATGGCGATCAATTATTATCAATGTCCAGAGTGTGAAGCGCGGGAAACCGGGCGCATCATACGAGGAGACCCTTCTTACGATGGATACCAGAAATCGCGGGTACCTGAATATCGCTGCAACAGTTGCGGCAATGAGTGGACGAAAGAGGAATCCGTGGACTATTCATATCGTCGGATCAAAGTGCTCGAGGCAACGGTCGGCGGCTACTCTAACGGCGACACGAAAGTGACGATCAATTTCGAAAGGAATTTTGCAAAGTGGGAGCATGGCATCCTTAACCCTATGGAGATACACTATGCAAGGTTTGGGCCATCGGACATGGAGCGCATAAGGAGCGAATTGAAATCGGTGGATCTGCTTAACTGGAAACGGAGCTATCAGGATTCATATATACTGGATGGCACACAGTGGGAAATTGTAATTCACAAAAGCGGGCGGAATCTTTATAAGAGCGGAAGCAACATGTTCCCGAAGGAGTGGGAGGCATTCTCCCAACTGATGAAAAAGATCACCGGCAAGGAATTTGGTTAGAGACGAGGACGGAGGGGCGGAATGAAAATTCGTGAGATTGCACCGGGAGAGGCGCCTCCAATGGCGTTGCTGCTCCTGGCGGATCCTTCGAAAAAGGCAGTGGCATCTTATCTGGATACATCCGAGTGCTTTATTGCGGAAACGGATGACGGCATCGTCGGCACCTATGTAGCAGGTGGGATTTCAGATGAGTCGGCGGAAATATTCAATATCGCCGTAGCAGAAGAGGCACAGGGTCAAGGAATCGGAAGGACGATGCTGCTGGATGCGATTGAAAGATATGAGGCAAAAGGATACCTTTGGCTTCATATCGGTACGGGTAATTCGAGCATCGGGCAGCTGGCACTGTACCAGAAATGCGGCTTCAGAATCGATGGCGTAATCAGGGACTTCTTTACGGCCAATTATGAAGGGAAGATCATTGAAAATGGCATATGGTGCCGGGATATGATCCGGCTGGTGAAAGCATTGCAGTGTAATACGGAAATAGGGGGATGATTGCCATAATCTATGTAGCGCTGCTTCGCGGCATCAATGTGGGCGGAAAGAACAAGATCAATATGAAAACGCTCAAGCGAACCTTTGAAAATGCCGGCATGACCGATGTCGTCACGTATATCAATTCAGGGAACATTGTCTTCACGTCTGAAGAAACATCCAAAGACCGGATTTCCGGAACTCTGGAAACAGCAATATACCAGGACTTCGATCTGCACATCAAAGTTCTGGTCGTGGGCAAGGAAGCGTTCGATGACATCATCCGGGCACTCCCTGATACATGGAAGAATGACAGGGAGATGAGAAGTGATGTCATGTTCCTGTGGGATGAAATCGATGAGGGGTCTGTACTTGAAAAACTGAAGATAAACCCGGAAATCGACACGGTCAAGTATGTCCCTGGCGCCATACTCTGGTCGGTGGATAAGAAGAACATGTCGAGAAGTGGGCTGTCGAAGCTTGTAGGAACGAAAGTATACAAGATGATGACTGTAAGGAATGTGAATACCGTCCGCAGGATACATGCACTTATGGAAGAGACGGAGTTGAAATGAATTTCATAAAGGGGAGATCCATCATGTCCAAAACAAAGGCGTTGATCAGTGGCATCGGGGCGGTTCCAATTGTCCTTCTCGGTGGTTCTTTTGCCGCCAGGATGCTTTTCAACAGGAAGGTCGATAAGGAAGTCGAAGCGCTTTTTGAAAAGGTGGAAAGTGGATACCGGAAAATTTCAGAGGAAGACCTCGACGGATTGCCTGGAGCAGTCCGGAGATGGATTGAAAATTCCGGCGTCAAGGAGCGCGGGGACATAAAGGCGGTACGGCTGAAGCAGAATGCAGAGATGCGGCTCGCTGAAGGCAAGCCGTGGATGCCTGTCCGGGCGGAACAGTATTTCATTTCCCACCAGCCCGGATTCATCTGGAAGGCGGACATCCGCATGGCCCCCTTCGTCCACATTTCGGGCAGGGACAAGTATGATGAAGCCCGGGGGAACATGCTGATCAAGGTGCTTTCGCTGTTTACCGCTGCCGACTCGAGTGGTCCCGAAATCGACCAGGGGACGATGCTGAGGTACTTGGCAGAGACGATATGGTTTCCGAGTGCTGCATTGAACGATTATATAATATGGACAACCATCGATGAAAACAATGCGGAAGCAACAATGACCTATGGCGATGTCTCAGCAACAGGTGTGTTTACATTCAACAGCAACGGGGACCCCACGCATTTTGAAGCGGAGCGCTACGGAGATTTCGATGGCGAGATGCGCCTTGAGACATGGGCGATTCCCCTGAAGTCGTACAGGGAGTTTGACGGGGTGAGGGTGCCCACTGAAGGGGAAGTGACCTGGAAGCTCGACAGTGGAGACTTCAATTGGTTCAATTTCGAGGTGGTCGAAATCGAGTATGATAATCCGCATCCATACCATTCAAGATGATGATGGCCATGGAGCGCCTCCCTTTGCCCCGCCAGCCAGAAATGTTATAGTATACTATTGAAATAGGATTAACAGAGAAGAGAGGTAGCATCCATATGGATAGGGTCGATAGTATTGTTGATTTGATTGGGAACACACCTGTAGTGAAACTGAATAGGCTGGTGCCTGAAGGGGCTGCGGATGTCTATGTGAAGCTTGAGATGTTCAATCCGAGCAAGAGTGTCAAGGACCGTGCGGCATACAACATGCTGAGGCAGGCGGAAGCAGATGGCCTGGTGGAACCGGGCGGTACGATCATCGAACCGACGAGTGGCAACACAGGGATCGGTCTCGCAATGAATGCGGCAGCCAAAGGCTACGAGGCGATCTTCGTCCTGCCGGACAGCTCCACGAGTGAGCGCATCAACCTGCTGAAGGCATATGGTGCGAAAGTGGTGCTGACGCCTGCTGACGAAAAGATGCCGGGATGCATCAGGAAGGCCAAGGAGCTCCAGGCGGACATTCCGAACAGCTTCATCCCGCAGCAGTTCGAAAACTACGCCAATCCGGATATTCACCGTACGACGACGGCGGTCGAGATTCTGGAGGATTTTGACTATGATCTGGATGCGTTTGTCGCAACGGCGGGCACGGGTGGCACAATCACCGGTACCGGCGAGGTGCTGAAGGAGCATATCAAAGACCTTCATGTCGCCGTTGTGGAGCCGCAGGGATCTCCGGTGCTCTCCGGGGGAGAACCGGGCAAGCATAAGCTTGTGGGCACAAGTCCGGGGTTCATCCCGAACATCCTGAATACGGATGTATACGATGAAATCATCCAGATTGCCGACGAGGATGCGATTGATATGTTCCGCCGCCTGGCGACAGAGGAGGGCATCTTTGTGGGCCCTTCTGCCGGCGCCTCCGTCTTTGCAGCGATCAGCGTGGCGAAGAAACTTGGTGCAGGCAAGCGTGTCGTGGCGATTGCGCCGGATACGGGCGAACGCTACTTGAGCATGGGACTGATAGAATAATGTGGATGAAGGCGGTAGATTGGATTCTATCGCCTTTTTTATGTATATTTACATTCAAATACACTAAGTATGTAAGGGGTGCCATATGAATCAGATCATCAAGCTTGAAGATGTATCATGGAGAAGAGACGGCAAGGAAATCCTGAAGGCCATCAATTGGGAAGTGAAACCAGGGGAACACTGGGCGATTCTTGGCCTGAACGGCTCCGGAAAGACATCCCTGTTGAATATTGTCACGGGCTACAACTATCCGACGGCCGGGCGGGTCAATGTACTGGGAACGGAATTCGGCAAGGCAAGCCTGCCTGAAATGCGCAAGAAGATCGGGTTCGTCAGCAATGCCCTCGGCAGATTTGCACAGACTCTGAACCGGGAGACGGTGGAGAATATCATACTGAGCGGCAAATTCGCCTCTTTCGGCATCTATCAGGAGATCACAGAGGCAGATGCACAGCGTGCGGCGAACATCCTGAAGGAGCTCAGGCTGGAATACATATCAGACCAACGCTATTCGGTGCTCTCCCAGGGGGAACAGAGAAGGGCGCTTTTGGGGCGTGCCCTCATGAGCCGGCCGGAACTGCTGATTCTGGATGAACCCTGTGCAGGACTCGATGTGCTGGCGCGGGAGGATGTACTGGCAATGACGGAGCAGGTGGCGGAAGAGGCGCGGCCGCTGCTGTATGTCACCCATCATATCGAGGAGATTACGGATGCCATCTCACATGTCCTGCTGATCCGGGACGGTGAAATCGTCTCGCAGGGACCGAAACATGAAGTGCTGACAGGTGAAAACCTGACCGAGGCGTACAAGATTCCGATCAATCTGCACTGGGAGGGCGGCCGCCCATGGATGTCAGTGGAGCGGATGGCCAAAGAGAGCGGGGGTAAGGCATGATTTCAGGGCATCACCATATTTCGATGTTTACGAAAGACCTCAAGGTGAACAACCATTTCTATACGGAAGTGCTCGGCTTCAGGCGGGTCAAAGTCTCGGTGAACCAGGGGGATGTGGGAATGTATCATGTCTTCTATGGGGACACCATAGGAAGTGCGGGCAATGATCTGACATTCTTCGAGATTCCTAATATAGGCAGCACCCGTCCGGGCACCAATATGATATCCGGCATCGGCCTCCTCGTCCCTTCACGCGAAAGCCTGGAATACTGGGAGAAGCGGCTTGCTTCATATGATATCGGGCATGATGGGATAGCTGAATATGCCGGCAGGGAGGCGCTGCGCTTCCGGGACCCTGATGGCCTGCCGCTGATTCTGATCAATCATGAAAATAAGGATATCCCTGAGACTTGGGAACCATGGAATGAAAATGAAATAGAGAAAGCGCATCATATCCTTGGCATGGGCACTGTGGAAATCAAGGTGGAAGACAGGGACAGCATCGTGTCATTGCTCCACACCATGTTCGGCTATTCCATTGCGGATGAAGGGCAGGAAGCAACGCGGCTTGAAGCCGTCAGCGGTGAAGCGTTCGGAGAAATCCTGATCAGGTCGGAGTCGGGCAGCAGGGCGCGTGCAGGAAGGGGCAGTATCCACCATCTTGCTGTCGAATCACAATCGCGTCCGCTCGATGAATGGGACCGGATGCTGAAGGAAGCGGGCTATATGACGACCGGCGTGAAGGACCGCTATTATTTCGAAAGCCTGTACTTCAGGGAGGAAAATGGCATCATGTTCGAAATCGTCGGGCCCGGAGGACGCGGCTTCACGGCAGACCGTCCGGTCGAGGGTCTGGGTACAGGACTCGACCTCCCGCCGTTTTTGGAAGACAGGCGGGAAGAGATCGAAGCGCATCTGCGTCCGATTGAGGAGTGGACATAAGAAAAGAGCGGAAGATCTTCCGCTCTTTTTCATGACTGGATTGCAGTTTCGTAGATTTGCCTGTCAGCTTCGCTGAACACGTTGAAGACGATGGCATCGAAATGATGGTCATGCGACTTGAGCCAGCTGCCGACCGTTCCGAGGGCGATTTCGGCTGCCCGATCTTTCGGGAATCCGAAGACACCTGTAGAAATGGAAGGGAAGACGACGGTCCGGATGTCCTCCATTTCGTCGGCAAGCTCAAGAGTCGACTGGTAGCTTGAAGCGAGGACCGCTTCATGCGCCTCCGTCAGGGCTTCGTCCTGGCCGAGGGCCGGGCCGACTGTATGGATGACATATTTGGCAGACAGATGATATCCACGTGTAATTTTTGCATTGCCCGTCTCCTCATCCGATTTCTGACGGTGGATGATTTCTGCACAGTCATCCCGGAGCATGGGCCCGGCACCCGAGTGGATGGCGTTGTCTATGCAGTCATGCAGGGGCTGCATGCATCCGAGCAGCTTCTCATTCGCTGCATTCACAATCGCATCCGCTTCAATGGCCGTGATATCACCCTGCCACAGGACCATCCTGTCCGCCCCGGACACATCCGTTTTTGGATAGTCGTGGCTGATGGCAGACAGTTCAATTGCCGCGACGGTCTGCTTCTCTTCCTTTTCAAGCTGGAGGAGTGTGTCCAGCTTGAGCATCATTTCCCTGTTCAGCGGTTTCGGCTGCCTGATATTGAGGAGCGCCCGGATGAGCCGCCTTTTCGCCTCATAATCATCGGGGATGTTGATGTCCTGGGTGCCCGCCTGCTCATTGCGCAGGATCACCAGCACATCATCCACCAGTGCTTCCCTGTTCTTCGTGCCAGCAAGTTTCGGCTCAAATGGATCGTTCAATTTGATCGCATCCGCGTATTTCTGTAGTCCGATGTTGGCCATTACAATCACCTCTTCATTCCATTTTGTCACGAATATCCTCTGAATGCCATTTAGAGGTTTCAGCTGCAGCACCCCTCCATTAATTTCCCTATGCTAGTATAATGATCTTTTCCAATGGGTATAATGTATTATGAATATTTTTCTGAATGGAACGACACTCATGGATTGGAGTGATGGGATGGGAGTTTTCTTGAAACTGGTTGTGATCGGTGCGATCTCGGGGGTGATTCTTGCAGCAGTGATGAAGGTCATCTGCAGGATTACGGGCAGCAAAGCGGACATCCTGCTCTATAATATGGACTACATTCCGATACTTAAGCAATGGAGTGACAAAAAGATTACAGGCATACTGTTCCACTATGGCACGTGTATAGCGAGTGCGGTCGTGCTGTATTATCTGCTCATCCCCTTCGGGTGGGGGATGGATGTATGGCCATATATCCTTGTATTTACTGTAGGCGGGGGCATCCTCTATTTCCTCAGTGCATTGACAAAGACACCGCCTGCACCGAACGATTTCATGGCCTGGTTCTACTGGACGCTCGGGCACGGGATATTTGGGCTGTCGGTGGGACTTCTGATCAGACTATGGATATAAAGTCATCTTCCCATCTTGCGAAATCTGCATAATCTCTTTAAAATATTTGGAGCATTTGTGATTGCAATCATGGATAATGTAGAATGAATATAAAGAGATAAGGATAGGAGATGCTGTTGTGTCCAATCAGGAATTCGAAACGCATAATGTAAAAATAGATAAGCTGGATAAGAAAGGTTCCGGGATGGGGTATGTATGGCGTGATGCCGGCGGCAGCAACCCGAGGAAACTGAAGCTGAACGTCCCCCAGACACTCATCGGGGAGGAGGCGAAGGTCACCGTACCGAACCCCGACAGGAAGCTGGCACGTGTACTGCCGGATGAAATCGCCACACAGCACCCGGAGCGTGTTGCACCGCCATGTCCACACTTCGAGAAGTGCGGTGGATGTGTGTGGCAGCACTGGACGTATGAAGGGCAGCTGGCCTATAAGACGGGGGAAGTGAAATCATTCCTCGAACGTTACGGGTTCGACTCCGGTGTCGTAGCGGATGCGCTCGGCATGGAAACACCGTGGGAGTACCGCAACAAGATGGAATTCACCTTCGGCAAGGACGGTGCGCTTGGCCTCCATGAACTTGGAAATTTCCGCAACGTCATCGATCTGGATACATGCCTGATCGCCGGGGACGAGATGGTGGAGGCGATGCTTGAAGTCTCCGAATGGGCCCGGGAACATGAACTCAGCGGATATGACAAGGATAGGCATGAGGGGCTGCTCAGAAACCTCATGACAAGGCAGTCGCAGAAGACCGGCGAACTGATGCTTGCGATTTTTTCCACTGGCACTCCGGAAGAGAACCAGGAAGCCGTGGATGACCTCATCGGGCGATTGACTTCGAAATTTGAAAACCTCAAGAGCCTGATGTGGATGGAGAACAGGGACTGGGCGGATATGGCGCAGTCGGAGAAAACGCATGTACTCCACGGCCGTGACTATATCAACGATGAAATGTATGGATACAAATACAGGATCTGGTTCGATACTTTCTTCCAGACCAATCCGCTCCAGGCGGAGAAACTGGTGGATCTGGCAATCGAGATGGCTGAAGTCACCTCCGAAGAACGGATGATCGACCTGTTCTGCGGCGTCGGTACATTTTCACTGCCTTTTGCCAATAGAGTCAAGGCGCTGGCAGGCATCGAAATCGTTGAAACTTCAATCGAGTCCGCCAAAAGGAACGCCGAGGACAACGGGCTCGGCAATACCTATTTCCTCGCCAAGGACGCAAGGCGCGGCATGGATGAGGTGCTCGATACATGGGGCAGGCCGGACCTGCTCATGCTGGATCCGCCGCGTTCCGGGGCGGGAGGCAAGGTCATGCGCCGGATCGGCCGTCTTGGAACCGACCGTGTCGTTTATGTATCCTGCAACCCGGAATCATTTGCCGATGATATTACATGGCTGAGGGAATATGGATATGCACTCGAGCGCGTGCAGCCTGTGGACCTGTTTCCGCATACGGTGCATGTGGAACTCGTTGCCCTGTTAAGAAAAACGGATTCAACAGTATAGATATATGTATGGGTGGGGTGGATAGATTATGGAGGAGGCAGTTATGAAGCAATATCAATTCAAGCTTTCCGTAGATTCAAACAAGAAATCGGTAGCGATAGAAAATGATCATGATGATCCAGTCGGTTATGTTGAAAAGGCAGTCTTAAGAAATTGTGAAAAGCGGAACACCTATTCATATACATCCACCCAGGGCGATTCCCTCATACTGGGATTGAAGAAGCGCAAATTCAGGGATATGAACATTTCAAAATATATCATCGTAGCGGATGATCTTGAGCTTGTATTCAAGGAAAGACCCGGCACCAGCCTGCTCCACTTCCGTGTCGATGGCCGGATAGACCACCAGTTCATGAGCATCGAGGAGAACTGGAGTGGAGATATGGAGGTCTACTTCCATGGAGATCATATTGCGACGGTGAAGGAGGATGTGGTCAGCGGGGATACCGTCATCCTGGCGGACAGCCATCTGGATGACCATTCCATCAAATTCGGAATTCTTGTCCTCATGTACTTCATGTTCAAAGTCTATAAGCGGGAATCCTGGGATGTTGCCAATCTGCTGGCCTAGGGAGACATCATGAACAGCCTTGAAAAATATCAGCCGCTGATCCTGCTTACCGCTATACTTATGGGCATGCTGATGGGCGGCATCGACACCATCCAGCAGCATGCCGGCGCCCTCATCCCCCCTTTCCTCATGCTGATGCTGTATGGGCTGTTTCTGCTGATGCCATTGAAACGTGTATTCACTTCATTCAGAAAGGTGAAGTTCGTGCTCGTTTCCCTCGGCATCAATTTTTTATGGACCCCCGTCCTTGCCTATGTGATCGGCATGGTCTTCCTCTCGGACCATCCGTTGATATGGATCGGATTCGTCATGCTGACAGTGACTCCCTGCACCGACTGGTATCTTGTTTTCACCGGCCTGGCGAAAGGGGACACGGTGCTGTCGGCGTCCCTGCTGCCGATCAACCTGATACTGCAGCTGCTCCTGCTGCCTGCCTACCTCTATCTGTTCTTCGGATTTGAACAGGGCATCGGGCTGTCATTTTCAGGAATCATACAGAGTGTGCTGATTGTGGTGGGCATCCCCTTCGTGCTGGCACTGCTGACAAAGCGTGTCCTGCCTTCGGAGGGCAGGGTGGAGGGCTTCTTCGACACTTTCAATGTCATTTTTCTGGGGCTTGCCGTGACCGCGATGTTCGCTTCGGAGCGCGATACACTGCTCGGGAACTTTGACGTCGTGCTCCTGCTGCTGGGGCCACTGCTGCTGTTCTTTGCGATCACCTTCACGGTGGGCACCACAGCGGGCAGACTGTTCCGGTTCAGCCACAAGGAATCCGTCAGTCTGGTCATGATGACATTGGCACGCAATTCTCCGCTTGCACTCGCCATTGCCATCACTGCATTTCCGGATCATCCAGTGATCGCATTATCCCTCGTCATCGGGCCCATCATCGAGCTGCCGATACTGGGCCTTGCTTCTAGAATACTGATCAGACATAAATAAAAGGCAGGAAAAGAATTCCGAGTAGTCTAACGCAGTCGAACCTTTGAATGTAATACAGGAGAGGAGGTGCTCATCATCAAGTGGATTGGTTTAACTATAATGTTACTGGGCGCATTGATGTATTGGACCTCTGTAGCCAGTGGACCAGAGACCTTTTGGACCAGTGTGTCCATGGTGCTACTGTTTATTGGTGCTAACATACTGGCTGTTGGAAGCATAAGAGATAAGCGAAAGAAATAAAATTAAGTTATTGTTTTATCACTTGATATTCAAAAAATAAAAAAACATCCAGTCAATAGACTGGATGTTTGCGTTGTGGTGCTGGATGGTCTGTACTGGGATCGAACCAGTGACCCCTTCGATGTCAACGAAGTGCTCTCCCGCTGAGCTAACAGACCCTACTTTTATTTATCCGTCGGGACCCCGAAACAATAATTTCAACACCTGATGGACAAGTGCCTGTCTGATGGATCACGTTTTAAAAACTACATATTCAAATTTACAATGTTATCCCGGAATTGTCAATAATGAAATGGGGATTCCGGGCATTATTTTTTGCCTTTGGCGGCCTCGGACTTTGCCATTTCTATGAAAGCCGTCATCCTGTCCAAGGCCCCTTTGAAGTCCTCCTTGAATTCATGTTCCCACATACGCATGATATGCCATCCTTCTTTACGATAATGGGCATTCACTTCACGGTCCCGTTCCATGTTCCTCCCGAGCTTCCTGTTCCAGAATTCCTGATTGCTCTTCGGCCAGTTGCCATGGTCGGGGCACATATGCCAGAAACAGGAGTCGATGAAGATGACCACCCTGTATTTCTGGATTGCGATATCCGGAGACCCTTTCAACGTGCGTACATTCTTCCTGAACCGGTAGCCTTCAGCCCACAGGGCTTTCGTAACCCTGTTCTCGAGTTTCGACTGGGACCTGATCCGGCTCATCGTCCGCCTTCTCTTTTCTGTAGACATCATATCGGCCACTGTCGCCACCTCCCATCTTTCCATTCACCTACCCAGCTAGGGCGTTAAACATTCGTCATGAAAATTGATGGAGAGCAGAGTATTTTAAATTTGAAAAATGTTTTGACAAATATAATAATCCATAGTATTGTAGTATACATTATTAATAATACAGTTCTATCACTTATCCAGAGTGGCGGAGGGACAGGCCCTATGACGCCCGGCAACCATCAGGCAATCAAGTCTGATAAGGTGCTAATTCCTGCAGGAGATTTTCCTGGAAGATAAGAGGAGGCGGAGGCTCTCTTCTTATATAGGAAGAGAGCTTTTTTATTATTACAACCAGGAGGAGATTATATTGACAAAAAAAGAAAATGCAACTTATGACCTGGAGACGCTGTCGCTCCATGGCGGACAGGCGCCGGATCCGACAACAGGCGCAAGGGCGGTGCCGATCTATCAGACGACCTCGTACGTTTTCCATGACACGGACCATGCGGAGAGCCTGTTTTCCCTGGATGAACCGGGGAACATCTACTCGCGCATCGGAAATCCTACGGTGGAGGTGTTCGAAAAGCGCATGGCCCTTCTTGAGGACGGGGTGGCGGCAGTGGCGACTTCTTCCGGAATGTCAGCCATCACACTGTCCATACTGAACCTGGCAAGTGCGGGGGATGAAATCGTGGCGGGGTCGAACCTCTATGGCGGTACATACAATCTGTTTGCAGTCACTCTGCCCAGATACGGCATCAACGTCAAATTTGTCGATCCTGCCGACCCGGAAAATTTCAAGGCGGCGATCACAGGGCGGACGAAGGCTGTATTCGCCGAAACAATCGGCAATCCCGGACTTCAGGTCCTTGACGTTGAAGCAGTTGCCAAAGTGGCGCATGAAGCCGGCGTACCATTGATCGTCGATAATACGTTCGCCACACCGCACGTCTTCAAGCCGATTGAATGGGGAGCGGACATCGTCGTCCACTCGGCAACAAAATGGATCGGCGGGCACGGCACTTCCATAGGCGGGGTGGTCATCGATGGGGGGCGGTTCAACTGGAATACCGAAAAATTCCCGGAATTCACCGAACCCGATACGAGCTATAACGGCATCCGTTATGCTGTGGATTTCGGCACACTTGCCTTCATCACGAAAATCCGCGTGCAGCTGTTGCGGGACTTCGGGGCAAGCCTCAGTCCACAGAATGCCTTCCAGCTGATCCAGGGACTGGAGACTCTACATATACGTGTCGAAAGGCATAATGAAAATGCGCAGGAGGTTGCCCGCTTCCTGGAGGCCCATCCTGCGGTGGAGTGGGTGACATATCCCGGTCTGGAGAACCACCCGTCCCATGATATTGCGAAGAGGCAGTTCGAGAATGGATACGGTTCAATCATCACCTTCGGGATCAGGGGCGGAAAACCGGCAGGGAAGAAACTGATCGACAATGTCTCGCTATGGTCCCATGTTGCAAATGTCGGCGATGCGAAGTCACTGATCATCCATCCGGCGTCCACGACCCATCAGCAGCTGACGAAGGAACAGCTTGAGGAGACCGGCGTGCTGGAAGAACTCATCCGTCTGTCGGTGGGCATTGAATCCGTAAGGGATATCACAAAAGATCTGGGGCAGGCGCTGAAGAAGGCCACAGGAATCGGGGATGGATCAGCAGATGCGGCAGTCATCAATGACGAAGGGGTCATAAGATGGGCACTGGATTCCCCGACGGAGAAGATCATCGGAGAGAACGGAGAGGAGACGGTACGGCAGAAGACGCTGGCGGTGGTCGGATTGAGCGGCAAGGAAGCCAGACCGAGCTACCGCCTTGCACGGAAGATGCAGCGCCTCGGCTACCGGATCATTCCAGTCAATCCGAGGGAAACGGAGATACTCGGTGAAAAGGCCTATCCGGATCTCTCAAGCGTTCCCGATGCCATCGATGTCGTCCAAGTATTCAGAAGTCCTGAAGCGGCAATTGAAATAGCGAAGGAAGCGCTCGATGTGAACCCGAGGGTCTTTTGGCTCCAGGAAGGCGTCGTCTCTCCGGAAGCTGCGGAAATCGCAAGGGAAGGCGGCATACAGGTGGTGCATAACCGTTGCACATACAAAGAGGCACAGCGTCTGCGGGGCACGATTTCCACATACGCATGTGAAATATAGGATGGAGGTCATAAAAATGAAATCATCAATATTCAATCAGAGGGCATGGGCACTTATCGTGCTTGCCCTGGTGGCTGTCGTGGCCGGCTGTGGCTCAGGAGAGGCCGAATCGGCAGAGTCTTCGGGCGCTCCTGAGAAGATCAGACTGGACTATGCATATTACTCGCCTACAAGCCTCGTGCTGAAAGAGTTCGGATGGGCAGAAGAGGAATTCGAAGAAGAAGGGATAGAAATCGAATGGACATTGAGCCATGGAAGCAACAAGGCGCTTGAATTCCTGAATAGCGACAGTGTCGACTTCGGCTCGACTGCCGGTGCCGCTGCGCTGATGTCAAAGGCCAATGGTGCGCCGATAAAGAATGTATATATCGCCTCCAAACCGGAATGGACGGCTTTGGTGAAAACGGAGGATTCCGATATTGAAAGCATGGAGGATCTGAAAGGCAAAAAGGTGGCTGCGACGCTTGGCACCGATCCATACATCTTCCTGCTCAGGGCCCTGAATGAAGAAGGTGTCTCCCAGGATGATGTCGAGATTGTAAACGTTCAGCACAGCGACGGTGCCACTTCACTGACAAACGGCGATGTCGATGCATGGGCAGGACTTGACCCCCATATGGCCCGTCTGGAAGTTGAATCGGGTGCAGAGCTGTTCTACCGCAATCCGGATTTCAATACATACGGCTTCCTGAATGTAAGGGAGGATTTTGCATCGGATCACCCGGAATATGTAAGCCGTGTAATCGAAGCATATGAAAAAGCCAGGAAATGGATTCAGAAAAACCCTGAGGAGGCTGTGGAAATAATGGTGAAGGAAGCGCAGATCGAGCCTGAAGTGGCAAGGTTGCAGCTGGAACGCAACGATTTTTCAAACCCGGTTCCGGGAGCGGTCCATCAGGAAGCACTGATCGAATCGGGCAATATCCTGCAGGAAGTCGATGTAATCGATCCTGATGCGGATATAGATGCTCTGGTCTCCGACCTCATTGAGCCAAGTTTTGCCGAAGAGACGATAGAAAGTAAGGAATAGATGATTAAAGGAGTGAAGATGATGGAAAAAAGCGCTGGTCGATTCGTTGGGACGCAAGTTGCAGATGAAAGCAGTACGGACGCGAAGCGGGAACCCAGGGACAATAAAAGACTGCAGTCCATATTGCTCGGCAGTCTGCTGCCCGTTCTTCTTATTGCAGTGTGGGAAGTGCTGAGCCGCATCGGCGTCTTCCCTGCCTACCAGTTGCCTGCACCGACCACAATCCTTTCGACGATAAGGGAGATGGCCCAGGACGGCAGCCTGTACAGCCATGTCGGGATTACGACCTTCAGGGTGTTTGCGGGATTTGTCATAGGGACGCTATTGGCGATTGTATTGGGCTCGGTGGTAGGGTTCTATGAAAAGGCGGAGCAGATCTTCGATCCGATGATCCAGGCTTTCCGTTCCATCCCATCATTGGCATGGGTGCCCCTGTTCATACTCTGGATGGGAATCGGTGAGCCTTCCAAGGTGACCATGATTGCTGTGGGTGTGTTTTTTCCCGTCTACCTGAATGTAGTCAGCGGGATTGCCGGAGTCGACCGTAAATTGATCGAGGTCGGGAAGATGTATGGGCTGAACACTTTCCAGCTGATCAGAAGGGTCATCCTCCCGGCATCCATGCCCTCTTTTCTGACAGGGCTCAGAAGTGGGCTTGGACTGGGTTGGATGTTTGTTGTTGCCGCTGAACTCATGGGGGCGAGCACCGGTCTCGGATATCTTCTCGTACTTGGACAGAATACACTTTCACCGGAAATCATCATTGCCAGCATCATCCTGTTCGCAATCATAGGAAAACTGACGGATTGGATATTGAAGATTGTGGAGCAGCGTGCACTGCATTGGCAGGATGGCATGGTCAAATCATAGGAGGGATCGCATGAACTTGAACTTACAGGATGTCGGCAGGACTTTTGATGGCAAGGAAGTGGTCAGAAACGTATCTTTCATTGCGGAACCGGGTGAAATCATCGGGCTGCTCGGTACGAGCGGCTGCGGCAAAAGTACGATTCTGCGGGCGATTTCCGGCCTGGACGATGCATATGACGGCCGGATAGAAATCAATGGGAACGTCTCCAGGAAGGTCCAGGATACAACAGGTTTCATCTTCCAGGAGCCGCGTCTCATGCCCTGGCTGACCGTCCTTGAAAATGTCACTTTCGGTCTGAAAGGAAGCAGGGATGAAAAAGAGGCGGCAGGAAAAAGATATCTGGAAAGCGTCGGCCTCGGGGGGAGCGAAGCATTGTATCCAAGAGCACTTTCGGGCGGGATGGCCCAGCGCGTCGCCATTGCACGGGCGCTTGTCACGTCCCCTGAAATACTGCTTCTGGATGAACCTTTCAGTGCGTTGGATGCATTTACCAAGATGCAGCTCCAGGATCTCCTGATGGAAATATGGAAGGAATATCGGACGACAATCATTCTGGTGACGCACGATATTGACGAAGCAACTTATCTCTGTGACCGGATCATCACTTTGCGGGGTCAGCCGGGAGAGATGGACAGGGTGATTACGATTGAGCAGGAAAGGCCGAGAGAGCGGGGAAGCAGACAGCTGGCCGAGTATAAGAAAGAAATACTGGGCAGCCTGGATCTGAACCAGTCGACACAGTATGAACAGCAGATAAATTCATGAGGGAGGAAGTGCATATCATGTCACATAGAGTTTCGGAAGTCATCAATCCAATAGAGGATACATACAATCTGTCCAACTATGAGGAAATACGCCACTCGTATGAATGGCAGCAGGCCGGGGAGGGGCTGCGCTTCAAGGAGACCGGGAAGGTCAACATCGCCTATGAGACCATCGACCGTCATGTAGAGGATGGATATGGGGATAAGATCGCCCTCCACTATGTAGATGGGGAAACAAGGGTGTCCATGACTTTCAGGGAAGTCAAGGAGAAGACAGACCACTATTCCCGTATTCTGAGAAGCAATGGGGTCAAAAAGGGCGACCGCGTCTTCATCTTCCTTCCTAAAACGCCGGAATGCTACATCTCGATATTGGCGGCCATAAAGATAGGTGCGATTGCAGGACCGCTTTTCGAAGCCTTCATGGAAGATGCGGTAAGGGACAGGATCAACGACTGCAGGGGGACGCTGCTGATTACGAATAGGGACATGGTCTCCCGTGTGCCGCAAGATGACATCCCCTCGTTGGAGACCATACTGTATGCCGAGGACATCGAAGCGGCACCCGTGGAAAACGGTGGAGAACAGGTGGAATGGATGGATCTGGAGGATGGCATGCTGATCCATTATACAAGCGGCTCCACTGGAAAGCCCAAGGGCGTGCTGCATGCGCACCGTGTCATGACCCACCAGTACGAATCAGGGAAGTGGGTGCTCGACATCAGGGACGATGATGTCTACTGGTGCACTTCACATCCCGGTTGGGTGACTGGCAGCGTATATGGCCTGTTCGCGCCATGGCTGAACCGGGCGACGATCGTCATCCAGGGTGGGCGTTTCAAAGCGGAAAACTGGTACCAGCTCATAGCGGATCTGAAAGTGACGGTATGGTACAGTGCGCCGACGGCTTTCAGAATGCTCCTCTCCCAGGGAGATGTACTGAAAGACTATGACCTGTCCTCGTTAAGGCACATTCTGAGTGTTGGTGAACCGTTGAATCCCGAAGTCATATACTGGGCGTGGGAACGTCTCGGTGTCAGGATACATGACACGTGGTGGATGACGGAAACAGGTGCACATCTGATCGTGAATCTTCCGGGTGAAAAAATAAAGCCCGGGTCCATGGGACGGCCGTTCCCCGGCATAGAAGTCGGTATCCTCGATGAAGCGGGGAACGAGCTGCCGCGGAGATCTGTCGGGCAGCTTGCAGTCAGAACACCATGGCCGGGACTGATGAAGGAAATATGGGGAAACAGGGACAAGTTCGATTCCTATTTCAAGTATGAAGGGTGGTACGTATCAGGGGACCTGGCATACCAGGACGAAGAGGACTACGTCTTCTTCCAGAGCCGCGACGATGATATGATCAACTCTGCCGGTGAGCGTATCGGTCCATTCGAAGTGGAGAGCAAGCTGATCGAGCATCCAGCTGTACAGGAAGCGGGAGTGGTCGGAAAGCCGGACCCTGTGCGAGGAGAACTCGTCAAGGCATTCATCGTCCTGAGGGAAGGGTATGAGCAGTCCGACAGCCTGCTTGAAGACATCCGTATATTTGTAAGAAACCATTTGGCCGCGCACTCGGCACCGAGGGAGATAGAAGTGATGGAGGAACTGCCGAAGACTACAATCAGCGGCAAAATTTTGAGGCGTGAGCTGAAAAGGATGGAAATCGAAAAACAGAAAGAATCGGAGCTGAGAAAAGTATAGGATTATCCGATGGATTGGAGTAATATAGACTCCCTTCAAAATGGACATTTTCACCTGTCTGTTTTGAAGGGAGTCTTCTTATGTGTACTTGCATATTCTGGTTTTGGATTTGTTTCAGCAGGGTTATCGCTAAACGTATCGTCTGCTCACACGGTCAGCTCATTTTCGGACTCGATATTGATTATTTCGTGCAGCAGCTTCTGCAGGACAGCAGCAAACACCGCAATGACCAGTGAAGCGAATATCGGCACCATACCCATGATGATGAGTTCCGGAGTGTCACTCACTTCTGCTGCGATATAGACAAACGGTGCTATAAGGATGTAGAGCACACTGAAAAGAAAAGCGGACAGCTTGATCTTCTGTAAGGCACTGACGGAAAGCCCGGAGAATGCGTCGTCCCGATCGATATAATTCAGCAGCCTGAATGACTGGTACAGCGCGGATAGGTAGGGGAGGACCGACAGGAGGGCACCGATGGATATGGGATACAGCATCAGGGCATAATCGGAGTTGACCGGATTTCGCAATAGAAAGGAAATCATGACTACAGTACCTGTCAGGACGGGCAGGGCCATGCACACCAGGGCAGTTTTCAGGAAAAGGGATAATCCTCGTTTCATCTCATGCACCTCACACATTGATATTTTTACTCATTTTGCAGCTTCATTGTTCAAATCCACATAATGGTTTTCCTGTCTATTCTTCCATGTCCTCGTCGTTCACATACTCGAGTATATCTCCGGGCTGGCATTCGAGCGCCCTGCACAATGCTTCAAGTGTGGAGAAACGGATCGCCTTGGCTTTGCCATTTTTAAGTATTGACAGATTTGCCATGGTGATGCCCACCCGGCTGGACAGTTCCGTTACACTCATTTTCCTTTTGGCGAGCATTACGTCGATATTTATTCTGATTGCCATCATTACACCTCAGACCGTCAAATCGTTTTCGGATTTGATATTTATTGCTTCGTTCAGAAGCTTCTGCAGAACTGCAGCAAAGACGCCGACTACCAGGGCGGCAAAGATGGGTACCATTCCGACGAAAATCAGGCCGGGCGCGTCGTCAATCTCTGCGACGATATAGACAAAGGGCAAGATTACTGCATAGACCAGGCTGATTGAAAAAGCGGCGAGCTTGATCTTCTTCAGCGCTTTGACGGAAAGATCCGAGAATGCCTTTTTGCCATCAATGTAGTTCAGCAGCTTGAAAGACTGGTACAGCGCGAAGACGAAGGGGATGACTGTCAGCAGTACGCCAATGAATATGGGATAGAGTATCAGAGCGTAGTCCGGATTGACCGGGTTGCGCAGCAGGAAGGATATGGCGAATCCGGCACCCCCGAGGACGGGCAGGGCCATCAGGATGACAGCAGCTTTTAGAAATAATGATGATCCACGTTCCATTTCATACACCTCACAAGTTGTTATGCATATATAATAATATATTATTTATCGATTATCAATAAATAAATATTGAAAAGTGATAAAATTATAATCATGGGTTAATGATGATTTACATAAAATTAACACCTCCTTAACACCGCATTGTTACTCTCTTATATGAACGACATATATGTATAAGGAGAGATTGGAATGAAATCATTTTACAGACTGCTCGGTACGACAGCTTTTGCTTCTCTATTGTTTGCGGGACCACTGTCATCGGATACATATGGTGCTGGAGGTGGAAATCCTCCTGGGTTCAGCAATGCTTCTGAAAATGCGTTCAGCAATGCGGATGCACCGTTGAATGTGCAGCATATTGCGCGTTATACGAGTGGCGCAGCCTTTGACGAAGCTGGTACAGAAATCGTCAAATACAACTACAGAAATGGATATGCCTATTCTGTAAACGGTGCCGAATCTGCTCTGGACATCATCGACATTGCCGGGCAGCAGGATGGCAATATTGAACTTGTCAGGCGGATTGGGTTGGATACACTCGGCATACCGGCCGGGGATATCACGAGTGTTGCTGTGCATCCAAAAGGGAAATATATCGCGGTTTCTGTACCTGCAGAAGACCTGACTGAACCGGGTCATGTGATATTCATGGATGAGAATGGCATATATATGAACGACCTCACAGTCGGCAGTCTGCCGGATATGCTGACTTTTACCACTGACGGCAGGCAATTGCTCGTTGCAAATGAAGGAGAGCCGTCTGATGATTATCAGACGAATCCCGAAGGCAGCATCTCCATTATAGATATCACAGGAAATCCGAAAAATCTGGATGAGAGCCGGGTAGCGACACTGCCGTTCACCGAGGACCATGTTCCCCAAGATGTCCGCATCGTCGGTCCTGATCCAAAGACTGACCATCTGAATATGGAACCTGAATTCATTACGGTGGACGGCAATGATCGGTTTGCATATGTTTCCTTGCAGGAGAGCAATGCGATTGCCAAAGTCGATATGCAGAATAAAGAGATATCTGCAGTGAAGTCGATGGGCTACAAGGACCATTCCAAGGAAAGGAATGCGATGGATCCTTCGGATCGGGATGACAGGATGGGGTTGCGTCAAGTGCCGGTCCTCGGCCTGTATCAGCCGGATGGCATCACATCATTCGAGAAGGACGGAGAGACATATATACTGACAGCCAATGAAGGGGATGCCCAGGACTATGACGGTTACAGTGAAGAGGCGAGGGTTGCGGATCTCCAGGGTGCCATTGAGCTGGACGCAGAAAACTACGGAGGCTATACGCAGGAAGGGCTGGATGAAATGATGTCCGGGGACTTGTTCAGTGATGAAAACCTTGGCAGGCTTACAGTGACCAAGCAGCATGACTATAAGGATGGAAGCACGCATGAGGCGATTGTATCATTTGGCGGGCGCTCCTTTTCAGTATTGAAGGGATCCGATCTCAGTCAAATATATGACAGCGGCAATGAATTTGAGAGTATCATTCTGGATCAAGTGCCGGAAAGGTTCAATGGCGACTTCGAAAGTGCGGAATCATTCATCAAAGATGATCGCAGTGACAATAAGGGACCCGAGCCGGAATCCGTGGAAGTCGGAGAGGTGGGTGGAAAGACCTATGCTTTCATCGGCCTGGAACGCACAGGGGGCATAATGGTCTATGATGTGACAGATCCGGCAGCCCCGGTCCATGTCCAGTATATCCATGATGAATCGAACACTGACATTTCACCGGAAGGGATTGAATTCATCAGCAGTCAGGACAGTCCAACGGGCAGAGCGATGCTGATGGTCGCCAATGAACTTTCGGGCACAATCTCGACGTATTCACTTCAATAGCAACTGCAGACCAGGGTTCCATGGAATCCTGGTTTTTTGTATGTATAAAGATAGTCAATTAGTTTATCCGTAAAATCAACTATTTGTACTTTTTCTGATAATTATAAATAAAACGTTGTAAGCGCTTTTACATTGTGATATATTCTAAATATAATTAGTTTATCGTATAAATTAATTGTTTTTAAATCATGTAGGAATTTTACAAAGGGGAGCAGAGATCATGGACAGACCAAGAATAGAAGGTGAATTTTCAAGGGAGCAGTACCATACGGCGAAGCTGTGGCAGATTGCGGCTTTCGCATTGAACAACACTGCGACGAACATATTCCTGTTCGGTATGGGGTTTGTTACATATTATACAACCGGAGTCGCGGGCCTGACAGTGATGGTTGTCAGTACCATACTTGCGCTGATGCGGGTCTTCGACAGCATCACCGATCCGCTGATCGGCTTCATTATCGATAAGACCGAAACGAAGTTCGGCAAATTCAGGCCGATCATGGTATTCGGGAATGCGATACTGATTCTGACATTCCTGCTGATGTTCAATGTAATCCATCTGTTCCCGGAAAGTCTGCACTTCATAGTATTTGTCGTCCTGCAGTTCTTCTATATCATCGGCTACACGATGCAGACGACGGTGACACGGGCGGCACAGACGGTTCTGACCAATCACCCGAGACAGCGTCCTCTGTTCTCCATCTTTGATGCGATATTCACACTTTCACTATTCACGTTCGGCCAGCTCTATGCCTCCCAGTACATGATCGGCAAATACGGCGACTTCACGGAAGCCTACTTCACAGAACTGTCCTTCACTTTCGCCGCCATTTCAGTACTCTTCACAGTGCTTGCGGTAATCGCCATCTGGGGCAAGGATCGCAAGGAATTCTATGGAATCGAGGATGTCAACGTCAAGACACGGTTCCGTGACTACTGGCCTGTGCTGAAGCGCAACAGGGCCCTGCAGATGCTGGTCATTTCAGCGGCTACCGACAAGTTCGCCGCGATGTTCATGAACCAGCAGGTCGTGCAGGTGATGTTCTTCGGCATACTGATCGACAATTTTGCGCTGAGCGGGCAGTTCGGCCTCATTATCCTGATACCGAGTCTTTTCGTCGTATTCTTTGGTGTAAGATATGCCCAGAACCTGGGGCTCAGACGGGCCCTGATCCTATTTTCCTATATCGGTGCGATCTCCTTCACGATACTGTTTGTATTGATGCTGCTCTTCGACACTGAACAGTTTGCGCTCGGCAACTGGGGTGTGCTGTCCATAATGTTCCTGATCCTGTTTTCACTCGGACGTTCAGTCAGTGTGCTGACACCATCGATCGTCATCCCGATGATTGCGGATGTATCGGATTATGAAACGTACGAGTCAGGGAGATATATACCCGGCATGATCGCAGCACTGTTCTCCTTCGTCGACAAACTGGTTTCGAGTACAGCACCATTCGTCGTCGGTGCGCTTGTAGCCCTGATCGGTTTCGGCGACGAGTTCCCGACCGTCACGGACGGATTGACGACAGGCATCCTGTGGGTAGGTCTCATGACGGCGCTTGGCTTCCCGATACTCGGCTGGGTCATCTCGATCATCGCAATGCGGTTCTATCCGTTGACGAAAGAGAAGATGGCAGAAATACAGCTGGAACTCAACAATACGAAAAACTTCATATTGGATGCACGTGACCGTAAAATGGCGGAAGAAGACGGAATATCACTGGATGGAGAAACATCAGGAAACGACAGGAATGATCGGGAGTAAATGTAATAAGACAAAGTTTCGTTTCCCGGTCGAAGCACCTGGCTCATTCTGAGAAATACCAAAATAATTCTACAAGGAGAGATATTGATGCTTTATCCAATAACTACTGAAACGAGAAACCTGATCGATTTATCCGGAGTATGGAAATTTAAGCTGGATGAAGGACAGGGGCATGAAGAAAAATGGTATTCCGAAAAACTCGATACGAAGGAATATATGGCAGTGCCTGCGTCATATAATGATGCAGCTGTGTATGAGAAGACCAGGAACCATGTAGGTACGGTATGGTACGAAAAGGAATTCACACTGCCGAAACATATCCGTGAGGAAGAAATCATACTGCGTTTCGGTTCAGTGACGCATAATGCAGAAGTATATTTCAATGGAGGGAAGATTGCCGAGCATAAGGGCGGATTCCTACCATTTGAAGTGAAGATCAATGAGCATCTTGAAAAAGGAAAGAACAGGGTGACGGTCGCAGTCGACAATATCCTCGATGAATCCACACTGCCTGTCGGCATGTACAAGGAAGAGACGGTGAACGGCCGGACGAAAAAGTATAACGATCCGAACTTCGACTTTTTCAACTATGCCGGCATCCATCGTCCTGTCAAAATATATACGGTACCAAAAGTCCACGTCTCTGATCTGACTGTTTCTCCGGTAAATGAGAATGGCAGCTACGCTTTCGACTATGAAGTGGAAACGAGTGGTGAGGCGGAAAAGGTTGAAATTGTCGTACAGGATGAGGACGGCAATGTGGTATACGAAGGCGAAGGAAAGACCGGCAAGGCCAGCATTAAAGAGCCGAAGCTCTGGGAGCCGATGGACAGCTACCTGTATGATTTCAACGTCTATCTCAAAGATGGTTCCGGAGAAGTGTTGGACCATTACGTGCTGCCTGCTGGTATCAGGACGGTCGAAGTGGCAGATGGCCAATTCAGAATCAATGACAAACCTTTCTACTTCAAAGGCTTCGGCAAGCATGAGGATACCTACATCCATGGACGCGGCTTCAATGAAGCGGCAAACATACTCGACTTCAATCTGATGAAGTGGATCGGCGCCAACTCGTTCAGGACGGCACACTATCCATACTCTGAAGAGATGATGCGGCTCGCTGACAGGGAAGGATTCGTCGTAATCGATGAAACGCCGGCTGTCGGTGTCCACCTCAACTTCATGGCCACAATGTTCGGACCGGGCGAAAAGCGCAATACGTGGAAAGAGATCCAGACGATGGACCACCACAGGGAAGTCATCAAGGATCTCGTGAAGCGTGACAAGAACCATGCTTCAGTCGTCCTTTGGAGCATTGCGAACGAACCGGCTTCTGAAGAAGAGGGTGCCTATGACTACTTCAAGCCGCTCTATGACCTGACGAAGGAATGTGACCCGCAGAAGCGTCCGGCTACAGTGGTCACACACCTCATGGCGACACCTGAGAAGGAACAGGTGGCGGATCTTGTCGATGTACTCGCGATGAACAGGTATTATGGTTGGTATACACAGAGTGGCGATCTGGAAGATGCCAAAATCGCATTGGAAAATGAATTCCAGCACTATGCGGAAGCCTATCCGGACAAACCGATCATCATGACGGAATATGGGGCGGATACGGTAGCCGGCTTCCATGCGGTCGACCCGATCATGTTCACGGAGGAATACCAGAAGCTCTTCCTTGAAGCCAACCATGAAATCTTCGATAAGACGAAGAACTTCGTCGGAGAGCATATCTGGAACTTTGCCGACTTCGAGACGAGCCAGGGTGTCATCAGGGTCCAGGGCAACAAGAAGGGCATATTCACAAGAGACCGCAAACCTAAGATGGCGGCCCACTACATGAAGGAAAGATGGGAAGGCATCCCGCACTACAACTATAAAAAATAATGCCAAACGAAGGCGGATTATCCCTTGTCAGAATCATCAATCAGTTTATTTGATAGTCGGGCGAAACTCCAATACAATGTAGATAGACTATAAAAGGAGTTGAGCTTTAATGAAACCTTTATATGAGGTAACAATGATCAACACTGGCGGTAGAGAAGGCGAAGTTCATAGTGAAGACAATTCATTTTCAATGAATGTCAAGCAACCGAAGCAGATGTCGGGAGAAGATACTAAGGAAACGAACCCGGAACAACTTTTCGCAGCAGCATACAGTGCATGCTTCAACAGTGCGCTTGATGGTGTTCTGAAGAAGGCGAAAGAGGAAAATGCCGACCGTGTGGTCAAAGCGACGGCAAGACTCTTGAAGGACGAATCGGACGGCGGCTTCAAGCTCTCAGCTGAGATCGAAGTGGAATTCGATGGAGTGGAGCAGGACAAAGCCCAACAATATGTGGAAGACGCGCATGAATTATGCCCATACTCCAAGATGTCCCGTGATGGCATCGAAGTGGAGCTCAAAGGCACAACAAAATAAAAAACGAATGAACGGACGGGAAGCATCCATGCTTCCCGTTTTTAATTGTGAAAAATGGTATAATCGTACTGGATTGTTCACGGGCGGGTCGGGATGGTCCGCTAAAAAGGAGGAAAGCTGCATGATCTATTTTTTGAGCATCCTATACATGGCGGGCATACTGCTTTCTACATATCTGATGGCGCGGAAGGAGGAACCCAGGAGGAGAAGGGGGATTCTCGGATACTTCTCATTCATCACCGTGCTGTTTATCATCAGCCTCATCCTGATTGCCACAATGGATGTCAGCGGGGAGGCTGCCCGGCGGATACTGATCTTCGCCTATCTTTATGTGATTCCATTCATGATGCTGATTGGATACAAGCTGCTGGGCTTCATCAAGATGTATAGGAGATGGCAGATGGTCATACTCGGCATCGTGGGGCTTTTCAACCTGATGATATTCGGCTATCTGCTGCTGTTCATCTTCACGGTGCTTTTCCATTATCTGATATAGGCATGAAAAAAAGGAATCCTTGGATTCCTTTTTTTCATATCATGAGGGCGATCATTGCGATCAGTATGCCGGTCAGGCCCATCCTGAGCGAGAAGCCCATGTTCATTTTCGTGATCCTGTAGGGATTGATGCCCATGCTCTGGGCGGTCATGGTGGCATTGATGCCGTAGGGGGCGGCAGCGGATATGCCCATGCCGCAGACGACCATCACTATGCCGATGGAGAGGACATTCTCCGGGGTCATGACCGGGACGAGCACTTCCGCCAGTATGGCGAGTGTTGCAACGGGGTGGACGCCGAACATTGCGAGTCCATAGATGACGAACATGATGAGCAGAAGGATCAGTATGAGGAACGAATCGACATAGCCGAAGACCTGCTGCATCATACCCGGCACGCTGCTGCTGTTGAAGCCGCCGGAAAAGATGCCGAGTGACAGGAAGAGCACCGAGAAGTTCTGAAGATGGTTGTTGTGGTTCTTCCATGTAGCCCACCCTGTCCTGATGAATATGGGGAAGCGTTTCATGACGAATGCCGTGACGAAGGAGAACGGGATGATGATCAGTGCGACCGTCATGACGAACCCGAGATCCGAGTTCATATTGAAGATCATCACTACACTGAGGAAACTGATCAGCAGGATGACCATTTTTATGATGGACCGTCCGAGTGCCTGGCGGTCTATTTCATTGAACGGCGCATCGAGTGTGATGTCGTTGAACTCGCGCCGGGTCAGGAAGACTTCGGTCAGACCGACGATTATTGATGTCGTCAGCAGCCACGGGAAGAGCGTAAAGTAGGAGACGCCTGTCGAGTCGACCGTCAGACCGACGATGACCTCGAGCGGACTCCATATGACGGCAAGCGCAAATGCCCGGAGGGTGGATTTGATGATGAACTCATTCCTGAATCCGACCGTCGTCTTTTTGAACAGTTCGCGCAGGACCTGCTGGATGATGTAGATGGCAGACAGGTTCAAAAAGACCGCAAGGAAGTAGGAGGTGATGACGCTTCTGCCATAGATCTTCTCCACCCTGTTCGCCCTATCCTGTATCATCTCTGTAATGCTTTCATCGAGGCCGCCGACCTTTACGACTGTACCGATCCATGGCAGGGTGCTGAAGAAAAGCAGCAGGGGGAGGTTGCTTGTCGTATTGCTGATGATCGTCCCGATGCTCCCGCCGGCTGTCAGAGTGAATAGGATGCCCGCTGCAATGAAGAGACCCCCGATCAGTTTGAACAGCCTGGAGCTGAAGATCCAGGAGACGATGAGCACGCCGACGGCCAGATAGTCCACGAATCGTCCAAGCGCCCCGATGCCGCTGAAGAAATAGATGAGGAAAAGGATGAACAGGACGGCATATATGTAGAAGAAGTTCCTTAATATGGTCTGATTATATAGGATATTCAATGTAATACCTGCTTTCACGATAAATATGTATGGACAAGGTCAACCAATATATTCATTAATTATATGACAAATCAATTTACTTTGCCAAAGTTCTTTCACTTTTCTCACAAATCCACGGAAAATAAAAAGGCAGATGCACTCTGCCTTTAAATATATGAGTAGTCGCTTATGTCGAGCGTCGTTCCTTCACCGTTCAGATGCCTGGCGACTTCCCGGCCGACGAGGGGGCTCGCCGTCAGACCGGTCGCTCCCATGCCATTGATGACGAAAACGTCTTTTTCTATATGGCCGAGGAAAGGCAGGAAGTCCCGTGTATAGGGCTTGAGCCCGACCATCATTTTGACATCTTCGATTTCGGAATCGGGGAAGTAGCGGTGGGCGAGTCCCCGCAGGTATTCATAGTTCTCCTCGGAAGGTTCTGCCGAGAAGCTCTCGGTATCCTCATGTGTTGTACCGATTGCGTACTGGTTCATGCCCATCTCGACGATATAGATTGGACCGAGGGCCATGACGACAGGGGTGTGGTTTTCATTGTTTCCATCCTTGAGTCTGAAATGCAGAACTTCCGACCGCTGATGGCGGATTTTCGGATCTGTATCCTGTTCTATGCCCCATGCACCTGTGGCATAGATGACGGTGCCTTCGGCCTTTTCAGCATCGAAATCTGCAGTGATCCATTGGCCGCCATGTTTCAGGAACCCTGCCCTCAACGCCTTGAGCAGGCTGGCCCCCTTCACCTGTCCGCCGCCTTCGACGAATACGCCAGGGTAGAGGCCGGTCAGGTGTGGATGCATCCGCTTCACTTCTTCCCTCGAGACCATGCGGACCTCACCCATCTCCGGTGCATCCGGCTGTTTTGACCGGATCCTGTCGTAGGCGAGACTTTGTATGTGGTCATCCTTGAACAGGCTGATCGATCCTTCCCGCCGGTAGCCGGTATCGAGCCCCGTCTCCTCCTGGAGCCGTGCAATGAAATCAGGATAGTATTTGGCGCTTTCCTTGACCAGACGGTACCATTTCTTGTTTCTTCTCTGGCTGACCCAGGGGCATATGATTCCGGCGGAGGCATCTGTAGCCTGGCCGGTATCGGCGCGGTCATATACTGTGACCTGGTGTCCCGAGCTGGCCAGATGATAGGCTGTCGAGGCACCGGCGATGCCGCCGCCGACGATTGTAAAACTTGCCATTTGATTCACTCCTGTCAGTTGTTTGGACGATATCATTTATAGGTTAGTCTAACATTATTTGTGCCGGTTGTGTTACAGTGCTTTTGAAAGGGGGAGGGATATTGGAAAACAAATATGTACTCGACATCTTCAAGGACACGTCTGCCATGAAGGTGTTGAATATCCTGTCCATATCAATCACCATTCTGTCCTTCATAGCGTTCTACCTTATGGACCTCTTCCTGGTCGATGGTGCAGGGTCCGCTCTGATCGGAATGGAATATTTCGGTGTCGTCGGTGCGGTCCTCCTGATTATGGCGATCCTGTTTGCGATCATCACCATGCATGAAGGCATCCATGGCCTGTTCTTCAAACTCTTCGCGCCCAAAGGCAGGGTGCGGTTCGGCTACAAGTCTGGACTGTTCTATGCCACAGCGCCGGGGGAGATATTTACGAGAAGGCAGTTCGTGATCGTGATCCTGATGCCATTCGTCGTCATCACTTCTGTGATGCTGATCATGATGTTCACAGTGCCCCACGGGGCCTACAAATATCTGCTGGCACTCCATACGGGTGCTTGTGCGGGCGACTTCTACTATGTGTATCTTATAATGAAGCACCGGAATATGGAATATGTGGAAGACACCGAAGTCGGCATGACGATGTATGAAGCTTATCCTGCAGATTCATGATAGGAACGTCTGTTCGTTCTATGTTATAATTTAGGCAAATATTTTTTAAACAGGTGGATGCTATGGAGAGAAGAATCATTCATATCGATATGGATGCTTTCTATGCCCAGGTGGAGCAGCGTGACAATCCGTCATACCGGGGGAAACCGGTCATCGTCGGCGGCAAGTCCGCAAGCCGGGGTGTGGTGGCGACAGCGAGCTACGAAGCGAGGAAATTCGGTGTGCACTCGGCGATGCCGACAAAGCAGGCGTACAAGCTCTGTCCGGATGGTATATATGTCAGGCCACGGTTCGACCAGTACAAGGCGGTTTCAAAACAGATCATGGACATCTTCCTTTCCTATACTGAAATAGTGGAGCCCCTGTCACTGGATGAAGCATACTTGGACATCACCCACCTCGTTTCAAGGGATCGTTCAGCACAGTCGGTGGCACTGGATATACAGCGGGATATTTTTGATGCGACAAGCCTCACATCATCAAGCGGCATATCATACAATAAATACTTGGCCAAGATCGCCTCGGGCATGAACAAGCCGGCCGGTACGACGGTCATCCACTACGATAATGTACAGGACATCCTTTTTGGTCTTGATATCGGAGATTTCCCCGGAGTGGGGCGTGTGACCGAAGAAAAGATGAAATCACTGGACATCCATACAGGGGAGGACCTGTACCAATGGAGTGAAGCTTCGCTCATCCAGCAGTTCGGGAAGAAGGGGTCGAGCCTCCATCAGAAGGCCAGGGGCCTCGGCACCTCCGAACTCAAGGTCGAACGGATCAGAAAGTCGATCGGGAAAGAGACGACTTTCAATTATGACATCAATGACGATGAGGAAATATTGAGGGTGATTGGGGAATTGTGCCATAAGGTGAGTGACAGGCTCGAACTGCAACAATATGCAGGAAAGGTGGTCACCGTCAAAATGAAGACGGCAGACTATGTTACGCATTCCAGGCAGATGATGACGAACAATCCGGTCTTTACGGAAGACGAGGTGTATCGTTATGCCTATAGCCTCTATCATGAACTGAAAGACCCCGATGTGCCCATCAGGCTCATCGGGGTGACTGTGTCGCAGCTTTCTGACAGGACATACCGCAACTTGACAATCTACGACTTCATGTAGTTTTATTTTTGGGCCGGCTGTTGGTCGGCACCTTTTTATGTGCACTGGCACCTGCCTTATGGTGCTGCACGACCATCTGATAGATGATGATGATTTCGTAGAGGATATGGATCTTGAAGGCATCCACCTCTTCATCCAGATCCCTGATATGGCGTCTGATGAAGCGGACGGCGGAATTGGTCATCGTCAGTTCGTCAAGATCACGGTTGAGGTAGTCGATGATCTCTTCGACTGCCGCCGTTTCCTGGGAAGTGAATTTCATCGAGATGTCTTCAGGCAGATAGATCAGGTTGCCGAGATGGGTGAAATAGAGCTTTTTGAACTGAAGCTCGCGCTCCAGCTGGTTCATCAGGCGCATCTCTTCACGATTCGATTTGTGATACCGGTATTCATCCTGCTGATATTTGAGCAGTTTTTCGGCATCGGTGATGGCATTCTGTACTTTGGTATATGCCCTCTCGCTCCTATCCGATTCATAGTTGCCGGCAATCAGTTCCCGGAGCCTCTGGATCAAAAGACTATGGGTCTGCCTGGTCGTCGATTTTGTAATCTCCTCTATCTGCCCGGCATACTTCGGCGGCAGTATCAGAAAGTTGATCAGGGTGCTTGTCGCAAGGCCGATGGTCGTGGTTGCCAGTCTGGACAGGAAATTGAAGATATAGGCATCCTGCACCGAAGGCACCATGGCGACTGCAGTAATGGCTGCAACCAGGACGCCTGAATGCAGGTTCAGCCGATATGTGACGAGGATGGTCAGTGTCGCTGCCAGAGAATAGGTGAATGCATTCTCGCCGAAGATGTACAGGGACGCGACCGCAATGAAGGCACCGATGATGGATGCCGGGAAACGTACATATGCCTTTTTCAGGGAGGCATACGCCGTCGGTTCGATTGTGACGATTGCCGTGATGACGGCGAAGATCGGCGGCAGGTCGAGCGCCATGCAGATCAGGGCCGTCAGAAAGGTTGATAGTCCCGTTTTTATGATTCTTGGACCGATGATTTTACGGATGTCAAATTTCATATTCATACTTCTTTCAATAATTTTGAGTATACAATCTAGTATAGCACGAAGAGTTTGTTATAATAATTGATAGAAGAAAAATTTTTAAAGTAAGTAGGGTAGCAAATGATCATTAAAACTGATGAAGAAATGAAGCAGCTCGAAGAAATCGGGCAGATTTGCGGCAAAGTGCTGAAGGAACTTGTCGAAACGACGAAAGCGGGAATGACGACGAAGGAAATCGATGATCTTGGGGGCAGGCTCCTTGAAGAGATGGGCGCCGAAAGTGCACCGATCAGTGAATACGAATTTCCAGGCTACACATGTATCAGTGTGAACGAAGAGGTCGCACACGGCATTCCAGGCAATCGTGTCGTCAATGAAGGGGATATCGTCAATATCGACGTATCTGCCAAGAAGAATGGCTATTTCGCAGATACCGGCGTATCCTTTGTCGTTGGTACATCCACAGATCCATTGAAGCAAAAAGTTGTGGACGTGTGCGAGGCATCATTCGAGGAAGCCTTGAAGAAGATCAAGCCCGGCACCAAAGTCAGCCAGATTGGACGCGCCGTGCACAAAGTGGCGAGGCAGAACGGTCTGACGGTAATCAAGAACCTCACAGGGCATGGTGTGGGAAAAAGTCTCCACGATGCACCGAAGCATATAATGAACTACTATGAACCAGGAAACAGCGAACTGCTGAGGGAAGGCATGGTCATCGCAGTGGAACCTTTCATCTCCTCGAAAGCCGCTTTTGTCACAGATGGCAAGAACGACTGGGCATTTGAAACAAAGGATGGCAGCTATGTTGCCCAGAAAGAACATACGATTGTTGTTACAAAAGAAGGACCGAAACTGCTGACACTGATTGAAGACTAGAAAATAAGAAAGCGTGGCATACAGCAGTATGCCACGCTTTCTTTGCGGTAGGACGATCTTCTCCCGGCGGCCGGCTATCAGCCGGCTTCTTTATACTCTGGTGAAGCTTCGTTCTCTTCTGGATGAGACACAGCGTCATCAGTGTCATCCGGTTGGGGAGTTTCAATCTCATGATGTTCGTCATCGAAGTAGTGCAGGAAGCCGCCCCCGCCTTCATTGATCATACGGTCCACATCAACGTTCTGACTACCTCTTTTGTCCATGGTCATCATTATCCCCTCCTTTAGTTACATTATACTCTTTTCGGCCTAAATTACAAACCATTTAGTTGAATATTCCGTTATTTTCAGCATAAGAAATTCCCTCTGTCTGAACACATGAAGCTCAGGCAGAGGGAATTGATTCGTCTAGCTTTTGTATCCATTGACGACAAGGTCGACCTTCCCGTTTTCAGGATTGATGACCGTACCATGGACAGGAACATCAGCAACCATCAGGGGATGATGCTTGATCTTTCCAACGCTTTCCGTGATGCTCTCTTCGACGCTGTCAAAACCTTTCAGCCAATTTGTGATGTCTATGTCCGAATGCTCAAGCGTCTCGAAAGTCTCCTCGGTGATGCCGCGCTGCTTCATGTTGTCGATCATCGGTTCGGGTTTCAGTGCACCGAATCCGCAGTCGTGGTGTCCCATGACCATGACTTCATCGGCACCGAGCATATAGACGGCGACGAGTATGCTGCGCATTGTACTCCCGTATGGATGGGAGATGACCGCGCCGGCATTCTGGATATGCTTGATGTCTCCATTTTTCAGGCCAAGGGCTTTCGTCGAAAGCTCCGTAAGGCGCGTGTCCATGCAGGAGATGAGGACGAGCTTCTTGTCCGGTGATTTGGTCGTTACATATTTCTCGTATTCCTTGCTGTTTACAAACTGTTCGTTGAATTCAAGCAGATCATGCAGTAGACTCATTGTTCGCATTTCCCTCTCTTTGTTTTCTCATTGCACGCTTATGCATAATGGCGTTGATCTGGGCACCGAGTATGATGATGATCCCGGTGATATACAACCATAATATCAGAATGATGACACCAGAGATAGCACCGTATGTTGCGTTGTAGTTACTGAAGTTGGAAGTATAGATGCTGAATCCCCATGAAGCGAGCAGGAAGGCGATTGTCGTGAATATGGCGCCTGGTATGACCGCCTTGATCTGCAGCTTGATGTTCGGGGCTGTCGTATAGATGACGACGAAGACGATGAACACAAGCAGTACAGGAAGCAGACTTCTTACCCAGCTCCATACCGTCTGGAACTGCTGATCCAGCCCGATGGTTCCGAACATGAGGTTGCCGATCTGTTCTCCAAATACGATCAATACGAAAGTAAGTAATACGGATAATGAAAGAATGATCGTAAATACTATGGA
The DNA here is from genome assembly GCF_038561955.2 of Salinicoccus sp. Bachu38. Taxonomy (NCBI): domain Bacteria; kingdom Bacillati; phylum Bacillota; class Bacilli; order Caryophanales; family Staphylococcaceae; genus Salinicoccus; species Salinicoccus bachuensis. The sequence continues at coordinate 1,753,856 of NZ_CP138333.2, read as the reverse complement.
TAATGATTTCGCTACAAAGAAGTTCCTGTTGTCTTCGACATCATAGGCGACATTAAAGGAATTCATGAGCGCGGTCATGCCGTTCGATGCAGACCACAACGTCACAATCAGACCGACCGAGAGCAGGCCGCCGCTGGAACCGCTCATGACGTCGGAAATGACGCCTTCGAGCATGTCGGAAATCTGTGATGGTGCATAATCCTGTATGAATTGTGTAATCATCTGCTGGTCGATCTGGAACAGTGGCACCAGTGTCAGCAGGAAGATCAATAGCGGGAAGATTGCCAATAGGAAATAGTATGCAAGCTGGGCTGCCATCCCGGATGTATTATCCTTTGAAAATTGGAACATGAGACTTTGGAAGAAGTTTGGATTTTCCTTATACTTGGCAGGCTTGTTGATTTTCGAAACGTAGAAGGCTTCATCGGGTTTCTTGGAAGTCTTGGATTTGAACTCTACGTCTTCGACGAAAGTTTCTCCACTCTTGTTTTTCGACTTTTTGGCTTTTTCTTCTTTATTTTCCTGTTTGGCCTGATTCAGATAGTCCGAACTGCTCGATTTATTAGCCATATCCTCACTCCTTTAAAAACGGAAGGGCTAACCGATGTCAGCCCTTCCATATAATTATTGATTCACTTGATAATTATTGATTCACTTGCTTTTGTTCACGCTTCTTCTGGAATGTGTCTTTCGCATCCTTGATGGATTCTTCCAGTTCAGGGTTGTTCTGTCTGATTTCTTCGATTGTTTCCTTCCAGAACATTGCTTCATCCTTCAATGACTGCAATTTTGAAGACTGTCCGGAATCCGAGGAAAGTTTCTCCTTCGCTTCATCCGGGTTCTGGGCATAGTATTTCAAGTCCTTCGAGCGGCTGAGTACAGAGTTCCTTGTATTTTTGTCAATCAGGCTGAGTCCAGCACCTACTAGCGCTCCAATAAGAACGGCAGGTATCAATTTGTTTTCCATGTAGAATTCTCCTTTGTGTGTGATTTATAGTTGCTTATAACCATTCTAAACCAACTTCAAACTTTATTCGCCGAATTATTGGATTATAAATTTTATTATCATGGGAACTTTGATACTATTGTAATGACATTTAATATATTGGTATGGAGGAATTCAAATGAATAAGGCAGATATGCTGAAGGATATAGAAGAATCGCTGAATGTAGTAAACAAGGGGCTTTTCAATCCGGATGATTTCGATGATGAAAATACGGAGGAGATCAGGGAGATACATGAAATGGTGACGGGCAGGAACCAGATAACGGCCATCGAGCAGTCGGCGATCATCGAAGAGCTGTCAAAACTGAGAAAGTAAAGGAGAAATACATATGACACAATTTGAAGCGAAACTTGCAAGATATGCAGATCTTCTGGTGGATGTCGGACTCAACGTCCAACGTGATGGCCGCGTCTTCATCAGGGGCGCACAGGATGCGCTGCCGCTGATCAGGCTCGTAACCGAGAAGGCCTATCAGAAAGGGGCGAAGGAAGTGAAGGTCGTACTGTCCGATGACAGGCTGACCCAGCTGCACGCCGAGTACCAGTCGAAGGAGGAACTGAGTACGATACATCAGTGGTCGATCGATGAACGGATGTTCTATTCCGACGAAAAGGCCGGATTCCTGAGCATCACTTCCTCTTCCCCTGAGCTGTTGAAGGATGCGGATCCCGAGAAGCTGCAGGCAATGCAGGTGGCCTCAGGCCGGGCCTTCAAAGATTTCTCCAACCGCATCCAGTCGGATTATCACAGCTGGTGCGTGGCAGGCTATCCTTCTGTCGAGTGGGCGAAGCTGGTCTTTCCCGACAAGGACGATGAGGGAGCTGTCGACGCGCTGATGGACCTTATCTTCTATACTGTCCGTGCAGACCTCGAAGATCCTGTATCCGCATGGCAGAAGCATGACGAAACACTTCATGAAAAGGTCGACTACCTGAATGGCAGGAAGTACAGTGCCCTCAGATATGAAGCACCGGGGACGGACCTTACAATCGGTCTGCCGAAGGGGCATCTGTGGGCCGGTGCCTCCAGCCTGAACGCGGACGGCGAGAAGTTCATGGCGAACATGCCGACCGAAGAAGTGTTCAGTGTACCGGAGAGGACACGGGTGGATGGCCATGTCTCCAACACGCTGCCGCTCAGTCATGGCGGCAATGTGATCGATGATTTCAAGCTGACGTTCAAGGATGGCAAAGTTGTGGACTTCGAAGCGGGCAGGGGATATGAAGTGCTCAAGAATATTCTTGATACGGATGAAGGTGCGAGGCGCCTGGGTGAAGTGGCGCTTGTGCCGGATGATTCACCGATATCCAATGCGGGTAAATTATTCTACAACACTCTGTTTGATGAGAATGCATCCTGCCATATCGCCCTTGGCAGTGCCTATGCATTCTGCATCGAAGGGGGCAAGTCCATGTCCCGCGAAGAACTGGAAGAAGCAGGCCTCAACGATTCCATCACCCATGTCGACTTCATGATCGGTTCCAATCAATTGAACATATACGGCATCACCGATGAAGGCGAGGAAGAGAAAGTATTCGAAAAGGGCAACTGGGCGTTTTAAATTACCATAGTACAAGTGCGGCCTTTTATGTTAAAATATAATCAATAGGAAAAGTACCATAGGAGGGTTTTTCATGAGTTTCTTAATGATGTTTCTGGTAATGTTGGCATTTCTCTTTGCCATCTTTGCATTTGCCCTGGTGCTCCACCACTTCCTGTCCAAGGCGCTTCCAGGCAAGGATGCGCTCGTGATTGATACACCGGAAGAGGCGCTGGAGCGTCAGGACTAGCAGTTTCCAATAGGAAAAATTCAGGAAGGGATAATGATTATCCCTTCTTTTTTAGTGCCGAAAATGTGCTATTATAGTAGTGCTTGGAATGGAGGAAAAAATATGGAAAAGAAAATGTCGGAATCCTATACGGTGAAGACGTCAAATGTCATGCCACCGGATACGAACAACCATCACACGCTTTACGGAGGCAGGCTGATGGCATACATAGATGACGTTGCAGCGATTGCTGCACGCCGTCACTCGAGGTCGAAGGTGGTGACGGCTTCGATAGACTCGGTCGATTTTCTGGAACCCATCCATCTGGGGGACGTGGTCATCCTCGAAGCGCTCGTGACCCATACGGGAAAATCGTCCATGGAAATTCTGGTCAAAGTGTCGAAGGAGACGCTTGAGAACGGTACCGACAAGAAACTTGCCGCTTTCAGCTTCCTCACTTTCGTTGCACTGGATGATGACCTCAACCCCTTGGAAGTGCCGGGGCTGATCCCCGATAACGAGCGCCTGAAATGGCTCGATGAAACAGGAGAAGAACGTTCGGAGCACCGTCGTCACAGAAGGGAACGCTCCAAAGCACTGCGGGAGTTCTTTGCGACAGATCTTTTTGACTAGGAGGGATCGGATGCAGATAAAGAAAGTGGCGCTTCTGAAAAACAGCATGTATGAAATACACATGGATGACGGTACTTCATTCAAGGCACATGAGGAGTCGGTGGTGAAGTACCGGCTGATTCCGGAACGCGTGCTTGAATCGGATGAATACCAGCAGGTGCTTGAGGCCATCCAGTATGACCAGGCCTATGTCAAAGCACTCGGCTATATCAGCTACAAGCTGCGTTCCGAGTCGGAGATGAGGAAGTACCTGGCAGATGACTATCATCCCGAAATGATCGACAGGACCATCCTCAGACTCAGGGAGGAAGGGTATGTCAATGACGCCAATTATGCCAAAGCGCTGAAAAACACCATGGTGGCCACGACGGACAAGGGACCTTTTGCGCTGGAGCGGGAACTGAAGAAGCATCGCATCGATGAGGAGATCATCAGGGAGAATGTGGACGCTTTCAGCGGGGAAGTGGATGCCGGGCGCATGAACAAGCTCAAAGACAAGCAGCTGAAGAGGCACAAAGGATCCTATCGCCAGTTCAGGATGAAGCTGGCTGAGAAGCTGTACCAGAAAGGATATGGCAAGGAGCATGTCGGAATGATCGATTTTGAAGATGATTTTGACGAAACTTCGCATTTCGACAAGGATTTTGAGAAATACTTAAATAAATACCGGAAAAAGGAAACAGGCCATGCCCTGAAGCAGAAGCTGATACAGGCGCTCATGAGGAAAGGGTATGGCTATGATCTGATCCAGGAAAAGTTAGGCGGTATAGATGATGAGACCTTTGAACACTATGACGAGACGTGAACTTGAAGCGTATATTGCAGAGAAGCGGGAAGCGATGAGGAAAGCGGAGATGCTGGGTGTCGAAAATGAATACAGGGTCCTTGAGCGCCAGGTACTCATAGCCGAAAGCTATTTCATCGACCTCTCGCTGATCGAGCCGGGTAAAATCTATAAGATCATCAGCAACGAAAACCATTATTTCAAAGTGGAATACATCAAGGGCACCTTTGTCTGGGGATTCTTCGTCGGAGGAGAAGAGAAAGAGACAGCCATTCCTGTCAGCATGCTGCAGCTGAACAAGAGGGGATGATTGGATGCAGAACATCATTCTACTCAGGGCACTGAACCTGACATATGCCAAGGAATCGAAGAAATTCGCCGACCGGATGCTCGGCAGGGAGGAAGGTCTGCTGCTTAAAGACGTCACCTTCCACCTCTACAAGGGGGAAGTGCTCGGCATCCTCTCAGACTACAGGACACTGCACTATCTGAAAGAGATGGTCAATGGCAGCCTGGATCCCAAAGAGGGGAGGATAAAGACGGACAGCTCAATTCTGAGCCTGGATGTCCTCGACCACATCAACCATCCGCATCCTTTGAACATCTTCGTCTTTGAAATATTGGATGAGTATATGAGGACGGAGGATGTCGAAGAAGCGGTCGGCCAGATCGTGGCCCAGCCGCTGTTCAGAAAGTACTGGTCCACTCCGGTCAGGGAGCTGACACGGAGGGACATCGCCCTGATCCTGCTGGAGCTGTCCAGGTTCACTGATGCTGAAATCATCGTCTACTGCAACATGTACCGGCATCTGAAAAGCCAGGATACTGCTGTGTTCAAATCCACGATTAATGGGCAGGAGGACAAGGAGCGCGGTGTACTCCTGCTTGAGAGCAGCATAGAACCGATCGAGTCCCTGGCCAACTATTTCCTATGGCTGAGCTACGGACAGATACGCTATGACGGCAGTGTCAAGCAGGGAATCACGCAATATAATACCTATATGAAGCAGAAAAGCCAGCTCAAGAGTGTGGACGAAGAGGCACAGTTCGACCTCGAGTGGAAGCGTAATATAAATGAGTATGGAAGGTATGCACATGGTCTGAAGCGTCTCAGCAGGAAACAGGCGAGTCCGATTGATGGTCTGAACATAAGGAAGATCATCCTGTCCCTTGTCCTGATGTTTACGATGCTGATGGCGAGCGTCGTGATATTCATGGATATATCGTTTACGGGCTCGGCAAATACGGGGCAGGAACAGACCGTCGCCGTCCCGGAAACGGAAGTGGATGACCGCATCGCCTACGCTGTAAACGCCGAAGAAAGTCTCGAAGTGAATGGGGAAAGCCACCCCTACATGTCGCTCCTCCAGGTGAGTGACAGGGAAGAGGGGACATATACCATCGTAGACGGTGAAACGACGGTGGAGATGGATGCCTCATCCTTCATCTACTTCAACCCGGCGAGCCTGTACCCTGAAACGACGCTCGAGGCGTTATTGCCCTATACGGACGAAGTATTCGAGAACAACTACCTGTACTATTCAAGGGTCATGAACAGGGAATCGGGCGCAGTGACTGAGAGCATGAACCTGTCCGCCTCAAGCGACAGGCATGCTGAACTTTCAGGCATACCGATCTCCTACCAGTTCAGGGATGGCCTTGTATTCTCGATGTCTTTCCCGGCCCGGGGCATCGATGGCATGTATGAGGCTTTCGGCATAACGACAGAAGATGTGATATTCAGATTGCCCGATGGCTATATGATCCTCGATGCATCAAATCAGACATGGCTATATATACAGCGTTAGGAGAGGTGCTATGAATTACAAAATGAAATATCTGTTCCGCCACTTCTTCAAACAGACGGCCTATTTTTCCGCACACAACCTTACACCGCTTCTGATCTACACGATCGGACTCGTATTCCTGCTTGTTTCGATGCCGCTGGTGGATACCGGGGGCGTCATGGAATATCTGTACACACTGGTGGGACTGATGGCATCCGTATGGCTGTTCAGCATGACGGTGCTGAACAAGAACACGGCATTCTATAAGGATTCGGTACTCAAGGTGAGCTACATACCACTCTATATGCGCATACTTCCGACAATCGTATTTCAGACTTTCATTTTTCTCATGTATGTCGTGCTGTACAGTGCGCTCACCGCACTGGTCATCGATGATTGGCTGATAGACATATTCACACTGCTGTACTATGTACTGCTCGGGATGCTCCTGATCATTCCGTTTACACTGATGTATCTTTCAGTGAAGATGGACAGGATCGGAACAGTGAATATTTTTGTATTCATCATACTGGTGATCTCGGTACCGGTCCTGTATCTGCCTGAAAACATTTCCCCATGGCTGCAGCATCTGCTCAGTTTGAACCCGTTCTACTATGTCATCAATGGCCTCCAGGCAAACTCGGTGCACATCTCATGGAATATCAACCGCCTGCCGCATGACATACTGTTTTTCGCGCAGATCGTCCTCCTCTACTTGTGGATGTTCGAATACTACAGCAAAATGAAGTTCTCGATATACCACCATCTAAAAAAGCGACCGGGCGAATAGCCCAGTCGCTTTGTCTTTGCATCAGCTGTTCAGCAATTTCTTTTGAAGCTTGCTTTCTGAGAAGACCCATCCCGTATAGCTGTGCAGCACTTCATTGGTATTCTTGTCCAACAGCATGATGCATACGAATGGATAGTGGCCTTCCTTCAGGTATCTCAGGTCGATGTACCTGATTTCCTCCTGGTCTTCGGATATTTCCTGGGTTTCATAGGTGTAGATCGATGAGAAGAAGGTGAAGGCCTTGAAGTTCGGATCCTCCTTGATGCTCAGGAACTTCTCCTCGTCCAACGGACCGCTTTTGTTGAAGCGGTCATAGAATATGATGTTTCCCCGGAAACTGCGTCCGACATAATAGGCGGTCTGTGTCACCACGACAATCCGCCATTCGAAGAAATGGATGGTCGGCATGCAGAATGTGCGGGTCACATACTCATTCGGCAACCGCCTGTCCACCCTTGCCGTAATGGAGCGTTGCATGATGACCCTGATCATGTAGTATATGAAGAGCACCATATAGAGGGCGATGAAAAGGGGCACCGGTGCCGCCCCGAAATACCATAGGATGAAGTAGAGTACATGCATGACGATGATTGGTACATCCACCGTGTTGATGACGCTGAGCTGAATCCATGTATGACTGATGGGCCGCATCGCCTGGGTGCCGTACGAATTGAATATGTCCACAAATACATGGAGGAAGACCGCAAACTGAATCCACAGGTACATGTTCAGTGCAGGCAGGTCGAACAGAAGCACACTGAGTGCAGTAAGGAGCACTGGCCAGATGAAAAATGTAAATGGCAGCGAATGGGTGATGCCCCGGTGGTGGGTGATGTAGACTGCGTTATTTCTCATTTTCATGACCGTATCTATATCAGGTACAAGCGAAGCACCGACTACAGTTGTAATGAAACCGACGGAAATGGGGTCGATGGAAGGATCGATGGCAGCAAGGCCGACGATTGTCCCCCCCATTAATGTATGTGTTAAAGTATCCATGTTCATTCTCCCCGTTCAAATGGAATAATCAAGCAGAGGAAGGTGTCATTCATGCTGGAAAGTTCAGAATTCAATCATAACCTGTTGGACTGGTACCAGTCCAACAAAAGAACGCTGCCATGGCGGCAGACGAGGGACCCGTATCGGATATGGCTGAGCGAGGTGATGCTCCAGCAGACCCAGGTCACTACTGTTATACCCTATTACGAGAAGTTCATAACCAAATATCCGGATATAGACAGCCTGGCAGAAGCGGATGAAGAGGCGCTGCTCAAAGACTGGGAAGGGCTCGGCTACTACAACAGGATCCGTAATTTCCACGCCGCTGTGAAAGAGGTGAGGGATAACTACAATTCCACCGTCCCCGAGCGTCCGGAGACGTTTTTCAATCTGAAGGGGGTGGGCCCCTATATCGGGGGTGCTGTGCAGAGCATCGCATTCAACCACCTGCTTGCTGCAGTGGATGGAAACGTATTGCGCGTCATATCACGCCTTGATGCAGACGGCAGGGACGTGGCACGGGCGTCTGTACAGAAGGACATCAAGAAGCGGATAGAGGAGATCATTCCGCTTGAAGCGGGGGATTTCAATCAGGCACTGATGGAGCTCGGAGCGACCATATGTACTCCGCGGGCGCCCAAATGCATCATGTGCCCGGTACAGGAGCATTGTGAAGCCTATAGTCGGAACATCGTATCGGAGCTGCCGGTCAAGAAGAAGGCGAAAAGAAAGAACGAAATCTACTATAATGTATATTTCATCCTGAACGACCGGAATGAGATTCTGCTGAGGAAGCAGGAGGGCACACTGCTCCAGGGGATGTATGAACTGCCCAAGTATGATGTGGATACGTCTGTCGAGTCGATAGAGGAGGACCTCCAGCTGTCCATTGATACATCCGGGCGGCATGTCGGCAGCGGGAAGCATGTTTTCACCCATCAGGTCTGGTACATGGAAGGATATGTGCTCCACACCCGGGATCGGCATCCCGATTTCGTACCGCTGGAAGATGTGGGGGGCCTGCCGATGAGCAGGGCGATGCAGAAGATATATGAACAATTTGAAGTCCCGGCCGAAAGAATGTGAATATATTCCCACCTATGATATAATATAAAAGTATTATTTTAAAGGTGGTGTGGAATATGGGTTTGGAATCCATACCGAAAGAAGGCAGCAAGGTCAAGATACAGAGCTATAAGCATGACGGAAGCATCCACCGGGTGTGGTCCGAGACGACCATCCTGAAAGGGACGGACCATGTCGTCATCGGAGGGAACAACCGGACACTCGTCACGGAAAGTGATGGGCGCACATGGGTCACCCGGGAGCCGGCAATCGTCTATTTCCATGTCGACTACTGGTTCAACGTCATCTGCATGTTCAGGGAAGACGGGGTGTACTACTACTGCAATCTGTCATCCCCTTTCATCTATGATGAAGAAGCATTGAAATATATCGACTACGACCTGGATATCAAAGTCTATCCGGATGGCAAATACCATCTGCTCGATGAAGACGAATACAAGCTTCACAAGAGCCGCATGAAGTACCCGGAGGATATCGACAAGATACTCAGGCATAATGTGGATGTACTTCAGCAATGGATCGAAAGGAAAAAAGGGCCATTTGCTCCCGACTTCATAAAAGTCTGGCAGGGTCGTTTCAATAATGATTACAAATCATACTAAAGATCAATCAACTTAACCGGTTGGTTGTTTTTTATGTAAGAAAAGGAAGTTTTTTTGTGATTAGACGTTATATGCAATTTGTCAAACCGTATAAATGGCTGATCATCCTGACGATCATCATCGGCATACTGAAGTTCGGCATCCCTTTGCTGCTGCCGCTTCTGATCAAGTATACGATTGATGATATCATCATGCCTGATGGACTCACGACTGAAGACAGGATAAACATGCTGATCCAGGTGCTCCTGATCTTCTCCTTCATATTCGTCATCATCAGGCCGCCTGTCGAATACTTCAGACAGTATCTGGCCCAGTGGACGAGCAACAAGATACTCTATGACATACGGAAGAAGATGTACGGGCACCTGCAGATGCTGAGTGCAAAGTTCTACTCCAACAGCAAAGTGGGGGAGATCATTTCGCGCGTCATCAATGATGTCGAACAGACGAAGGACTTCATAATGACGGGACTGATGAACATCTGGCTCGACCTTGTGACGATCCTCATTGCACTTGCCATCATGTTCACCCTGAACGGGGAACTGACACTCGTATCGATCATCATCTTTCCATTCTATATTTTCGGCGTATGGTACTTCTTCGGCAAGCTGCGAAGTTTGACCAGGCAAAGGTCCCAGGCACTTGCTGAAGTCCAGGGCTTCCTGCATGAACGCATCCAGGGGATCAATGTCATCAAGAGTTTTGCGGTAGAAGGACATGAAGCGGAGCACTTCAACAAGAGGAACGGCAATTTCCTGAACAAGGCCACAGATCATGCCAAGTGGACGGCCAAAAGTTTTTCGGTCGTCAATACGATCACCGATATCGGACCGCTGCTTGTGGTCGGCTATGGTGCATACCAGGTCATCCAGGGCAATCTGACAGTAGGGACGCTGGCCGCCTTCATCGCCTATCTCGACAGGCTGTATGGGCCGCTGCGCCGGCTGGTATCCTCGTCCACGACACTGACGCAGAGCATCGCATCGATGGACAGGGTGTTCGACCTGTTCGATGAGAAGTACGATGTCAAAGACCGGCCGGGTGCCCGTGAACTCACGCATACTGACGGCAATATCGAATTCAGGGATGTCGGATTCGGATATAACGGCGAAGACACCAGTGCACTGGATCATATCAATTTTGACGTCAAAAGCGGAGAGACCGTTGCTTTCGTCGGCATGAGCGGGGGCGGCAAGTCCACCCTGGTGACGCTCATTCCAAGGTTCTATGATGTCACTTCGGGGAAAGTCATGCTCGATGGGACGGATATCAGGGATTATACGATTGAATCCCTGAGGAACAATGTCGGGCTTGTCATGCAGGATAACATCCTGTTCTCCGACACCATCAGGGAAAACATCATGCTTGCCCGTCCGGAAGCTACAGAAGAAGAGGTGCTTGGAGCAGCGAAGCGGGCAAATGCCCATGACTTCATCATGGGACTGCCCGAAGGCTACGATACGGAGGTCGGAGAACGCGGCGTCAAACTCTCAGGCGGGCAGAAGCAGCGTATTGCGATTGCCCGTGTCTTCCTGAAGAATCCGCCGATACTGATCCTCGATGAGGCGACGAGTGCACTCGATCTGGAGAGTGAGAGCATTATACAGGATACCCTGCTTGAACTCTCCGAGAACCGGACGACAATCGTCGTCGCCCACAGGCTTTCGACAATCACCCATGCGGACCGCATATTCGTCATGGTGGATGGACAGATCCGGGAATCCGGACCGCATGCAGAACTGATGAAGAAAAAAGGGGAATACTATAAACTCTATAGTATCCAGAATCTATAAGCGAAGGGTGTCATCATGGCTGATACATTGGACATAAAATTTTTGGCAGATGATACATTGGATGCCGCACGGAAACTGCTCGGTGTCGAGATCATCACATGTATCGATGGGGTGGAAACAAGCGGATTCATTACAGAAGTGGAAGCATACCTTGGACTTGATGACCGGGCTGCGCATACATTCGGCGGCAAAAAGAACAAGAAGAACAGCATGATGTTCAACGACTACGGCCATATTTATGTATACACGATGCACGGCCATCACTGCATGAATATATTGACGAAGGAGAAGGCGTACCCTGAAGGTATCCTCATCCGGGGCATCGAACCCCATGTCGGCAGGGAAACCATGATTGAAAGGCGGGGCCGGGAGACCGGCCTCACGGATGGCCCGGGCAAGCTCACCAAGTCCCTCGGCATCCGTCGTGAACTGCACAATGGCATGGAACTGAACAACGGCATCCTGACTTTGAAGCCCGGCAGGGTCCCGCTCGAAATCGAAGAGACGAAAAGGATAGGCATAGACAACAAAAAGGAAGCGGTGGATTATCCATACCGCTTCATCGTCAAAGGCAACCCGCATGTCAGCAGGTTCCGGGGCAGGCCGGCGGACAACAACGGCTGGAAATAAAACAGGCGCAGGGGATTTCCCTGCGCCTGTTTTTTATATATCCAGTGTTTCATCCTGTATGTTGATCTTGTTCTTATCCGCGTGGAAGCGGAAGAAGCTTGAAGCGAGCCGGTCGAGGCGGTCCAATGAATTGGAATATTCGTGTATGGACGAGATGAATTCCAGTATATTCTCATATTGGATCTTCTCTTCCGGGGTATCCGCTTCATAATAGAGGCGGACGAAATCATCCATCATGGAATGCTCGAATTGCTCATCGCTCTCATAGATTTCAAATGCGGCCTCGGGCCTGATCTTTTCGGTGATCTTCATGAAGATCTGTTCGTGGTAGGCCATGAGCTGATCCATCTCATGCCTGATGCGATACTTGAAGTCATCATCCAGGTGATTATAGTCATTTTCATACCGGTTCAGCTTCCTCAGCAGTTCAAATGCACGGCGGGTCGAGGCGATCAGGTGCCTGAACAGGATCTTGCGCCGTGCGTCGGCAAAGCTGCTCCGCTTGAAGTAGTTCTTCTCCTCCCGGTACCACAGGTACATCGTCTCCAGGGTGACGACACGTGTCCGCAGCGATTCGATATCCTTTTTGACGATCTGGTATTCGCTGACGGCGTTCAGTTCGAGTCGGATCCATTTGAATATGTCACTCGTGATATTGAAGCAGTTGTGGTACATCTTCGTTTCATACTTCGGCGGAATGAACAGCAGGTTCACCACGAGGGACGACAGCACACCGATCATGACGAGTGAAAACCGGATGCCGGCCGCTTCGAGGAAATCGACTGTGGTCGAATCTTCAAGGAGGGTCGGGGCATCCATGATCGCGATCATCGTCACGACAGCCAGTGTGGAGACACTCTGCAGATTGAAGAACAGCAGTATGGCGAGCACCAGAATGACGGTCAGTCCGATGACGATGACATTGTTGCCGAAGAGCAGCACCATGGCGATGGCCGATACGGCACCGAGTGCGTTGCCCTGGAACTGCTCCCATGTTCTCATGACAGACCGGTGCACATTGGGCTGGAGTGCAAACACTGCAGCGATGGCTGCGATGAGCGATGGCTCGAGCCCAAGCAGGTTGGTGATGAATAATGTAAGTACGACTGTTACACCGGTTTTGAATACTCTAGCACCAAATCGCACGGCACCATCTCCTAAAATTCATTTTTGAATACTTCCTCCACAATGGACAGTGTTTCTTTGATATCTTCTTCAGTATGTTCTGTCGTCAGGAACCAGGCTTCATATTTTGATGGAGCGATGTTGATGCCCCTTCGTATCAGCCCATTGAAGAATTTTGCGAACTGCTCGCCGTCACTTGCTTCGGCCATTGTGTAGTTGGTGACCGTCTCATCTGTGAAGTAGATTGTCAATGCACCGACAAGGCGGTTTATCGTTGCTTTAATACTATATTTATTTATCAGTTCTATCAAGCCATCTTCGAGCATGCCGCCGAGGCGGTCCAGTTCGGTGTATACACCGGGCTTTTCAAGCACCTCCAGGCAGGCGATGCCCGCTGCCATGCTGAGGGGGTTCCCCGCCATGGTACCGGCCTGATAGGCGGGGCCGAGGGGGGCCACGCTTTCCATGATGTCTTTCCTTCCGCCGTATGCGCCGATCGGTGTGCCGCCCCCTATGATTTTACCGAGCGCAGTCAGATCGGGTTCGACGCCGAGAAGGTTCTGGGCGCCTCCATACATGAAGCGGAACGCGGTGATGACTTCATCATAGATGACGAGGGAGCCGTTATCATGCGCAATATCGTTCACTGCTTCCAAAAAGCCCTCCATGGGCTCCACGATGCCGAAATTGCCGACGATCGGTTCGACGAGGACTGCTGCTATTTCATCACCAAAATGGGAAATCGCCGTTTTGAAGTCCTCCAGGTTATTGAAAGGCACAGTGATGACATCCTCTGCGACACCTTTTGGCACGCCTGCCGAATCCGGTGTGCCGAGTTGCGAAGGTCCACTTCCCGCTGCAACGAGCACAAGGTCGGAGTGGCCGTGATAGCATCCTTCAAATTTGAGTATCTTATTTCTGGATGTATAGGCCCTTGCCACCCTGATCGTCGTCATCACGGCTTCAGTGCCGGAGTTGACGAATCTGACGCGTTCAAGTGAAGGGATTGCGTCCCTTATCCTGTTGGCGAAGCCGATTTCAAGTTCTGTCGGTGTGCCGTAGAGGATGCCCTTGCTGCTCTGTTCTGCAATTGCTTCGTGGATGCGGGGATGTGCATGCCCGGTGATGATCGGGCCGTAGGCCGCCAGATAGTCGATGTAGCGGTTGCCATCCACATCATAGAAATGGGCGCCTTCGCCCCTGTCCATGACCACCGGGGCACCGCCGCCCACAGCTTTATATGATCGGGAAGGGGAATTCACTCCACCGAGGATCACATCTTCTGCCTGAGTTTGAAGTGTTTGAGATTTTTCATGACTGTACATATTTCCCATCCTTTGGTCAGTAATTTTTCACAATGAGTATTCTACCACATCCAGGGAACATAATTAAGGAAGACCCTTCTATTGAGAGCAGGGCTAGATTTGGGTATTATCAATATATACATATACAATCAAGGAGGCAGACATATGGAGAAATTTCCGGAATTTGAACTTGAAAACCAGGATGGAGAGAAAATAGGCAACAAGGATCTCGAAGGAAGGACGGTCATCTACTTCTACCCGAAGGATAATACACCCGGATGCACCACCCAGGCATGCGATCTGAGGGACAACCTGGACCATCTGAACGCGCTGGACGTGAAGGTCTATGGGGTGAGCGGAGATTCAAAAAGGAAGCATAAGAACTTCATTGAGAAGAATGACTTGAATTTCGACCTTCTCGTCGATGAGGAGTTCAGGCTCGCAGAAGCACTCGGTGTCTATAGGATGAAGAAGGTTTTCGGCAAGGAGTCGAAAGGGATCGTCAGGACGACTTTCCTTGTCGATGAAGACGGCAACATCCTGAAAAGGTGGGATAACGTCAAGGCCAAGAACCATATCGATGAACTGAAGTCTTATCTGGAAGAGGAAGCATAGATGAGGAATATATTATCGACAGTCAACCTGAAGCCGCACATGATCGATTACATCAACGAACACTACCCGGATATGGAGTACCGTTTTTCAAAGACACGCGACCTTACGGAAGCGGACAAGGAATGGTGTGAAATATTCATTACCTACGGTTCCAATTTCGGTTCGGAGGATGTTCGCCTGTTCAAAAACCTCAAATGGATGATGGTCATGAGTGCAGGGCTGGACGACCTGCCGCTGGAAGCGCTCGAGCACGTGCATATTACAAATGCCAAAGGCATCCACAAGATACAGATGACCGAGTATACTGTCGGACTGCTGCTCGATTTCTATAAGGATTTCCATCAGCTGAAGGTAGATCAGGAGAATGCGCATTGGAGGAAGAATGCAAAGACAGAGGAAATATACGATAAGGTCGTGCATATTCTCGGCACCGGAAGCATCGGTTCACATCTGGCGAAAGTGCTTGGGGCATTTGGCACACAAGTGGCCGGCTACAACACGACGGGACATGAGGTGGAAGCGTTCGACCATACTTATGCCATAGGCGAACTCGAAGATCATATCGGTGAAGCCGATATCGTCATCAATATTCTGCCAAGCACCGATAAGACGCGAGGACTGCTTGATGCCGATGTTTTTGATAGAATGAAGGAGACAGCAGTATTCGTCAATATCGGGCGCGGAGATGTCATGACGGACGAAACCATATCCAATGTCCTTGAACAGGGCATGATCCGCCATATGATACTCGATGTATTCAATCAGGAGCCATTGCCGTCGGATCATATCTTCTACACATATGATAATCTGACGATTACACCGCACGCCTCATCGAAGACAGAGGGATACTTGAAGCGGGGATTCGAGATCTTCGCGCACAACCTGCAGTATATGGAAGAAAAGGAATCCATGATGAATGTCATCGATAATAAAAAAGGATATTGATGAAAAGTGATTTGACAAACAATTTCAGTACAAAGTACAATATCTATATTACAGTAGTCTGTTATAGAAGGAAGGTATCAATATGAAGATGATGGATGCCCACGACCAGTTCACTGAATCGATCAATGCGCTGAAAAAGACGGGTGTACGCATTACACCTCAGAGAAAAGCAGTGCTCAGGTACATGATAGAAACAGAAGAACATCCGACTGCTGATGATATTTTCAAGGCGCTTTCTAATGAATATCCCAATATGAGTGTGGCCACTATATATAATAACTTGAAGCTCTTCAAAGAAACGGGGCTTGTAAAAGAGCTTACCTACGGAGATGCTTCAAGTCGTTTCGACTTCATTACTGATACGCATTATCATATCATCTGCAGCGAATGCGGAAAGATCACGGATTTCCACTATCCCGGCCTGGAGGAAGTGGAACATCTTGCTGGTTCGGTCACATCATACGATGTCAGCCATCACAGGCTGGAAATCTATGGTGTCTGTCCGGAGTGCCGCAAAGCGGAATAGTCCAAAAAGAAAAGTGAGCAGGGGAGTGATCCCCTGCTCACTTTTTCTGTTCGGCTTCCTTTTCTTCAAGCGCCTTTTTTCTGCGGTGTTCCACATTGTAGTCCAGAGAGAATTCCTCCCCCTCCAGCTCCTTGTCGATGGTCAGCGGCTCCTTGCAGTGCTGGCAAAAATCGACATGTCCCAATATCTTCGTGTGCTTCTCACAATTCGGGCACTGTACAGTGACTGCACGTGTGCTGATCAAGCCCACCCAGAAATAGATGACAAAGCTCAGAAGGATGGGGAGCAGTCCTATAAGAAGGAAGAAGCTGAACACCCATTGGTATTCCCTGAAGAATACGCCGAGATACATGGTTCCCATACCTATAAAGATCAGGGCCAGTGCATAGCCACGGATACGTAGTATTTTGTTTCCTGGTTTCTTCATAAAACATTTCACCTCTGAAATTCATTATATACAAGTTATAGCATTTATGATAATCTAATATTTAGCATTTGGTGAACAACACGCGCAAACGAAAAGAATTTAAAAAGTTTTCGAAAGCCGTTGACACCGGACAGCCAACTTGGTATGATATAAAAGTCGCTGATTTAAGGAACACATCAACAAGCGGCAACAGCAACAAAACATTTTATTTCAAAAAAATATTCGAAAGTGTAAAATTAACGCTTGAATAGTTTTGAGAAGTAAGGTAATATTGTAAGAGTGATTTCGAGAGAACATTGAAAACTGAATGACAATATGTCAACGTTAATTCCGAAAAAAACGAATGCTCCGGCATTCACTTGGGCGACAAGTAAAACCGCAACGGAGTCAGAGAACTTCCAATTATGGAGAGTTTGATCCTGGCTCAGGATGAACGCTGGCGGCGTGCCTAATACATGCAAGTCGAACGCGCGGATCAGGAGCTTGCTCCTGTGACGCGAGTGGCGGACGGGTGAGTAACACGTAGGCAACCTGCCCATCAGACCGGGATAACCACGGGAAACCGTGGCTAATACCGGATAATCCTTTTCCACACAGGTGGGGAAGTTGAAAGGCGGTCTTTTGGCTGTCACTGGTGGATGGGCCTGCGGCGCATTAGCTGGTTGGTGGGGTAATGGCCCACCAAGGCGACGATGCGTAGCCGACCTGAGAGGGTGATCGGCCACACTGGGACTGAGACACGGCCCAGACTCCTACGGGAGGCAGCAGTAGGGAATCTTCCGCAATGGACGAAAGTCTGACGGAGCAACGCCGCGTGAGTGAAGAAGGGTTTCGGCTCGTAAAACTCTGTTGTCAGGGAAGAACGCCGACGGGAGTAACTGCCCGTCGGGTGACGGTACCTGACCAGAAAGCCACGGCTAACTACGTGCCAGCAGCCGCGGTAATACGTAGGTGGCAAGCGTTATCCGGAATTATTGGGCGTAAAGCGCGCGTAGGCGGTTCGTTAAGTCTGATGTGAAAGCCCCCGGCTCAACCGGGGAGGGTCATTGGAAACTGGCGGACTTGAGTGCAGAAGAGGAGAGTGGAATTCCATGTGTAGCGGTGAAATGCGCAGAGATATGGAGGAACACCAGTGGCGAAGGCGGCTCTCTGGTCTGCAACTGACGCTGAGGTGCGAAAGCGTGGGGATCAAACAGGATTAGATACCCTGGTAGTCCACGCCGTAAACGATGAGTGCTAAGTGTTAGGGGGTTTCCGCCCCTTAGTGCTGCAGCTAACGCATTAAGCACTCCGCCTGGGGAGTACGGCCGCAAGGTTGAAACTCAAAGGAATTGACGGGGACCCGCACAAGCGGTGGAGCATGTGGTTTAATTCGAAGCAACGCGAAGAACCTTACCAAATCTTGACATCCTCTGACCACCCTGGAGACAGGGCTTCCCTTCGGGGCAGAGTGACAGGTGGTGCATGGTTGTCGTCAGCTCGTGTCGTGAGATGTTGGGTTAAGTCCCGCAACGAGCGCAACCCTTATTACTAGTTGCCAGCATTCAGTTGGGCACTCTAGTGAGACTGCCGGTGACAAACCGGAGGAAGGTGGGGATGACGTCAAATCATCATGCCCCTTATGATTTGGGCTACACACGTGCTACAATGGACAGGTTACAAAGGGCAGCCAGACCGCGAGGTTGAGCGAATCCCATAAAACTGTTCTCAGTTCGGATTGGAGTCTGCAACTCGACTCCATGAAGCTGGAATCGCTAGTAATCGTGGATCAGAATGCCACGGTGAATACGTTCCCGGGTCTTGTACACACCGCCCGTCACACCACGAAAGTCGGTAACACCTGAAGCCGGTGGGCCAACCCTTTGGGGGGGCAGCCGTCGAAGGTGGGACCGATGATTGGGGTGAAGTCGTAACAAGGTAGCCGTATCGGAAGGTGCGGCTGGATCACCTCCTTTCTAAGGATATTACAGGAGACATCTGCTCCGGCAGATGTAGCGGAACCGTTGACATATTGTATTCAGTTTTGAATGTTTTAAATTTCTACATATTAATGTAAAATTAATCCTTGAAATTTTCATTCACAATAGTATAATTAATTACCGTAAAATATGAATGGGCCTATA
This sequence comes from Salinicoccus sp. Bachu38, assembly GCF_038561955.2. Classification (NCBI taxonomy): domain Bacteria; kingdom Bacillati; phylum Bacillota; class Bacilli; order Caryophanales; family Staphylococcaceae; genus Salinicoccus; species Salinicoccus bachuensis. The sequence continues at coordinate 1,734,911 of NZ_CP138333.2, read as the reverse complement.
GCTCAGCTGGTTAGAGCGCACGCCTGATAAGCGTGAGGTCGGTGGTTCGAGTCCACTTAGGCCCACCATTTAAAATTTTATTACGGGGGCTTAGCTCAGCTGGGAGAGCGCCTGCTTTGCACGCAGGAGGTCAGCGGTTCGATCCCGCTAGTCTCCACCATTTTTTTAAAACATGTACATTGAAAACCGTATAGAAACAATGCGAAAAATGATTTTTAACCGAAAATCTAGCGTAGAAAACCGAGAACCGAAAGAGTTCAAAAAAACACGCGTTGTGTCAGCTTCGGCTGGCACACTCACAATTTCATTGCGATTAAGTAATGAAGGGCGCACGGTGGATGCCTTGGCACCAAGAGCCGATGAAGGACGGAACCAACACCGATATGCTCTGGGGAGCTGTAAGTAAGCGTTGAACCAGAGATTTCCGAATGGGGGAACCCCGCACGTTAGTGCGACTGTCCGGTGAATACATAGCCGGACAGAGGTAGACCCGGGGAACTGAAACATCTTAGTACCCGGAGGAAGAGAAAGAAAAATCGATTCCCTGAGTAGCGGCGAGCGAAACGGGAAGAGCCCAAACCAGCTTCGGCTGGGGTTGTAGGACACCGATGATACTGCGCATCGCGAGCAGAACGGTCTGGAAAGGCCGGCCATAGGGGGTAACAGTCCCGTATGCGTAGCGATGCAAGGTTGCGGTGGATCCTGAGTACGGCGGAACACGAGGAATTCCGTCGGAATCCGGGAGGACCATCTCCCAAGGCTAAATACTCCTTGGTGACCGATAGTGAACCAGTACCGTGAGGGAAAGGTGAAAAGCACCCCGGAAGGGGAGTGAAATAGAACCTGAAACCGTGTGCTTACAAGTAGTCAGAGCCCGTTTATGGGTGATGGCGTGCCTTTTGTAGAATGAACCGGCGAGTTGCGATTTCATGCAAGGTTAAGCAGAGGATGCGGAGCCGCAGCGAAAGCGAGTCTGAATAGGGCGTTTAGTATGGGGTTGCAGACCCGAAACCAGGTGATCTACCCATGTCCAGGCTGAAGTCCAGGTAACACTGGATGGAGGGCCGAACCGACTTACGTTGAAAAGTGACCGGATGAGGTGTGGGTAGCGGAGAAATTCCAATCGAACCTGGAGATAGCTGGTTCTCTCCGAAATATATTTAGGTATAGCCTCGTGTTAGCATCGTGGAGGTAGAGCACTGTTTGGACGAGGGGCCCATCCCGGGTTACCGAATTCAGACAAACTCCGAATGCCACAGATGTGATGCACGGGAGTCAGACAGCGGGTGATAAGGTCCGTTGTCGAGAGGGAAACAGCCCAGACCACCAGTTAAGGTCCCAAAATATATGTTGAGTGGAAAAGGATGTGGCGTTGCACAGACAACTAGGATGTTGGCTTAGAAGCAGCCATCATTTAAAGAGTGCGTAATAGCTCACTAGTCAAGTGACGCTGCGCCGAAAATGTACCGGGGCTAAACATATTACCGAAACTGTGGATCAATTATATTGATGGTAGGAGAGCGTTCCAATGGCAGGGAAGCATGACCGTGAGGACATGTGGAGCGATTGGAAGTGAGAATGCCGGTGTGAGTAGCGAAAGACGGGTGGGAATCCCGTCCACCGAATGACTAAGGTTTCCAGAGGAAGGCTCGTCCGCTCTGGGTTAGTCGGGACCTAAGCCGAGGCGGAAACGCGTAGGCGATGGACAACAGGCAGAAATTCCTGTACCGGTGATATGTGTTTGAGTGAAGTGGTGACGCAGGAGGAGAAGCAGAGCGTGCGGAAGGAAGAGCACGTCCAAGCATCGAGTCGGCAGGGTAGGCAAATCCGCCCTGTGCCAACGACGAGGTGTGACGGGGAGCCGAAATCTAGTAGGCGAAGCTGTGGATTCACACTGCCAAGAAAAGCTGCTGGCGAATATATCACTGCCCGTACCGCAAACCGACACAGGTAGTTGGGAAGAGAATTCTAAGGTGAGCGAGCGAACTCTCGTTAAGGAACTCGGCAAAATGACCCCGTAACTTCGGGAGAAGGGGTGCTCATGGAGACATGAGCCGCAGTGAATAGGCCCAAGCGACTGTTTATCAAAAACACAGGTCTCTGCCAAACCGAAAGGTGACGTATAGGGGCTGACGCCTGCCCGGTGCTGGAAGGTTAAGAGGAGCGCTCAGCGTAAGCGAAGGTGCGAATCGAAGCCCCAGTAAACGGCGGCCGTAACTATAACGGTCCTAAGGTAGCGAAATTCCTTGTCAGGTAAGTTCTGACCCGCACGAAAGGCGTAACGATTTGGGCACTGTCTCAACGAGAGGCTCGGTGAAATCATAGTACCTGTGAAGATGCAGGTTACCCGCGACAGGACGGAAAGACCCCGTGGAGCTTTACTGTAGCCTGATATTGAATCTTGACCTCACCTGTACAGGATAGGTGGGAGCCGATGAAGTGTGGACGCCAGTCTACATGGAGGCACTGGTGGGATACCACCCTGGTGATGTTGAGATTCTAACCCGCGCCCGTGATCCGGGCGGGAGACAGTGTCAGGTGGACAGTTTGACTGGGGCGGTCGCCTCCCAAAGAGTAACGGAGGCGCTCAAAGGTTCCCTCAGAATGGTTGGAAATCATTCATAGAGTGTAAAGGTATAAGGGAGCTTGACTGCGAGACATACAGGTCGAGCAGGGTCGAAAGACGGACTTAGTGATCCGGTGGTTCCGCATGGAAGGGCCATCGCTCAACGGATAAAAGCTACCCCGGGGATAACAGGCTTATCTCCCCCAAGAGTTCACATCGACGGGGAGGTTTGGCACCTCGATGTCGGCTCATCGCATCCTGGGGCTGTAGTCGGTCCCAAGGGTTGGGCTGTTCGCCCATTAAAGCGGTACGCGAGCTGGGTTCAGAACGTCGTGAGACAGTTCGGTCCCTATCCGTCGTGGGCGTTGGAAATTTGAGAGGCGCTGTCCTTAGTACGAGAGGACCGGGATGGACATACCACTGGTGGACCAGTTGTCGTGCCAACGGCATCGCTGGGTAGCTATGTATGGCCGGGATAAGTGCTGAAAGCATCTAAGCATGAAGCCCCCCTCGAGATGAGATTTCCCCATTAGATCCCTCAGAGATGATGAGGTGGATAGGTTCGGCGTGTAAGTGTGGCGACACATTCAGCGGACGAATACTAATCGATCGATGACTTATTCAATTAATGAAAACCGTGTTGGTTTTCTGCGCAGCGCATTGTTTCTATCCGGTTTTGAATGTATATCATTCAACCTGAATATTGTCCGGTGGCACTGGCGGAGAGGCCCCACCTGTTCCCATGCCGAACACAGCAGTTAAGCTCTCCAGCGCCGATGGTAGTTGGACTGACGTCCCGTGAGAGTAGGACGCCGCCGGGCAGTATATAATTTAATATTAAATGGAGAATTAGCTCAGCTGGGAGAGCATCTGCCTTACAAGCAGAGGGTCGGCGGTTCGAACCCGTCATTCTCCACCATTTAAATGCCGGTCTAGCTCAATTGGCAGAGCAACTGACTTGTAATCAGTAGGTTGGGGGTTCGATTCCTCTGGCCGGCACCATTTAATCATATGTATGAGCCATTAGCTCAGTTGGTAGAGCATCTGACTTTTAATCAGAGGGTCAGAGGTTCGAATCCTCTATGGCTCACATACGCGGGTGTGGCGGAACTGGCAGACGCACTAGATTTAGGATCTAGCGCCTTCGGGCGTGGGGGTTCGACTCCCTTCACCCGCATTATCTGCGGAAGTAGTTCAGTGGTAGAACACCACCTTGCCAAGGTGGGGGTCGCGGGTTCGAATCCCGTCTTCCGCTCCATTTTTTCGCCGGGGTGGCGGAACTGGCAGACGCACAGGACTTAAAATCCTGCGGTAAGTAATTACCGTACCGGTTCGATTCCGGTCCTCGGCACCAGTATAGGAACCATATATAATTATGCGCCCGTAGCTCAATTGGATAGAGCGTTTGACTACGGATCAAGAGGCTAGGGGTTCGACTCCTCTCGGGCGCGCTTTATTACTTACGGGAAGTAGCTCAGCTTGGTAGAGCACTTGGTTTGGGACCAAGGGGTCGCAGGTTCGAATCCTGTCTTCCCGACTCTTAAGAAAAATGGGGGCTTAGCTCAGCTGGGAGAGCGCCTGCTTTGCACGCAGGAGGTCAGCGGTTCGATCCCGCTAGTCTCCACCATTTTACTTGAAGCATATATTTTTCATGGCGGTGTAGCTCAGCTGGCTAGAGCGTACGGTTCATACCCGTGAGGTCGGGGGTTCGATCCCCTCCGCCGCCATATTGGACCTTTAGCTCAGTTGGTCAGAGCAAACGGCTCATAACCGTTGGGTCGCAGGTTCGAGTCCTGCAAGGTCCACCATCGTTTTATTTTCATATCATACGGAGGAATACCCAAGTCTGGCTGAAGGGATCGGTCTTGAAAACCGACAGGGGCTTAACGGCCCGCGGGGGTTCGAATCCCTCTTCCTCCGCCATTATTATTATCGCGGGATAGAGCAGTCTGGTAGCTCGTCGGGCTCATAACCCGGAGGTCGGTGGTTCAAATCCACCTCCCGCAATTTTATTTTTTATTTATATGTGGTCCCGTGGTGTAGCGGTTAACATGCCTGCCTGTCACGCAGGAGATCGCGGGTTCGATTCCCGTCGGGACCGCCATTTAAAATTTTAGTGGTTCAGTAGCTCAGTCGGTAGAGCATGTGATTGAAGCTCACAGTGTCGGCGGTTCGATTCCGTCCTGAACCACCATTTGTGTTGCCGGTCTAGCTCAATTGGCAGAGCAACTGACTTGTAATCAGTAGGTTGGGGGTTCGATTCCTCTGGCCGGCACCATTTTTAGATAGACATGATGGAGGGGTAGCGAAGTGGCTAAACGCGGCGGACTGTAAATCCGCTCCTTCGGGTTCGGCAGTTCGAATCTGCCCCCCTCCATATATAGGGGTATAGTTTAACGGTAGAATAAAGGTCTCCAAAACCTTTGGTGTGGGTTCGATTCCTACTACCCCTGCCAATGGCGGTTGTGGTGAAGTGGTTAACACACCGGATTGTGGTTCCGGCATTCGTGGGTTCGATCCCCATCAGCCGCCCCATTATTGGGCTATCGCCAAGCGGTAAGGCAATGGTTTTTGGTACCATCATGCGCAGGTTCGAATCCTGCTAGCCCAGCTTCAAGGCGCCATAGCCAAGTGGTAAGGCCGAGGACTGCAAATCCTCTATCACCGGTTCAAATCCGGTTGGCGCCTCCATTTAGTCTTTCATATGCGGAAGTAGTTCAGTGTTCAGAACATGCTTCTACCTGAAGCAAGACATAGGTTCAAATCCTATCTTCCGCTTTATAATTCTATTAATACTGGGCCACCGTGGCGGAATTGGCAGACGCGCTGGACTCAAAATCCAGTTCCCATTGCGGGAGTGTCGGTTCGATCCCGACCGGTGGTATAACCTGTTGTCCCAAACAATATAAATGATATGTTTAATAATTGCCTATGGCAGTCAGAATGAATCATTTCATCTGGCTGCTTTTTTGCGTCTTAACAATACAAGGAGGAGATAGTACGAGTAACAACGATAAAACGAAGAACGTTGCAGTTCTGGTAAAAGAAATATTGCAGAGAAGATGATATTTCTTTTCCAATCCATCATGAAAAAAGAGCATTTCTACCAATAATATGTCATACTGGCACGAAGGTCATATGGAAGAGGGAGTAGAGGATGTCAGACCAGTGGTATAGGATTGATAATACAGGCAAGATCTTTCATGCATTGTCGAATGCTGAGAATTCTTTTGTATTTCGAGTTTCTTTCATCATGAAAGAAAAAGTTGATAGAAACCTGCTGCAGGAAGCATTGGACCTGGTCATACACCGTTTCCCTACATTGACCGTATCGTTAAGAAAAGGACTGTTCTGGGACTATCTGGAGAAGAATGATGAAAAACTCATTGTCCAGAAGGAAGAGACATACCCATGTGCGCCAATCGACCCGAGGATGAACAGCGGCTACCTCATACGTGTCATCTATTATGGAAGAAGAATTTCATTTGAAGTGTTCCATTCATTGACCGATGGGAGTGGGGCCATGGAATTCCTCAAGACATTGGCATACCAGTATCTGATTCTGAAGGGGAATACAGTTTCTCCCGATGGGCTGTTACTGTTGCCGCAGGATGCGCCCGGGAGTGAAGAGGTAGAGGACAGTTTTGAAAAATATGCGTATAAAAACGACAAAAGAAACATACGGCTCAAGGATGGGGCGGCGTATCAGCTTACAGGTTCCGCTCTCGCGACGACGGGCATCAATATCATCCATGGCGTGATTGATGGTTCCGCCCTCAACCGCTTTACAAAAGAGTCGGGATCGACCATAACCGCCTTTCTGACAGCACTTCTGATCAAAGTGATCGGAAGCAGCCATTACTCCGCACGGGAGCCGGTCACAGTCGCCCTGCCTGTCAATTTGCGGCGGCAGTTTCCATCCGTGACGATGCGGAATTTTTTCCTGGTTGTGAATGTAGGGGCCGAAGTGAACGATGAGACACCTTTTGATGATGTATTGGAGGAAGTCTCGGGAAAGTTGAAATTCCGCACGGATAAGAAAAACCTGCAAATGGGCATCAACCGTCATTTCCAGCTTCAGCGGGGAATGATGACACGGCTCCTCCCGATCTTCCTCAAGTATCCTGCGATGAGATATGGATTCAATCATATTGGAGAGAGAACGAAGACGATGACACTTTCGAATATGGGAAACGTAAAGCTGCCTGAAACCATGGCACACTTTGTGGAACGCATGGATATTGCGCTGTATCCTACCAGAAAAAGTCCAATCAGCTGTGCGGTTGGGACGGTGAATGGCCGGATGACGATCACCTTCACACTGTCCATTTCCGAAACGGATATTGTGAGGGATTTCTTCAAGGAATTGGGAGATTTGACCGGATTGGATATCGAAATCTATTCTAACGAGTGGGGGAACAGCGATGAATAATTGTGAAGAGTGCAGGATAGCCACGAGGCATGGAATATGTCCATTGTGTAACGGAAGATTTTCTTCCAGCGACCCTGATCTGGAAGATGATTTCTATCCATCCTATGATGGAAAGGTTTTTGGCAAAAGGCAGGCACCACGAATTGCAGTGTTTGCAGGCATGGCCATCATACTGGCATGCATCTTCATCAATCTGATCGTCATGCCGCACTTCCTGTGGGTTTTCCATGCAACGGGGCTCGTAGTATACGGCATCATATCACTGAATCATACCATCCTGTCGAAGTCCCATCTGGGAAGCAAGATAGTCGGCCAGGTGGTCAGTCTGACGCTGCTGTTCCTATTGATGGATTCCCAGTCCGGATTCCTCAAATGGTCGATCAATTATGCAGTGCCTTTCCTCATTGTTGCAGGACTCGTCATGGTCACACTGTCCGTACTTACCAGTCGACTCAAATGGAAAGGGCATGTAAGCCTGACCACGATGATTGCATTGAGCTTCCTGCCTGCTGCACTGTACTTTTCCGGATATGCAACCGTCATATGGCCGAGTGCTTTCGCAAGCTTCTATGCTTTCATGCTGATCAGTGGCTTTGGAATGTTTGCACGCCAGACTGTATGGGCGCAATTGAGCAGAAGACTGCATATATAACGATATGGAAAAAGCCCTTCACTTCATGAAATTGAAGTGGAGGGCTTTTTTAGTCCCTGTAGATGACAAGGACGGCAAGTGTACTGCCATAGGAGAATTTGATGTCGATAATTTCTATCTGATGGTTTTCATAGAGGAACTCATTCACTTTCTTATCGAGCCCCTTTTCGGTCATAGCACTTAATGTCTTCACTTTCATGGTCGGATGCATCCCTTCATTCATATTTATCCATATTATCCACCAAAATTAACAGAAAAGTCACGTAATATAGTAAAATGGGGATGAAGTCATACATAAAGGGGAATGAAAAGTGGAAAATTTCATCAAATATATGAATTTAAAGTACAAGAGTGAAGACCAGGAACTTTATTTCATAAGCAGCGAAAGCGGCATGCACCAGCTATGGAAATACAATGCCTCAAAGGGCAGGAAAGTGCAACTTACCAGATCGGATCAGAACGTCAAGAACTATTGGCTGGAGAAGGAGCATGTGACGGTGGCTGTGGACTATCATGGAAACGAGAGGAACCAGTTCCATGTGATGGACGGCGATGACATGAAGCCGCTTGCCGAAAATCCCGACTACTTCCACCATTATGGAGAATATGATGATGGACAGAATATATATACCATGGTCCGCAACCATCATGAATCCTCTTCGTTTGATCTCTGCATCGTTCATGGCAAAGGCGCGTTCAAGGTGCTCGAAACCTTTGATGGGCCGATCCGTTTCATACACGAACTGTCGCCGGATAGGGTCCTGTTATCAAGGGATGTGGATAATATCGATGAAGCACTGCTGATATATGATTTGGATGAAGGTTCTACAGAGGCGGTGGCATTGCCTGAAGCCCGCTTTGCCTCTTTCAAATTCCATGACGACAGATGCCTGTGCCTAACCGACATGGAGGATGGATACATGAACGTCCATGAAATCAATATTGAAGATGGAAGCCATCACAGGCTAACATCATTCCAGTGGGACATCGAACATTTCAAAGTATCCGGCGACAGGTCGGAAGCCATTCTTTCATGCAACGAGAATGGACATTCCGTATTATATCGTATGGATCTGAGATCTTTGGAGACGGAAAAGCTGACAGCCATACAGGAGGGTGTAGTGCATTCACTGGACTATGGAGAAGGGCGGGAACTATTCCTGATCCACTCCTCGGTCGACCAGCCCCATCGCATCTGCCGTCATTCACTTGAAACCGGAGAAACTGAAACTGTGCTGGGGAACACCGGGGAGACGTCCGAAGTTTTATGGCAGATGTCATCCTACCGTTCATTCGATGGTCTGGAAGTACCATATTTTATATATGAGTCGGACGCGGAAGAGAAAAAGGCTGTCATTCATATACATGGGGGCCCCGAATCACAGGCCAGACCGGAATTCAATGCGCTCTACTACGATCTGAACAGGGCGGGCATCCAGGTGGTGGTGCCGAATATCAGGGGGAGCAAAGGGTATGGGCGCGCCTATCTTGAAGCGGATGATAAGAAGAAACGGCTTGATGCCATGAAGGATGTCATCGAATTGAGACGTCATCTCATTGATGATGACATCGCTCCCGAGTCCCGCATTTCGGTCATGGGCAGAAGCTATGGCGGACTGATGACGCTTCTTCTCGTTACCCACCACCCCGAATTGTGGGCATCAGCAGTGGATATCGTCGGCATCTCGCATTTGAGGACCTTCCTGGAACATACGCCACCATGGAGGAGGGCGTTGCGGGCTGCGGAATATGGTTCGATAGAAGAGGCGGGCGCATTTCTTGATGACATCTCGCCGCTCCCCAGAAGCGGTGACATATCGATTCCGCTCATGGTCTTCCACAGTCATCACGATGCCCGTGTCCCGTACAGCGAATCGGTCCAGATTGTGGAGGCTTTGAAGGAAAACGATCAGTATGTCGGATTCACTGCATATGAAAATGAAGGCCATACCTACATGCATCAGGAAAACATCGATGATATGAACAGCCAGATCCTCGAGTTTCTCAACCGGACATTGTAGTATGCCATAAAAATGAGGCACACCATTGGTGCGCCTCATTTTTCTATTGGCCCAGAAGCTTTTCGGAGAGTGAGACGATATATTCGAGCTTTTTCCACTGAGCATCTTCCGTGAGTTCATTGCCGTGGTGGGTGGAGGCGAATCCACATTGGGGACTAAGGCAGAGCTGATCTTTCGAGACATATTTGGATGCTTCCTCAATCCGTTCCCTGATAATTCCTTCGTCTTCAAGTTCGCCACGCTTTGAGGTGAACAGTCCGAGGACGACCCGGGGCCCTGTTTTCGGGATATATGAAAGAGGTTCGAAGTCTCCGGAACGGTCATCATCATACTCGAGGAAGAATCCGTCAACCTTCTCCTTGGCAAAGAGGACGGGAGCAATTTTGGCATAGCTGCCTTCGAATGCCCATTTTGATCTGTAGTTTCCACGGCAGAGGTGGGTGGTGATGACCATATCTTCAGGTTTTTGCTCGAGTACCCCGTTGAGTACCCTCAGTGCCAGTTGAATCAGGGATTCCCTGTCATATCCGCTGTCGTTGAATGGAATCTCCGGTGCATTGAGTCCTGCGATGTATACGTCATCGAACTGGAGGTAGCGGCACCCGGCATCGTAGAACGCCTGGACCGCATCCTAGTATGTCTTTATGACGTCTTTCGCATATGCCTCGACATCCGGATAAAACTCCTGGTTCCTGATGCCTGCATTGAACATCTGGTTCGGACTTGGAATCGTCTGTTTGGCCACTGCACGGTCTCCGACGATTTCCTTGAACTCGATGAAGTCCCTGATATGCGGATGGTCTTTATTGAAAGCAACCTTCCCTGTGACACGAACATCGTATCGTTCCGTCTCGATGCCATCGAACTGGAAGCCTGTATCAGGAACGTAGCCTTCCACGCCGGCCAGGTGTTCCAGGAAATCGGTATGCCAGAAGCGTCTTCTGAATTCCCCATCGGTGACGGCCTTGAGTCCCACTTCAATCTGCCTGTCGACCACATGTCTGATTTCTTCGGTTTCGATTTCTCGCAAGCGCTCGTAGGAAATCCTGTCCTCCTGATAGTCCGTCCGCGCCTTATGGATGCTTTCCGGGCGCAGCAGACTGCCGACATGATCGGCCCTGAATGGTGCTTTGAGTGCTGTTTTCGTCATCTGGATCCCTCTTTCACATAATATTAATATAATAAAATCCCCAATTGTCCGATGCGGATAAATTGGGGATGACGATCATCCATTTATCTCATCTTCGAGCAATGCTCCTGGAATTAGCACGGTACCAGCGGTCCGCTGCTGAGGATTCGGCGGGCCAGTCCCTCCACCTCTCTGGATAAGAATCTCAAATATTATATTATGAAGCACTTTAAATGATAAAGAATTTTCTGTCAAGTCGTATGGAGGCCATCTGCAAAATTCTAAATATAAACTACTTGCATAAAGTAAGTAAGTGATGTATCATTTAGTTATCTTGAATTGAAGATAAAAATTATTGGAGGTTTTTAACAATGACAACATTCGTAACAGATCCAGCCCACTCTGAAGTCGGTTTTCAGGTAAAACATATGATGGTCTCCAAAGTGAAAGGATACTTTGAGGATTTCCATTTCGAAGTGAAGACGGACAAGCTGGAGACTTTCGAAAATGCTGAAGTCTATGCTGAAATTGACGTCAACAGTATCAGCACGAAAAATGAAGACCGTGATGCACATTTGAAATCCGAGGACTTCTTCAATGTCGAGAAGAGCCCGAAAATTACATTCAAATCCAGCAATGTCACCAAATCCGGCGATACTGTATCGGTGACGGGTGAAACGACGATGAACAGCATCACCAAAGAGATGACGATCGATCTCCAGTATAATGGAAAGGGCACAAATCCATGGGGACAGGAAGTCCATGGCTTCGAAACTGAATTCACCATCAACCGGGAAGAATTCGGCCTCACATGGAACCAGAAGCTGGAAACAGGCGGCGTACTGGTGAGCAAGGACGTAAAGGCACAGCTTGAACTGCAGTTCTCAGAAAAAAGTGAATAGGTAAAGAAGCCACCGTGCAATGCACCAGCCGGCGCCCAGTCGTTTTAATGACCGGGCGCCGGTTTTTTCATAGTGGATGGGTCAATATTGAAATTTACTAAAATTGTATAAGCTGTTATACTTTATTGAAATTCAAATATAAAGGAGATGACCTATGTTCTCCCATTGTCGCAATACGGCAGTTGGCATTACGGCTTCATTATTAATACTTTCAGGATGCAGCAACGCGATCGAAGAGACGCAGACTTCATTGTCAGACATAGAGGCACAACAGGAGGCGGCGATTCAATCATTCACTCAGCTGGCTGATCTGGAAAGCCGTCTGCAGTCAGAATTTGAAACCGTATTGGAGGAAGACGAAGATCTAAGTACCCTATCTGACGGTTCTGCCCAAGTCCATACGAATATTGAAGAGAGGCGGGGGGCATTGGAAGCGCTGTCGGAGACCAGCGGGGAATTGCTCAGCCAGCACGAAGAGATGACGCAGATCGACAGCGATGAGATATCGGAGGAGGCGGTCAATGGTGTCCTTGATTCCCTCGATTCCGTGACAGGCTCGCTTGATGAGTTCACATCAGCCTATGAAGAGCAGCTGTCCTCCCAGACAGCATATTTTGAATCCCTGGGGCAGGATGACTCAAGCTATGAAACATTCCAGAAGGGAATCGAAGCGGTCAATGATGAAATGGAAGGCATCCGGGCACTACGGATTCAACTTGATGAGGAGTTTGTGGCGTTGGAAGAGGCCCACAGCACCCTATCTTCACAGTTGGAGGAGACATCGAATGAATAGCATGATCCTAAAGGAGGCACGATATGTTTAAAAAGCGGTTTCTATTGATGGCGTTATGCAGCAGCATGCTGTTGGCCGGCTGTCAGGCTGATGGCGAAGAGGCAGAGACGGACGTCGCCGATGCAGAGGAGCAGACGGAAAACCAGCAGGAACAGTCGGAACAGGAGAACCAGGCCCCGGCAACAGAAGAGGCGGAAGAAGCTGAAGCGCAACAGGAAGATGGCGGAGAAGAAGGCACTGAAGATGCAGCATTCCAGTACGAAGTCAATGCGGATACATATGCGGTCCAGCCGATTGAAAGCAGTGGTGCAGACCCGCAGGTCGCCCTGCTCACTTATGACGATGCTCCAGATGGTCATGCAGTGGAGATTGCAGAAATTCTGGCAGAACATGATGCCCCTGCCATTTTCTTCGTCAACGGCATGTATCTCGAATCCGAGGCGGGGCAGGAAGCCCTCCGCGCCATACATGAGATGGGTTTTGAAATAGGGAACCATACCGAGACGCACGCAAGCCTTCCCGATCTGTCCCCTGAAGCACAGCGTGAAGAGATTGCATCTACAAACGAGCGGGTTGAAGCAATTACAGGTGAGCGCCCACGCTTCTTCCGTGCACCATTCGGACAGAACACCGAAGCGTCCCGGGAAATCGCCGAGGAGGAAGGCATGGAGCTCATGAACTGGACATATGGCTACGACTGGGAGCCGGAATATCAGAATGCTCCGGCACTGGCGGACATCATGGTCAATACCGAGTATCTGAATCATGGAGCCAACCTTCTGATGCATGACCGCTCCTGGACCCGGGATGCTTCAGCAGAGATCGTGGAAGGATTGAGAGACAAAGGGTATGCACTTGTCGACCCTGCTCTGATCGCTTCTCCAAAGAGGGAGGAGATGGCACAATGAGGAGACATTTATTCATCATCGGAATCGTGGGTATGCTTGCTGCACTCTTCCTTCCATCCACAGCAGAAGCCGAAGAGACACAGATCATCAAGCTCCATGATGCACCATTGCTGAGTGTGCCTGAAGAGATTCCTGACCAGTTCAAATATGATGATGGTGTAGATATCGCCTATCCTGAAGAAGGGGTCAAGGGCATTTACTTATCAGGCTATTCGGCCGGTGGGGAAAGAATGGAAGATCTGACCGGGCTTTTGGCAGAAACGGAACTGAATGCGATGGTCATCGATGTCAAAGAGGATCATGGGAATATGATGATGGATCTTGGTTCGGATATGGAGACGATCCAGAACGCCTCCATTGACCATATTGATCCCGAGGCGCTGATGGATCATATGGAAGAGGAGCAGATATATCCGATTGCACGGGTCGTCGTCTTCAAGGATTCATTGCTCGCCGAAGCGCGGCCGGACCTCTCTTTTACTCATCCTGATGGCACTGTCTGGAAAAATGGGCGCGGAGAGAGTTTTGTCAATCCATTCTCGAAGGAAGTGTGGGAATACAATGTAGAGGTGGCCAAGCAGGCGGCGAAACTCGGTTTCAAGGAGATACAGTTTGACTACGTACGCTTCCCGGAAGGGTTTGAACACCGTGCCGACACTCTCGACTATACACTGGGCGACTATGAGAACAGTGACAAGGACAGTGTCCAGCAGCGTGTTGATGCAGTGACCGATTTCGTCGGCTATGCCAAGGAAGAACTGGAACCGTACGACGTGGATGTATCCGTCGATATATTCGGTTATGCCGCAACACAGCAGGAAGCACCGGGTATCGGCCAGAATTTCTCGAAAATATCGAGTAACGTCGACGTCATTTCCTCAATGATCTATCCGAGCCACTGGGGAGACGGCTACTTTGGAGTGGAAAAGCCCGATCTTGATCCCTACCAGGTGGTGTCCGAATACACGAAAGTCGAAAATGAAGTGCTGGGTCAGCTTGAAGATCCACCGACTTCCAGGCCATGGCTTCAGGATTTCACCGCTTCCTATCTGGGCAGTGGAAACTACAAGCCATATGGCGTAGCGGAAGTGGAGGCGCAAGTACAGGCGCTCTACGATAATGGAGTCGAGGAATTCCTGATATGGGATGCCTCCAACAGATATACACGCGGAGTGGACTATTCCAAGGAGTAGTTCCGCTGGCGTATTCATGGACGGGACCCGGTGCCTTTTGGCGCGGGTCCTATTTTTATGGGACAACCCAACCTGACAATCATGATATAATAGCCAATGAATGAACCACTGCAGGTTTCAGCATGAAATTTAAAAGGAGCATGGATTATGGACCACCACAGCATCATCGAAGATGCAAAAGCACAGGTGTACGATTTTCACAGTTCGGACAGCACGGGACATGACTACTGGCATGTCATGCGTGTGTACAATAACGCCCGCATGATACAGTCACAGGAGGGTGGAGACCGCTTCATCATAGAAGTGGCAGCTCTTTTCCACGACATGATCGACTACAAGCTGACTGATGATGAACACGCACAGCTTGATGGAATAAAGGCATTCCTGAGCAGGCGGGGAGTCGGGGCAGACGTGATCGAGCGGATCACTCACGCCATGCAGGCGGTCTCCTTCAAGGGTGGGAACAATACTGTTGCAGTAGAGTCGGTGGAGGATGCAATCGTCCAGGACGCCGACCGCCTCGATGCACTCGGGGCAGTCGGCATTGCGCGGACTTTCATATACGGTGGCAACAAGCGGCATGAACTCTACCATCCGGACAGGGCAGCGCGCGAGGATCTGACATTTGAACAGTACAGCCAGGAAGACAATACGATGATCAACCATTTCTATGAAAAACTGCTCAGGCTGAAGAATCTGATGCACACGGATACTGCAAGAAGCGTGGCGGAAGAGCGCCACCGCTTCATGGAAATGTATCTGGAGCAGTTCTACCAGGAATGGGAAGGCAAGCGATGAACCCCCGATGGGGAAATGATGAATAATTGAAGTAATGACAGGAGGAAGACAAGTGAAGGTAGAACTTACGAAATTCAGGGTGAAGCCGAATAAAAGTGACAAAGTGGAGGAATGGATGGCATATATCGAGGAGAACATGGATGATGCACTCCTTACACTGGAGGGCGAGAAGATGTATGTCGAAACAATATTCAGGGAGCAGAACGGAGAGCATGAATATCTCTATTGGTACAGTGTCCAGGAGGATGATCCAGAAGATGAGGAGGACTTCAATATCAACCAGAAGCTGGTGGATTTCTTCGACGAGTGCATTGACAAGACCTTCCAGCCGCTTGATCTTGATGCTTCCGTCGTAATGATGCCAAAGCGTATCAGAAACGCAATGTTCACCGGAGGGCAGGCGGACACACATGAAGAATCCATTGACTGAAAAACATCCACTTATCGAACAGATGGCTGACAGCAGGGCGGTGTTCTGGCGAAACGACCACTATTCGGCATTCCAGCCGAATCCGTCCGGAGCTCTCCTGAAGAAGGAGGATATCATGGAAGCGGACAGGCGGCTGAGGCGTTTTGCACCGTTTATAGAAGCGGCTTTCCCGGAGACGGAAGCGCAGAGCGGCATCATCGAGTCGCCATTGGTCCAAGCAGATGACATGAAGGAATACCTTGGTACAAGATATGGGGTGGCCATCGATGGAACGCTCCATATCAAATCGGATGACAGCCTTACCGTATCGGGTTCCGTCAAGGCACGCGGCGGCATATATGAAGTTCTGAAATATGCCGAAGATCTCGCTTTGGAACATGGAATGATCGATTCCGATGATGACTATGGACAGTTTGATACGGAGAAGTTTCGGCATTTCTTTTCAGACTATACCATCATATGCGGATCGACCGGCAATCTCGGCCTCTCCATCGGCATCATCGGTGCCGCTCTCGGATTCAAAGTCGTCATCCATATGTCGAGTGATGCCAAACAGTGGAAGAAGGATATGCTGGGGCGCAATGGTGTCATGGTGGTCGAGCATGAGGACGACTACAGCAAAGCAGTGGAAAAGGGCAGGGAAGAGGCCCTTGCAGATGACAAAAGCTATTTTGTCGACGATGAAGATTCGGAACCGCTCTTTCTCGGCTATGCAGTGGCTGCATTGCGTCTTGAAAGACAGCTCGAGAAGAAGGGGATCCGGGTGGATGCGTCACATCCGCTGTATGTGTATCTCCCGTGCGGGGTCGGAAGCGCGCCCGGCGGCATCAGCTTCGGCCTGAAGCATGTATTCGGTGATGCGGTCCATCCGGTATTCGCTGAACCGGTGCACTCCCCATGCATGCTGCTTGGACTCATGACGGGGATGCATGATGGCGTGTCGGTCCGGGATATCGGCCTCGACAACAGGACGGTTGCGGACGGTCTGGCAGTGGGCAGACCATCAAAGTTTGCAGGAAAGCTGCTCGCTGATGATATCCACTCGCTCTATACGGTCCAGGACGATGAAATGTACACGCTTCTGGCTGCATGCTATGACCGGGAGCATATGAAGATCGAACCTTCCGCAGCAGCCGGCCTGCCGGGTCCTGCCATCCTCCACCGGAATATTGACCGGTCTGAAATCCGGAGTGCCACACATATCATCTGGAGCACGGGCGGTAGCATGGTGCCGGATGAAGAATGGCAGGAAGACTACCGGAAGGGGAAGGGCTAGTACTCTAATAAAGGGCAGGATGATTGTCAAAAAGATGGGGCGATAGTATAATATTTATTTGAATTTGGCTATTGCCCTCAGTTTTGAAAGCAGGTGAAGATATGGAACGGTCCGAATTCAAGAAAAAAGTGATCGACTATGCCCATTCGATAGGAATAGACCAGATCGGCTTCACCCACGCGGAGCCTTTCACCGAGTTCAGGGAAAAGCTCATCGACTATCACAGGAGGGGATATGCTTCGGGATTTGAGAAGGGGGCGGTGGATGAACGCACCGAACCCCATCTCTCGCTCGACTCGGCCAGAAGCATCATCTCCATTGCGGTGGGCTATCCGAACCGGCTTCCGGATGCCCCCAAGAGCAGAAAGGGCGAACGGCGCGGAATGTTCGCCCGGGCTTCATGGGGCGTCGACTACCATACATTGCTGAACAGAAGGCTCGACAAGCTGGAACACTATATAAAGTCGCTGGACCCTTCCATCGAGTGCAGGTCCATGGTGGATACGGGTGTCCTCAGTGACCGTGAAGTGGCAAGACGCAGCGGTCTCGGCTATATCGGCAAGAACGGCTTTGTAATCAACCCGGAACTCGGGACGTACTCCTATTTGGGCGAAATGATCACGAGCTACCCCTTCCCGCCGGATGAAGAACTGATCGATTCCTGCGGCGACTGCAACCTGTGCGTCGACCGGTGCCCGACGGGTGCACTTGTGGGGAACGGCCAGCTGGATTCACAGAAGTGCATTTCCTTCCTGACCCAGACGAAGGGGTTCCTGCCGGATGAATACCGCGGCAAGATCGGCAACCGGCTGTATGGCTGCGACACATGCCAGCAGGTCTGCCCGAGGAACAAGGGCATCAATACCGACCATCATGCGGACATTGTACTCGAGCCTGAAATATTGAAACCGGAACTGACCGGTCTGCTTGAAATATCCAATAGGGAGTTCAAGGAGACATACGGCCATCTGGCAGGTGTCTGGCGCGGGAAGAAGCCCATCCAGCGCAATGCCATCATCGCACTTGCCCATTTCAGGGAGGAAGCGGCAGTGGATACACTGAAGCGTGTGGCGGAGAACGATCCGCGTCCGGTCATAAAAGGGACGGCCTATTGGGCCATCGGACGGATCCTCGGGGATCGCGCGCTTGATTATATAAGTGAAAGATATAAAATGGAGACAGACGAAGCAGTCAGGGATGAAATGCTGAAAGGTGTCCAGGAAGTCGCCTAGGAGGTTACAATGGCAAATCATATTGTTCTATATCAACCAGAAATACCGGCAAACACGGGGAATATCGGCCGCACGTGTGCGGCCACGAACACCACACTCCATCTGATCAGGCCGCTCGGTTTCTCCACCGACGACAAGATGCTGAAACGTGCAGGCCTCGACTACTGGCCCCACATCAACGTCGTCTATCATGACTCTGTGGAGGATTTTTTCGAAGCAACGGAAGGCAGCTACTACCTGCTCACAAAATTCGCCGAAAAGTCATACGCAGAGATGGATTTCAGCAGCCGGGAAGCGGAGCATTATTTCATTTTCGGCAGGGAGACTTCCGGACTTCCGGACTGGATGAAGGAGAAGTACCGCGATACGCTCCTGAAGGTGCCTATGAGCGGCAAAGTGAGATCCCTCAATCTGGCCAACACTGCTGCCATACTGATATACGAAGCACTGAAACAGCAGGACTTTCCACAATTACATTAGGAGGCAATACAAATGAACCAAGTGATCGATCTATTGAAAAGTCATCGCTCCATCCGCAAGTTCAAGGATGAGCGGCTCGATGAAGATACAATCCGGGAACTCGTCACCGCTGCCCAGGCGGCGAGCACTTCAAGCTATGTACAGGCCTACAGCATTCTCGGTGTCACGGATTCCGGGAAGAAGGCGGCACTCAGGGAGATAAGCACCCAGCCGTATGTGGAGCATAACGGTCATCTGTTCGTGTTCCTGATAGACTATAACCGCCACGTCGAACTGTCGAAGGAGAAGGGGACGCCGATCGCCCATGACAAGACCGAACAGCTCATCGTGGGTACGGTGGATGCGACACTGGCTGCCCAGAACCTCGCGGTGGCGGCCGAGAGCATGGGCCTCGGCATGTGCTATATCGGCTCATTGAGGAATGATATGGCACGCGTGATAGAGATTCTGGAGCTGCCAAAAGGTGTCGTTCCACTGTTCGGCATGGTGGTCGGCAAGCCCGACCATGAAGGCAGCCAGAAGGAAAGGTTGCCATTCGAAGCGGTCTACCATGAGAACAGCTACACGCCGGTTGCAGAAGTGAAGGATGTGATCGACAGCTATGATGCACGGATCAGCGCATACTATAAGGAGCGTTCCGGTGGAGAACGGGATGATTCCTGGAGCGACCAGGTCATCGGCATGCTCGGAAAGAAGCAGCGCCTTGATGTGGACCAGGTGGTGAAGGGACAGGGGTTCCTCGGCCAATAAAAAATAAGCCATGCGGAATGTTCCGCATGGCTTATTTCTATTGACTCAGCTTTTCGTCTCCGTCATCCTTGTAGCCCCATTCGGAGTCACGGCTTGAAGAGAGGATGGCGGTGAGGAATGATATGCTTACCATAAGTATCAGAAATGCTTTCATAAACTAGCGCCTCCTATATTTCCATACATACACACATTATAAACCATATGCTGAAAAGAAAAAAGCTGAAAAGGGAGAAAAGTTTTGTTAGAAATAGTTCCGATAAGGGTAGAATATAAAAGACATTGAGAAATCTAGGAGGAATCAACATGGCAATGAACTTTAAAATTTTCAAGGACAAGGAACTGGTCAGCATCTATCTTGCTGATATCCTCAGAAAGCAGGTCCATAATAATCCGACAAGCGTAATGGGTCTTGAAATGAATGAAGAACTGGATTGGAC
Source organism: Salinicoccus sp. Bachu38 (assembly GCF_038561955.2). NCBI lineage: Bacteria > Bacillati > Bacillota > Bacilli > Caryophanales > Staphylococcaceae > Salinicoccus > Salinicoccus bachuensis. The sequence continues at coordinate 1,714,912 of NZ_CP138333.2, read as the reverse complement.
CTACCAAAAATTTGTCGGCGAATCCAAACAGCATCCGGCTGATTTCTCACAAATCTACCTCGTGACCATCAACAAGGATGGAGACACGGACATATTCGAAAAACTTGATATTCCGGATAACCAGCTGAAGCTCGATGGGTCTGTGGATTCGATGAAAAAGGTGCTGGACGACAAGGACCAGATGAATCTTACGGTACTCTCGATCGGTGCCAACAAGAATCTCGGCTACAACGATTCGGACGGCAATGACCAGCTGTTCGATTCAAGGGAGCTCGTCCTTGTGGCGACAGGCAATGACAAGGCGGATGCGATCAGGGACCTGTATGATGCAGTCGAGAACGACAAGGATGACTTCGGCAAAGTGAAGCAGCACCGCATGGTGACGGTGGTCATGGACACTGAAGCGGCATCCCGGCTTGACCAGGACATTGTCCAGTACTATACTTCTGAATTCGCCTAGAAACGAGGGAGAACATGAAAAAGGACAAGGATATCGACTATAGGAATGATATCGAACCGGACGAAAACGAGATGACGGAAGACATGGAAGATGTGAAGGCGCTGGGGAAGGAAATGGAACAGCTTTCCCAAAATGAGGACTATCCGATCGATTCTTCTGATGATGAATCACATGGTGTGGATCCGGAAGACGACGAAAATAATGAATAACAGATGAATCCTTCTGTAAATTAGTATAAAATATTCTATGAATACTAATTTTTCAGGAGGTTTTTTAATTGTCATATAGAATAGAAAAAGATACAATCGGTGAAATTAAAGTTCCTGGTGACAAATACTGGGCTGCACAGACAGAGAGGAGCAGACAGAACTTCCCTGTGGGCAAGGAGAAGATGCCGATTGAAGTCATCGTTGCCTTTGCCCATCTGAAGAAGGCTGCCGCTGTATCCAACCATGATCTCGGCAAGCTTTCAGAGGCCAAGAGGGAAGCGATTGTACATGCCTGCGACAGAATCATCGCGCGTGAGCTCGATGAACATTTCCCGCTTGTTGTCTGGCAGACGGGCAGCGGTACGCAGAGCAATATGAACGTCAACGAAGTGGTCAGCTATGTGGCAAATGAGTACCTGGAAGAAAAGGGAAGCGACGAAAAGGTCCACCCGAACGATGACGTGAACAAATCGCAGAGTTCCAATGACACCTATCCGACAGCGATGCATGTCGCGCTGTACCAGGCAGTCGAGGAGCAGCTTGTGCCGGCACTCGGTGTACTGCGGTCGACATTTGCAGACAAAGAGGCGCAGTTTGAGAACATCATCAAAATTGGACGGACACACCTCCAGGACGCCACACCATTGACACTCGGCCAGGAAATCAGCGGATGGAGATACATGCTGGAGAAGTGTGAAACACTGGTCAACGAATCCAAACAGCAGCTCAAGAACCTCGCAATCGGTGGTACGGCAGTCGGCACAGGAATCAACGCCCATCCTGAGTTCGGTGATCGTGTGGCGAAGGAGATCTCAAATCAGACAGGTTATGAATTCGTCTCCTCCGAAAACAAGTTCCATGCGCTGACGGCACATGATGAAGTGGTCTACCTCCATGGGGCACTCAAGGCACTTGCAGCAGACCTGATGAAGATTGCGAATGACGTCAGATGGCTGGCCTCCGGTCCAAGGGCGGGCATTGCAGAAATCGAGATCCCTGCAAATGAACCGGGTTCTTCCATCATGCCGGGGAAAGTCAATCCGACACAGTCTGAAATGCTCACGATGGTGGCGACCCAGGTGTTCGGGAATGACGCAGCTGTCGGATTTGCAGCCTCACAGGGCAACTTCGAACTGAACGTCTTCAAACCGGTCATCCTTTTCAACACGCTGCAGTCGATCTATCTGTTGGCGGATGGCATGAACACGTTTAATGACAAGTGTGCAGTGGGAATAGAACCAATAGAAGAGAACATTGAACGCTTCCTGAATAATTCATTGATGCTGGTGACTGCACTCAATCCTCATATCGGCTATGAAAATGCAGCCAAAATCGCCAAAAATGCCCATGAAAAAGGGATTACACTCAAGGAATCGGCAGTCGAATCCGGCCATCTCACTGAAGCGCAGTTTGATGAATGGATCAATCCGGAAGATATGATCCAATCCAAAGATTAGGAGCTTACTTATGAAAAGAATCGGACTTGTGGATATCGGTTCCAACACCGTACGTCTTGTACTTTTCGAATACAATGAAGAAACCGGACTGAAGGAATTGCAGAACATCAAGACCCCTGCCAGGCTGGCCAGATACCTGGATGAAGATAACGTGATGGCCGAGGAGGGGATCAACAGTCTCCTGTCGATCCTGGGCAGTTTCCAACAGATCAGCGAGAAATATGATGTGAAGGAAATCTACCCCGTTGCAACAGCCGCAATCAGACAATCCGTCAACGTCGAGGAGATTCTGGAACGGACGAAATCCGAAGTGGGCATGGATATCAAAGTCATTACAGGCAAGGAAGAGGCCTATTATGGATATCATGCCGTGGTTCATACGATCAGCAACATGGACGCGGTAACGATCGATATAGGTGGGGGAAGTACCGAGCTCACCTTCTTTGAGAACAAGGAGCTCATCCATTCCGTCAGCCTGCCCTTCGGGGTCGTCACACTGAAGTCCATGTTCTTCGAGGGCAAGGAGCATAACGATGAAGAGGCGCTCGAGGCGACTGAGAAATATGTCAAAGAGCAGCTGAAGTCGGTCAAATGGCTGGCCAAAAGGAAAGTGCCCATCCTTGCCATCGGGGGCAGTGCGCGTAATATTGCACGCATCCACCAGTCTTCCGTCAACTATCCGATTGCAGGGGTCCATGGGTACTCCATGGACCGCAACGACCTGCAGGATGTCTACGATCTTCTGGAAGGTACAAAAGGCGATGACCTTGACGATATCGACGGCCTCAGCAAGGATAGGAGCGACATCATCCTGCCGAGTGCCATCGTCTTCAAGTCGCTATATGACCTGGTCAGAGCGGAGGAGTTCAAATTCAGCCGCCAGGGCCTGCGCGAGGGCATGGCCATGTCGATCATATCGAAGGATTATCCGGCCGCCTTCAACAAATATCATATATTCAGGGATTCGCTGATGGAATTGGCGAATGATTTCCATATCCTGAGAAGCGAAGGTGAAAAACGGCAGGAGATTGCAGAGCGCATCTACCATGAACTTGCACGGTTCGATTTCATAAAAACCGGCAAGCATGAGAAGTATTTGATGAAGAATGCGGCACATATCTTCTACCTTGGATCGTTCATCGATCGCGATGCCACAAGCCAGCATACCTATTATCTGATATCCAACAGCAACATCAACGGCATCGTACATGAGGACAGGGTGCGGCTCGCCCTGATGGCGAGTTTCAAGAACAAGACGCTGCTCAAGTTCTATGCCGAGGAGTCGGGATGGTTCGACAGCAGCGATCTCGAGACGCTGTTGACGCTCGGGAGCATATTGAAGTTTGCTAATGCGCTCAATGTATCCAGTACTGGCATCGTCCAGGATCTCTATCTGGAAGAGGATGGGGATGACATGGTCATGACAGTCAAATACAAAGGCGATCCGATCGCCGAGGAATATCAGGCGATCCGGCAGAAGAAACATATAGAAAAAATTATGGATAAAGATCTGGAGATCAGATTCGTTGAAGCATAATATTTATCTCTAATTTATAGGGAGTAGGAGAATAGTGATGGCATATCGATTGAATAATAAAGAATATTATAACAATCGAGAGTTGAGCTGGCTCAGATTCAATTACAGGGTCATTGAGGAAGCGGCTGATTCCAATAACCCGCTTCTTGAGAAATTGAAGTTTCTGGCGATAACCAGCTCGAATCTCGACGAGTTCTTCATGGTTCGGGTGGCTGGTCTCAAAGACCAGGTGAAGATGAACTATCATGAGCCGGACACGAAGACACAGATGACTCCCGAGGAGCAGCTTGCGGGCATCAGTGAGCTGAATCGGCAGAACAGTACTGTGCAGTATGAGTATTTCCACCGTCTCATGGATGAACTGGAAGCTTATGGTATCTATCTGAAACGGCCATATGAACTTCCGGAGCACCTGCAGGAGGAACTTGAAGAAATATTCGATACGGAAATATTTCCTTCTCTTACCCCTCTTGGGATTGACGCCTATCGTCCATTTCCAAAACTGATGAATAAAAAGATAAACATATTCATAAATCTGTCGAACGAACTCGGCGACCAGGCCGCCATCGTCCAGCTGCCCACCGTCATAAGGCGCTACTATGAGCTTGAAGATGCAGGCAGGACCTATATCGTACTGGCTGAAGACATCATTGAGACGCACATCGACAAACTGTTCAGGGGGTATAGGATCGATCGTACGTTTCCGTTCAGGATTACTAGAAATGCAGACTTGACGATACATGAAGAGGGTGCAGCAGATCTGCTGATCGAGATCGAAAGGTTCCTCAAGGAGCGTACGAAAGGGGCGGCAGTAAGGCTGGAGATCGATATCAGCAAAGATGACAGCATCAACGGTTCATTCCTGCGGAACGAACTGGGGCTCTCCGAGCAGGATGTCTACAAGTTTCATGGCCCGCTCGATCTGACTTTCCTGTTCGGACTGACCGCGTCCCTGGCAGACAGGTTCCCCCATCTGACGTATCCGCCGTTTACACCGCAGGAACCGAAATTCCTTTCCGGCAAAAATATATACGATAAGGCCCTGAAAGAGGACATATTCTTCCATCATCCGTTCGAAAGTTTCCAGCCAATCGTGGAATTCATGCGAGAAGCGGCGGAAAACCCTGATGTGCTGGCAATCAAGCAGACTCTCTACCGGGTGTCGAGCGATTCACCCATCATCGAGGCACTGAAGAATGCTGCAGAGAACGGCAAACAGGTGACTGTGCTCGTTGAACTGAAAGCACGGTTCGATGAGGAGAACAACGTGCAATGGGCAAAGGAGCTGGAAGATGCCGGATGCCATGTCATATATGGCATGCACTACCTGAAGACACACAGTAAAATCACGCTCGTGGTCAAACGGGTCGGCGGCAGGCTCGTTAGGTATGTCCATCTGGGCACCGGAAACTATAATGATTCCACCGCAAAGCTCTATAGCGACATGGGCATCGTGACCACTGACGAGGACATCGGCAACGATGCCATCAACTTCTTCAATTACCTGAGCGGCTATTCTCTGAAGCCTGATTACGAGGCACTGTACGTGGCGCCTTTCGACATCAGGGATCTGTTCGCCGAGTATATCGACAAGGAGATTGAACTGCACAAGGTGCATGGCAGAGGGTATATATTCGCCAAGATGAACTCGCTGACGGACAAGAAGATCATCAACAAGCTGCTGCAGGCCTCCCAGGAAGGAATCAAGGTGGATCTCGTCATACGGGGCATCTGCTGCCTGAAGCCCGGGATCGAAGGTGTCAGTGACAATATAAGGGTCATCAGCATCGTCGGCAGATTTCTTGAGCATTCAAGGATCTACTACTTCCATCATAATGGCGAGGAGAAGATGTTCCTTTCTTCAGCGGATATGATGACACGGAACATGATCAAAAGGGTGGAGATCCTCTTCCCGATCAAAGATCCGGCAATCCTTGAAGAGATAAAATCCATCAGCCGTCTGTATCTGATGGACAACATCAAGGCACGCGTGCAGAAGTCCGATGGCACATATGAATATGTCGACAATGGATATGAACCGAACAGTGCGCAGATTGAACTGATGCGGCGTGCCGAGAGGCATGGCAGGGAACAGCTCGTCCAGAAAGAGAACCAGCTGCTCCTCAAAGTCAAAAGCCGCTTCAGAAGAAGGAAATAGTATATTTCGGACCAGGGACTTGCCGTCCCTGGTCTTTTTGCAATTGACATTGTTTTCTGAAATGTTTAGACTATCTAGATATAACTAAAATAATGAGGTGAAGATATGACCACGTATGAGGAATTTTTAAAAGATGCCGGGAATTACCGTACTGTACCGGTGATCGAATCATTCAGCACCGATCTGCTGACGCCTGTACAGATGTTTCATTCTTTGAAGGATGAGGCAGTCTATATGCTGGAAAGCCAGGAACCTGAATCAGCGTGGTCTAACTTCTCCTTCATCGGACTGGACCCGATGGTCGAAATCGAGGAGACCGGCCGCCAGTTCGTCGTCAATGATCTCGAGAGGGGGGGCCGTCTCACCCTGCCGACTTTCAAAGAGGCATTCGAAGTGACGCTCGGGCGCCTCAAAGTGAAAATCCCTGACATGGATATACCGTTCAAAGGCGGTGGGGTCGGCTATATCAGCTACGATGCGATATCCGATTACGAACCTGTCCCAAGGGCGCCGGAGGAGGAAGTGCAGATTGCGAACTACCATCTGCTCTTCTGCCGCACATTGCTCGTGTACAACCATCGTTCCAAAGAGATCCATATCATCCATTTTGCCAGAGTGGATGAGGACAGGGACAATGCACAGATCTATGAAGAATCGATGGAGACGATCGAGCGCATCAGAACGCATCTGCTGCACGACAGCGACCTGTCCGATCTGCTGCTCCCTACTGTACTGCCGATGACCTCCACGTTCAATTTGGAAAGCAACTATAGAAAAGAGAAGTTCCTCGGTGATGTCGAAAAGATAAAAAGCTACATCGGGGCAGGGGATATACTGCAGGCGGTCCTTTCCCAACGGTTCCATAAGAAGACGGAAAGAAGCGGCTTTGAACTCTATCGTGTGCTGAGGAAGGTGAATCCGTCCCCATACATGTATTACCTGAAATTCAATCAGCTCGAAGTGATCGGCAGCTCCCCGGAAAGGCAGCTCGAAGTCCAGGATGGGAACCTCGAAATCCATCCGATTGCAGGCACGAGAAAAAGGGGTGCCACAAAAGAGGAGGATGACAGGCTCGCCCGGGAACTGCTGGAAGACGAAAAGGAGATTGCCGAGCACCGCATGCTGGTCGATCTCGCGCGGAATGACATCGGCAGGGTTGCCGAGTACGGCTCGGTGGCAGTCAGCGAGTACATGGTGATCGGCCGCTTCTCCCGCGTGATGCACATCATCAGCAAGGTCAGGGGGAGGCTTAAGGCGGGCGTATCCCCGATAGACGCCTTCATCTCGTCCTTCCCGGCCGGCACACTTTCCGGCGCCCCGAAAGTGCGGGCGATGCAGATTCTGAGGGAGCTTGAACCGACCGCGAGAAACCTTTACGGCGGCAGCATCCTCTATCTGGGCTTCGATGGGAATATCGACTCCTGCATCACCATCCGCACGATGACATTGGTGGACCAGAACCTCTATATCCAGGCGGGGGCAGGCGTGGTCGCCGATTCGGATCCCGAGTCGGAGTACCAGGAGACCATCAATAAGGCGAGTGCACTGGAACAGACGGTGCATCTGACGGAAAAGATATTCAGCGATAGAAATATATTGAAAGTATAGGGGGGACGTAAAATGATATACATGATCGACCATTTTGATTCCTTCACCTATAATATTGTGCAGTCTCTTGGAGAAATGGGTGAGGAAATCGTTGTAAGAAGGAACGATGCAATAGATTTCGACGAAATAGACCGACTGGCACCGGACTTGATATTCCTGTCCCCCGGACCAAAGCGTCCTGAAGACACGGGGATGACCATGGAAGTCATACGCCGCTACAAGGAGCAGGTGCCGATATTCGGTGTATGCCTGGGGCACCAGACGATTGCCCATGTATTCGGCGGCAGTGTCAGGCGTACAAGAAAGCTGATGCACGGCAAGACATCGGAGCTCCATCACGGGGACACTGGCATATACGCCGGGATGTCCCAGGGTTCTGAAGTGATGAACTACCATTCCCTCGTCGTGGATGAAGGGACGCTGCCGGCGTGCTTCAAAGTTACAGCAGAATCGGAGCTCGGCGAAATCCTCGGCATCCGGCACGAATCGCTGCCGATCGAAGGGGTGCAGTTCCATCCCGAGTCAATCGGGTCTGCAGAAGGCCGGGTGCTGCTCGGGAATGTAGTCGAAAAATTTTGCAGAAACCAGAAAACACCGCTGAAACAATGAAGTTTCAGCGGTGTTTTCTGCTCTAAAGGGTGTTCCTGTCCAGTTCCACACGGACCGTCTTCTGCAGCAGTGGATGGATGAATTCTATCCTGTAGCTGAAAAGCTGGAGGTCCCTGAGCGTTGAATCGCCATACAGCGGATCGCCAATGACGGGAAAGCCGACGTGTGCAAGATGGAGCCGGATCTGGTGTGTCCGGCCCGTCTCAAGTTCTATCTCGAGCTCACAGTATTCAGGCGTGACCCTGGACTCTATGACATGCGTGACGGCTTCCTTCCCCTTGGAGGTCACATGATACTTGTTGCGCTCCTTCGGGTTTTTGGCGATCGGTGCATCAATCGTCTGCGGCTCGAGGCGTTTCTTCGTATCCACTCTTGCGATGTAGGTGCGTTTGATGTCCCGTTCGCTCAGCATATGGTCGAGCATCTTCTTGACCAGAGGATTCTTGGCAACCAGGATTACGCCTTTGGTCTCCTGATCGAGCCGGTGTACAGGCTCGAGATAGTCGGACTCGAGCGTGTATACCGCATGGTTCATCAGCGTGTTCGTCTCATTCATCTGGTTCGGGTGGGTCTTGACGCCCCTCGGTTTGAACAGGATGGCCAGATATCTGTCTTCATACAATACGTCGCATGTACGGTAGCTCGGCTTGTATTGGCTCTCGGCCCCGGTGTCGGGCAGGATGACCGTGTCCCCTGTACGGACGGGTGCATTGAGGGGCGCCTGCTCCTTATTGATCGTGATGTCTTTTGACATGCGCAGGAAATGGAGCTCCTTTTTGGGGACATGGAGTGATTTCAGCATCTCTTCGAGTGTCATGCCATCAAAATTTTCGTGGATGTTTATTTTCATCTATTCTTCCCCTGTCATGGCATTGATGAACTCGGCATAGTCATCAGCATTGCCGGGGTTGCCGGTCAGACGGTCCACTTCTTCGCCATCCTCGAAGTAGACGAGTGTCGGCGTGGCTTCGATTTCATATTCCGCCCATGCCTGTTCATACTCCAGTATATTCAGCTGGGTGACTTCTTCGCCCGTCTCATTGAATGCTTCCATCAGGAATGGTGTGGCCGCCATGCAGTGGACGCAGGTCGGGCTCCAGAAGTAGACGAATTCGCCTTCGCCGCCATCGATGATCTCCTGTGTTTCGTCGTATGTCTTGTTGTGGTGGTAGTTCTCATCATCCAGCTTGTCTATCGTCGCACCTTCAAGTTCTTCCGGCTCCCTGTCCGTATACGGATAGTAGCCCGATTCGCTGAGGTTTTCCGGGTCGCCTGAAGCACTGTTCATGTAGATGAAAATACCGGCAAAAGCGACGATGATCAGTGCAATGATGCCATAGAATAATTTATTGCCCATGGTTGAATCTCCTTTTTTATTTTCTTTTTATCATAAATGATAATATAAAGATGAGTATAAAAGCAATGAGGGAGAGGAACGGTATCGTGATGAAACCGAATCCGTTGATGTACTGGACCGTGCAGGACGCGCCGGTACATGCCGCAAAATTATCTCCAAGGAAACTGATCTTCTGAAGGGCATAGTGATATGCCGCAATCAGTATGCCGAGACCGCTCATCACGCGGATGTAGTATTTCGCCCCATGATCATTGCGGATGAAGCCGATGATTGAAATGATGACGAGGGGATACATCAGGATGCGCTGGTACCAGCAGAACTCGCAGGGGACATACTGCCTGACTTCACTGAAATAAAGGGAACCCAGTGTTGCAATCAGTGCAGTGAGGAAGATGAGCTGCATATAAAGTTTATTGTTGGCCATGCCATTCCTCCTGTTTGCTTTTTTAATTCAAGGTCATACTATATCATTATAAGTGATAATGATATATGTATGGTAACGATTAATTTACAAAGTTATTAACTTTTATACGAAAGGGTGTCACGATGAAGAGCAAACTTCAGCTTTTGAAGGATATCGCCGAGTTCCTCAATGAAGAGACCGACCGCAGTACCATGATCCATGGTGCCCTGAAGCTTCTGATCGATTATTCCGAATTCGATACGGGCTGGATCTTCTTCATCAACAGCGAAGGCCAGCATGAACTCAGCGCCCATTACAGACTGCCGCCATCGCTCGAAAAAGAGCAGTACCACCATCTGTGCGATGGCAAATGCTGGTGTGTAAACAAATATAATAACAGGGAGCTCAAGACGGCAACGAATATATTCGTCTGTTCGAGACTCGAGAAGGCCCGGATGGAGTACCCGGAAGAGAACAAGGGGATCACGCATCATGCGACGGTGCCGCTCATATCCGGCGAGGAATCATTCGGCCTGCTGAATGTTGCCAGTCCCTACAGGGAACAGTTCACCCAGGACGAGCTGGACCTTCTGGAATCCGTTGCTTTCCAGATCGGTTCGACATTGAAGCGGATAGAGTTGACGACGCAGGAGCAGGAGAACATGATCATCCGGGAGCGCCAGCGTCTGGCGAGGGATCTTCATGATTCGGTGAACCAGATGCTCTTTTCAATCGGCATCACTTCCCACGCGGCAAAAACCCTGGAAGACCAGGGGAAGGTCCAGGATGCCTTCCAGTCGATCGAACATACATCGAAGCATGCAATGAAGGAGATGAAGGCGCTGATCTGGCAGCTCAAGCCGATCGGCCTTGAAAATGGTATCATTGATGCCGTCGAGAAATATGCAGACATACTGGATCTCAAGATCACCGTACAGGTTGATGGGTTCTATAATGTCTCCGACCGGGTGGAGATCGGCCTCTACAGAGTCATCCAGGAGAGCCTCAATAACATCAGGAAGCACTCCGGGACGCATGCGGCACGAATTGAAATGGTTGCCGGAACGGATGCCCTCGAGGTTACAATAGAAGATGACGGTACAGGATTCGAGATGGAGGAGGGCAAAGGCTACAGCTACGGCCTGGCAAACATGCGGGAGAGGATACACAAGCTTGGCGGTTCCTTCGACATCATTTCAAAAAAAGGTGAGGGCACGAAAGTGGTTGTCAGTGTCCCGGTAAAGGAGTGAGCATATGTATAACATCATACTGGTGGACGATCACCATATCGTCAGGGAAGGGATGAAATTCCTCCTGTCCACCACGGAAAATATCAATGTAATCGAGGATTTCGGCACAGGACAGGAAGTGCTGGACTATCTGGAGGAGAAGCATTCACATATAGATCTGGTGCTTCTGGATCTCGTGATGCCCGAGATGGATGGCATCGAAGTGACACGTGCAATCAAAAGCCATTATCCGGGCATCAAGGTGCTCGTACTCTCCAGCTATACGAGTGAGGAGTATATCCGTCCGGTATTCGCAGCCCATGCGGATGGCTATATCATCAAGGAGATGGAGGCGGAGGAGCTGATCGACTCCATCATCAAGGTGATTGAAGGCGAGAAGGTGATCCACCCGAACATCCTTGAAGTGATCGACCGCGAAGGCGACATGCCCCATGAGAAGAATGCACTCTCGGCACGTGAAATCGAAGTGCTGCGGGAGATCGTCAAAGGTAAATCCAACAAGGAGATCGGGGAGGCGCTCTATGTCAGTGAAAAGACGGTGAAGACCCATGTCAGCCATATTCTGAACAAACTTGAAGTTTCCGACCGTACCCAGGCTGTCATCTATGCCATCAAATACAATATCGTGGAACTTTAGAAAACCATGGGTGACGCTGAGTAAACCGGTTACAGATAGCAGTTTACAAAAACTGTTACAAAGAAGTATAATGAGGCAAGGAGTTTCAAAGTCTGGAGGGGTAATATGAAAGTGGGAAATAAACTGACGATACAGATTATCATCGCCCTGATCCTCGGCATCATCGTAGGATCGGTGCTCAGTCCGATGGGCGACCAGGGGTGGGTGCAGTGGATCGATCAGTACATATTCAACGTAGTGGGACAGCTGTTCCTGAATATGATCTTCATGATGGTGGTTCCGGTTGTCTTCATCTCCATCGTCCTCGGGGTGGTCAATGTCGGTGACCCGAAGATGCTCGGAGGCATCGGAATCAAGACGCTGGCATTCTATCTGGCGACTACGGCGATAGCCATCACCATCGCCATGGTTGTAGCGAACCTTCTGGATCCTGGCGAAGGGCAGTCCCAGCTTCTGGATTCCGAAGAGGTGTCCGAGTACCGCGAGACGGAACTTGAAGGCGGATCGACGGGAGAAGCAATCCAGCAGGGATTCGACCAGACGGTCATCAATCTGATTCCGACGAATGTCATCGAGGCGATGGGCACGCAGAACATGCTGCAGATCATCGCCTTCGCAATCTTCATCGGCATCGCGATGATTGCCGCAAAGGACAAGTCTGCACGGCTTACAGCATTGTTCGAAGAGGCGAATGATGTCGTCATGTGGATCGTCATGGCCATCATGAAATACTTTGCAGCAATCGGTGCATTCGGACTTGTGGCGACCGCTTTTGTCCAGGCGGGATTCGGCGCCATCCAGCAGCTCGGCATGTACTTCCTCTGTGTGCTGCTTGCGCTGTTCATCCACCTTGCAATCGTATATGGTTCTGTGGTCCAGTTCCTGGCGAAGAAAAGCTTCGTCTGGTTCCTTAAGAATTTCGCGCCGGCGATGGGTGTGGCTTTCAGTACATCCTCCTCAAGTGCGGTACTGCCGATTTCACTTGAGACGGCACAGGACAACCTGAAGATACGCAAGAGTGTGTCGAGTTTCGTGCAGCCGCTCGGTGCGACGATCAACATGGATGGTACGGCAATCATGCAGGGTGTGGCCACGGTGTTCATTGCACAGCTGTCCGGCATCGATCTTACGATCATGCAGATGGTTACGGTCGTTCTCATTGCCGTAGTGGCGAGCATCGGTACTGCAGGTGTGCCGGGTGTCGGCCTTGTCATGCTCGCCATGGTACTGACGGCAGTCGGTCTCGATCCGGCGGCAATCGGCATCATCATCGGTATCGACAGGCTGCTCGACATGACCCGTACGATGGTCAATATTACAGGAGACGCAGCGATCGCACTCGTAATCAATGAGCAGCAGACGCGGAGGGAAGAAGCCGCAAAAGCCGAAGCTTAAGGCTTCTGAAGCGGTAAAATCGAATAGGGCATATATTGAACACTTGGTGAATTTCAATATATGCCCTTTTAATTTTACCCGATCTATATTATTATATTAAAAGTGTATTATTATCGCATGTAAATTTTACAATACCCGAATTGAGTGAAAGGAAGAAAAGAATGGATAAACAGACTTTTACGGAGATGCTCCAGTCGAAGTTCAAGATGGTCAGGACAGAAGCTGGTTATACGCAAGACTCCATGAGTCAGACGATAGGGCTGTCGAAAAAGACACTCGTGCAGATCGAAAAAGAACGCATCCTTCCCAACTGGACAACATGTATCTCGCTTTGTGCACTCTTCAGGGATAGTGAAGTCCTGACGAATTCATTCGGAGGTGATCCCCTTGAACTTGCCCAGGTGATATCCAGAGGGCATTGTGTCTACCCGAATTATGATGGTGAAGCGGTATATTGGGAGGATCTCGACAGAAAGAATGGTTTCCGTCTGCAATATAATAAAAGTAACAGGATATATAGAGTACTGAATGCAATGAACCGTCCGGTCCATGCCTCATATATTGAACGGGAAATCAGGACATTCTTCATGAGACAGACGGATCTGCAGCCTGTCTGATACAACAGAAGCACCGCAAGGTGCTTTTTCTTTTGGATTCATGTAGGATAAATGACAGGAGAAGGAGGGCTTTTTCTTGAACGATGGTTTTCAGATTATACTCATGGCCATGATCGGTGCACTGATCGGCGGACTGACGAACATGCTCGCCATACGCATGCTGTTCAGGCCATATGAAGCGAAATATCTGTTCGGCAGGCGTCTCCCTTTTACGCCGGGTGTCATCCCGCGCAGGCGGGAGGAAGCGTCCGTAAAGATGGGGGAAATCGTCACCAGGCATCTGCTCACGCCCGATGCTTTCATAGAGAAGATAAAGAGCCGGGAGACCCAGAATTTCATCATGCTGTTCATCGACCGGCAGATAGAGACGATCGAGTCCGAAAAGCTGACACTGCGATATTTTCTTGAACGCATCAACGAAGGGCTGTCCGACAAGGTGGTGGAAGGCTTCAATGCCCAGTTGTCCGAGAAGGTGACGGCAGAAGGCGAAAGGCTCTATCAGCAAGAGATTGGAAGTCTCATCCCCGAGGATGCCCTGGCCACACTGGATGGCAAAATCGACAGTCTGCAGCCCCAGATCACACAGAAAATAGAAGAATACATCAATTCGGAGAAGGGGTATCAGGACCTGTATACGATGACCGACGAGTTTGTCGAGCACAGGGGCAGGCTCGCCCGCTCGCTGAAATACCTGATGTCGAAGGAAACGATCGTACAGAATATAAGAAATGAGCTGAACAAGCTGATCCACCATCCGAAAATGACGGAAATACAGGTGCGCATCATCAATGATGAGTACGAAAGGATCAAGAACAGCAGGGTGGATGAACTGATTTCCGGCAGGGACCGGCAAAAACTGATCGAGAGTGTCTACGGTGTACTCAGGGAACGGATAGATATCGAAGGCATACTCGATTATCCGATCGAGGACTTCAATCCTGAAATGTTCGAGTCATTCAAGACACGGGGGAAATATCAGCTGCGTGACAACATCATAGAATACCTTGGCAAGAATACGGGCAGGATCGTCGAAAAGCTCCAGCTTGCCCATGTGGTCAAAAAGCAGATCGACAGTTTTGAACTCAGTCATATCGAAGATCTGGTGATGGAGATTTCCAGCAAGGAATTCCGCATGATCACTCTCCTCGGCTTTTTCCTCGGGGGAATGATAGGAATCGTCCAGGGGCTCATCGTTGTGTTTTTATAAGTCGGTTTTTTATGTTACAGTAGAGATATCTTTATAAAGGGAGTTTTTTAATAATGGCAGTTAATGTATACGATCAGGCCAATGCATTGGAAGATGCGTTGCGCAATTCAGATGAATTTCAGAATATGAAGGACCTTTATGGCAAAGTGAATTCCAATCCGGAATCCAAGCAGCTGTTCGACGAGTTCAGGGAAGTACAGATGGACTTGCAGCAAAAACAGATGCAGGGTGAAGAGATTCAGGAGGAAGATGTTCAGAAAGCACAGAAATCAGCAGAAGATATAGAGAAAGATGAAAATATCAAATCACTGATGGAAGCAGAACAGAAGATGAGCGAGCTCATCCAGGACCTGAACCGCGTCATCATGAAACCTATAGAAGAGCTTTATGGTCTGAACAACCAGAATTAATTAGTGAAGAGGTCTATTATAGGCCTCTTTCTTTTGTATTTTTTGGTATACTGAAAATATCATGCCAGGAAAAGTCAGGTGAAATATATGGTTAAGTTTATTCACAGCGCAGATCTGCATCTGGACAGCCCTTTCAGGTCCCGATCCAAGATGCCTTCGGGCATCTTCGAGGTGCTTATGGAGAGTACATACAATAGTGTCAAAAGGATGATGGATTTCGCCATCGAAGAGAAAGTGGACTTCATTATAATAGCGGGAGATGTCTTCGATCAGGCGAACCGCACACTGAAGTCCGAGATATTCATGAAGCGCCAGTTCGAACGGCTCAAGGAGTCCGGCATCTTCGCCTATGTCATCCATGGGAACCACGACCCCCTGACTGATGGCGTAAGGACGTCCTGGCCGGATAATGTCACGGTCTTCAAGGAGAATGTGGAAACCTATGAGATGATCACCTCGAAGGGGGAGAATGTATTCCTTCACGGCTTCAGCTATTATCTGGATGACTCCTACGAGAACAAGCTCGATGACTATCCGGTGAATACCATGAACGACGGGATACATATCGGCATCCTCCATGGCACCTATTCAAAGAGCCAGTATGGACAGGAGCGCTATACAGAGTTCAATCTGGAAGTACTGAATGAAAAATTGTATCATTACTGGGCACTGGGCCACATCCATCAGCGGGAGCAGCTCAGCGACCTCCCGCCGATCCATTATTCCGGCAACATCCAGGGGCGGCACAAGAATGAGTATGGGGAGAAGGGTTTCCTATTGGCAGAAGGGGATGACGTCTATCTCAACACCCGTTTTGTGCCGATACAGGAACTCATCTTTTCGGAATATGACCTGGAAGTCCAGTCGCTCGCCAAACAGGACCTCTACCAGTCCATCGTCGAGTTCAAGCATCGGTTGAGGGAAAAGGGGCGGCACATCATACAGCTCAACCTTGTATATGACGGGGAAGAGACGATATCGGATGCCGACTTCAATGAAGTGGTCGAGCTGCTTAAGGAAGACGAAAGGGACCTGAAGCAGTTCGTATGGATCGATGACCTCCGCCTCAAATATCTCACCCAGGATAACATCGCCCTGCTCAATGATATAAAGGCGACCCATTCCCAGAACAAGGAGCTGTTCAAGGAAGCGGTGAATGCGCTGTACATGGATCCGCGGCTCAACAGATACCTGGAGCCTGTCCAGGACATCGATCAGGAAGAGCTGCTTAACGAAGGCGAAGAACGCCTTAGAATGTTGATGAGGAAGTAGTGGACATATGAAAATTATTGCTCTGAATATATATGGCTATGGAAAGATTACAGAAACCGAAATAGACACCGATCAGCAGTTCATCCAGTTTTTTGGTGAAAACGAAGCCGGAAAATCGACGATGCAGTCGTTCATCCATTCCATCCTGTTCGGTTTTCCGACGAGGAAGGAACAGGAACCGAGAAGGGAACCGCGCATGCACAACTTGTATGGCGGGAAGATTACAGTGGAATTTCCGGATGAAGCGGGCCCGGTGGAAATCGAACGCATAAAAGGGAAGGTACAGGGGGATGTGAAAGTCTATTTCATGGACGGTTCCGTCAGGGGAGAAGACTGGCTGATAAAGAAGCTGAACTTCATCGACAAGAAGACATACCGGTCGATCTTTTCCTTTGATGTACTGGGTCTCCAGGATATCCATAAGAATATGACCGAGGACAAACTGCAGGAATATCTGCTTCGGGCAGGTGCACTTGGTTCACATGAATACGACGAGATGCTGAGTGCCATAGACGCCGAGATGAAATCAATCTACAAGAAGAACGGCACGAACCCTGAACTGAACCAGGAAATGGATGAAATTGCAAACCTCAGTGAGAAGATCAGGGTGCTGGAACAGACAGAAGAGCGCTACAAGACGCTGGTCAATGAGAAGCTCAAGACCGAGGAAAGCCTGAATGCCAAAAAGGATGCCCTTTTCCAGCTGGATATGGTCCGCAAGCAGAAGATGAAGGAAGTCATGTACCATAAGGACATCAAAGATTGGAAGGCCCTAGAGGACAAGCTGAACATAGATCCTGTGGTCTTCCCCGAGCAGGGGCTTGAAAGGTATGAGACGCTGAAGCATCAGGCCCAGCAGACCGACCGTGATATCGCGCTCCGGACCGAGAAGCTCAAAGTCCTGAAAAATGAAATCGACGGTGTGTCCCTGCCTGACAGGAACCGGCTGGCCTATCTGGAGGGCATCCAGAAGAAGGAGCCGGACATCAAACAGAAGAACATGGAGTACTCCAGGCTCTCCGCCTCCATAGATACCCTGGAAGAGGAGATCGCCCAGCTCAGGCGGGATATCGGCTGGCAGGAAGAGCATCATGAAGTGGATGATTCGAATATCGTCAAGGAGTCCGTGCAGACGGTCCTTTCAAAACTTGATGAGGTCACATTGGAAGAACAGTTCCTTGTACGCGAAATCGATCATCTGAAGTCCGATCTCAGACAGTTCGACCAGGACATAGAACGTCTGGAGCAGGAACAGATCAGTGATGAGCGGATCCGTGTGAAGAAGGAAGTCATTGAACGGGAGTTTGAACTGAAGGAAAAAGAGAAGATGTTCAGGCTCATCGAAAAGGACTATGAGCGTGAGAAAAAGGAGCGGGACCGGGTCAAAAAGGGCCAGTCGACCCTGATCATCGGCATCAGTGTCCTCGCACTCCTGATCGGTGTATTCTATCTGATCAATGCCAGCTGGCTGATGGGCGGGCTCTTTACAGTCATCGGGGCCGGCACCCTGCTGCTTCTGATGCTCACAAATCAGCGGGAAGACAACGCACTGAAAAACGACTACCAGGATGAAGTCCGTGAACTCAAGGATATCATCGAGACGATAAAAAGAAATAATAATGTCGATTTCGACCTCAACGACGCAAGAGACCTCAAGATGGACCTGAAGACGCAGAGGACGAAAAGGATCTCCACGAACGTCAGGCTCGAGGAACTCAAGGAAACACTGGCACTCAAGGAAACGCAGCATGATTCACTGAATACCGACCTAGCAGCAATCAAAAGTGACCTGAAAGTGAATCCGGATATTGAAAACAAAAATATCGTGGATGCGATCCATACGATCAGGGAAATCAAGCAGAAGCGGAACCAGATCAACAGGCATACGGTAGAGATGGACAACATCAATCGGGAACTGCAGCAGTTCAAAAGGAGCGTCAAGGATGACGTAGCGAATTTCGGCATACACTACGATGACAGCACGATCTTCTATGACGTCAAAAGTATGGTTTCAGGCATGTATAAGGATGAAGCGCATTATAACAGGCTGAAAGATCAGATCAACCTGCTTGAAAATGAAATAAAGGTGCTTACCGAGAGGAATGAGGCTTCCAGGCAGGAAATCGTGCAGCTGCTCGACTATGTGGATGCTGAAGACGAGGAAGAATACTACTATTTCGCAAGAAAATACAAAGAGTATCATGACAATATAGAACGCTTCAAAGAACTGAGTGAAAAGCTTGAAGAAGAACACTTCGACTATGATGCGAGAAATGAACTCTCCACTTATCTCCTTGCCGATCTGAAGGAGGAAGAGGAGAGCATCGCAGAACAGATAGAGGACTTCAACAGGAAGCTGCAGGATGAACAGAAGGTGCTAGCGGAGCTGAACTCCGAAATCAGCACCCTGGAAAGTGACGGCAAGCTGAGTGAAGTGAACCACAGGTTCGAGATGAAGAGGACGCTGATCCAGAACCTCTCAAAAGAATACATGTCGCTCAACTATATCCGCATCCTCATTGAAACACATATTAAAGCCATCAAAGATGAAAGGCTGCCTGTGGTCATCGAAGAGGCGAGGAGCATTTTCGAGAAAGTGACGCGAGGGCGGTATATCAACGTCACCTATGACGAAAACGGCATCACGGTAAGGCATGTCAACGGCCAGCTCTTCCATCCTCTGGAACTGTCCCAGTCGACGAAGGAAATGCTCTATATCAGTCTCAGATTGAGCCTGATCAAAGCGCTGAAGGGCTACTACCAGCTGCCGCTGATCATAGACGATGCCTTCGTCCACTTCGACAAGGAACGCAAGAAGATCATCATCGACTATCTGCGCAATGAAGTGGATGACCAGGTACTGTACTTCACATGCAATCTGGACAGTGCAATTTCGTCCTCACAGACGGTCAAACTTAAAGAAAGAGTAAAATGAGGTGACTATACTTGAATAACATATCCAAACTGAAACCCGGAGATTCGGTGGAATCCTTCTACCTGATAAAAAGAAGCCAGCAAGGTGTCACATCCCAGGGCAAACCTTATATGACCCTGTTCCTTCAGGACCGCACGGGAGAGATTGAAGCCAAGCTCTGGACTGTATCGAAAGAAGATATGGAAGTCCTCAAACCCGAAACGCTCATCAAGGTCAAAGGGGATGTCATCGACTACCGCAACAAGAAGCAGATGAAAATTGCCGCATTCAGAACCGCAACCGAAGCGGATGATCTGAATGCCAAGGATTTTGTGGAAAAGGCACCGATCGATGAAGATACATTGTACGAGAGCATCATGGACTATGTCATCAAGATCGAGAATGGCAGCCTGCAGCGCATCGTACGCCAGCTGCTGAACAAGTACAAGAAGGAATTTCTAAGCTTCCCGGCAGCAATGACGAACCACCACGACTTCGTTTCGGGACTGGCGTATCATGTACACTATATGCTGAGGACGGCAGAGGCACTATGCGACATCTATCCGTCGCTGAACCGCAGCCTGCTCTACAGCAGCATCATCCTCCATGACATCGGGAAGGTGAAGGAGCTGTCCGGTCCGGTGGGGACCACCTATACGGTGGAAGGAAATCTGATCGGGCACATCGTGATCGCCAGCGAAGAGATCACCCGGGTCGCCCAGGACCTGAACATCGATGGCGAGGAGGTCATGCTGCTCAAGCACATGATACTGAGCCATCATGGAAAGCTCGAATACGGTTCACCGAAACCGCCGATGCTGAAGGAAGCTGAAATCCTCCATTTCATCGACAATATCGATGCGCGCATGATGATGATGGACAAGCATACCGGAAAGGCGGATAAGGGAGAGTTTACAGAGCGGATCTTCCCGCTTGAGGGGCGCTTCTTCTACCGTCCGGAATCATTGGATTAAAATCGAAGATATACAAAAAGGACTTGTGAGTTCAACAACTCACAAGTCCTTTTTTTCATCTATTCAGCTGGTTCTTCAGTGGATTCCTCTGCGGATTCTTCAGTAGATTCCTCAGTGGACTCCTCTGCAGATTCCTCGGAACCGGCATTCAGATATGTTTCTTCAATGTAGGTACGGATTTCTTCATTTTCAAACTCGACATTGTATTCCTCGAGAAGATCATTATAGAACCCGAGCACCTGATCCTGGTTTTCCTGGATCTTCTGGCTTACGACCTGGCGTTTGATGGTATCCAGCTCTTCGTCAATGTTCTCTTCTTCGTGTCTTTTGATGATGTGGTAGCCGAAATCGGATTCGACTACATCGGATACTTCTCCCTGTTCAAGTTCGAAAAGGGCATTTTCGAATGGTTCGACCATCTGTCCACGCTGGACGTAGCCGAGTTCACCATTGTTTTCCGCACTGCCTGTATCGTCGGATTCTTCGGCGGCCAATTCGCCGAAGTCAGCACCATCTTCGATTTCCTGATGGAGGGATTCAGCTTTCTCCTGCGCTTCCTCATCACTCAGGCCATCCTCTTCTTCGGAGACTTCAACGAGTATATGTGAAGCTTCACGTACAGTGTCTTTCGCTTCTTCATCAGTCACTTCGAATTTCTCAGCAAAGAACTTATCATGATAGGCATTGTTGATGCGCTGCTCCTTATACTGTTCCACCGTCATGCCCGGCTGCTGCTGCTGGAGCACCATGGCGAACTGTTCCTCTCCGCCCATGCTTTCAATCTCTTCGTCGATCTGGGATTCGATCGCTTCGCGGTCGACCTCGTCACTGTATTTATCCTGCAGTATGGAGTCCAGAGTCAGCTGGAAAGTGCGGTTTGCGATATTATCGGTACCGAGTTCGTTAAGTATATCATCAGTAGTGACTTCTCCCGCATCGCTTGTTGCGAGCACGTCACCGTATTCCGTTTCACCGTTTTCGCCCCCCGTGGCGTTTTCGCTACTGCTGTCATCTGAACATCCAGCAAGCCCTATGAGGCCCAAGCCAACCACAATTGGCGCTAATCTCTTTTTCATTTCACAATTCTCCTTTAGTTTTGGCTACAGGAGATAATATATCACAATAAAGTAGCGGGGTACAAATGATTGTACACCCGCTATCAATTGGTTACTTGTCTTTTGTGAAAGTATTCTGAACTTCTTCAACCCTGTTCTGGATGTTTTCCACATTTTCCTGGATATGTTCAATATTGGGGTTGATATCGGCCTTGTAGTTGCTGATCATCGTCTTGACTTCATCACCCAGCGTCTTGAACACTTCCTGGGATTCGTGTTTTGTCTTCAGGAAGGAGGATTTCACTTCATTGGCTTCTATCTTGAGCTGATCCATCTGCGATTTCATATCCCCCGAACCGGATTTCAATGAAGACTGCAGTTCACTTCCGGATTTCGGTGCATTCATCAGTGATATCAGTGAGCCTCCCGTCACACCAACGAGAAAACCGATTGCAATATTTTTGAATTTCATAGCATGTCACGTCCTTTTTTATATACCAATACCCTGCCGTCTGACGGGTTATGCATCCAGACGGTCACGGATGGCATTTTCAATTTCCGTTTTTTCTTCGTCCGACCGTTTCTTCTCGTCCTGCTCCCACTTGTAGCCGAAGCCATCATACTCTTCCTTGTAGCGGGGGATGAGGTGGAAATGGATGTGGTATACGGACTGGGAGGCGAAGGCTCCGTTATTCTGTACAACATTCAGCCCCTCCGGCGAGAAGGCATCTTTAATGGCATTGGCAACTTTTGTAACGACTTTGATGAGATGGGCGCCTGTTTCCTCATCGAGATCATAGATGTTTTCGATCGGCTTCCTTGGCACGACAAGCGTGTGCCCTTTGGAGAGGGGGAAAGCGTCCATGAATGCAATGCAGACATCATCTTCATAGACGATATTCGCCGGAATGTCACCTTCTGCAATCTGTTCAAAAATAGTTTTACTCATTCGTTGTACCTCCATTGTTCAGTTATGATATATTTACTTGGTACAAGTATACAAATAATATATATTAATTAAAAGGAAGTCGAATATGGTACTTCAAATAGATGGACTGACAGGTGGATATTCAAAGACGCCTGTAATACATGATATTTCATTCAATATCGGGCATGGGGAGATCGTCGGGCTCATCGGCCTGAACGGCGCCGGCAAAAGTACGACGATTAAGCATATCCTCGGGCTGCTGCGCCCCCATTCGGGTGAAATCAGGGTAGGGGGCATGACTGCCTCGGAGGATATCGAATCCTACCGGCGCCAGCTTGCGTATATCCCGGAAACCCCGATCCTCTATGAGGAACTGACCCTGAAGGAGCATATACAGATGACGGCGATGGCCTATGGCATCGATGAAGCCACGGCGATGGCACGTGCAGAGCGGCTCCTCAAAATATTCAGGCTCGACACGAAAGTGGATATGTTTCCGACACACTTCTCCAAAGGGATGAAGCAGAAGGTGATGCTGATTTGTGCATTCCTTTCGCATCCGGACCTCTACATCATAGACGAACCGTTTCTTGGGCTCGATCCACTCGGAATCGAGTCGCTGATCGAGCTGATGGTCGAAGAGAAGAACAATGGCCGGTCGATACTGATGAGCACCCATATACTCGCCACTGCCGAAAGGTACTGCGACCGGTTCGCCATCATCGACGAGGGGCGCCTCATTGCAATCGGCAGCCTTGAAGCGCTCCGCAGGGAATTCGATATGCCGGGGGCCACACTGGATGAAGTGTATCTCAAGATTACAGGAGGCGGCATCGGAAATGACTGAAGGACTATTCAGGGAGAGAATGAATGCGGACATAGAAAGAAGGAGCTACTATGGCAAATTCATCTTCAACAGTCATTTCCTCATATTCCTGACAATCGCTTCCGGCTTTTTCCTCTATTCGCTGCTCAGCCTCATCCAGACGCTCGAGCCTTCATTATGGCAGGACATCGCTGCAGCACTGCTGGTGAGCATCACGATCATCCCGGCCTACCGGACACTGCTGAAGCGGGCGGATGGCGTGTTCCTGCTGCCCTATGAGGCGAAGTTCAGCAGGTATATGACGTCGGCCGACAGATATTCGCTGACACTGGGTCTTGCGAAACCGGTCATCGGAGGCATCGTTGCGGTACTGCTGCTGACGGTGGGCCACGGCATCGTGCAGATTCTGTCCTTCATCGCGGCAGGAATCATCTTCTATGTAATGAACTACCATATCAAGAAAGCCGCAATCAACTCCGATTTGTCGAATGCTGGCGTCATCACCATGTTGATGGCATTGAGCTTCATCTCTCTGCTGCTGATCCTGCAGCACCCGCTGTGGATCGTCCCTGCGGTCATCGTCATCTATATGCTGATGGGGTATGCGAAGAAGAGAAGCCATTCCCAGCTGGACTGGAGTACACTGATCGATTATGAGGAAGCCCAGCTCAACAAGTACTACCAGAACGTTGCCCTCTTCACGAATGTCAGTCACATCGACAAGCAGTTCAAAAGAAGAAGATATCTGGACCCGTTCCTGTGGAAGCCGAAGGGGAATGCCTTCAGTAAGGAACGGATGTATGAATACCTTTTCTACAGGACTTTTGCGCGG
This sequence comes from Salinicoccus sp. Bachu38, assembly GCF_038561955.2. Taxonomy (NCBI): domain Bacteria; kingdom Bacillati; phylum Bacillota; class Bacilli; order Caryophanales; family Staphylococcaceae; genus Salinicoccus; species Salinicoccus bachuensis. The sequence continues at coordinate 1,690,797 of NZ_CP138333.2, read as the reverse complement.
GATCACGACCTGCCGATGATCATTCTGCGGCTCATCCTGCTGTTCGGCATCGTCATGGTGTGGATCGGGAACCTCTACCTCTCGGTCATCATTGTGCTGTTCGGCATCTACATCATCGTCCTGCAGATGTCGCAGATCTATACCGCCCAGGCCTATCTGCTCTGGCCGAAGGTGTGGCCGGTGGACCGCAGTTTCATCCAGAAGAGCTACATCACCTATTCGCACAAGCTCGTCTTTGTGATTGCTGTCATCTTCAGCCTGATCTTCCTGGGTGTGCATCTCCAATACTTCTACCTTGTGCTGCTGTTCCCATTATGGGGATACATCATCAACAGGACTTTGAGCAGAACCGTATATAAAAAGGAACAGGAATTAAGCGACTGAAATATTCAGTCGCTTAAAATTCGTCTTCTGTATCTTCTTCATTGTCCTTGAGGGGCAGGTAAAGCTTTGAGGAGATGGACTTGTGGAACAGCGATTCCGCCGTGCGGTACTTGGCAAGGGCTTCGGTGCTCAGATAGTTCTTGTAGCTGTTCGTCTGCTTGAAATCATTATAGGTCGAAGTCTGTGCCCACTGGATGAGTATGAGGTAGGAATCTTCCCCGAGTGCTTCGCCTATGCGGTGGGACTGGACCCCTCTCGTACCCAACAGTATTTCGTTCAAATCGGCAAGATGCCCATGAAGTGGACCTTTCCTCTCATCCGGCACAGGAATGAAGTGCATCGATGTCGGGTTGTCCTCATCCAGGGACCCGGATGAATACTGCAGATCGTAGGAGTTTCGGGAGCTGAAAAGGCTGTCGCTGCTGTCGCTTTCATAATAGAGGACGGCATCCTGTCCCATGGCGGCGATATTGACATCCCTATGCTTCTTCTTCAGATCCTGCATGTAGGTTATCGTTCCTGTTGTCAAATGTAATTTCATCATGTTCACCTCGTAAGTAGTCTTAATAGGTCTATACCTTAAAGCTGAGAGGGGTAAACGTGCAAAAAATAAATCAAATTTTTGACATTATGGTCCTAATTAATAATAACTATCATCAATGTGTTAGAATATTGATGGATATTAAAAATTGGAGGAGAAAATTGTGTTCAATGATACGATAATTAAAGCGGCAAGAGGAGAAAAGACCGATTATACTCCTGTCTGGTTCATGAGACAGGTCGGAAGAAGCCAGCCCGAGTATAACAAGGTCAAAGAAAAATACTCCCTGATGGAGATTACGCACCAGCCGGAGCTGACCGCTTATCTGACTGCGACACCAGTCGATAATTATGATGTGGATGCGGCTGTGCTGTACAAGGATATCGTTTCTCCTCTGGCACCCCTCGGCGTTGATGTGGACATCAAACCGGGTGTCGGGCCTGTCATACAGAATCCCATCCGTGACATAAAGGATGTGGAGAAGCTCGGGGAGCTCGATCCCTACAAGGATCTCGACTATATCTACAAAACCATCGAGATACTGACGAAAGAAAAATTGAACGTTCCTCTCATCGGTTTCTGTGGGGCACCATTCACAGTGGCCAGCTATATGATAGAAGGTGGTCCGTCGAAGAACTACCACAAGACGAAGAAGATGATGTACAACCAGCCTGAAACGTGGTTCAGACTGATGGATAAGCTGACTGAGATGAGCATCCGGTACCTGCGGGCGCAGGTCGAGTCGGGGGCGAGCCTCATTCAGATATTCGATTCATGGGGCGGCGCACTGAGCCGTGAGGACTATGCCTACTACCTTTCCCCTTCAATGAACAAAATCATTAGCAGTGTGAGGGAGATGGGTGCACCGGTCATTGTATTCGGCATCGGAGCATCTCATTTGATTCCGGAATGGAACACACTTAATATGGATGTCATCGGTCTCGACTGGCGGACTTCAATCGATCAGGCAAGGGAACTCGGCGTCACGAAGGCACTCCAGGGCAACCTTGATCCTGCACTCCTTCTGGCCGACTGGCAGGTGATCGAGGACCGGACGAAAGCCATCCTCGACCAGGGCAGAAACGAAGCCCACATATTCAATCTGGGCCACGGGGTGTTCCCTGAAGTGGACCCGGAGACACTTAGGAAATTAACTTCATTTGTACATGAATACAGTAAAGGAAAGTGATTGGAATGAAACAGAAAAAAGGTCTACTCGTAATGGCGTATGGTACGCCGTATAAAGAAGAGGATATTGAACCCTACTACACCCACATCCGCAGGGGCAGGAAGCCTTCGGAGGAAGCACTTCAGGATCTGAAGGACCGCTATGAGGCGATCGGCGGGATCTCTCCTTTGGCCGATACGACGAAAAGGCAGGCGGAAGCACTGGTCAGCCAGCTGAACCAGTCCCAGAACGAAGTCGAGTATGAGCTGTTCATCGGCCTCAAGCACATCGATCCATTCATCGAGGACGCAGTGGAGGCGATGAATGACCATGGCATCAAGGAAGCGGTATCCGTCGTACTGGCGCCGCACTATTCCAACTTCTCCGTCGGATCCTACAACAAGCGGGCCGAGGAGGAGGCCGAGAAATATGGCATCTCGATCAAATCCGTGGAATCATACTACGAGCAGCAGCCATTCATCGATTTCTGGACGGAGGCGGTCAACGACTCCCTCAGTGAAGTGCCGGAAGCAGAACGTGATGAAACGGCAGTCGTCGTAAGTGCGCACAGCCTGCCCGAGAAGATCAAGGAGCACAATGACCCGTATCCGGATCAGCTGGAAGAAACGGCACAGCTCATCAAGGAGAATGCGGAACTGAAGAATGTCCATATCGGATGGCAGTCCGAAGGGAATACACCGGACCCATGGCTGGGACCGGACGTGCAGGATCTGACGAAGGATCTGTACGACGAGAAGGGATACAAGCATTTCATATATCTCCCGGTCGGATTCGTATGCGAGCACCTCGAAGTCCTCTATGACAACGATGTCGAGTGCAAGGATGTATGTGACGAAGTGGGCGCAGGATACCACAGGCCGACAATGCCGAACACGGACGAGCGTTTCATCCAGGCAATGATCAACGAAATAAACAGACTGTAGTAAAGAAGGCTGATTATAGTGAAAAAGGTAGCAATCATAGGTGCAGGGATAACAGGTTTGTCCGCTGCCCACTATCTGTCGAAGCAGGAAGACATTGAAGTGGACCTCTTTGAGCAGAGCGACAGGGCGGGCGGCAAGGTCAGGACACACCAGCGGAACGGCTATACGATTGAACTCGGTCCCGAATCGTATCTGGCCAGAAAGAAGATCCTCACTGAACTGGCCGAAGAAATCGGCCTCGGTGACGACCTGGTCCGCAATCAGACGGGCACTTCATATATTTATGTAAATAAAAAATTGTCACCCCTTCCGAAAGGGACGGTGCTCGGAATGCCGACCGAACTGGTGCCATTCCTGACCACGGATCTCATCTCAGCGCGGGCCAAACTGAGGGCCGGGCTTGATTTCCTCAAGAAGCCGACAGAGCTTTATACGGATATTTCCGTCGGAGAATTCTTCCGGGGCAGACTCGGTGACGAAGTGCTGGAGAACATTGTCGAACCACTCCTGTCCGGCATCTACAGCACCAACATCGATGAACTGAGCCTGATGTCCACCTTCCCGAACTTCAAGGAGATGGAAGAGCGGCACGGCAGCCTCATCAAAGGGGTCTACCACCAGAAGAACAGTGCGCCTAAAAGTGTGCCGGGTAAAAAGCAGGGTCAGTTCCTGCAGTTCAAGAACGGTCTGCAGTCGTTCATAGACAGACTGCTCGAAGTGCTGCAGGAGAATGGCGTATCGACATTTTTCGAGCATGATGTGACAGCCATCGAAAAAAACGATGGGACATATGAGCTGACCGTCAATGGCGAATCACGCACATATGATAATGTCATCGTGACCACGCCGCACTTCCAGTACAAGAGGTGGTTCCAAGACATGCCGCTTGAATACTTCAAGCATATGAAGGCGACAAGCGTCGCAACGGTCGTGATGGCCTTTGATGATCATCAGGTGAAAAATGAGATTGACGGGACCGGCTTCGTAGTGAGCAGGAAGATGGATACGTCAATCACGGCATGCACATGGACCAACAAGAAATGGGCCCATGCTGCACCGGATGGAAAGACGCTTCTGCGTGCATATGTCGGCAGGCCGGGGGATTACATCGTCGAAGAGAAGGATGATGAAGAGATCCTGCGACTTGCCCGCAAGGACCTGGACCAGATCATGACGATCAACGGAGAACCCGAGTTCACCATCGTGACGAAGCTGAAGCATTCCATGCCGCAGTACAAGGTGGGCCATAAGGAAATGATCCGTGGCATCCATGAGTACATGGCGGAGCACTATCCGGGCATCGTACTGACAGGCGCCTCACACAGTGGTGTCGGTCTGCCGGACTGCGTCAGACAGGCCAAAGAAGCGGTGGAATCAATTACAGAATAGATGGAAAACCATGCCCTGAATGTTATCATATATAATATCAGGGCATTTTTTTAAGGAGGCAGATATAATGAAGTTCATTTCAAACAACAATATCACCGATCCGATGATCAACCTGGCGATGGAAGAGTACGTACTGCGTGAAATTCCTACAGACGATTCCTACTTCCTGTTCTATGTGAACCAGCCCTCCATCATCATCGGAAAGAACCAGAATACGATAGAAGAAATAAATGAATCGTATATCCGGGAAAATAACATCAAAGTCGTCCGTCGCGTATCCGGCGGCGGGGCGGTCTATCATGACGAAGGCAACTTGAATTTCAGCTTCATTACGGAAGATGATGGGGAAAGCTTCCATAACTTCAGGAAATTCACCCAGCCGATCGTCGACGTGCTGCAGGATATGGGCGTCAACGCCGCACTGTCCGGCAGAAATGATCTGGAAATTGACGGCAAGAAGGTATCCGGCAACGCGATGTTCAGTCAAAAGGGGCGGATGTTCTCCCATGGGACACTCATGCTCGACAGCGACATCTCCGAAGTGCAGAACGCCCTGAAGGTGAATCCGAAGAAGATTGAATCGAAAGGCGTGAAATCCGTAAGGGGACGTGTCGGCAACATCAACGACTTTATGGATGAGAAACTGGATATCGATACATTCAAGCAAAAAATTCTGGAATATATCTTCGGTGGAGAGGAGAACATCGAGGAGTATGTCCTGACGGAAGAAGACTGGGAAAAAATCTACAAGCTATCTGAAGAGAAGTATCAGACATGGGAATGGAACTACGGCAGGAATCCGAAATACAACTTCAATGCCTCTCACAAATTCGATGCCGGGCTGCTTGATGTGAGGCTGGATGTCAAAAAGGGCAGAATCCAACATGCAAAGATATTCGGTGATTTCTTCGGCGTAGGGGAAGTGGATGTCATTGAGGAGAAAATAATCGGTGTGGAGCATAACAGGGAAGCGATAGACAAGGCGCTCGAAGACGTCGATATCAGCTTCTATCTGGGAAGGATCACAAGGGAAGAATTCCTGAACCTGATTGCGTAGACACATAAAATAGGCTGACTTTTAACTGTATGTACATTCGTACATGTTAAAAGTCAGCCTTTTTCGTATCTTTTAAGCGGCATCTTCATCTTCATCGGTCAATTCCTTTAGCAGTGATGTGTAGGTCATGAACTTCTCTTCGTCCTTTTCAACCAAGGCCTCTTCAATCTTTTCAGTGTATTGCTTACGATTATAGTCATCCATGGCCTCTTGGAGCAGTAGTTCAGCGGACAGATCGTTTATCGTGTTGATGAAGACTCGCAACTGGTTAACCGGGTATACTTGTTTATTCATCCCTAAATCCCCCTTCATCATTTGGTTGTTACAAATTATATAACACGAATTGGACCAGGTCAAACTATGTTTTGAATATTTAGACAATTTATTGTTGTAATTTTACATTATTCAGTTATTATTTAACATTATTTAAATAATAGTTAACAAGAATGAAAATATGTGATATATTTTAAATATTGGAATATTTAGAGGGGGAACAGCATGAACAGACTGCATTATCAGATCCACGAAGAGACGATGTATATCGTACCAGTAAACAATGGGGGCTATATCGAAAGCAGGGTAGGTGAAACTTATGGAGGAGGCATCGACTGCAGGCTCAACCCGAACAAGCTGATTGAGCGCAACTGCCGGAACCATTCTCAGAACTACGCAGCAAGAAAAGACCTAACCAAGACACTCACCGGCATCACCAGCAAGCTGCCGATCATCGTCGACCTTTTCGGCGCCTATATATATTTCTGTACTCATTCCGATCGCATCAGTGAGAACAACTGGTTCAATATCAGGCATGTGCAGTCCTACTGGAACGATGGGGGAATGACCAGGGTGCAGTTCTCGAACAATGAGGAACGCATCATCGACATCTCCTATGCCTCCTTCAACAACCAGTATCTGAACGCACTCAAGCTGCATTACAAATTCAATCAGCAGAAGGAGAAATATCAGCAGAAGGAGATGAATATGCACTTTCAGTATCCCACGCTCGGGAGGGGGGAAGTGGCGCAAATCAACGAAACCATATACCATTCCTACATAAATTATATAAACGGACTGCAAATCAAGAATGAAGTGTAAATTTAACTTAAAACATGTTTATAAACGGTTGAAAAAACGTGTGGAATTGTTATAATTGTAAATGTTCGATTGAAAACAACATTATTCCACAGTAGCTCAGTGGTAGAGCTATCGGCTGTTAACCGATCGGTCGTAGGTTCGAATCCTACCTGTGGAGCCATGGAGATGTACTCAAGTGGCTGAAGAGGCGCCCCTGCTAAGGGTGTAGGTCGGTTCTCCCGGCGCGAGGGTTCAAATCCCTCCATCTCCGTTATTTATCCCGTAACCTTTTAGGTTGCGGGATTTTTTATTGTGAAGATTCTATAATCTTTTAATATTTATGTAGTAGGAGGGCTAAGCTTCTTCTGATTGATAAATCTAAGTTTGCAACGCTATTGACTACTGAGAAAAATAACGTTTATGAACTTTGAAATGAAATCATAGTTGATAGGAAATGTTTTACTACTTGAATCGCTATTAAAATTTTTTCATTAGTGATTTATCTAGACGGTCACTTTTTTTCGATATACTTTGAAACACCTAACACTTCTTAAGTTCTCTCTCTTATATTTTTTTGAGAATATAGCCTTCATCAGAGCGGTAATCATCTGGCAATCTAATTGAAGTTTATTCGTAATTAAAAGCTTTAATTGAAAGTTGAGATACCGAGAGGCCATGGCAGATGCATTTATCAATAGCATGGCGCATGACGCACTATAAGGCTGTGAAGATCATCGAAGTATCTGACCCCTCAGGCGAAAGAGATACACCGCTCACTGAGCGGACTAATCTTGCTAACAAGCATGGCGTGGATGTCTATATCGCATTCCACCACAATGCTTATCGTGGACTATGGTTCAATGGCGGGGGATCCGAAGTGCATGTGAGACCATATGCGCCGCAGTATCATAAACTGGCTTCTATCGTTGCTCCACTGGTTTCCAAAGCAATGGGGCTTACAAATAGGGGCGTGAAAGTCACAAACCTTCATGAAACAAGAGAACCGCATCAACTGGCAATACTCGTTGAGGGTGGGTTTATGGATTCAAACCAAGATATTATAGCAATGAGAGACAAGAACAAGCTGAGAGTGCAGGTTGAAGCTGTTGCTAAAGGTGTGGCTGAGTACTTCGACCTCAAGAAAGTCGTGGCGCCTACACCTCAAGACACACCATACAGAATCGGCGAGTGGAAGAGCAACCAATACGGCACACAGTGGCTCGAGGCACCTTTACTGTTGGTGGCACACGGATCATGTCCCGTTTTGGTAGTCCATTCCTATCAGCGCCGGAGGGCGGATATGCGAACCCAGGATGGTCCACAGAATATGTAGAGCTCATGCCACAGGAGGGACACATCTGGATGGGGTACTATGTGAATGGTAACTTTAAGACGCTTCCGGTTAAAACTTGGGATAGTTCTACTGGTGATGTTGGAGAAGACTGGGGTACGTTTAGCTAATAGTACAGTTAACAAAAATACCTCCCTCGATTGAGGGAGGGTACATATTATATTTTATGATAATGAGAGACTAAATTATCTAGTATATCCAAAAAATCTTCGGGAATATTATTTTTGTTTAATATTAATTGGTATACCTTGTAGTTTTTTTGCTCTAAATTCGTGAAAACCGTTCTTATTTCATTTATAAACCTACTACGAACAGTATTCCTGTGAGTAAACAAAATTGTAATCGACATAAACAATCCAAGTAAATCCCTATAACCAATCCTTTCATCAAACATCCTTTTGCTATATGCATGCCCATTTACATATTTACAGAAACTATTTCTATTTACGGGCTTTACTTGGTCATAATGCGGCTTGAAATGTATGACTCTCTTATTATGTGCTATTTCATTTCGATAACAATGAACCATATCTATTGCATAATCGAATGTTTTTATTGGAATTTCTGGATTGCCCTTTTCTTTGTAGAACATAAACCATTTAACAACTTCTAACTTAAGACTTACGTTACCTACCGGTTTTAAGAGTCCATACAAGTATTTCTTAGTACTTAACGATAGGGCGCCGCATACAACCCAAGGTGGAACATTTCCGTGTTTTTCTCTATAGTGTTTCATAGGTTGATCATAGGATTGATTCTTTTCTTTAATAACATTCAGTGTATGTTGATTTTGGTAGAGGCCATTTTTCAATATATTACCACGATTATATCTATTGATATCAAGGTAATCGGCTTCCAGGTACCCGTAATTTTTTGAAATGGTATAGCTCAAGGCGTTATTAAATGTACCTTCAATATTGAGTATGTATTTAAAAAGAATGTTTTTAAGTTCTTTATCAAAATCATATACATCATGTAGATCTTCAAAGAAGTTGCCCTGGTAGTCATCTTCTTCATCTTTGTTAAACTTTCCTTTTATAAACAGATCCTTATATCCATTCACCAAACTGTAGTATGTAATATTGCGTAAAACATAGTGAGCATTATGCTCATCTTTGAACTTAAGGTTCCTAGTTTTCAATAATTCTATCTGCTCTTCAATTGTTCTAAAATATTTGGGCGATGACATAGAAACCTCCATATTATAAAAGCTCCCTCATTTTAAATGGGGAGCCTTGCCACTAGGGCCTAATGTTTTATACATTAATTATATACCCAAATTTCTCGACAGTAAAGATATTTATGGAAACTTTTGAAGAAATATATGTTACTTATGTTGTATATAAAATGGTTTCATTGCGAAATCCCTCTTTTTTGGTTTGAACAACGAAAAACTGTGAAAAGCCTTCCGGGAACATGTGTTTGCTTTAGGTTAAGTTTTGCCGTATAATTAAAGTGTGTAGTCGAGCTGCCAGTGCTTCCCCGCTGGTGGCTCTTTTTAATCTATTATTGCCTATCAGAGTTAATATATGTAAGATTTAGATAACTACACAATGAAAAGGGGAAAATTGAGGTCTAGAACTAAATTAGTAAATATTAACGTTTTTTATTCTTGTACTTTCGAAGAAAATGAAAAATACAGTTACTTATCTCTTAAAGAATTGTTCGATACAATTAAAGAAGAATATGAAGATGACAATGAATTTAAAGTAGTTAAAAGTTATAACTTTGATCCTATTAGAATAAAATCTGTTGATGTATCTGATATAACAGGTTACTACCATATTATCATGGAGAGATTAGATGATAGACCCCTTAGCAAAACCACTATTTATGGCGACTCTACTGACCTTGATTTAAAAGAAAATGAGTATATCGGTCATGAGATAAGCATTCTATATGATCCGGCGAAAAATGTAATGCTCGTTCAAAGAAATATTAGTTCTTTAAGTCCTTCAGGGGTGGAAAAATTTATTGATAGTTTGTATTTCGATTATTATGAGGAGTTTGCCAACTTCAAACTTGTTGCTACAATAGACCGGAGAGCTAAAACCAAGGCATTAAACAATGATATCTACAGGAAGATTACTCTAAAAGTCACTGGCGAAGACACCGATGATTTATTATTAGGAGTTTCAGGGAACAATTATGAAGGGGTTGAGAGTGTTGAAATTGTTATTTCTACAAATAGGGCGAAGGACTCTAAACTAGATTATAGTGTAAGTAAAAGGATTTTAGAGAACTGGGTAGATCATGATAAAGTAGAGAAACTTTCAGTCAAAACGAAGGAGACAGAGGATACTCCAATAGAAGAAATAGACTTATTGAAACATTCCTTAAAAAGGACTTTAAAATATTCATATCAAGAAGGAGTGGAATTAAACGCATATCGTATTTATTCAGATATGGAGAACTTATATAGAAATGATGATGAGGCTATCTCCTTACTTGTTTAGAATAGAGTGGTGATAAGAAATGTTGAAAAAGTATTTTACATGGATTGTTTACTCGGTGATTATAATTTTTACAATAGGAATTTTCATATTACTACAATATAAAGCACCAAATATTATAGAAAATAGATTATTAGATTTAATGAATATGTTAATCAATTCGATTAGTATTAGTGTTGGTTTTTTCGGAGCTATTTTCACTTTTATGTTCGGCTTAAAAGGAAATCCTATTATAGATAAAATTATGAACTCGAAGAAAACGAAATTACAGTTCAAATATATGAACTATGCAATCGTTGCATCCGGGTTCATTATTATAATATTAATTTTGGTATTGTTTGTTTTTGGTTCAATTGAGGTAAATTCTCAAACCTCAACACCTTTCAATAGTAATCTTGTTTACATTGTTTTATCAATCTCATTTTATTTTTATTGTATGTTTGCGACTTACTTATATATTATAAGCATTATATTCTTTCAAAATCAAAGTGCTGCTATGCCTATCAAGAAAAATCCGCCGATAAAAAGTAATAGATAAATCTTTTTATCGTGGATTTTGAGTCCAGCATATTTGAGAAAAGAGGAGAAGATGGACTCTTCAAGTATATCCTTAATTCCTTCCGGGTTCTTTTATGCAGTAATTATAGAAATCGTCAGCTTCAATAGTTAGATTAGGTTTGTACATTTCTGAGGGGTCGTCAAAGCCCGTCACATTCCTTGGGACTTGCAGCAATCCTATGCTTTCAAACTTTTTGATTGTCACTCTATTATATTCTTCTTCTCTAATACTGGACGGACCTTGCACTTCAAAAGTATTTAATTTTACACCATTCACTTTTTCAATTTCAGCTAATTTTTCATCTGTCATTTTAGGGTCTACGGCTTTCATCGCTTCTTTCATAGACATCCCCTTAAATTGCTCTTTGTAGCCTTCTTTGTATGAATACATTTTTATAAAATCCTCAATATCATGCCCATTCATATTTTGAAGCTGATACGTAATATTTGAATAGATTCGTTTTTTACTTTTATCTAAGAAAATATTGACTAACAAGTTTGAATAGACGAGTTGTTTCAGGTCTTCGTATTCATCTTCTACTTCCTTCAATATAGTTGATATCAATCTTGAGGATTCAGGCTCAGACTCCTCATTCATATCAATTTTTAACTTTTCTACATGTTCATATAGGTATTCCATTGTACTTTCTAAATTCTCTTGTTTTACTCGTGATCTTTCCGAATCAATGGCATCAACTACCAAGCCTACAAATGGTACTTGTTTTCCGCCGCTGATTGTTAAAGCTCTAAATTTGTTATAAATACTCATAGCCGCGCCTCCTCCTAACATTATATTAATTATATTATATTAATTTAAGAAGGAATTATCTACTTTGCATTAAGAACATACGTTCTATATAATATCATCAAGTGGTGATATCCATGGAACTGGACTATAGAGATATGGACATATCAGAACTGAGTTTGAACATCCCACAGGGCAGAGGCATGATCAAATGGCAACCGTTCGCCACCATGCCAGAACAGTATGAGCGTATTACCAAGATGATTGACGACCAGGCAAAGTGCAACCCACCATCCTTCGACAACGAAATATTGGTCATGATCGAGGAGTGACTGCGCCGGTCAATAGGGGAGACGGTCATCCTACGTTACTGGAACGAGGGTTTTGAGGTACAATTGAAATGTCAGGTGGAGTACATAGATAACCGTACTCAAATGGTCATCGTGAGCAAGCAGGCCGAAGTGCTGAACATTGAGTTTAGAAATATTTATGAAACCCTTTAAAATCCCGGTGTAAAAAAGCTATATTATAGACAGGCATCATGATTGACTCATTAGCTGAACCTCTCGGAAAACTCTCGTATTTCCCGTATATTCAGGAGTTTTAACACTACGGCATTGCTACAGCTATTGAGTCATATTACTTCCTGCCACCTGCAAAGGTGGCTTTTTTATATTAGGAGACACGAGAATGCGAGACCATAAAAATTACAGCATTTATAAAGATTTAAAGCAAGACATGAGGGACGGTCGTTTGATGCTTCATGATAAAGTGTGGATGGATTGGTATGAAGACTATATAATATCCTATACATATAGAAGAGAAGAAAAAGCAAACCTTGAAGCGTTGACTGTTCAAGAATTGATGGGTTTGATCACGAGAAAAGCCACTCTGTCGTGAGTGGCCGTTTTTATTCCGTTACGTCTATTTCCATCTGTCCCAGGTCCTGGCCCCCAAAACCTTGTGTAGCTTTAAGAATAACCGGATTCTCTCTGTTCTCTAATTCGTATACAGTCACATTTTCAACCGTCTTGTCTTTTTTAATAACAGACATTTGAGTATCCAAGTATTTGTCATATTCTTCGTCCATCGGTACAGACCCAACATTTAAATCTTGAATTGTGTCTGGTGTTTCCTGAGTAGCTTCTACTGTCGCCGTCCAAACCATTAGTGGAGATACTTCGGTTTCCCCAGCTTCTTCAGGTGTCACTTTAGAAGTAACATCGTAAAATACTACCAGACGATCTTTGCCCGTATCGCTGTATTCACCTGGGGGCAATATCTTAGTGTCTTTGATTTCGACTTTAGCCATCTGTATTTCAAACGCACCATTTTCCATAGCTTTTACTTCGCTGCTATTCTCATCTCTCTCAACTGTTTCGCTTTCTTCAGTCTCTGCTTCGGTATTTGCCTCTTCTGTTTTTTCTTCGTTGGAGTTCTCCTCAACCGACTCTTCTTCTACACTTTCTTCAGCTGCCTCAGGTTCTTCACTTGAGCACGCACCCAATAGAAGCAGAGTAGCGAGACCTCCAGTAAGTAATGTTTTCTTCATGTATTGCATCCTCCTAAATTATGTTATATTAATTGTATCATGTAATAACTGGAAATAATCAGTGATTTTTATTTGAGGAATATTTGGCCCCATAATTTATCTGTTTACATTAAAAATAGCCTACATATTTTATGGCATGTTCTGTATGTCCTGAAAACACTGACATCACAGTTTATATATTTAAGAGAAAATCGCTTATCAAGATTCCATCCATCTCCGTTATTTATCCAGTAACCTAAAAGGTTGCGGGATTTTTTAATATTTATTCATAATTAAAGAATAATTTCAGTCTAATTAAAATGTAGAACTTTCCCTACATTTGGTAAGATTCTGTTGAAACCATATAAAACCTTCTACAAATAGTGTAAAATGATGTAAATTGCATGTATTGGAGGGGAACCAGTGGGAACTTTTGTAGGATTAATAATATTTTTGGGTGTGGTAGCAACCATCGCAATGTTTATATTCATTGCTTTGGGGCTAGAATCGAAGTTCAAGAAACAGAACTCTCGCAGACACTTCAGAAGGGCGGGCATCGCATTTGCGACAGGTCTTGCATTATTCTTCATGTTTGTTGCGGTCCCGAACGAGGTGGAGGAGCCTGTCGATCAGACTGCTTCAGCGGATGAGGAAACTGAAGAAGCGACAGAGGAACAGACTAAAGAGGACTCAGAAGAAGAAAAGGCAGCAGCTGAGGCGGAGAAGAAAAAAGAGGAATCCATCGAAGCTGAGAAAGAGGCTTCGATAGAAGCGGCTGAAAAAGAGAAGGAAGAATCGATTGAGAAGGCTGAAGCAGAGAAGGAAAAGTCCATCGAGGAAGCGGAGGCTAAAGCTGAAGCTGAAGAGGAACCGAAGGAGGAGCCTGTTGCATCCAGAGAGGGTCTCATCCCGGTCTCCCTCTATCGCGTAGTCGATGGGGATACGGTCAATGTGTTCGATGATTCTGGCCAGGAACTGAAGCTGCGACTGCTTCTGATTGATACACCTGAAACAGTCCACCCGAACAAACCGGTGGAACCATATGGGAAGGAAGCGTCTGCAAGGCTGACCGAACTGGTGAATGCTGCAAACCAGCTATATATTGAGTATGACAGCGGTGATAAGACGGATCACTATGACAGACATCTGGTCTATCTGTACGCGGATGATGTGAGTGTCCATGAAGTACTGCTTAAAGAAGGGCTCGCACGTGTTGGCTACATCTATGAGCAGCAGCGCTACCTGTCCGAGTTCCGTGCGGCGGAACAGTACGCTAAGGATCGCCAGCTAGGCATCTGGTCCATCCCGGGCTACGTCAATGAAGGCGGAGAAGGATTCAACAGTGAAGAGCCAGAGCCGGAGACTCAAGAGCCTGCAACGAGTGAACCTTCAACATCAGAGCCACAGCAGACGACCGAAAACTTCCAGAACTGTACTGAGCTGAAGGAAGTCTATCCCGACGGCGTGGCTTCTGGCCATGCAGCCTACCAGTCCAAGATGGACAGGGATAAGGACAACTGGGCGTGTGAGTAGAAATCAGCTATATAATATGTAGGGAAATGACTTTGGAAATTCTGGCATTTCTGCATCAATCCCGCAACCCTCCTGGTTGCGGGATTTTTTTGTGTAATGTCATATAAAAAAGGCGCAACTGCAATCAGTTGCGCCAGTAATTCAATATCGATTCAAATTGCCTGCTATCTGTTCAGGAACTGCTCTTCTTCATCGTCATGCTTCTTGAAGTATTCCCCTTCATCCTCTGTAACCATATCCGGGTTGTTGTCCTCGACTTCAAACATCGTACGGACACCGGTGTTCACATCGACGACTTCGGTGTCATATTCATCCCTCGGGACGACATTCGTGTACTTTTCACTTACCGCATCCATCTGTGGGGAATCGGTGTCTTCCTGATTGAGTCCTTCGAAGATGATCACTTCGTCATTTTCATAGTGGTTCATGAGGTCCTGCTTGCTGCCTTCATCGAAGTCCAGCTTGTCGATGTCACGGTCCGGATGATCGACGTTCCCATCGATGATCTTCAACTCTTCGAACTTCGACTTGAGCCCGGACAGGTCCTGTTTGGATATGACGACATAATTCTTAAGGTCGATGTAGTTGTCCAGATAGATTTCTGCATCCTTTTCAGTCTTGAATGGTTTGTATTGATTCTTATACATGTATAGTGACCCCCGTTTTTTAAATAGTTATTCCCGTTGGGGAAAAATTCAAACTAGAAAACCCTCAATACAGAGTATTGCGGGCATTGGGGAAAATCAGTCTGTTGTCATGATGACCTTGTTGCCGGAAGGGTCGTACGAAACGGTTGCTCCGTCTTCTGAACCGACTTCATGACCCAAGTCCTCAAGCCTTTTGGCTGCGGCATTGAGTGATGCTGTGTCGGGATAGCTCATGATGAAGGCATTGAGTCCCACACTGTCTGATTCGGGCTTTGGTGCACCGATGCCGTTCCATATATTGACGGCGATGTGGTGGTGATAGTCTTCAGAGGACATGAAGGCCGCCTGGCCGGGGAATTCACTTACAACCTCAAGACCGAGTCCTTCCGTGTAGAAATTTACAGCAGAAGGCATGTCCGAGACATGCAGGTGGAGGTGGCCCATGATGGTACCTTCCGGCATGCCCTGCCACTCCTGGCCTGAATCCAGTGATTCAACGAGGTTTTCGAAATCCAGTGGGTCTGTCGTCATTTCCACCCGCGAACCATTCCAGGTCCATTCTTCGGGCTTGCGGTCCCTGTATATTTCGATACCGTTGCCGTCGGGGTCATTGAGGTAGAGGGCTTCGCTCACCTTATGGTCGGAAGCGCCCAGCCTGACGTCATTTTTGGCAAGGTGGATGGTGACTGCAGCGAGATCCGCACGTTCAGGCAGGAGGATTGCGAAGTGATACAACCCGGATGTCCTTCTCTTTTCTACAGGATTTTCCGGTTTGTGGAGTGAGAGGATACTTGTCTTGTTGTCAGTAGTCAGCTGGACGTCTTTGTCACTCTGTTCCAAAATTGAGAAGCCGAGCAGGCCGGTATAGAAATTCAGAGCTTCCTTCATATCGGATACATTGATCTTAACGTGGGAAACATGTGTCGCAGGGGGTGTGTGGAAATTCATAATTGCCTCCTAATTAAAGTTACTTTATGTAACCTAGTGTATATTACTAATTTAAATATGTAAAGTAAAATCATATCTTTATGTCTAAAGGTAACATATGGTATAATTACATCAAGGATGTGATACAAGTTGAAACAATCAATTCTTTGTCCCAAATTCGAAAAGGCAGTTTCGCTGCTCAGCCAAAGATGGACGGCTCTGGTCATCTATCAGATGCTGGAAGCACCCCAACGCTTTGGGGAAATACAGGCCGCAATCGGCATCAGTGGTAAAGTACTTTCCGACAGGCTTAAGGATATGGAACAGGAAGGTCTCATAAAAAGGGATGTGTACCCTGAGACACCTGTAGTCATAGAATATTCGCTTACAGAAAAAGGACGGTCCCTTGAACCTGTACTGAGAGATATCGAAAATTGGTCCCAGGACTGGATAGAAGTCGATCAGCAGAGTGGGACGGGATTCTAGCATATAAAAAGTGGGGCGAAGATCATTAGCGATCTCCGTCCCACTTTCATTTTCTGTCCAGTCTATTTGTTCATGCTTTCTGCATTGACTGTGACCGGACGTCGAACCGGCACGGTTCTTTTCTTCTCTGCTTTCGGCTCGTAAAGGTAGTCTTCCTTGTCGATGTCATCGACCTCATTTTTAAGGTAGTATCTTCCTTTTGTCAGGACAGCCATTAGGACTGTGAGTACGGCTGCAAGTGCTGCTGCAAAGAATGCAGCGGTATTCTCGAGAAATGTACCCATGTATCCGAGTGCAGCCACGGTACCGAGGGCACTGGAAACGATGAGCGCCACTACGCCAACCGGATTCCACTTGTACAGGTTCTCCTGGCGTGCTTCATAGAATGCAGGGCCAATCTTCAGCATCATCTTGACGATGAGGGCGTCGGTGATCAATACAGCGGCCCATGCAAGAAGGAATACACCCTGGAAGATCAATGCTGCATCCAGATGGTCTACGATGCCGCCGAGCATGAGGACCATTGCAGTGACGCCTGCAACGACGATCCAGAACCTGCGTCCCGGTGTGAAGCGGAACACATTTTCAAAGAAGTTCGACAGTGATAGGGAGCTGCTGTAGATGTTCGTTACATTGATACGGATCTGTGTGAGCATCGTGAAGAGTGCGCCACCGATTCCGAGCAGCTGGACGATGTAGACACCAGGATTCGGTTCCGCGAGACGGACACCGAACCATATGCCGAGTCCACCCATGACGCCGTAACAGAAGATCTGTGGTATGACGCCGATCATGATGGACCCCACTTTGATATGTTCAGGTTTCAGGAACCGTGCGTAGTCTGATGCAAGCAGTGCAGTTAGTCCCATGATGCCATGCTGCATGCCGATGCACATCAGAAGCGCCGTGCCGCCAACCTGTACGCCTTCTGGCATGTAGGTCCAGAAGCGGCCATCATATAGTGATGTAGTGAATAGTGCAACAGTAATTGCTGCGATAAGGAATGCGAAGAATATTGGCAGAGACCATTTCTGCAGTTTATCCAGCTGCTTGATGCCGAACCAGTTCAATGGGATGACGAGTGTACCGAATACGACGATCAGCACCCATAATGGAATGGCCGGGAAAAACTCATGTACCGCATAAACAAGGATCATGCCTTCAAAGGCACAGTACATGATGAAGTTGGAAGCATAGATCAGCGAAGTCAATGAAGCGCCTATATAACCGAAGCCGCCGCCCCGCGACATCAGGTTGACGTTCATCCCGGATCTTGCAGATAAGTAGGAAATAATCGTACCCATGATACCTGCTACAATGATGGCATAGCCAGCTGATATGAGCGCGTTCACTGCACCGAATTGAAGTGCCATGACACTGCCCAGCTGGAAGTAGAAGATTGCAGTTGCGATACCAAAGGTTATGTTGGTAATGCTGAACCAGCCCATGTTCCTTTCTTTGTAAGGAACTTTGTCCAATGAGTAATCATCTTCCTGTTCTTCAATCTCATGATCAATCTTTTGATCTGTCACTTTCACAGATCCCATACATATCCTCTCCATTTCTATGAAATTTTCAAATTGCATGACTTTAATACTATATACTTAATAGATGAATAAATCAACTTTATACCGCGTACTATGGGTTATATTGTGACTAAAAGCACATTTATAAATGAATTTAAAACTCAAAATATAAAACTTTGTTTTTATTAAGTTAGAAATTTAATTACATTAGTTTAATGAAGATGAAGTATGCATACCCTTTGGGGGAGAGGAGGAGCCGGTGATTGGGGTGTAGGGCTGGATCCATTGGAAAGAAGTCACTTAAATTAATGGAACATAAAATAACACGGATAAAAAATAGATGAACAGATTTTTTATCCGTGTTTTGGTGGATTGTCTTGTTTTTTTATGTTTTACCGCGAATGTATTTGTCTGAATGAAGAACTTTAAAGCCTATCAGCTTTCCGATTTCTTCGTCTCCACATCGAGATCTTCTGTTGCGGGACCTTCTATTACATTGCCTTTGAAGTTGAAGCGGGAACCGTGGCACGGGCAGTCCCATGTCCTGTCCTCCTGGTTCCAGCTCAGACTGCATCCCATATGGGTACAGCGGTTGTCCACGACCAGGTAGTCATTGCTGTTTTCATCCCGATAAAGCCCCTTCTTCATTACGCCGTCCCGGACGACGGCACCTTCGCCTGCAGAAAGATTCGTCTCATTGATGTCGGGATAGCTTTTCAGCATGTTCTTCGCTTCGACTCCGAGGCTCTCAATCGGCGTCGTAGCAAACTGTTTAAGTTCGGCGAATGTGCCTTTCTTCCTGTGCGGACTGACCATGTCACGATAACGGTTTTCCTTGCCCTCGATCAGATCACTGATGATCATGGAGGAGAGGACCCCATTGGTCATGCCATACTTGTTGAACCCGGCAGCGACGAATCGGTTGTCATGCTTCTGGTCGAAATATCCGATGTAGGGGAGGGAGTCCGCCGTCATCTGGTCCTGTGCCCTGAAGGCGTATAGGCGCTCGTGGTTGGTCGTCTTTTGATCAGAGTAGAGCCTGAGTTTTTCCAACTGCTCCGTCATATCCTTTTCATCATAGGACATATGTCCGAGACCGCCAAAGAGAACGGTAGGCAACTCCTTGTCCGGGTTGACTATATTTCTTGTCGTCAGGCTGGGACCATCATAACCGTTCAATGACAGGTCTTCGGATGGTGGGGTGGAAGTAGTGACGACGAGTCCATATGACCGGTTGATCTTAAAGCTGTTGAAGTAGAACCCCTGGTAGTCGAGGAATGGGAAGTGTGTGGCTACTATGAGATGTTCAAAATCTATGTTTTTCCCCTCAGACGTCTTCAATGTATTGTCTTCAACACCTTTGCCCATCGTATGTTCATATATTTTGACTCCTTTTTCCTCAAGGACTTCCAATATACCTTTGAGAAACTTCAGGGGATGGAATTCTCCCTGATTCCTCATCACCAGTTGGGCGACGGTTTCAAAAGGAAGATCCAGCTGCTCCTTTAATAGTGAGCCATCTATGCCGAGTTTCTCATAGACCTTGGCCTCCTTTTCCAGGTCTTTGACCGAGCTTTCATTTTCAGCATATATGATGCCGTCGACTCTTCTGAAGTCACAGTCTATGCTGTGCTTTTCGGCAACCGATTCAATTTCATCGATTGCCGCCATCTGAGATTCATAATAGAGGCGGGCCGTCTCTTTGTCCTTCTGCTTGCTGACCTGACTGTAGAGTGGACCCTGCTGCGCCATGATGCGCGCTGTCGTATTCGCCGTCGTTCCGCTGAGCACTTCATTGCCTTCGATGACGGTCACCTGGTGGCCTTGCATGGCAAGCTGATAGGCATTCATCAGTCCGGTGATCCCAGCCCCGACGACCAGCACCTCTGTACTTGTATCGTTTTCAAGAGTAGGGTAAGAGGGCAAGTCTACAGTATCGGTCCAAAAAGAGATATTGTCATTGTTGAATTCACTCATCAATTATCCTCCTCAAACATTTTTATATCTTTTACCCTTAATTCATATGAAATACTTACAAACAATAAATTTTGTCCAAAGTGTAAATTTTACGTAACGAAATTGAAAAAACCGCTTGAAAATATTTCATAAAACGTATAGTATATGTATCAGGCGTTGAAAGCGCACAATAATATTACCGCGGGGTAGAGCAGTCTGGTAGCTCGTCGGGCTCATAACCCGGAGGTCGATGGTTCAAATCCATCCCCCGCAATAGTTTTACATATAGGTCCCGTGGTGTAGCGGTTAACATGCCTGCCTGTCACGCAGGAGATCGCGGGTTCGATTCCCGTCGGGACCGCCATTATTTTTTTTTTGACTATACATACCAAGGTTCAGTAGCTCAGTCGGTAGAGCATGTGATTGAAGCTCACAGTGTCGGCGGTTCGATTCCGTCCTGAACCATTCTAATATTATGGCGGTTGTGGTGAAGTGGTTAACACACCGGATTGTGGTTCCGGCATTCGTGGGTTCGATCCCCATCAGCCGCCCTTATTGGTTTTGCGGGTGTAGTTAAATGGTATAACCCCAGCCTTCCAAGCTGATGTCGTGGGTTCGATTCCCATCACCCGCTCCATTACATTATTCCACAGTAGCTCAGTGGTAGAGCTATCGGCTGTTAACCGATCGGTCGTAGGTTCGAATCCTACCTGTGGAGCCATGGCCCGTTGGTCAAGTGGTTAAGACACCGCCCTTTCACGGCGGTAACACGGGTTCGAATCCCGTACGGGTCATACCAGAAGTGAGCCTGCTCACTTCTTTTTCAATCATGGACAGTTGGCCGAGCGGCTTAAGGCGCACGCCTGGAACGCGTGTATACGGCAACCCCGTATCGAGGGTTCGAATCCCTCACTGTCCGTTACTCTTATCAATTAGATAGTCAAAGCCCTCTTCAAATTTTGATTTGAAGAGGGCTTTTTTCTGCGAATCTCAAGAAGATTCAATGATTTTTATTCTCATAGTAAGTTGATGGGTTTGATAAATACTGTGATATGAGACTTGGGTTTTATGAATGACTAAAAAACTGACCACTCAAGTGTTGAGTGGTCAGTGGGTAGTTACATTCATTCAGGATTTACTGTGTAAATTGCTTTTTCTCCACTAAAGGACATTAAAGGAGAAAACTCAACTTCAATTTCAGAAGGCTCTCCGACCATTGCAAAACCTTCTTTGCCTGAAATATTTCTACCATCAGACAAGCTGTCCATCAGCATTTCATTAATTGGATAAGACTCTAGTTTAGTCCCGTCTGCGTAAACTGAAACATCTCCACCTACGCTGATATCTTCTCCAGAATTATTCTCGTATGTCATATCTAGCACAAGAACGTTATCAGCTTCAACTTCTGCGAATTCATTTCTCTCATCAGTATAGTAGGCGTCGTTTAACGTAAAAGTGATGCCGTCAATTTCTGTAGAATCACCGACAGCCAAGTTTTCATCTGTAGTCTCAGTTTCTTCTTCAACTGCATCCGAAATATCTTCTTCTGTTGCTTCTTCAGTATTATCTTCTGTCGCTTCTTCAGTTGCTGTGTCTGCTGGATCAGATGCATTTGAATCGCTTGAAGTATCGCCAGTATCTTCTCCGCCACCAGTAAATGCAGCCGTACAGGCTCCGAATAGTATCAGGACTCCAATGATGATTGCTGCCCACTTCAGACATCCACCTTTTTTCTTCTGTCTTTCTTCCGCCATAAATTTACCCCCTATATATGTATTTTTTACACAATATTTCCAAAAATAAAGTAAAAAAATAAGCACATATTATAAAATAGGTACTTTTTGATACTTTCTTATTTGGAAATACTTTCTATATTCAGTGTAACTGACTATCGGTTACAAAAAAAGGGGGTTATCCATATTCATACTAAATTACTTTTAATTAGTATGAATATGGAGGTTCTAGGCGAGGGTGGGGTGCATACGAACTAATCCACCACTTCAAATTCTGCTGAGAGCCAGGTGGTTTCGGAGGTGGCTTCGCTGCTGAAGGCCTTGACGAGTCTGTATTTTCCAGGATTGAGGGTGAGGGCATAGTCATTTAGGTTTATCATTTCCTCCATGGTCTCTCCGGGAGCGAGTCTGTTGCCGTAGTTGTCGAATGATGCGAAGTCATCGAAGATGGCGTCGTCGATTTCGAGCATGTACCATTTGCCTTCGATCTCTTTTTCGACGTAGAAGAATTCACCATATGTATAGAAGGAGCTACCGGTGTTACGAATACTAAGGTTCAGTTTTTCTACAGGCAGTGTATGGGTTGTCTGTTCGAGTGACAGGGTGATGTCCTCTGACTGGGCGGGGAGTTCCTGTCTGGGAGAGGGGTCTTTCAGCAGATCGGGTGATGGGCGTGTGATGCAGGCGGCGAGAAAGAGGGATATGGATGCCATGAGGGCTGATAATATGTATAATTTTCTGGTTCTCCTATAGATTGCTGCCACCTCATTCCAGCCTGTATATTTGAAGTATAGATGGTTTCAGACTATTTTTATTGAATGGATAAAATTTAAGACAGGAGACTCATGATTGAATGAGCCTCCTGTCTGATGAAGGGTGTGTGGATTATGCAGCGTTTCTGCACGCTTCTGCACATTTGAAGCATGCTTCTGCACATTTCTGGCAGTGGTCATGGTCGTGCTTTTCACATTCCTTGCCACATGCTTCACAAATTGTTGCACATACTTGGGCGAGTTCTTTTACAAATGGTGAATTCCTGGAAATCGCCTGTTCCAGATAACCGCAGATGTCCGCACATTCCCTGTCGAGGCGGATGCATTCGGCCATCATCTTGACGTCGTCTTCCTTGAGACAGGCATCGAAGCAATGGTTACATTCTTCCATGCATTCATGTAAAGTATCGAGCAGCTGCTGATGCTGTTCGTGTGCCATCAATGATCACTCCTAGGAATTTTTTATACATGCTTTATATTCCCAGTATGGTCCTTCCTAAACATGGGCGACATTCATGGTGTCAGCTCTAATCCTGTACATCGATATACCCATAATGGAAGAGACTGGTCTTCCGCTTCAGCTGGATGAACCCCAGTTCCATGAATTTCGGACTCTTCCAGTGGTCCTTCAGCACCACGCGTCTTCTGGCAACGCGCCGGGCTTCTGTGATGGTTTCCGGCCGGAGTCCGGACTGGCGGGTCTGGTGATGGATGTTGCGGATGGCGTTTGCGTTGTCGATGATCTCACTGAACATGGGGTCGAAGTAGATGATGTCATATGAGTCATCGGTCTGCGATTCAAGAAATTCATGATGTTCTGCATTTATCGTTTCTATCCTGTCCATGGCTTCATTGATTTTCTGGTTTGGAGTGGTGAAAGCCTGCAGCACCTCTGCAGCGAGCAGATGGAGCAGGGGATCGGCTTCGAGGGCCGTGACCCGACCTTCACGGCCGGTAGCGAGACTGGCGATGATGCTGTCTGCGGCGAGTCCCATGGTGCAGTCGAGCACACTCATGCCGGGTGCAATCCCAGCAGTTTCTATGAAGGGATCCGTTTCTCCATTGAGCATCCTTTTGGCGCGCACCATCGCCATATTCGGATGGAATGTAAGCGGCTCTTCCTGCGTCAGGGGATGGATGGCGATACCTTTTCTGCTGACTGTGATGATGTCCTGCTGATACCGTTCCTTCAATTTGCATATGGATTGCTTCGATCTGTTGATATAGGGGAAATTGTATTTTTCGGAGAGTGACCGGGCATGCATTATGGTCTGCTGGTCGGTCCTTCCGCCTGTTGTGACTATCATGATATGCTCCTTAAATGAAATGACCCTGGACAGTGTGTCAGGGTCATGGTGGTGAGATTATGCTTCGGAATCTTCCTCGGTGTCTTCTTCAGTCGTCTCTTCTTCGGAAGACTCGGTGTTTTCGAGTTCAATCGTATGGTCGAGGGGTTCGATTTCCTCTTCGGCCATCGGATTGTCACGGCTCTGGAGGACGGTTTCAAGTTCCGGGTCGACCGGGCCATATGCAAGGACTGCTGTCGCCGTCTCACCAGGTTCGATCATCTCGGCAGCTGCAGCTGCTTCCTCACTTTTTTCATAGTCATCAGGCAGATCCATCGTCAGGTTTTCGAGTGTCGTTTCTCCACCCTCCATGATCTGTCTGACAGCAAGGTCGAGACCGAATGCTTCCTGTGGTGCAGTGGCTACATCGGAGTTGTTCGTGAATTCGAATTCGATGGTCACCACTTCAGTCGGCTGGGGTGCTTCCGCACCTTCTTCAGTCTCTTCTTCAGCCGTTTCCTCTTCAACTTCTTCCGGCTCGATTGTATACTGGCCGAATTCGGTCACAGTGTAGTCTCCATATTCACCGGAATGTGTGATTTCGCCATCTTCCGAGGAGGACCCGCTACCTGATTCTTCAGAAGTATCTTCCTCAGTGGTTGTCTCTTCTCCAGTGTCTTCAGCCTCTTCCTGGGCGGTCTCTTCCTCGGTTGTTTCCTCTTCCGAACCGCTATCTCCACCGCATGCGCCCAAAACGAGCACAGTTGAAAGGCCACCGGCGAGCAGATATTTTCTTAACGTCATGTGAAATTTCCCCCTATAAATATAAAGATACATGTCAATTATAATATAATTCTGAGAATAATCAATATTATTTCTATTCTCGAAATAGTTGATGTCTACGCATTTTTGTTGAATTTGTACAATCTCTTGTATAGAATGAAAGAAAACAATACGGAGAATGCATATGATAGCCTATCATGAAGTAAATGAATATCTGGATAATGTTGAACTGCCGCAGAGCATAGAAGAAATTTTCACAGTGGAACATGAACTTGACGGCAGAGAGAAGGAATTCCTTGAAGTCGCAAAACGTTTTTTAAGGGAGAACATCGACTTCGAAAGCTACCGCTTCAAGCAGGTCCACTGCATCGGTACATGCAAGATCAACCTCACGCGTACGGCCCTCTATTTCCTGCTTGATGATGAGATCATCAGTGTACATAAGTCCATCCTCAAGGATTTCAACGAGGAGGCGGACTGGACCATCACCCAGTTCCGTATCGATGAAATCAAGAATATGGATTTCGACCACGATGACTCGGACTCATCCAGGTATGAAGCAGGAGTGCTCTTCCTGAAGATCCTGAACGAAAGGGGCGCTGTACGGAATCGTACATTGCGCAATCTGAACCCGAATCATTTCCAGTGCTTCCGTGATTTCTATACAAGTATGCAGCAGAATAGAATGGTTTGAAAAAGCTCTGGCGATCATCGCCAGAGCTTTTAAATTCCCGTCATTCCATACAGGAGGAGGCCGACTGTCAGGAGCAGGCCGAAAATCGTATTCAGTTTGCCCATGGAGGCCATGGCTGGAATGAGTTCCTGAGGTGTACTGCCTTTCCACATCAGTTTGACTGTCCTTATGAATATGGGCAGGGAGAGGAAGGTCAGAATCATGAATACAGATCCGTAGGGCTTGAAAAACGCCACCCACCCGATGAAAATGTAGGAGAATGCGAGCAGCGCGGTGGTTGTGATTACGGCAATCGGTTTCCCGACGAGTATGACGAATGTCTTCCTGCCGCTTTCCTTATCCTTTTTCCGGTCTCTGATATTGTTGGCCATGTTCAGGAGTCCAATTGTTATGGCGACAGGGACCGACATTAGAAGCGGGAAGTAGTGCAGTGTACCCGTATGGATGAAGAATGTGATCATGATGATCACGGTGCCCATGAAGAAGCCGGCAAAAATTTCACCGAAGGGCGTCCATGAAATAGGGTAGGGACCTCCTGTATAGAGGTAGCCCACAGCCATTGATATAATGCCGGCCACGAGCACCCAGAATGAGCTGTTCACGGTGATGTAGATACCGATCAGGGCAGCGAAAATATAGAAAATCACTGCGATGCTGAGCACAGCCCGGGGGGACATGCCGTTTCGCACGATCGCCCCGGCGATCCCCACGGATTCACGGCTGTCGAGCCCCTTCTTATAATCGAAGTACTCGTTGAACATGTTTGTTGCAGACTGGATGAGCAGGGTGGCGATCAGCATCGCAAAAAACATGTCCCATCTGATGGATGAAAACAGCAGTACACTTGCTGTACCGACGAGCACCGGTACGAATCCGGCAGTGAGTGTATGCGGACGGGTCAGGCTGATATATTTTTTGATACCTGTATGTGTATCTGTTCCTTGCATGGCGATCTTCCTTTTTAATAATGATGATAACAATTTTAGCACATTTGATTATATATCATACACAGGTAAATGAATAAATGATAAAATAGTATTAATTATGCGGAAAGAAGTGTGTAGTAATGAATTTGGAAGCATATCAAAACATTCTGGATGACGTCAGACTGGATTCAGACAGAGCCTACCTCAGTCTGCAGCTGCCCATTGACGGATATGATATAGATGAACAGAAGATATTTTCATATTTCCGTCAGTCGCAGGGGGCAAGGTACTGGTTCCGTTCCAAAGACGACAGATATAACACCGTCGGTATTGAATACCTTGAAAGTATCAAAAGGGACAAGTATTCCTCCAAGGCACTATCCAACCAGAAATCTACATTATATGACAAGATCCAGAAAGTGGTGCTTGAAGAGGATATGAAATCCTCCCTCAGCCTTTTTGGAGGCACGCGCTTTGATGATAAGGACACTTCTGATGAATGGAATGATTTTACCATGGTGGAGTTCCACCTTCCGAAGTGGCAGTTCGACCTGGTCAATAGGGAACTGTTCTATTCGGTTCCGCTTGCGGACGTGGACATGGCTTCTGTCCTGGGCAGCATTTCAGGAGAGCTTGAAAACATTGCAGCAGTCGAGGTAAAAGAATTTGAAGCGCCACAGATCAATATGGAAAAGGACATCTTTCCAGAGGAGTGGAAGTCACTCGTCGATCAGGCTGTGAGTGTATTGGATGAAACGGTCTTCAGAAAAGTGGTGCTGGCGAGACAGCGTCTCCTGACATTCAAATCAACGATAGACCCTCTTTTTTTATTGAAAAGATTGAATGACGAAACTGGCACATATACGATCTATTATGAAAAAGGGAAGTCGCTCTTTGTGTCGAAATCGCCTGAAAAGCTTTTTGACGTCCAGGGGAACACTCTGAAGACGAATGCGATAGCAGGATCATCGGAACGTACCGGGGACGAGACGAAGGATGAAACCCAGAAGTCATTTCTTCTGAATGATGAAAAGAACCGGTATGAGCATGAGCTTGTGAGGGAATCCATCGTCAGTGATCTCGAACCATTTACGGACTGGGTGGAATTCGGCCCCGAGCCCAATATACTGGAAAACAGGTACATCTATCATCTTCATACGCCGATCAAAGCGGAACTGGCGGAAGAGACGGGCATATTTGAACTGCTGGATGCCATCCACCCGACGCCGGCTGTGGGCGGCATGCCGAAGGACCGGGCACGGCAGTACATCATGGAAGAGGAATACGGCACAAGAGGACTTTATGCAGCACCGATCGGTCTCATCCACGAGGACAATGAGAGCGAGTTCGTCGTTGCCATAAGGTCCATGCTGCTGCATGCCAACAGTGCAACACTGTTCGCAGGGTGCGGCATTGTCAAAGGGTCTTCCAGCGAGAAGGAATTTGAAGAGACACGTGTCAAATTCACACCAATGCTTAATGTACTGGGGGTAGAGAACAGATGAATCCATCAGGTCATCAGGAAGCATTGACGTATCAGGTCTTCACGCTTATGGATCTGCTGCAGTCCCATGGGGTGCAGGAGATCGTCATCAGTCCAGGTTCGCGTTCTACGCCACTCGCACTGGCAGCAGAGCTTCATCCGGACATCCATACCCATATCCATCCGGATGAAAGGAGTGCGGCTTTCTTTGCACTCGGACTGGCCAAAGTGGAACGGTCCCCCGTGGGACTCATATGCACTTCGGGCACGGCAGCGGCAAACTATCTGCCGGCAATCGCCGAAGCGGATCTGAGCCATATCCCGCTCATCGCATTGACTGCAGACCGCCCGCATGAACTGCGGGATGTGGGGGCGCCGCAGGCGATCAACCAGAGGGACATGTACCGGAATTATGTGCGGTATTATACGGAACTGCCGATTGCGGATGTACATGACTCCCTTCCGAACCTGCTCGAGACGAAAGTCATGCAGTGTGCACAGTATCTCAGGGGCTTGGAAATGGGCCCGGTGCATATCAATATACCGATCAGGGAACCACTGATGCCCGACATGACACGGACCGACCTCTTCTTCAGGACACCAAAGGCACTGACCCAGTACAAAACAGTTCCCGAGACGGGCATCCACCTCGATGGCCACGGTATTGTGCTGATCGGGGAGACGGTCGAAGAACTGGATGCCATCACGCCGATCCTGGACAGGGACAACCTGACAGTGATCACGGATCCCCGCCAGCATATCCGGCGGAACCTGGCAGGTGCCATCACGCACCAGGACCTCATCTTCAACAGCATGCACCCCGATCAGTTCGAGAGGCTTGAGCGGGAAGTCGACTTCATCGTGCGTATCGGTGAACCGCTCACATCGAAGGCGACCAACAAATTTCTGGCACAGTCGGCTATTCCACAGTATCTGATCAGTGAGCACCAGACACTGAAGACATTCCCTGTGGCACCGAAGGAAGCCTATGTGGGCACCATCAGTGAAATCGTGAAATCGATCGAATTCTCATCCGGCAGCACGGGTCCCAAGGCTTGGCTGATGGCACTCGATGCCCGTATCAGCAAAAGGATCGAAAAATATATCGCGGACTATGATGATGAAGGGCGCTTCATGTATGAAATCATCAGACATACACCGCCGCAGCGTGCAGTATTCCTCTCCAACAGCATGCCAATCAGGGATGGGGAGCGGTACGACCTGGACAATACCCAGAGGATATATGCGAACAGGGGCGCAAACGGCATAGACGGCGTCGTCTCCACAGCGCTCGGCATGGCTGTGAAGACGCCGCTCACCCTCGTCATCGGGGACATTGCGCTCTACCATGATATGAACGGACTGATCATGTCGAAGCTTGAGGACATCGATATCAATATCATCGTTTTCAACAATAATGGGGGCGGCATATTCAGCTTCCTGCCCCAGAACGACAACCAGGAACATTTCGAGCGGCTTTTCGGCACCCCGCTGGATCTTGATTTCAGACACACCGCCGAGCTGTACAATTTCAACTACATGCACACGGACAAGGTCGAAGACATCACGAGCGGGCTCATGAACCGGAAGGGCCGGAACATCATAGAAATTAAGACGGACAGGGTGACGAACGTCGAATCCCATCAGGATCTGCGCAGACAGATTGAAGACGTGGTGAAATCTGTTGAGATTTAACCATCGATTCTCCAATAACGGTAAAAGCCGGACGATCCTGCTGCTGCATGGATTCCTGGCCGACATGACGAGCATGGAAGGACTGGCGTGCGACCTGTCGCCACACTTCAACACGCTTACAGTCGACCTTCCAGGCTTCGGCGGCACCCCAAGTGCCGGCATCGATTATGGCATGGAGGATATTGCGGAGGGCATCCGTCAGCTCCTCGTATCTCTGGATATCCAAAAGGTGGATATACTCGGCTATTCGATGGGGGGCAGGGTCGCCCTGTCCTTCATCGCCAGCCATCCCGAATATGTCAAACGTGCCGTTCTGGAGAGCAGTTCTCCCGGCATCGCATCGGACGAAGAGCGGGAGGCGCGCCGGCATGCTGATTACAGGAGGGCAGCACACATCAATGAAGACTTCACTGCATTCGTCGACAGCTGGGAGGACATGGGACTGTTCAGCAGCCAGCGGGACCTCTCAGCAAAGACTCTGGAACAGCAACGACTCAACCGTCTGTCCCAGCAGCCGGAAGAAGCGGCGGACAGCCTGGTGAAGTATGGCACAGGCGTCCAGCCGTCCTATTGGGGAAAGCTTGGAAATATCGATCTCCCTGTACTGCTTCTGACAGGCGGACAGGATGAGAAGTTCATAGCGATCAATTCCAGAATGTCACAGCTGCTCCCGGATGCCCGCCTTGAAATCATCGAGGGGGCGGGGCACAACATTCATATGGAAGCCCGCGAAAAATTTGGTACAATAGTAATAGATTTTCTACTAGGAGGATGAAGAATGGCAAGAGAATGGAAAACACTCAAAGAATATAGAGAAATCAAATATGAGTTCTACAATGGCATCGCCAAAGTGACGATCAATCGTCCGGAAGTAAGGAATGCATTCACTCCGCTGACGGTCACTGAAATGATCGACGCATTCACACGGGCACGGGACGACCAGAATGTTGCGGTAATCGTCCTGGCAGGTGAAGGCGATATGGCGTTCTGCTCCGGTGGAGACCAGAAAGTGCGCGGCCATGGCGGCTATGTCGGGGAAGACGAAGTTCCAAGACTGAATGTACTGGATCTTCAGCGTCTGATCCGTGTCATTCCGAAACCTGTTGTAGCCATGGTATCCGGATATGCGATCGGTGGCGGCCATGTGCTCCATGTGGTATGCGACCTGACAATCGCTGCAGACAACGCACGCTTCGGTCAGACCGGCCCGAAAGTCGGTTCCTTCGATGCAGGCTACGGCGCCGGATATCTGGCACGCATCGTCGGCCACAAGAAAGCGCGCGAAATCTGGTACCTGTGCAGACAGTACAATGCAGAGGAAGCACTGGATATGGGTCTCGTAAACACAGTGGTGCCACTCGAAGAACTGGAAGACGAGACGGTCCAATGGTGCGAAGAGATGATGGCACATTCACCAACGGCACTGCGTCTTCTGAAAGCGGGCATGAATGCCGACTCCGATGGCCTTGCAGGCCTGCAGCAGATGGCAGGGGATGCAACGCTGCTCTATTACACTACAGACGAGGCAAAAGAAGGCAGGGAAGCTTTCAAGGAAAAAAGAAAGCCTGACTTCGGACAGTTCCCAAGATTCCCATAAGCATTTACCAGCAGCCCATCAGATGATGGGCTTTTTTAAAGGTGGAATAGATTATGTACAATTGGCTACAATCCCGTGCCGGGGAGATGCCGGATAAGCCGGCAGTCATTTTCGAAGGCACTGAGGTGACCTTCTCGGAACTGTATAAAACGGCAGTGGAAATGAAGGGCCGCCTCGAATCCCTCGACCGGCCGCGCATTGCCCTTTTCATCGGCAACACTCTGGATGCAGTGTACGCCATCCATGCGGCCATGCTTGCCAACATTGAAATTGTAATGATCAATACCCGTCTGACCGGAAGGGAGATCGCAGCCCAGCTGGATGACATCGGAGTGGATACGATCGTGGCGACCGAACCTGTCGACCTGGAAGGGTACAGGGTGTATAAATGGGAGGAGATCCAGAATATGGCATCCGGCTCCAGAGAAAGCAGAAACGCCTCCGGCAGTGATGTCCTGTCGATCATGTTCACATCAGGGACAACGGGGAGGGCGAAGGCCGTCACCCAGACCTATGATAACCATTACGCTTCTGCCATGGGCTGTGAGAGGCGTTTCGGCTACACCCGGGACAGCATATGGATGAACATCAACCCCATATACCATATATCAGGGTTCTCCGTCCTGTTGCGGTCGGTGATCCGAGGCTGTACCATGGTGCTCATCGAAAAGTTTGAAGAGGAGAAGATATGGAAAACCATCGCGGAATATGGAGTGACCCACACAAGCATGGTGCCCATCATGCTGAAGCGGCTGATGAAGTATGAGATGGCCGAACATAGGCTGGAAGGCATACTCCTCGGTGGTGCCGGTGTAACAAAGGATATTCTGGACAATGCACTTTCCATGGGACTGCCGGTCTACAACTCATTCGGCATGACCGAAACATGCTCCCAGATTGTCTCCATTGCACCGGATGATCCAAAGATCCTTGACGGCACGGTAGGGAAGCCGCTCGATAATATAGATATCGTGGTCGACAGCAGCAATGATGGTGAACTCCTTGTACGCGGTGGACCGATTACGGGTGGCTACCTGAATGCCGAGATGGAAGTCTCTGATGGGTATTTCAGGACCGGGGATATGGGCCATATCGACGAAGAAGGATACCTCTATATATTGGACCGGCGGAAAGATCTGATCATCAGCGGGGGTGAGAACGTCTATCCGAAAGAGATTGAGGATGTCATCAATACCCATCCCGGAGTCGTGAATGCTGCGGTCGTCAAAAGGAAGGACCAGGAGTGGGGAGAAGTGCCCATCCTGCTCGTTGAACTGGCCAATGGGAGGCGCTTGGAAGATGAGGAAATCATGGCCCATCTCAAGCGGCATCTCGCCAGGTACAAACTGCCGAAGGAGATACACCGCGTCGGGAACATCATCATGACTTCGACAGGCAAGGTGTCGAGAGCCCGGAACCAGCAGATCTACAACATCAAAAGGAGCAGCAACCGTTAGGTTACTGCTCCTTTTTCTCATAGTTCTTCGGGTTCAGGGGCACCGGATCATAGCCGCCCGGATGGAAGGGATGGCACTTGAGGATCCGCTTCACTGCCAGATAGCTCCCCTTCAGGGCACCATGCTCCTGAACTGCCTCGATTCCATAATTCGAACATGTCGGATTGAACCGGCAGCTCGGGGGGAACATGGGGGAGATTGCCTTCTGATAGAACCGCATCATATATAGAATCACTGTTTTCATTTTAATCACCACTATAGCATTTATAACTATAATGATATAGGGTACACTGGGTTTAAGCAAATTTGGAGATGATAGGATGCTTGAATTTAAAGACCGCAGCAACCGGAAAGTGACGCTCGAATTCGAATATACCAGGGATATGGATCACATTTTGGCCATCTGTGTGATGGATGGTAAATATCTGTTCACCGACCATAAGGTGCGGGGTATAGAATTTCCGGGGGGCAAGATAGAGCCGGGTGAGAGTGCGGAGGAAGCGGTGCACAGGGAAGTGTTCGAAGAGACGGGCGCAAGTATCGGAAATATGCGGTTCATCGGTGTCTACACCGTCCATGGCAGCAAGCCTTTCGTCAAAGGCGTGTATCTAGCCGAAGTAGCGGATATGTTTTTCAAGTGCGAGTACATGGAGACATATGGACCGGTCCTGTACACGGCAGTTGAAGACATACCGGAGGAGCGGAGGAGCTTCCTGCTTGCAGATCCATGCATCGACTACCTGTATCGGAAAATCCGGAATGACGATCAAACCACATGAAGGAGCCGGATATCAGATTCTACTGATATCCGGCTCTTTTTCGCAGTATTATTCCGTTATAGTGTAAAGCCGCCTTCTTTGGCGATGTCCTCGGATTCGGCGCCGAACTTTTTGAAGTTTTCAATGAATGATTTTTTGAGCTCATTGGCTTTCTCATCATAGGCTTCTTCGGAAACCCATGTATTGCGTGGGTTCAGTATCTCTTTCGGGACACCTGCCACTGAAGACGGGATGCTGAGGCCGAATACGGAATCCTCCTCAAAGGCATTGAGTGCGAGTTCACCGCTGATGGCACGCCTCACCATGGACCGTGTATATTTGAGGTCCATGCGCTTGCCGACACCGTATTCGCCGCCACTCCAGCCGGTGTTGACCAGGTATACATCCACATTATGCTTATCGATCAGACCTCCGAGCATATCCGCATAGGTTTTGGCACTAAGCGGCAGGAAAGGTGAACCGAAGCATGTTGAGAATACAGGCTGTGGCGTAGTGATGCCGCGTTCTGTACCGGCGAGTTTTGATGTGAACCCACTCAGGAAGTGGTACATTGCCTGATCCCTCGTCAACTTGGAGATCGGCGGCAGCACCCCGAAGGCATCTGCAGTCAGGAATATGATCGTGTTGGGATGTCCCGCCACGGACGGGATGCGCGCATTGTCGATATGGTCGAGCGGGTAGGCGGCACGTGTATTCTCCGTCAGTGAACCATCATCGTAGTCCGGGTTCCCATCCTCATCGAGGACAACATTCTCGAGCACCGAACCGAACTTGATCGCCTTGAAGATTTCAGGTTCCTTCTCAGGAGAAAGGTTGACCGTCTTCGCATAGCAGCCCCCTTCGATATTGAACACGCCGTTTTCATTCCAGCCGTGCTCATCATCACCGATGAGTTCGCGCTGGGCGTCCGCAGACAGCGTCGTCTTGCCTGTACCGGAGAGGCCGAAGAAGAGGGCGACATCCTTGTTTTCCCCTACATTGGCAGAGCAGTGCATGCTCATTACGTCCTGCTCGGGCAGCAGGTAGTTCATAATCGAGAAGATGGATTTCTTCATCTCTCCCGCATATTCCGTGCCACCGATCAGTATGATGCCTTTTTCGAGGGACACGATGACGAATGCTTCCGATTTGGTTCCATCGGTCTCAGGGTCGGCCTTGAAGGTCGGTGCAGAAACGATCGTGAACTGTGGATCCATGCCGAGGGCTTCTTCCTTCGTTTCCGGACGGATGAACATCGTACGCGCAAACATGCTGTGCCAGCTGAACTCGGTCACCACACTGAGGTTGAGGCGTGTCCTTTCATCAGCGCCTGCATAGCCGTTGAAGACGAAGACCTCCTCCTTCTCCCCCAGGTAGTCGATGACCTTGGTGAACAGATTGTCGAAGACCGTCTCCGAGATGGGCTGGTTGACCTCACCCCAGTCGACCTTGTCCTTTGATACACCATCTTCGACGATGAAGCGGTCCTTCGGGCTGCGTCCGGTATATTTGCCCGTTTCAGCACGCAGCGCACCCGTCTCCGTCAGTCTGCCTTCTCCCCTCTTCAAAGACTTTTCGACCAGCTTGGATGTGGAAAGCTGGACATGCGAAGTATCCTTAGCCACCAGATTTTGAATGCGTTCGGAATGGTTTACCATAATTATTGCCCCCGTTTTATGTAGTTTACAAAGTAATCAGGTACTTTCACGAATTAGTATAACACATTGATAATTGATGTGACATAATAATTGTAAAATATTATTACCTTGATTTGATTCCCATCATCTAGTATATTATATGTTAAGTTATCTCTTATCAAGAGCCGGTGGAGGGAACATACCCGACGAAACCCAGCAACCTCTTTTCAACAAAGAAAGGTGCTAAAGGATGCAGAAGTTATTCTGATCGATAAGGGGAAGAGCGGAGCCTTTTCTCGTATTATTGGGAAAAGGCTTTATTTTTTGCTACTGGGAGATAGCTAATAATCATAAAGGAGATATTTTTAATGGCAGAGCGTAGACTTTTTACTTCCGAATCCGTGACGGAGGGACATCCTGATAAAATTGCGGATCAGATATCGGATGCAATCCTGGACGAAATACTGAAAGGGGACCCCCATGCCCGGGTCGCCTGTGAAACTGTAGTGAATACAGGCATGGCACTGATCGTCGGAGAAATAAGCACGAACACCTATGTGGACATCCCGAAAATAGTGAGGGAGACGGTGAAGGATATCGGTTATGTCCTTGCCAAATATGGCTACGACTACAAGACGATGTCCGTCCTTACCGGAATAGACGAACAGTCCTCCGATATCGCCCAAGGGGTGAACAATGCTGTGGAGACGAGGGAGACGGATGCCGTATCCACCGGAGCGGGGGACCAGGGGCTGATGTTCGGCTTTGCATGTGATGAGACTGAAGAACTGATGCCTCTGCCGATAGCATTGGCCCATAAGCTGTCAAGGCGCCTGACCGAGGCGCGCAAGGAGAATATCATCGACTATTTGAGACCGGACGGCAAGACGCAGGTCACTGTCGAATATGATGAGAATGACCAGGTCAAGCGGGTGGATACGATCGTCATCTCGACACAGCATCACGAAGAGATTGAAAAGGAGACGATCCAGCGGGATCTGCTTACGCACGTCATCCGTGAAGTGGTGCCGGCCGAACTGCTTGATGAGGAAACGAAATATATCATCAATCCGACGGGACGCTTCGTCATCGGCGGCCCGCAGGGGGACGCCGGACTGACCGGACGGAAGATCATCGTCGATACTTATGGTGGCTACG
Source organism: Salinicoccus sp. Bachu38 (assembly GCF_038561955.2). NCBI lineage: Bacteria > Bacillati > Bacillota > Bacilli > Caryophanales > Staphylococcaceae > Salinicoccus > Salinicoccus bachuensis. Next base: position 1,654,547 of record NZ_CP138333.2, on the reverse strand, counting down.
CACGCCATGGCGGCGGGGCCTTCAGCGGCAAGGATCCGACCAAAGTCGACCGCTCTGCAGCCTATGCAGCACGCTATATCGCAAAAAATATCGTTGCTGCGGGGATCGCTTCCAAATGCGAAATCCAGCTGGCATACGCAATTGGGGTCAGCGAACCCGTTTCCATATCTGTGGATACATTCGGCACTTCATCCTACAGCGAGACGGATATCGTCGCAGTCATCAGAAAGATTTTCAACCTTTCTCCGGACGGCATCATAGATATGCTCGACCTGCGCCGACCGATATACAAGAGTACGGCAAGCTACGGCCACTTCGGCCGGGAAGACCAGGATTTCCCATGGGAGAAGCTGGACAAGGCCACGCGGCTCAAAGAGGAACTCTCAAGCATCAAAGTGAATTAGACGCAAAGAAAGGCTCCGGAATATTCCGGAGCCTTTCTGATTGGATGAGACGGGATGCTTTCTATTCGGTATCCTGTTCTGTCGGCTCTTCCATTGTTTCGTCTTCCATTGTTTCATCTTCCATCGTCGTTTCTTCCATTGTTCCTTCTTCTGTCGTTTCTTCTTCAGAAGAACCGCCGCCGCAGGCACCGAGCACGAGAACTGAAGCAAGTCCGCCGGCCATTAGATACTTTCTGAGTTCCATAACCAATCCTCCCAATTTCTAATAGTCTGCATGCTAAGCTGCTTGCTAGTTCTCTCTCTGCCTAGCAAGTTAGTACACAGGTACCCGGGGCGGGGATGTTAAAACATAAAAATATGATAATCCGGATAAAGTCTTGGAACTTCCATTGATGGGGCAATGAATTAAAATGGTAGATTCACACAGATATGATGGATGGTAAATAGATTTTTATGAAAATATCCGTTTTTGATCGTAAACAGATATTATTTTGATATAATGAACAAAGTCTTAGGCAAGACGACAGAAATTACAATATGGAAGGGAATTGAGAAGGAGCTATGAATACGGAAATTTTCACTAATCCAATCGTCATTGCACTGCTGGTGCTGCTGCTTGCCATTGCCATCGCTTTCCTGGTCTATTATCTCAAGCATAGGAATAGAGTCAATGCGCTCAAGGACGAATATGGCAAAGAGAAGGAAAGCCTGGTAGAAAAATATGAATCCGACAATGAAGAGCAGCGCCTGGAGTATAAGAAGGAAGTATCATCACTGAACGAAAAGTACCATAATGATACAACCCTGCTCAATAATAAACTTTCAAGCCTGCGCCAGTTTACAGTGGACAAGGGTGAATATCTGACCGACCTCTCGCTGATCCAGTTGAAAGAGCGTCTTGTACGTGATGAAAAGATCAGGGAAACGGACATGTATATACTATCCAATGTCTATCTGCCTTCGAGGAACTATACAAACACACGCAAGATCGACCATCTGGTGCTCACGCGCACCGGTATATATCTGATCGATTCCAAGTATTGGAAAGGTCATATACTGCACGGGGTGGATGAAAGCAATTTTGAAGAGCTGCCATACATCGAATCCTTCTTCGACCTGCTGGACCTGGACAAATCCAAGGAACAGACCCTGATCTTCGAAAAGTCGGATGACAAGAATGTATCGGTCAACTACTACAATGACACGATAGAAGAGACGAAGATATCGGCTGAGAAGCTGAAGAACGTCTTCAAGCTCCAATATGATGTCGTGCCGATGCTCTATTTCAATCCACAGGACAATGGAAACTACTCCATCAGCAACTACTCTACAGATCCATCCATAAAAGTCCTTGTCGGGGAAGAAGAACTGGAAAACTTCTTCCTGAAATACGTCTTCCATGGCAGGTTCCAGTACACAGTCAAAGACCTGGATGAGATCGCAGAAGCAATCTTCCAACTGAATCCCTGATCGTATCCTTTGTTTTGAATATGAAAAAGTCCTATAATTTTTTTATAGGGCTTTTTATTTATTCCAAAGGAGGCGTAGCAATGTCTGAAGAAATAATTGTACTGAACCCGGCTACCGGGGAAGAGGTTGACAGGGTCAAGAAGGAAAGCAGAGCGGACATTGAACAGAAGATCGACAAGGCACACGAGATGTTCAAGCAGTACAGGAAGAAGAACGCGCATGATCGCAGTGCACTGATGGTCAGATGGTCTGAGCTCATACGGGAAAATAAAGACGAAATTGCAGAACTGATCACTAAAGAGAATGGCAAGCCGCTCAAGGAAGCGACCGGTGAAGTGGAGTATGCATGCAGCTACATCGACTACTATGCCGAAGAGGGAAAAAGGGTATATGGACGGACGATACCCCAGCATGAAGATGATGTGCGCCTGGTGGTGACCAAACAGCCGATCGGGGTGGTTGCGGCGATTACACCGTGGAACTTCCCAGTGGCGATGATGGCAAGGAAAGCAGCACCCGCAGTGGCTGCAGGATGTACTTTCCTCGTGAAACCGGCGAGTGAAACACCGCTATCGGCAATCAAGTTTCTCGACCTTGCCCTGGAGGCGGGCTTCGAAGAGGGCGTCATCCAGTATGTGACGGCATCAGGCAAGGATGTCGGAGAAGTCTTCTCAAAATCAGAAAAGATCATGAAACTGACCTTTACAGGTTCCACTGCCGTCGGCAAGACGCTGATGGAGGGGGCGGCGTCCACGGTGAAGAACATCACGATGGAGCTCGGCGGCCATGCACCGCTTGTGGTCCATAAGGACGCAGATCTGGATACTGCTGTGGAACATGCGGTAGCGACGAAATTCAGAAACTCCGGACAGACATGTGTATGTGCCAACAGGTTCTATGTACATGAAGATGTTGCGGAAGCCTTCAGTCAGAAGTTTGCAGAGCGTGTGAAGACCCTGAAGGTCGGAAACGGACTCGACGAAGGCGTTGAAGTGGGGCCGATGATCAATGAGGATGGCTATGACAAGGTCATGAAGCACATCAGTGATGCAAAGGACAAAGGCGGTCAGATTACTGCCGGCGGCGAAGGCACCAAGGATGCCGGCTACTTCATCGAACCGACGGTCATCACGGGTGCTACGGACGACATGCTGATCATGAATGAAGAAACATTCGGTCCAGTTGCCCCGATCCAGACATTCTCCACCCTCGATGAAGCGATAGAGAAGGCCAACGACACGGAATACGGTCTCGCGGCATACTTCTTCACTGAAAGCTATCGTGATGGCATCAGGCTGCAGGAAGGTCTTGATTTCGGCGTACTCGGCTGGAATAATGGCAAACCAAGTGCGGCACACATCCCATTCGGCGGTTTGAAAGAGAGCGGCATCGGACGCGAAGGCGGACCGGAAGGCATCGAACCGTATCTGGAAACAAAAATCACTTCAATGAAGATATAGATCACAAAAAAGGCCTGCATCCACTGGATGCAGGCCTTTTTTGTGAAATCAGAAAGAGACACCGATCAGAAGCCCAAGCGCGAGGGCGACGAGGCAGAAGAACATCATGGTGAAGGTATATCTGGCGAGTTCCTTGAAGGCCTTCGCTTCGAACAGCCGAAGCTGATCGAGGGTGAATGCGGAGTAGGTGGTCAACCCGCCCAGGAAGCCGAATATAATCATAAAGTAGAGTAGGCTTTCCTGGGCAACAATCGGCATGCACAGTCCCATCATGAACGCGCCGAGAACATTGACGGTGAAAGTGCCGTATGGCAGGCTGAAGCGGTCGAACAGCTTCAAAGAAACGATATAGCCTCTTATGACAGCGCCCAGAGCGGCACTCAGGGCAAGGAGAACCAGTTCAATCATCGTCCCATTCCACCTGCCTTCCAACCCAACAGGGCAAGGCAGAAACCGCCGGCCATATTCACTGCAAGATAAATGATGAAAATGAAGTATTCACCATAGGAAAGCAGGAGATACTGTTCATATGTCAACATGGAGAAGGTAGTGAAACTTCCCAAAAGCCCAGTGATGAGAAAATCACGCAGATGGCCCTCCCTGTCATGGAATCTTCTGAGCAGAACACCGGCGACGAAGGCACCGCTCATGTTCACAATCAGCGTGCCCATGAAAAAGGGTGATGCACCGGACACCGTTGCAAAGGAAATTGAAGATCTCAGGAGTGCACCGATCATGGCACCCAATGATATGAATAGATATTTTTTCAATATGTATCCTCCCTCAGTAATGATTGGGTGAAGTGCAAAAATCAGATAATGTCTTTTTATATATTAACATAAGAAAACTCTGGAAGAGAGTGTATAGAATGGAGGCGAAACTTTATACTCTCATTTGATATATCTGGTCCGATGCTCATCGTAAATGAAAAAAGCGCAACTTTTTAAAGTTGCGCTTTTAATATTGGTCAGTCTATTTTCTTGTAAAGTATTTCAGAGCGGCAAATCCGATGGTCATTGCCCCTGCCGCCGCAGCACCAGCCTTGAATTTGGGGTCATTGGTAAGCGATTTGACGACCAGATTGATGTTCTGTGGACGCTCTGCGAGCCTTCTCATGAAGTAGGCGTACCAGTCGGTGCCGAACGGAATGTAGACACATACGCTATATCCCCTCTCCACGAGCTCCCTCTGGAGTTCCTTGCGGAAGCCGAAAAGCATCTGGAATTCGAATCGGTCGTTCGGAATGTTATTTTCCTTGATGAACTCTATGATATCTTCGATGATGTTGTGGTCATGGGTTGCTATGGAGGTGAATCCTTCCCCTTTGGTCAGGTGGAGTCTGATCAGAAGCTCCAATGCCTTGTCGATGTCTTCCTTGGCCTGGAGGGCAACTTGCGGCGACTCCTTGTAGGCCCCTTTGACAAAACGGATTCTTTTGTCCTTATACTTGTAGACATCGTCTTTTGCGCTGAACAGATAGGATTGCAGCACGGTGCCCACATTGTCGTATTCCTCCATGAGCTGGTCGACGATACGGATGGTATCATCATAGGCTGCATGGTTCTCCATGTCGATGTTGACGAACATATCGTGTGTTTTTGCAGCGTCCATGATCTCCCTGACATTATCCAGACAGAAATCATAGTCGATGTTGAGGCCGATCTGCGACAGTTTGACGGAGGCCGAGGCATCCACGCCTTCCTCACCGATGGCCTGTATCATTTTCAGGATGAGATCCTTTTCTTTTGTGGCATCCGTTTTATTGGTGACGAATTCACCAAGGTTGTCAAAGCTGACACTCATCCCCTGGGAATTGATATCTTTGATACGTTCAATCGTCTCATCTACTGTGATGCCGCCTACAACTTTGTTGGCCCCGAACTTCAGGCCAATCTTCTTGCTTGCGTCATTCAATACTTTGTTTCCTGATAGTGCGATGAATACATCTCTTAATAATGGCATAATTTACCTCCCGAATCTTTCGTAACAGTTTATATTCTACCCTTAATTGCATTTTTTAGACATCAAAAATATGTCAAAATTATATTTTATTTGTAGTGGGGGATATGATTGACATATGTTTCATTGATCCTTTTCATTTCTTTCAGATCTTCATCAGTCAGATCCCTCACAACCCTGGCTGGCCTTCCGAACGCCAGCGTATTGGCTGGTATTTCGGTACCTGGTGTCACAAGGCTCCCTGCACCGATGAAGGCGTTCTCCCCGATGACTGCACCGTCAAGCACTGTAGAATCCATGCCGATCAATGCATTTTTTCTGATGGTGCAGCTATGGAGGGTCACCTTATGTCCGACAGTCACATTGTCTTCTATTACAAGTGGCATGTCCGGTGTTTCATGAAGAATCGACAGGTCCTGTATATTCGTATGGCTGCCGATCCGGATCGGCGCAATATCTCCCCGCAGCACGGTCCCGAACCATACGGATGACTGTTCTCCGATTTCTACATCTCCGATTACCGTAGCATTCGGAGCGATAAAAGCGCTTTCATTAATCTTTGGAGTGTTGCCTTTGTAGTCGAGTATCATTTCTCATGTCCTTTCTTCTATTGGATTGTTATAATAAGTTTATCATATAAGAATGAATTACAGTATGTTAGGAGCATTGCAATGTGGAAATGGGAAACGGACAAGCAGGCCAGGGGTGTAATCGTTGTCATACATGACATGATGGAGCACCATGAATACTACGCACAGGTGATATCACAGCTGAGAAATTCAGGGTATCATGTCATAACGGGAGACCTGCCGGGCCATGGCCAGACCACACGCATGAATAAAGGGCACATCACCGATTTCACACAGTACCTGGACCGCGTCCATGAATGGCATGAAGTGGCGCGGGCATATCGGCTGCCGACCTTTGTGCTTGGACAAGGGCTGGGCGGACTGATCGCAATTGAAGCCATCCGCCAGAACCTCATCATCGCAGATGGCCTCATCCTGCTCAATCCACTGCTGGCATTCAAGCAGTCCTTCATAAACAGGAAGAATACAATACGGACGAGTGTCAGGACATCGAGTGATACGACGCGTTTTGACCCGGGCATCCATTTCAGCTATTTCACCGAAGACAGGAAGTTTCTGAACCAGTACGAAAACGACGAACTGCTGGTCAGAAAGGTGAGCTATCACTGGTACCGTACGGTGATCAACCAGATGAAATCAACGACGGAGTTCATGGATGACTTCCCGGACCTCCCAGTCCTGGCGATGCTGAGCCGGGAGAACGATATCATCGAACCCTATCTGACCGCCAAATACATCAAACGCATGAATACGGGAGAGCTCTCCATCCATATGCTGAACGGAATCGAACACAGCATCTTCCAGAGGGAGGAGACTTCGGTTCCTTATTACCATATGGAGCGTTTCCTAAGCGCCCAGCTGTTCAGGATTGGTCTCCTGAAATAGAAAGACACGCCTGACTTCAGGCGTGTCTGTTTTTCTCTATGCATAATAGGAATGGGGCGTCGTTCTTCTGGTTGATGAACTGGTACTTGAGTATCTGTGCTTCCTTTTGCGGCCACTGGGAGAGCTGCTCCATAAGCGCATCCCTTTCAGTCTTGCCGCCCGGGTGGCCGTGGTAGACGACGATGATGATGCGTCCGCCATCTGCAAGCCGATCGAAAAGCTTCTGTATGGCAAGCATGGTGGAGGCGGGTGTTGTCGTAATCGATTTGTCACCTCTCGGAAGATACCCGAGATTGAACATGGCGGCCTTCAGGGGACGGCTGTCAACGTAGCGGTCGATGTTTTCATGTGAATCCAGGATGAACTCTATGTTGCCATGGCTGCCGCACAGCGACCGGGCGTTCTCGATCGCCTCGGCCTGGATGTCGAAGCTGTACACTTTGCCGGCGGCGCCCACGAGTTCCGAAAGAAACTTCGTGTCATGGCCGTTGCCGCATGTGGCATCCACGACGGCATCCCCGTCCTGTACGATATCCTGTGCAAGCGTTTTTGCCTGGGGCAGTACACGTCTAAGCATTGATCTTCTCCTTATATCTGATTCCCTGATGGGTGTCCCTTCTTTTTAGCTCCTCGTCGATGCTGTTGAGTACGTTCCATTTGTCCGTGCTCCACATCGGGCCGATGAGCTGGTCGATGGGACCGTCTCCTGTGATGCGGTGGATGATCATTTCCTCCGGAAGGATTTCGAGCTGGTCGCACACGAGGTTGATATAGTCTTCCTGGTTCAGGAAGGATACCAGGCCTTTTTCATACTGCTTCACCATGGGCGTGCCCTTCAGGAGATGGAGCAGGTGGATCTTGATGCCCTGCACGTCCATGGCCGCCACGGCTTCGGCAGTTTCCATCATCATCCGATAATCTTCCTGGGGCAGGCCGTTGATGATGTGGCTGCAGACATTGATGCCATGTCTTCTGAGCTTCTCTACACCCTCATGGTAGCAGCCCAGGTCATGGGCACGGTTGATCAGCTTTGATGTACTGTCATGGACGGTCTGGAGACCGAGCTCCACCCAGAGGTATGTACGCGTGTTCAGTTCAGCCAGGTATTCCACGACATCATCCGGCAGGCAGTCCGGGCGTGTGCCGATTGAGAGGCCGACGACGCCATCTATTTCCAGTGCAGCTTCAAACTTTTCACGCAGTACCTCAAGCGGGGCATGGGTGTTGGTGAATGACTGGAAATAGGCGATGTACCTGCCGTTCTTCCATTTCCGGTCCTGCATTCCGGATCTGATCTTTTCAAACTGGACGGGGATGGGGTCGACACGGTCCCCGGCAAAATCGCCGCTGCCCGCAACCGAACAGAATGTACATCCCCCGTAGGCTACGGTACCATCCCTGTTGGGGCAGTCGAACCCGGCATCCAGGGCGACTTTGAAGATCTTCTCATTGAATGTATTCTTAAGATGATAGTTCAGGGTGTGGTACCGCTTATCATCAAAACTGTATTTGAAATCCGTCATCTTTCTCACCTCTTGTTCATATTTGGCATTGTACCACATCAGAGCAATGAAATTGCATGTCGATTTGATGGTCCGACCCGCTTGAAGAAAGTTTATACCGGCGGCCACTTGATGTATCATGGAGGTATAATAATGATGTTTATGAAAGACAGGGAGATAATATGATCAAAGTGAAGCAATTGGGCAAAGAATATGGCGGCCACCATGCAGTGAAGGATCTTGAATTCTCGGTGGGGGAAGGTGAACTTTTCGCCTTCATCGGACCGAACGGCTCGGGGAAATCCACGACCATACGGATGATGACAGGGCTGCTCAGGGCCACATCTGGCTCAGTTGAGCTGTTCGGGGAGGAGATGGGGATGGACAAGGTTCATCTGAAAAGACGGATCAGCTTCATCCCGGACACACCGGACCTCATCGGGAAGCTGACTGGCAGGGAGTACCTCAATTTCATCTCCAGTGCCTATAGGATGGATGAGACGGATTTCAGGGAAGAGCAGCAGAAGCTCCTGGAACTGTTCGATCTCGAAGGGAAGCTCGACACGCTGGTTGAGGAATACTCGCATGGCATGAGGCAGAAAGTGGCGCTGATCGGTGCCCTGGTGCACCGTCCGGATATCCTGTTCCTCGATGAACCGACGGTGGGACTCGATCCCAAAAGCAACAGGAACCTGAAGAATTATTTGCGTGACTACATCACTCAGGGGAAGACGGTCTTTCTGACCACGCACAACCTCGCACTTGCAGAAGAGATAGCGACGGATATTCTGATCATATATAATGGTGAAAACCTGGCACACGGCTCCCTGGCTGAACTGAGGGGCCGACTCGAAGAACCGGACGCGACGCTCGAGGATATCTTTTTGAAATTGACCGGGGGAATCTGACCATGGTCCGCCTGATATTAAGGACAGAAATGCGGTCCCTCTTCAACTATTGGAAGTCGCTGGGGGAGACGAAGATGGTACTCTACATCATCCTCGGGCTCCTGCTGCTGCTGTTTCCTCTGCCGATGCTTGTTTCAGTGGTGTTCTCGCTGACACTTTCTTTTGATGAAAGCATGCTGGATGGATATATACTGCTGCTTTCAATCACCGGGACTGCCATTCTGCTGCTGCTGTCGATGCATTTCATCATCAAGGATATGATTCTGGACAGAAATGTGCAGCTCTACCTGTCATTTCCCATATCAGCCGCTGAACTGTTCTTCGCCAAGTTCATCAAGCATGTCCTCGTGTATGCAGCATCAATCCTTCTGCCTTTGGGGGTGGTCGTCGGCACCGCGCTTTCCATGAGGTTCGGACAATGGATGCTGCTGGCCGGCAGTCTGGTCTACTTTTCCATGCTGGCCATCCTCGTCACCGCTTTGGCGTATGCACTCATTTTCCTGACGGCGAATATCCTCCCCGTCAGGAAGGTCAGTGAAATACTTTCCTTTCTCGGTGGAATCTCATTCATCCTGGTCTACTTCGTCATGTTCCAGGTGGGGGAATCCGCCGGCGGTGTGCTGGCATTCCTGGCAGATATGCCTGTTTCGTTCAGTGGCTTCCTGTACGACTATGAAGTGCTCACAGGCCTCCTGGCTGTATTGTTTCTCATTGCAGCTGCTGTACTGATCTTCAATGCAACTGCACTTGTGTCGGTGCATGCACTTTCCCGTGGATGGGAAGTGGGCGGGCGTGCAGGCAGAAAACACAGGGCGACGGATGACCGTGTGCGTCATCCCATTGGGTCGCTCATGGAAAAGGATCTGAAGCTCACAATCCGGAACTTCAAGGAGATTGCAGCATTGCTGCCATATTACCTGATGCCGCTGCTCTTCATCTACTTTTCCACATCGGTGGAAGGGGGTGCAGAGTCGGGGGGCCTCGGGGCATCCCAGCTTCTCGTTACGGCAATAGGGGCGACGCTCGTCATGTCTCTGTTCATCGGGGCGTACAATACTGCACGTGATGCGGAGCATTTTGCGATGCTGAAGGCACTGCCGCTCTCTGGCAGGCATATTGCCGGTGCAAAGTATGGTTTCACCATTTTGACGACAGCCCCCATAATGATGGTGGTCTTCGGCATCGCCTGGGTGTTCTCATCCGCAGGTATGGAGGTGCTGTTCCAGCTGCTGATTTTCATCATACTGGTTTCAATGGCTGGAGTGCCAGTGGGCATGTATATCGGCAGTGCCAATCCGGTCGTAAGCAGCAAGAACCCGGTGAAACGGCTGGATACTGCAAGCAACATGGTGATCACCATCGCAATCTTCGTTGTGCTGGTGCTGACAGCCCTTGTTTTGGGGCTGCTCGGTGACGGGGGTGCTTCAACCGCCCAGCTGCTTGCTGCAGGAGGCGTACTCCTCGCATTTGCGCTCGTCTCGCTATGGATGCTCCGGAAAGTCGGGGCGCGTTATGATGGAGGTTTCAAAATCACCTATAAGGACTGATGAATATGAAGGAGATCTATTTTATGGACACACCGATCGGCTGGCTGAAAATCCGTTCGGAAGCGGGTTCAATCGTCGAACTGGATCATGCAGATGAAGCGGCTGTCATGGGAGGGGGTGCCGATGGCGATAGTCTGGAGGATGCTTCCGGAGCCATCCGCCAGTGCGTCCGGGAACTCGGGGAATACTTCGACGGCAACCGTACGGATTTCGAAGTGCCGATCAGCCTCGAGCATAAAGGAACGGAATTCCAGCAGAAGGTATGGCGCAGGCTCAGAAGCATCCCATATGGGGAAACGCTGAGCTATAAAGCGCTAGCTGCAGACTGTGGCGGCCCCAACCATTCGCGTGCTGTAGCGAATGCGAATGGCAGGAATCCGATTTCCATCATTGTGCCCTGCCACCGGGTGATCGCCTCTGACGGCACGCTCGGGGGATACACGGGAGGCATCGGGAAGAAACGCCGGCTGCTTGAGCTGGAAGGTCTCGATATCCGCTCCAAGTAAATATACAGCTTGCTTATTGCATCAATATATTCTATATTTATAAGTGTTGGAAATAGTAGTATGCGACTCCATTCCAAGAGAGCTGGTGGGTGCTGTGAACCAGTAGTGGGTCCATATGAACTCATCCGGACTGAACTGAATCCCATCGAACGAAGTTGCACTTAACAGTGAATGCGGGTGGTACCGCGGTCGTATACATATATGATCGTCCCATGCTTATATAGGCATGGGATTATTTATATTCAAGGAGGATTTTTATGGCGTTCAATCATATGGACATCGAAAGAAAATGGCAGTCCCACTGGGAAAATGAAAAGATTTTCAAAACGGAAGAAGAGTTCGGCAAGAAGAAATTCTATGCACTGGACATGTTCCCGTACCCTTCAGGTGCGGGGCTCCATGTCGGGCACCCCGAAGGCTACACGGCAACGGACATCATTTCACGCATGAAAAGGATGCAGGGATATAACGTACTGCACCCGATGGGTTGGGATGCATTCGGCCTGCCGGCTGAGCAGTATGCGATCGATACCGGCAATGATATAAAAGCGTTCAATGAAAAGAACATCGACAACTTCCGCCGCCAGATCAAGGAGCTCGGCTTCAGTTATGACTGGGACCGTGAAATCAATACGACCGACCCGGAGTACTACAAGTGGACGCAGTGGATCTTCATCCAACTGTACAATAAGGGTCTCGCATATATCGACGAAGTGCCGGTGAACTGGTGTGAAGCACTCGGTACGGTACTGGCCAATGAAGAAGTCATCGATGGCCTCTCCGAGCGTGGCGGCCACCCGGTCGTCAGGAAGCCGATGAAGCAGTGGATGCTCAGGATCACTGAATACGCAGACCGTCTGCTTGAGGATCTGGATGAGCTGGACTGGCCGGAATCCCTGAAGGACATGCAGAGGAACTGGATCGGCAAATCAGAAGGGGCGAACATCCGCTTCGACATAGAAAATACAGGCGAGTCATTCACTGCATTCACGACCCGGCCCGACACGATCCACGGTGCGACCTATGCGGTCCTGTCTCCGGAGCATGAGCTGATCGACGTCATCACGACGGATGAATACCGGTCCGAAATAGAAGCCTACCAGGAGAAGGCGGCCAGAAAGAGCGAGCTTGAGCGTACCGACCTGGCCAAGGAGAAGACGGGCGTGTTTACAGGTGCCTACGCCATCAATCCGCTGTCCGGTGAAAGAATGCCGATATGGATTGCGGACTATGTATTGGCTTCCTATGGTACAGGCGCGATCATGGCAGTGCCGGCACATGACGAGCGCGACTATGAATTTGCCCAGGAATACGACCTGCCGATCAAGGAAGTGGTTGCAGGCGGGGACATTTCAAAAGAAGCCTATACGGGTGACGGAGAGCATGTCAATTCCGGCGAACTGGATGGCCTCGGCAAGGAAGCGGCGATCGAGAAGTCAATCCGCATTCTGGAAGAGAAGGGGGCTGGGGAGCAGAAGACGACATACAAGCTTCGTGACTGGCTGTTCTCCCGTCAGCGCTACTGGGGTGAACCGATTCCGGTCATCCATTGGGAAGATGGTACGATGAGTGTCGTGGATGAATCAGAACTCCCGCTGATGCTGCCTGAAATGGACCAGATCAAGCCTTCCGGCACCGGAGAATCTCCGCTTGCCAACAATGAGGACTGGATAACGGTCGTCAGGGAGGATGGAGTGAAGGGCCGCAGGGAGACCAATACAATGCCGCAATGGGCAGGCAGCTGCTGGTATTATCTGAGGTTCATCGATCCGCACAATACGGAAGCACTTGCCTCAAAAGAGAAGATTGAACACTGGATGCCGGTGGACCTCTACATTGGCGGAGCGGAACACGCGGTGCTCCACCTGCTCTATGCAAGGTTCTGGCACAAGGTGCTCTATGATATCGGCGTGGTCCACACGAAGGAGCCTTTCCAGAAACTCTTCAACCAGGGCATGATCCTCGGTGAGGGCAATGAAAAGATGAGCAAGTCCAAAGGCAATGTCATCAATCCGGATGATATCGTCCGTTCCCATGGTGCAGACACCCTGCGTCTATATGAGATGTTCATGGGGCCGCTCGAGGCCTCCGTCGCATGGAACGACAATGGGCTCGACGGTGCACGCCGTTTCCTCGACCGTGTATGGAGACTGCTCGTGGATGAGGAAGGCCAGTTGAGAGGAAATGTTGTTGCACGGGAGACGCCGGATCTTGATAAGGTATACCATGAGACCGTCAAAAAGGTGACGGAGGACTTCGAGTCCCTGAACTTCAATACGGCCATTTCCCAGCTTATGGTATTCATCAATGAATGCTACAAGCAGGAGGAACTGGGCAGATTCCATATCGAAGGGTTCGTCAAACTCCTTGCCCCTGTGGCACCCCATGTAGCAGAAGAGCTGTGGGAAAAGCTGGGGCATGCGGGCACGATCGCATATGAAGCGTGGCCGCAGTTCGATGAAGCCAAACTGGTCGAGAATGAGATTGAAATTGTCATCCAGGTCAACGGCAAGGTGAAGGAAAAGATGAACGTGCCGACAGAAGCGACAAAGGAAGATCTGGAGCGCATTGCAATCGAATCCAACAGGGTGCAGGAAGCAATCAGGGAAAAGACCGTCAGGAAAGTCATCGTTGTACCGAATAAACTTGTAAATATCGTAGCAAACTAGAAGAACACCTCCCAGGGGCTGAGGAAACAGCCTGACGGGAGGTGTTCTTTATTTTGCATGGGCCCTTATAGGGTGGTGCTGTGCCCTGCCACATAGCCGGTGACCAGGGCACTCGTGATGTTGTAGCCACCGGTGTACCCATGGATGTCGAGCACCTCTCCGGCAAAATAGAGGCCTGCCACCTTGCGGCTCTCCATCGTCTGGGGTGTGATCTCAGCAAGCTTCACACCACCGCCGGTGACAAATGCCTTTTCGATCGATTGGGTGCCGTCGGCACGGAACTCGAAAGCTTTGAGGAACTGGACGACCTTTTCGATGTTCTCCTTGGATACATGATGGCCGCTTGATGCACCGTCAATGTCCAGAAAATCCAGCATGAAGAGGACGAGGCGCTCCTGAAGGAATGTCTTCAGTGTATTTTTCAGGGAGCGGTCCCGGTTGGCGGCAATGATTTCCTCAATCATCGCCCTGAGGGCGCCTGCGCTTTTCTCCGGAAAGAAATCGAGGGACATGAGGACGGTTCCGCTTTTCTGCTTCTGCAGTTCCTTATGGACAAACTGGCTGCAGCGGAGGACGGCGGGACCGCTGACGCCGAAATGGGTGAAGATCATATCCATCTGATGGGTCACCCTCGGCTTCCTGTTCTTCTTCAGGACGGAAAGGGCGACATTAGACAGGCTGAGCCCCTTGAGCCTGCCTTCCCTGATGAAAGGTTCGGGCGAGGTGATGGGCACCTCGGTCGGAAACAGCTCCGTAACCGTATGCCCGGCGGATTCGGCAAAACGGTGGCCGTCGCCTGTCGAACCGGTCTGCGGGACGCTCCGGCCTCCTGTGGTGATGATGAGGCTGTCCGCCCGGATTACGGTCCCGTCCGTCAGCTCTACGCCCATTGCGTGATCATCCGCCACCAGCACCTTCCTGACGACGGTCTCCGTCCTGATTTCAACCCTGTTCTCCTCAAGCGCGTCCAGGAATACTTTCAGGATATCCTGCGCCCGGTCCGTGACCGGAAACATCCGGCCATGGTCCTCCTCCTTGAGGGAGACGCCGCGGGACTCGACAAACCGGATGATGCTTTCGTTGTCAAAAGTGCTGAAGGGGCCGTAGAGGAATTTGCCATTGCCCGGAATATGCCGGATGATCTCTTCGTAGGGGAGCCTGTTCGTAACATTGCACCGGCCGCCGCCTGAAATCAGCAGCTTCTTCCCGAGGGATTTGTTCTTTTCTATGAGCAATACGCGATTGCCGTTCTCGGAAGCGGCATAGGCGGCCATGAGTCCGCTTACACCACCACCGACTACTATCGTCTGGTACATGGGCTGTTCTCCTTTTTGTTTAAAACTGATATGCTTTCGATTATAATGGAGATTATTCTTAAAGTAAGAGGGTTATAAAATGTCTGATTCAAATAATCTGGTACGGGGTACATTCCTGCTGACCATGGCAACATTCATCACGAAGTTATTGGGAATGCTCTACCTCATTCCATTTTACAGCATAATGGGCGGCGAGGAAAATCTCGCCCTGTATGGGTACGCCTATACACCGTACACCATCATGCTCTCGCTTGCGGCAGCAGGTGTGCCGGGGGCCGTATCCAAGTATGTATCGAAGTACAATGCGCTTGGCGCCTACGCGACCAGCCAGAAACTGTACCGCTCGAGCCTGCTCGTCATGCTGGGCTCCGGAGTCATCGCTTTTCTCATTCTTTTCATGGCTGCCCCCTTCATCGCCGAGCTGCAGATGCTGGCAGCGGGGGACGGCGCCCATCGCTGGTCGACTGAGGATGTCACGCGCATCATACGGGTCGTGAGTGTAGCCGTCATCGTCGTGCCGTTCATGGCGACATGGCGCGGCATCTTCCAGGGGTTCGAATCATTCGGCCCGACAAGCGTCTCTGCAGTCATCGAACAGCTGATCCGGATCGCCTTCCTGCTCGGCGGCGCCTTCCTCGTCATCTATGTTCTGGATGGTACCGTCCAGACAGCAAATGAAGTTGCAGTTTTCGCCGCATTCGTCGGTGTCCTTGCTGCCATGGGGACGCTCTGGTATTTCTGGAGGAAAAGGAAGGGGCATATCGATCGCATGGTTGCGACCGATGACACCGACTATGATTTTTCATATCGTGAGATGTATTCGGAAATCATCCGCTATGGCATTCCTTTCATCATCGTGAGCATCAGCATTCCGCTGACCCTGTTCATCGACCAGCTGACCCATAACAACGGTCTTGCACTCGGCGGCGTGCCGGAGCAGTACCATGATGCATGGTTCGGCATGCTGAACCTGACGACTCACAAGCTGGTGATGATTCCGACGGCCTTCGCCTCTGCGTTCGCGATTACGATACTTCCATTCATAACGAAGAACTACCAGCGGGGCAGGATGGGGGATGTGCACGAGCAGATCAGGATGATGGTGCTCATGCTGCTCTTCTTCGTCATTCCTGCAGCCATCGGGATGATGATCCTCTCGGCACCGCTCTATACATCGTTCTACAGCTATAATGAAATGGGAATAAAGATCCT
This sequence comes from Salinicoccus sp. Bachu38, assembly GCF_038561955.2. Classification (NCBI taxonomy): domain Bacteria; kingdom Bacillati; phylum Bacillota; class Bacilli; order Caryophanales; family Staphylococcaceae; genus Salinicoccus; species Salinicoccus bachuensis. Next base: position 1,638,119 of record NZ_CP138333.2, on the reverse strand, counting down.
GCTCTTCTATGCACCGGTGAGCATCGCAATCTCACTGTTCACGATCACGTGCTCGATTGTTCAGGGCATCGATAAGCAGAACCTGACCCTGTATGTGGTCCTGATCATGCTGGCCATCAAGGCGGCGATCAACATTCCGCTCATCATGCAGTTCCAGACGGTCGGTGCCGTGATGGGAACAGGCATTGCACTCAGCATCGGTGTACTCATCAACTTTGTAATCATCAGGAAGTATGGCAAATTCCGCTTCAGGCCGCTCCTCAGACCGCTGGCTGAAATCGTGGTATACAGCCTTGTCATGCTGCTGGTGGTGGAGCTCATCTATTATGCATTCATATTCAATGTGGATGTATCGGAAAAATTGAATTCCGTCCTCATCATGGCAGTGGCTGTGCCGGCCGGTGGGCTGGTGTACCTGCTTCTGTCATTCAAGACCGGGCTGGCAGATGAAATACTCGGCAGCCGGGCGGACAAAATCAGGAAGAGATTGAAGGTGCTTTAGATGAGACTGGACAAGTACTTGGCAAATGCCGGCATCGGCAGCCGCAGCGAAGTGAAGAATATGATAAGGAAGAAGCGGATTACGGTGGAAGGCGGAATCGTCACAGACCCGAAGTCCAGGGTATCGCCAGATGATGAAATACTGTTGGACGGCGGATCCGTAGTGCTGGAATCGGAAATCCACATCATGCTCAACAAGCCGGCCGGTGTCATTTCATCGACTGAAAAAGGGCCGACACCAACGGTCATCGATCTGATCGACCATCCACAGAAGGACCAGCTGTTTCCGGTCGGCAGACTGGACAAGGACACCACCGGCCTGCTGCTCATCACCAACGATGGGAAGCTCGCACATGAACTGCTGAGCCCCAGGAGCAAAATAGGAAAGACCTATGTCGCTGAGCTCGAGTCCGAAGTCACGGAGGGTGACATTTCGCAGCTTGAGACCGGCATTCCCCTGAAGGATTTTACAACGGCACCGGCAATCGCGAAAAAATTGTCCTCCCACGAGGTGGAGCTGACAATCACCGAAGGCAAATTCCACCAGGTCAAAAGGATGTTCCATCATCTGGGCAATGAAGTCACTGCACTCCATCGCATCAGCTTCGGCGACCTGATGCTGGATGAACATCTAGCAGCAGGGAGCTATCGAAGACTGCGTGAAAATGAAATCAAGTTGATTAAAAAGGTTTAAGGGTATTCTGATGGGGTAAATAGGAATCAGATATCAAAACAAAATACTTAATAAGAGGTGTTGGAAATGGCTAGAAAAACAGGAGGACTACTGAAAGTCGCGGCAATGCTCGGGCTGGCAGTCGCTGCCAAGCAATTGTCCAAAAAAGAAAATCGCGATGTTGTGAAGAGTGAATACAATAAAGTGAAGGAAGACCCTAAAAGCTATGCCCAGAATGTTCAGGACAAGCTGTCCCAACAGGCCGGGGAGTATCAGGAGAAGGCCAAAAGCGAATATGGCAGGGTGAAGCAGGATCCTAAAGGCTACGCCCAGAATGTTCAGGAAAAAGTCACCAAACAGGCAAGCGAATATCAGGAGAAGGTGACGAAGCAGGCCGGAGAATATCAGGAGAAAGCAAAATCCGAGTTCAGTAAGGCTAAGGAAGATCCGAAAGGCTATGCCCAATCCGCCCAGGAGAAGGCAAAATCCAGAATGGATAAGAATAAGTCTGGCCAGGCTGCAGATGATGAAAATGATGAAAACAACCAGAATGACAAGATTTCACCCACTCAGGGAAAAAGTAGTGTAAACGATGATGACGAGCATTATACAAAACCTGACAGAATGGATGCTGAAGGCCAGTTGACTGCAGAACAGATGAACAATGAATGGGTCTCAGAAGGCGGTATCCATTCCGAGGAGCACTTGCAGGATGATGTCTCCTTCGGTGGCCTGAACAAAGACAATGCAACAAATGTAGATGTTGTGGACGACGAGGGAGAAAAGGACGGTAACCATAATATCCATGTCGTTACAGATGATGATGAAGGTTCAAACAAAAAGAAATAGCTTATATTAATGGAGAACAGGCGCAATTATTGGCCTGTTCTCTTGTTTTTACATATTTTTTTCTTTATTATTGAAAAAAAGATTCTGTTACATACGATGGGAGAGTACGTTCATGGATTATAAAGCGCTGGTGGATGACTACAGGGAAAGTCTGATTGAAGATCTGATGGGGCTGTTGAAAATTGAAAGTGTGAAAGGCGAGCCATCCAGTGGAGCGCCGGTGGGAACCGGGCCGAAGGCGGCACTGGACTACATGCTGGAGCTGGGGGACCGCGATGGCATGTCCACACTGGATGTGGAGAATGTTGCTGGCCATATCGAAGCCGGGGAGGGTGAGCAGCTGTTCGGCATCCTTGGACACGTGGATGTTGTACCTCCCGGCAAAGGCTGGAATACGGATCCGTTCGTTCCTGAAATCATCGATGATGAGATAGTGGCACGTGGTGTTCAGGATGACAAGGGGCCCACCATTGCAGCCTACTATGCAATGAAGATACTCCATGAACAGGGACTGCCATTCAAATATCGCACACGTCTGATTGTGGGCACCGATGAAGAATCGGATTGGCAGTGTACGGATGCATACTTCAAATCGGAGCAGATGCCCGATGCCGGATTTGCACCGGATGCTGCGTTTCCATTGATCCATGGAGAAAAAGGCATCTCCACATTCAATTTCGTGCAGAAGCCGATGCCGCTGGATGAACGGGAGCCGAAAATTGAGCTGAAGGTGCTGATTTCCGGTGAACGGTACAATATGGTTCCGGAAGATGCGGAAGCGAAGCTGAAGGTTCAGCAGAATATGAGTGAAGTGATCCAGTCCTACGAGGACTTCCTGAGGGAAGTCGATGCGGAAGGTGCCTACGAGGTGGATAACGGATTCTTGAAATTGAGCATACAGGGGCGGAGTGTCCATGGCTCCACTCCGGAAATCGGAGTGAACGCCGGCCTGATTCTCCTCCGCTTCCTGCACAGTCTGGCGCTGGACAATAATGCAGCAGCCTTCGCGGAATTTGCGATGGAGCGGCTGGTCGGCAGCACGGACGGCTCATTGCTCGGAATGAACTTCTCGCATCCTGAAATGGGGGAGACGAGCGTGAATGTGGGCATGATCAACTACACGGAAGTGGATGGTGGCATATTCGGCGTCAACTTGAGGTATCCAAAAGGCATCGATTTCGAAGCCGGCATGGCCAGCCTGAAGGAAGATGTATACAATCAGGGCTTCACCATTGAAGATCTTGAGTATCAGCCTCCCCATTATGTGGACAGGGAAGACCCGCTGGTGGCGGTATTGACCGATGCCTACCGGAATCATGTGGACGATGACACGGAACCATTCACCATCGGAGGCGGAACATATGCCCGCACCTTGAAAAAGGGTGTTGCCTTTGGGGCGATGTTCAAGGATACTGTAGATACGATGCACCAGAAAAACGAACGCATGAAGATCGATGAGCTGCTTAAGGCAACGGAGATCTACCTTGAAGCACTGCATAGAATCTGTATAAAGGGTGAGATGGATGAAAATAAGCTACTATAATGGAGAATTCAAAAGAGACGATGAAATTTCAGTAGACTATAACGACCGCGCTTTCTATTTCGGTGATGGCGTATATGAAGTGGTAAGAGTATATGACAATGAGTTCTTTACACTTGAGGAGCACATGGACCGTCTGGTCAGGAGTGCATCAGAAATCGAGATCAACGGTCTTGAACAGGAGAAACTCATTGAAATCATCACCCAGCTGAAGGAGCGGAACAGCATCGAAAACGGATCCATCTACATCCAGGTATCGAGGGGCATAGACCCAAGGAACCATGCCTATCCTGCAGGTGCCGAACCTGTCGTCCTCGCCTATATGAATGCTTTGTCACGGCCTTCCCTCCAAATGGAGAATGGCGTGGGCATCATCACGGCGAATGACTACAGATGGTTGAAATGCCATGTCAAAAGTCTCAACCTGCTGGCCAATGTCATGGAAAAGGAACGTGCGGTGCGCGCCGGTGCCCATGAAACAGTATTGCATCGTGATGGGGTAGTGACAGAAGGGTCCTCCACAAATGTATTCATCGTCAGCGAGGGAGTACTCAGGACCCATCCGGCAAACCACCTGATATTGAATGGCATCACGAGACAGGAAGTGCTGAAGATTGCACAGGAGCGGGAAATAGAATATCAGGAGAAGCCATTCACCATTGATGAACTGAAGGCGGCGGATGAAGTGTTCATCACAAGCACGACCCAGGAAGTGACACCTGTTTCCAATGTGGATGGCGAGAGGATTGCTGACGGTTCGAAAGGCAAAATCACGCAGGTGATACAGGAAGGATTCAACCAAAAAATTCACAAATTAAACCTGGTTAAATAATGTTAACCTGAAAAATTACCCTAATAAATTTTTGGGGCTTCAACGCTTACACTGTATGGTTTTGTGGACACGTAACGCCCGGTTGTCATAAAATCTGTGGATAATAGTCCTTGAAATAAACTATAAAACCCTATAAAATTTATAACACGAACAGAAACTGGCGCTATCTTATTTTTAAATATTTAGCGCTTTTTTCTTTGATGATGAAAAGAGGTGTGGAATTTGGAGCATTTCTATCAGCTCGGCTGGACACTTGACCCCGTTGGTGGAGCATCTGGTGAAGCCTATAAGGCAGAGCAAGATGGCAGGAAGCTGTTCCTGAAACGCAATGCCAGCCCTTTCCTTGCAGCGCTGTCCGCTGAAGGTATTGTACCGAAACTGGTCTGGACCAAAAGAATAGAGACCGGAGAAGTAGTGACAGCACAGCATTGGAAAAATGGCCGGGAGCTGACCCGTGAAGAGATGCACTCGGAGAGGGTAGCCTCACTGATGAAGAAAATCCATACATCAGGTCCTCTTCTCACTATGCTGAAAAAGCTCGGCATGAAACCCATGCTGCCGGATCTGTTGCTTAACAAGATACAGACCTCATTATCCCCGAAAGTCAATGCCCATCATACCGTCCGTTCTGCAATCCAATACCTGGAAAATGAGATGCCCCTGATCGACGAGGCATTCTGTACAGTATGCCATGGAGACGTCAATCACAACAATTGGCTCCTCTCCGACCAGGATGAGCTGTATCTGGTGGATTGGGAAGGTGCAATGATTGCGGATCCTGCGATAGATCTTGGCATGATCCTCTACACTTATGTGGAACCGGATGACTGGAAGGAATGGCTGGAAGTCTACGGCAAGCCGCTGGACAGGACTTTGATGAAACGCATGAAGTGGTATACACTCGTTCAGGCGATCACAATGATCCAATGGTATGAAGACCATAAGCGTTTCAAGGATATGAATGATTGGATCATCTTCCTCAACAAAGTAATACAGAGAGACCGTTTTATATGATATTAAATATTCGAGTGATATGAGTAACAGGTGGGAAACTTAAATGAGAATGCGCAATAAGCCCTGGGCAATGGAATTTCTGAATGAGAACAGCAATATTGTGGATACGGACGGCAGCTATTCCGGGAAGGTCGGCGACTTCTTTCCCGACAACAAACCGCTTCATATAGAGGTCGGAACAGGAATGGGCACATTCATAACGGAACTGGCAGCCCGCAATCCGCACATCAATTATGTCGGCATAGAGCTGGACAAGAATGTCATGATACGTGTGGTGGAAAAGGTTCTGGAGGCCGGGCTTGAAAATGTCAGACTTCTGCTGCTTGATGCAAGTGAAATGGATATGTATTTCCAGAAGGATGAAGTGGACCGGATCTATCTCAATTTTTCCGATCCATGGCCGAAGAACCGGCATGAAAAACGTCGTCTGACCCACGGGGCATTCCTTTCGAAGTACCGCTCCATCCTGGCTGAAGATGGCCTCATCCAGTTCAAGACGGATAACAGGGGGCTGTTTGAATACAGCCTCGAGAGCCTGAACAATTTCGGCATGGTCTTCCATGAAGTGAAGCTCGATCTTCATGCAGACGAGCCGGAGGACAATATACGGACGGAATATGAAGACAAGTTTTCAGCCAAGGGAAATAAAATATACAGACTCAAAGCATCTTTCTGAAGGTGCTTTTTTTATGCCGTGTATTTCCTCAGGAAAGAATGATAAAATATAGTTGGACAATATAAATTCTGGTCAGTTTGGAGGAGATTTCTTGAGCAGTTTTGACTTCAATAGGCAGACGACAAGGAAAGGTACATACAGCGTCCAGTACGAAGGGACGGAAAAACTCTTTGGTACGGGCGGATTGGAACCATTCTGGATTGCAGACATGGACATCGAAACACCGGAAGCAGTCGCAGAGGCAATGAAGAAACGTATCGACAATGGCATATTCGGCTATACGAAGTGGCAGAACCCGAAGTTCCATGGAGCGGTGAAAGGCTGGTGGCACCAGAGGTTTGGCATCACCCTGGAGGATGAGGAGATCCACTATGCACCCTCTGTGATGTTTACAATCGGTGAAGTGGTCAGACAATTTTCCGAAGAAGGGGATGGCATCATCCTCACCATGCCATCCTATAATGCATTCATTGGGATGTTGAAAGGGAATGGCAGGGAGATCGTCGACTGCCCCCTGATTAGAAATCAGGGCACCTATGAGTTTGACTTCGATCATTTTGAAAAGCTGTGCAGAAGGGAAGATGTGAAGGCCTACATCCACTGCAGCCCGCACAATCCGACAGGGAAGGTGTGGACGCGCGACGAACTGGCGAAGATCCGTGACATCTGCCTCAGGACGGGTGTCTTTCTCATCAGTGACGAGATCCATATGGATTTCACACGGCCTAAAGAGCAGTTCGTTTCGATGGTGGAGCTGATGGAGGCAGGGGATCCGATTCTGGTGACTACAGGTCTTGGAAAGACTTTCAACCTTGCCAGCATCCCGCATTCCTATTTCATTACGAGAAACAGGCACCTGCGCCTTAAAATCGGCCGCAACATCGCCTCAAAGTATGGTATGGGTGCTGCGAACAGCCTGGCGCTGGAAGCGATACATGCAGCATATACGGAATGCGGGCCATGGGTGGATGAGTTGAACAGGCACATCGAGCAGAACATGCAGCTGGTCGAAGCCTACATCGCTGCCCACATGTCCGAATGGCTGGATTTCAAAAAGCCGGACGCGACCTACCTGGCATGGATCAGCTTTGAAAAGAGTGGCCTGGAAGACGAGGAAGTGCACAAGGCACTGATTGATATCGGTGGCATTGCGGTGTCGCCTGGGCACATATATGATGTGAAAAATAACCAGCATTTCCGGTTCAATGTCGCCTCGAGCCGACACAGGATTGAAGACGGTCTGGAAAGGATACACCGCACATTCAAAAAAATCACGAAATCTACAGTTCAGTAGCTTCCATGATTTCTCCCGTATATGCATCGGCGGTGAATTGATAGCGTTTCTTTCCATCACCGGTCAGTGCGTGGAAGCGGCCTGTAAAGACCTCGCGGTCGATTCCGAGGAACTTGTTTTTGTTGGAATGATAGTCAATCGATACGAATGAGATGTCTCCATACTGTCTGTGCAGCCGGTCGATGACCGTCTGGGGGTGGATATGCCTGTTCAATCTGATCCAGATGCACACCGGCAATAGGATGACTGAAGCGAAGAGCAGTAGCCTGGCGGTTTTGGATAGCATGTATATGACCTCCTTATCGCCATAAGTTTAACATATTTATCAATCGGAGGATTACAAAAAGGAGGATTCGAATGAAAATTGAAAACAGGACACTTGAAAGGATGAAAGCATTGACGGAGCTTCATGGGGCTCCCGGTTTTGAGGACCAGGTCCGCGACTATATGAGGCAAGAGATGGAGCCTTTTGCGGATGAAATCCTGCAGGACGGACTTGGAGGCATTTTTGCGCTCAAGAAATCGAAGACCGAAAATGCCCCGAAAGTCATGATTGCCGGTCATATGGATGAAGTCGGCTTCATGGTCACGCAGTTGACGGAAAATGGAATGATCAAGTTCACCCCCCTCGGCGGCTGGTCGAACGATGTCCTGCTGAGCCAGAAATTCAAAGTCAGAACTTCCGAAGACAGGCGGATCACCGGCATCATTGGCAGTGTTCCCGTGCACTTCAGAAAAGGTGATGGCAAGAGCAAGACCGTTGAACTTGATGATATGCTTCTTGATGTCGGTGCAGACAGCAGGGAAGAGCTGGAGTCCATGGGCATCCGTCCGGGTGACTCCATAGTGCCTGATGTCGATTTCGAAGTGATGGAGCAGGAGAACAAGCTGCTGGCGAAAGCGTGGGACAACCGCTATGGCTGTCTGATCGCCATAGAGACGCTGGAGGCGCTGGCTGATGTCGACCTCGAATGCGACCTCTATGTCGGTGCCAATGTCCAGGAGGAAGTGGGCCTCAGAGGCGCAAAAGTGAGTTCCAACCTGATAAAGCCGGATGTGGCATTTGCAGTTGACTGTTCTCCGGCGAACGACATGCTGGGCAAGAAGGATGACATGGGCAGGATCGGAGAAGGAACACTGGTCCGCATCATGGACCGGACGATGATCCTGTCCAAGCCGATGCGCGACTATATGCTTGAGACGGCCGACAGCCATGACATCAAGTTCCAGTATTACCAGTCTCCGGGCGGCACGGATGCAGGCAGCATCCACGTCTCCAATGAAGGCGTAGTCAGTGCCGTTGTGGGAATCGTGGCCCGCTATATCCATACCAGCCACTCCATCATCAATTCGAACGACTATCTCCATGCGAAGAAGATGCTGACGGAGCTCGTCAGGGGCATCGATGATGACAGAGTCGAGCAGTTGAGGGGCCGCTGATGAGAAGCCTCCTGAGAAGATGGTTCATTGATGGCATGAGTTTCATGGCACTCGGTCTGTTTTCTTCACTCATCATCGGGCTGATCATCGATACGATCGGGACTTATGTCCCTTATCTTGAAAGCCTCAAGGAGATTGGTGCAGTGGCGATGGGCATGACTGGTGCCGCAATTGGTGCCGCCATCGCCTATGGTCTGAAGGCTTCGCCACTTGTGATATTTTCAGTGGTCGTCGTGAGTTATGCCGCCTATGATATGGGGGGTGCGGCAGGCAGCTATATCGCAAGCATCATCGCAATTGAAGTCGCCCGCCTGTACGCAGGAAGAACGAAGATCGACATCATTGTGACGCCATTCCTGACGATTGTACTGGGCTACCTCGTTGCCCGGTTCATCGGCCCTGTAATCGGTGACTTCATGACGAGCATGGGCGAAGTGATCGTGTTTGCCACCGAGCAGAGGCCTTTCATAATGGGGATGCTCGTGGCAGTCATCTTCGGAATTACATTGACTGCGCCGCTCTCCAGCGCAGCGCTTGCACTGATGCTCGACCTGAGCGGCCTTGCCGCGGGAGCTGCGGTCATCGGGTGCTGTTGCCATATGGTAGGATTGGCTGTGACCGGGTATAGGGATAATGGGTTTTCAGGACTGATATCCATCGGAATCGGCACATCCATGCTGCAGGTGCCGAATGTACTATTGAATCCGTTTGTCATCCTGCCCCCTGTTCTGGCAAGTGCTGTCATCGCTCCTGTAATGACGGTTTTCTTCCCGATGGAAAACAATGCTGCCGGGGCCGGAATGGGCACCAGCGGCCTGGTCGGGCAGATCATGACGATAGAGACGATGGGGCCTTCCCTGGAGGTATGGCTGCTCATCCTCGTGTTCCAAATCGTTTTACCTGCCCTGGTAACTCTGTTATTCTATACTTTGCTGAAACGCGCAGGACTGATCAAGGACGGAGATCAGAAGCTAAGAATTGGTGCGAAAGAATAGAACTGGAGGCAATTTCATGAATATTTTCCAGCTTAAAAATAGAATCATAGAGAAGCTCAATGAAAAACGGAGTGATTTCCAGACTTCCTTCGACCGTGAAGAGGAGATGCTCAGGGTGGAGCGCAATGATAATGGCAAAGGCCTGGACATTGCACTGTCAAAAGCGGTGGATAAAGTAAAGAAGGACGAGAATTTCATAGAGGAAATCGTCTATTATATAGATGAGACGCTTGAACGCATGAAAGAGGAAGCGATCACGCTGGATGAATCGGGCGTATATCCCGTCATCCGTTCTTCAAGCTTCCACAGGAAGAATAAGAATGGCGACCCGTTTGTCGTGGATGACCATACGAATGAAACGAAAATATATTACGCAATAGATTTCAAGAACAGCTATCGGCTGATTGATGAGCCCCTTCTGAAGACTTTGGGGTTGGACAAGGAGGCATTGAGGAAGCTGGCTGATAAAAATATGAAGCGTCTGCCTGTCTCACACAAGAAGGAGACGATCCAGGAGAATGATTTCTATTTCATCAACCATAACGATGGATACGATGCGACGCGCATATTGAACACACAGCTTCTCGATGAAATGCACGAGAACTTCGATGGAGAGATGATGGTCGGCCTGCCGCACCAGGATGTGCTGATCATCGCGAACGTGAGGAACAGTGTCGGTTACGATATCATGGCACAGATGATGATGCAGTACTTCGCTGAAGGGCTGACACCGATTACTTCCCTCTCGTTCTCTTATCGTGAAAAGAAACTGGAACCAGTATTCATACTGGGCAAACAAAAGAATCATAAAAGAGGTAGAGATGAATGAAACTGACTTATAATTACCAGCATGTTGGAGATGTACTGCTCGTCACTTTGAAAAAAGCGGAAAACCCGACATATGAATTCCATGAAGATCTGACAGTGATCAAGAGCGATGATGAAATCATCGGCCTGAATATTTTCGATGCGTCCAAGCATATCGCATTGCCGGACGAAGTGAACATCGAGGCGGATGAAACGATACTCGGGAGCATCAACTCACTGCTCGAGAGCAGAGGGATCGCAAAGATCAATCCGGATCTCTCTCCCAAGTTCGTCGTTGGAAAAGTGACGGAAAAATCAAAGCATCCGGATGCAGACAAGCTGAATGTCTGTAAGGTAGATGTCGGGGAGGAAGAGCTGCAGATCGTCTGTGGTGCTCCGAATGTCGATTCCGGCCAGCAGGTCGTTGTGGCAAAAGTCGGTGCAATCATGCCTGACGGGCTCTATATCAAGCCTTCAACACTGAGGGGCGTGGAATCGAAGGGCATGATCTGTTCGAAGAAGGAACTGAACCTTGAGGATGACGGAGTGAAGGGCATCTATGTACTGGACGATAGCTATGAAGTAGCGCAACCATTTGAAGTGAAATAAGGGTGAGACGGATGGATAGATCAAGAAGGAGAAGACAATTCAATCATAGGCTTGAAGATGGTCATTCCGACAGGGAACGTTTCAGGTTCCCCCTGGACATGGATGACAAGGATGGCGATGAAACCATTAAAAAACGGCCCGAGGCACCAGGAAAAGAACAGGAAAACAGCGATCCCATAAGAAAAGAGCAGCAGAAGTCGCTGCTGGGCGGGAGTCGCTATTCCAGGAAGAGACCAGGGAAAAATACAATCAGCAAAGCGCGTGCAGTGCCTTCTGCAATCCATGGCTCGAAAGGGAATCCGAATGCTGGAAAACAGGATGAGTCAGATACTTCCCCTGAAGATCAGAAATCCGGATATTCATCACCGATTGTGGAAGAACTGAAAAGGGAAAGGCAACAGCGTGAAAGAAAGCAGCAGAAGCGGATGGAAGAAAGGGCGAAAAAGGCAGAGGCTGAAAGATCCATCGGCGTTGTGACCGGCCAGTCCGGCCAAACAAAGATGGAGAAGGAAGCGGGTGCAGAAACTCCCGCTGCAGATAATGCCGCTGATCAGAAATCCGTTTCTCCTTTCAATGTCATGATGACTCCCTACGACAAGAATAAATACAGATCCAAAAATCAGAATCAGGTAAAACGGAGTGGCCCGAAAAGCACCTTGCCACCCCTACATATACTGGGCGAAGGTCAGAACAGCAGCTACGACAGCGTGGACGAAGCGCTCTCCGAGGAAATAGTTGCTGCTTTTGACGCTATTGGTGTGCCTGTTAAAGTCGCTGCCTACAGAACCAATGGCATCGTCGGCCGCTATGAGCTTTCGATGAAAAGAAACTTCAGATTGAATGTCGTTGGAAAGCTGAAGGAACACCTGCTTTCTGAGCTGCCGTTTGAAGACTTTAAACTGATCGTCCCCATTGCGGGAACAAGTAACATAGGTGTGGAGTTCATCCTACCGGATCCGTATCCGATACCTTTCAGTACGCTGTTTTCCTCCAGCAGCCTCAAACTCAGGAAAAATGACTTCAAATTTGTAGTGGGGAAAACAGTGGATGATCAGATTTTCAGTTTTCCTTTGAAGAAGGCAGGCCAGGTACTGATCTATGGAGGGGAGCCGGACCATTCATCTGCAGTGGTCGATAACATCCTCGTATCCCTCATGATGAACCATAATCCGAGGGAGCTTCAGATCATGATCGCTTCCGACAAGGCCCATTACAAGGAATATGAAGACCTGCCTCATATGTTCAGTGCACCGAAGTCCATCACCGGCAAGCATGTACTGCAGAATGTTCTGGAAGAGCTGAACAACAGGCACAACCAATTCAGAAGGGCACATGTACGCAACCTGGACAGCTTCAACCAGCGGGTCAGCAATGAAGCTAAAAAAAGCGTGATGGTGGTCGTCATCGACGACCTGGCAGAGCTGTTCGAGCATAATAATCCCGAAGCCATACGGGCGATTGTACAGATCCTGAAGAAAGGGAAGCCGCTCGGCATACACCTCATCATGAACCACTCAAGAAATGATGTGGGAATCCGTTTCGAACTGCTCCAGATGATGCAGACGCGCATATCATTCAAGGATGGAAAGTCCAAGGTTGTTGAAGGGGCGAAAGAGCTCACTGAAGGCAATGATATGCTGATCCAGATTCCCACGTCCAATAAGCCGCTCCGCGTGAATGCCGGAGTGCTGTCCCAAGAAATCAAGGAAGATGTCCTTTCTCATCTGAAAGGGATATTCCGATGAATCCATTTTATGAAAGTATGGTGAGCTCATGGAAAAATATCATTTTATAGGAATCAAGGGCGCAGGCATGAGTGCGCTGGCCCAGGTGCTTCATGACCTCGGTCATGAGGTCCAGGGGGCCGATATAGAAAAGGAAGTGTTTACTGAACACCAGCTCAGGGACAAGGGTATAAGGATCCTGCCCTTTGATGCGTCGAACATCGTGGAGGGTTTCACCTACATTGCAGGCAACGCCTTTGGTGATGACCATCCCGAAATCAGCGCAGCAAGGGAAAGGGGATACCCGGTCATACGCTACCATGAGTTCCTTTCACAATTCATGAACCAGTTCACCTCAATTGCGGTCACTGGTGCCCACGGCAAGACTTCCACCACGGGCCTGCTCAGCCACGTGATGAATGGGGACGTTGATACGACTTTCCTCATAGGGGATGGCACAGGTTTTGGTCTTGAGGACAGCAAATACTTTACTTTCGAATCCTGCGAATACAAGCGGCACTTTTTAAGCTATCATCCTGATTATGCCATCATCACCAACATAGATTTCGACCACCCGGACTATTTCAAGGATCTCCAGGATGTCATCGATGCATTTTCCGAAATGGCGAGTCAGGTCAAAAAGGCTGTGATCGCCTATGGGGGGGACAGCCATACAAGAAGCATGTCCTATGATGTTCCTGTCTATTTCTACGGCATCGGAGACAAATTCGACATCAGTGCCTCCGACATTGAAGTCCTCCCCAATGGGACCCGCTTCAATGTCCACGTGGAAGGCGAGTTCCTGGACAGGTTCACGATTCCGATGTATGGAGACCACCATGTGTTGAATTCCCTTGCGGTGATCACAGTGGGCTACCTGGAGAAGCTTGATATGGAAAATATCAAAAAGGCATTCATGACTTTCGGGGGGGTGAAGAGACGTTTCAGCGAAACGTTCAAAAATGGCATGGTCATCGTCGACGATTACGCACATCACCCCAAAGAAATACAGGCCACCCTTGAAACGGCAAGGAAGAAATATAATGGGAGGGAAATCGTCACAGTTTTCCAGCCCCATACTTTCTCCCGGACGGAAAAGTTCCTGAATGAGTTTGCAGAAGCCCTGTCCGCCTCGGACAAATCCTACATTGTGGATATTTTCGGTTCAGCAAGGGAACAGGCGGGCGATCTGTCAAGCCGGGACCTTGTGGATTTGATTCCGGATGCCGAACTGCTGGCAGAAGGGGATATCGACAAGCTCAATTCACATAAGGAAGCTGTCATCATCTTCATGGGAGCAGGCGACATCCAAAAATATGAGAAAAGATTTACCGAGTTATTATCCTAATAAAATGTTTATACCATTGCCATTTGGGTTAATTTAAAGAATGAATAACAAATAAAGATATAGATGGAGGCGTTATGATGGATTGGCAAATAATTTTATATATTGCCGCAGGTGTTGCTGCTATTGCCTTCCTGATTCTTTGTATTGCTTTGGCAGTTGTACTGTTCTCAGTCAAAAAGAATCTGGATCATGTAGCAAAGACACTTGATGGAGTAGAAGGACAGATTCAAGGCATTACCAGGGAATCAACTGATCTCCTGCACAAGACGAACCGTCTGGCAGAGGATGTACAGGGCAAATCTGCTAAACTCAATTCTGTAGTGGATGCCGTGCAAGGTATCGGACAATCCATGAATAACCTGAATTCTTCGGTTGACCGGGTGACGAATTCAATCACTCACAACATATCACAGAATGAAGATAAGATTTCCCAAGTTGTGCAATGGTCCAATGTTGCGATGGAAGTTGCAGACAAATGGCAGATGAGACAGAAGCGCAACAGTGCTTTCAACACCAAATATTCAACTACGGCTGAAGACGATCCGGATAATCTGCCGGTAGCTGTAAACCAGTCGGTAACGACGAATGACAACCTCGATGAAGATCGTGTGAATGCTGGGCTTGATAACGACAGCAAATAATGGGAGGTTCTTATATGGAAACCTATAACCGTGATCGGCACCTTCATGGTGTTGAAGAATATGAGGAGCAGATCAACCAGACGACCGGAAGGGATTTCTCCATCGGCCTTGCCGTCGGTCTTCTCGTTGGAACAATTGGCGGACTGTTGCTCGCACCGAAATCCGGGGATGCATTAAGGGATGATATTTCCGAGCAGACCCAAAAGCTTTCCAAAAACAAGGAGAGCGGCAGCGAAGAAGGTGCAGACTTCAAAGAGAAAGTACAGGACAAGACGAATCAGCTGCGTGACAAGATGGAAGATAAGAAAGGCGATATCTCAGCCAAGAAAAGCGAAATGGATGAGAAGAAGAGGGTGAAATCCCTCGATGAATCTGCAGTCAAAGCTCAGAAGGATGCGATTCAGGAAGAAGTGAATGAACCGCACACTGATGATCCGAGGACGGTAGATATGTCGAAATACGCTGAAAAGCTTGACGAAGACAAAAAATAGTAATAACATGATATCATTATTTTTCAACCACATGTTCCGGCATGTGGTTGATTTTATGAGGTGGACAATATGAACCAGGACGATGCTTTGGTCAGGGAAAAATTGATGGAGATTGATACAGCCCTATTGGAGCTGTTGGATGGAAGGGCAGCAATAACTGGTCACAGCGGGAAAAGAATCGATGATGCAGACCACTACAGCAAGCTGCTGTCCAATTATGAAGGTGTATACGATGCCGATTTTGTACAGGCTCTGCTCGAAAGTCTGACCGACGCATCCTCCCGGCAGGCAAGTGCGGAAGAGCCTCCGCCCCTTCTGGTGTCGAGGGCACATCAGAGCGCGGACACGATCATCAGGATCGGCGACGCCGAGATAGGCGGGAATGCACCTGCCCATATATTCGGCCCCTGTGCAGTGGAATCCTACAACCAGGTTGCAGAAGTGGCGTCGGACCTCAAACAGAAAGGCCTGAAAATGATCAGGGGTGGGGCATTCAAACCCCGCACTTCGCCATACGATTTCCAGGGCCTGGGGGAGGAGGGGCTCGAGATACTCCGGAAGACAAAAGAAGCGCATGGCCTCGCAGTGGTCAGCGAAATCGTTGCACCAGAACATGTCAGCATGGCCGAACACCAGCTTGATGCATTTCAGATCGGTGCCAGGAACATGCAGAATTTCGAACTGCTCAAGGCAGTGGGACGTTCCCGCAAGCCGGTGATCCTGAAAAGGGGCATGAGTGCGACGATAGAAGAGTTCCTGTATGCCGCCGAATATATACTGGCTGAAGGCAATGGCAATGTGGTCTTTTGTGAGCGGGGGATACGGACATTCGAAAAAAGCACAAGAAACACGTTGGACATCTCGGCTGTCCCCCTGCTCAAGCAGGCGAGCCACCTGCCTGTCCTGGTGGATGTCACACATTCCACAGGGAGGAAGGAAATCATGTCGGATTGTGCCAAAGCGGCAATTGCAGCAGGTGCCGATGGTATAATGGCAGAAGTCCATCCGGATCCAGCCGTTGCTCTGAGCGACAGGGCGCAGCAGATGTCCCTTGAGGAATTCGATAAATTTTATTTTAGTCTCATTTAACCATGACGAAACTTTACAGTCATGTTATTATAGTACAAAAAGCGCTTTCAAAAGCGTGCGGGGGTGCAATATGACGGTTACCATATATGATGTTGCCAGAGAGGCCAAAGTATCGATGGCAACAGTTTCCAGAGTGCTTAACGGGAATCCCAACGTCAAGCCGGAAACAAGAAAAAAAGTTAAAGATGTTATAGAAAGGCTGGACTATCGTCCGAATGCCGTGGCACGCGGTCTGGCTAGCAAGAAGACGACGACTGTCGGTGTCATCATTCCGGATATTTCAAACTTGTACTATTCCTCTCTGGCACGTGGTCTGGACGATATTGCCGAGATGTATAACTATCAGATCATCATTACGAACACAGACAATGATCCGGAAAAGGAAAGGGATGCTTTCCTTGGCCTGATCAGCAAGCAGGTCGATGGCATCGTCTTCCTGGGTGGTGCATTGAACGAGGAGACGCTCAATGACATAAAGGGCTCACATCTCCCAGTTGTCATATGCGGTACCAGCGAGAAGGATGAAAACATGCCATCCGTCAACATAGACTACTATGAAGCCATCAAGGAGGCTGCTTCAAAATTCCTTGAGGAAGGCGCTGAACAGATTGCATTTGTCAAAGCTTCCTATTCGGAACAGCTGGAGCGTCACATTGAGGAAGGCATAAAAGCGGCCTACCAGGAGAAGAACAAGGATTTCGATGAGCAGTACATCCTTTCCGCAGCCGAAGATTACCAGTCGGGTAAATCCCTGTTTGGCAAGATACAGGAACTGAAATCGGATGTCGTCATTACAATGAGTGATGAAACAGCCATCGGCGTGCTGCACGGTGCGATGGACCACAACATCGCGGTACCGGATGAAATACAGATCATGAGCTGCAGCAATACGCGCCTGGTGAACATGGTACGGCCTCCATTGTCGAGTGTGGCCCTGCCCTTGTATGATATCGGGGCAGTCGGAATGCGTCTGCTCACCAAATACATGAATGAAGAGACTGTGGAAGAGGCGAATGTCATCCTTCCCTATAAAATTGAATACCGGGCAACAACGAAATAGAAAAGACGGACTCCGAGGAGTCCGTCTTTTCTATTAGTGTGTTCAAAGCTTACTGCTCCTCCAGGTGGAGCATGGCCCGGGTGAGCATGCTGCGGTTCTTTTCACTGATTTCCTCACGCCGGGGGATGTCGCTATAGTCGGTCAGCACATCCTCCCAATTTTCAGGGAAGTCGACCGGGCTCCTGGAACGGTACTGCTCCATGAATGCTTCCGGCAAGGGGCCGCGGGGAGCGGGAGTGCCGGTCATACTGAGCCATATCTGGGCCCACATGCGCGGGACGACCTGCCATATGTTGTAGCCGCCCCCACCGACGGCAATCCATTTGCCATCCGTATACTTGTCGGCCATATGGTTTACAAAGCGGGGAATCTCCTCGAAGGTTCTCGAAGTCAGTGCCAGATGGGTCATCGGATCCCGGAAATGTGCATCGACACCATTCTGGCTGAATATCACATCCGGCTGGAACTTTCTGATTGCCGCTTCGAGCGTCTCCTTGAATATCTCCAGGAAGGAGGTGTCTTCAGTGAAAGCATCGATGGGCAGGTTGACTGCAAAACCGAATCCTTCTTCAGTGCCCCGTTCCGTCAGGCTTCCGGTCCCCGGGAACAGGTATCGGCCTGTTTCATGGATGGAGTAGGTCATGACTTCGTTCGTGTCATAGAAGATCCATTGCACACCGTCACCATGATGGGCGTCGGTATCGATATAGAGTACACGTTTGCCATACTTTCTTCTGATATATTCTATGGCGACCGCCGAATCATTATAGATGCAGAAGCCGCTTGCCCGTCCGCTGAAGCCATGGTGAAGTCCCCCAGCAAGACTCAGTGCCTTATCCGTCCTTCCATCCATGACAGCCTCCACAGCGCTCAATGTGGCCCCTACAAGCATGCGGCTTTTCTCATGCATGCCTTCGAAACTTGGCGTATCCTCCGTATTGAGGCCATAGCTCTCCATCTTGTCTTCAGGCAGTTTTCCCTCACCTGCAAGCTTCACGGCTTCGATGAAATCCTTCTTGTGTACCAGTTCGAGCTCCTCGTCAGTTGCTTCGCGCGGTCTGATGATATCCGCGGCCCTAAGATGACCCGACGCCATCAGTAGATCGGTCGTCATCTTCAGCCTCATCTGATTGAAGGGGTGGGTGGCGTGGAAGCGGTACTTGAGCAATGCATCATCGTACACATAGAGTGGTCTTGTCATTGGCCCATCTGCGAGGGTTCAAGCACGGTGAACCCTCTGTCTTTGAGTGTATCGATGGCTTTTCTCGGATTCATTGCCTGTACCCGCAGCACAATTGTCTTATACCCCTTCTTCTCCTTGTTTCTATAGACGGAAATGCTCACGATCTTTATGTTGAGATCCTTGAACACCTTGCCGATATCATAGATGACACCGGTACGGTCTTCGATATCCACTTCTATTATCGAGCCCGGCTCTGTAATTCCAGTCAGTTCCAGATAGGTATTGAGCATATCCTTCTGGGTGATGATACCCACAATCCTGCCATTTCTGAGGACTGGTATCGCGCCGATTGCATAGTGATAGAAATCAAGCGCGATCTCCTCGACGAAATCCAGCGGATGGCAGTAGGTGACCCGCTTGCGCATAATCCTCGATATGGGCACTTTCAGTGTGAAATCGGGATCATCATCCGAAAGCACGGAAGGCAGTGTCAGTTTGATATCCCTGTCGGAGACGATACCCACCAGATTTTCAGCATCATCAATGATCGGGATGTGACGGAAAGAGTAGGTGCTCATCATATTCAGTGCATCTTCAATCGTGTGTTCGGGCGTCAGTGTTCTGACCGGACTGGTCATAATTCTTTCAACTAGCATTTCTCTCCTCCTAGAAAAAAAAGCGGTTTTTAAATCTCAGCTTATCAAAAGCCATCATCTGTTCCTCTTTGATATTCCTGCCTACACGTGCCATGAGCGTATTGGCGGGGTGGCCAGTGATTTCGGGGTCGTTCGTCTGAAAGACCTCGAACCCGGCACTCGCCATCAGCCTGATCATCAAGTCCTTATATTCATACACATCAAGACCGCTGTTCTTAAGGTCCCAATGCCAGTAGTATTCCGTTGTGATAATGATGTAATTTTCCATGAACTCATCCTGCATGGACAGCTTCAGCAGACGTTTGCCGAGGCCGAAACTGCGGTAGTCCAGACTGATTTCGACGGCACCGAGCTCCATGATATAGGGAAGGTTGCCATCAGACCAGCGTTCCATGGGGTCGGGATGGAGGAAGGTCACGTATCCGATGATGTGATCCCCCTCCCTGACGATCAGGATTCTACCTTCTTCCAGGTCGGCGATTTCCTTTATCGCTTCGAACTGCTCGACCGGCGGGCGGAAAGCATCAAGACCATCATCATATGTGAAGCCGGAAAGCTCTTTGGCAGTCAAAGGTCCTTCAAGGATAAATGAGTGATTTTCCGTCTCGTACTCTTCTTTATAATAAGTCTTTATGTGATGCAAAAAGAAGCCCTCCTGGATTTTATTTTAATTATTTTGAAAAATTGTTCTATTCTATTATATAATAAGAAGTGTAAAAGAGAAAACACAAAAGGGGAGTTATTATTATGAAGGTAGAACTTTACGAAGCAACGGATCAGAATCCTAACTTGAAGGATTATGACGAGGCGGTGAAAAACCACGACTGGAAAGAAGTGGAGAAGCAATTCTCCTGGTATGAGACCGGGAAATACAACATGGCCTATGAGTGCATAGACAAGCATGTTGAAGATGGTCGTGGTGATAAAGTCGCACTTCACTATAAAAATGGCGACCAGAAACTCTCATATACATTTGAGGACCTGAAGAAAGCATCCAACAAAGCCGCCAATGTCCTCAGGGATGAAGCAGGAGTTGTCAAAGGGGACCGTGTATTCATTTTCATGGCAAGAAGTCCCGAACTCTACTTTTCACTGCTTGGTGCCCTGAAGATCGGTGCAATCGTAGGTCCGCTGTTTGAAGCATTCATGGAAAAGGCAGTAAAGGATCGTCTCGAGAACAGTGATGCCAAAGTCATCATTACGACACCTGAGCTGCTGCCAAGAATTCCTATGGATGATCTGCCGAATCTTGAGAAAGTCGTCGTCGTCGGAGATGGTTCCGATGAAAGGTATGTCGATTTCGATGCTAGCTACGAGAAGGCGAGTGATGAATTCGATATAGAGTGGCTGGACAAGGAAGATGGACTTATCCTGCACTATACGAGTGGGTCGACAGGTCAGCCGAAGGGAGTTCTGCATGTCCAGCATGCCATGGTCCAGCACTATATCTCCGGCAAATATGTGCTTGATCTCAAAGAGGACGATGTCTACTGGTGCACAGCCGACCCGGGCTGGGTGACGGGTACATCATACGGTATATTTGCACCGTGGCTGAACGGTGCAACGAACGTCGTAGTCGGCGGCCGTTTCTCCCCTGAATCGTGGTATGGTGCCATCCAGGACTTGAACATAACAATCTGGTACAGTGCGCCGACGGCATTCCGTATGCTCATGGGGGCAGGGGATGAAATCGTAAACGACTATGACCTGTCTTCGCTCCGCCATGTACTGTCAGTTGGTGAACCGCTCAATCCGGAAGTGGTCAAATGGGGAATGAAGGTGTTCAACCTGAGAATCCATGACACTTGGTGGATGACCGAAACAGGGGCACATATGATCGTCAACATGCCGGCAATGGATATCAAAGGCGGTTCCATGGGCAAACCGCTGCCGGGTATTGAAGCGGCAATCATAGACGATGAAGGCAACGAACTGCCGTCAAACCGCATGGGCAACCTGGCGATGAAACGCGGATGGCCTGCGATGATGCGCAAAATCTGGAAGAATGATGCCAAGTACGATTCCTACTTCATCGGCGACTGGTATGTATCCGGTGACTCCGCCTATAAGGATGAAGATGGCTACTACTGGTTCCAGGGCCGTGTGGATGATGTCATCATGACAGCCGGTGAGCGTGTTGGACCATTCGAAATAGAATCCAAGCTCGTGGAGCATCCTGCAGTACAGGAGGCAGGGGTAATCGGCAAGCCGGACCCCGTCCGAGGAGAGATCGTCAAGGCGTTCATCGCGCTCAGGGAAGGCAACGAGCCGACGGATGAACTGAAAGAAGAGATCCGCAAATATGTCAAAGAAGGCCTTGCAGCACATGCTGCGCCAAGAGAGATTGAATTCAAGGATAAGCTGCCTAAGACGAGAAGTGGTAAGATCATGCGCCGCGTGCTGAAAGCATGGGAGCTTGACCTGCCGACAGGCGACCTGTCCTCCATGGATGACGATTAAAAACCTGATTGCCCCTAATAAATATTAGGGGCAATTTTCTGTTTATTATGGCATAATGGAAGGGTAGGAATCATATTAATGTAAAAAGGAGATGACAGGGTGGCACATTTGACAGACCAGGAAATTGCTGCGAAAGCAGACATCAAACCTATTGAGGAAATTGCAGAAAAGGCGGGTATTCCGCATGATGCTTTAGAGATGTATGGCAAATACAAGGCAAAAGTCGACATACATAAGATCGAAGGAAATGAAAAGCAATCCAAAGTCGTACTCGTATCCGCAATGAACCCGACACCGGCAGGGGAAGGGAAGTCCACTTGTACTGTGGGCCTCGCAGATGCGTTCAACCAGCTCGAGAAGAATGTTATGGTGGCACTCCGCGAACCCTCCCTCGGCCCGGTAATGGGCATCAAGGGTGGTGCGACAGGCGGTGGACGTGCACAGGTGCTTCCGATGGAAGAAATCAACCTCCATTTCAACGGAGACCTTCACGCGATCACAACAGCCAACAATGCACTTTCAGCATTCATCGACAACCATATCCATCACGGCAATAAACTGAATATCGATCCAAGACGTGTAACCTGGAAACGCGTGCTGGACATGAACGACCGTGCACTGCGCCAGGTGGTAGTAGGACTTGGTGGGCCGACACGCGGCGTCCCAAGAGAAGATGGATTTGATATTACAGTGGCGAGTGAAATCATGGCGGTGCTGTGTCTTGCAAGTGACATAATCGATCTCAAGAAAAAGCTGGCTGACATTGTCATCGGCTACACTTATGACAAGGAACCGATTACAGTCGGGCAGCTCGAAGTCGAAGGGGCACTTGCACTTCTGTTGAAAGAGGCCATCAAGCCGAACCTCGTACAGACGATGGAAGGTACTCCGGCACTCATCCATGGTGGACCTTTCGCCAACATTGCACACGGATGCAACTCACTCATCGCAACGAACACTGCAAGGAAACTTGCTGACATCGTCGTTACGGAATGTGGATTCGGTTCCGACCTCGGTGGAGAGAAATTCATGAACATCAAAGCAAGAAAAGGTGAATTCGCACCTGATGCGATTGTACTTGTGGCGACGATCCGTGCACTCAAGATGAATGGCGGCGTTGCCAAGAAAGATCTGGGTGAAGCGAATGTGGATGCACTGAAAGAGGGCATCGCAAACCTTGAGAAGCATATCGAAAATGCACGCAAGTTCGGCATTGAGCCAGTCGTTGCACTCAACGACTTCGTGACGGACACGGACGAAGAGAGGGACTACGTCCTCAACTGGTGCGAGGAGCAGAATGTACGGGTATCCCTGACCAAAGTGTGGGAGCATGGTGGTTCAGGTGGTACGGAACTTGCTGAGAAGGTACTTGAAGTGCTCGATGAACCACAAAACTTCAAGCATCTTTATGAAGATTCACTTCCGATCGATCAGAAAATAGAAAAGATCGTTACTGAAGTCTACGGCGGAGACGGTGTCAACTTTACAGACAAAGCCAAGAAGCAGCTGGCAGAAATCGACCGCCACGGCTGGGGAGAATTCCCGGTATGCATGGCAAAAACACAGTATTCCCTGAGCGATGACCCTTCACTCCTCGGACGCCCAAACGGCTTCAAGGTGACTGTAAGGGAAGTTGTCGCCAAGGCAGGAGCAGGATTCGTCGTTGCCCTGACAGGAGATATCATGACAATGCCAGGATTGCCTAAAGTCCCTTCAGCAGTGAACATGGATGTGGATGCCGACGGCAACTCCAAAGGCCTGTTCTAAAAATAAAAAAGAATATAAGATCAAGAAAAATCGCCCCTATCGATCGATAGGGGCGATTTTTGATTACTCATCATCTTCTTCGTCTTCATCTTCATCTTCATCATCGTCCGAACTGGAGGAACTGCCTCCGACACGATAGCGGTCATCATAGGAATTCGTCACCGTACCGCGGAGATCCGAAGTGCTGAGTTCGGAGTCGAAGTCCTCTCCCATCCTCTGCATGATTTCGGAGTCGCTCAGACTGTCCTTGTCGGTCAATCGTGTATCTTCTGCGATCAGACCTTCACGAGGATCATCAAGATCATCTTCGCAGTCCTCTTCCATTTCCATGGTGAGGGCACAGTATTCGACTTCCCTGACAGAAGAAGGTCGGCTGAACCGTTCATTGGCTCCCATCTGTTCCGGAGCAACTTCGCTCAGTGATTGGGCAATATCGCGCCAGTTATAGATGTGCAGGTGCTGTTCACTATCCTGGTTGGCCACCTGTGGAATATTACGGTCGTATCCCATCCAGACTCCAAGTGTGACTTTTGGATTGTAGCCCATGAACCATGAATCCACAAATCCGTTTGATGTACCCGTCTTGGCCGCCCAGTCATAAGTGTCGTTGACACTGTTGTAGTAGTCCTGGATATAGTAGGCGGAACCGGTCTGGAAGGTTTCCTTGAGTATGTCGGTCATGAGATAGGCTGTAGAATCCTTGAATACCTGGGTGGATTCACTTTCATGCTCATATATGACTTCGCCGGTCGGGCTGGTGATCGATTCGATCATGTAGCTGTCGACCATTTCGCCGTTGTTTGCGAAAGTGGAGAATGCGTTCGCATTGTCCTCGACCGACATGTTGTTGGAGCCTAGAGGCATTGATGGAACAAGTGTATCTTCATTGGAATAGAAAGTATCACTGATCGGTATGTCCATTTTTTGGAAGTACTCCTGAGGGTTATGCTGTCTGACATCCGCCCACAGCCTCAGAGTGCTCAAGTTGTATGAGTTGCTGAGTGCATGCTTGGCGGAAACGAGTCCGAATTCCTCATCCACATCATAGTTTCGGGGGCTGTAATCGTCTCCGTAAGGGTTCGGTATAGTGAAGATTTCATCCAGCAGTACTGTATCCGGAGCAATCAGTCCTTTATCGAGCGCCGGACCATAGGTGATCAGCGGTTTCATAGTCGAGCCGGCTTGGCGGCTCGTCTGGGTCGCATGGTTGATGGAAGACCGTTCATGGTCCCGTCCGCCGATGAAACCGAGGATCTTGCCGGTCTGGTTGTCTTTCAGCATGGCGCCAAGTTCGTGTTCGAACACTTCATCGCCTGCTTCCTGCTCCTCCTCTGTAGCATCCTCAGCGTCTTCGATGCTTCTCGATCCATAATAGTAGCTTGAATTGTCCTTTACATCCTGCATCGTGTCGTAGATCGTCTTATCGATTGTCGTTTCGATATGATAGCCCTGGTTTCTCAGTGCAGTGTTCGCCATGCCTGTATACTCCTGGTTGATAAGAGGAGTGGAGTCGACATCCTCACGTGTCAGGCCATCTTCTTCGGCAAGGTGATACTTAAGTATGTCTATACTGCGTCTTTCCACCTCATCGGTCAGGAATGGATAGTTCTGGTTCGGCACAGTCACGCTGTCGGTCAGATTGGCGTACAGGTCATACTCAACAGCTTCGTCGTGCTCCTCCTGGGTGATCTTGCCTTCCAGAAGCATCCTTTCCAATACGAAGCGCTGCCTGTTCTTGCCTGCCTCGAGATATTCTGGCTCCTTGACTGCACCGCCCTGCATGAAAGGAGTGTATGCATAAGGGTTCTGCGGGAGACCGGCAATGAAGGCACTTTCCGCGAGGTTCAATTCATCTGCATCCTTGCCGAATATTCCTTCTGCAGCAGCCTGTACACCGGCGATGTTCTGGCCGTTGGCATTACGGCCGAAAGATACGGCGTTCAGATAGGCTTCCAGGATTTCTTCCTTGGACAGAAGCTTTTCCACGCGGAATGCAAGCAGGAGTTCTGTCGCCTTGCGGTCGAATGTCGTTTCATTCGTCAGCAGCTGATTTTTTACCAGCTGCTGCGTCAGCGTACTGCCGCCTGTACCCGATTCCGAACCTGCGACCTGCTGGAGTGCGGCTCTCATGAAGGCTTTTGGCACGACGCCGTTATGTTCATAGAAGTATTCATCCTCGGTGGCTATGAGTGCTTCAACGACATGTGGGGAAATATTTTCATAGTCTACACGCTCCCGTATCAGGTCTGCCCTCAAAGTACCGAGTGCTTCGCCTGAGCCGAAAGCGACAGTGGTGCTCTCCGTCATTTCAGTCAGCGCCGTGTTCACTTCTTCAGCCGGCTGGATCTCCTCATCATTTATGAGGGCTGCAAAATAGCCGACGCCGATGCTGAATGCAAGTATGCCCACCAGGGTGGCTGCAAGCACTGTAAAGAGGATGATGTTCCAGATTGTGTCATAGGCAGTAAAAAATGATACCCTGAGAGGGGAACCGGCTTTTTTAAAGCGCGAGGTGACACTATTGAATTTCTCTTTGAAGGTAGAGCCTTCAATGGGAGCCTTTTCTGTATCTCTGCGAGAAAATAGGTTTTTAATATAATTTACAAAGTCATTATTCTTCATTGCTACCTCCTATCCTCGGTCATTATAACACAGAAAAAACAAAGAGAGTTAGTGATAAAAGATGATTATGGGGTCCTGTACCAGTCGGATATAAACGCTGGGCCCATAGGAGTTTCTGCCTGTGTGAAAGGGTAGGCCCTTGACTTTTTCCTGACAAGAATATATCATTCCTATAAATTGATATTATTCGAATCGCAGACAAGTAGTTGGTTTGGCGGAATCCAGAGAGCTGATGGTGGGTGGAAATCAGTGCACGCGTCCAACGAATACACTGCATCAGACATTCGATCGTCGGGGTGGACGTTCCTGCCCATAAAGTGAAACTGTATGGTGGTACCGTGTACTCAAGCACCCTTACTCTTGTAAGGGTGCTTTTTAATTTGTAAAAATTATACATAACATTAGGAGGAAAAGACATGAATGAACTGCTGGAAGATTTGAAATACAGGGGAATCATCTATCAGATGACGGATGAGGAAAAGATTACAGAACTGCTCGACCGTGGGCAGCTCTCATTATACTGCGGGGCTGACCCGACAGCGGACAGCCTTCACATCGGGCATCTGGTCCCTTTTTTGACACTCAGACGGTTCCAGAATCATGGACACCGTCCGATCGTCCTGATCGGCGGCGGCACAGGAATGATTGGGGACCCTTCCTTCAAAAGCGAGGAGCGGAAGCTTCAGACGGAGGATCAGATCGATGACAATGTACGCGGAATAAAGAAGCAGATGGAGCGCATTTTCGACTTTTCTGATGAAAACGGTGCCCTCCTGGTCAACAACAAGGACTGGCTGCAGGAAATCAGCCTGATCAGTTTCCTGCGGGATTACGGCAAGCATGTCAGCCTGAACTACATGCTCGCCAAGGATGCCATCCAGTCAAGGCTTGAGACGGGCATTTCATATACGGAGTTCACATACACAATCCTCCAGGCTATCGACTTCGGCCATCTGAACCGTCAATACGACTGCAGGATGCAGATCGGCGGCTCCGACCAATGGGGCAACATCACAAGCGGCCTCGACCTGATGCGGCGTGTATATGGTGAAACGGAAGCGGAAGGCATGACGATTCCACTCGTGACGAAAGCGGACGGCAAGAAATTCGGCAAAACCGAGTCCGGCAACATATGGCTGGATCCGAAACGCACTTCACCATATGAATTCTATCAGTTCTGGATCAACCAGAGTGATGCGGATGTCATCAGGTTCATCAAACTCTTCACCTTCCTGGAGAGGGAGGAGATAGAGGCACTGGAGGAATCCGTCATGACGGAGCCGCATCTGAGGAAGGCGCAAAAGCGTCTGGCCGAGGATATTACGGCATTCATCCATGGTGAGGAGGCTTTGGCCGAAGCGCAGCGCATTACAGAAGCGCTCTTCAGCGGGGATATCAAATCCCTCTCGGTCGACCAGATCAGGGATGCCTTCAAGGATGTGCCATCGGCAAGCTACACGGAGGACGACATGAACCTCGTCAAGGTGCTGGTGGAGACGGGCATCTCCTCCTCCCGCAGACAGGCAAGGGAGGACATCAAGAATGGTGCAATCTACATCAACGGGGAACGCCAGCAGGATGTCGACTATGAAATCAAGGAAGATGACAGGCTTGACGGAGCCTTCACTGTCATCAGAAGAGGCAAGAAGAAGTATCATATGGTCAAATATTCATAACAGTTGGGACTGGTGCACTGCACCGGTCCCATTTGTCATGCATCAAGGTTTGAAATGATATGATTAATGGTAAGATAAAGATATAACAAAGTGCAGAACAGGAGAAGAAAAATGAGAAAAATACTTATTCCATTGGGCGTCATTGTTGGATTCTTCATTATTCTGGCAATCATATTTGCGCCGAAATATAATCAGTTCGTCAATCTTGAGGAGGAAGTGAACCAGAAGGAATCCCAGATTGAAACGCAGCTGCAGAGAAGGGGAGACCTGATTCCGAACCTTGTGAGCACAGTTCAGGGGTATGCTTCCCATGAAGAGGAAATCTTCACGGACATCGCCGAGGCGAGAAGCCGGCTGTCCGGTGCACAGAATGTGGAAGAGATGGCTGAGGCAGACAACGAAGTGCGTTCGGCTTTATCAAGGCTGCTGGCCATATCGGAAAATTATCCGGACCTCCAGGCGAGCGAGCAGTTCACAGGTCTCCGCGATGAACTCGCAGGGGCTGAAAACCGCATTGCGGTCGCCCGCCAGGATTATAATACGGCTGTACAGGAATACAACAGGAACACGAGGACCTTCCCGGGCAATATGGTGGCCGGACTGTTCGGTTTCGATGAAAAACCGTATTTCGAAGCGGATGAGTCGAGCAGGGATGTTCCGGAAGTTGAATTCAACACCGAACAGGATGAAGAATGATGAAACGCCTGGTTGTGCTCATGCTGCTCATGTTTGTATTTTCCAGTCTCCCTGCTGAGGCACGGGTGTCTCTTCCGTCTCTCGACACTTCCCACTATTTCATCCAGGATAACGCAGAAGTGCTGAGCGAAGCGACGATTGAGGAGCTCAATCAGATGGGGACGCATCTGGAAGAGGGCACAGGCGTTGAAATGCTGCTGCTCACCATGCCATCGACCGGGCAGGAGCATAGACAGGATTACGCACTCAAGGCGCTGCGTGAATATGGCGTCGGCAAACAGGAGGATGACAATGGCATTGTGATTCTCCTTAACCTGGACAACGGCAATGAATACAACAACCGGGGTGTCGAGGTCCAGGTCGGCTATGGCATCGAAGGCTATCTGAACGACGCGAAAATCGGCAGGATCATCGATGAAGTCGCCATGGAGCATTTCGTCGCGGCGGCTGAAGCGGAGGATGGCTCTGAAGCTGCCGCCTCAAATTATGAGCAGGGCCTCTCGAACCTCTATCAGGCACTCTATCAGGAATCGCTCGAGGCATATGGATATGAAGAGGGTGAGTTCACCCGGGAGACGCCTGAAGCAGACACCAGCATGGGTGCAGGAGACGGACAGGGTCTCGGCACAGGGGGATCCATCTTCAGACTCATCTTCGCGATGGTCGTCATCTATCTGCTGTTCAAGCTCATGGGTGGCGGCGGCAAGCCCCCAAGAGGTGGCGGTCGTCGCGGACGCAGACGGGGGCCTGTAGTATTCTTTCCACCATCCGGCGGCGGTGGACGCGGCGGCGGTTTTGGTGGTGGCGGCTTCGGTGGATTCGGCGGCGGCTCCGGTGGCGGTGGCGGTGCTGGACGTGGCTTCTAAAACTTCATATAATAGAAAAGCTTCCGGATTCAAATTGATTTGAACCCGGAAGCTTTTTTGCATCCTTAAAAGAATATATGGGCAATCACTACGATGACCGGCAGTGTAATTGCGGTACGGAGCAGGAAGATGATGAACAGCTTTCCGATTCCGACCGGTATTTTGGAACCGAGTATGACACCACCGACTTCGGAAAGGTAGATGAGCTGCGTGATGCTCAGTGTACCGATGATGAATCGGGTCATATCGGAAGAGACCCCTTCGATCAATATGGCCGGAAGGAACATATCGGTGAATCCGATGAATAGCGATTCCGAAGCAGCCTGTGCTTCCGGCACATTCATCAGTTCCAGAATCGGAACGAAAGGTGCGCCGATCCATGTGAACACTGGTGTATACTCGGCAAATATCGTGCCGAGAGTACCGATGGCCATGACAATCGGCAGTACCGCAAACCACATATCTCCGACCGTTTTCACGCCATCTTTCAGAAAACCACCGAATCCTTCAGCTTCGTCTGCCCTGTCAAGTGCCTTCTTGTAGCCCCATGAGAGTGGGTTGTACCCTGAAGGGACGGTTTCGTCTATGGATTTCCCCTCTACATAATAGTCATCCTTAATGCGGGATAATGGCGGAATCCTCGGCATGATCAATGCAGCGATGATGCCTGCAATGATGATGGTCATGTAGAACAGGAAGAAACGGTCCATCAGGCCGATCAGATCGAGTATAACGATGGAGAACGTGATGGACACTACAGAGAAAGTTGTCGCAATGACCGCAGCTTCCCTCTTGGAGTAGTAGCCGTTCTCATACTGCTTGCTCGTCAGCAGGACGCCGACCGTGCCATCTCCAACCCAAGATGCCAGGTTATCCACTGTGGAACGGCCCGGCAGGGTGAACAGTGGGCGCATGATTTTGGCGAACATGGTACCGATGAATTCGAGCAGGCCATAGTTGAGCAGAAGCGGCAGCAGTATTCCGGCAAACAGGAATATGGCAAACAGTGTCGGCAGGAGATCATAGAGCATCAGTCCACCGGTGACTTCGGAGTTTATGAATTCAGGGCCGAAGACGAAGTATGCCATCAGTGAGAACACTGCACCCAGCACGCGCAGGATGACCCATATTGCATTCATCCGGAACAGGTTTCTGAGAAATTCGTAACCCGGATTGACCACCCAGCTGAAAAGGACGGTCAGCAGGGCGGAAATGTTTATCAATATCACAACGATGAGAACAACATTGTCATAGCCCAGCAGTTCATTGAGTGCATTTGCAAGATATGCGACGGGTATCGTCGTCTCCCCATCAATATTCAGAGGGAAAAGGAACATGAGTGCCCCGATTAGTGAAGGAATGATAAATTTAAATAAAGTTGCACGTTTATGCATAATAAAGCCTCCTTATTAAATAATTATACATGTCAATTCAAACTTGTAAATCTCAAAAAACAAAGAAAACGTTTTCACATACTGAATTTATTTTATACAACTATTAATAGTTATGCAATCTAATTCTTTCCATATTGATTCAAGATATTCATGATTATTGTTATACTCGCAGAAAAGGAGGAGATGGAATGGAAATCATCGATACACATTGTGATGCACTGCTGAAACTTCAATCCGATTACAGGGAGAGCTACCGAAGTCGGGAACGCGTCCTGGATTTCAAGGATGGTGAGAACCTCGACACAAGTGCTGAGAAGCTGAGGAAGGGTGGCGTCAAGGTCCAATTCTTTGCCATCTTCATCCCACCGATGCTGCCGGATAATGAGAAATGGCAGCATGCACTCGAACAGGTGGATTGTTTCTACAATGAAGTGCTGGCCGAGGAGGGATTTGTGCATATCAGGAACTTCGAGGAGATCGATCGTTTGGAAGAGGGGGAGATCGGGGCGGTGCTTGCGCTTGAAGGTGCAGATGCTGTAGGCAACGATCTGATGAAGCTGCGGACCCTCTTCAGGCTGGGTGTACTATCTGTCGGCCTGACATGGAACGATACCAATCTTGCTGCTGACGGGGTTGGAGAGCAGAGGGGTGCCGGACTGTCCAAATTCGGTCTTGAGCTTGTAGAGTGCTGCAACAGTCATGATATCCTCGTCGATGTCAGCCACCTGAATCCGGAAGGGGTGGATGATGTGATTGGAAATGCCGACCGTGTCATTGCAACACATTCCAATGCAAGAGGTGTATTCGACCATCGAAGGAATCTCTACGATGAGCAGATCAGGGCGCTGATTGACAAAGGCGGCATGGTGAACATCGTATTCAATCCGCCATTCATTAAAAAAGGGAATCCCGGCATAGAAGATCTTTTCCCTCACATAGATCGCATCATCGAGCTTGGGGGAGAACACGCCATCGGACTCGGATCGGATTTTGATGGCATCGGATCATATGTAGGTGGGCTCGAGGATGCAGGCGATTATCAGAATCTTGTAGAGGCGCTTGTCCAGAACTACGGAGAGGCATTCACCGAAAGAATCACACATCTGAACTTCAAAGAAAAGTTCGTAAAAAAAGACTTGTCCGGTACCGACCCCCAAAAGTTAGAGTTGTAAATCTAACTTTTAGGGGTAACCACCTCCTAGGACAAGTCTTTTTATGAGCTTTCATCTGAAGTCAGTGATTCGTATTTTTCCTGGATCTGGCTATGGCGTTCCTCCACCTGATTCTCCTGAGATTCTATTTCAGCAAGGAGGTCATCGACTTCCTCTTTGAATTCAGTGTCTCCAAGCGGATTGTAGCTGATGACTGTACGGTTGAATTCCCCATTCAATTCGACCAGTGTTTCCAGGGAATCGATATAGGTGAGCATCTCTTCCTTAAGCTGCTCGTGTTCTGTTCCGGTGACCGAATAGTTATGGATGGTCCTTCTGAAATCTTCAATTCTTGGAAGCATCTCATCATATATCATCTTGAGTTGGGCTTCCCGGTCACCGCCGTCTTCCATCTCACTGAGCATATCGGAAAATTCATTTTCAAGTTCATTATGATTCCTTTCAAAAGCCTCGTATAGTTCATCCAGCGCATCCTGATCAGCCTGTGTACACCCTGCGAGAAGCAGAAATATCAACAACGGGAGAAATTTTCTCATAATACCACCTCCAATACATTTTAACATGTATTGGTTTGATTGGACCGTGTTATGTTGTATAATAGCCAGGTTGACTTTTTGAATAGGTGATTATAATGAACAGAAAATTATTAATAACATTTACTGTCGGCGTCTTTCTTCTGGGCATGATGGAACTCATCATTTCAGGCATATTGGAACTGATGAGTTCGGATCTTGGTATTTCAAATGCCCTGACAGGACAGCTGATTACAGTATATGCAGTGAGTTTTGCGGTTTTTGGCCCCATACTCGTCAAAGCGACTGAAAAATTAAGGCCGAAACCCGTCATTCTTGTTTCCCTGGTTGTCTTCGTCCTTGGGAATATAATCTTCGGACTGTCCAGCACATTCATGATGCTGGCGTTGGGACGGGTCATTACAGCGCTTGCAGCAGCAGTCTTCATCGTCAAGATCATGGATATGACTGTGCTGCTTTCAGAGCCGGCCATACGCGGACGCATGATTGCACTGGTCTATATGGGCTTCAGTGCAGCGAATGTCTTCGGCATTCCGATCGGCACGATCATCGGTCAGCAGTTCGGCTGGCGAATCATTTTCTGGCTTGTCATTGCCATTGCGGTTATAGTAGGATTAGGCATCATTGCTCTGGCTCCGAATAAAAGGGGCGAGGATCTGGGTGATCCCGTTCCGGACAAGATACTGGACAAGAGGAACATCGTACTCTACATAGGGGTGACGATGTCTGTACTGATCGGAAACTATATTGTGCTCGGCTATATTTCGCCGCTCATGACAACCAACGGCTACAGCATAGAAAATGTCTCCATTGCACTGTTGATTGCCGGTGTAGGCGGCATGCTCGGGACCATCCTCGGCGGCAACCTGGTCGATAGGATCGGTACAAGGCGGACGTTGATGATCATGCTGTCGCTGTTCATCGTATCAATGGCGATCATGCCGCTGATATATGGAATTCCGGCGCTGTTCTATATCAACCTCTTCCTCTGGAGTCTCTTCCAGTGGAGTACAAGCCCGGCAGTCCAAAGCGGCCTGGTCGAGAATGTGCAGGGTTCTGCAGCTGTCGTCTTCAGCTGGAACATGTCCGGGCTCAACCTCGGCATCGGCATCGGCGCCGTCATCGGCGGCATCTACATCAGCCAGTTCGACATCGGGTATGCACCATGGCTCAGCGTATTCATCATTGCGCTGGGACTTGTATGTGCGATATTCGTCAAAGAACCGGAGCAGACATACCAATAAGCCAGTAAAAAGGGTGTGAGGTCAAATGTTCATCAGATTGATACTAATTATTGCGCTCTCATTTTTCGTCATATACGGACTCAACTACCTTGATCTGGCAGACATCGGCTACAGTTTCCAATCTGTGGCGGTCACTGCCATCACGTTGGTCGTCCTCGGGTTGCTTTATCGCGTCTTTACGAAATTCCTGAAAGTGTTTCTGTTCATATTCGTATTTCTGCCCCTTGTGGCACTGCTCATATATTATCTCTATTCATATGTCACAGGCACTCCGGTGGAGACGATTGATATAGATTGGATAGGAAAAGGAACTCAATGGTTTTGAGTTCCTTTTTTAATATCTGAAAGTATAGGTGCAACTGCAAGTCCGCCTTCGGTCAATCGGGAATCAGGCTCAAGATCTGAATAGCGTAACCAGTGCTGCAATAATGAGTGCACCTCCCAGGAAAGCGAAGTAATTTTTGAAAGTGCCTTCCTTCAATTCATCTTTGAAAACGTTGAAGATGATTCCTCCGGCAAGAAGAGAGACGGCGATGCTTACTGCCACTTCGTGCACCTTCAATGTGATGCCGATCAGCCATCCGATCAGGATGGCTGCACTCAGAAGCCATCTGCCATATTTTTCATAGTTTTTCTCATGAATCTCCTTCAGTGTGAAATCCGTAGCAATGAAGTGTGCGGACAAAGCGATGAAATAGGTTGCCATGCCCATATGGCTTGAGAATTCTTCTCGTACCAGCAAGTATCCGATTGTGACATTGTACAGAAAGAAAGCAGTCATATGAACGAGAAGTACCGGCAACGAACGGGAGGGCGGATTGTCACTTTCCATCCCATCCCTGCTTTTGGCCAGCATATCCATACCGTAGTATATAAGCAGCCCGAAAAGGGCGAGCAGATACGTATAGTTGTCCAGGTATATCGTCCAGCTTTCCACTGCCGTCTTGACCCTCTCGAGATACTTGTTCAACTCAGGCAGAAGGATGAGGAATACATAGGCAAGTGCAGCACCCCCAAACATTGAAAACCAGAGACTCCTCGGAGAAGCGGTCGAGAGTTTTATATATTTAGAAGTGAAATGTACAGCTATGAAGCCGACGACAAATAAAAGACTTAGCCAATGCGTGGCTGACACAAAACCCCTCCTTTTACCCCGCAAGATCTGAGGATGATATTCTTCCATGTGCTGTTTAGTAGTTATATCCGAAACAGTGCACTCTATTCAATATATTACAAAAATGCAGGAGTTTTAAGGGATATCAAAAAGGAAACAGTACAATATTGAAGTAACAGAAAGAGATCAGGAAGCAGGTGGCAGTATGTTTTGGATGGATTGGCAATGGTGGAATACAGTGAGCAATATCGCTCTGATCATGAATATTATCCTGGCAGCTTTCATTGTCATTTTTGGAAAAAAGGATGCCACATCCTTGTGGGCATGGCTGATGGTCCTGTTCTTCCTCCCGGTACTCGGCTTCTTCCTCTATCTGCTCCTTGGCAGGTCGGCTGGAAAGAAGGAATGGTCCAATGACACGCTTCCATCAAGCGAGGGGATGCTGAAAGACCAGAAAGCAGCATTTGATGGGAATCGTCTGTTTCTTCCGGACTCGCTTCCCGAAAAATTCAGTTCCTTGATTGGCATGCTGCTAAAGAATGACGATTCCCCGCTTTCCGAGAACAATAAGATACAGATGTATACGGATGGCCACGAGAAATTCGAAGCGCTTTTTGAGGACATACGGGCAGCCAGACAGCATATCCACCTGCAATACTACATTATGCGGAAAGATGAGCTCGGCAGCCAACTGCGCGACTTGCTTACGGAAAAGGCGAAGGAAGGTGTCCAAGTGCGTTTCCTGTACGACGGCTTCGGTTCGCGTAAAATTGGAAGAAAATTCTTTTCTGAACTTCATAGACATGGCGGAGAAACGCAAGCCTCCTTTCCCATTTTCTCGTCGCTTCTGAAATTCCGTCTGAATTTCAGAAACCACCGTAAACTGGTGATGATCGACGGCAGGATCGGCTACATGGGCGGGTATAATGTCGGCGATGAATACCTTGGAGGCAACAAGGATCTCGGTTACTGGAGGGACACGCATCTCCGTATGGAAGGAAGTTCTGTCCACAGGCTCCAGGAGCGTTTCATCTCGGACTGGAACAAGGCCAGGCGAAATGGAGGAATCGACTTTGACGACCACTATTTCCCAGCCTCCTCTTCAGATGGGGACGTGCCGCTGCAGATTGTTTCCAGCGGACCGGATGCGCGGGGCGGAGAGATTTTGCACGGCTTCATCAAAATTGTCCAGGAAGCTGAAGACTATATCTACATTCAGAGTCCCTATTTCATTCCAACACCGGGTTTCCTCGCTTCCCTCCGTGTCGCAGCTTTGAGTGGTGTGGATGTGCGGATCATGATACCCAACAAGCCCGATCACCCGTTTGTCTACCCGGTAACATTCTCCTTCGTAGCCGAGATGATGAGGGCAGGTGCAAAAATCTATATATACGAGCACGGTTTCCTCCATGCAAAGTCGATGGTGATCGATGACAAAGTCTCTTCAGTCGGAACGGCAAATGTGGACATGAGGAGCGCCGAACTGAATTTCGAAATAAACACTTTCATCTATCACGAAAGATTTGCAGAAGAGATGAGAGAGACCTTCCAAAAGGATATGGCATCTTCCACACAGCTTACTGAAGAGATGTATGAGAGCCGCTCCTTCTATCAGAAAACAAAAGAATCCGTCTCCCGTATGCTTTCTCCACTGCTCTAGCTGGAATATGGTATGATTTAATAAAGAATTCTGTATTTCAGGAGGCATGCTATGCAACAGGACTACTCGCCCGTACAGTCATCAGAAAGGGTGTTCGAAATTGATGCGGTACGCGGATTTGCACTTTTCGGCATTCTGATGATGAATATCATGAGTTTTGCCGGACCACATATGGAGGACCAGCTGACGATGAATACGAGTGACATCTATTCCGGTACCAATTCAATCGTCATCTTTCTGATCAATACGCTTGTGACGTCCAATTTCTACACGATGTTTTCCTTCCTTTTCGGACTCGGTTTCTATATTTTCCTCTCCAGGGCTGAAAAGAAATCGGGTTCCACATATCTTCTGTTCATTCGCAGAATGATCATACTGCTCGTCATCGGCCTCATCCATGCGGTATTCATCTGGTATGGTGATATCCTTACCGTCTATGCGATAACAGGATTGCTGCTGCTTTTTTTCTATCGGCTGCCTCCGAAGTTCAACCTCGTCATCTCGGGTGTGATTCTTCTGCTCGGCACCGTATTTGTACTGCTGCTCACACTCCTGATGTTTTCGATACGGGATATGGACATGGGTGCGGTTTCCGCTTCCAGTTACGGTGTGGATATGATGGCGGCGGCTTCCGGTTCCTATGGAGACATCATATCCCTGAATATGTCGATACTCGGACTGATGATGACGAACAATGTAGTGATGGTGCCTCTTGTACTGGCAGTGTTTCTGATTGGTCTGTATGTTGGCCAGAAGGGCTATTTCGATAGACTGTCCTCCATCCGTGGACTGCTGTGGAAAGTAGCGCTTTTCGGCATTGGCATCGGGCTGCCGATAAAGCTGGCTACCGGATACGGGATGACATACGGCATGGATGACCCCGCATGGTCGATCGCAACCATGCTTGCCTATACTGCGGGCGGACCATTGATGTCACTCGGCTATGTAGCGGTGCTGCTGCTCATGCTCGGACGGTTCAAAGGACTGACCAGGCTTCTCCAGCCGGTGGGCCAGATGGCACTGACGAACTACATCCTGCAGAGTGTTCTGATGATCGTCCTATTTTTCGGTTTCGACCTGTTCAATACGATCGGGGCAGTGTGGTTCCCTGTAGTTGTGCTTGCAACGTTCATGTTGCAGATTGTACTCAGCCATCTGTGGATGAAGGCCTTCAGCTATGGTCCGCTCGAGTGGATCTGGCGTACATTGACATATGGCAGGATATTGCCGATAAAAAAATAAGACCTCACAGGTCTTATTTTTTTACCTCTTTGAACAGCTTATCCAGACTCGGCTCATCGGATTGATTGCTGATGACGGAAATGCTGCCGTCGGTTTCAAGCACGACTGCCATGACTTCGGCCATGTCGTCCTTGCCGCTGGAGCGGGCCGCCTGTCTGATTTCGATTTCCAGCACCCGTTCCTTCTTCATGTTCTGTGTCAAAAATTCTCCATTGTAATAGAGCAGGGCGGGCTGAGATTTTATGAGATTGCTGAATGCTTGGCTCTTTACAGACAGCTTGGTGAAGATATACTGCATGATGACAAGCACAAGGAATGCAGTGATGCCCTGGGCAAGTGTGATGTCCTTGCTCGTGATGATGCTGGCCAGGATGGAACCGAGTGCGATTGTTACGATGAAATCGAAGGCATTCATCTTGGTCAGGGTCCGCTTGCCGCTCACCCGGAGGAGGACAACAAGGGAAAGGTAGGCCATGACTCCGACCAGCACAGTCCGTATAATGACATCAAAGTTACTGAATATGACTTTATCGAATTCGAGGATACTATCCACCTCCCTGGGTTTATATTCTGGATTTCAACTGCCAGTCGGCACTGGTGAAGCTGAGATCCGTATCAATCTTTCCATCAATCTGTGTCTGCATGATGTCGCCACCATCCAGCCAGTCTGCAAAATCAAATTCATGTACG
Source organism: Salinicoccus sp. Bachu38 (assembly GCF_038561955.2). Lineage (NCBI taxonomy): Bacteria > Bacillati > Bacillota > Bacilli > Caryophanales > Staphylococcaceae > Salinicoccus > Salinicoccus bachuensis. The sequence goes on along the minus strand of NZ_CP138333.2, from coordinate 1,599,561 downwards.
TGTCCCTCTCCACCGAGGCGTATGCCGGCTTTCAGGTTCTTCCTGTCATACAGGGATGTATGGATGGTGCCAGCCCAGCTTCTGTAGTTGTCCACGAAAAGTCCGTGGGCCGGACCAGTGAAGAGGGCGAGTAGTTCGCTCTTTGAAGTGGAGTGTATATCCTGAAGGATATCAAGACGCTCCTTCGAGTCGACAAGGTATCTCCTGTTTTCATGTGCAAGCTTCTCGTAGTGGTTCGTACATATGTGGGCTTCGCGGAATTCCATGCCACGGGCGGAAGTTTCTGCAATGAAGGAATCATTCTCCCTGTCCTGAATGATATAGCTGAATCCGCCACGATGGGGGAGTGCCTGAAGCAGTGCTTTCGCCTCATCCGCCGTTTTGCACAGTTCCAGGATGAAGCGGCCGATGATGAAGCATGTAAAACCATCGAACGGTTGTTTCCTGTTCATGAAATTGTAGGCCATGATGAGGCCGTGTTCGTTCATGCCGTCCATTCTACCCGTTACCCGGGACGCAGGACCGATATGCGCATATCCATGATCGGGCTGAAAAAGTTTGTACATCCCATCGTAAGTATTCGGATGATAATCATAGTTTCTGATGAATACATCATCATCCATATAGACACTGCATCCATTATCGCGTGGTGAGACCCTGTAATGGGCAAGATTGAGCAACACCTCACGGTCGGTGATCCCGAGTGACTCCTGGAGCCCCATGATCTCCTCCCAGATGCGGGGGGCAAAGTGCATATAGAGCTGCTTTGTTTCATCGTAGTCGAGGTCGAACTTCGGTCGGCGCTTTATCCACTCGTAGTTCCTGTTCTGCATGTAATGGGTCTGTTCCAGCCATCTGCCCTGCTGTATGCCATAGTCGAAATGGCTCCCTCTGAAGGGCTGGACCAAAGCGTTTATCTTCTGCATATGATTGATGCTCCTCTATTTTTTGTGCTCTTCCTGGGCGCTTTCCGCATATGTCTGTACATTATACTCGTGCACATGCCATTTCGAGTCTAAGAATTCGATATGGCTCAGACTGCAGTTGTCGAGCTTTGTCCGGAGCATGTCGATTTCATCGCTGTATAGTGCCAGTATGGATTTGATCGTCCTGGAGTGTGCGGTCAGCAGCACATATTGGCCTTCGAACTGTTCATGGATATGTCTTATGGCTTTTTCCGCACGGGCGGATAGCGCGTCGAATGTTTCAGCTCCGGGCAGTTCGCCATTCGGGTACTTTTCGATGATATCATCGATGTGGCTCCCTTCAAGTGTTCCGAAGTGCTGCTCTTTCAATTCGTCCATCGTATGGATTGGCAGCTGATGGTGCTGGTTTATGATTTCCGCTGTACGGTGGGCGCGTCCGAGCGGGCTTGAAACTATCGCATCGAAGGGTTCATCCTTCAATTTTTCAGCGGCACATTCCGCCTGATATTCCCCTTCAGCATTCAGAGGGATGTCGGAAGAACCCTGGAGTTTCCTCAAATGGTTGTATTCTGTCAGACCGTGTCTCACTAGGCAAATTCTAGTCATGTCACACCTCAATTGTATTTTATATATATGATAACATGAGATTGAAATGATAGGTGAACCAAGGAACTTTTGTTAAAATGGAGCATAAGAGCGAAAATTGATGGAGGGTGTGGACATTGAACAGGAAGATAGCGGTCATTTCCGATATCCATGGCAACCACCATGCATTATCCAGTGTAATAGAGGATATGGGAAAGTTTGATATTGATGCGGTCTATTGCCTTGGGGATGTCATTTCCCTGGGGCATCAGACGAATGAAGTGCTGGAGTTGCTTGAAAGACTGGATAATCTCACCATCATCCGGGGCAATCACGATGATGAGGTGGTGAAGGCATTGCGGAACATGCCTTCTGAAGTCACTGGTCCTGAGCATGACCATCATTTATGGGTGGCGGAACATCTGGACCCGAAATATCAGCAGTTCCTCGGGGCGCTGCCCCTGACTTTGGAGAGGGAAGTCGGAGTCTGCAGCATCCTCCTCACCCATTACCATCTGGATGCGGATGCCGCCTACAGCCCAATCGATCCGGCTCCGTCTGTAAAAAGTCTGGCGCATACCTATCAGGATGAAAAGTATGACCTTGTCCTTTTTGGCCACGACCATATGAGGCACCATTTTGAAACGGACCATCAGATATTCCTCAATCCGGGGCCGCTGGGGGTCACATCGAAAGCCTATGCACCATATGCCATCATGGAAATCGAAAATGATGGTGCCATCCATATCATGCATAGGAATATCCATTATGACCGCAAGTCCTTCATTGATGGACTCAGGAAAGAAAATCCACCAGCGATCGATTTCATACTGAATGTATTGCTTAAGGAAGGAGGTTAGAGCATGGAAATCCGTCCGATAGAAATGCGGGATATTGAACAATTCCTCAATTTACTGCTGACATTGGAAGCAAACAGCAAAGATGATCTGTATGAGGAACAGGCCCTCAACATCTCGAATACGGAGTCACTCCTATCGTCTGTACTGCAGAATGCAAAACGGCAGATTTTTGTCGCCATCGAGCAGGAGAGGATGATGGGCTACATCAGCCTGTTGGGGAATCATAATGAAATGACGGCGCACCGGGCCAACGTGTCCCTTGGTGTGCTGCAGACAGATCAGCAGAACAGCATAGGAAGAAATCTGTTGAATGCAGCCATCCACTGGGCGGAAGGGAACCGGATCCACCGGCTTGAGCTTTCCATCCGGGATGATTTTGAAGAAGAGATCGAGCTGTATACGGCGCTCGGGTTCAAAAAGGAAGGCGAACGGATCGACGCGCTGTTCATAGATGGGGAATACAGAAATGAAATATACCTTTATAGACTGATCAACTGAAATGGTGGGGGAGACATATGAATCTGCAAAGTTTTTATATTGGTGACAAACATGCCGAAGTGACGATGATGCTTGGTGAAAGTGCAGTGTATGAGAAGGAGGGGAGACCGGCGGTTGTCATCTGTCCGGGCGGAAGCTACATGTATGTATCCGAAAGGGAGGCGGAACCTGTAGGGTACGAGTTTCTGGCGAAAGGATACCATGTGTTCATACTCAGGTATTCGACCATCGGCACGGCGATGAGAAGGGAGGACAGACGGACGAACAGGGACGAACTGTATCAGATCGCCTCCATGGTCGGGGAGGACGAGGTGCTCGGCTCCGAGTTTCCGGGACCTCTGGTGGAACTGGCACAGACGATTACCTTCATCCGGGAAAACTGCCATGAGTTCAATGTGAATCCGGATCAGATCGGTACAGTCGGATTCTCTGCGGGCGGCCATCTGGCAGCGAGTCTTGGCGTACACTGGAATTCGGCATGGCTCAGTGAACTCACAGCTCAGGAGTCAAGGTGGTACCGGCCGAATTTCCAGGTGCTGGCCTATCCGATCCTGGACTATATGCTGAACAGGGATATTGCCGAGGAACGGGGCATCGGGGAGCCGAGGTACATGTCGACGGCCTCCAGAATGGTATTCGGCCACAATATCGAGGATGAAACCATCGAACGGGCTGACCTCAAGGCTCATGTCTCCAAAGATACACCACCGACTTTCATCTGGCATACCGTCGAAGACAAGCTCGTATTCGTGCAGAACGCACTCGATTTTGCGAAAGCGTTGGAGACGAACCAGATACCCTGGGAACTCCATACATTCAAGAGTGGGAACCATGGCCTGAGCCTGGCGACAGGAGTGACCGGCATGGTGGACGAACGCGCATCACAATGGACGAACCTCATGTTCAGCTGGCTGAGTGAGATTCTGGAACAAAATTAAAAGACGCTGGACTCAGCGTCTTTTAGTATAATTGATCCTGAATTGTGTAAATGTTTCTGTATGCCCGGGGTAGATGAACTGGATGAACTTGTCGTTTTCGGAGGAAATTTCCTGGAGGATATATTCCGATTTATCAAATTCATTCACTTTATCATTCCGGATATACTGGAAATCCGTCCTGTCGTTCGTGCTGTCCTTAACCTTTACCAAGATTGCCATATGCACCAACTCCTCATTATGTATATATCCGCAGTACCCTGGGCTCAAACGTGACATATTGAGCATATTATAAATAAAAAAGGATGATTTGATGGATTTTAAAACGCTGCATCTCGGAGACCTGCCGGAATTGCTCTTTCTTCAGAAAAAAGTATATGAAAGCCTTGAAGACAAGGAAGTGCTGCAGACACTGACGGAGAGGGAATTCAAGGAAATTATTGCACAGGGTTTCATAATCGGCGCCTATGATGAAGGACGTCTGGTAGCCTCCCGGTCCATGTATATTCCAACACCTGATGAAGGTGAGCATCTGGCGGACGATGTGGGCATTAAAGATAAGAAAAGCGTAATATACTCCGAGATCAGCTTCATCGCCCCTTCACACAGAGGCAAAGGCCTCCAGACCAGGATGGGCAGGCAGCTGATTGAAATGGTTCGGGCGGATGGAAGGTTCCGGGATGTCCTGACAACAGTAATGCCGGGGAACATACCAAGCCTCAAGGATAAATTCAGGCTCGGTTTCAAGATAAGGAAGACTACATACAAATATAATGGAAAGAAGCGTCATGTAATGCATCTGAATCTTTCGCAGCCGTATGTACGGTCCGGCGAGCCGACGCGCGTCCATTATACGGATACCGGATGGATGCTAGAAAACGGTGACGATTATGTAGGCAATGAATTTGATGGGGAATATATATCCTATTACAGGAAATGAAAAGATGAGGAGACGGTAGGAACTACCAGTGCTCCTCATCTTTAATTTTCTGGTTGCTCCGTCCTTCGGTGCGCAGATTCCTGTAGAGGGCGATCATCATGAAGATCATTATGACGCCGAAAGGCAGAGCGGTGATCGTAGCAATGGACTGCAGGCCGTTCAGTCCCCCGCTCAGAAGCAGCACGGAAGCAATGGACGAGAGCAGGATCCCCCATGTAACCAGCACTCTGTTTGAAGGATTGAGATTACCTTCAGATGTGAAGACCCCCAGTACATATGTCGCTGAATTTGCCGATGTGATGAAGAATATTGCAATCAGTACAAGGGCCATGATATTGAGCAGGATTGCACCATGAAACTGGTCGAGCAGAAGGAAGAGTCCCACTTCAGGCGTCTGCGTGACTGTGTCCGACATTGAAGTCTGACCGCCAAGTTCCATGAATAATCCGGACCCGCCGAAAACCACGAACCATATCAATGTACCAAGCGTGGGAATGACCAGTACACCGAACATGAACTCACCCAGTGTACGCCCCTTTGAAACGCGGGCAATGAATGTGCCGACGAATGGGCTCCATGAAATGAGCCATGCCCAATAGAAAAGGGTCCAGTTGCTCATCCAAGCATTATCCTCACTGTAGGGTGTGGTGTTGAATGTCATCCCGAAAAGATCACTGCCGTATCCTCCTATGGTTTTTGAAACATGCTCAATCAGATAGGTGGTGGGACCCAGAATGAGTACAATGGCAAGCAATGCAGCCGCAATGATAAGGTTGGTCACACTCAAGTACTTCATGCCTTTGCTGATGCCTGTAACTGCCGATACCAGAAAAATTACGGTGACTGCCCCAATAATGACGAGCTGGCTGATATTGTTGTTGGGCAGACCGAATACATGTTCAAGACCAACACCAAATTGCATCGCACTCAGACCGAAGGAAGTGGCAATCCCTACAGTCGTTGCAAGCACGGCGATGATATCGATGATTTTGCCAGGCCATTTTGAGATGTAGGAACCGATCAGTGGATAGAAGGTCGAACTGATCAGCCCGGGAAGATCCTTTCTGAATTTGGCAAAGGCGAGACCGAGTGCGACGATGGAGTATATCGCCCAAGGGTGTATTCCCCAATGGAATACGCTGAGCACCAGGCTCTGTTCTGCTGCTGCCTGGGATTTGGGTTCAAGCCCTGCAGGCGGATCCGCAAAGTGGGAAAGGGGTTCTGCAGTTCCCCAGAATACGAGACCTACACCCATCCCTGCAGCAAAAAGCATGCCGATCCACTGAAAATAAGTATATTCTGCCTCATCGTCCCGTTTCCCGAGTTTCATATTACGAAACGGACCGACGCCGAGATAGAGACAGAAGATGATGAACAGGGCAGTGGAAATAACGTAGAACCATCCAAATTCTGCCGTGATGAAATCCATTATGCTGCCGGTGGTGGAAACCATACTGTCCGGCATGAAGACGCCCCAGACTACTACAGCCAATACGATGATTGCCGAGATGAAGAGTACAGCATTATCTTTGAGCAGCCCGACCATTCTTGCCACAAGATCCCTCCTACTATTTTCAAATCTTTGAGTATTCTACCCGTCCCTACGGGGAATTAAAACCGGTATGGATCTATGAAACCCTTCCGCCAATGTTTCTATTCGCTTAAAAAGGGTAGCGGATTGTAAAAACAGTTCAAGGAGTGATGGTACCGTGATGAAACTTGAAGAAAGCGAATATCCGAATGTGGTATACGTCGAAGTGGATGGGAAAGTGACCGAGGAGGATGCAGAGAAATCGGAAGCCTTCATTAAGAAACACTATGGCAATGAAAAGAAGCTCAACGCGCTGGTCTATATTAAAGATATGGAAGGTGCAGATATCGGTGCCATCCTGAAAGGCAGTGTCATTGATGTCAAGCATTGGGAACAATATGGGAAGTTTGCATTGGTGGCGAACCCTGCCTGGATCGAAGGTGGCTCGACTGTTGCCGATCTCATGCCTGATATAGAAGTGAGGCATTTCGATAAGGCCCAGATTGATAAGGCCTGGGAGTGGCTTCAGGAGTAGGGTGCAGGCGCCTTGCTCTGCACCGGCCAGAAGATGACATCTAGTGCTTCGACATAGTGTGCGAGCACCGGCTCACCTTCGATGTCACCTGGCAGAAGTGAATTGATGCCGCCGATTTCATACACCGCGGATGCACGGGCCGGCTTCCATGGCAGGTGATGGATGCCCACATGGACAACAGTATCGCCCACCGTGTTGAAAAGGTAGTAGCGTTCCAGAAGCCAGTAGTCGAGTGTGGCGAGCATGGGCTTACCGGGCTTTGAAATGGATTTGTATCTCCCTTTGAAATAGGTGGGTGAGCCATGCTGACGCTGACTATGGTAATGGATCCACCCATCCTTTTCCGCCGCTTTCATATGCGCTTTGTAGTAGGGCAGTGTGCCCATTCGGGCACCAATCACGGGAATGGATTTTTCAGCATCCAGGCTGAAGAAATATATTCCGGGTATATTTTTATATCTAACGTATGTTCTGACATTGAGTTCAAGGAAATCGTGGAAGTATGGAAACTTCGGCAGACCCCTGAACTGCATGCCCCGTACCTTGAAAGGAAAGACGGAAAGCCAGGCACAACCGTCATATATATCAAGTTCGAGTTCCTTGGGCACGTGGGGCGCAAGTTCATCCGGGTCCACCGGTATGTGCATGCATAATAGATTTTCCCATCGCTGATACAGTGTCCAGGGACCATGGGGCAATGGTGCGTTCCTGTGTTCGGTGAAGTTCAGCAATTCCTGTTTCATGTTTTCCCTCCGTCCTTTTCTATCTGTATAGCCTTGAATGCTTCTATCCAAACCATATGTTTTACCCCTATGATGCCGGGTAAAGATGGAGTAGATAAATTATATATAAGAATGGAGGTAGACAGATGGAACATGTAAAGGCGTTATTGATTAAAGCTGTTATGACACTTGCTGTTTTATGGATTGTACTTGGTGCCGGATATGGCATGGACTTCTGGCCGATGATTCTTGTTACGACAGTCGTACTTGGAGTCATTTCCTACTTTGCAGGTGATCTCGGTATACTTCCGGCAGCAGGCAACATGGTTGCTACAATTTCCGATCTTGTTCTTACTTTCTTGGTGGTATGGTTGCTAGGCCTATTGATGACTGATGTATCAGGAGGCACAGTCGCAGTGGCAGCTCTGATTTCTGCAGTTGTCATCGGCGTCGGAGAGTATCTATTCCACATGTATATGCTGAAAAGCGGGCCCATTGCACATGAAAGAGCGAACACTAAAGTCTGATAAGCACCGCATTTTGAAGGTTGCCATATTAACCCCGTGTGACTGTTAAAACAGCGCCGGGGTTTTCTTGCTACGCATTTATTTAAAAAATATGTATGAAAAAAGGTGAAACCATGGAAGATATGCTTACTTATGTGGTCAAACTCACGACCGGCCTGATTGGCGTCATCATTGTGATCAGACTGCTCGGCAAGAAGGAAATGGCCCAGATTACACCACTTGATTTCGTCTATGCATTGATTCTTGGCAGTGTCATCGAAGAGGCCTTGTACGAAACGACAATGCCGTTTTATGAAATGCTTTTCGCGCTCGCCTACTGGGGTCTGTTGATATATGTGATAGAAAAATTTGCATTGAAGAACGAGCGTTTCAGGAGGGTGATGAAAGGCGAACCAGAAATATTGATTAATGATGGCATCATCGATGTTAAAGTGATGGACAGGAATAACATGGATGTAGATGAAGTGAAGGAACTGTTGAGAATGCAGAGGATCTTTTCATTGAAAAGTGTCAAGTATGCAGTGCTTGAAAACAGTGGTATGCTGTCTGTCCTCCAGTATGCCAGCGAAGAACCTGCAGTCAGAAGGGAACTGAAGGATGACTATGACGAAAATGAAATCACATACTTATTCATTGATGCCGGAAAAATAGAGTATGACGAACTGGAACGGGCAGGAGTTGATGAGGAATGGCTCAGGGAGAAGCTTGAAAAGGATACCGATTATGATGTAGATGAAGTATATTTTGCAGAATGGAGCAGGAACACAGGATTTTTTGCCCAGGCCAAAGATAAGTGATATGTGAAAATTCCAAAACAATCGGATCCTATTATGTTAATATTTAAAAGTACCTTCTTGAGAATAAAAAGTGAAAGGTGTTTTTAATATGACGCTTGACTCTCATATAGTGGAAGAAGTTGTTGAATTCAGGAGACTGCTGCATAGGAATCCCGAACTGAGCGGAGAAGAGCAGGAGACATCACAGCGTATCCAGGAAAAGCTGGATGCAATCGGTGTGCCGTATGAGACCGGATTTGCAGGGACCGGAGTCCTCGGAATCATTGAAGGGGAGAATCCAGGGCCGACCATCGGGCTCAGGGCTGATATCGATGCGTTGCCGATTATGGAAAGTTCAGGCGAGGCATTTTCCTCTGAACAGGATGGCGTGATGCATGCATGCGGCCATGATGCGCACACCGCGATGCTCTTTGGGACGGCGAAGTATCTGCTGCAGCGCCGTAATGAAATCGAAGGTAAAATTCTGCTCGTTTTCCAGCCGGCAGAAGAACAGTCGCCGACGGGTGGATCGAAACAGATGATGGAGGATGGCGTATTCGATGAACACGAGCCGGAGGTGCTGATTGCCCAGCATGTATGGCCACAGTTGCCTGTCGGCCAGTTCGGGGTGATGGCCGGGCCGATCATGGGAAACTCGGACCGCTTCAAGATCAAGGTGACAGGGTCCGGCGGCCATGCCTCCATGCCGCATGACACCATTGACGCAATCGTCGCCGCCAACCAGATTGTGACCAGCCTGCAGACGATTGCCAGCCGGAATGCCAATCCATTCGACCCGGCAGTGGTCACGGTAGGGAAGTTCAATGCAGGATTCCAGTACAATGTCATTGCGGAAACGGCAGAACTGGAAGGCACCATCCGTACACAGAGTGATGAAATGAAGCAGAAAGTGAAGAGACGTTTCTTCGAAATCGTGGAGAATGTAGCCGAAGCGATGGGTGCCAAAGTCGAAATCACCTATCTGGATGGATATCCTGCGACCATCAACGATGCCGAATGGGCGGAACAGGTCCATTCCACAGTGAACAGCATGTATGGGGAGGCGGCCCTGCCTGCACTGACACCAAGTCTCGGCGGAGAGGATTTCAGCAGGTTCCTGCAGAAATACCCGGGCGTCTACTACTGGCTTGGCAGTTCTGTCGGAGAAGGGCAGAAACCGTTGCACAACCCTTCCTTCAGATTCAATGAAGAAGCGATTCCCTACGGCATCGAAGCGATGACACAGGTCGCGATTGATACGCTACAGACACTCAAGAATAAAGGCTAGCCTATATATTCATAGCTGCATAATGAAAGCCACCTGGAAAGGTGGCTTTCGCTGTGTGTATTTCGAATAGTCTTTCAATCTCCTGGCCCGGTGTAATGTGGGAAGAATCGTCATCCACTTCCTCATTCTCCGTTCCAGGAGCCTGGTCTTCAGTAATCTCTTCGTCTTGCTCATCACCGAAGAAGAGACCTGTACATGATCCGAGAAAGACGAGTATGGCAATGAATGCAACGGTCAGAATCAGGCATCCATTGATGCCTGTTCTTTTATTTGCCTCATACCTTCCCTCCTCACCCGACTGCCTTTTTGTCCTCTTCTTTTTCCTTATCGTCTCCTCATCATCATTTTCATAGATGTTGGCGTCATCCTCCCAGTTTATTTCCTTATCATCAAACTGATCCCTCTTGCCATTCATCCAGACCCCCCTAAGTATTTTTGTATTACATTACCCTCATATTGGAATAAAAAGCATCCAATAATCAATTAGCATCCATGTTTAAGAAGTAAGAGGCGGGAAACTGTATAAAAAAAGCCGCAGAAGCGGCTTGATACTGGCGGGAGGCTACATGCCTTCTTTTTCGAAACGGTCTATATCATCATTCCGGCCGATGATGATTAATGTGTCCCCTTCATGGATGACTTCATCTATTGGGGGAGAGATATTGAATTCCGCGCCCCTCTGGATGCCGACGATCGTACAGCCATATCTGACCCGCAGATTCAGTTTTTCAAGGGTGATGCCATCAATCTTGGGAGTCGCCTCGATTTCAACAATACTGTACTGATCCGACAGTTCTATGAAGTCGATCATCTTGTCGGAAACGATGTGCTTTGCAATCCGCTTAGCCACATCGTGGGAAGGCTGTATTACCCGGTCCACCCCGATTTTCTCCAGAACTTTGGTATGATGGGCATTCTGGGATTTCGTCCAAACTTTAGGGACCCCCATATCCTTTAGAAGGAGAGAGGTCAATATACTCGCCTGAAGGTCGTCGCCGAAGGAAACAAAAGCATGATTGACATTTCTGACCCCCATATCATTCAAAGTCGTTTCATCAATCTGGGAAATGCGCACCGCATAAGTTGCCAGGTCGGAATATGCCTTGACCTTGTCCTCGTCCCTATCCACAGCGATGACCTCTATGCCACTCTCGTGGAATGCTTTAACAAGTGTGCCGCCAAATCGTCCCAGGCCGAACACCGCAAAAGATTTTTCCATGCCTTCTCCTCCAGTTCTCATATTGGTTTCCCTATTCGACAGTCATCTTACTCCCACCACGTGCTTTTGTAAAGGAAAATTTCATGATGTGATTTTGAGATGGAAAATATGGTTGAAGCGGGGGAGTATTAATCAAAAGATATAAAATCTTCAAAGTTAGGTATCAAATTGTTATCGATTACGCCAGTTGCTGATCAATTGCATGTACTGAGAGTCCCCATATCCAAGTGATGGAAAACGGTGTATCAGAACTTTGACGAGTTCCTTGTTAGTCAAATGATCGTTTCTGCTGATATAAGACGTGACGATATTGTCTTCCTGCAACATTTCCAAATAAAGGCGACTAGATTGATGCAGGGCAGGGGACAGAGTATCTTCCGGGAATTCATTCCTGATCAGCAGTTTTTCGTACACCCTGTAATAGTTGCCCAATTCAATTTTAAATTGATCGACTTTAAACTCGTCATCCCTGAAACTGTTCAGGTACACTTCACCTCTATAGCCAATCTGTTCGAGATATGCCAAAAGTGTCAACAAGTTCATCTGACAGAACATATCCTCCCCGAACCAAAGGACGATTACTCTATATTTTTTCTGTCTGATTTTATTGATGTTTTCGATGACTTTCTTCATATAGTCCTCAACCGGAACATTGTGTCCCTCTGCTCTCAAACGGATGAACTGGTCATCAAAAAGGGGAGAACTGGCGATATTCACACACATTGCTTCATTGAAAGGGATATAATCCGATTTTTCCATCATTTCTTTTCTGCTGAATTCATCGTACATATGCTGACCGTTGAGTATGTTCATAATTTCTGTATCATCACAATCACCCGGTATCCTCGGCAAAGCACCCATATTGATATTTTCCGGATAAACCAAATCACTCATCTCCTTACTCCTGTCCAACACAATCTTATATATTGATTGTATAGGTAGATTTTCAGATTTGAATCGCCCAGGCGTCATGCCGTATAGATTTTTAAAGGCCCTGCTGTAGGACTCTTGGGATGAATAGTTATACTTGATCGCAATATCAATTATTTTATTCTGCTGTTCCAAATCTTTGGTGGAGAGATATAATCTTCTGCTCTTTACATAGCTTTTGATTGTAACACCTGTAATCTGATGGAATTTGAACGAACAGTAGTAAGGGGAATAGCCAATATATTCCGCAAGATCATCCAAGTTGAATTCTCCTGCCAGATTCTCTTCTATCCAGTTTATCATTGATTGGATCAATGTATTCATGATGACACCTCCCTCTATACATTTTATCAGGACCCGTTCATAAGTATTTGATAATAGTTGTGAATTAATTATGATTACCCTGAGAAAGTAATGCCATCAGTCCTAATTATCTGGGAAAAGATCAAAAATGGCACAGCTTTTATAGCTGTGCCATGATATATGTCTGATCAGTAATGTAGGTTTCTAAAATTCTTTTAAAGATTTTTCATATAATAATAGAGCCAGTTTTCCGGTCGCCCTACAATCGTTGAGTGCATCGTGGGAATGTCCACTATCAAGATCAAACACCTTTTTAAGAGTAGGCAATTTGTGGTTGGGAACATTCCTGATATATCTTCGTGCGAAGGAAAGGGTATCAATCACCCCGAACCTTCCATGCTCGATATTTGCCTCAGCTAGATTTTGCAATAGAAACTTCATATCGAAAGCGGCGTTATGTGCAACTATTGTTTTATCTTTTAAGGAGCAATACAATTCTTCGATTACTTCCTCGATTCCGGGGGAGTTTCTTACGGTACTATCGGATATTCCTGTTATGCTTGTGATTTTTCGTGGTATCCCAAAATCAGGCTTTATATACTGGGACTTTTCATTTACGACTCTGCCATTCTCATATTCAACCAGTCCATATTGGATGATCTCATTTTCCAAAGGTCGGAATCCAGTAGTTTCAAAATCCAGTACTACAAAAGTATCTGTCAACTTTCCCACTTTCAAATAATCATACTTCCTGGGAGCGGCAGTATATTTTTTATTGAGCCATAGGTTTCTTTCCTCTTGAATAAAAATATGAATTACCTCCATTTTACATCGTGAAGTATGCTGATCATATTCCATTGAATCAGTCATATGAGCGTAAATGCCGAGCTGTACCTCGGTGGTATTTCCTCAGGCACCTGGCTATGCTCTCGGTTGAGCGGTTATCCATAATCAGCAAGTCACCATTGAATTATGCATGATTAGCTTCGTTTTATTTTCAATGGCTCGAATTCTATGAGATAGCCGTCATATTTTACATAGGATCCAAACTGCTGCTTATAATCCTCGATTGCTTCTTCAAAGTAGCTTCTGTCAATCTCCAGGTGCAGACACATCGCATACAGATCACCCCAGTGCCCTTTCTCATAGCAGTCGATCAGACTCTCCAGAGGCAGAACAAGTTTTATGCCGACGCGACGGGCACGGATTTCCTGCCTCATATTATTGATGTCTTTATAGTTTGTGATATGACCATTTGATGTATAGTAGTGGCCGATCTCTTCAGCGAGCACCGCTACATTTTTGTAGTAGTCATTGTTTGCGTTAAGCCGTATATTATCATCGTAGTAGAGACCATCCAGACTTTTGGGCATGAGATGGTCATGCGTAATATTCACTTCCGGAACACGCGAAATCAATCTTTCAAGCTGTTGCACCTTATCACCTTACTTGCCTTTATGCTGGGATTTGATAAACTCGATATACTTCACAATATCATCCATCTCTTCTTCGGTAACATCATCGTCAATATGGGCGGCGATGGTATCAATGGGAGCTGCTTCAGTTTCTTTTTCTTCAGTCCATCCCATCAGGAATGCTGGGGTGGTTCTCAACTTCTCAGCAATCTTTTTCAGTGTGACTGCAGGCATTTTTTCTATATCGCCTCTTTCATATCTGAAGATCGTTGCCCTCGAAACCCCCACAAAGTTCGCAAGCGCATCAGCAGAAACGTCCAGCTCTTTCCGTCGATGTCTAATTCTTTCCCCTACATCCATGGTTTTATCCTCCCCGGAATACCCTTAATTTATACTTGTATTATATATACGTTGTTGCAAATACGCAACTAATATTGTCGCATTTATGATATTAATTTATTGACATCACTTTTTGTTGTGTTACTATATTAATCACCTGGTCGCATAAACGCGATTTAAGGAGGCATGAAAAATGGTGGATACTTTAAAGCTTAAAGAACTTCTGACCAAGAAAAACATGACGCAGGAAAAAGTGGCTGCAGCCATAGGAATGGATCGTTCTACATTTTACAGAAAGATGAAGGGTGGTGGAGAATCATTCACCATTGGTGATATTCAAAAGATGGTAGAGGTGATTCCTCTGACGAAGGGGGAGGCAAAAGATATTTTTTTAACATCATAGTCGCATAAACGCGATTTTATGAAATTGTTAGAGGCAATGGAAGAGAGCCACAGGTAAAAAGAACGCAATGGAAAAAAACGGTACGATAATAAATATTCCAAAATAAATAAGGCACGAATCGGAGGCATTCAATATGGAGAATCATCCAAGCTACTTTGGATTCATTACTGCCGAGGTACGGTATGACCCCGACCTTACCGGTGATGAAAAGATATTATATGCAGAAATCACTGCACTATCGAATAAGCATGGCTACTGCTACGCATCCAATGACTACTTTGCCAATCTCTTCAGCGTAACGGATGTCACCGTATCCCGGCGGTTGAAGAAACTGAAATCGAGAGGGTATATCAGCATCGTCTATAAGAGAAATGGCACTGTCGTAACGAATAGGAAGATATACCCGTCAACACAGACGGCAACGGCTGTTGACCATTCTGATAATGGACCGTTGTCAGGCGGGGCACCGGCCGTTGACGGAACTGTTAAAGAGAATAGCATAACTGATAATAATATAACCAGGAATAATATAACCAATAAAGAACATGCGCACTTTGAAGACTTCTACACGCTCTACAGCAAGAAGAAGGCGAGGCCCAAAGCTTCCAAAGCATTCGACAGGGCCATAAGAAATCATGAGTGGGACATCATCAGGGCCGGCACCATCGCATATCTCAAGAGCATCAAGGCTGAGGATAAACGGTTCCAGGCATATCCAGCCACCTTCCTGAATGAAGAGCGGTTCCTGGATGATCACGAATATGTCAAAGGCAATCTGTATGAAGCGGACAGCAAAC
Source organism: Salinicoccus sp. Bachu38 (assembly GCF_038561955.2). NCBI lineage: Bacteria > Bacillati > Bacillota > Bacilli > Caryophanales > Staphylococcaceae > Salinicoccus > Salinicoccus bachuensis. The sequence continues at coordinate 1,584,032 of NZ_CP138333.2, read as the reverse complement.
CAGCTTCAGAAGATGGCAATGCCTTCCTGAAAGGATTGTAGGTGGTTCCATGAATTATGAAGAAGCCAAAGAAGTGCTGGGTCGCATCAAATCCTATTACCCATCCTTTCTCAATGATGCAGATATCGCAACGAAGCAGGCATGGGTGCGGCAGATCATGAAAGGCGATCATTACATGACGATGGCCAAACTTGATGATTATGCGACCAAAGAGATATTTCCACCAAAACTGGCACATATCGTGCATATCAGGGAAATACACAGTGATGACCGGATGCAGGCAGATATTGAACAGGTCGAGCGTGAAAAGGCAGACCCGAAACTTGCGAGGGAACGTGAAGAGAAACTGGAAAAGCTCCAGGCGATGCTCAAGGGAGGTGCCGGCCATGAATGACCTCTCCCGATTTACCGAAGTGGAATACTTCGAAAAGACCGTACTCGCCAAAGCACTCAATTTCCCGAATCTCAGAAGACGGCTGAGACTGGAACCAGGATACTTCGAAAATGAAAAGCATGCTGCATTGGCCGCCCGGTTGCTCAACGATCCTGAATTTGATAAACAGCAGCTCATCAGTGAATCAGTGAAGGCTCCGGAAGTATATGGTGGCTATGAATTCGTGAAACAGATTGCCTATATGGAAGTACCAACCGACAAGGGCTTCATGTTCGATCAGGAGCAGGTGCTGGAGCACTACAAACACCGGGAACTTGATAAAGCCATTGAAAGGTACATGAATGCACCGACCCCTGCAAGCCGCATGGATATCCGCAACCGGATCGACAAGTTGGAGAAGGTTGACCTGGTGCAGGCAGATGGGAAACGCGACACACTGAAGACCATATTCAACAGTCTGTATAACGAAGATTCAACAACCATCATCAAGACGGGCCTGGTGTCACTGGACAGGCTCATATCCGGGGTCTCACCCAAGCAATTGATTCTGGTAGGTGCAAGGCCTTCAATGGGCAAGACAGCCCTGGCGCTTCAGATGGCCCAGAATATGCAGAGTGAACAGAATGAAATCATATTCTTTTCTGCAGAAACAACAGAGGTCAGTGTAACGCAGCGCATCCTGGCAACACTGACAGGAGTTAATCTCACTAAATTCAAAGAACCGAGCAGGATGATGACCAATGAAGAGATTGACAAAGTCATTGACGGAATCAAATGCTATCACGCCTCGAGCATCAAAATAATGGATGATTCGACTGTAACACCAAACAAAGTGAGGACCGCCGCCAATAACATACCGGAAGGGAGACAGGGGATCATCTTCATCGATTACATCCAGCTTATGCAATCAGATGACGGGCTGCGTGACCGGCGGGCAGAACTTGAAGAGATATCGAGGGCACTGAAGGTCATAGCGAAAGACATGAATGTGACCATCATCGCATTGTCCCAGCTCTCCCGCGCGAGCGATGTCAGGCAGGATAAGCGGCCGGTACTGAGCGACCTCAGGGAGACCGGACAGCTGGAACAGGATGCAGACATGGTGTTCTTCTGCCACAGGGAGGACTACTACATCCGGAACGGGGGAGACCCTTCAGGCTCGACTGAAGGCAGCCGTATGGAAATCATCGTTGCGAAAAACAAGGACGGACCGACGGGCACGGCACTCACGACATTCCGCCGGCACGACCAAATGATTTCCGGGGGTTCAGGCTGATGGGAATCATCGATCAGCTGGAAGTCATTGAAACGACTATAGATGAAGCGTCTCAAATGGCCGGGGGAGAAGCTGCAGCCAGACTGTTTACAGTGTACAGGCATGTTCTGCTGTATCTCCTGGAGAACAACAGGCTGGATATCGCTGGCGATTCTGAACAGTTGTGGGATTATATCAGAAATTATACGCCCGGTGCACTCTACAGGGTGGCCAGATACCACCGTAAAAGACATGGCCAACCGGCATTGGATTGCCAGCAATCGATATTCCATATCAAAGAGGACACCATGAATGATTATCAGGCCAGGGAGGCGTTTGAAAGTGAATCAGCAAGAGCCGCAAATGGATTCTGACCCGCAGGACCATAAGAACATTCTGGAGAAAGTGAAAGCACTGTTGAACAAATAAATGGAGGGTTACAGATGTCACTGATAAAAATTGAGAACCTGGACACCGTCGCTACACGCAATGCTGTCCATAAATTCATTAATGAGTACCACCAGCTGCTTCACCTTTCCCCGTTGAGGGAAGAGCCGTCCGTCACACAATCCTTCAGCTTCATTCCACCGACGACCAACCGCAGCCTGAACAATGTCGAACAGGCTGCCAGCAGGAACATCAAACGGCAGGAGCTGATGGAAAGGCGTGAAGAGACCATGGCCAAGATGCATGAAGCAGTGGAGTGCCTGAAGCCGAATGAGCGGTATATCATCGTATACAAATATCTTCAGGAGGAGAAGATGATGGATGTGGAGCTTTATACGGAACTCGGAATCAGCCGCACGAAGTACTATGAACTGAAGAACGATGCCATAGTGAGGCTCGCCTTCTTCCTGGGCTTGGAGGTGTACGGGAAAGGTGAAGGGGAGACGTGAACTTCGTAGAAACCGTAATGCATGTGTACTTTTGCCGGACTTCATCTGTACCATTCATGTACGGCAGATGGACACATTCAGCCTGGTGAGGCATTACAATTGTATTGTAGGAATCTATAGATAGGTTGCTACAATATGAAATCCTTTTACCGGTGAAATGGACGAAACAGCATCATAGGAACTGAGGTCGGCCGGATGGTCGGCCTTTTCTATTGAAGGAGGTGGAAGTATATACCAACTATAGAAGAAGGGAGTGGTGCAATGCCGAATGAAGACAAGGATATTGCGATAAGAATTTTTGACAGGCTCGGTCAGATTGACGGCAAATTAAGCGGATTGGAACAGATCAGGCAACGTGCTGATGATGCCTATGATAAATCGAATGCGGCTTTCGGCATGGCAGAAGCTACAGAAGAAAATCTGCAGGAATTGAAAACAACATTGAAATGGGTTGCCGGCTTTGCATCAGGAATCCTCGTGCCTTTCATCATATTCGTGTTGGGATTCATATTCATTTGATGAAAGGAGGTGGGAGATGGCACAGGATAAGGTTAAACAGCTGGTGGCTATGATTGGTGGGTTTCTGGGTGCCTTGTTCCTTGCACTTCAAGGGATGGGAATCCATTTTGACTGGTTCAACCAGGAAGTGATCGACCTATGGATCCAGGTGTTGATGACAGGCATACCACTCGCTTTTGCATTTTATGGCATCTGGAAGAATACGTTTCTTGTAACTGAAAAGGCACGCGATCAAGAAGAAGAATTGAAGAAGCAGGGTTTAAAGTAGGACGTCTCAAAAATTGAGGGGTCTTTTTATTATGAAAAAGGAGAGGATTATTTATGACATTGAAAATTGGAGTTTCCAGAGGACACGGAAAGTACACGGCAGGCAAGCGTTCACCCGCAGGAGAAAGAGAATGGTATTTTAATGACCCAGTGGCAGATGCGTTTATGAAGATGATGGAACATTATGATGATGTGGAAATCATCGAAGTATCAGACCCGATAGGCGAAGTGGATACGCCACTGACGACACGCACCAACTTTGCGAACCAAAATAAGGTCGATGTATATATCGCTTTCCACCACAATGCCTACCGGGGTGTATGGTTCAATGGTGGCGGATCAGAGGTGCATGTCAGACCATATGCACCGCAGTCATACGAGCTTGCTTCCACTGTCGCACCATTGGTTTCAAAAGCGATGGGCATCACGAATAGGGGTGTGAAAGTTACAAACCTTCATGAAACACGGGAACCCCATCAGCTTGCGATACTCGTCGAAGGAGGATTCATGGATTCAAATCAGGATATTGTGGCAATGAGGGATAAAAACAAACTCAAAGCACAGGGTGAAGCCGTAGCACGCGGTGTGGCGGAGTACTTTGGACTCAATATGATTTCCGCACCTGCGCCAAAAGCTACCCCTTATACAATCGGAGAGTGGAAGACCAACCAATATGGTACGCAATGGATCGAGGCACGCGGCACGTTCACTGTAGGCGGCACGCGCATCATGTCACGCTTCGGCAGTCCATTCCTATCAGCGCCGGAGGGCGGGTATGCCAATCCGGGATGGTCCACGGAATATGTGGAACTCATGCGACAGGATGGCCATGTCTGGATCGGCTACTACGTCAACGGCAGGTATAAGACGCTCCCGGTAAAAACGTGGGACAAAGCAACCGGCATCGTCGGGACAGATTGGGGTACGTTCAGCTAGGATCAATAGCAGTAGCGAATGAAAAGAATATAATATATTGCCTCCCCCCAGTGGGGAGGATACATAATCATTGAAAAAGGAAGCAGTGGGAAAGATCAGCGAAGCTGCTGATTCAAATACTGGCCAATTATATATAATCGTAAAATACATCCGTCCTTGTCAGAAATATGACGGGATTTGACGGGTTATACATGATAATAAAAAAGGCTCCAAATCCTCATATGAGGATTTGGAGCCTTTTGGGTACTGTTTCAACCTATTATCTGGAGTAGTACTCGACGATAAGCTGTTCGTTGATTTCAGCAGCGAGCTCGGAACGCTCTGGCTGACGTACGAAAGTACCTTCCATTTTTTCTTCGTCGAATGTAAGGTATTCAGGCACGAAGTTGTTGTACTCGATCGCTTCTTTGACGATATCGAGGTTGCGGGATTTTTCACGCAGGCCGATAGTCTGACCAGCTTTAAGCGTGAAGGATGGGATATCCACACGTTTGCCATCTACAGTCACGTGACCGTGGTTGACGAGCTGACGCGCCTGACGGCGTGTTCTTGCAAGTCCGAGCTGGTATACAACTGCATCCAGACGGGAAGCGAGAAGGATCATGAAGTTTTCACCATGAACACCTTTCATTTTTGCAGAACGGTCGAAGATTGTACGGAACTGGCGTTCAGTAATTCCATACATGAAACGGAGCTTCTGCTTCTCCTGAAGCTGCATTCCGTATTCGGAAAGCTTTCTTCTTTGTGTTGGGCCGTGGTCACCAGGGGCGTACGGACGGCGTTCGAGTTCTTTGCCTGTGCCACTCAGTGAGATTCCGAGACGGCGGGACTTTTTCCAAGTTGAACCTGTAAAACGAGCCATTTTGACTCCTCCTTATTGTTTTGTCTATGCAAAAGACATCATAAGGGTGATAACCACTTACATGGGCATGCGATTTTAAGTGCCTTCGCCTTATAGCATCAGTTACGCAGCACACCACCAAGGGAACCGCATGCTGACATGTAATGGTCATCCGCTACTTAATCCGTTCATTTACACAATTAATGATTATACACAAATGGTTGATGCTTGTCAATGGACGTTCTTCTAGATATACTGTTTCAATACTTCCACGAAGTCGCTGAGCCCCTTGCGGTCTTCTTCCGTGAAACGGTCGAAAGTGGGGGAGTCGATATCGAGTACGCCGATTGGTGTACCGTCCTTGTAGATCGGTACGACGATTTCCGAACGGCTGTTTGCATCACATGCGATGTGTCCGGGGAATTGTGTGACATCATCGACGATGAAGATGTCATTTCCCTTGAAGGCAAGGCCGCAGACGCCTTTTCCATTCTGGATCCTCACGCAGGCGGGCAGTCCCTGGAACGGGCCGAGCACGAGCTCGTCTGCCGCTTCGTCATACAGGTAGAAGCCGACCCAGTTGATGTCTTCGAGGAATACGTTGAGCAGGCTTGACGCATTGGACAGATTGGCGATGCGGTCCGTCTCGTCTTCAATCAGGCCTTTGAGCATCTGGTTCAGTTGTGTGTAGTCTTTGATTTGAGTTTCTGTAAACATTTAATCACCCTGTCTATATAAATATTAATGAATTATACATTTATATGTTTTTTCTTTCAATTTTTTAAGCTATAATCTAATTATATACTTAGGAGGTAGCTGTATGTGGGTCTATGTTTTAATCGTTGTCATACTTGCCATCGTAATCGCGATCGGCACGCTGTTATATATGCGTAACATCAGAAAAGATGACATAAAGACGCAATATGTAAAACTCGAGGGAATGCGGAATCTGCCGTTTCAGGACGAGCTTGTCAAAGTCAAGAACTACAATCTCCATGGCGAAGCACGGTCCCTGTACAAGACTTGGCAGTCGGACTGGCAGAACGTACTTAAACATTCTCTGGTAGAGGCCCAAAATGACCTGGATCAGGCTACTGAAGATGTTGAGAAATTTCGTTTCAATGACAGTCGTGCAAAGACTGAAAGTGCAAATGCAAAGCTTGAAAGCGTCGAGGGGAAGTACAAGGAACTGTCCGGTGAAATCCATGAGCTGATCGACGCGAACAAAGAGGGCGAGAGGAAGTACAATGAAGCGGAGCGGCTCTACCGCGAAGCGAAGCGTGATGTGCTTGCGAACGGACATCAGTTTGGGGATGCACAGCCTCATCTTGAAAAGCTGATAGAGACATATGAACCCGAACTGAAAGCGTACGAAAAACAGGTGAACGAGGGCAACTATGTCACTGCGAACAAGGAGATAGATGAAGTGCATGAAGAGCTCTCCATCCTCAAGGAGAACATGGATGAAATACCGCTCCTGATCAAAGAGGTCCAGAAGGATCTGCCCCAGCAGTTCCAGGAAGTGCGTTTCGGATGCCGTGACCTGAAAGCGGAAGGATATGACCTTGAACACATCAAAGTGGAAGGCAAACTGGCCACACTCAAAGGGAAACTGAACCTTGTGGAGCCGCTGATCACACGCCTTGAACTCGATGAAGCCAGGGACATCCTGGATGATATCAATACCCAGCTGGATGACATGCTTGAACTCGTGGAGCACGAGGTCATGGCGAAGACGAAGGTCGATCACGAAAAGGATATCATTACGGACAACCTGTTTCATGCAAAGGATATGAACTATACGCTGCGCACGGAGATCGATTATGTCAAAGAGCAGTTCCACATCAATGAAACGGATATCCATCAGGTTCAGAAGTACGAGCATGAAATCGAAAGCATGATCGAAGTCTATGACGAGATCATTTCCGAAACTTCCAAGACGATGGCACGGTACAGCGAAGTACTCGACAATCTGGAGTACATCAAGGGTAATATCGGCTCCATCAACGAAGAGCAGCAGCAGATCCAGCAGTACCTGATCAACCTGCGCGAAGATGAGGCGGAGGCACGGGAGAATGCACTGCTGGTCCAGGACCGGAAAGAGGAAATCTACAGGGAACTTCTCGGTTCGAACCTTACAAGCGTTCCCGAAAAGTTCCTGGTCATGAAAAACGAGCTGGACATAGATGTCAAAGAAATCAACAAGTATTTTAAGCGGCGTCCTTTGAATGTCCAGTACATCAAGGATAAGGTGAACCGCACTGTAATCCTGATGAATAAATATGAGCAGGAAGCATATGAAATACTCCAGGAAGCCCGCTTGACGGAAGTCATGATCCAATACGGCAACCGCTACAGAAGGGACGACCCGGACTTCAGCCATAAGCTGAATGAAGCGGAACGCCTCTTCAGGGAGAATCGCTACAAGCGTGCACTGGAGATTGTCAGGATGGCACTCGACAAAGTGGAGCCGGGTGCAGCAGAACGTATTGAGAAAGAATTTGATAAGCGATAGAATAGGAGACTTGGGATGACAGATCCCGAGTCCCTTTTATTTAAGGAGTGATATTTTGATATACATGGATAACGCAGCAACGACGCGTCCATATGATGACGTGCTGGACACATATATGAATGTCAACAGGTCGTACTATTTCAATACGGCAAGCATCCACCAGGCAGGGCGGGAAGCGGCAAAGCTGCTGGAAGCATCGAGAAGGCAGGTTATTGATCTGATGGGTCTCGGGAATCATGACTGCGTATTCACCTCCGGCGCAACGGAGAGCAACAATATCGCAGTCCAGAGTGTACTTCGCCATAAGAAGCCCTTCGGCAGGACGATGCTCATCAGCGAACTTGAACACCCGAGTGTCATTAATGTGGCAGAAGCGATGAAAGATGAAGGGTTCAACGTCCGGTATATCCGCGCCCTGTCTGACGGAACAGTGAATATGGCGCATCTCGGGGAACTGCTCGATGATGATGTCGTATTCGTCACTGTAATGGCAGTCAACAATATTGTCGGCAGCATCCAGCCGATTGAAAAAATCTGCGAAGTCCTGAAGCAATACCCGAGGGTACACTTCCATGTCGATGCGACACAAGCTGTCGGCAAGATCAGGGTGGATTACAGCGAAGCGGACTCCGTCAGCATCAGCGCCCACAAATTTCATGGAGTGAAAGGTGTCGGCGCGCTCATGGCGAAGGAAGTGAAGACACTGTCCGCCATCACATACGGAGGCGGGCATGAAGGGAATATCAGAAGTGGCACCGTCAATCTGCCGGGGGCTGCAGCAATGGCCCGGGCGTTGAGAATAAGTGATGAGCAGCTGGACGAATCATATACACGGGTGGCTGCCTATAACAGACAGGTCAGAGAGGCATTGGACGGGTTCCATGCGGTTCAAATCCAGCCTTCCGGTGTGCCGCATATTATGAATATCTCATTCACTGGTGCAAAAGGGGAAGTTGTGGTCAATGCGCTCGGCAGCCATGATATCTTCGTCTCGACGACCAGTGCATGCGCATCAAAGCTCAGTAAGCTGAACGAAACACTGCTCGCCATGGGGAATACACAACCGGTGATAGAAGGCAGCATAAGAATTTCCTTCAGCAGCCAGACTGGAGACGCAGAAGTGAAAAGACTGATCACCGCACTGCAGGCGGTGCATAATGAAATAGGAGATGTATTGAAATGATTTATGACCATATTCTGGTGAGATACGGTGAAATCACCCTGAAGACAAGGAACAGGAAGATGTTCATCAACGCGTTGAGACAAAATATGAAGCGTGCATTGGCGGATTTTGATGTTGAACTCAATGCACATTGGGACCGCGCCTATATTACTTTGGGTGACGAGGCACCTGGCGCAGTCATGGATGCTCTGGAGAATGTGAACGGAATACTGAGCGTGTCCCCGGTGGCGAAGCTCGAACGGTCTGAAGCGGCGATGAAGGACACGGCCGTCCATTTCGCAAACGGGTTCGGTGAGGGGGATACCTTCAAGATCGAGGTCAAGCGGGCAGATAAGAGCTATCATCTGAAGACGTTCGATATCCAGCAGATGCTCGGTGGATATGTGCTGGATAATGTGCCGAAATTGGAGGTCGATGTAAAACATCCCGAGCATCAGATCATGGTGGAAGTGAGGATCGACGGCATCTACATGTATCATGAAGTGAGGCAGTGCATCGGCGGGCTGCCGATTGGAACAGGCGGCCGGGCACTGCTGATGCTCTCGGGAGGCATCGATTCTCCGGTTGCAGGACTGGAAGTGATGAAAAAGGGTGTAGAGATTGAAGCGATTCATTTCCACTCCCCGCCTTATACGAGCCCTCAGGCGACCGAAAAGGTCAAGCAGCTGGTCGACATCATGTCGAAACGGACAGGGGCGGACATCAAACTCCATATCGTACCTTTCACGGAGCTGCAGACGAAGATATATGACTGGATTCCGGACAACATGTCCATGACGACGACGCGGCGGATCATGCTCATCATCGCAGAGCGTCTGGCAAAACAGGTCGATGCGAAGGCGATCGTCAATGGTGAAAACCTAGGGCAGGTCGCTTCACAGACGCTGGCCAGCATGCACGCAATCAATGCAGTCACAAATTTCCCAGTGCTCCGGCCACTGCTGACACTGGAGAAGAATGAAATTGTAGCCATGGCACGCAACTATGGCACCTACGAGACGTCCGTACTGCCGTATGAAGACTGCTGTACCATATTCAAACCCAAATCACCGAAGACGAAGCCTGTGGTGGAGAAGGTCGAGAAGTTCGAATCCAAGGTGGATTTCGAACCGATGATCGAAAAGGCACTGGCTGGTATTGAATGCTATTCTGTGAACGATGCAGAAGAAAAAGAAGCATTCAGGTCATTGCTCTAGGCCAGATGCCGGATATCGAACTTTCCGCTCTGCTGCTGGTCATCGCGCTTGGTTTTCTGGCGGCGTTCATCGATGCCGTGGTCGGCGGGGGCGGGCTGGTTTCCATTCCTGCCCTGCTGGCAACAGGCATGAGCCCCGCCACTGCGCTTGGTACGAACAAGCTTGCCTCATCTTTCGGGTCCTTGACAAGCTCCTTGAAGTTTCTGAGGGCGCGGCATGTCGACTTCCGGATGGTGATGAAGCTTTTCCCGCTCAGCTTCCTGCTTTCCATATGCGGGGCACTTCTGGCAGTCAGGATGCCGGGGGAGATACTGAAGCCCCTCGTTTTGGTCATGCTCATTTTCGTGCTCATCTATACATTGGTGAAAAAGGACTGGGGCGGTATTGAGAAGAAGGCGGTATTCACCCGGAAAAAAGTTGTTTTTCTTATATTTTTCGTCATCATCATCGGATTTTATGACGGATTCATGGGTGGAGGGACGGGATCATTTCTGATGTTTCTGATGCTTTTTTCCGGCTTTGACTTCCTGAGGTCCGCCGGGAACGCCAAAGTGCTGAACTTCGGCAGCAACATCGGTGGACTGCTGCTCTTCATCATCATGGGTGAAGTGAATTACACATATGGCCTCGCCATGGGAGCCAGCATGATCCTCGGTTCGTATGCCGGTGCCCATATGGCGATTTCCAAAGGCGTCGGCTATGTGAAGGCGCTGTTCATCATCGTCACGTCGATACTCATCCTCGCCAACCTATATGACTTTTTCCAGTCGAACATATAAAAACTTCCTCTGATCCATCAGAGGAAGTTTCTTTGTGTCTTATGCCAGAATGTATTGTTCTTCAATTTCAGTGTCTTGATCAGCTTATCGCTCATCTTCAGCTCCACCTTTTCAGTATTGCGTACGCTCAGTGCCTCATTATCCAGGGACATGACCGGATAGTAGTCGGTGTTCTTGTCGATCAGCAGGGTCAGAGGACGCTCCCTGTTCAGGAGGAAGCTTGTACCGAGTGTGCGGTGGGTGTTGTTGTTGACACTTGCCAGTTCCGTCACCTGCATGGCACGGATCAGCGGATCGACGACTGCGCCGCCAATCGATTTGTTGTAGCCGGTCGAGCCTGTCGGAGTGGAAACAAGTATGCCGTCCCCATTGAACTGTTCGAAGAGGAAATCATTGATGTATACATCCATTTTTATTGTTCTGACGATGCTTGAACGGAGTGTGAATTCATTCAGGCAATAGCTTGGTTTGTTGTCATTCACTTTGACTTCCAGGGCAGGGTAGTTCCTGACATCGATATCATCTTTTTCAAATGCCTCTTCGAGACTTCTTATATCCTGATAGTGGAAATCCACATAGAAGTATCTGGCGTTGTCGATTGCGATGCCCAGGTAGACGCAATCCTCTCTGAAATTGCTGCGTCTGACTGCCTGTAGGAAGGCGCCGTCTCCACCGAGGGAGGCAATTATGTCCGCTTCCTTGTCGGATTCGACAGTGCTTATGCCGAGCCTATTGAACAGCTCTGAAAGCTCTTCTCTGATTTCTTGCGTTTCTTCTCCATGAGGAGCATAGAAGTAGACGGTTTTATAATTGATCAAGCAGTTCACTCCCGTTTCCTGTTAATAATAAGTATATGGTATCATAATAGCAGTATATAGCATAATCAGAAAGGGATGTTAATGTGAAAAGGATAATTGCAGTTGTCATTGCATTGGCCTTGCTTGTTTTCGGCGTCATCGCATCGATTTTCAACGCCATGTGGGCAAGCAACTGGGAAGATGTATTCGAAGAGTATGCGGGCAGTGAATTTCCACCTTCCTTTGTAGTGGAAGCAGGGGACGCGAACAGCAGGATCGCCATCCTGAACATCGAAGGGACGATCATGGATTCAGGTTCGTCGAACATGTTCAACACGGAAGCATACGATCACACGATGACGGTGGAGGCCCTGAAGGAAATCATAGGTGATGACAGCATCAAAGGCGTGCTTCTTAACGTGGATTCCCCGGGTGGTGGCGTCTACGAAAGTGCCGAGATACATAAGTATCTTGTGGAGGCAAAAGAAGCGGGCAAGACCATCTACAGTTCGATGGCAGGCATGGCGGCATCAGGCGGATACTACGTATCAGCACCCGCTGACCAGATCTATGCTTCTGACGAGACGCTTACAGGATCGATCGGCGTCATCATGCAGAGCATCAACTACAGTCAGCTTGCAGAAGATTACGGTATCGAATTCGAAACATATGCAAGTGGGGATATGAAGGAGATGCTTGGCGGCCATAAGGATCCGACTCAGGAAGAGGAGCAATATGTCCAGGGCATGGTCGACAGTATGTATCAGGACTTCGTCAATGTCGTTGCCGAAGGCAGGGACATGAGTCAGGCGGAAGTCGAGAACCTTGCAGACGGCAGGATCTACCTTGGTGAGGATGCAATGGAGAATGGTCTCGTCGACCAGATGGGATATCTTGAAGATGCACTGGCCGAGCTCAAGGAGAATGTCGGAGGCAACCCTGAAGTCATAGAATATGGACGTGGTGGAAACAATCAGATCTCCTTCAGCTATAAGGCAAAGGAATTCATCAATGGCTTCATTGGAGACACGGAAATTGCACAGATAGAGTCACTACTCAAGAACAGACAGGGCGTCCAACCGATGTACCTGTATGAACAGTAAGGAGGGGTCTGTTTGGAACAGAATGAAAGATATGGACCGGAACACGATACACTGTTCGATAAGCTGGATTACATGGCCACGGCACATTTTTTCACGAGATTCTTCAGCTATATCATCGACATCATCATACTGTGGGCGGTGTCACAGATCCTCATCTATCCCATCCTGAATGTTTTTGAAATCAGGGATGCATATTTGTGGATACCATTCTTCAGTATTGATAACATTATGACAGCACTCATATATTTCTCCTATTTTGTGCTGATGACGCACTTCTTCCAGCAGACGCTCGGCAAGATGATCACCGGCATCAGCGTAATCTCCCAGGACGGCAGAAGATTGACTTTTGCTCAAGTGATCTATCGTGAACTGGTTGGACGGTTCATCAACAACCAGCTCTTCTACCTGCCATACCTGATGGTCATTTTCACGGAGAACAGAATCGGGCTGCATGACTTCTTTGCTGACACATATGTCGTCAAGAACAACTATCAAAGTTATAAGAACATGATTAAAGCCCGCTATTTAAGGGAAACATATGATGGACAGTAACTATACCAGGAGGATGATTGGACATGGCAAACGTAACATTTAAAGGAAATCCGATGACCCTGACAGGGGAAGAATTGAAAGTCGGGGACCAGGCACCGGACTTCACGGTACTCAACACAAGTTTGGAAGAAGTCAATCTCAGTGATTATGAAGGAAAGAGGAAGCTCATCAGCGTCATTCCTTCGATTGATACAGGGGTCTGCAGCACACAGACGAAGACGTTCAACGAAAGGGCAGCCGGCGTCGATAATGTCGAAGTTCTGACGATCTCCAATGACCTGCCGTTTGCACAGAAGAGATGGACGGCGGATGAAGGATTGGAAAACGCAGTTACGCTGAGTGACCACAGAGACCTTTCCTTCGGCGAAAACTACGGGGTTGTGATGGAAGAGCTGAGGCTTCTCGCCCGCAGCGTGTTCATCCTGGACGAAAACAACAAGGTAGTGTACGTCGAGTATGTAGCTGAAGGTACAGATCACCCGGATTACGACAAAGCAATTGAAGCATTGCAATCAATGTAATATAATAGTAAAAAGATTCTGGACTGCCACCTACTGGCAGTCCATATTTTATGGCAATGAGGAGATTTTATGGAACAGACAAATATGGAAAAAACGTATCAGAAAATCATACAGGAAGCAGATCAGCTGATAGCTGAGAACCCCGATGCATCGAGACTTGAAGCGCTCGGAGAAGCCCTTTTGTATGTCGAAGGTGAAGGGTCGTTCGATGAACGGAGAAAAGCGTTCCAGTTCGCCTATCTCTATCAGGTGCAGAAGGAGCAGGTCCAGCCGAACCACCAGCTGACGCCCGACTCGATCGGCTATATGGTGGCGCACCTGGTCCAGCTCTTCAATGGAAATTCCGTGGAAATCCTTGATGCAGGAAGCGGTACGGGCCACCTCTCCATGACAGTGAAGGAACAGGTGGAAAACGCTCAATTGAATGGCATTGAAGTGGATCCTGTACTGGCGCGTCTGAATGCAAATCTATGCGAATTCCTGGAAGTTCCGATGGACATCTACCCGCAGGATATCATTGAACCTGCACGTATAAACCAGGTGGATGCAGCAATCGGTGACCTGCCAATCGGCTATTACCCACTGGAAGTGGACGGATTCACCACCGCTTTCAAAAAGGGGAGAAGCTTTGCACACCTCCTGATGCTCGAAAGTGCCATGACCTACGTCAAGGATGACGGTATCGGTGTATTCGTCGTCCCATCGGATATGCTGGAGAAGGATAATGAAACGATTAAGCAGTACCTGTCTGAAAGCGCGACACTGCTCATGTTCCTGAACCTGCCGAAGAGCATCTTCAAAACTGAAAATCAGCGGAAGTCCATCATCGTGATGAAGAAGAACTTCTCACCGCTCAAAAATAACGAAGTGCTCATCGGGGATGTTCCTGACTTCAAGAATGCATCACAATTCAAACACTTCTTGGAACAGACGGAATCATGGTATGATAGTTATGCTAGGAATTAATATATCGGGAGGAAGTTATGTCTAAGATTATTGCTATAAATGCAGGCAGTTCATCTTTTAAATTCCAATTGTTTGAAATGCCCGAAGAGAAAGAGATTGCCAAGGGTCTTGTGGAACGCATAGGGCTTGAAAATGGCATCTTCTCCATCACCATCGATGGAGAGAAGCATAAACTGGAACAGGATTTCAAAGATCACGAAGAAGCCGTGAACCTCATGCTCAAGAAACTTGTGGAATACGATGTCATCAAAGACATCAATGATATTGAAGCAAGCGGCCACAGGGTGGTCCATGGTGGCGAAACATTCGACGATTCTGTGCTGATAGATGATGAAGTGGCCCACCACATCCAGGAGCTCAGTGAACTTGCGCCCCTCCACAACCCGGCCAATCTGATGGGGATCAATGCATTCAGGGAGCTGCTTCCGGATGTTCCGCATGTGGCGGTCTTTGATACTTCATTCCACCAGACCATGCCTGAGAGTTCCTACCTGTACAGCCTGCCGTATCATTATTATAAGGATTACGGCATCAGAAAATACGGCTTCCACGGCACGAGTCATAAATATGTGACACAGCGCGCCAGTGAACTCCTCGGCAGACCACTGGAGGAGCTGAGGCTGATCAGCTGTCACCTCGGCAATGGTGCAAGCATCGCTGCAGTCAAAGGCGGAAAATCCGTGGATACTTCCATGGGCTTCACCCCCCTTGCCGGCGTGACCATGGGTACACGGTCCGGAAACATCGATCCGGCGCTGATCCCGTACATCATGGAGAAGACCGGCAAATCGGCAGTTGAAGTACTGAATGTGCTCAATAAGGAATCCGGACTCCTCGGTGTGAGTGGATTCTCAAGTGACCTCCGTGATATAGAAAGCGAGGCGCAGAAGGGTAACGAGAGGGCCATTCTGGCACTTGAAGTCTTTGGTGAAAGGATTCATAAGTATATGGGTTCATATGCGACCCGTATGGGCGGTCTGGATGCCATCATCTTCACAGCCGGTGTTGGTGAAAATTCGAACATCGTCCGCGAGAAGGTCATCGAAGGCCTCGAGTTCATGGGTGTGTACTTCGATCCATCAATGAACAATGTACGGGGGCAGGAGAAATTCATCAACCACCCGTATTCACCGGTCAAGATCATCATCATCCCGACAGACGAAGAAGTCATGATCGCAAGGGATGTCATGAGAATCGCCGGACTATAAATTTAAAGCCCTTGGAATGCTCAGCATTCCAGGGGCTTTTTCAATGGCAGTTATTTATTTTCGTTCATGAATTCTTCCGTTGCGACAACAGGTTCGAAATCATCCGGCAGTGTCTCAGTTCTGACGACCAGTACATCACAAGGTGCATGGCGGACAATGGCTTCTGATACGGAGCCGATGATGAAGCGTTCAACAGCATTGAGACCTGTGGCACCACAGGCGATCAGGTCGGCGCCTGTCTTTTTGACCGCTTTCTTCGGGATGATGGACTTTGGAGAGCCGTAGTCGATGATCTTGTCGACTTCTTCGACGCCTCTGTCCAGGGCAAGTGCTTCGTAGCCATCAAGCAGTTTTTGGGCGAAATCATTGGCACGCTGTGAAATGGTACGGTCGTAGGCTTCTACTGAAGCGAAGGAGCGCGTGTCGATGACGTTGATGATGGAAAGCTTGGAGTTGTTACGCTTTGCGATGTCGATTGCTTTGTGGAACGCCCATTCAGCTTCCCGGGATCCGTCTACTGCGATTAGAATGTTATCATACTTAAGCATTTTAAATACCCCTTTCCTTGCTGTATCGCTTTCATGTATACTATACCACATTTTGAGAAAATTATAACTTTTTACAAGGGAACTTCATGACTAATTTGTTAACTCTATGATACAATTGTCTCGTTGCGAAGTTTATAAATGAAAGGGGTTTCAAAAATGAGAATTGGTGTGCCTAAGGAAATCAAAAACAATGAGAGCAGGGTTGGCCTGACACCGGGTGGGGTGCATGCTTTTGTTGAAGCAGGCCATACTGTGCTGGTGGAGAAGGATGCAGGGGCAGACTCCTATTTTGAGGATGTGGACTACACTGATGCGGGTGCAAAGATTGTAGACACTGCCGATGAAGCGTGGGATGTCGAAATGGTGGTCAAGGTCAAGGAACCGCTGCCGGAGGAATTCGGATATTTCAAGGAGGAAATGATCCTGTTTACATATCTTCACCTGGCTCCTGAAAAAGAGCTGACACAGGCGCTTCTTGAGAAGAAGGTCACTGCCATTGCATATGAAACGATCCAGCTGCCCGATGGTTCCCTTCCATTGCTGTCACCGATGAGTGAAGTGGCGGGGCGTATGGCGACGCAGATCGGCGCAGAATACCTCCAGAAGATCAATGGGGGGAAAGGCATCCTGCTGAGTGGCGTACCTGGTGTCTCACGCGGCAAGGTGACGATCATCGGCGGCGGCATGGCTGGAACCAATGCTGCCAAGATGGCTGTTGGACTGGGAGCCGATGTAACGATACTGGACCTTAACCCTAAACGACTGAGGGAACTGGATGACCTGTTTGGCACAAGTGTGCAGACGCTCATGTCCTCTCCGTTGAACATTGCCCAGGCGGTCAAGAACAGCGATCTCGTCGTCGGAGCAGTACTTATTCCCGGGGCACGTGCACCCCGTCTCGTCACTGAAGATATGATCCGATCCATGAATGCCGGCTCTGTGGTTGTGGATATCGCCATCGACCAGGGCGGCATCTTCGAGACGACCGACAAGGTGACGACGCATGATGATCCGATCTACTTCAAGCATGACGTCGTCCACTACGCCGTAGCAAACATGCCGGGTGCCGTACCACGCACTTCCACAATCGCATTGACGAATGCAACGATGGCATATGGGCTCCAGATTGCGAATAAAGGCTATAGTGAAGCAGCTAAGAAAAATCCATCATTGCTCGGTGGGTTCAATACGCTCGGTGGCCATGTTACATACAAGGCCGTGGCGGAAGCGCAGAACCTGGAATACAAAGATGTGAACGAGCTTCTGTAGAATGTGATTGTCCAATAGAAAAGGCCTGCAGAGCGAGTGTGTGCGCTGCAGGCCTTTTTCAATATTGAATTTTATGGCTTCATGACGACTTTTATACATTCATCTTCATGGCCATCGAATATCTTGTACATCTTCTCCGCTTTTTTAAGCGGAACATTATGCGTGATGATATCCGTCGGGTCTATTTTTCCGTCCTCCACCATTCTGTAGAGTTCAGGCATGAAATGTATGACGGGCGCCTGGCCACTTTTTACTGTAACGTTTCTTGAGAAAATCTTTGGCAGCGGATAGCCTGTTGCCGGGGCACCATAGACGCCAGTCAACTGGATGGTTCCAAATTTTTTGACCGAGTCTGCAGCGGTGATGATCGGATCGATTGTTCCAATCTGTCCGCCGAGTGTCTTGATGCGGTCCTTCGCCGTGATCTCGCCGTCCATTCCAACGCAGTCGATGACGACTTCGGCACCACCTTTGGTGGATTCATGAAGATTCTTGCCAACGTCGTCGTATTCTTTGTAGTTGAACGTTTCAACATTGTTTGTGTGTTTGGCATGGTTCAACCTGATAGGGTCATGGTCGACGGCGATGACACGTTTGGCGCCTTTCATCCAGGCGAATTTCTGTGCCATCAGGCCAATGGGACCGGAGCCGAGGATGATCACTGTATCTCCATTTTTGACACCGCTATTGATTACGCTCCAGTATGCTGTAGGCATGACATCGGATAGGAACAATACGCTTTCATCTTCGAGTTCGCTATCTTCCGGTACAACGAATGAAGTGAAGTCAGCATAAGGTACCCTTAAGTATTCTGCCTGTCCGCCCGGATAGTTCCCGAACTGTTCAGAGAAACCGAAGTAGGCACCAGTGTCATTGTGTGGGTTTGAAACATCACATTGACTTTCCATCTGATTCTGACAGAAGTGGCATTCCCCGCAACTGATGTTGAATGGGATTACTACGCGGTCGCCCTTTTTGATCTTCTGGACGCCTGGTCCGACTTCTTCGACGATGCCCATCGGTTCATGTCCGATAATGTAGTCATCTGATATGGGCATACTCTTCCTATAAAGGTGCAGGTCCGAACCGCAGATGGCTGTGGATGTTACTTTGATGATCATGTCCGTTCCTTCCTGTATTTCGGGCGCTTTCATCTTCTTAACCTTGACTTTGCTTTTTCCTTGTACAGTTACAGCTTGCAATATTGACACATCCTTTGCATGAGTGTTGCATACTTTATTCCCCTATAAAGGGATTATAAACATCACTCTGCAACACAGACGACCTCGAAAGGGATGTTGCGTGTCAATGCCTTCTTCTGTTCTTCGTCTTTGACGACCGGTATGAGGACGATGCGCTTTTTTGCATGGATCTTCAGTTTTGCGAGGGGCTGCAGTGCATTGAAGTCGTCCGGATCCATATCCCTTACGTCATACATCACACCTGATACATCGTGTGAAACAAGTTCATCGAGCAGCCGGCTCTGGAGGAATGGAGGTACCTTGCTGAAGCTCGGACCGGCGATGAAATGGCGGTTGCCGATGATATTTGAGAGTTCACTGACAAACGTCAGATTGATGTGATGATGGCGGTCCTCAAAAATCTGATCGGTGATGAAGCCATCGGCATCCTCTAGCATGCGTACGGTCTCCACGATGATGTTCTTCTGCAGGAAGGGATCCGATTCCTCCCAGTGGTTGATGGAAACGAAGTGTTCGCTGCCTGGATACAGCGCCTTCTTCATGCCCGTGAGGGCCAAATTTGGTGTGCTGAAATCCGGTTTTGCCAATATTTCAGATGTATAATCTTTGGAAAGTTCATGATTCAGATGAATCGTTTTCATATATTTCACCTCATAAAAATTGTATCATAATAATGAATGAATCGAAGGTCTTCGGGTAAAGTAATAACATGCAACAATCATTCAGGAAGGAAGGATTTCATGAAATTAAGCTATCACGGCCATTCAATCATCCAACTCGAAAACAATGATTCAAAAGTCATCGTGGATCCGTTCATCAATGGCAATGAACTGACGGATTTGAACGCAGATGATGTAAAAGTGGACTATATACTCCTGACCCATGGCCATAACGACCATGTGGGGGATACAGTCACGATTGCGAAAAACAATGATGCTACGGTTGTCGCTCCCGTGGAGCTGGCCGGCTATCTTGAAGGCCAGGGGCTCGAGACAATCGGAATGAACATCGGCGGTAGGAAGTCGTTCGAATTCGGTTCGATAAAATTTGTACATGCCTTCCACAGTTCCAGCTTCACCGATGATGAAGGCAATGTACATTATACGGGGATGCCGACGGGCATCATCATCGAAGCGGGAGAGAAGAAAGTCTACCATGCCGGTGATACAGGGATTTTCGGTGACATGAAGCTCATTTCCGACCTCAATGGACCGTTCGATGTGGCATTTGTACCAATCGGCGACCACTTTACAATGGGCATCGAAGATGCGGCCCATGCAACAGACGAACTGATCCGTCCAAAAGTTGCCGTGCCGGTGCACTATGACACTTTCCCTCCGATCAAACAGGATGCGGAAGCATTCAAAAGCAGGGCAAAGACACAGGTCCAGGTATTGAAACCGGGCGAAACGGTGGATTTTCAATAGGGATTCTGAATATAATGACAGGTGGGGGACACCAGGAGTGGTGTTCCTCATTTTTATAAAATGGATGCCAGGTGATTAGATGTCAAAACATGATGAAATTCTTGAATATATATACAGCCTCCCGGAAGGCGCTAAAATTTCGGTCAGGCAGATCTCTGCCCATCTCGGTGTTTCGGATGGGACGAGCTACAGGGCGATAAAGGATGCTGAAAAGGAAGGTCTGGTCAAAACAATCGAAAGGGTCGGCACGATCAGAGTCGCCCCCAAAGCGCAATACATAGAAGGAAACCTGAGTTTCGAGCAGGTGAACCGGGTGATCGAAGGCAAGGTACTGGCCGGTGCGGAAGGACTGGACCGTGAAATCAGTAAATTCATCATCGGTGCGATGCGTACGGACGCACTGGAAACCTACCTGGAAGAAGGGGCGCTCCTGATCGTCGGGAACCGGGAGGATGCCCAGTGGCGTGCGCTCGAAAACTACTCTGGAATACTGATTACAGGTGGTTTCGGTGCGGATGCTGCAATCCTCAGAAAAGCCGAAGCACTGGCGCTCCCGGTCATATCGACCACAGCGGATACATTCTCCGTTGCATCGATCATCCAAAGGGAACTCTACAGCATGCTCCTGATGACGAATGTGATTACCGCGAGCGATCTTGTCATCAGGCAGGACGAGTATGTCTATGATATCAAGAGGGATGCCGGGAAGGAGTATTTCCCGGCGGATAAGATTACAGTGCTTACGGCAGAGGGAAAATACAAAGGTGTGATAAAGTCCTCCGAACTTCCAGAGCTGATTGAAAGAGGGGTGGATGCGACCCCTTCCGACATAGTTGCGACCACTTCCAGTACACTGCAGCGTCTAAGGCAGCTGATGAGCTGGCATCAGCTGAATATCGTCCCGGTCGTAGAAGAGGATGGCACGCTGGTAGGCATTGTGCACCGCCGGGATGTATTCAAGCAGAGGGAGTCAAGCAAGCTTGGCAGCGCCCTCTCCTCGGACACGCTGATGGACCGGGAGATGAGGATTGAGGAGAACAGTATCCATATCAAAGTCATGCCGTTCATGACAGATGAATATGGCAGTATCGCGCAGTCCGAATTCATGCGGCTCATCGAACGTCTCGCAGAAGTGGTGCTCAATAACAACGGCATCCACAGTTATCATATCGACACGCTCAATGTGATGAACATCAAGCTGGTCCAGATGAACCAGGAACTGGCCATCGAAGGGCACATACTGGACCTGGGAGACCAGTTCCTGAGGCTTGAGATAGAGGCGCTGTCGAATGGGGAAATGTATTCGAAGGCGATGCTGCTCATCCAATATTACAAAGAAAAATAGACAAGTGGAATCCACTTGTCTATTTTCCGGACTTGCGATTGAAGTCTGCCCATGCCTTGTCTTCAATTGGCAGATTGCCTTTGAAGTATTTCCTTGCAGCATTGAAATGCCATATATTATATGCACCGACAGCAATGAACAGTACGCCAATAATATATGAAACGGCTGTAGGAAACTGGAACATCGTGTTAAGACCGAATGACAGGATCAATACACCAAGCCAGATTCTTGATATGCTGTTGTAGTATGCCTTTCTGACATCACGGTCGCTCCTTACCATCCTCACTTTATAGAGGATGAACATGAAAAAGCTGAGTAGGAGCACGGTGACGAGAAAGGAGACAGCAATCTGATATAACATTTCCATCGGATACAACTCCATTCCATATTGTAGTATAATTTATTATACTGACCAAGTAAATCCAAATAGAGGGAGATTTTTAATTGTTCACAGAATATATAAATGGATTTCCAACATTAAAAAGCAATCATAAGACACTTCTCAACATGATCAACGAGTACGATGAAATCATCATATTGAGGCATGTGAGACCCGATCCCGATGCCATCGGAGCCCAATTGGGACTGAAGGCGATATTGAAATCGATCTTTCCGAACAAGAAAGTGACGGCGCTCGGGGAAACGGAGCCTTCACTGGCATTCCTCGGGGAAATGGATACCGCAACCTCAGTCGAAAAGCCGCTCCTCATCGTAGTGGATACTGCAGGCGTGGACCGGATTGACGGAGATCTGTCCCTCGGGGACAAAGTCGTCAAAATAGACCACCACCCGAATCACGATCCTTTTGGTGACCTCAATATTGTGGAACCTGGCGTATCATCGACTTCGGAGCTGATATTCCTGCTGTCCTTTGTATGGGGCTTCGACAATGACTACATCAATGATGTTTCAGCCAGGCTGCTGTTTGCAGGGATCGTCGGGGACACCGGCAGGTTCCTGTTCGACAACACGAGCAGCATGACGCATAAAGTGGCATCTGAACTGAAGAAGTTCAATTTTGACGCCACAAAAGACATGAGCGATATGAACAGGCAGTCCATCAGGCAGTTCAAATTCAAAGGGTATCTCATCGACAATTTCGAGATGACGGAGAAGGGCGTACTTTCTGTATGGGTGCCGAAGTCCATACTCGAGGAATATGATATCAACAGCAACGAGGCGAGCATGCATGTCAACCTCTACAGGGAGATAGAGGAAGCTGCCATATGGTTCATGGCGGTCGAAGAGGAGGACGAGATCCGTGTCAGGCTGCGTTCCAGGAAAACCGTCATCAATGATGTGGCAGAAAGATTCGGCGGCGGTGGCCATCCTCTGGCAAGCGGAGTGAGCGTCGCCTCCCGTGAGGAACTGGATGCATTGATTAAAGCGTTGGACAGCAAACTTTAAAAGGGGGGCAGCCCTATGATCAATTTGAATGTGCACAGCTGTTATGAATTTCTGAATAGCAATATCAGAATTGATCAGCTGCTTAAAAAGGTGTCTTCGGACGGACAGGAAGCTGTCGCATTGACCGATTTCAACCGCCTCCATGGCGTCTACCATTTTGTCAGACGGGCGGAGCATTTCGGTGTGAAGCCACTGATCGGCATGGAAATATCGATCGACAACCAGCTGAACGGCATTCCGGTGGTCCTGATTGCAAAGAACACATCGGGATACCGGGAGCTGATCCGTCTTTCAGCCATGCTCTCCTATAAGGATCTCCACTATACACCGCAGAACTTCCTGGCCAAAAACATCCATGACTGCCTTGTGATCGCCAAAGATGCATCCGGCATCGGTGTGCTGGAGGCGATGGCCGTTGATGAAACGGACAAATACACAAGTCATGATGTGCAGGACTCACCGTACCAGAGCGTATTCATGAAGCAGGCCAACTACATATCCCCGGAGGATCTGTCTGCAAAAGAAGTGCTGAACGCCATCCGCGACAATGGGAGGATCGATCCGGCAGAAATCCGGAATGTACGGGGGGAGGATTTCGTAAGGGCGTCCGAAGATCTGGACGAGGCGGAAAGGCGCCACCTGGAAAACAACATGGCACTGGTCGGAAAGTGTGATGTCACATTGCCCAGGGCGGAGCGGACATTGCCGCATTATCCGCATGCGGACAATCATGATTCGAAAGCCTTCCTATGGAATATGCTGAAGGAACAGCTCGAAGTCAAGACCGATGGCAGTAATGCATACTTGGAAAGGCTTGAATATGAATACGAAATCATCGTGGAGATGGGCTATGAAGACTACTTCCTCATTGTGCAGGACGCAGTAAACCATGCGAAGCAGCAGGGGATATATGTCGGTCCGGGCAGAGGGTCTTCGAGTGCAAGCCTCGTCTCCTTTCTGCTGAACATCACTGAAATAGATCCGCTGAAATACAATCTGCTGTTCGAGCGTTTCCTGAACCCCGAGCGTGTCACGATGCCGGATATCGACATAGACTTCGAAGATACGAGAAGAGACGAAGTGGTCGAATATCTTATTGAAAAATATGGAGAGATGAATGTCGCCCATATCGTCACCTATGGAACGTTGAGTGCCAAGATGGCG
This sequence comes from Salinicoccus sp. Bachu38, assembly GCF_038561955.2. NCBI lineage: Bacteria > Bacillati > Bacillota > Bacilli > Caryophanales > Staphylococcaceae > Salinicoccus > Salinicoccus bachuensis. The sequence goes on along the minus strand of NZ_CP138333.2, from coordinate 1,559,742 downwards.
GCACGTGATGTGGGGCGGGTGTTGGGATTCAGTGAAGATGAATTGAAAATGATTTCCAGCATCATTCCGGATGCTCCGGGTACGAAACTGGAAGAGGCGTTTGCCACGGAAGCGTTCCAGTCGCTTGTACAGGCAGACCAGAAGTACAGTGTCTATGCCACCCTGTGCCAGAAAATCGAAGGGCTGCCACGTCATACTTCCACACATGCAGCAGGTGTGCTGCTCAGTGAGGAAAGGCTGACGGACAATGTGCCGGTCATCTTCAGTGAGGGGCACACCCTGAGCCAGTGGCCGATGAATGAAGTGGAGGGCTCAGGGCTGCTCAAGATCGATATTCTCGGCCTGAGGAACCTGTCACTGCTCAAACATATGGTGAACCAGATAAAAAGGTGGGATGATGCATTCAATCTGGGCGATATCCCGGATGATTCCGATGTATACCGGCTGCTCGGCCGCGGGATGACGCTGGGCGTGTTCCAGCTGGAATCGGACGGCATCCGGAAAGTCATCCGGGAAATGAAGCCCGAGCAGTTTCTGGATATCGTAGCTGTCAATGCCCTCTACCGACCAGGTCCGATGAAGGAAATTCCCAATTTCATCGCCGGCAAAAGAAATCCTTCCTCTGTCAAATACCCCCATTCCGATATAAAGGATATCCTCAAGGAAACCTACGGTGTCATCGTCTATCAGGAACAGATCATGCAGATCGCATCCAGAATTGCGGGATATTCCTATGCGGAAGCGGATATTCTGAGACGTGCAATGAGCAAGAAGGACAGGGAAACACTGGAGCGGGAGCGTGGTCATTTTGAGAAGGGAGCGGTAGAGCGCGGATACAGCAGTAACGTGGGACACCATATCTTCAATCTGATCCTCGAATTTGCAGATTACGGCTTCCCAAAGAGCCATGCCGTCGCCTACAGCAGAATCTCCTATATGCTCTCCTACATCAAGACGAAGTTTCCAGAAATCTTCTACTCGGTCATCCTGTCCCACCATTTCGGCAATGATGCGAAAGTCAAACAGGTCATCAATGAGGTGAAGCAGAGGCATATCAGAATGCATCCACCGGATATCAACCGCTCGGTATGGAGCAATAGAAGCGTGGATGGCATCCAACTCGGCTTTTCAATGATCCGGGGTGTGACATACCGGATGAGTGAAGCGATGATCGAGGCGCGTAAAGACGGGCCGTTCGAGGACATCTATGACCTCAAGACGCGTGTGAAGGATGTGGTGCTCAACAGGAAGGTGCTGACGCAGCTCATTCTCTCTGGTGCTCTGGACGGGTTTGAAGAGAACAGGAAGACATTGCTCCAGTCACTGCCCATGCTCGATGAACTGAATTCGGAAGAGTACGCCCACGACTCATTTTTAAGTACATTGGGCTTCAATATAAAGAAGGAATACCATTATGCGGATGAAATGGATGAAATTGAAAAGATAGAAGGGGAGAAGGAAGTCTTCGGCTTCCACCTGTCGGATCATCCCATCATTTCATTGCAGAAATCCCTGCAGTATATCCCTTTTTCCCTGCTTCACCAGAAGAGGCAGGGAACTTACCTCGTCTTTTTTGAGAATATCAAGACGATACGTACAAAAAAGGGGCAGAATATGGCCTTCGTCAGAATATCCGATGGATATCAGGAGATGGAAGGCGTCATCTTCCCGAAAGTCTATTTCAATGTACATCCTAAACTGTCCCGCAAAATCGTTGCAGTGACCGGAAGGATGGAAACGAGGAAGTCGCAGTCGCAGCTGATCATAGATGCAGTGGAGGATGTGGAGGCGTTCCGGGAGGGCTGCATCCGTTCGGCGAAACGTGTCGTCATCCGCAATTCGCAAGATTATGACCTCTCCGGACTCCTCGATGAAGCAGGCATACCCGTCCATGATTTTGACAGGAAGGAAAAGCTTGGTAATATTGAAACATCGAATATCCATAAGCTGCTGCAGCACATCAGCCTGACCGATATCCGCCTGCTTGGGTGAATCTGTTGTCATGGAAATTGGATAATGTTAATATAATTGGTGGTATGACCACTTAAGAAAGGAAGATCATATTGTCCCTAAGAGATGATGCACTAGAGATGCACAGAGAAAAGCAAGGAAAACTTTCCGTAAACTCCAAAGTGGAAATAAAAGACAAGGAGGCGCTGAGCCTCGCCTATTCCCCGGGGGTCGCAGAGCCCTGCAAAGAAATCTATGAAGATGAACGCACTGTTTTCGACTATACAATAAAGAGCAATACTGTCGGAGTCATCACCGATGGCTCCGCTGTACTCGGCCTGGGCAATATTGGTGCGATGGCGAGTCTGCCTGTAATGGAAGGCAAAAGCGCCCTGTTCAAAAACTTTGCCGGAGTAGACTCCTTCCCGCTTGCGCTGGATACGAATGATGTGGACGAAATAGTGAGGACTGTAAAGCTGCTCACACCTGTCTTCGGCGGCATCAACCTGGAGGACATATCCGCACCGAGGTGTTTCGAGATTGAAGAACGTCTTGGCCGTGAGACGGACATACCTGTCTTCCACGATGACCAGCATGGTACGGCAATCGTCACTCTAAGTGGTCTGATGAATGCTCTGAAACTGACCGGCAAATCCCTCAACCAGATCAAGGTGGTTCTGAATGGTGCCGGTGCTGCCGGTGTGGCAATCGTGAAACTGCTGCACAGCTTCGGTGTCAAAGAGATGATCATGTGCGACTCCAGAGGAGCCATCTATGAAGGCAGGCCCAATGGAATGAACGCTGTGAAAACTGAGGTAAGCCGCTTCACCAACCATGCCCACAAGGAAGGGGAGCTTGGTGATGTCATCGAAGATGCGGATGTATTCATCGGTGTATCCGTTGCAGGTGCACTGACAGCGGAGATGGTGGAAAGCATGGCTGATGATCCGATCATATTCGCCATGGCGAACCCCAATCCTGAAATCATGCCGGAAGATGCGAAAGCTGCTGGCGCACTCGTAGTCGGTACGGGACGCAGTGACTTTCCGAACCAGATCAACAATGTGCTGGCCTTCCCCGGCATCTTCAGAGGGGCGCTCGATGTCAGGGCGACGCATATCAATGATGAGATGAAGAAGGCTGCTGTCCTTGCGATTGCCGACCTGATCGATGAGAGCGATCTGAACAGCAACTATGTCATCCCCGAACCGTTCAATAAAGAGGTGGCACCCAATGTAGCGAGGGCGGTGGCGAAAGCTGCGATGCAGACGGGAGTCAGCCGCATCAAGGTGGACCCGGATGAAGTCTATGAGAAAGCGCGCAGGTTGACGCTATAGTGTCTGATGAAATGACGGAAAAAAAAGGTCTGGAAAATATTGTTGAAGAAATTCACAATCTCATCGAGTCTGAAAACATCCAGGTCGGCGAAAAATTGCCGAGTGAGAGGTATCTCAAAGAAAAGCTGAATGTAAGCAGGCAGAGTGTAAGAGAAGCATTGAGAGCACTCGAACTGCTCGGCATCATCTATGTCCGCCGTGGAGAAGGGACCTTTTTGGCCGATATCGACAGCCATCAGCTTTTCCAGCTCATCGGCAGATATCTGATCAGGACAGAAAGGCAACAGAATGAAATAGTTGAAATAAAACAGATGATCGAGGCATATGTGAAATCAAAGCATCATGATGACGAGGCGACTGTCCATGATGATGACAATCAGATCATGAAGAAGATATATGTCCTGCTCGACAAATATTCAAAAGCTTTCAAATCGTAAAGAAGCAAGGGGTTTATTATGCTAAAAGACTTGTTCTCCAAACTGAATAAAAAAGTCAATGAAACCAACCGCAACGACGGCACTTTTGAAAACAGCGAGTCAATTATGACCAAGTGCCCGAATTGCAAGAAGATACTGTATTCCAAGGAACTCTATAAAAGATTGAATGTCTGCACAAACTGCGAGCACCATCTGCCAATAACTGCTCCGGACCGGATGGAGGCCCTCATGGATGAAGGAACGGTCAAACCGATCCTGGAAAATATCATATCCGCCAATCCCCTGAACTTCCCGAACTATGAAGCGAAGCTGAACAAGGATAGGGAGAAGACGGGATTGAATGAGGCAGTCATCTGTGCAGAAGGCACCATCGAGGGTACACCCTCTGTGGTGGCAATCATGGACTCGCGCTTCAGAATGGGCAGCATGGGCTCTGCCGTTGGCGAAAAGCTGGCCAGAACCTTCGAATATGCAACCGAACGCCGTTTGCCCGTCATCGTCTTTACAGCAAGCGGCGGGGCACGCATGCAGGAGGGCATCATCTCACTGATGCAGATGGCTAAAGTGAGCGTGGCCATTGAGCGTCATAATCAGGCCGGGCTCCTCTATATCGCCTATATGACAAATCCGACGACCGGTGGGGTGTCTGCAAGTTTCGCTTCCGTCGGGGATATCAACCTTGCTGAACGGGGTGCGCTCATCGGCTTTGCCGGCAGACGTGTGATAGAAGAGACCATCAAGGAAAAACTGCCGGACGATTTTCAGACAGCCGAATTCCTGCTGAAGCATGGACAGCTGGATGAGGTCGTCAACCGGAGGGATATGAAAAACTATCTCGGAAGAATACTGAAACTGCATAGTGGGGTGTGACCATGGCGTTTGAATTTGAAAAGCCGATTTATGAGCTGGAAGACAAAATTGGAGAACTTGAGAAATATGCTGCAAAGAACAAGCTCGATCTGACGAAGGAAATCAGTTTTCTGGAGAAGAAGGTCAACGATAAGAAAGACGAGGTCTACAGCAGCCTGACACCATGGCAGCGTGTGGAAATTGCCAGGTATGCCAAACGCCCGACGACATTGGAATACATTGAAGAAATGTTCGATGATTTCATCGAATTCTTCGGGGACCGTGTCCATAGTGATGATGCTGCCATCGTAGGTGGGATCGCCTCATATAAGGGCAGTCCTGTAACAGTCATCGGCCATCAGCGGGGCCGCGATACGAAGGGCAATATCCACAGGAACTTCGGAATGGCGCATCCGGATGGCTACCGCAAGGCACTGCGATTGATGAAACAGGCGGATAAATTCAACCGTCCGGTCATATGCTTCATCGATACGAAGGGAGCATATCCGGGGAAAGCGGCAGAAGAGCGTGGCCAGAGCGAGTCCATTGCCAGGAATCTTGTAGAGATGGCCGGCCTCAAAGTGCCTGTGATCAGCATCGTCATTGGAGAAGGCGGCTCTGGAGGGGCTTTGGCCCTCGGTGTATGCAACCGTCTCCTGATGCTCGAGAATGCGACATATTCCGTCATTTCTCCGGAAGGTGCAGCAAGCATACTGTTCAAGGATGCCTCCCTCAAGGAGATAGCGGCGGAGTCCCTGAAGATTACAGCAGCGGATCTGAAGTCGTTCGGCATTGCAGATGAAGTCATCATGGAGCCCAAGGGAGGCGCCCATAATGACAGGGAAGCAGTCATCTCCTCCCTTGATGGAGCGATCCAGAGGCACCTGGATGAACTCCGGTCCATGGATGGCCAGGCATTGATGGATGACCGTTACGACAAATACATGAATATTGGCGTGTTTACCGAACAGTCCTGATTCCGACTGTTCTTTTTTGGCTTTAAAACGGTTTCAACCATTCAAATTATGGCTAAGGATAAGCAGTTGTGCTATTTTAAAGATAAGATCATGTTTTAACGGAGGGAACTATGAAGAAAATTGCAGTACTGACAAGCGGAGGCGATTCTCCCGGCATGAATGCCGCAGTAAGAGCCGTAGTAAGAAAAAGCATATATGAAGGGATAGAGGTATACGGTGTATACCAGGGCTATCAGGGCCTTGTCACCGATAATATAAAAAAACTCGAACTGGGGGATGTCGGTGACATCATCCAGCGGGGAGGCACTAAGCTCTATTCTGCGAGATGTCCTGAATTCATAGAACCCGATGTCAGGAAAAAGGCGATTGAAAATCTTCAGAAACGCGGAATCGACTCCCTCGTGGTCATCGGCGGGGACGGTTCCTACAGAGGGGCCCAACGGCTGGATGAAGAGGGGATCCGGACGGTTGGAGTGCCGGGCACCATAGACAATGACATCAATGGTACCGACTATACCATCGGGTTTGATACGGCACTGAATACCATACTGGATGCAGTCGACAGGATCAGGGACACGGCAACAAGCCATGAAAGGACGTTCATCATCGAAGTCATGGGCCGGGATGCCGGCGACCTTGCACTGTGGGCCGGCGTAGCTGGTGGTGCGGAGACCATCCTCATTCCGGAATCCCCTTCCGATATCAAAGAGGTTGCCGGAAGGATCGAGACCGGCATGAAACGCGGCAAGAAGCATTCCATCATCATCGTAGCGGAAGGTGTGATGAGCGCCGCGGAATGTGCCGAGGAATTGCGCAAATACATCAATGTAGATACGCGTGAAAGTGTACTTGGGCATATGCAGCGTGGCGGAAAACCGACAGGCAGCGATCGTGTGCTGGCGTCCCGCCTGGGTGCATTTGCTGTGGAACTGCTGCTGAACGATATTCATGGACACGCCGTCGGAATCGAGAACAACCGTATGACCAGGACAAGCTTCGACCAGGTCTTTGAAGAAACCCACAAAATAGACGAAGGTCTATACAGGCTCTCAAGAGAGCTATCCATATAGGAGGAATTGAAATGCGCAACACTAAAATAGTATGTACGATAGGACCGGCTTCCGAATCACCTGAAATGCTGGAGAAGCTTATAGATGCCGGGATGAATATTGCCCGGCTGAACTTTTCACACGGTGATCATGAAGAGCATAGGGCAAGAATCGAGAACATAAGAAAGACTGCAGACAGGCTGAACCGCACTGTAGCCATCCTGCTCGATACAAAAGGCCCGGAAATCCGTACACATACGATGGAAAACGGGGAGATTGAACTGTCGAAGGGGCAGGAGATCACCGTATCGATGGAAGAAGTTGTCGGCAATACTGAAAAGTTTTCTGTAACGTACTCAGGGCTGATTGATGATGTCGACACAGAAGACCGTATACTGCTGGATGACGGACTGATCGAGCTCAAGATAGACGACATCGACCTCGACGCCAATGAAATACACTGTCATGTACTGAATGATGGTGTGCTGAAAAATAAGAAGGGCGTCAATGTGCCGGGGGTCTCGGTAAAACTTCCGGGCATCACTGAAAAGGACCGCGAAGACATCATCTTCGGAATCGGTGAAGGTGTGGACTTCATTGCCGCCAGCTTCATACGTACGAATAGTGATGTACTCGAAATACGTGAGCTGCTTGAAGAGCAGTCGGCCGAATACATCAAGATCATTCCAAAGATCGAGAATCAGGAAGGCATCGACAATATTGATGAAATTCTGGAAGTTTCCGACGGCCTGATGGTGGCGCGTGGGGACATGGGTGTTGAAATCCCGCCGGAATCCGTGCCGATGGTCCAGAAGGATCTCATCAAAAGATGCAATATGCTCGGCAAGCCGGTCATCACGGCCACCCAGATGCTGGATTCAATGCAGTACAATCCACGCTGTACGCGGGCAGAAGCCAGTGATGTCGCGAACGCCATCTATGATGGAACGGATGCCGTAATGCTGAGCGGTGAGACGGCTGCCGGGGACTATCCACTCGAATCCGTACAGACGATGGCAAGCATTGCCGTTTCAGCAGAAGAAGCTCAGGACTATAAGAAGCTTCTCTCAGCGAGAACCAAGTCGCTCCAGACGAACCTTGTCACGGCCATTGGCGTATCCGTTGCCCATACGGCCCTCAACCTGCAGTGCCGTGCGATTGTGGCAGCGACGGAATCCGGCCATACAGCCAGAATGATTTCGAAATACCGTCCGCATGCTGATATCGTCGCCGTGACACCCCATGAATATGTAGCGCGGCAGCTCCAGCTTGTCTGGGGGGTCCATCCCGTCGTCAAGGAAGGAAAAAGGGATACGGACGAACTATTGAATGTTTCCGTATCAGCCGCAATGGAAAAAGGATTCGCGACCCATGGCGACCTGCTGATCATTACCGCCGGTGTACCTACCGGAGAAGCGGGAACAACCAATCTGATGAAGCTGCACATTGTCGGAGATGTACTGGTTCGGGCACAGGGCATAGGCAGAAGAAGTACTGTCGGTGAAGTTGTCATCGTAAATTCATCAGACGACCTTTCAAAAAAGGATATCGAAGGAAAAATCGTCGTTGTCCAGTCTGTTGGTTCCGATATGACCACTTATCTGGAGAAGGCCGCTGGTCTGGTCACAGCAGAGGGCGGATTGACTTCCCATGGCGCCATTGTGGGGCTGAATCTGAATCTGCCGACGATTGTAGGGGCAACTGATGCCCTGAAAGTTCTTGAAGAGGGAATGACGATTACTGTAGATTCCGAACAGAACTGCATCTTCAGCGGCCATGCCAATGTACTATAGCAGAATGCAGGAAAGGGTACTTTGACAGTACCCTTTTTATTGTTGTGGACTAAAGAGACGGCCGGTATAATGTAGATGAGGTGGCGGAGATGAAAAAGTTATTATTATTGGCAATGATGCTATTGTTGGCTGCATGCGGAAATGAAGACGGCGATTCCGGCATTCAGGATGATGGAACACCGGAATCCACTGGAGAGGAAGCGCAATCTGATGGAGAAGACGGTGGATCGATGGAAGCTTCCGACATAATAGGGGAAGCGTCATCGGCATGGGGAGACACTGTAAGCTACGAAGCAAGACAGACTTCCACCATTTCTTCCGGAGACAGCCAATATGTAGTCAGGACGATCACTACAAGAAGTGAACAGAATGAAATAAAGGTGGAAGTCGACGATGGAGAGGAAATAAAGACCCATTATATCTTCGAAGGCGACCATTTCATCTATCAGGGCGGAACCATCGAAGCGCAGGACACGCCACGTGAAATCGAAGACAGCCGGTATGGCGATCTTGTTTCACGTCTCGAACCGCTCAGGGAGGGTACGGCATCCGAACAGGAATCAGGCTATGAGGTACGATACACCATAGATGAAAAAGAGGATGCCGTGCCGTTCTTTAATGAAGAGATGACAAGTGCACTTGAAAATGTGGATACATTCAATGGCCTTGTGACGGTCCAGTTCAATGAAGAGTACCAGTATACCGGAGCAAAACTTACATTGACGGTAGGCTCCGGGGAAGAAGAGATGAATATCATTTCGAATATTACCATGGACAGGATAGGCCAGGTGGAGATGATTGAAAAACCGAAAGAAATGTAGGGAAGAACCCGTTCGAAAAAATGAACGGGCTCTTTTTTTTTGACTATATGAAGCGCTTCCAATAGGTGTAATTATATACCATTTTAACTATTCAAAAAATTGACATTATTATACACCCCCCATAGAATGTTAGTTACAAGGGGGAATTGAAATGTCAAAAATTGATTATAAGAAGATAGCTGCACAGCCGGAATTCGAGGCACTTCTTAGAAAACGGAACAGGTTCATCCTGCCGATCAGCATCTTTTTCATCATCGCCACTCTTATTTTTCCAGTGCTGACGGGCTATACCGATCTGCTTACCAATGAAGCATTCGGTAATATTTCATGGGCATGGATCTATGCATTTCTGCTCTTCATCATGGTATGGACACTCGTCACCATCTACATGAAAAGGGCGAAGGAGTTTGACAAGGAAGCCGACGAAATCATCAGAAAGTACAGGGAAGGGGAATACGAATGAATTTAACAGTCATCATCATGTTTCTGGTGTTTGTAGGGGCAACATTGGTAATTACATATTTTGCTTCCAAACGCACACAGTCCACGAGTGATTTCTACACTGCAGGGGGAGGCCTGACAGGCTGGCAGAACGGTCTGGCAATTTCAGGGGATTATCTGTCGGCGGCATCATTTCTTGGTATTGCCGGTGCGATTGCATTATGGGGATTCGATGGGTTCTTCTATAGTGTGGGATATCTGACGGCATATCTGGTCGTTCTGTATATAGTCGCAGAACCGCTCAGGAATCTGGGCAAATATACAGTAGCGGATATGATTGCAGCGAGGTTCGAGCTGAAAAAGGTCCGGGCATTCGCCGCCCTCTCATCCATCACCATCGTCATCTTCTATATGCTTGCCCAGCTCGTCGGTGCAGGCGCGCTCATACAGCTTCTATTCGATATACCCTACAGCATTTCCGTCATTCTTGTAGGTATCATGATGACGATCTATGTGCTGTTCGGCGGCATGACGGCAACGAGCTGGGTACAGATGGTCAAGGCTGTCCTGCTCATGATCGGTACGCTCATCATTTCTTTTCTGGTACTGCTTAACTTCAACTTCAATATATTCGCGATGTTCGGTGAGATGAAGAACATCACTGCGCCGGAATTGGAAGGTTCATTCCTGAATCCGGGTGCACAGGGGAACTCTCCGCTCAATAACATTTCCCTGATTGTCGCCCTGCTGTTCGGTACGGCAGGTCTGCCCCACATCCTCATGAGGTTCTTCACCGTCAAGGATGCAAAGACGGCGAGAAGCTCTGTCATGTGGGCGACATGGATTATCGGAATCTTCTATATCCTGACCGTTTTCCTCGGTTTTGGTGCTGCGGCACTGCTGACGCGGGAAGAGATCATCGCTGCAAACCCGGCAGGCAACATGGCGGCGCCATTGCTTGCTGAAAGGCTCGGGGGAGACTTCCTGATGTCCTTCGTTGCAGCTGTCGCATTCGCAACAATCCTTGCTGTAGTCGCCGGACTGGTGCTCTCCGGCGCAAGTGCATTTGCACACGATATTTATGGACAGGTGATAAAGAAAGGGAAAATGACGGATAGAGAACAGATGCTGGCGGCGAGAACAGCTGCTTTAAGCGTCAGTGTGCTGTCCATCATCCTTGCGATATTCGCCCAGGACCAGAACGTGGCCTTCCTGGTGTCGCTGGCATTCTGTGTCGCCGCCAGTGCCAATCTTCCCGTCATCGTCTATACGATATTCTGGAAGCGCTTCAACACGCAGGGGGCGATCACCGGCATCATCACCGGTCTTGTCGTCTCCCTGGCACTCGTCATACTGAGTCCGAATGTAATGGATCCAACCGGAAGTGCGTTCATCGCCATGGAGCCAATCTTCCCATTGGATAATCCTGCGTTGATTTCTGTGCCTGCCGGCTTCATCGGCGCCTTCCTGGGAACATTCCTCGGCAAAGCGGAATCCCATGACAAGTATCGTGAAGTCAAGGTCAAATCGGTCACAGGCATATCGACATCGGATGTCTCCCACTGATAATAAGATTATCTTATGAGCATCAATAAGATAATTAATTGTTTCTTATGAAGGCGGTGATTCCATTAAATTACCGCCTTTTCCTTTTTGTAAGGGCTTTCGAGCGGGTTAACGGTAAATTTTTCACAATCTAATATATTTTCTTGATTTATTCACAAAGTTCTTGAATTTGATATAATGGTATAGAAGCCGAAGTGGCTATTTTATGAATTACTAAGAAGGAGAGTCAATATGTCTGACAAAAAAGGTTTAGAAGGTATTGTAGCGGCCGATTCCCGCATCAGTTCTATCATTGGTTCCCAGCTCACTTATTGTGGCTATGAAATCGATGACCTTGCTGAAAATGCATCGTTTGAGGAAGTAGTCTTCCTGCTCTGGAACGACAGGCTCCCGAATCAATCGGAACTGGACGAGTTCCAGGCCAAACTATTCGAGCATATGACACTCAACCCGAGAGTCTACAACCATTTTGAAGAATATGCTGCAGACAAGGTCCACCCGATGACGGGCATCAGGACTGCACTGTCATATCTCGCGCATTTCGATCCGAATGCAGAAGACATGAGTGAAGAGGCGAACCAGGAAAAAGCAATCCGCATCCAGGCGAAAGTTGCATCCCTGGTTTCTGCATTCTCAAGAATCCGCAATGGCCAGGAAGTCGTGAAACCGAAAGAAGGACTAAGCTATGCAGCCAACTTCCTGTACATGCTCAATGGAAAAGAGCCGAATGATACTGAAGTTGAAGCGATGAACAAAGCACTTGTCCTCCATGCGGACCACGAACTCAATGCATCCACATTCACTGCACGTGTATGTGTGGCGACACTGTCCGATGTATATTCCGGTGTCACGGCGGCAGCCGGAGCATTGAAAGGCCCACTCCATGGCGGCGCCAACGAACGTGTAATGAAGATGCTTTCCGAAATCGACTCATCGGATGATGTGGAAAGCTATCTTGAAGAGAAGTTCGCCAACAAGGAAAAAATCATGGGCATGGGCCACCGCGTCTACAAAGAAGGGGATCCTCGTGCAAAATACTTGAGGGATATGTCCAAGAAGCTGACAGAGCAGATCGGTGAACCGGATCTCTATGAAAAGTCCATCAAAATAGCAGATATCGTGGAGAAGGAAAAAGGTCTCCTTCCAAACGTCGACTTCTTCAGTGCATCCGTCTACCACTCGCTCGGCATAGACCATGACCTGTTTACACCGATTTTCGCCATGAGCCGTGTGTCCGGATGGCTTGCACACATCCTTGAACAGTATCAGGACAACCGTCTGATCAGACCAAGGGCCGAATATGTGGGCCAGACCGACAGAAAATACGAACCTATTGAAGAAAGATAATCAATCAAGATAAATAATTGGAGGAATAAATTCTATGGCTAGTCAAAAAATAACTACAGACAACGGGGTACTCAACGTACCGGATCAACCTGTCATTCCATTCATCGAAGGGGACGGCATCGGTCCTGACATCTGGAGTGCAGCAAGCAAGGTGCTTGATGCAGCAGTTGAAAAAGCGTACGACGGCAAAAAAGGAATCGAGTGGAAAGAAGTGCTTGCGGGACAGAAAGCCTACGACAAGACAGGCGAATGGCTGCCACAGGAAACGCTCGATACGATCGATGAATATCTGCTGGCCATCAAAGGACCTCTTACAACACCAATCGGCGGCGGCATCCGTTCACTCAACGTGGCACTGAGGCAGGAACTGGACCTCTTCACATGCCTTCGTCCTGTAAGGTATTTTGAAGGTGTGCCTTCTCCGCTGAAACGTCCGGAAGAAACCGACATGGTCATTTTCCGTGAAAATACAGAGGACATCTATGCGGGCATCGAATTCCAGGAAGGGACTGATGATGTCAAGAAAGTCATCGATTTCCTGCAGAATGAAATGGGCGCAAAGAACATCCGTTTCCCTGAAACTTCCGGAATCGGCATCAAGCCGGTATCCAAGGAAGGTACTGAGAGACTTGTCCGTTCGGCGATCAACTATGCAATCGACAACAACCGCCCGTCTGTAACGCTTGTCCACAAAGGGAATATCATGAAGTTTACAGAAGGTGCATTCAAAGCCTGGGGCTATGACCTTGCTGAGCGCGAATTCGGAGATAAAGTCTTCACGTGGAAAGAGTATGACAAGATTGTAGAGGATGAAGGCAGGGAAGCGGCCGACAAAGCCCAATCCGAAGCTGAATCAGCAGGCAAGATCGTCATCAAGGACGCGATTGCAGACATCTTCCTGCAACAGATCCTTACGCGTCCGAAGGACTTTGGCGTTGTAGCGACGATGAACCTGAACGGCGACTATGTCTCCGATGCACTTGCAGCACAAGTCGGCGGTATCGGCATTGCGCCGGGCGCGAACATCAACTACGAAACAGGACATGCGATCTTCGAAGCAACCCACGGTACTGCACCTAAATACGCTGGACTTGATAAGGTGAACCCTTCTTCAGTCATCCTCTCGGGCGTCTTGATGCTTGAGCACCTCGGATGGCAGGAAGCTGCTGACCTCATTACTAAATCAATGGAAAAAACGATCGCTTCCAAAGTCGTCACATATGACTTTGCCCGTCTGATGGATGGAGCAACGGAAGTGAAGTGTTCCGAATTTGGAGATGAACTGATCAAGAACATGTAATCATGTTTGATGACAAGGAGCGTGGACAGCATGAACAGAAAGAAGATTTCGGTCATCGGCGCCGGATTTACCGGTGCCACGACAGCCTTCATCGCTGCATCAAAAGCATTGGGCGACGTTGTGCTGGTCGATATTCCGCAGGCTGAAGACCCGACCCGGGGCAAGGCCCTCGATATGTCGGAGGCGACACCTGTCCTGGGTGTCGATGTGGACATTACAGGCACGAGCAATTATGAAGATACAAGAGACTCCGATATTGTCATCATTACAGCTGGAATTGCGAGAAAACCGGGCATGAGCAGGGATGATCTGGTGAAAACAAATCAGAAGGTGATGTCTGCCGTTACGCGTGAAATAGTGAAATATTCACCTGACTGTTCAATCATCGTCCTGACCAACCCGGTGGATGCAATGACCTACACTGTATATAAGGAGTCCGGCTTTCCCAAAAACAGGGTGATCGGCCAGTCCGGTGTACTCGATACAGCGAGGTTCAGAACATTCATCGCCGAAGAACTGAAGCTTTCCGTCAAGGATGTGCAAGGCTTCGTCCTTGGCGGCCATGGTGATGACATGGTACCGCTCATACGCTATTCCAATGTAGGCGGTGTGCCACTTACGAGCCTGCTGAGCCAGGATAGGATTGATGCCATCATCGAGCGGACAAGGAAGGGCGGGGCTGAGATCGTCAACCTGCTTGGCAGTGGTTCCGCCTATTATGCGCCTGCTGCCGCACTTGTCGAAATGGCTGAAGCAATCCTTTCGGATCAGAAGCGTGTGCTGCCGGCTATCGCCTATCTCGAAGGCGAGTATGGCTATGGAGATATCTATCTTGGTGTGCCTACTGTGCTTGGCGCAGAAGGCATAGAGAGCATCATTGAACTCGAACTGACCGACGAAGAAAAAGACCAGCTGGATAAATCCAAAGAGTCTGTAACGAACGTCATGAATATGTTGAAATAATATTTGTAAAATTCAAGTATGGGCATTATACTGATAAGGCTGCCAATTTGGTGGCCTTTTCGGTTTACAGTTTAAAATGGGAGGAAATTTTTGAAATGGAAAATGGTAGAAAGAAAAATGGTATTTTTCAAAAATTCCTTGATTTTGTCGAGTGGCTGGGTAATAAACTGCCTCACCCGGTAACTCTGTTTGCGCTGCTTGCAGCGCTGACACTGGTAGCGTCTGCCGTCCTATCGATATTCGAGATTACGGTGGAGCACCCAGGAGAGGATCAGGAAACTGTTTCAATCAATAATCTGCTTGACAGTGAAGGGATAAGCTACATATTCTCAAGCATGACCGACAACTTCATCAACTTTGCACCGCTCGGCGTAGTGCTTGTCACAATGCTTGGTATAGGTGTTGCTGAAAGGTCCGGACTGATCAGTGCTGCATTGCGCGGGTTCGTTCTGTCCATACCGAAGCAGCTGATTACTGCCGGACTGGTCTTTGCCGGTATCATGTCTTCGCTCGCTTCCGATGCAGGATATGTCGTACTGCCACCACTTGGGGCCGTACTGTTCCTCGCACTTGGCAGACATCCGCTTGCAGGTCTTGCAGCTGCATTCGCCGGTGTTTCTGCCGGATTCTCTGCCAACCTGCTCCTCAGCGGAACAGACGCGATGCTCGCGGAACTTTCAATCGCAGCGGCATCAGTCATCGATCCGGAATATGCAGAAGGCATGAACGTGGCGATGAACTACTTCTTCATCTCAGCGAGTGTATTCCTGCTCACCCTTGTAGGGTGGTTCGTCTCCGACAAGATCGTCGAGCCGAGACTCGGGAAATTCAATCCAAAGAATGGCGATTCCACTGCAGTGGAAAGCACGGATGAAATGAATCCCCTGAAGCCTGTTGAGAAGAAAGGGCTGATCTGGGCGATCATTTCCGCTGTTGTGGGCATAGCGCTCGCACTGCTCCTCGTCGTGCTGCCGAATTCTCCGATGCGTGGTGACGATGCGATCGGCAGCTACATGGATACAATCGTCCAGTCTCCATTCATGAGTGACGGACTGGTGCCGGTGATTGCTATACTCTTCTTCATACCGGGTCTAGTCTATGGACTGATTACCCGCAGTATCAAAAATGATAAGGATGTTGCCAACCAGATGACCGAAACGATGGCTGCGATGGGCATGTTCATCGTCCTGGCATTCACAGCAGGCCAGTTTGTCGCGTACTTCGCAGAATCCAACATCGGCCTGGTCATCGGCGTCTATGGTGCAGAACTGCTCGAAGCGCTCAACCTCACTGGCATCCCGCTGATCATCGGCTTCATGTTCGTCACGGCCGTGGTCAATCTCTTCATCGGAAGTGCCAGTGCCAAATGGGCGATGATGGCACCGATATTCGTGCCGATCATGATGCAGCTCGGATACTCTCCGGAACTGACGACCATGGCATATCGTGTAGCGGATTCTTCCACGAACATCATTACACCACTGATGACATACTTTGCGATCATCATCGCTTTTGCACAGCAGTATGATAAGAATATCGGGATTGGTACATTGATTTCCGTCATGCTCCCATATTCCATCTTCTTCTTTGTCACGTGGGCGATCATGCTCATCGTATGGATGCTGTTCGGCATCCCACTCGGACCGAATGCACCAATCGAATATAACGGGTAAGATAGAGGCGCAGCTTTGGCTGTGCCTTTTTCTATGGATTAAACCGGCACGGAAATGTATAATCTGATATGAAGAGGCTGAGTTGGAACGGTCGGGATAATTCAGCGGAGAGGAGATATTATAATGAAGAAACTGATTCTAATAGATGGGAACAGCGTGGCTTTCCGTGCCTTCTATGGACTGCCGCTGTTGAGCAACCAGAGCGGACTTCATACGAATGCCATTTTCGGCTATGCCAGGCTTTTGGAAAAACTGATTGCAGATGAGTCTCCCACTCATTTCCTCGTTGCCTTCGATGCAGGGAAATCAACATTCAGACACAAGCAGTATGAAGAGTATAAGGGAGGCAGGCAGAAGATGCCGCCTGAACTGGGTGAGCAGCTGGCCCCGATCCGCAGACTGATCGATGCCTACGGCATCAAAAGATACGAACTGGATGAGTATGAAGCGGATGACATCATCGGGACGCTGAGCAGGAAAGCGGACGAAGAGGGCTTTGAAACGATCATCATCACGGGAGACAGGGACCTCACCCAGCTGGCCAGTGACAACACCGTCATCTACTATACGAAAAAGGGCATATCGGATATCGACAGGTATACACCGGAGTATATCGAAGAGATATACGGCCTCGATCCCGAACAGATCGTCGACCTGAAAGGCCTGATGGGCGACAAGTCGGATAACATACCGGGTGTACCGGGCGTCGGGGAGAAGACGGCACTCAAACTGCTTAAGAATCACGGCAGTGTCGAAGAAGTGCTGAATCATCTGGATGAGGTCAAAGGGAAGAAGCTGAAGGAGAACCTGACCGCGCATAAAGAGGATGCACTGATGAGCAAGTCCCTTGCAACCATCCACCGGGCGGTGCCTCTGGATTTCGGTATGGACAATCTCAGATTCACGGAGGACAATGAACAGGAAAAGTATGAACTCTTCAAGGAGCTTGAGTTCGAGTCGCTGCTCAAAAATATGGAGGCCAGCGAGACCGAGGACAAGGTCGAGTTCACAGATGAACGTGTGGATCAGATGGATGTACTCGGGGAAGATATCTCCCTCCACCTGGAAGTCCGTACGGAAAACTATCTGGTCCATAGGCCGGAGTACATTGCAATCACCGACGGCGAGCGGACATTCATCAGCCCTATGGACGGGGTCGATCCAGGGCAGCTGGAAACGTTCCTCAAATCCAGGAAGATTATCAATGTGTACGATATCAAGCGTCAGATGGGGCTCCTCAAACATCTGGACATCCATTTCCAGGATTTCGACTACGATATCATGCTGGGCAGTTTCCTGCTCGATCCATCCAGGAAAATCATTGATGTCGCAGAGACGGCCGGCCAGTTCAATATCAATATAGACAGTGACGACTATCATTACGGCAAGGGTCGCAAGGCCAAGCAGCCGACCGGGGAGACGCAGTTCAAGTTCCTCAATGACAAGGTGATGGCTGTGCATAATGTCAGGACACTGATGGAAACCTCACTCGAGGAAGATGAAATGCTCGGGTTGTGGAAAGACCTCGAAATCCCTTTGGCCAAAGTACTGTCCAGGATGGAGTACCGCGGTATCAGAGTGGATCCTTCGCGCCTCGAGGAGATGGAGTCGGAGATCAAAGAGCGGCTTGATGAAATAGAAGAGCGAATATACGCACTTGCAGGTGAGGAGTTCAACATCAACTCGCCGAAGCAGCTCGGTCATATCCTTTTTGAAAAGCTGGAACTGCCGGTGATCAAGAAGACGAAAACGGGGTATTCGACTGCAGTCAATGTACTCGAAGAGCTCCAGAACAAGCATGAAATCATCGATTATCTGCTGGATTACCGCTCTCTCTCCAAACTCCAGTCCACCTATGTCATCGGACTCCAGGGGGAGATAAAGGAAGATTCGAAGATCCATACGCGCTTCAACCAGACACTGGCACAGACGGGCCGGCTGTCATCCGTCGAACCGAATCTCCAGAACATACCGATCCGCATCGATGAAGGCCGCCGGATCAGGAAGGCATTTGTACCGAAGGATGAATCGCACGTACTGCTGGCACTCGACTACTCACAGATTGAACTTCGGGTGCTTGCCCACATTACAGGTGACGAGACGATGACCAGTGCATTTACGAGTGATACAGACATCCATACAAAAACAGCGATGGAAGTCTTCAATGTGGAGAAGGAGGATGTCACTTCCGAAATGAGACGGAACGCCAAAGCCGTGAACTTTGGTATCGTGTACGGCATCAGCGACTACGGACTGAGCCAGAACCTTGGCATTACACGGAAGGAAGCCAAAACCTTCATCGACAATTATCTGGATTCCTTCCCCGAGGTGAAGAGCTTCATGAAGTCCATCGTCCAGGATGCCAAACGGGATGGCTATGTAAAGACCCTCCTCAACCGCAGAAGGTACATCCCGGATATACACAGCCGCAATTTCAATGCAAGAAGCTTCGCAGAACGGACGGCCATGAACTCCCCGATACAGGGAAGTGCTGCGGATATCATCAAACTCGCCATGGTCAAATACGAACAATCGAAAGAAGCACAGAAATTCAACGCCGAATTATTGCTCCAGATCCACGATGAGCTGATTTTTGACATTCCGAAAGATGAAGTGGAAGATTTCATTCCGGTCATCAAAGAAATCATGGAGAATGCAATGGAACTCAATGTGCCGCTTAAAGTGGACTACGGGTATGGCAATGATTGGTATGAAGTAAAGTAGGTGATGAAATGCCGGAACTACCGGAAGTGGAACTGGTCCGACGGTCCCTGGAGAAGGAAGTGGAAGGCGCCTCGATCGAGGCGGTCGCCTTTTCCGACTTCGTAAACAAGGGCCACGCAACCAGCCGAAAGACAATTGTAAAGCAGGATCTGGATACATTCAGCAGCAATGTCAGTGGGGCGACAATAAGGAAGGTAGGCAGACGTGGAAAATATCTGTATTTCATCATGGAGAAATCCGATGAAATTTTCCATATGGTCTCGCATCTGGGCATGTCGGGTGCCTTCTTTGTCACAGACTCCATTGAAGCCATTGCGGACAGGAACTACAGGAAGCATTGGCAGGTCGCCTTCAGACTGGAGGATGGACGGACATTGTCATATTGCGACATCAGACGATTCGGAGAGATGCTGACCATCGGCAGGATGGGTGACTTCCCGCCATTCGGCCGCATGGCAGTCGAATATACACACCCCGACAGCATGGTCGACTTCATCGACAGGGTGAAGGCCCCGGCAAACAGGAGCAAGGCGATCAAAGCCGTAATCATGGACAGTTCGGTCATACCGGGTGTCGGAAACATTTATGCATCAGAAGCCCTTTTTGCTTCGGGAATACTGCCGACGAGAAAAGCCGGAAACGTCTCAGTCAAGCGGCTGATGGCACTGCATAGGGCAATTGCCGATGTATTCGACCTCTCCATAGAGAACGGCGGCTCGACCATCTCGGACTATCGGGGTGTGTCGGGGGAAAAGGGGAGCATGCAGGACCGTTTCCATATCTATCAGAAGAAATCCTGTGCCTCGTGTGGCGGACCGGTGAAGACGAAAACGATCGCAACGAGGAACACATTCTACTGTACCAAATGCCAGAGGTGATGAAATGAATTATATAATCGGTCTGACGGGTGGAATTGCCAGCGGCAAATCCACTGCTTCAGACTATATCAGATCAAAAGGGTACCCGGTCCTCGATGCGGATACCTATGCAAAGAAGGCCACTGCCAAGGACGGCCCGGCATACCAGGGAATCATCGACCACTTCGGCGCGGATCTCCTGCAGGATGATGGAGAAATCGACCGGAGGAAGCTCGGTGCCATCGTCTTCAATGATGATGGGGAGAGGAAGGTTCTGAACCAGCTGGTGCATCCGGAAGTGCGGCGGATGATGGACGCTGACAAAGAACGCCTGGCCGAAGCGGGTCATGTGTTCCTCGATATCCCGCTGCTCTTCGAAAATGGCCTTGACCGGCAATGTGACATCACATTGACGGTATATGTGGATCAGGAAACCCAGACCGAAAGGCTTATGGAAAGAAATGGATTTTCCCATTCCGAAGCCCTGTCCCGGATAAACAGTCAGATGCCGCTTTCCGAGAAGCGCAACAGAAGTGATGAAGTGCTTGACAACAGTGGTTCAAAAGACGATCTGTATGCGCAGATCGAAGACTTTCTGGCGAAGATTGAAAAATAGACAATTTATACTAAATACTCCTTTTAATCAATAAACAATATGTTATACTAATTATTGAAAAGTATAGCATAAAGGGGCTAATGTCATGAAAAAAGTAGCAATCAACGGTCTTGGAAGAATAGGGAGAATGGTATTCCGCATTGCCGCCGCTTCCGATGAATTGGATCTTGTAGCGGTCAATGCCAGCTATCCGGCAGAAACACTTGCGCATCTTCTCAATTATGACACCAACCATGGCAAGTGGGACAAGCATGTGGAGCCGAAGGAAGGCAAGCTTGTCATAGACGGCAGTGAGATTCAGATCACCAATGAGAGGAATCCTGAAAATCTGCCATGGGAATCACTGGGTGTAGACCTTGTCATAGAGGCGACAGGTGCATTCAACCATGGTGACAAAGCCATTGCCCACGTCAAGGCAGGCGCAAAGAAAGTGCTGCTTACTGCACCCTCCAAAGGTGGCGATGTGCAGACGATTGTACTCGGCGTCAATGACGAGGCTCTTGACCTCGATACATATGATGTATTTTCAAATGCTTCATGTACGACAAATTGTCTGGCGCCGGTTGCGAAGGTGCTCGATGACGAGTACGGCATCAATAATGGCCTTATGACTACGGTCCATGCCTATACAAATGATCAGAAAAACATTGATAATCCACACAAGGATCTGAGAAGGGCGCGGTCATGCGGAGACAACATCATTCCGACTTCAACCGGAGCGGCAAAGGCGCTTGGCATGGTACTGCCGCAGCTGAACGGCAAGCTTCATGGTCTGGCACTCCGCGTGCCTGTATCCAATGTCTCCCTGGTGGATCTGGTCGTCGATCTGGATAAGCCGGTCACCAAAGAGGAGCTGAATGAAACATTTGAAAAGTATGCACAGGAGGATCTCAAAGGCATCCTCGGTGTTACGGACGAGCCGCTCGTATCCAGCGACTTCAATACCGACAGCAGAAGCTCGATCATCGATTCCTCGCTCACCATGGTCATGGATGACAGGAAGGTGAAGGTCCTCGCCTGGTACGACAACGAATGGGGCTATTCCACACGTGTCGTGGAACTTGCTGAAAAGATCACTGCAGACCTATAATCGATATTTGGAAAGAAGAAACTTCTGTTTCTTCTTTTTTTATTCGGAATATATTATAATGGTATACTAATCCCGGGAAGTGAGGTGGTCATATGAGATGTCCAAACTGCCAGCATACGAGTTCCAGAGTAGTCGATTCCAGGCATACGGATGAGCTGTCCGCCATCCGCAGACGCAGGGAATGCGAAGAATGCGGCTTCAGGTTCACCACTTTCGAGCGCATGGAGCTGTCTCCGCTCGTCGTCGTCAAAAAGGACGGCAACCGAGAAGTCTTCAGCCGCGACAAGCTGATGGACGGACTGCTCAGAGCGTGTGAAAAGCGTCCGATTCCATATGAGGCGCTGGAAAAAACGACTGCACGCATCGAATCTGCACTCAGGAATCTGAACAAGGCAGAGATATCAAGCAACGAAATCGGTGAATTTGTGATGAAGGAATTGATTACACTGGACCAGGTCGCCTATGTCAGGTTTGCATCCGTATATAAGGAATTCAAAGATATCGACCAGCTGATGGATACACTGAAACACCTCGCCAAAGGCAGGGATGATGATGAACTTCAATGAACGACTGAAACCGAATACCGAGTTCATGATCTATAATCCCGCGTCTTTTGAAAAGTCGCACCTGAATGTGCTGAACGAACTGTATCTTCCGCTCATCCATCAGGATGCTCTGATGGCATATATCTATCTGCAGGAGTCCTCCCTGCATCATGATACGCTTGAAATAAGATTCCATAAGGAGATTATGGACGAGCTGAATATGCCCCTGTCCACCTTTTCAGAACTGCTGGAAAAACTGGAAGGGATCGGTCTCGTAAGGTCCTTCGTCTCCAATGAGGCCCACGATGACCTGTTCATCTATGAACTGCTTCTCCCTCTGACCCCGGAAGACTTTTTCAAAGACCCCATGCTGAGCCTGTATCTATACAGCCATATCGGTCCTAATGCATACAAAAAGAAAAAAGAGCGCCTGGCATATCCGCTGAAACCAAAGAATATCACCGAAGTGACGCGGAAGTTCACCGAAGTGTTCCAGGCAGGGAGCGGAGAGGGCTTCACCGTTCCCGACGAATCATTCAAAAGGGAAAATGTCTCCAGCGGCCCCAATCTGGACCTCGATGACTTCGATTTCGATGTGCTTTTTACACACTTGAAAGGGACGAAGATCGACCGGTCCTTCTTTACCAGGGAAGTCAGGATGCTGATTGTGAAGTTGAGCGTGCTCTTCAATTTCAATGCCTATGATATGAAGCAGATTCTGCTTTCCTCGACCACCCAATATGCCGGCATCGACAAGGAGCAGCTGAAATACGAAGCCAGGAAGTATTATCAGAAGGAGAGCCGGGGAAAGCTGCCGGCAATATCGAAACCGCAGACGGAAAACAAGGGCACGGAAGAGGACTCCTATATCGAGCGTCTCGAATCCATCAGTCCGCTTGATAGGCTGAATGATATCAGAAACAACCAGCCAAGCGATAATGACCTCAAGCTTGTGACAGATATCATTGCCAGGACAAGCCTGCCGAACGGAGTGATCAACCTCCTTCTGGAATATGTATATCAGCAGAAGAACGGCGACCTTGGATACAACTACACGATGAAGATCGCAAGGGACTGGGAGGACAAGGGCATCCGTTCCGCCAAAGAGGCCTACCAGTCCATAATGGACTACAGGAAGCAGATGAATGCGAAGCGCAAAGGGCCAAAAGACCGCCAGGGGGAACGCAAGCCATCATGGATGGACGGCGGCCAGAAGCCATCAACGAAAAAAGAAGTGAAGAAGCAGGCACCGCCTAAAAAGGAAGCTGTCCAGAAGACGGCCAAGGACGATCCGGAAATCCAGAAAATGATAGACGACTTTAGAAAATCCAGGTGATATGAATGGAACCCATTAACCAGTTCTTGAAGAACTCGAAAAAAATAAAAGATAACAATGACAAGCTGTATGATTCCCTGATACAGCATCCGAGAATCATAGAGCTGATAGAGAACAGCGATTTTGAGATCACCCGCTCCATGATCAGGAACGATCTGCTTCAGCTGAAGCGGTATACCGAACAGTCGCTGGCCTGTGAGAAGTGCAGCTCGCTCGGTGAATGCATCAACCACCCGCAGGGCTATGTACCATCGATAGATGTCAGAGGCGGCCGGATCCATATCATCTATTCACCATGCCCGACCAAGATAAAGGATGATGCATTCCGTGAAAAGGAGAAGATGATCGAATCCTATCATGTGCCAAAAGACGTCAAGGATGCGACATTCGAAACGGTGTTCCTCGATCCGGATTCGAACAGGCAGGAGATCATCAAGCGGGCAATCGGCACAAGCAAGAAGATCATCGAAGGCATCGATACGAAGGGCCTTTATATACATGGCAGCTTCGGCATCGGCAAGTCCTATCTGCTCGGCTGCATCGCAAATGAGCTGAAGGACCAGTCGGTATCCTCCATCATCGTCTATGTGCCGGAAATCATCAGGGACCTGAAAGCAGGGTTCAAGGATGGCACGACGGATAAGAAATTCAATACCATCAAGAATGCCCAGGTGCTCATGCTGGATGACCTCGGCGCGGAGGATGTGACGCCATGGGTGAGGGATGAAATCATTACCGGCATACTGCATCACCGCATGGTGGAAGGACTGCCGACCTTCGTCAGCTCCAACTATTCCATAGAGGAATTGGAGTACCGCTACAGCAGGACGAAGGAGAACGGGGTCGAAGAGACCAAGGCCCGCCGTATGACGGAGAGGCTCCGGGCGCTGTGCGAGGAAGTGCAGCTCGAGGGCAGCAACTACAGGAACAATTGACGCTTGATTAATGGACGGCCCTGAAGTATACTCAATGTATAATTTCATTAATTAAATTCCAAGGACAATACTTTTTCGTGTTTATTCAAAGAGAGTGCATGATTGGTGTGACATGCATAATGAACCGTCTGAGTTACTCCCTTGATATATGCTGGCTAATACCCAGACGGATCGGACCGTTATTTCCGGCTGAAGGCAGGTCTCTGACCTGCAAATCAGGGTGGTACCGCGGTGAAAATCGCCCCTCTATCAACGAGGGGCGTTTTTTTTATTTTCCATATATGATCAATAATTTTGAAAGGGTGGACATGATGAGTGAGATAGAAATCAAATTCCCCGATGGGAATGCCAAAAATTTCGATGAAGGTGTAACAGCTGAGGAGATAGCACACTCGATCAGCCCGGGTCTCAGGAAGGCGGCGCTTGCCGCGAAGGTTGATGGTGACATGTATGACCTGAGGAGGCCGATCGAATCGGACAGTGAGATAGAACTGATCACGAACAAGAATGCGGAGGGGCTGGAAGTATTGCGCCACTCCACGGCCCATCTCATGGCCCAGGCACTCAAGCGTCTGTACGGCGATGTGAAATTTGGTGTCGGACCCGTCATCGAAGAGGGCTTCTATTATGACTTCGACATGGACGAAAAGATTTCCTCCGATGACTTCGACAAGATAGAGAAGGAAATGAAAAAGATCATCGACGAAAATGTCGAAATCGAACGCCGTGAGCTCTCAAGGGACGAGGCGAAGGATCTATTCAAGGATGATCCCTACAAGCTCGAGCTCATCGATGCGATTCCAGAGGACGAAACGGTGACCGTCTATTCACAGGGTGAATTCACGGACCTGTGCCGCGGGGTGCATGTCCCGTCCACTTCGAAGATCAAATCGTTCAAGCTGCTGTCCACAGCCGGTGCCTACTGGCGGGGGGACAGCGACAACAAGATGCTCCAGCGGATATACGGCACAGCCTTCTTCGACAAGAAGGATCTGAAGGCATATCTGAACCTGCTGGAGGAGCGGAAGGAACGCGACCACAGGAAGATCGGCCGGGACATGGAGCTCTTCCAGAACAATCAGCTGATCGGCGCAGGACTGCCGCTATGGCTGCCGAATGGCGCGACGATCCGTCGTGAAATCGAGCGCTACATCGTGGACAAGGAGATTGCGCTTGGCTACGACCACGTCTATACACCTGTGATGGCGAACGTGGACCTCTACAAGACGAGCGGCCACTGGGAGCACTATCAGGATGACATGTTCCCGCCGATGGACATGAACGGTGAGGAGCTGGTGCTCCGTCCGATGAACTGTCCGCACCACATGATGATCTACAAATCGAGCAAGCACTCCTACAGGGAACTGCCGATCCGCATTGCGGAACTCGGCATGATGCACCGCTACGAAGCGAGTGGTGCGGTCAGCGGCCTGCAGCGTGTAAGAGGAATGACGCTCAACGATGCCCATGTGTTCGTGAGACCGGACCAGATCAAGGAAGAGTTCAAGCGTGTGGTCCAGCTGATCATCGATGTGTATGAAGACTTCGGATTCGAGAACTATTCGTTCCGCTTGAGCTACCGCGATCCCGAGGACACCGAGAAATACTTCGATGATGACGAAATGTGGAACAAGGCGGAGTCCATGCTGAAGGAGGCGGTCGATGAAATGGCGCTCGACTATACGGAAGCGGATGGGGAAGCGGCGTTCTATGGCCCGAAACTCGACGTCCAGGTCCAGACGGCGCTCGGCAAGGAGGAGACGCTGTCCACAGTACAGCT
Source organism: Salinicoccus sp. Bachu38 (assembly GCF_038561955.2). Taxonomy (NCBI): domain Bacteria; kingdom Bacillati; phylum Bacillota; class Bacilli; order Caryophanales; family Staphylococcaceae; genus Salinicoccus; species Salinicoccus bachuensis. The sequence continues at coordinate 1,533,356 of NZ_CP138333.2, read as the reverse complement.
CGACTTCCTGCTCCCTGAGAGGTTCGACCTGACCTATACGGGCAGCGACGGCGAACTCCATCGCCCTGTCGTCATCCACCGTGGTGTCGTCTCCACGATGGAACGCTTCGTCGCATTCCTTACAGAGGAGTACAAGGGTGCCTTCCCGCTCTGGCTTGCACCCCAGCAGGTGGAGATCATACCGGTCAACCTCGACCTCCACTATGATTACGCAAGAGCCCTGAAGGATGAAATGAAGAGCCATGGCATCCGTGTCAATATCGATGACAGGAATGAAAAGATGGGCTATAAGATCAGGGAGGCGCAGATGAGGAAGGTGCCTTATCAGATCGTCATCGGGGACAGGGAGATTGAAGAGAACCAGGTCAACGTCAGGAAGTATGGGGAGAAGGACCAGAACACCTTCGACCGTGATGACTTCATATGGCAGCTCGTGGATGAAATCAGGCTGAAGAAATAGACACTTGACATTCAGGGCATAAGCGTGTAATATATTAGGAGTTGATAAGAACGGACAAGAAGAAGCTCCCGCTTCTCACCCGCAAGCGCCCAGTGTGGCAGCGACCGGGTTTGTACAGTGAGAATGGAATGCAGAGGGCACGGCTCTTCTGCATGCATCTCAATGCTGGTTGGCGGGCGCATTATGTGCCCGCCCTTTTTGTTCGTCTTCAAAATTTATGGAGGTGTCAAAGATAGCAAAAGACCAAACTTTAATCAATGACAGGATTCGTGCCAAAGAAGTGCGCCTTATTGGGCAGGATGGTTCCCAGCTCGGAATCAAATCCAAAAATGAAGCACAGGAAATGGCAGACCGTGTAGAACTTGATCTTGTACTCGTTGCACCGAACGCAAAGCCGCCGGTTGCACGCATCATGGACTACGGCAAGTACAGATATGAACAGCAGCGTAAAGAGAAGGAAGCACGCAAGAAACAGAAAGTGGTCAACGTCAAGGAAATCAGACTTTCCCCGACGATCGAAGACCACGATTTCAACACCAAGTTGAAAAACGCAAAGAAATTCCTTGCGAAAGAGGACAAGGTGAAGGTTTCGATCCGATTCCGTGGCCGTGCCATCACGCACAAGGATATCGGACGCAAAGTATTGGAGCGGTTCGCAGACGAACTTTCCGAAGTTGCAACAGTTGAACAGAGACCGAAGATGGAAGGTCGTTCAATGTTCCTCGTGGTTGCCCCAATCACTGAAAACAAATAATAATCCGGAGGTTAGACCCATGCCAAAAATGAAAACTCACAAAGGTTACGCCAAACGTGTAAAGCGTACTGGAACAGGTAAATTCAAACGCAACAGCGCGTTCACTTCCCACCTGTTCGCCAATAAATCGACTAAACAGAAACGTCACCTGAGAAAAGCATCTCTAGTGGCTAAAGCTGACCAGAAGCGCATCAAAAAACTACTATCATATGTAAAATAATCGAACGATTAAGGAGGAGCACACATGGCACGTGTTAAGAATGGTTTGACGTCCCGTAAAAGACGTAAAAGAGTATTGAAGCAGGCAAAAGGATATTTCGGTGCGAAGCGCACTCTCTATAGAACAGCAAAACAGCAGGTTATCAAATCCGGTCAGTATGCATACCGTGACCGTCGTCAGACAAAACGCGAATTCCGCAAGCTTTGGATTGCGCGTATCAATGCAGCAGCCCGCCAGAATGGCATGAGCTACAGCCGCCTGATGAACGGCCTGAAAACTGCCGGTATCGACATCAACAGAAAAATGCTCTCAGAAATTGCGATTTCTGATGAAAAAGCATTCGCAGAAATTGTAAGCCAAGCTAAAAATGCTCTGGAAAAATAGAAATGAACCAAAAAGGAGCCACTCATAGAGGAGTGGCTCCTTTTTGGTTCAAATATGTCTGGAAAGTTCCTCCAGCAACGGCTCGGAGAATTCAAAATAGCATTCCTTCTGCTCCTTGTTATCATCGTCCGTCTTCTGTTCCGGAAGGATATCCAGCCGGATCAGCTTTTCCCCTTCATCAAAGAACGGGAGGGTCTGGTCGGCATATTCATCCGTAAGCCTGTTGTAGAGGCCCACCGCTTTGTCATCTTCATAAGTGCTGCTTTTCACAAGCACTTCCTGGCCGGATTCTTCAATTTTTGATACCGTAATATTCATCAAGGTAACGCCTCCTAGAGTCTTTCTAAATCTCTGTCTATAATGATGATATCAACTTATCTGAAATATGTGTATCAATATGGGTTATATTACGGAAACTGAAATAATTTATGGTAGAATGGAATCATCTTAACAAAAGACAAGGAGATTGATTATGGACAAGCAGCTTCAAATGATGAAAAGCCTTACGGATACCCATGGCATTTCCGGTTTTGAGTATGATGTGAAGAAAGTGATGCAGGAATATCTGGAGCCGGTGAGTGATGAACTCGTACAGGATAATCTGGGCGGCATCTTCGGCAAGCGCAATGCCAAAGAAGGCTCGCGCACACTGCTCATCGGTGGACACCTCGATGAGATCGGCTTCATGGTCACGAGAATCGATGATGAGGGCTTCATCCGGTTCACTCCGATCGGCGGATGGTGGAACCAGGTCATGCTTTCCCAAAGGATGAACGTAGTGACTGGATCTGGTGTGCTGACAGGTGTCATCGGCTCCAAGCCGCCTCACGTGCTCTCCCAGGAAGCACGCAAGAAACCGGTGGATATGAAGGACATGTTCATCGATATTGGTGTCGCTTCAAAAGAGGAAGCGGAAGAAGCAGGTGTTAAAGTGGGCGATATGATTACGCCGCATTGCGACTTCACCGAGATGGCCAACAAGGACTACCTCCTGGCGAAGGCATGGGACAACAGGTTTGGCTGCGGGGTCGCTATAGAAGTGCTCGAATCACTGAAGGATGAAGATGTCAACATCAACGTCGTAAGTGGGGCGACAGTGCAGGAGGAGGTCGGTCTCCGCGGTGCCAAAGTGGCGGCGAACAAAGTGAAGCCGGATCTTGCGATTGCAGTGGATGTCGGCATCTCCTGGGATACGCCGGGCATGAGCGAAAAGGATGGCACCGGCAAGATGGGAGACGGTCCGCTCGTCCTTCTGCTTGACGGTTCCAATATCGGCCATGTCGGCTTCAGAAGACATGTCGAGAAATTGGCTACGGAAAAGGGCATTCCGGTGCAGTGGTCTGCGATCACAGGCGGAGGCACCGATTCAGGCGCCTTCCATGTTTCCAATGAGGGTGTTCCCTCCATCTCGATCGGTGTTCCGCTCAGATACATGCACTCCAATGTTTCCATCCTGAACAGGAATGACTACAACAATGCAGTGCGTCTCGTCACTGAAATCGTCCGCTCGCTCGATGACAGCAAGGTGGAAGAGATCATTTGGTAGAACCGAAGCACATTGCGTCGAAGGACAACAGGCGCATAAAGGAATTGAAAAAGCTTCAACTGAAGAAATACCGCAAAAAGCAGGGCCTCTTCCTGATCGAAGGGGCGCACTTGGTCGAAGAGGCCATCAGGCATGACCAGGAAGTGCACACACTCATTGCCCTCGAAGACTACGATTACAGCCCTTACGTTACAGAAGGCATGGAAGTGATTACTGTCACTCCGGGCGTGATGAAGCTCCTGTCTTCATTGGAGACGCCACCCGGCATCATGGCTGCGGTGTCATACAGGAAGCCGCAGCCGGACGGCCGCCACGTCCTGCTGCTTGACGGCATCCAGGATCCGGGGAATCTGGGCACACTGCTGCGTACTGCAGATGCTTTTGGCTTCGATCGTGTCATCCTGTCACCGGATACGGTCGATCCCTTCAGTGACAAGGTGCTCCGAAGCGCGCAGGGCAGCACTTTCCACATTGAAATTACTGTGGCGGATGCTCTCCAGTCTGTCCGTGAATTCGACGGGAGGGTGCTTGGCACCTCCCTTGATGGGGCAGCATTCCTGGAACAGATGGAGCTCCCTGAAGGGCCGGTGATGGTCGTACTTGGCAATGAAGGACGGGGTGTGTCGGAAGAAGTGCTCTCCAATGTGGATGTAAAAATGAAGATAGATATGCCCGGTGGCAGCGAAAGCCTGAACGTGGCGATTGCCGGCGGCATCATCATGCATCATTTCAGAGCTTGATTTTTAATCACTTTGATTTATAATAATCCTATAGACGAATATCAAGCTTCAGATGAAGCCGGACATAAATGGTCCAGGAATCCGATACAGGGAGTGCAGCACATGGACTGGAATGCTGCGCACGGATGGGACCAGGGTTCACCTGGCAGATGGAGCAACGGGATAATCCCTTATCTTTCCAGAAGTGTCTGTATTTGTTATGCAGAAAATCAGGTGGTACCGCGGAAACTCCGTCCTTTGATACAAGGATGGAGTTTTTTATTTATATTGGAGGAGTGGAAACATGGATACAGCAGGAATTTTGGAAGTCAGAAAGTCGTTCGATGACGCGATATCGGACGTCGGCAATCTGAATGAACTACAGCAATTGAAAGTTGAGTACCTGGGCAAGAAGGGCAAAGTCACCGGCCTCATGAAGGAGATGAAGAACCTCTCCAACGAAGAGCGTCCGGAGTATGGTGCAAAAGTGAATGAAGTGCGTACACATATCACGGAAGCGATTGAGCGCCGGGGGGAAGTGCTGGAAGAAGCGGCGCTTGAAGAAAAGCTCCGGGAGGAGATGATCGATGTGACGCTCCCGGGACGGACATTCAGCCTGGGAAGCCCGCATCCGCTCAGCCGGACGATCGAGGACATCGAGGATTTCTTCCTTGGGCTCGGCTATGAGATAGCGGAAGGCTATGAAGTGGAGACGGACTACTATAACTTCGAGGCGCTCAACCTGCCGAAATCCCACCCTGCACGGGATATGCAGGACACATTCTACATCTCGGAGGAGACGCTGCTCCGGACACATACCTCGCCGGTACAGGCTAGAACGATGGAGTCGCGGAAAGGCCGCGGGCCGGTCAAGATCATCTGCCCGGGCAAGGTCTACAGGCGGGACAGCGATGATGCGACCCACAGCCACCAGTTCACCCAGATCGAGGGACTGGTCGTGGACAGGAACATCCGCATGAGCGATCTGAAGGGGACGCTCGAGCTCTTCGCCAAGGAAATATTCGGGGCGGAGCGCGAAATCAGGCTGCGTCCAAGCTATTTCCCATTCACTGAACCGAGTGTGGAAGTGGACATCTCCTGCTTCAAATGCAAAGGTGCAGGCTGCAACGTCTGCAAGGGCACCGGCTGGATAGAGATTCTCGGAGCTGGCATGGTTCATCCGAACGTGCTTGAAATGGCAGGTTTCGACCCGGATGAATACTCCGGTTTCGCATTCGGCATGGGACCGGACAGGATTGCGATGCTGAAGTACGGCATCGAGGATATCAGACATTTCTATACGAATGACTTAAGGTTTATCAATCAGTTCAAAGCGACAGAAGATGGTGGTGCGACAAATGAAAGTATCTAAAGAGTGGTTGAATGAATGGATCAGGATTGATGTGCCGATCGATGAATTGGCCGAGAGGATTACACGCGGGGGCATCGAGGTCGATGATGTCATCGACTACACTTCCGAGGTGAAGCATCTGGTCGTCGGTTATGTAGAGAGCGTGGAACAGCACCCGGAGGCGGACCGGCTGAAGATCTGCCAGGTCGATACGGGTGAAGAAAAGAGCCAGATCATCTGTGGGGCGCCGAACGTCAAAGCCGATTCCTACGTGGTCGTCTGCAAAGTGGGTGGACGCCTGCCGGGCGGCATCAAGATCAAGCGGGCGAAGCTCCGCGGGGAGGTTTCCGAAGGCATGATCTGTTCCCTCGAGGAACTGGGCATTCCGGAAGACTATGTGCCCCAGGAATATCAGAACGGCATCTTCATCTTCCCGGAAGAGAAGACGGTCGGGAACAGTGCACTCGAAGCACTGCTGCTCGATGATCAGGTCATGGAGTTCGACCTGACACCGAACCGCAAGGATGCACTCAGCATGGCAGGTGCGGCCTATGAGACACGGGCGCTGTTCGGCGGCGAAGTGGTTCTGCCGGAGCATGAAGTGGCTGAAAAGGGAACGGATGGAGACGGCACGCTCGAAATCAAAAATGAGGATGCCACCGCTGTACCTTACTATGGTGCACGTGTCGTCGAGAACGTGAAGATTGCGCCGGCACCGGCATGGATGCAGCTGCGTCTGATCAAGGCGGGCATCCGTCCAATCAACAACGTCGTCGACATCTCGAACTACGTGCTGCTTGAATTTGGGCAGCCCCTCCACATGTTCGACCGTGATCATATCGGATCGGACCGCATCGTGACGCGCTATGCCGAGGAAAATGAAACGATGAGGACGCTTGATGGCAAGGAAAGGCGTCTTGAGAGCCAGGATATCGTCATCACAAACGGCAGTGAACCGATTGCGCTTGCCGGTGTCATGGGAGGCGAATTCTCGGAAGTGACGGATGAAACGACGAATGTCGTGATCGAATCCGCCGTCTTCAATCCCGTCTCCATACGCAAAACGAGCAGCCGTCTGAACTTGAGGAGCGAAGCTTCCACAAGGTTTGAAAAGGGTGTTTCCCACGAATTCGTGCTCAAGGCGCTGGACCGTGCAGCCCTGCTGCTCGAGCAGTATGCAGGCGGCACCATCTCGACACCGGTCATCTTCGACGGCGCAATCGACCTTCAGGATACGACGATAGAAATTTCAGAGCAGTTCATCAATGCCCATCTCGGGATGAACCTCACGACTGAAGAGATCCAGGAAAGCCTCTCGAAACTTGGTCTGGAGGCAACAGCGAAGGGGGAAGTGCTCGAAGTATCCATCCCATCCCGGAGGGATGACCTGAAGATCAAAGAGGACATCACTGAAGAGGTGGCGCGTATCTATGGCTATGATGCCCTGCCATCGTCCCTGCCTGAGTACACGAAGATCACACCCGGCAGGCTGACGGATGAACAGAGCAAGGTGCGCATCATCCGCCACCAGCTCGAATCACTGGGACTGTCACAGTCGATCAACTATGCATTGACGAGCCACGGGAAGGCGGCCCAGTTCAGCGGATCAGGAGAAGCGCTTGAACTTCTGATGCCAATGAGTGAAGACCATGCGGTACTCAGAAAAAGCATGATTCCCCATCTGGTGGACAATGTCATCTACAACAGGAACCGCCAGCAGAAGGACGTTCAGTTCTACGAAATCGGAAAGATCTTCATTTCCAACGGCACGGCTGTGCTGCCGGATGAAGAGGAGATGCTGGCCGGCATTCTGACGGGGGACATGAACCGTACGGACTGGCTGGGTACGAAAGTCCCTGCAGATTTCTATGCTGCCAAAGGCATCGTGGAAAGCATCCTTGAGAAACTGGGTCTTGAAGACGATGTCCGGTATGAACAGACTGCAAGGTTCGATGAACTGCACCCGGGCAGGTCGGCGGATGTACTGCTGGACAACGAAATAATCGGGTTCATCGGCGAACTGCATCCGAAGTACGCCCAGCAGAACGACCTTGACCGGACAGCGGTGTTCGAAATCAATCTGGATCGGCTGCTTGCTGTCAGGCAGGGGAACATCGTCTATGAACAGCTCTCCAGGTATCCATCCATCACACGCGATATCGCACTGGTCGTCGACGAGTCCGTTGCGGCGGATACACTCGTCCGCATCATTGAGACGGCAGCACGGAAGTATCTTGTGGATGTCTTCGTCTTCGATGTCTACGAAGGTGGAAATATGGAAGCCGGCAAGAAATCCGTGGCACTGCGCCTCACCTACCTGAACAAGGAGAACACACTTACGGATGAGGAAATAGAAAAACTGCATGCACCTGTCTTGGAAGCCCTTGAAGAAAGCGGTGCGCAGATCAGATAGAAAAAGGACGATCACATCAAAATGTGATCGTCCTTTTCATGTCCGTTCGGCTTTATTTGGCGAATACAACGTCCCAGCCGTCTTTTTTGGCAAGCATGTCCCTGGCAATCTCCTTGGCACCTTCCAGGCTGTGGCTCGCCGCCCAGCCGCACTGCACTTCATTGCATGCAGGGACTTCATCGGCTTCGAGCACATCATTGAGTGTGTTTTCCACCACTTCCTGGATATGGTCGAAGTCATCATCGTTCAGCACGGCAAGGTAGAAACCGGTCTGGCAGCCCATCGGGCTCAGATCGACGACTTTGTCGTGATGGTTCCTGATGTTTTCTGCCATCAGGTGCTCGAGCGAGTGCAGTCCCGGCATCTCCATATGTTCCTTATTCGGCTGGCAGAACCTTATATCGTATTTGTAGATGACGTCCCCGTGCTCACCTTCGCTCTTTCCCGCGAGGCGGATGTAGGGCGCATCGACTTTCGTATGGTCGAGGTTGAAGCTTTCGACATTCATTTTCGGCATTTTAAAGACTCCTTTATCTGATTGATTATTCCCATAATAAATGAAAATCCATTGTTTCTCAAACGAATGGAACCTACATGGATCCTTTCTGCCTGAGCAGATCCATCACCTTCCGCCTGGACTTGAAATGCTTCTTGGTCATATTGTCGAGGTAATCCATGCCATGCCTGTCTGCAATCTTTGCTGCGAAGGCATCCGTCTTCCCGCTGGCTCCTCTCGGCACCTCGGTTTTCAGATGGCGGTTCAGGTTCTCCATCTGCTCCAGGTATTTGCTCCGGGCCAGTATGCTGGCGCAGGCAACGGCGATCGATTTGGACTCCGCTTTCGTCTCCTGGTGGATCAGTTCCGGCCTGAACGGCTCCGGGACATACTTCCTGTAGGCGTTCTCCGTCGTGAACTGGTCGATGACGATCGCCTGGACATCCTGCTGCGCTCCGCTATCGAGCTTTTCAAATACATTGCGGATGCAGTGGTCGTGGAGCACCGCCTTCAGTTTGACGATGTTCCACCCCGCGTCTATCTTTTCATTATAGGATGGGTTGTCCAGTATGACGAGGGAGTAGGGGACGATATGGGTGATGTCGCGGGCCAGTTTCCGGACCGTTCCATTGGAGAGATTTTTGGAATCCTTCACGCCAAGCTCCCTGAGGAGGGCCACTTTTTCAGCGGGGACATGGGCGGCACATACCGTCATCGGACCGAAGTAGTCTCCGACACCCGCCTCATCGCTGCCTATCGTATTCAGTTGGTCATAATTCATATTTAACCGTTCCTTTATGTTTTTTTCGTATGCATATACTTGTATAACCACTGGTGGATAAGTATAATAAATTAATGATAACATAAAGAGCTGAAACTTTTGATAGGGAGGCAATGTCAGATGGCAGAATACAGAAACCGCATTGCTGTCGAAATAAATGATCAGCAGTATACGCTGGTTGGGGAAGACGACCCGGAACACATCCGTTATGTGGCCAGGCTCGTCGATGAAAAGATCAAGGAAATCGGTATGAAGAATGCAGGGCTTGATACCACAAGGAAAGCAGTGCTTACAGCAGTGAATGTCATGGATGAATACGTAAAGCTGGCAGAAAAGCACGAGGCATTATTGAAAGAATTGGACCAGCAGGGTAATTGATGTCATGACGCTACTATTACTGATCCTGCTTCTCATAGGGATGGTCATCGGCTACCGCAGGGGCATCATTTTGCAGCTCCTTCATCTGATCGGTACGATTTCGGCCATCATCATTTCTGCCCTGAACTATGAAAAACTTGCCTCCCGCTTCGATATGGTGATGCCCTACCCATCCACTGCCGAGACGCTCACGAATCCGCTGCTGCCGGAAGTGGGCAATGCGGAATTCGCCTTCTATAAGATGGTGGCGTTCTTCATGATATTCGTAGTGGCGAAAATTGTAATACAGCTGATCGTCAGTGCGTTCGACTATCTTCAACAGGTCAACGCATTCGGCACCATCGGTGATGTCCTCGGCACAGCGCTCGGGCTGATCGAGATGATCTATATACTGGTCGTGCTCCTGATGATGACTGCTGTAGTGCCACTGGAAGGTGTACAGACGATGATGGAGAACTCGGGATTTGCACAGTTCCTGATGGACAACACTTTCATCGTTTCCGATAAGTTCATAGAATGGTTACAAACTGAGTCATAGCGATATGGCTCTTTTTTTGGAGGACAATATGACTAAAAAAGATATTATCAATCTGCTTGAGACGATAGCGACATATATGGAACTGTCTTTGGAAAATCCGTTCAAAGTCTCCGCCTACCGGAAAGCGGCCGGGGCGATTGAAAGGGATCCGAGGTCACTTTCCGAAATCGATGACTTCTCTGAAATCAAAGGCATCGGCAAAGGGGTCAACGAAGTCATCACCGAATACGTTCAGAAAGGGGAGTCCTCCGTGCTCGGGGAATTGAAGGATTCGGTCCCGGCACCGCTCATCCAGATGCTCAAGCTGCCGACGCTCGGACCGAAAAAGATTGCGAAGCTGCACAAGGAGCTCGGAATCGTCTCCCTGGAAGCGCTCAAGGCGGAATGTGAATCAGGCCGGGTGAGCGAACTGAGCGGGTTCGGCAAGAAGACGGAGGAGAACATCGCGAAGGCCATTGACGAGCTTCTCACGCGTCCCGAACGGTACCCGATCGAAAAGGTGCACCAGTTCAGAAGCATCATCGAAGCGGCATTTGAGGGCATGGAAGGCATCAGCCGGTACGATAATGCGGGCAGTGCCAGACGCTTCAAGGAAACGAGCAGGGATCTGGACTTCATTGTGGAGACGGAGGATGCAGCCGGTGTAACGGAAACGTTCATTGGTCTGCCATTTGTGAAGGAGGTTGTCGCGAGAGGGGAGCGCAAGCTTTCCGTAGTGATCGAACATGATCTGGATCAGATTGGTGTCGATATGCGTTTTGTGACGCCTGAAGCCTACGCGACGACTCTGCACCATTTCACCGGTTCGAAGGAACATAATGTCAAAATGCGTCAGATCGCCAAAGGCAGAGGGGAAAAGATCAGTGAATATGGCGTGGAGAAGGACGGTGAGGTACTCACATTCGATTCCGAAGCCGATTTCTTCGGCCATTTCAATCTGCCCTATATCCCGCCGGCAATGCGGGAGACGGGAGAAGAAACGGATATCGATGTAGCTGGCATCGTGACGATGGATGACATCCGTGGAGACCTGCATATGCATACGGTCTATAGCGACGGCGCCTATTCCATCCGCGAGATGGTGGAGGCCTGCATTGCCAAAGGCTATGAATATATGGTTATCACGGACCATTCGAAAAGCCTGCGTGTAGCAAACGGACTGGATGAGGTGCGTCTGCGCGAGCAGATTGAGGAAATAAAGGCGCTCAGACCGGAATATCCGGAAATAGACATCTATTCCGGTACCGAAATGGATATACTGAAAGATGGCACCCTGGACTTCCCGGATGATATGCTCGAGGAACTCGACTATGTCATCGCTGCCATCCATTCGAGCTTCCAGCAGACGGAGGATGAAATCATGCACCGTCTGCAGGCGGCATGCGAGAATCCCCTTGTCCGGCATATCGCCCATCCGACAGGCAGGCTGATCGGCAGGAGGGAAGGCTATGCCGTGGATATGGAGAAGCTGCTCCAGATGGCCAGCGATACCGGTACGGTGCTCGAAGTGAACGCCAATCCAAGGCGTCTCGACCTTTCATCGGAAGTGATCAGGAATTCCGGCCTGAACCTGACGGTCAATACGGATGCACACCATTCCAGCCATCTGGATTTCATGGACTATGGCGTGGCGACCCTGCAGAAGGGTCTGATAGAAAAAAATCAAGTGATCAACACACTCTCCCGGGAGAGTTTCAGAGAGTGGGTCAAAAAAGGGAAATAGAGGGTTTACTATGAATGAAAGAACGATAAATACATTGGAGTTCAATAAGATACTCTCCCAGCTTTCTGCATTTGCAGAGAGTGGGAAGACCAAAAAGCTGATCACTGCGGACATCGTATCGACCGAGCTCGAAGAAGTGCTGCAGATGATCAATGAAGTGGATGATGCTTCAACGATGCTGAGGTACAGGCCGGTCGAACTCGGCGGCATCACCGACATCAAAAGGCATGCCAGACGGGCGGAGATCGGCAGCATGCTTGGTGTGCAGGAACTGAATGAAATCAGATCCATGCTCAGCCGCAAGCATGCCCTGAATACGGTATTCAATGATTTCGAGGAAGACGAGATCATGCTGCCCCACCTGCCGGTCTACATCAATGGGCTGCCTGACATCCATTTCCTGTACCGCCGGATTACGGAGACGTGTGACGACACCCAGGTGCTGGACCATGCATCCGAAGCGCTGCTCCGGATAAGGAGGAAGATCAAATCCGAGGAGGGGAGGATACGGGACCGCCTGAATGACATCATCCGCGGCGGCAACCAGAAGAAGCTGTCCGACAGCCTCATCACGATGAGGAACAACCGGTACGTGGTGCCGGTCAAGGTGGAGCATCAGGGCGAATTCAACGGCATCGTCCACGACATGTCCTCAAGTGGACAGACGGTCTATATGGAACCGATGGCAGTCGTCCAGATGACCAACCAGATCCAGAGGCTGAGGGATGAAGAGCAGTCGGAGGTCGAACGCATCCTCTACCAGCTATCCTCCGAAGTGGCCGAAGTGGCCTCGGAACTCGGCATGACCGATGACGCCCTGCACCATATGGACATGGTCTTCGCCAAAGCGAAGTACGGCGCGGGAATCCGTGGATCGAAGCCCGAAGTGGCGGCAACGGGCGGCATCTATCTGCCCGCTGCCTTCCACCCGCTGATTCCGGGTGATGAAGTCGTGAAGAATGACATTGCGATGGATGAGGATACACGGGCCGTCATCATCACCGGCCCGAACACCGGCGGCAAGACCGTAACAATCAAGACCATCGGCCTCAGCGTGCTGATGGCCCAGGCCGGCATCCCCATCCCAGCCCGTGACGGCAGCCGCCTCCGCCTGTTCGAAAAGGTGTACAGTGATATCGGCGATGAACAGTCGATCGAACAGTCACTGTCGACCTTCTCAAGCCACATGACGAATATCACCGGCATCCTCGATGAGGCCGATGACAACAGCCTCGTCCTGCTGGATGAGCTCGGCGCAGGTACTGATCCGGAAGAAGGGGCAGCGCTGGCCATCAGCATTCTGGAGTATCTGCTCGGCAAACGGACGACGGTCGTGGCGACGACGCACTACCCGCAGCTAAAATCCTTCAGCTATACACGGGAGGATACGATCAATGCCAGTGTAGAATTCGACGTCGAAACACTGTCGCCGACATACCGGCTGCTGATGGGCATTCCCGGAAAGTCCAACGCCTTCGAAATATCGAACAAGCTCGGGCTCGACGAGACGGTCATAGAACGTGCGAGAAAGCTCGCAGGCCGTGATTCCAACGATGTCAATGATATGATCTCAGCTCTTGAGCGGCATACGAAGACCGCCCAGGACAACGAGCGGGAAACGCATCAGCTGCTCAAGGAATCGGAAAAGCTCCACAATGAGTTGACATCCTATATGAGTGACTATGAAGCATACAAGGAAAAACTCAGGAAAGAGGCACGGGAGAAGGCGAACCGGGTCATAAGGGATGCCGAGGCGAAGGCGGATGACATCATCCGCACCCTCGAGGACATGAAAAAACTCGGGGCCGACATCCAGGAACACGAACTGATCGACCAGAAAAAGGCACTGTCCGACAGCTACCATCAGGAGGATATACGCAAGAAGGAGCGGGCAGCCAAGGTGGAGCAGATATCCCCCGGTGATGAAGTGGATGTGCTCTCCTACGGACAGAAGGGCGAAGTGATTGAAGTGAAAGATGATTCCGTCACCGTCCAGATGGGCATCATCAAGATGAAGGTCGGCAAGGATGAAGTGAAGCGGCGCAAGAAGGAGAAGCCGAAGCGGACGGTCTCCAGACGGATCGGGCAGTCCCCTGTGAAGAGGGAGCTGGATCTCAGAGGAGAGCGCTATGAGGAAGCCCTCCAGAAGCTGGACAGGTACCTTGATCAGGTGATACTCTCAAACTATAATGAAGTGGAGATCATCCACGGAAAGGGAACGGGTGCGTTGCAGAAAGGTGTGCAGCAATTCCTGAAGTCCCATTCCAAAGTGAAATCATTCAGGGGCGGCATGCCGAGCGAAGGCGGCTTCGGAGTGACCATAGTTGAAATGAAGTAGGTGGCCGGATGGACAATTTTGATATGTATAAATTGGCGAAGATACTGATAGCAGTCGGCATCCTCATGTTTTTGAGCGGTGTCGTCTATCTGATGTTCTTCGCTTAAGCAGTAAAATTGAGGACAAATATATCATCGTGATATACTTGATGCATAATTCAACCAATGGAGGTATTTTATATGGCTATTATAGAAGTGAATGACCAGAATTTTAAAGAAGAAGTGGGAAGCGGCATCAAATTGGTGGACTTCTGGGCACCTTGGTGTGGACCTTGTAAAATGATCGCACCGGTCCTTGAAGAAGTGGCACAGGATGTCGAAGGGAAAGCGGACATCGCCAAGCTGAACGTCGATGACAACCAGGCGACAGCCAGCGAATACGAAGTCATGAGCATCCCGACACTCATACTGTTCAAAGATGGCCAGCCGGTGGATAAAGTGGTCGGCTTCCAACCGAAAGAACAGCTCGTTTCACTTATTGAAAAACATGCATAATTAATCTAGCCGCCTTCGGGCGGCTTTTTTATCATGAAATGTCGAGGGATTATTATGGAAGAACTCAAATTGAAATTGTCGGTACTGCCGACTGAACCGGGATGTTACCTGATGAAGGACCGGCATGGGATCGTCATCTATGTCGGCAAGGCCAAAAACCTGAGGAACAGGGTGCGGTCATATTTTACCGGTGCACATGATGAGAAGACGATGCGGCTCGTGAAGGAGATCACGGACTTCGACTTCATAGTGACAAACTCCGAAGTCGAGTCGCTGCTGCTCGAACTCAATCTGATCAAGAAGCACTATCCGAGGTACAATATTCTGCTCAAGGATGACAAGAGCTATCCGTTCATCAAGATCACGAAGGAAGAGCACCCGAAGCTCATCGTCACAAGGACGGTGAAACCTTCGACGGGCACCTATTTCGGACCTTACCCGAACGCCTACAGTGCACACGAGACGAAGAAGCTGCTGGACCGCATATACCCCCTCAGAAAATGCAACACCATGCCGGACAGATTGTGCCTCTACTATCATATCGGACAGTGCCTGGGTCCGTGTGTCTACGATGTGCAGCAGGAGCAGTACAAGGAAATGATTGATGGCATCACGCGGTTTCTGAACGGCGATACGAAACAGATCGTCGATGAACTGAAGGAGAAGATGGATGCAGCCTCCGAAGCACTTGAGTTTGAAAAGGCGAAGGAGTACCGCGATCTTCTTGGACATATCGAGGCGACGATGAACAAGCAGAAGATGATGACCAAGGATATGACCGCAAGGGACTGCTTCGGCTACAGCGTCTCCAAGGGATGGATGGCCGTTTCTGTACTGCTGGTCAGAAATGGCAATCTCATCGAGAAGAAGGCGGACATGTTCCCTGTAAACGATGATGTACAGGAAGAGTTTTTCCGGTATATCGCCCAGTTCTATGATCTGAAATCCAATATTCTGCCGAAAGAAGTCCATATTGCCCAAGGGCTGAAGCATGAAATCATCGATGAATATCTGCCGGTGACAGTTGTACAGCCCAAAAGGGGGCAGAAGAGGGAAATGGTGGATCTGGCGACCAAGAATGCCGAAATCGCCCTTGAAAACAAGTTTGAGATGATTGACAAGGACGAAGCGAGGACGGTAAAGGCAATTGAATCCCTGGGTGAAATACTGAATATCGAAACACCGGTCCGCATAGAGGCCTTCGATAATTCGAATATCCAGGGGGTCGATCCCGTCAGTGTCATGGTATCCTTCGTGGATGGACGGCCGAGCAAGAAGGACTACCGCAAGTACAAGATAAGGACTGTGACCCAGCCGGATGACTATGCATCGATGGCGGAAGCGGTCAGACGCAGATACACCCGGGTCCTGAAAGAAGGCCTGCCACTGCCCGACCTCATCATCGTAGATGGTGGCGTAGGGCACATGAATACCGTCAAGTCCGTGCTGATGGATGAACTGTCGCTGGACGTCCCGGTAGCGGGCCTTGCGAAAAATGAGAAGCACAAGACGGCGGAGCTGCTCTATGGCGACCAGGCATCCATCGTCCCATTGAAGAAGAACTCGCAGGAATTCTACCTCCTGCAGAGAATCCAGGATGAGGTGCACCGGTTCGCCATCAGTTTCCACAGAAATACACGCCGCAAAACCACGGTCTCATCGAAGCTGGACAATATTGAAGGTGTCGGTCCGAAGCGGAAGCAGAAATTGTTGAGCCATTTTGGATCCATTAAAAGGATGAGCGAAAAGGAAATAGAAGATTTTACAGAAATAGGCATACCGGCGCCGATTGCCAAAAGGATTTTGGAAGCATTGAATGCATGATCGACACGTTTGAATTTTCACAATCTTTTTTTGTGCAACGCTCCAAGTTACCTTGATTTATGCATACCTTGAGAGTAAAATAGTGGTTGTGTAAACTTATTTCATTGGAGAGTTAGGGGGGAATTCGAGTGTCGAAACAAGATTCAAGTTTTGCGATTAGGCGCCTTCATTCTTTGTTGGGAGTAATTCCATTGGGTGTCTTTCTGATCCAGCACCTGCTGGTCAACCACACTGCTACAAGAAGCGAAGAAGCGTTTAACACAGCATCAGAGTTTATGGGCAACCTGCCTTTTGTACTATTCCTGGAGATTTTCATAATCTATATTCCGATTCTATTCCACGGCATCTATGGTATCTATATAGCGTTTACTGCCAAGTATAATATCGGAGGCACAGGCTACGGCTGGCACAGTACATACAGAAATTGGATGTTCTCTCTTCAGAGGATCAGTGGCGTAATCGCTTTTGTCTTCATCGCAATCCACGTCTATCAGACGCGGGTACAGGTATTCTTCGGTGAAGAGGTCAATTTTGACATGGTACATCAGATTGTTACGAACCCGGCATGGCTGGTGTTCTACATCATCGGTATCATCGCGACTGTATATCATTTCGCCAATGGTCTATGGTCGTTCATGGTGACATGGGGCTTCACACAGTCCGACAGGTCACAGCGTGTGATGAGCTACGTATCGGCTATCATCTTTGTGGTAGTCAGCTTCATCGGCATACAGGCAATACTGGCATTTATTTAATAAGGAGTGGACAGAATGGCTAATGATAAAATCATCGTTGTCGGTGGCGGACTCGCCGGATTGATGGCAACGATAAAAGCAGCTGAGACAGGCGCCGAGGTAGACCTGTTCTCAATTGTGCCCGTAAAACGCTCTCACTCCGTATGTGCTCAAGGCGGAATCAATGGAGCGGTCAACACGAAAGGTGAGGGCGACTCTCCAGCAATCCACTTTGATGACACAGTGTACGGTGGGGATTTCCTGGCCAATCAGCCTCCGGTCAAAGCAATGACGGATGCAGCGCCTCAGATTATCCACCTGCTGGACCGCATGGGCGTCATGTTCAACAGGACCCCTGAAGGTCTGCTTGACTTCAGACGGTTTGGTGGAACGCTTCACCATAGAACTGCCTATGCGGGTGCGACAACAGGACAGCAGCTGTTATATGCACTGGATGAGCAGGTCAGGAGATATGAAGTGGATGGTCTGGTCCGCAAATTCGAAGGCTGGGAGTTTCTCGGTGTGGTTCTCGATGACGAGGGACGCGCACGGGGGATTACAGCACAGCAGATGACAAATGCTGAAATCCAGACATTCAAATCGGATGCTGTGGTCATGGCAACAGGTGGGCCGGGAATCATCTTCGGCAAATCCACAAACTCCATGATCAATACAGGGTCTGCTGCATCGGTCGTATACCAGCAGGGTGCAATCTACGCAAATGGTGAATTCATCCAGATCCACCCAACAGCAATTCCTGGTGATGACAAGCTCAGACTGATGAGCGAATCCGCCCGTGGTGAGGGTGGCCGCATCTGGACATATAAGGATGGCAAGCCGTGGTACTTCCTCGAAGAGAAGTATCCGGACTATGGAAACCTGGTGCCAAGGGATATCGCAACACGTGAAATATTCGATGTCTGTGTCAACCAGAAGCTCGGCATCAATGGTGAGAACATGGTCTACCTCGACCTCTCGCATAAGGACCCGCATGAGCTTGACGTCAAGCTTGGCGGCATCATCGAAATCTACGAGAAATTTACAGGGGATGATCCGCGCAAGGTTCCAATGAAGATATTCCCGGCGGTCCACTATTCAATGGGTGGCCTGTATGTGGATTTCGACCAGATGACGAATATTCCGGGACTGTTTGCAGCCGGGGAGTGCGACTATTCCCAGCATGGCGGAAACAGACTGGGTGCGAACTCGCTGCTTTCAGCCATCTATGGCGGCATGGTAGCAGGACCGAATGCCATCGAGTATGTCAAAGGTCTGGATTCTTCATTTGAAGATCTTGATGACGCCATCTATGAGAAATACACGAAGGCCGAACAGGAAAAATTCGATAACATCATGAGTATGGACGGCGATGAGAATGCTTATGTCATCCATAAGGAACTCGGTGAACTGATGACGGACAACGTCACTGTAGTGCGTCATAATGACAAGCTGCTTGAGACGGACAAACGCATTGTCGAACTTATGGAGCGCTATAAGCGCATCAACATCAATGACACCAAGAAGTGGAGCAACCAGGCGGCATTCTTCACACGCCAGCTTTGGAACATGCTTGTACTGGCGCGTGTCATCACCATTGGCGCATACAATAGAAATGAATCCCGCGGTGCCCACTTCAAGCCCGATTTCCCTGAGCGTAATGATGAGGAATGGCTCAAGACGACAAAAGCATACTACGAAGGGCCAACCGAAGCACCACGCTTTGAATACGAAGATGTTGATGTAAGCCTTATCCCGCCTCGTAAAAGAGACTATTCTGCAAAGTCGGAAGGGAGTGCTAAAAAGTAAATGAGTGAAAAAACAGTAAAGTTCAATATAAAGCGTCAGGAAAATACTGAATCCAAGCCGTACTGGGAAGAATTTGAAGTTCCATACCGCGAGAACATGAATGTAATCAGTGCACTGATGGAGATTCAGAGGAATCCGGTCAATACAAAAGGTGAAAAGACGACACCGGTCACTTGGGACATGAACTGTCTCGAAGAGGTCTGTGGTGCATGTTCAATGGTCATCAACGGCAATGCACGCCAGTCGTGTACAGCGCTGATCGACCAGCTGGACCAGCCGGTCAAGCTGGAACCGATGTCCACATTCCCTATAGTCAAAGACCTCCAGGTCGATCGTTCATTCATGTTCGACAGCCTGAAGCGCGTAAAGGCATGGGTGCCGATCGATGGCACATACGACCTTGGTCCTGGACCACGCATGCCTGAAAAGAAACGTCAGACAGCCTACGAGCTTTCGAAATGCATGACGTGTGGCGTATGCCTTGAAGTATGTCCGAACGTCAATGACAGTTCCAAGTTCATGGGTGCTGCACCGATCAGCCAGGTCAGACTGTTCAACCTGCACCCGACGGGTAGCATGAACAAGCATGAAAGGCTGGATGCCCTGATGGGCGTCGGCGGTGTTGCGGAATGCGGCATGGCACAGAACTGTGTGCAGGCCTGCCCTAAAGGCATCCCTCTCACCACTTCCATTGCTGCAATGCAAAGGGAAACAAGTTTCCACATGTTCAAGTCCTTCTTCGGAAGCGACCATGAAGTTGAATAACCCAAAATGGGAAGAGCGCTGCTCTTCCTATTTTTTTATTTTCAAGTACGTTATAATGGAGGAAATAATCGAGAAGGACTGGGGTCAATGAGTGATAGGGAATCCATCATATCCATAGAAAAATCGATCAGATACATATCCGCCCATGTCAAGAGCCATGGACGGGAAATACTGAAGAAATATGAACTGTCCCCTCTGCAGTTCGTCGCCCTCCAATGGGTGGATGACAAGGAGGGCATCACCATCGGGGAGCTGTCGAACAGACTTGATCTGGCACATTCCACAACCACCGATATCGTCGACAAACTTGAGAATGGGGCGTTTGTAAAAAGGCAGAAGTATGAAAAGGACAAAAGGATCGTGCTGGTGCTGATGCAGGACAAGGGCCGCCAGATCATCAAGGAGGTCATCGCCAAGCGTATTTCCTATATTTCCGAGATTACGGCGCATCTCCCAGCCGATGAAAAGGAGATGCTTCCAGTCATTCTGGAATCGATTCTGCATGAAAGTGAAAAACGGAGCCATGAATAAACCGATCGGCGTGATGGATTCAGGCGTCGGCGGACTGACGGTGGCACGGGAGATTATGAGGCAGCTGCCGGACGAATCGATCATCTATTTCGGGGACCTGAATCGATGCCCCTACGGCAACCGCCAGATGGAGGAGGTCAGGCGCTTCACCATCGAGGTCGCCGACCACCTTGTGGGCCGGGGCATAAAGATGCTGGTCGTGGCCTGCAACACTGCTACGGCGGCGGCACTCGACACTCTGAAAAAAAGATATGACATCCCGGTGCTCGGCGTCATAGAACCGGGGGCAAGAAGCGCGATACAGAACAGCACGAACCAGAATGTCATCGTACTGGCAACCGAGGGGACCGTACAGTCAGGGGCATATCCGGAAGCCATCCGCCATATCAACCGCAATTTCAGGATTGAGAGCACCGCCTGTCCGAAATTCGTCCCCCTCGTAGAAGAACTGCGGTATAAGGACAGGGTGGTGGTACGCATCGTCATCCACCAGACTTTGAAGCACCTGTGGGACTCCAGGGCGGATACCGTCATTTTGGGATGCACCCACTATCCGTTGCTTGCCGATGAAATCAGGGACTATTTCCATGGCAGGAAAAAAGTGATCGATTCCGGGTATGAGACTGCACGTGAGGCCAGTGCCATACTGACACTGCTCCAGTCCCATGCGCCAACCGGGGCGGAACCGCAGTACCTGATGATAGTGAATGGGGAGACTTCACGGTTCGAATATATCCTGAAGGACTGGATGCCGTTCATGGATTACTCGATGGAACAAATTGAACTGTAGGAGGAATGGATTATGGTCAGAATAGTGGTCGCCAGCGGCAATGAAGGAAAAATAAAAGATTTCAGGGCGATTTTTCCGGATGATGAAATCATCGGAATCAAGGAGATTCTGCCCGATTTCTCGGTTGATGAGACTGAAGATACATTCAGGGGGAATGCCATCCTGAAGGCTGAAGCAGCATCAGCGCAGCTGAACATGCCGGTCCTGAGCGATGACTCCGGCCTGAGCGTCGATGCTCTGGACGGAGCGCCTGGCGTCTACTCTGCAAGGTTTGCCGGGGCGGATGCAACGGACGGGGAGAACAACAAAAAACTTCTCTCTGAACTCGAAGGCGCCGAAGACCGCAGTGCACATTTCACGTGTGTCATCGCCCTGGCCATCCCGGGCAGGGAGACACGGACATATGCAGGAGAACTGTACGGCGAGATTCTGGAATCACCGCAGGGCGAGGGCGGATTCGGATATGACCCGCTTTTCAGGACGGAAGATGACAGGCTGCTCGGCATGGTTAGTACTGAAGAAAAAGGGGAAATAAGTCATAGAAGAAATGCATTGGACCGGTTGAGGGAAGATACGGCAGTATTCGATGTACTAATACGCTATGATGGGGATGATAGGAATGAAGATTTTGATCGTAAGTGACAATCATGGTGAGCAGGGAATCGTGTATGAGGCCTATGGCAGGAACACAGGAGACCTGAATATCCATCTGGGAGACAGCGAATTCAACTACGATGACACTGAAATGGTGCATTTCGAGCGTGTCAGGGGAAATGTGGACACGGACAGCCGCTATCCTGTGGAAGGACATCATGAAGGGTCGGGTGTGTTCTATACCCACGGACACTTCTACGATATAAAGAAGGGCAGAGAGGTGCTGGCGGACCGGGCCAGGGAATACGGAGCGACGTATGCATTCTACGGCCATTCACATGTGGCGAAGGCTGAAATTGTGGGCGATGTCTACTGCATCAACCCGGGAAGCATCTCGAATTCGAAGGGTGAACTTGAGGAATCCTATGCAGTGCTTGATACTTCCACCAACATCGTCACTTTCCTGGACAGGAAACATGAAGTCCTGAAGGAAGTCGATCTGGATACGCTCTAGACTGTCTGGCCTAACCGGCCAGAACCGTCAAAAGCATCAGTACAGTAAGCACGAGCATGGTCCACTCCATCATACCCCGCTCGTGCCCATAATGCATGGCAGCCCATATGAAAACGAGCAGTACGATGGAGGCGATGGCGAAGATTGAAGGATGCATTTCAAATGTTGTGTACCGTCCGGTCAGATAGAGTATGGACAGGACGGTGAAATAGGTGGCGAGAAATATTCTGGCTGTATTCTTCATTGGCATTCTGCATCCTTTCCCACTAAGTTTATAAGTCAGGAGGGTCAAATATGAATATACTGTATTTCGATGACGATTGCATCAT
Source organism: Salinicoccus sp. Bachu38 (assembly GCF_038561955.2). Taxonomy (NCBI): domain Bacteria; kingdom Bacillati; phylum Bacillota; class Bacilli; order Caryophanales; family Staphylococcaceae; genus Salinicoccus; species Salinicoccus bachuensis. Next base: position 1,510,874 of record NZ_CP138333.2, on the reverse strand, counting down.
ATGCAATCGTTTTGCGAAGACGATCACTGCATTGGACCGGAAGGATGTCATACGCTTCAGCTCCATAAAGGCACTCGATGGCATTGTTCCCGAGCATATCGATTCCGTCGTATACTATTCCGATGACATGTACCTCCATTCCGATGCCATCATCGAAGTGGCGGCCGACACGACAGGCTTCAGGCCCATACGCCTCCTGAAGGCCATTCCGGTCTGCTGGCGCAACGCCCTCTACAGGCTGATTGCGAAAAACCGGTATCGACTGAACGAAAAGATGTCATGCACCATCGACCCGGATGTGAGAAGGAAGATCATCACGTAGGGCAGCGGATGGGCTGCAGCGACTAAACATGACAGAGGGATCATAATATGGTGAGAATAAAAGTGGATGCAGATATAGAACTGAAGGCCATGGCGCAGAAGGACAGGGAGCTGGTCTTCGGCACAGTGGACCAGAACCGTGGCCATCTCAGGAAGTGGCTGCCATGGGTCGACTACATGACAAGCCCGGAAGACTATATCGGAGTGATAAAAGTATGGCAGGAGGATATCGATAACGGCACAGGCCTGCAACTCGGCATATTCCACAAGGGTGAGTTTGTCGGCATGTGCGGATATAATGAAATATTCTCCCTCAGCAGGCGCGGACAGATCGGCTACTGGGTCTCGAAGAAAGGGCAGGGGAGAGGAATCGTCAGGCGATCGGTCGAAAAGCTTGTGGATTATGGGTTCAATACACTCGAACTGAACCGCATCGAGATCATCTGTGGCGAATACAACTACAGGAGCAGGGCACTGCCCGAGGGTATGGGATTTACAAAGGAAGCTGTACTCGCCGATTACGAATTCCTGTACGACCATTATCATGACTGCATCATGTACCGGCAGCTGAAAAGGGAGTACGATTTACGCAAGTTTTAAAAACGGAATATCCGATGGTGTAATAAAACATGAATAATTTTAAATAGGTGTTTGACTTCAAGGGGGCATTTTGATTATAATTGTATTTGTCCGATTCAGTCCTGGTAGCTCAGCCGGATAGAGCAATAGCCTTCTAAGCTATCGGTCGGGGGTTCGAATCCCTCCCAGGACGTTATGAAAGAACCCCCCTTGAGCGGGGTTCATTTTTTTATCATTCCATATGGTGTCCCAGTAGCTCAGCAGGATAGAGCGACAGCCTCCTAAGCTGTAGGTCGGGGGTTCGACTCCCTCCTGGGACGTACTTTTCAGAAAAACAGTATATTATGTGAACCCCCATAGCCTCGTGGCTATGGGGTTTTTTATTGATGAAACTTTTCTACTGGAATAAAAAGGATATACTTAAACAAGTGTTTCACCTTTCAAATAGAGGGAATTCTTAAGTAAAAATGTGGAGAGGGGACATGTCGATTGAGTTATCAATTTGAGGAATTATTTTCGGAAATTCTGGATGATAATCGGGAGGTTCTTGAGGAAATTGAACCGTTTGAGCATCCGCTTGTCGTGCTGCTCCGTAAGTGTCTTGAAGAACAAGAGTCCATGCTTGAAAGGCTCATAGAGGAGTTTGAGGAGGGGAAAACTGAGCTTAAGGATATCAAGACCAACTGTTCTGCCTTGTTCCATGCCAACCAGAAAGTGAATCCCTATTTTGCGGATTGGAAGCGTGCGACGGGGTGGATCGGTTATAAAGATGACAATCCGTCAAAAGAACTGATGGAATCGTTAAAGGAAAAACTGGGCGTTATGCAGGATGACCTGATCAAGATTGCTTCCAAGTTGGACGAAGAATATGGAGAGTCGACTGCCAAATACTTTATACCAACATTCTACTTGCCGGAAGAGAGGGTTGACTGATGGGCTGGAAACATGAACGAATCGACCAAAATGTATATAGCCAGGGTGAAGTGGACAAATGGGTGTACAGCACCTGCGGGCTCTGCTCGGTCGGCTGCGGCTGTTATGTTGCTGTTAAGGATGACAAGATTGTAGGTGTGAAAGGAAATGGGGATGACCCGATCAACCGGGGGAGGCTGGGCCCGAAAGGGGAAAACCAGTGGCATGCCAATAACGCACCGGACCGTCTGAAGACACCGATGATCCGGAATGCATCCGGTGAACTGGAGCCTGCAAGCTGGGATGATGCCATGAAGCTGATTGTGGATAAGGCGAAGCAGTCCCTTGAAGAGAAAGGCAGGAACAGTGTCAGTATATACTCTACAGGGCAGGGTTTCTTTGAAGACTATTATACAATTGCCAAAGTGGGGCGGGCTGGACTGCAGACCCACCTGCTGGATGCGAATACCAGACTATGCACCTCTACTGTCGAGTTTGCACTGCTGCAGTCATTCGGTGCGGACGGTACACCGGCTTCCTTCGATGACATAGACGAAGCGGAAACACTGATGCTGTTCGGCCATAATGTAGCGGAATCGGGAACAGTGCTGTTTGAACGCATCATGGAACGCAAGGTAAGAACAGGAAAACCATACATCATTGCTGTTGATCCGCGTAAAACACTGACGGCAAGAGAAGCGGATCTGCACCTTCAGTTATCACCAGGATCGAACCTTCCATTGATGAACGGCCTGATCAATGCACTGATTGAGCAGGACAAGGTGGATAAGGAATTTGTCGAAGCACATACCGTTGGATACGAAAAAATGAAGGAATCGGTAAAAGGATGGACGCTCGCAAAAACGTCCGAAAGCACCGGCATACCGGAAGATCAGCTCAAGGAGTTCTATAGAGTTATGTGTGATACGCCCTCACTGGTATCAACGACACTCCAGGGGGCCTTCCAGAGTGCAGAAGCGACAAAAGCATGTGTGGCCATCAACAACTTCCATCTGATTCGCGGTCTTATCGGCAAACCAGGTTGTGGTCCGCTCCATACAGCCGGGCAGCCAAGCTCGTCGGCAAACCGGACAGCTGGTGGCGTCGGCACTTATCCTGCCCACCGCAACCCGACCAACCCCTCACATATGAAGGAAATGGCACAACTGTGGAATGTGGAACAGGACTCACTGCCTGCCGGTCCGGAAAAAGGGATTGAGGAGATCATCTCCCATATTGAAAAGGAAGAAGTCGGCTTCTTCTGGAATATCGGGACAAACCCTCTTGTTTCCCTGCCGAACCGCCACCGTGTAAAAAAAGCACTGAAAAGCGTGTTTGTTGTCGTGCAGGATCCATTCCTGACAGAAACGTCGGCAGTAGCCGATGTCATTCTCCCTGCTGCCATGTGGGGTGAAAAGGAAGGAACGATGGAGAATGCCGACAGGACTGTCACCATTTCAAGAAAAGCAGTGGAACCACCAGAGGGCGTGCGATCTGATTTTGAAATTCTTGTGGACTTTGCAAATCGGATGGGGTTCAAGGATAAGGATGGGCAGCCGCTGGTCGACTACTCGACGCCAGAAGAATGCTTTGAGGAGTTCAAGGTCATAACTAAAGGACGTCCTTGTGATATGACAGGCATTACCTATGAACGCCTGGAATCATTGAACGGCATGCGCTGGCCTGTGCCGGATGAAAAATCTACAGGCACACCGAGGCTTTATTCCGACTATAAATTCCACACAACCGTGGATGATGCCCAGGTCTTCGGCAAGGATCAGTTTACCGGCCGCGCGCTGTCGAAAGAAGAATTTCAGGAAATCGGCGCAGAGGGCAGAGCGATACTACACGAAACGCATCATCTGCCACCGTTTGAGCAGCCGAATGACCAGTATCCGATGTGGCTGACGACTGGCCGTTCGGTATGGCACTGGCATACAAGAACGAAGACAGCACGTGCGCCGATGCTGCATATGGCAGCTCCGCACAACTATGTTGAAATTCATACCGAGGACGCCAGGGCGCTCGGAATTGTCCAGGGCGAAGTCATACGCATATCCTCTCCACGGGGTGAAATTGAAGTCCCGGCCCGTATCGGAGAAACAGTTCAGAAAGGACTGCTGTTCGTGCCTTTCCATTTCGGCAACCTGGAAAAGAAAGAATCTGCAAACAACCTTACCAACGACTTCGTCGATCCAATCTCAAAGCAGCCGACCTACAAGCAGTCAGCGTGCAAAATTGAGAAGGTACGGGATGAATACAAGGTGAAGGCGGAGGAATCCTTGGAGGACATTGCCTCCAACTATGGTCTGACAGCAAAAGAGCTGCAGGCCGCAAACAATCTATCTACACCTTATGAAATAGAGAGGGGGACAACCATCGAAGTCCCTGCATCTGTAATAAACACGCCTATCCAACCGTATACGCCGCATCGATGAAGCAAGTGCATCCAGAATCATGACCAGTTCCATTTTCCAATACGGACCACCAGGGATCTTTCACAAGTAGATCTGACTTGTGAAAGGTCTTTTTGTGATGGCATTTTCAGACGAAATCGAATTTTACTGTAAGCAGACGAAAGATTTTTCATTTTACAAACAAAGTACCCTTCTATAAACTTGTAATGAATTTATAAAAAGGAGAATACGTATGAGTAAATTTGATGAACCTATTCTCGTAGTACCGAGGGATGTTCTTTTTAATAATGAGGCGGATGCCTTCAATGGTTTTATTGGTATGAATGATAGAAGGTACGAAAGCATTCTTTCAACTTTTCCCGAGTTCGAGGTCAGACGCCGGGGTGATATGGAGGAGGATCCAGCTTACAAGCAGCTGATCGGTTACGTCATCATCACTTCTGATAATGGTAAAACGCTCTTATACAAGCGGTTGTCTGGCGGCGGCGAGGCACGCCTGCATGGTATGCTGTCGATTGGTGTCGGCGGACATATGAATGATGTGCCGGATGCTTCTGATATCGAGGAAAAGCTTTACATCAATGCCGGCAGGGAGTTGTCTGAAGAGGTCGGATTGTCCCAGGAACAGCTCGAGGACATCGAAATCGTCGGCCTGATCAACGATGATGACAATGAAGTCGGCCGTGTCCATATCGGTGTGGTCTTCAAGGTGACGGTCGAAGAAGCGGATGTCGAGTCACATGAAGAAGACACACTAGAACTGATCTGGGAACGGGATGGCAAACTGTCTGAAAGATCCCCTTACGAATCTTGGAGTGAACTGATCATCAGGGATGCCTATGGACGATAAAGTCATCTCGCACCAGCGGTTTCTCGGCAAGATGAAACGGGACATGGAGGCCGACCACCAGAATGGTGATCATGAGGCGTTCATCGCCAAATTCAGAAGATATGAGGAACTTGGGGAACCGGATATCGGACTTGTCGAACGGTTCTACGAGGCGTTGGATGCCATCGGGAAGCATGATGAGATCATCGATTATGCGCTGCTCCAGATGAATGCAGGCCGGGGGCACTACGATGTGCATATGCGTCATCTGCTTGAGGGGCTCCTGAGCCAGGAGCGGTATTTCGAGGTGGTGGAATTCTCCGACCACCTCATGAAAGAGGAAATCCCACATGACTTCAGAATCGAAGTGGCGGCACTCCGGCACAGGGCGAAGAAGGCGATTGATGAGAAGAAGGAGGCTTTCATCCCTGAAACACCGGAAGTCGATACCCGCGACTATCAGGATATGCAGCCCTATGAAAGGATGGATTTCCTGAAAAGGATCATCGAAGCGGAAGATGACCGGTACGTGAGGCTCATCCGTGAAGCGTCGGTTGCGGAAAAGAAACATGAATTGCTGACCTTCATGCTCCTTTATCTGAGAGCGGTTGGGGATGGGGAGGTGCTCACAGTCCGTAAGATGGGCGAGCAGTTCGACGTCATCCCCCGTGAACTGCCCGACCTTGAAGCGGCCGGAGGCTTCAGGCTGGTGAGTGGGCATGTCATGGACGAGGTGGAGGACAGGATACCGCAGTTTGCCGAGTCGGCAGCTGCCATGCTGATGTCCCACATGCTCCATTGCTATCCGGTCGAGCCCCCTTTTGGAACAGACGTCCTGGTACATGCCTATCTGGAGGAGATACTCGGCATGGTGAACATCGAGTATGAACATGAGGCCGATGCAGATGCCGTCTCCTGGATCCGTTCCCTCGAGCAGGCGATTGCCGGGGAATGAGCGGTGGAAATCAAATGTTGGATATGAAAAATTGATATGTTATACTATACTGGTTGATTGAAATCATGGACTAACGGAGGAATAATAATATGTCTCAAAAGTGGGAAAAACAAGAGGGTAATGAAGGAGTTCTGACTGTCACAGTTCCTGCAAAGGAAGTTGACGGTGCTCTCGATGAAGCATTCAAAAAAGTATCAAAAGAAGTAAGCATACCTGGATTCAGGAAAGGCAAAGTGCCTCGTCAGATGTTCGAAAAGCGTTTCGGTGTCGAATCCCTTTACCAGGACGCACTGGATATCCTGCTTCCAAAAGCTTACACAGAAGCTGTAAATGAAGCGGAAATCAACCCGGTGGACCAGCCTGAAGTGGACATCGAGCAGATGGAAAAAGGCAAAGACCTCATCTTCACTGCGAAAGTCATCGTGGAACCTGAAGTGAAGCTCGGCGAGTACAAAGGACTTGAAGCTGAGGAGCTTGAGACTGAAGTGACTGAAGAGGATGTACAGAAGGAAATCGACAACATGCTCGAAGCACATGCGGACATGGTTGTTAAGGAAGACGGAAAAGTTGAAGAGGGAGACGTCGTCAACCTCGACTTCGACGGCTATGTAGATGGCGAGCAGTTCGAAGGCGGACAGGCTGAAGGATATGAACTCGAAATCGGTTCCGGCAGCTTCATCCCAGGTTTTGAAGACCAGGTGGTCGGCATGGGTGCTGAAGAGGAGAAGGACGTCAACGTCACTTTCCCTGAGGAGTACCATGCAGAAGAGCTGGCTGGCAAAGAAGCGACTTTCAAAGTCAAGGTCAACAGCATCAAATCAAAAGAGATCCCTGAGCTTGACGACGACCTCGTGAAGGAACTCGATCAGGATGTTGAAACTGTGGACGCCTTGAAAGAGAAGCTCGAAAAAGACCTTAAAGAAGCTAAGGAAAACGAAGCAGATGTGACGATGAAGGAACAGCTCATCGAACAGGCTGCGGAAAATGCAGAAATCGATGTACCGGAAGCGATGGTCAAGACTGAAACGGACAGGATGCTCCAGGAATTCGAACAGCGCCTCTCCCAGCAGGGCATCAACATGGAGATGTACCAGCAGCTGTCCGGCCAGGACGAAAATGCGCTCCGTGAACAGATGAAGGACGATGCACAGAAACGTGTACGTACGAATCTCGTACTCAAACAGATTGCTGTTGACGAGGACATCGAAGTGACGGAAGCGGACATGGACAAAGAGCTTGAAAAGATGAGTGAACAGTTCGGCATCGGTGTGGAAGACATCAAATCCACTCTTGGCGACCTCTCCATGCTCCAGGACGACCTCAAAGTACAGAAGGCAATCGATGTACTTGTAGATAACAGAAAACAGAAGTAATGGAAGCAAAAGAGTACAAATGAATCAGGAGCTCTGCAACAGGCCGTTGCAGAGCTCTTAGCTTTATGAAGCTCTGAGACTGTATATTTGATTTTAATGATGATTTCTAGTATATTTTACAGGAATGAAAAAAGAGGTGTTGAAAATGTTTAAATTTAATGAAGACGACACAAATCTCACTTGTTCCTTCTGTGGTAAGGATCAGGAACAGGTGAAGAAATTGATCGCAGGCAGTGGTGTCTACATTTGTAACGAATGTATCGAACTCTGTCATGAAATCATCGAAGAAGAACTGAAGTCCGAGAAGACGGAAGTGTTTACAGAAATACCGAAGCCACAGGAAATACTGGAAGCGCTGAATGACTATGTCATCGGTCAGGACAATGCCAAGCGTGCGCTGAGTGTGGCTGTATATAACCACTATAAACGTATCAACCAGAACCAGGAAGACGGCGTGGAAATCTCCAAGAGCAACATCGCGCTGATTGGACCGACAGGAAGCGGCAAGACACTGCTCGCCCAGACACTGGCCAGGACGCTCAATGTGCCTTTCGCCATTGCGGATGCAACAAGCCTGACTGAAGCAGGTTACGTGGGCGACGATGTCGAGAACATCCTCCTCCGTCTGATCCAGGCAGCAGATTTCGATGTCGAGCGTGCTGAACAGGGCATCATCTATGTCGATGAAATCGACAAGATTGCACGCAAGAGCGAGAATACTTCCATTACAAGGGATGTCTCCGGTGAAGGCGTGCAGCAGGCGCTGCTGAAGATTCTCGAGGGAACGACAGCAAGTGTTCCGCCCCAAGGTGGAAGAAAGCATCCGAACCAGGAATCCATCCAGATCGATACGAAGAATATCCTCTTCGTCCTCGGTGGTGCCTTCGATGGCATGGATGAAATCATCAAGAGGCGTATCGGCGAGAAAGTCATCGGGTTCGGCGGTGCATCCGAGAAAGCGAACGACAAGGATGAGCTCATGGCGAAAGTCCGCCCGGACGACCTCCAGAGCTACGGCCTGATTCCAGAATTCATCGGCCGTGTACCGATCATCAGCTATCTTGAGGAACTGGATGTCGAGGCACTCAACTCCATTCTGACAGAGCCGAAAAATGCACTCGTCAAACAGTATCAGAAGATGCTCCAGATTGATAATGTGGAACTGGAATTCGATAAGGATGCCCTGAACGCGATCAGTGAACTTGCAATCGAAAGGAAAACGGGTGCACGTGGCCTCCGTTCCATCATCGAGGAGCGCATGGTGGACATCATGTTCAATGTGCCTTCCAATGATGAGATCCGCAAGGTGCAGATCACAAGAGCTACAATCGAAGAGGAAGCAGAACCATTGCTATTCGATGAAAACGGCGAAGAGATTCAACTGAACCGAAAAAGTGCATAATGTTTGAAAGAGCTGTCTGAACCATGGACAGCTCTTTTTACTGAAAGGAAGAAAAGCGATGAGAATCAATCCAAACAATGTAGAAATACTCATCTCTGCTGTAAGCAGTGCGCAGTATCCGAAAACTGGCCTCGCGGAAATCGCTTTGAGCGGGCGATCCAATGTCGGCAAGTCCTCCTTCATCAACGCAGTGGCAGGCCGCAAGAACATCGCCAGGACATCCTCCAAACCCGGCAAGACGCAGACATTGAACTTCTATAATATGGACGACCAGTTCGTATTTGTCGATGTGCCCGGCTACGGCTATGCCAAACAGTCGAAGAAGGCCCGCGAAGAGTGGGGAAGGATGATCGAGAACTATCTGGCCGAGAGGGAGGAGCTTGCTGCTGTCATCCAGCTGGTCGATCTGAGGCATAAGCCGACGGAAGATGATGTACTGATGTACAATTACCTGAAGCACTTTGAAATTCCGGTGATCATGATATGCACCAAGATGGATAAGATTCCAAAAAGCAAACTGCAGAAGCATCTGAAAGTGGTCAGGGAGACCATCGACTTTGAAGAAGGGGATGTGATGATTCCCTTCTCTGCGGTGGACAAAAAGAACCTTTCCAAGGCGATGGAGGCAATTTCACAGCATATGTAGGATTGTTCACAAAAATTTCTTATTTATAATTGATATAAATAAGTTTGTGCCGTGGATTATGCTCCTGCAATCTGTTAAAATAATAATTATTGAAAGTGTCCAAAGACGAGGCATAATAGGATAGTGGGGGGCAATTCGGATGCATGTTATCGCATTGAGTCTGAATTACAGAAAAGCGAGTGTTGAAGAAAGAGAAAAGGTGGCGTTCGAGGACGAAGAAGTCATCCCGGCGCTACATAGGCTGAGGGAGCAGAAAAGCGTGCTCGAAGCCGTGCTTCTGTCTACATGCAACAGGACGGAAGTCTACGTCGTCAGCGACCAGGTCCATACAGGGAAGTATTATTCCCAGATGTTCCTTGCCGACTGGTTCAACCTTGACCTGGCATCGGTCAAGAGGATTACGGATATCAAAGTCGGGGATGAGGCGGTCGAACATCTTTACCGTGTCACTTCCGGCCTGGAATCGATGGTTCTGGGAGAAACACAGATACTTGGCCAGATGAGGGATGCGTTCCTTACTGCCCAAAAAGAGCATACGACCGGAACCATGTTCAACAAGCTTTTCAAAGAAGCAATCACAGTGGCAAAGCGCGGGCATAGCGAAACGGACATCTCCAAGAATGCGATATCCATCTCCTACGCCGCCGTGGAGCTTGCAAAGAAGATATTCTCCCGTGTAGGTGACAGTAAAGTGCTGGTCATCGGGGCAGGCGAGATGGCGGAACAGTCCCTTCTGAACCTGACGTCGAACGGCATCAGGAATGTCACGGTCGTCAACCGTTCGGAAGAGAAGGCTGAACGCCTGGCAGACCGGTTCAATGGAAAAAGTGCCTCCATCGACAGATTGGAGGAAGAGCTCACGGGTGCCGACATCGTAATTTCGAGCACTGCTGCACGGAACTATATCATTACGGAAGAACTGGTGTCAGAAGCGATGGCGAGCCGCAAAGGGAAGCCGTTGATCATGATGGACATTGCTCTGCCGCGTGACATCGATCCGACAGTGGGCGGAATGGACAATGTCTACATGTATAATGTGGACGATCTCCAGGGGCTGGTTGATGCCAACCTCTCCACACGCCAGGAGGAAGCTGCCAAAATCGAAGGCATGATTGCCGAAAGTATGGACAAGTTCACCGAATGGGTGAACATGCTCGGTGTCGTTCCGGTCATACAGGCACTCCGTACAAAGGCGCTCTCCATCCATGAGGAAACATTCCAGAGTGTGGAGAGGAAGATGCCGGATATGACTGACCGCGAGCGTACAGTGATATCCAAGCATATGAAGAGCATCATCAACCAGATGCTCAAAGATCCGATCATCTATACCAAGGAGATTTCAGGTGACCGGAAAGCAGGTGCGAAACTTGAAGAAATAGAGCAGCTCTTCGGCATCGAGGAAGAAGTGGATGCCATCCGCCAGCAGGAGAAAGAGAAACAGCAGAAGAAGCTATTGGCAAGGAAGCAGGAGCTGGCACTCGATTAAGGTGGAAACCATATGGATATGATGTTCCGCAGTCATGAATTTATACTGTTATTATACTTTTTGAGCCTTTCTGTGCTAAGCTACGATCTGTTTTTCAGGAATCGGCTGGCCAGGAAGGTTTCCTTTTATCTTGTCATCATCGCCGCCGTACTGCAGGTCGCATCCTTCATCTATATCGGTGCGACCCTCGGCCGCATCCCGATCCAGACAACTTTTGAAGGGATATATGTATTCTCGGCCCTGGTCGTGATCATGGGACTGGTGCATTACAGCCGGAGCGATTCGGAGATCGCCTTTTCGCTCTATGTATTCTGTGCTTTCATATTATTTTCCATCTACACATTTGCACCGGTCACCTACAGCAGGGTGACGGAAGTTTCAGCCATCATGAATGAACTGCTCGTCATCCATATCGTGCTGGCACTGTTTGCCTATGTGCTGTATTTCATTTCAGTGATACATGCCGTGATATATATCATTCAATATGATAATCTGAAAAAGAAGCGTTTCAATCGTCTCTTCTTTTCCCTCTTCAGCATAGAGACGGCCAAAAAGACGATGATACGCACGCTCGTCCTGGGTGTCCTGTTCATGCTGATCAGCATATTCCTCGGAACCCAGTGGGGCATATATATATTCGGAACTGAAATATTCCGCGACTTCAAGGTGCTTGGCACCCTGTTTGTACTCATACTGTATACAGGGTTGTTCTTCCACCTGAAAATAAAGGGCAGCATCTATCAGTTTGCCTGGTTCAACATCCTGATCTTCATCATATGCATGCTGAACTATCTATTCATTACACAGCTTTCCAGTTTTCATTTCTGGAGCTACTAAAGGAGACGCAAAATGAGAAAATTTATCGTTGGTTCAAGACGCAGTGGTCTGGCGATGACCCAGTCCAGACAGTTCATCGACAGTCTTAAATCGCATTACCCCGACCTGGATATCGAAATCAAGGAAATAGTGACCAAAGGGGACAGGATTGTGGATGTCCAGCTGTCGAAAGTGGGGGGCAAGGGCCTTTTCGTCAAAGAGATCGAGCAGGCCCTCGCCGACGAGGAAATCGACATGGCCATCCACAGCCTGAAGGATGTGCCGAGTACCATGCCGGAAGGTTTCACCATCGCATGTGTACCTGAGCGGGAGGATATGCGCGATGCCTTCCTGTCCAACAACAAGGTGCACTTCAAGGACCTGCCGGCAGGCAGCGTCGTGGGTACGAGCAGCCTGAGACGGGGTGCCCAGCTGCTTGCCATGCGTGATGATGTAGAAGTGAAGTGGGTACGCGGCAATATCGATACGCGCATCAAGAAGATGGAATCCGGGGAGTATGATGCGATCGTGCTTGCGGCTGCTGGCCTCAAACGCATGGGCTGGTCCGATAATATCGTTACGGAATACTTCGATCCGGAATCATTCATTCCGGCCATTGCCCAGGGAGCACTCGGCATCGAATGCCGTTCCGGCGACAAGGAGCTGATCGAGATGCTGCAGAAGGTGCATTCCGATGTGGATGCAACATGTACGTCTGCAGAGCGGACCTTCCTGAAGCGCATGGATGGCAGCTGCCAGGTGCCGATCGGCGGCTATGCGACCTATGAAGATGGAGAACTCTATCTGACGGGCCTGATCATGCCTGAAGATGGCAGCGAACAGTATATCGTCAAGAAATCCCATCAGGATCCGGAGACGCTTGGCAATCTTGTCGCTGATGAGATGGAGCGCATCGGCGCAAAGGATATCATCGACCGCATCAATGAAGAACTCTAGGCCATCGGTCATAATGACGCAGAGCAGGGAGCCGGAATTCCGGTCCGGGATGCTCGCGCTCCATCATGTGCCGCTGATCACGACCGAACGGCTGCCTTTTGATGCGTCATTGCTTGAATATGAATATGACTGGCTTGTGCTTACAAGCCGTAATGCAGTGGAGCACTTCCTTCCATTCATGGAATCCGTCAAGTTCGGCAGGCTGGCCAGCATCGGCAGGAAGACGAGCGAGAGCCTGGAGTCCCATGGCTTCACTGTGGACTTCGAACCGCCGGACTATTCGCAGGAAGGGTTCATGGCAAATTTTGCAGCCCATCCGGGTGATCGTGTACTCTATCCTGTCAGCGAGCGTGCCCGCCCGCTCCTTTATGAGCACCTGGGCAGACAGGGGTGCATGGTGGCGCGCATCAACCTCTATCGGCCTGTGGATAACGGCCCCTCGAGGGAGGCGCTGCATGCACTGCTGTTGGAAGCGCCATATGCCATCACATTCTCAAGCCCATCCGGTGTCTGGACCTTCATGAATTGGTTCTCCCCCGATGTGCTTGACGGGATGACCGTAGCTGCCATCGGACATGTGACGGCGGAGGCTTTGAGGGAATGCGGCATAGATTCCATACAGCCGGAAAAGGAAACAATTGAAGATATGATCCTGATGCTGGAAGATAGAATAGATAGGGGAGTATAAAATGAATTTCGATAGACATCGACGTCTGAGAAGAACAGAATTTATGAGGGACATGGTCAGGGAAACGAAAGTTGCAAAGGAAGATCTGATCTATCCGATCTTTGTAGTGGAATCCGATGATGTGAAAGAGGAAGTGCCATCCATGAAGGGTGTCTTCCAGATTTCACTGAACCGCCTCCATGAAGAGCTGGAAGAGGTGAAGGCGGCCGGCATCAAATCCGTCATCTTCTTCGGCATACCGGATGAAAAGGACCCTGAGGGCCATGGTGCCTACCATGACCATGGCGTCATCCAGGAAGCCTGCAGGATTTCGAAAAGGCTGTATCCTGAAATACTGGTCATTCTGGACACCTGCCTGTGTGAATATACGGATCACGGCCATTGCGGACTCATCGACCCGGATACACAGGATGTCGATAATGACAGCACACTGCCGCTCCTTGTCAGGACGGCCGTCTCCCAGGCGAAAGCCGGAGCGGATATCATCGCGCCAAGCAATATGATGGATGGCTTCGTCTCGGAGATCAGAAAAGGGCTCGATGACAATGGCTATAGCCATATTCCGATCATGAGCTATGGCATCAAGTATGCCTCCAAATTCTACGGGCCATTCCGTGATGCAGCGGACTCCACGCCGTCCTTCGGCGACCGCAGGACCTATCAGATGGATCCTGCAAACCGTCTGGAGGCACAGCGTGAGCTGGCAAGCGACCTCGAAGAGGGATGCGACATGATGATCGTCAAACCGGCGCTGTCCTATCTTGACATCATCAGAGATGTCAGAAACAATACGGATGTGCCGGTAGTCGCCTACAATGTCAGTGGAGAGTACGCAATGACACGGACCGCTGTCGATATGGGACTCCTTGAGGAGTCCGTCATCATGGAACAGATGGTTTCGATGAAGCGTGCCGGGGCGGATATGATCATCACATACTTTGCCAAAGACATATGCAGAATGCTTGATGAAGGGATGGAATAGAATGTACGAAAAATCTGAAGCACTTTATGAAAAAGCGAAAGACCTGATGCCGGGCGGGGTGAACAGTCCTGTCAGGGCATTCAACTCCGTGGGCATGAATCCGGTCTTCATAGATCGCGCGAAAGGTGCAAGAACCTATGATGTGGACGGCAATGAGTACATCGACTATGTACTCAGCTTCGGCCCCCTGATCCTCGGGCACAGCGATGAAAAAGTCGTCGACGCCCTCACCGCTGCAGCACAGAAAGGCACCAGCTTCGGTGCACCGACAGAACTTGAAAATGAACTGGCGGAACTCGTCATCGACCGTGTACCTTCGGTCGAGATGCTCCGCATGGTGTCCTCGGGCACGGAAGCGACGCTTGCGGCGCTGCGGCTGGCCAGAGGGTTCACAGGAAAGAATAAGATACTGAAGTTCGAAGGATGCTACCATGGCCACAGCGACTCCCTGCTGATCAAGGCAGGCAGTGGCGTTGCGACGCTTGGACTTCCGGATTCTCCAGGGGTGCCCGAAGGTACGGCGGCGAATACAATCACTGTACCTTACAACGACGAAGAGAGCCTTTCCGAGGCGTTCGACAAGTTCGGCGAGGATATTGCGGCGGTCATAATGGAACCGGTCGCCGGAAATATGGGCGTCGTCCCTCCGAAAGAGGGCTTCCTGAAGTTCGTACGTGAAGTTACGGAGCAGAATGATACGCTGCTCATATTTGATGAAGTCATGACCGGTTTCCGTGTCGGCTATCACAGTGCACAGGGACATTATGGCATTACGCCGGATCTGACATGCCTCGGCAAAGTGATCGGCGGCGGACTGCCTGTAGGGGCATACGGCGGCAGGCGCGACATCATGGAACGCATTGCACCCGTCGGGGACATCTATCAGGCAGGCACGCTGTCCGGCAATCCGCTTGCGATGACGGCAGGGCTTGAGACGCTCAGACAGCTGACACCGGAAAGCTACGCGCATTTCAACAAGCTTGGCGACATGCTTGAAGTCGGTCTTAAGGATATCTTCAGTGAAAAAGGATATCCGCTCACAGTCAATCGTGCCGGATCGATGATCGGTTTCTTCCTGACTGAAGGTCCGGTCTTGGATTTCGACAGTGCGAATACAAGCGATCTCGAGCTTTTCAAAAATCTGTACCAGGAATTGCTGCAGGAAGGCGTCTATCTGCCACCTTCCCAATTCGAGGGCATGTTCCTGTCAACCAAGCATACCGAAGAAGATATCAGGAAGACACTGGATGCCTTCGGGAAAGCACTTGAACGCGTTGCGCGGAAATAGCCTCCGAAATTCGAGTTTATATGCGCAGAATAAAGTGTATAATGAAATAGAATAGATAACGGGAGGTAATTTGAATGGCCAATGACAAGGATAAGCACATATCCGACAAGAAAGCGAACATGAAAGGCGAAAGAGATGAAGATAAAGTCTACATCGAAGGTCAGAACAGGGAAATGATCGATCGCAAAGAGGACAACAAGAAAAATCCGCTTATGTGGATCATTCCAATTGTTATTGTCCTACTGCTCATTCCTCTGATCATCAACCAGTTCAGCGGCGGTGAAGATGAAGAGGGCGGCTCTACATCCACAACTTCCGGAGATGAAGAAACAGAGGAAGAAGGCCTGACCGAAGAGGAAAGTACCGAAGAAGGCTCCGGTTCCGAAGAATCCACCGAAGAAGGTTCCGGTGCTGAAGAGGAGTCCACTGAAGAATCCACTGAAGAAGAAAGCACAGAGGAAGAGAGTACTGAAGAGGGATCATCCGATGATTCCGATGCTGAGGTCACCGAAGAGGAGCCGGGATCAGCCAATGATGAGGCAGAGACTTCCGAAGACAGCAGCACAAACTAATTCTGTCCATGACAACCCCGCAGCAGTGCAGACTGGGCGGGGTTGCATTATGCATGAATATTGTTTTGGATTCCGAAATAATTAATGGGAGGAGGTAGACGGGATGAAGTATCTGAATCTGCTGTTTCTGTTTCTTGCCGCACTCGTCCTGTCTGCGTTGCTGCAGTGGGTCGGGATGGTGCTGCCATGGCTTTTCGGTGCGATGATCGCAACCGTCCTGTTCTACAGGCTGGTGACGAGCCATTTCCATTATCCCAAATGGCTGGGCAATGTCGGACTGGTCATCATCGGTGCGGAAATCGGTTCTGCATTCACCCTGCAGACACTCCATGACATGGCTGACGATTACATAAACATCATACTTATTTCATTGCTCATCATCATTCTGAGCCTGCTTCTGGCAAGGTTTTTCATGAAGATGACCGGCTGTACCATGGAGACGGCCGTACTTTCCTCGGTGCCGGGCGCACTGTCACAGATGATCGTCATGGCGGAGGAGGAGAAGCGTGCGGATCTTCTGCTTGTCACGCTGACACAGATGTCGCGCATCGTACTTGTCGTCATCTTCGTACCGCTGATCGCGAGTTTTACCACGGACAGTGGGGCGGGGGCTTTGAATGAAACCGCCTCTCCGCTCCTGTCCGTCATGACACGGGACATGCTTTGGATCGTCGCTGCCATGCCTGTCGTGATCTTCATACTCGCAAAATTGAAATTCCCTGTGCCATTCATGATGGGGCCGATGCTCGCCGTGCTCGGCTGGAACATGGTGACGGATTACACATTCTCGGTCAACACCGAATTCATGTATGCAGCCCAGCTGTTCTTCGGCATAAGGATCGGCTTCCAGGTATCGACGCTCGTCACCCAGCTGAACAGCCGTCTGATCGCCTCCATGATCATACAGAATGTGCTGGTCATTGCAGGAACGATGGGGCTGGTGATGCTGTTCCTCCTGGTGACCGACCATAATTTCACCGATCTGTTCCTGAGTGCGGCGCCGGGCGGCATCGGGCAGATCATCATCGTTGCCGTTGACATGGGTGCCAACACCGCGATGATTTCCAGCTATCATATATTCAGGATCTTCTTCATCCTTCTGATCGTCGCCCCCTTCATAAACTACTTCCTGAGACGGAACAGGCGCCGGCGCCAGCATGCGGAGGATGGGACTTGACAGCACCGGGGTGTTGGAATACTATAAAATTAATGCAATAGATGAAGGCAGAAGAGTAGTGGTATACGGGTTACAGAGAGCATGTGGGTGCTGTGAACATGCCGAAGTATGCCATGAAAGTAGTCTGCAGAGATCAGTCCTGACCCCGAGTAGGGCCTGACGTGGGATGAGCGTTAATCATCTCGAGTGCAGCATTTCATGCTGAATCTAGGTGGTACCGCGGAGCTTCCGTCCTATAGTCATGGGACAGGAAGCTTTTTATTTTGTCTAAAGGAGAGAATGTTATGGAAATGTCCAAAAAGTACGATCCGAAAATGGTTGAAGAAGGTAAATATGAAAAATGGGTGGAGGCCGGCTATTTCAAGTCCGATGCGGCTTCCGACAAGCCCCCGTACTCCATCGTCATCCCGCCGCCGAATGTGACGGGCAAACTGCACCTCGGCCACGCGTGGGATACGACCCTGCAGGATATCATCACGCGCATGAAGCGGATGCAGGGCTATGAGGTCCTCTATCTTCCCGGCATGGACCATGCAGGCATTGCGACCCAGGCCAAGGTGGAAGCGCGTCTGCGCGAGCAGGGCATCACCCGCCAGGATCTCGGCAGGGAGAAGTTCATTGAACGGGCATGGGACTGGAAGGAGGAGTATGCCGATTTCATCCGCAGCCAGTGGAAAAAGCTCGGCCTCGGCCTCGATTATGACAAGGAGCGCTTTACGATGGACGAGGGTCTATCCAAGGCAGTGAGGAAAGTCTTCGTCGACATGTACAACAAGGGGCTGATCTACCGGGGCGAGTACATCATCAACTGGGATCCGGCGACTCAGACTGCACTGAGTGACATCGAAGTCATCCATAAGGAAGTCGAGGGGAACTTCTATCATGTAAGGTATCCGCTCCCGGATGGCAATCATCTTGAGATCGCCACGACACGACCGGAGACGATGCTCGGTGATACGGCGATCGTCGTCCATCCAGATGATGACCGCTACAGGGAATATATCGGCAAGACCGTGACACTGCCGATCATGGGACGCGAACTGCCGATCATTTCAGACCCGTATGTCGATATGGAATTCGGCACTGGTGTGATGAAGGTGACGCCGGCACATGACCCGAACGACTTTGTGATCGGTGAACGCCATGAGCTGAAGCGGATCAATGTCATGAATGAAGACGGTACGATGAACGACCTCGCCGGCAGATATGCAGGGATGGACCGTTTCGAGTGCCGTAAGGCACTGGTCAAGGATCTCGAGGACGAAGGCTATCTGATCAAAGTGGAGCCGCATGTCCATTCCGTCGGGCATTCCGAGCGCAGCGGGGCGGTCGTCGAGCCCTACCTGTCCACACAGTGGTTCGTCAAGATGGATAACCTTGCGAAGAAGAGCCTGGACAACCAGGATTCCGACAATGCAATCAACTTCGTGCCGGACCGTTTCGATGCAACCTTCCGCCGCTGGATGGAGGATATCCGCGACTGGTGCATCTCCCGCCAGCTCTGGTGGGGGCATCAGATTCCGGCCTGGTACCATAAGGAGTCAGGAGAGATGCATGTCGGCATGGAACCACCGGCGGATCCAGACAACTGGGTTCAGGACGAAGACGTGCTGGATACATGGTTCTCCAGTGCATTATGGCCGTTTTCTACAATGGGCTGGCCCGAGGAGACGGATGATCTGAAGAAGTTCTTCCCGACGAACGTACTTGTGACGGGTTACGACATCATCTTCTTCTGGGTCGCGAGAATGATCTTCTCCTCCCTCGAGCATACCGGCGAGAATCCATTCGATGATGTACTGCTCCATGGCCTGGTGAGGGATGAACAGAACCGCAAGATGTCGAAATCCCTCGGCAACGGTGTCGATCCGATGGATGTCATCGAAAAATACGGGGCGGATGCCCTGCGCTACTTCCTGTCCACGGGAACGACCCCGGGACATGACCTCAGATATTCCGATGAAAAAGTCGAATCCGTATGGAACTTCATCAACAAGATATGGAATGCATCCCGGTTCAGCCTGATGAATATCGGCGAGGACTTCGGTATGGACGACATCAACCTTGAAGGCGAAAAATCATTGGCCGACGAGTGGATACTGACGCGCCTGAATGAAACGATCGGCAATGTCACGCAGCTTTCCGAACACTATGAATTCGGAGAGGCTGGACGCCTCCTGTACAACTTCATATGGGATGATTTCTGCGACTGGTACATCGAGATGGCGAAAGTACCGATGGCTGAAGGCACGGAAGCTGAGAAGGCGATGACGCGCTCCGTACTGCTCCATACCCTCGATAATATACTGAAGATGCTCCATCCGTTCATGCCGTTTGTGACAGAAGAGATATACCAGACGATAGAACCGGACAGGACGATCGTCACAAGCGAGTGGGCAAAGGCGCATACACACCTCAGCAATCCGACATCCGAGGATGCCATGGCACTCCTCGTCGACATCATCAAGTCAGTCCGCCAGACAAGGAACGAAGTCAATACGCCGCTGTCGAAACCGATCGACATATTCATAGAAGTCAAAGACGCGGCACGACGGGAGCTCATCGAGAACAACAGGCACTATATCGAACGCTTCTGCAATCCAGGGTCCCTTGACATCTCTTCTGAAGTTGTGACTGAAGCGGATGTGAAGACGGATGTGGTGAACGGTGCCACAGTCATACTGCCGCTGTCCGGCCTGATAGACATGCAGGAGGAGATTGCACGCCTTGAAGGTGAACTGAAGCGCCTTGAAGGTGAACTGAAGCGCGTGGACGGCAAACTCGGCAATGAAAAATTCACCGCGAACGCACCGGCGGATGTAGTGGAAAAGGAACGGGAGAAACAGATCGGCTACCAGTCCCAGTTCAACGAAGTCAGGGAGAGGCTGGATAATCTGAAAAGAAAGGGATAGGCCATGAGCTATCAAGAAGGATTGAATTGGATTCATGAGAGGATGAAATTTGGCATCAAACCGGGTGTCAGGCGTATGGAATGGATGCTTGGACGTCTGGAAAACCCGGAACGCAATATCAATGGCATACACGTCGTCGGCACGAATGGCAAAGGGTCCACCGTGTCCTATATGCGAAATGCGCTGAACCGGAATGGCTATACTGTCGGGACGTTCACCTCCCCATATATCGAGACATTCAACGAACGGATTTCAGTGGATGGGACGCCGATTTCAGATGATGATATCGTCCACCTGGTCGACATCGTCAAACCGGTGAGTGAAGCACTGGAAGCCGAGACGGACCTTGGCATTGCCACTGAGTTTGAAATCATTACGATGATGATGTTCGTCTATTTCGGGAAGGTGCGTTCGGTCGACTACGTGGTCGTCGAAGCCGGCCTTGGGGCAAAGAATGATTCGACGAATGTATTCCAGCCGATCATGACTGTACTGACAAGCATCGGTCTGGATCATACGAGCATACTGGGCGACACCCTGCTGGATATCGCAAAAGACAAAAGCGGCGTCATCAAGCCCGGTGTTCCGCTTGTCTTTGGTGTCAAGGATGATGTATCCCGGGATTATATCCATACGGTGCTCGAGGAGAACCATGCGAAGGGGATCGAACTGAACAGGGACATCATCATGATCCCCGAAAACGGTGAGTTCCAGTTCCAGTACGGCTCCTACGATTTCCAGGATATCCGGCTTGGCATGGCGGGCAGGCACCAGAAGGAGAATGCTTCCCTCGCCATAGCTGCGCTGATCGAGCTTCATGAAAGGGGAAAGGCGGTCCTCGACTGGAACCAGATGATCCAGGCCATCGAAGAGACCACCTGGCCGGGACGGATCGAAACCATCAATGAAGAGCCGCTTGTCATCATTGATGGTGCCCATAATAATGAAGCGGTGGAAGCGCTTGTGAGTACCATCGGCAAACAGTATCCCGATAGGGAGATTACAGTGCTTTTCTCGGCCATAGAGGGCAAACCTTTGGCTGCGATGGTGGAAAAGCTCGAAGGGATTGCGGATGCCTTCAGCGTGACGGATTTCGACTTTCCAAAAGCACTGCCGAAAGCGGCGATATATGAGAAGGTGAAGCATCCGCGCAGGTCGATGGTGGATGACTATATCCAGTTTATAGAAGATTTTGAAGGGGATCTCCTGCTCGTGACAGGAAGCCTATACTTCATCAGTGAAATCAAGCAGTACTACAACAGAAAAAGACGATAATCCCAAGGGATTATCGTCTTTTTTTATGCTAGAAGGGTCCATAGCCGATCCACAGGCTGATGACCATGAAGGCGGCACATGCCACAATCCATACGAGCATGATCGGCCAGACGAACCTGAGCCATTTCTCATACGGAATGTTGGCGATGCTGAGGCCTGCCATCAGGATGGCCGATGTCGGGAACAGGTAGTTCGACAGGCCATCCCCCATCTGGAAGGCCAGAACAACCGATTGGCGGGGCACGCCGACGATATCCCCGATGGGCGCCATCAGCGGGATGGTCGTTGCCGCCTGGCCGGAACCGGACGGGATGAAGAAGTTGATGATGAACTGGGTGAAGAACATGCCGACCGCCGCAATGGAAGCGGGCAGTCCTTCCAGTATGGAACTGACCGAGAAGATGACCGTATCGATGATGGTACCGTCTTCCAGTATCAGCAGGATACATCTGGCAAGTCCGACGATGAGTGCACCGAATGTGACTTCCTTAGCCCCTTTTATGAAGTCTTCGGCAATGCCGTTCGGTGTATTGCCCCCGACGAGTCCCGAAAGGATGCCCATGGCAAGGAATATTGCGGCAAGATCGGTGCCCGTCGACCAGCCCTGTACGACACCATAGATGATGAGGCCGAAACCAAGAAGTATAATCAGAAGGACGAAGATATGCCTTGTCGTCAGATCCTTGAATGCATAGGATTCCTTCCCGGCATTCTTCTCGAGCCCGTAGACATAGCTGTTGGTCATATCCTTCTGGACCCGCTTGCCGTATCGGTATACAAAGAATGCAGCGATGATGACAAATACGATCTGGACGATGATCCTGTAGAACATTCCGGAAAACAGGGGCAGTCCGGCAACTTCCTGAGCGACACCGACCGTGAATATGTTCATGAACCCGCCTGCAAAGCCTGCCGCAGCGCCCAGGGCAACCATTGCCATGCCAGTCATGGCATCCATGCCGAGGGAACGTGCAAGCATGATTCCCATTGGAATGAATATCAGGGTGGATTCGGCCATGCCGAATGTGGCACCGCCAAGCGAGAAGATGAGCATCGTCAGTGGGATCAGGACGATCTCCCGATTCTTGAGCAGTGAGACGACCTTGTTGATGCCGGCTTCTATCGCCCCGGTCCCGTTGATCATCCCGAATGCTCCGCCGATGAGGAAGATGAGGAAGATGATGCCTGCCGCATCCGTCATGCCTGCAGGGACGACGCGGAATATTTCAGTCCAGTGGACAGGTGTCTGTTCAGTGAACTCGAAAGATGTTTCATCCACGACGAGGATGCCGTTCTCATTTTCAAGTCTGTCATACTCCCCTGCGGGGATGACATAGCTCAAAAGCATCGCCAGAATGACGATGGAATAGATGAGGACGAAAGCGTGGGGTACTTTTATGTATTTCATTTTCAATCCTCCTATGCTGTTGGTGCTTTTAATTATACTTGAGTGATGGGATATGGCAACCTTCCATACATAAATTTCAAATGATTCAATCTTTTTATATTTTAAAATAAATGTATAATGGAAACATCAAATTGTAAGGGGAGATTGTATGGACAGAGGGGAACAATCAGAACAGAGGCCCACGGGATTCAGATTCCCGCATACTTATGCAATCCTTTTTTCGGTCGTCATCATTGCAGCAGCGCTAAGCTATGTCATTCCTGCCGGAGAGTTCGAACGGGTGGAAGTGGGGGACAGGACGGAAGTGGTGCCCGGGAGCTACACGGCGGTAGAACAGAGTCCGGTGTCATTCTTTGAGCTGTTCAAAGCGATTCCCACCGGTCTGATTGATGGGGCGAACATCATATTCTATATATTCCTGGTCGGCGGTGCATTCGGCATCATCAGGGCGACAGGTGCAATCGAAGCGGCCATCCAGAAGGTGATGCTCATGGTCAAGGGGAACGAAAGGCTGATGATTCCGGTCATCATGCTCGTGTTTTCGATTCTGGGTTTCACAACAGGCATGGCGGAAGAGGCCATCATATTCGTTCCCATAGGCATCGTTCTGGCAACAGCACTTGGGTATGACGCGATGGTGGGTACAGCCATGGTGACACTGGGCGCGGCTTCCGGATTCATCGGAGGCATGCTCAACCCCTTTACAGTGGGGATCGCCCAGGAGATTGCGGAACTGACGATATTTTCAGGCTGGCAGTTCAGGAGCGTCGTCTATTTCTTTGTATTGGGAATAGCTATCCTGTATGTCATGCATTATGCGAAAAAGGTGAAGAAGGATCCCGAATCCAGTCTGGTCTATGAGGAGGCCCGGAAGGGGCATGTCAATTTCACGGATGACGTGATGAATTTCGACGAGTTAAAAAAGCGGCATATCATGATTCTTATCACATTTACAGTCGGTATCATCATCAACATATACGGCATCTTCCAGCATGGCTGGTTCCTGACGGAACTGTCCGCCAACTTTTTTGTGATCGGCCTCATCGCCGGACTTGTCGGCGGGATGAAGATCAACGACATATTCGATGCCTTCATCGACGGCATGAAACTTGTCGTCTATGGTGCGATCATCGTCGGTTTTGCAAGGGCCATTGTCGTGGTGCTTGAGTCCGGCGTCATCATAGATTCGGTCATCAATGGAATGAGCAGTGTGCTCGACTTCCTCCCGCCATCCATTACGGCGCTTGGGATGCTCGTCATCCAGGTTGTCATCAACTTCTTCATTCCTTCCGGCTCCGGACAGGCGATGACGACGATGCCGATCATGACGCCGATTGCGGATCTTCAGGAGATTCCAAGGCAGGTCGCCGTACTCGCCTACCAGTACGGGGATGCGATCACGAATACAATCATACCGACTTCTGCGTCATTGATGGGTGTTCTGGCAGTTTCAGGAATCCCCTACATCAAATGGGTCAGGTTTGTATGGAAAGTGACGCTGATGTGGCTCATCATAGCTGCCGCCGCTCTGGTCGTGGCGACGGTGATGGGCATTTCATAGGACATGGGAAAGGCCGGCGGAATCGCCGGCCTTTCGTGATGCATCATGGATTCGTGTCCTCCCGTTTCAGGGCGTCCCTGATCTCCCTGAGCAGAACGGTCTGTTCGTCTTCGGCTGCTTCCTCGACGAAGCGGTTCCGCGTCAGTATATTGACCACTTTTATAAATACGAATATCGCTGCTGCGATGATGATGAAGTCGATGATCGCCTGGATGAAGACACCGTATGTAATCCCCCTGTAGGCCCATTCCGAAGTGAAATCGGTATTGCCGAATATGAGGGCGATGGACGGCATGATGATGTTTTCAACGAGTGCAGTGACGATTTTGCTGAATGCCGCGCCTATGACAACGGCGACTGCAAGGTCCAGTACATTGCCTCTGAGTATGAAATCCCTGAATTCCTGCCACATGCTGGTTCCTCCGAAATTTTTAGTTATAGATTCAGCATCCATCATACAACAAATGCATGTACTTGCAAGGGAGATGGCGTAATCACTTTATTTATATTGATGTTGATATATACTTGAATGTGGAGCGGGTGTATATTTGCTAGAGTCTCCATGATGTGTTAGTATCAATAATTGTTTTGTAAGTTGCGTTACAAAAAGTAATTAATGGGAATAACTAATCCAAAGGAGGAGTAAAATGGAAGAGAACAACCAAGGAAAATTAACACCGGTTTTTTGGATATCACTTGTTATCGTATCTGCTCTTGTCCTTTACGGGACGTTCTTTTCAGAGAACTTCGAAAGCGTAACGGGAGTCCTCACGGGCTTTATAACGAGCAACTTCAGTTGGTATTATGTATCGCTGACGACGATTTTCATCTTGTTTTGCCTGATATTCGTCTTTACACCGATGGGGCAGATCCGTCTTGGCAAGCCGACGGAAAAACCTGAGTTCAAAACGATGTCATGGTTTGCCATGCTGTTCAGTGCCGGCATGGGTATCGGACTTGTATTCTGGGGCGCGGCTGAACCGATCAGCCACTATTTCACCCCCCCGACTGCCGACCCTGAATCAGATGAAGCGATGAAGGAATCATTGCGGAGAACATTCTTCCACTGGGGCTTCCATGCATGGGCAGTCTATGCAGTCGTGGGGCTGGCTCTGGCGTTTGCCCAGTTCAGACGGAATGAGCCCGGCTTGATTTCGAGTACATTGCGGCCGATTCTTGGCAAGCGTGTGGATGGGCCGATTGGCACAGCAATCGACGTGCTGGCTGTGTTCGCCACAATCGCCGGGGTGGCGACTTCCCTCGGCCTTGGTGTCATGCAGATCAATGGTGGCTTGAGCTACCTGTTCGGCATTCCGAACAACATCTATGTGCAGATCATCATCATTGCCATCATTACTGTGCTGTTCATGTACAGTGCATGGACGGGACTATCCAAAGGGATCCAGTACTTGAGTAATGCGAATATGGTCCTTGGCGGCCTTCTGTTGATCTTTACGCTTGTACTTGGGCCAACTGTTCTGATCCTTAACATGTGGACGGATACTTTCGGTGGTATGATCGGCAACTTTGTAAACATGAGTTACGATGTTGCACCGCTCAATCAGGATAAGAACGATTGGCTCGGCGCCTGGACAATCTATTACTGGGGCTGGTGGATGAGCTGGAGCCCATTCGTAGGGATCTTCATCGCACGGGTGTCACGCGGCCGTACAATCCGTGAGTTTGTCCTGGCAGTCATGATCGGGCCGGCCGTACTCAGCTTCTTCTGGTTCAGTGTCTTCGGGGTCACTGCCATCGAATCGGATAGACAGGTCGGTGGATTTGCAGACCTTGCGACTGAAGCCGTGCTGTTTGAAATGTTCAACAATCTGCCGTTTGGCCTGATCGTCTCACTTATCGCGGTGCTGCTGATCGGCACATTCTTCATCACTTCTGCTGATTCGGCAACATTCGTATTGGGTATGCAGACGACGAACGGATCGCTCACGCCACCAAACAGAACGAAAATGATCTGGGGGATTGCCCAGGTTGCTATTGCGATCGTTCTGCTCATGGGCGGCGGACTGACATCACTCCAGGCAGCAGCGATCATTTCGGCATTCCCATTCTCGATCATTCTCATACTCATGATGATTGCAACCTACAAGGATGTTGCGAAAGAGCAGAGATCACTGAATCTCCTCATCGAACCTAACTACGAAGGTACGGAGTATGAAAAGCTGATGAAGGATCATGAGGAAAAACAGAAACTGGATGATGAAAAAGCAGCCAGAGAAAACAATTAAATTAATATATAGTTATGGAAATGACCTATAGACATAAGTTTTACTTATTGCTATAGGTCATTTTTTTGTATCGAAATTATGGCTGAATTGGAAGGGACGGCGTTTACATCGCTTATGTAAAGATATACAATTGATACGAACGGTCATATGACTGGAATATTGATAGGGGGCTATTACAATGAGTCAAAATGTTAATGAAGCTGCCAAGAAGTCGTTCAATGTCGGCGGCAAGGACTATAACTACTATAGTCTGAAGACATTGACTGAACGGGGCATGTCTGAAACACACAAATTGCCATACTCCGTCAGAGTGCTGCTTGAATCAGTGCTGCGCCAGTACGACGGCAGTGTCATCAATGATGAACATATCGAATCTTTGGCAACTTGGGACAAAGGCGACAACCAAGGAAAAGAAGTGCCATTCAAACCTTCACGCGTCATTCTCCAGGACTTTACTGGTGTGCCGGCGGTCGTCGACCTGGCATCTCTCAGAAAAGCGATGGATGATGTAGGTGGAGATGTACAGAAGATCAATCCTGAAGTGCCTGTCGACCTCGTCATCGACCACTCGGTACAGGTGGATGCCTACGGTACTGAAGATTCACTCAGACTGAACATGGAGCTCGAGTTCGAAAGGAACGAAGAACGCTATGAATTCCTGCACTGGGCAACGAAGGCGTTCGACAACTATAAAGCCGTTCCGCCTGCAACAGGCATCGTCCACCAGGTGAACCTCGAGTACCTGGCGAATGTTGTCCATGTCAAAGAAGACGGCGATGAACTTGTGACATTCCCGGACACTCTTGTCGGTACGGATTCCCATACTACAATGATCAATGGTCTTGGCGTACTTGGCTGGGGTGTCGGCGGCATCGAAGCTGAAGCCGGAATGCTCGGACAGCCATCCTACTTCCCTGTACCTGAAGTCGTCGGCGTGCGCATGACGAATGGCCTGCCGGAAGGTGCTACAGCGACAGACCTTGCGCTGCGTGTCACTGAACTTCTGCGCAAGCATGGTGTTGTAGGAAAGTTCGTCGAATTCTTCGGCCAGGGTGTGACAGAGCTTCCACTCGCTGACAGGGCGACAATCGCGAACATGGCACCTGAATACGGTGCAACATGCGGCTTCTTCCCTGTTGATGATGAGACGCTCGAATACATGAAACTCACAGGGCGCAGTGAAGAGCATATCGATATCGTCAAGACGTACCTTCAGGAGAATGACATGTACTTCGATCCGGCAAACGAACCGGTATACAGCGAAGTCGTTGATCTCGACCTCTCCACAGTTGAACCTGCACTTGCCGGACCTAAACGTCCACAGGACCTGATCCAGCTGTCCGACATGAAGGAAGAGTACAGAAAATCCATCACAGCCGAAAGCGGCAACCATGGTCACGGTCTGGATGAAGCGGAATTCGACAAGAAGACGACAGTCAAGTTCAATGATGGCAAAGAAGTTGAAATGAAGACCGGCGACCTCGCCATCGCAGCCATCACTTCATGTACGAATACATCCAACCCTTACGTCATGCTCGGGGCAGGCCTGATTGCGAAGAAAGCAGTTGAAAAAGGTCTGGAAGTACCGGCATATGTGAAAACTTCACTGGCGCCAGGTTCGAAAGTCGTTACAGGCTACCTGGAAGACTCCGGTCTGCAGGAATATCTCGATAAGCTCGGATTCAACCTTGTAGGTTACGGTTGTACGACATGCATCGGCAACTCCGGTCCATTGCTTCCTGAAATTACAGAAGCGATTACTGAAAGCGACCTGCTTGTAAGTTCCGTGCTTTCCGGAAACCGTAACTTCGAAGGCAGGATCCACCCGCTTGTCAAAGCGAACTATCTTGCTTCACCACCATTGATTGTTGCATATGCACTCGCTGGTACAGTGGACATCGATCTGCGCAATGAACCACTCGGCAAGGACAAGGAGGGCAACGATGTCTTCATGAAGGACATCTGGCCATCCACCCAGGAAGTCAAGGATGCAGTAATGGGCAACGTCAGTCCTGAACTCTTCAGGAAGGAATACGAAAGGGTATTCGATGCCAACGAAATCTGGAACAACATCGAAACGACGGATGCACCGCTCTACGACTTCAATCCGGAGTCCACATACATCCAGAATCCATCATTCTTCCAGAACCTCTCTACAGAGCCTGGCAAAGTGGAATCGCTGAGCGGCCTGCGTGTACTCGGCAAATTCGGAGACTCCGTTACGACCGACCACATTTCACCTGCGGGTGCGATCGGCAAGGACACACCTGCCGGCAAATGGCTGATCGAACAGGGCGTATCTCCAAGAAACTTCAACTCATACGGTTCCCGTCGTGGTAACCACGAAGTCATGCTCCGCGGCACATTCGCCAACATCCGTATCCGCAACCAGATTGCAGACGGCAAAGAGGGCGGATTCACAACGTACTGGCCGACTGGTGAAGTCATGAGCATCTATGATGCTGCAATGAAATATCAGCAGGATGGCACAGGACTCGTCGTCATCGCCGGAGACGACTACGGTATGGGATCGAGCCGGGACTGGGCAGCCAAAGGTACGAATCTTCTCGGTGTTGAAGCAGTCATTGCAGCAAGCTATGAGCGGATCCACCGTTCGAACCTTGTAATGATGGGTGTCCTTCCATTGCAGTTCGTTGATGGAGAGGATGCAGATACACTCGGATTCGACGGTAGCGAGACATTCGACATCCAGGTCGGTGAAGATGTCAGGCCTGGACACGTCCTTGATGCTGTGGCAACAAACCAGGACGGCAAGAAGACCGAGTTCAAAGTCAAGGCACGCTTCGATTCAGAAGTTGAAGTGGACTACTACCGCAATGGCGGTATCCTGCAGCTTGTACTCAGAAACAAACTTAAAGAGCAGTAATATTAAAATAACCCATCTCTTCTTGAGATGGGTTATTGCTTTTATTTGCTTTCGAATATGACTTCATCATCCTCAGAGTCTATAACCAGTTCCGTATCTTCAAAGTACCATAGGTCCGATTCCTTGATGAAGACCTGTATGCCATCGTAATCGAATACTTTGCTGTCGGAGGGGATGCGTTCTACTGTCAATGCTGGAGAGAACCCCTGTTTCAGCTGTGTTTCACCGCCATACCTTACATAGATGTTTACGCCCTGTCCTTCTTCCGGATCCAGTTCTTCCTTCATCCAATCCAGTGCACGATCTGTAACTTCCAACATTTCCATCATCCCTTCTGCTACATGAATGTAATTTTGGATTCTGTACCATCCATTATACGTTTAATGTTGGAGATATGTCTAACGACAATGACTACGGCGATGATGAACGAAAAGGCAATCAGCAGCGGATCCCTGAAGACCAGCGAAAGAATAAAGAATAAGACGGCACTCACTATGCTGGAAAGGGATACATATTTGCTGATTTTTAACGTTATCAGAAAAGCGGACAGGAGCAGGATGAAAAGCAGGGGGTTGTATGCCAGTACGGCACCTGCACTTGTAGCGACAGCTTTTCCACCCTTGAACTTCAGGAATATGGAGTAGACATGACCGATGGCTGCTACAAGCCCCGGGATGAATATATGCATATCCACATCGAGGAGCATTGCGGCAAACACTGGAAGCGCCCCTTTGAACATGTCCAGCAGAAGCACGACGATGCCGGCTTTCTTGCCAAGGATCCTGAAAGTGTTGGTTGTACCTATATTGCCGCTGCCATGCTGCCTGAGATCAATCTTATAGAACCAGATGCCGATCAGAAGGCTGAAAGGTGTGGAGCCCAGAAGGTAGCTCAATATCAGGAGTATTATGATCGTTTCCATTTTAAAACCCCTTTATTATCAGGTACTAACAGTTTACCATAAATTTTAAGTGGGGTATAATAAAATATAGTTTACCATAAATTTATTATGTAAACTATATTACTCATATGCAATGTGAATCCATTGATTATGGTTGCAATCATCACGCTTTTGTATAAAAATAGAACATGAGATAAAAATAACGAACATACGTTTGTGGGAGGAAATCCGATTTGGCAAGACAGAATACTTATAACGATGATTCAATACAAATACTTGAAGGTCTGGACGCCGTAAGGAAAAGGCCGGGGATGTATGTCGGTTCAACCGATCATAGGGGACTGCACCACCTGGTGTACGAGATCACCGACAATTCGGTCGACGAAGTCATCAATGGCTACGGCGATGAAATAAATATCACCATCAATCCGGATGAAAGCATCACCATCCGGGATAATGGCCGCGGCATGCCGACAGGCATGCATACATCCGGCAAGCCGACACCGGAAGTCATATTCACCGTACTGCATGCCGGCGGCAAGTTCGGTGCCGGCGGATACAAGACATCCGGCGGTCTGCACGGCGTGGGTGCTTCGGTCGTCAACGCCCTGAGCGAGTGGGTGGAAATCACAATCTACCGGGACGGGAAGGTGCATGAAATGTCCTTTAAGGACGGGGGGGAGCTCGACCGTCCATTGGAGGTGACCGGAAAGACGAAAAGGACCGGTACCGAAGTGACATTCAGACCGGATGGGGAAATCTTCAAATCCGGCACTTCATTCCACTTTGAGACGATTATGGAAAGAATGCGGGAATCCGCCTTCCTGCAGAAGGGGATGCGGATCTCCATTACGGACAGGCGTCCCGAGGAGCCGCTCGAGGAAGTATTCCAATATGATGATGGTCTGAAATCCTTCATCAACTTCCTGAATGAAGGCAAGGATGCGATCGGGGACGTGGTCATGTTCTCCGGCGAATACAATGACATCCTGGCGGAAGTGAGCTTCCAGTACAATGACCAGTACAGTGAAACGCTGATCTCCTTCGTCAACAATGTGCGGACAAAGGACGGCGGTACGCACGAAGTCGGCTTCAAGACCGGCTTCACCCGTGTATTCAATGAGTATGCACGGAAAATCAACGAATTGAAGGACAAGGACAAGAACCTCGAGGGCAATGACATCAGGGAAGGCCTGACTGCAGTCATCTCGGTGAAGATCCCTGAAAACCTGCTCCAGTTCGAGGGCCAGACGAAGAGCAAGCTCGGTACGAGCGAAGCGCGGAATGTCATGGAATCGCTGATGAGCGACCATCTTCCCTATTATCTGGAGGAGAATGGTGCACTGAGCACCCAGCTCGTCAAGAAGGCGATCAAGGCAAGAGGTGTCAGGGAAACGGCACGGAAAGCCCGTGAGGAAGCGAGAAACGGCAAGAAGCGCCGCAAGGATACGCTGCTGTCCGGGAAGCTGACACCTGCACAGAGCCGCAACGCCAAGAAGAATGAACTGTACCTGGTCGAGGGGGACTCTGCAGGCGGATCTGCCAAGCAGGGGCGCGACAGGCGGTTCCAGGCCATCCTGCCGCTGCGCGGCAAGGTCATCAATACCGAGAAGGCGAAGTTTGAGGATATATTCAAAAATGAAGAGATCAATACCATCATCCACACGATCGGCGCAGGCGTCGGGACTGAATTCAGTGTGGATGATACCAACTACGACAAGATCGTCATCATGACCGATGCCGATACGGATGGAGCGCATATCCAGGTACTGCTGCTTACATTCTTCTTCAACTACATGCGTCCGCTCTTTGATGCGGGCAAGATCTACATCGCCCTGCCGCCATTATTCCAGCTGAAAAAGAAGACCAAAAAGAAGGAGGATGTGCGGTATGTCTGGACGGAGGATGAATTGATCGAGGCCCAGAAGGAAATGGGCAAAAACGTCGAACTCCAGCGCTACAAGGGTCTCGGTGAAATGATGCCGGAACAGCTGTGGGAAACGACGATGAATCCGGAGACACGGACATTGATCCAGGTGCGGATTGAAGACGAGGCACTTTCCCTGAAACGTGTCACAACGCTCATGGGGGACAATGTCGAGATGCGGAGAAAGTGGATTGAATCCAATGTCAGCTTCACACTCGAAGATGCAGACAGCATATTGGGAAATGAGGATGTCACAAAACTGGGAGAAAGTGGTGAATTGAATGACTGAACAAGTTCAGCAGCTACAACTTGAAGATGTCATCGGCGACCGTTTCGGCCGCTACAGCAAATATGTCATCCAGGACCGTGCCATCCCTGATGTCAGGGATGGACTGAAACCGGTCCAGCGGCGTATCCTGTACGCAATGTACAAGGAAGGGAATACATTTGAAAAAAGCTTCAGGAAAAGTGCCAAAACGGTGGGGAATGTCATCGGGAACTACCATCCGCATGGAGACTCCAGTGTCTATGAAGCAATGGTCCGCCTCTCCCAGGAATGGAAGATGCGGGAGGAACTGGTCGACATGCACGGCAACAAGGGGAGTGTCGATGGCGACCCGCCGGCTGCGATGCGGTATACCGAGGCGAGGCTTTCCGAGATCTCCAATGAAATGCTCAGGGACATCAACAAAAATACGGTTGATTTCATCAACAACTTCGATGA
The DNA here is from genome assembly GCF_038561955.2 of Salinicoccus sp. Bachu38. Lineage (NCBI taxonomy): Bacteria > Bacillati > Bacillota > Bacilli > Caryophanales > Staphylococcaceae > Salinicoccus > Salinicoccus bachuensis. The sequence continues at coordinate 1,477,633 of NZ_CP138333.2, read as the reverse complement.
TACGGAGATGGAGCCGACCGTCCTGCCTTCAAAATTCCCGAATCTGCTCGTCAATGGCTCGACGGGCATTTCCGCAGGCTATGCGACGGACATCCCTCCGCATAACCTTGAAGAGGTCATCGATGCGACATTGAAGGTCATTGATAAGTCCTCTGCCTCCGTCGATGAACTGATGGAGATCGTCAAAGGCCCGGATTTCCCTACAGGGGGCATCATCCAGGGCAAGGACCAGATTAGGAAAGCGTATGAGACCGGACGCGGGAAGATCATCGTCCGGAGCAGGGTACGGACCGAGGACACCAGGGGCGGCAAGACCCATATCATCATCGATGAACTGCCGTTCGAAGTGAACAAGGCGAACCTTGTCAAAAAGATGGATGAAATCCGTGCCGACCGCAAGGTGGATGGCATCATCGAGGTCAGGGATGAAACCGACCGCGAGGGCATGCGCATCATTGTGGAAGTGAAGAAGGATGCGAATGTCGAAGGCATCATCAACTACTTCTACAAGAAGACGGACCTTCAGGTGTCCTACAACTTCAATATGGTGGCCATCAGCGACAGGGCGCCGAAGCAGCTTGGCCTGAAGGAGATACTGGAGAGCTACATCGCCCACCAGAAGGCGGTGATCCTCAACCGCTCGCAGCATGAACTGTCGGAAGCCGAGCGCAGGATGCACATCATCGAAGGGCTGATGCATGCGCTGTCCATACTGGATGAGGTCATCCGGGTGATCCGGGAGTCGAACAACAAGCGCAACGCCAAGGAGAATCTGGTGGAAGCCTTCAGCTTTACGGAGGCCCAGGCGGAAGCCATCGTCATGCTCCAGCTGTATCGGCTGACGAACACCGATATCGCGGAGCTTGAAACGGAGCACAGCGAACTCGAATATACGATCAACCAGCTGCGCGAAATACTGGGCAATGAAAAGCAGCTGCTCAAAGTGATCAAAAAAGAGCTGCGGGACATCAAAAAGAAATATGCTACACCGCGCAAAAGTACGGTGGAGGAAGAGATAGAGAACATCGAGCTCGAAAAGGAAGTGCTGATCGCCAAGGAGGAGGTGGTCGTGTCATTGACGAAGGAAGGCTACATGAAGCGCACCAGCCTGAGGAGCTACAATGCGAGCACCCCGGACGAGATCGGCATGAAGGAGGACGACCATGTGCTCCTTGCCCGCCATGCGCATACACTGGAGCATCTGCTCGTCTTCACCAACCTCGGCAACTACATGATCATTCCGGTCCATGAACTGCCCGAGATCAGATGGAAGGACAACGGCCAGCATCTCTCGAACCGCTTCAGGCTCGGAGCGGATGAATCGCCGGTGACGGCTTTCGTCATCGAAGCGTATCAGGATGGCATCTCCGTCGTGACGGCCACAAGACGGGGACAGATTAAACAGACGGAGCTTAAAGCCTATGAAGCGAGCCGGATCAGGCGTCCGATTTCCAGCATCAGCCTCAAAAAGGACGATCAGGTGATTTCCGTGGCACTCTCTGAGGGAGGAACGGAGGACGTCCTGCTGATCACACAGAAGGGCATCTCCCTGAGATACCCGCTATCGGAAGTCAATCCGGTCGGCCTGAAGGCGCAGGGCGTCAGGGCGATCCAGCTGAAACCGGATGATGCGCTCGTCTTCTCGGGGCTCGTTTCCAATGAAAAGTTCCTCGTGACGGTCTCCCAGCGGGGCGCAGTCAAACGGACGGCCATCGACACATTCGAAAGAGGCGCCAGGGCGCAGGTGGGCAGCACGCTGCTCAAGGAAATCAAATCGAAGCCCCATCGCATCATCGGCGCCCGGCTCATCGAAAACAATATCGGCATGATCCTCCATTCGCAAAATTCCAGTTTCAGACTGGATGCCAGATCAATCCGGGTGAGCGGCAAATATGCCAACGGCTCATTCGTCGTGGACGAAAATGAATTCGGTGAAGTTGAGAGTGTCGTATTTGAAGCGGTGCAATAGTCCGAATAGTCCAACTTGAATTTTGGGCTTTAAAGCGCTTTCCCAAATGATATAATATTTGTTATATCAGGAGGTGCTTTATGGATTTTGAAGGAATTGTCCCAGATTGGTTTAAAAGTTTTGTGGACATGGGAAACACCCTGCTGTGGGGGGACTTCCTCATCGGGCTGCTTATTCTTGCAGGTCTTTATTTTTCCATCAGCTCGAGGTTTGTCCAATTCAGATGGTTCAAAGAGATGTTCAAAGTGATTACGGAAAAGGCGGAGACGCTGCCTGACGGCAGGAAAGGGATAGCACCTTTCCAGGCGTTCGCCATCAGTGCCGCTTCACGTGTCGGCACCGGAAACATCGCAGGTGTAGCGACGGCAATCGTGCTCGGGGGCCCCGGGGCGATATTCTGGATGTGGATGATTGCGTTCTTTGGCGCAGCAACGGCATTCTTCGAATCGACGCTTGCGCAGGTCTACAAGGTGAAGGACCGGGAGGGCGGCTTCCGAGGGGGCCCCGCCTACTATATGGAGAAGGGGCTCAACCAGAGGTGGCTCGGCCTGTTCTTCGCAGTGCTGATCACCATTACTTTCGCCTTCGTCTTCAATGGGCTGCAGGCGAATACCATCGCCCATGCCTATGAAGAGGCGTTCAACCTCGACAGATGGGTGGTCGGCATCGTCATCGCCGCCTTTACAGCCATCGTCATCTTCGGCGGCGCCCGGAGGATTGCAAGTGTGGCCGGCTATATCGTACCGGTCATGGCGGTCATCTATCTGCTGGTCGTCTTCGTCATACTCATCATCAACTACGATCAGATCATTCCGATGCTTTCTGCGATCGTCACGAATGCGTTCGGCATCCGGGAAGTGTTCGGCGGCGCCCTCGGCGCAGCGATACTGAACGGCTTCCAGAGGGGGCTGTTCTCCAATGAAGCCGGCATGGGTTCCGCGCCCAACGCTGCAGCATCCGCTGCGGTCAGCCACCCTGTCAAGCAGGGGCTGATACAGGCGCTCGGCGTCTTCTTCGACACGATGATCGTCTGTACGGCAACGGCCATCCTGATCCTGATGTATACGGATCTGAGCTATGGAGCCGATGCGCTCCAGGGCATCCAGGTCACACAGGCGGCAATGACGGAGCAGATCGGCTCCTTCGGGGCAATTTTCATTGCGATCGTCATCCTGCTCTTCGCCTACAGTTCCATCCTTGGAAACTACTTCTATGGCCAGAGCAACCTGAACTACATCAGGGAGAACCGGGTGCTGCTGCTTGTATTCAAAGCACTCGTCGTCGTCATGGTCTTCATTGGAGCGGTGATGGACCTTGAGACGGCATGGGCTACAGCAGACATGTTCATGGCACTCATGGCAGTGACCAACCTCGTTGCGGTATTCGGCCTGAGCAATGTCGTCTGGCAGGTTGCTGCAGACTACAAGGCACAGCTCAAAATGGGCAGGAATCCGGTCTTCGAGACGAACAATATCAAAGCAGATCTGACCGAGGTCGACGAATGGGGCGAGAACCGCTACGCCCAGCGTGGTGACGGACGGTCCTGATGATTGCATAACAAAAAGAGCAGACCATATGGTCTGCTCTTTTCTAGTTGAAGAGTGATCTGAAGAAGGAGACGATGCTGTCGAAGAAATCGGATGCCGCCTTCTTGAATGATTCCCACGCGCTGGACTCCTGTATGTCCTGGCCGATCGATTCGGCCTGTTCAGCCGCATTCTGGAACGCTTCACTCGAAGTGATCTGGTCGAGGAGGTTCTGGGCGCTGTCCTTCAGCCTCTCGGCCTCCTCGCTCCGGAAGATGCCGGAGTCCTGGATCTGTATGATGATGACGACGATCCTGTCGATCTGCTCCTGTGTCAGCAGACCGTCGAGGCCATTGGCCGCCATCTGTTCATCAACGATGTCCCTGATCTCCTGTTCAGCGAGATCTCCGCCCTGATTGATGACTTCAACTTTGATGTCGGTGATCATCTTGTTCAACTGCTCCTGCGAGAACCCTTCGACGTTGCTGTTTTCTTCAGCAATGCTGGAGATGGCCTCAAGCTCCTCCTGGGAGTTCTGGGTGCGTTCGGTATCGATGGCCTCCCCTTGGGATTCATAGGCCTTGTAGATGCCGGAGAGGGCACTTTCACCGGTGACATCCTCAGCCGCCCCGATGACCACTTCCGCATCGGTGATGCCGGATGTCAGAAGTGCATTCTTATATGTCTCCTCGGTAATCTCTGTGATTGCCCCCATGCTCTCATCGACTGTGATATCGAGGCCGTGCCCTTGGCTTTCCTGGATGATTCGGATGCTCGATTTGAGCACGGCGTTGCTGTAGTCCTTGCCGATGTACTGCTGTACATCCTCACTGTAGACATATTCGACCTTGTCGCTCTCCTCGGTGCCGAGTATCCCGCGTGTCGAGTCGAGCAGCTGCTGGTCACTCTCAAGCGCTGCACCATACACTGTGACCGCTTCGTCCCATTCCGAGGCCGCCTGGGCCGGAGCCGGCATCAGCAGCACGAGCACCATTGTTAAAAATAATAGTTTTTTCATCATTATCAATCCCTCATTCCTTATATATATTTTACTATATAAGCATATGACACCACAATTTTTTATTCTCCATGGAATAATGGCGACATTATTTCTTTATTATTTTGTGGAAACCGGTTAAAATGATTGATAGATTAATGACAGGAGCATGATTATGGACAATGAATACAGACGTTCCGACAGACCACAGCCCGAGGGGCGGAAGCGGCGCATCCGGAAGCGGGCGCTCATTCCGCTCATCCTGCTTGCAGTGATCATCGGTTCAGTCCTCTATATATACTTTTCATACCAGTCCGGCCTCGATATCGCACGTGAGAACGGTGTCGAACAGGAAGAGATGGAATTCAACGGGACGGACGATAATGACGGCAAGAAGAACATCCTGCTGCTCGGTGCCGACCGGGAGGTGGATGGCGCCCAGCGGACGGACGTCATCATGCTGGCCCAGTATGACTACATGAACAAGGAAATGAAGATGGTTTCCCTCATGCGGGATATATATGTGGAGATTCCGGGGTTCCAGAGCTATAAGATCAATTCGGTCTACTCCCTCGGGGGTGTCGAGCTGCTCAGGCAGACCATCCAGCAGAATTTCGGCATTGAAGTCGAAGAATATGCAGTCATCGACTATCAGGCCTTCGAATCGGTAGTGGATGTGATCAATAAGGACGGCATCATGATCGATGTGGAGAAGGACATGTCGGAGAAGATAGACACCGAACTGAAGCAGGGGGAACAGCGACTTGGAGGTGAAGACCTTCTTGCCTATGCGCGGTTCCGCCAGGACGAAGAGGGTGACTTCGGCCGGGTCAGACGCCAGCAGCAGGTGATCAATGCGGTCAAGGATGAAGCGCTGACCTTCGGCAGCATCCTCAAGCTCCCTAAAATTGCCGGTACCGGCATGGGACACGTCAATACGAGCATGAGCGATGGGGAACTGTACCGGATGATGGCCTCGTTCCTGATACGGGGGGAGAAGGACATCCCGACACTTACCGTGCCGGTGGAGAATACGTACCAGTTCATGGACACGCCGCATGCCGGGAATGTCATAGACCTCGATTTTGAAACGAACAGCCAGTATATCCACGACTTCTTTGAAGGGGACGTGGAGGACCCGGATGCCGGGGAGCCGACCGGGGAGGCCCCGCCGGTGAATGAATAGGAACATAAAAAAGGATGGCGATTACGCCATCCTTTTTTATGTGTTAGTATTTCGGCTTCCTGTCGAGCTGATCCTGGGTCTTCGGCCATGTGCGTTTGCCATCATTCAGTTCAAATTCCATATTCACATCGGTTACATGTTTCTGCTTGAGGATAAGACTTTCTATTTCATCCCTGATCCTGTTCACTTCCTTGGAGCTGAGGTCCGGATCAATCTCGGCGACGACTTCAGCATGGAGATTGTCCCCTTCCTTCATGACGAAGAGCTTCCTGATGTCCTTTATCTCATCATGACGGAGAACGATCTGTGAGACCCGCTCCTCCATGCGCGGATCATGCTCGCCGAGTGCGCCGGCTGCATTTTCCATGAATATCTTGTATACGATATAGAACATTGCCAGGCCGATGACGACCGAAGCGATGCCTTCACTCTGGGAGAATCCTGTAAAGCGGGCGACAAGTATGGCGATGATCGCGAATATCGCGCCCCCTGTGGCGACAGCGTCCTCAAGGAAGACGAGTTTTGTGGCCGGTTTGGCCCGGTCCATATTGGCGAAGCTTGTGGTCAATGGCTTCAGGCCGTCATAGGGCTTGTCCGCCTGCTGCAGGAGTTCCTTGCCTGCCTTGTACAGCACAAAGCTTTCGAGCACTGCCGCAATGGCGAGGACGCCGATATTGATCAGCAGCATGGTCGTATCGGTTTCCACTGGCAGAGGCTCCAGGATATGGTGAAGACCCTCCCGCACCGTCTCGTAGGCCAGAATGCCGACGATGATGACTGCAAAGAGCAGTACGAGGTTGACCAGACGGCCGAAGCCGAAGGGAAAGCGCTCCGTGGGTGCCTTTTTGGATAGACCGGATCCTATGAATACAAAAAGCTGGTTGAGGGCATCTCCGATGGAGTGCATCATTTCGGCAAACATCGCGACGTTGGCAGTCAGTATGAAGGCTACGCCTTTGAGGCCGGCGATGAAGAAATTGACGATGGAAGCGGTAAGGGAGGCCATACTTCCTTGTTTAAGTAATGCGAGAATATCCTTCAATGGTGTTTCCTCCTTTTGTGTTTTTATAATGTCCCATACCCAATTGAGCATGGAGTTATTTATGGGGATTGATATTGATGTTTGGGCTGGTTGAATTTGTGATATGATAAATATACGGGGTTACGAACACATGTTCTGTATGGAGGGATGGCATGTACAATTATCATATCTGTCCGCAGCGCCATGTATTCTGCGTCGATCAGAAAAGCTTTTTCGCAAGCGTCTCGTGCCTTTTGAAGGGGCTCGATCCCATGACGACCAAACTTGCCGTGGTGGCCGACACGAAAAGCCTCGGCTCGGTGGTGCTTGCGGCCACGCCGGAACTGAAGAAGCTCGGCATAAAGACCGGCTCCAGGCTCTTTGAAATACCGGGACGCAGTGACATCTACATCATCAATCCATCAATGAAGACATATCTGGACTATTCTGCACGGATCACGGCGATTGCATTGAAATACGTGGCCCCTGAAGATTTCCACCAGTACTCGGTCGATGAATTCTTCATGGATGTGACCCAGAGCTACCGCATATTCGCGGATTCGCCGTATGCGCTTGCAAGGCGGATCAAGGCGGAAATATACCGGGAGACGGCCATCGACTGTGCAATCGGCATCGGGGAGAACATGCTGCTCAGCAAGCTCTCTTTGGATATCGAGGCGAAGCGGATGCCTGACGGCATCGCCGAATGGCGGTATCACGATGTGCCGGATAAACTGTGGCCGATCAAGCCGCTGAGGCGCTTCTGGGGCATCAACAGAAGGAGTGAGATCAAACTGAATGAAAGGGGCATATTCTCGATCGGGGATCTGGCACGGTACCCGGCGGCCCACCTGAAGCGGGACTTCGGTGCCATCGGCGTGGACTGGCACCTCCATGCCAACGGTATCGACTCCAGCCTCATCCGGGAAAAGCATACCGTGCATTCGCCGTCGATTGCAAAGAGCCAGATACTGATGCGGGACTACCGCTTCGATGAAATCTATGTGGTGCTGCTCGAACATGTGGACGAGGTCACCCATCGCCTGAGGCTGGAAAGAAAACTTGCCCGGACGGTCCAGTTTGCTGTGGGGACGGCGGAGGGGAGGATATACCGGAAGCAGTTTACAGTCAGGGAGGGAACGAACGACGGAGATTTCGTCATGGTGGGGATATGGAAGGCACTGAAGGCGATCGCCGATTCCTATGCCCTGTACCGCACCATCAGCGTCACGCTGACGAACTTCATTCCTGACAAGGTGAAGCAGATTTCATTGTTTGATGATGTGGAAGCGGTCGAAAGGAGGGAAAGGCTGTTGAGGACGGTGGATCATCTCAAGGTGAAATATGGGCAGCTGAGCGTCATGCGGGCACTCAGCTGTACAGAGGCTTCGACCCTGAAGCTGAGGGATGGACTGATTGCAGGGCATAAAAGATAGGCAGCAAGGGAGCTGCCTATGGATGGCGTAGAGGAACAGGAGGCCATTCAGTATGCCGATGACGAGGGAGACCATCGTACCGACGAGTACATATTCACTTTCCTTGTGGACTGCGCTGTCGGAGCCGCTGCTCGGGAACCGAAGGATGGATTTTGCGGTGATGATCAGCCCCATTGCGGTATACTGGTCGAACAGTACGAACAGGATGATCAGAAAGCGTTCGCTGTATCCGGTGAAATGAAGTCCTGCACTGCCGATTTCTTAATCGTGTCGAGTGCATTCCAGGTCTTTTTGACGGCTTCATGGCTCCATTGTTCCAGATCGCCTTCAGGAGTGGGAATATCTGCAGTATGGAAGCTGCACTTCAATGGAAAATCATGATTGTCCCACAGCAATTTCGCATAGATTGCAACAAACAGGGTATAGTGGGCTCTGGAGGGCAGGATGAACAGTTCATCCCCCATCTGGTAGTCGACATGGAAGAATCTCCGGCCGGAAAGCCATGCCGTGATCTTCTCCTCCATCCATTTCAGCCTGTCGAACAGCGTGTCACCCGCCCCGGGACGAAACATCCGTAATCAGTATGAAAACGATGCCGGTCCATCTCCCAAGTGATATAATACATAGGACGATAACTGCATTATAAATAATTTGCGTCCCAAGACGAATTCGCAAATATTCGTGTGGAGAGGCGAATAATTTTCAGAGCTTCTAAAAATCATGGAGATACCGTGGTAAATCTGATAATATAAGCAAAGTATTAAAATTAGTTGACAGGAGTGCCATTATGCAATTTACAGAGTTGACCATTGAGGAATTCGACCATTTCACCCGGACACACTTCAGTCATTTCACACAGACGAAGGACAACTACCGCCTGAAGGTGGAGCAGGGTATTGAAACCTACCTTGTTGGTGTGAAGGATGGCGGAGCGGTCAGGGCTGCATGTCTCATTACGCTGACCCCGGTAATGAAAGTATTCAAATATGCCTACAGCAACCGTGGGCCGGTGATGGATTATGCAGACAAGCAGGTGTTCGATGTGTTCTTCGAAGGTCTTCACCAGTTTCTGAAACCGAAGAAAGTCATGTATGCCAGGATCGATCCCTATGAAGTGATCAGGGAGCGGGATCATGACGGGAAAATCCTCGAAGATCGGGGCAACCGGTACATCTTCGACTATTTTGAGGAACAGGGCTTCACGCATGATGGATTCACTGTAGGGTTCGACCCGGTCATCCAGATCAGGTGGCATTCGGTGCTTAACCTGGAAGGAAAGGATCCGAAGACGCTCCTGGATGATATGGACAGCCTCCGCAAGCGAAACATCAAGAAGGCCCAGAAGCATGGGCTTCATATACGCTATCTGGAACTCGATGAAATTGATGTGTTCAGGAAGTTCATGAAGGACACTTCGGAAATGAAGTCTTTTGTCGATCGGGACGACTCCTACTATATCAGCAGGAAGAAGCACTTTGGCGACAATGTCATCATTCCGCTTGTATATGTCAATCTGGGCGAGTATACGGAATCCATTTCCAGGGACCGTGATGGCCTGGTCAAAAATATCGAAAAGGCGGAGAAGGATCTGGAAAAGGACCCGTCGAACAAGAAGGCGGAGAAGAAGATCAAGAACCTCGGCGGACAGCTGGAAAATATAGAGGAAAAGCTTGCTGAAGGAAAAGCGCTGCGCGCGACCCACGGTGAGGAGCTGCCGATTGCGAGTGCCTATTATTTCATTACGCCGCATGAAGTGGTCTATCTTGCCGGAGGCAGCGACAACGCGTTCAGGCATTTTGCAGGCAGCTATCTGATCCAGTGGCATATGATCAACTATGCACTCGATCATGGCATCAGCCTCTACAACTTCTATGGCATCAGTGGAGACTTCTCCGAAGAAGCGGAGGACTACGGGGTAATACAGTTCAAGAAAGGTTTCAATGCTACCGTCTTTGAATATGTCGGGGATTTCATCAAACCGATCAATGCGCCGGCCTACAAGGCCTATCAGGCGCTCTCGAAAATACGGAAGCAGATTGGGAGGTAGGAATACGGATGAAATTTGTTGAATTGACCGAAACGGAATATAGGAACTATATTGAAAAAGGGGAGGAATCCGCCTTCTTTCAAATGATAGAAAATAAGAAGAACAGGGAAATGGACAAGCAGAAAGTCCGCCTGCTCGGAGTCAAGGACGATGAGGGTACGGTCATAGCCGCCTGCCTGTTCACCTTGAAGAAGACCGTCATGGGCAAGTATTTCTATTATTCCAATCGTGGCCCTGTCCTGGACTACCATAATCATGAATTGGTCCACTTCTTCCTCCAGGCACTCACAAAATACTTGAAGAAGAACAACGGTCTGTATGTCAAGCTGGACCCCAACTGGATCTACAGAAAGTATGACAAGGACGTGAATCCGAAAGCGGATTATCCTGCGCAGGATGCACTCATCCGCATAATGGAAGAGGAGGGGTATGTCCATCAGGGATTCACCCGGGGATATTCCAGGACGTCGCAGGCAAGATGGATGAGCGTGCTCGACCTGTCCGGCCATGATGAGAAGTCACTGCTGAAGTCCTTTGACTCCCAGCGGAAGCGGAACATCAAGAAGGCCCAGAAGTATGGAGTGAAGGTGCGGTTCCTGGATGTCGATGAAATTGACATCTTCATGAAGCTCTATCTGGATACGAGTGAAAGGCAGGGATTCTTCACGCATCCGAATCCGCGTGAATACTATTCCAACTTCAAGAAGGCATATGGGGATAAGGTACTGATCCCGCTCGCCTATATAGAACTCGATGAGTACGTCAGCAATCTCTCCGAACAGATCGAAGAGAATGAAAACAAGCGAAATCAGCTGATGGAGAAGGAAAATAAGAACGACAAGACGCTAAACAAGATTGCAGAGCTCGACAAGCAGCTCGACAAGATGGCAGAAGACAGGATGCAGGCGAGTGAAATACAGAAAAAAGAAGGCAACATCCTCAACCTCGCCTCAGGCATCTATTTCGAGACGCCGTATGAAATGGTATACCACTCCGGGGCAAGCTCCAGCGAATACGGTCATTTTGTCGGGCCGTACATGATGCACTTCGAAATGATGAAGTATTGCATGGACAAGGGCATCAGCCGTTATAACTTCTATGGAGTGAGCGGAGACTTCTCCGAAGATGGGGAAGACTACGGGGTGTACCGCTTCAAGCGCGGATTCAATGCAGAGATTGAAGAACTGGTTGGAGACTTTGTAAAAGTGATCAGCAAGGTTCCGTATAACCTATACAAGGTGAAGCGGAAAATTGAACAGAAAGCCGCCGCAAAATCCAATTAACCAGCAAAGGAAGGTTTGTTCCAACTATGCAGACATCACCAATCCAAGAGGAGACTTTCAAAGCATTCATGGCCGATTATGACAACTACTGTCATTACATGCATGATCCACTGTACTATGACTATATTTCAACCGTCCAGGAGACACACCTCCTCGGGCTCTATGAGGATGATGCACTCATCGGCGTATCCATGCTCAGTGGCCGTCCTGTCCTGAAACGCTACAGGATATTCACCTCGCATGCCGGCCCATTGATCAAGCCCTTTTCAAATGAGCGGCTCCAATTTTTCCTGAAGGAAATAGATGAATATGCGAAGAAGCAGAACGGGCTCAAGATGATCCACTCCCCCTACCATATATACCAGATACGAAATAGCGAAGGGGAAGTCATCGAGAGCGAATGGAACAACCATGAAATCGTGGACATCTACCGCAACCAGGGATACAGTCATAATGGATTTACGAGACAGCTGGTGACCGATGAACTGCTGAGGCATCAGGCGGTCCTGGATATCACCAAACCGGAAGAAGAGCTGCTCAAGGACATGGACAAGACGACCCGCTATAATACCCGGGCGAGCGAACAGATGGGCCTCCGCCTCAGATATCTTGAAGAGAATGAGTATGACAAGTTCATCGACATATACAAGGATACGGAGGAGCGCATCGGTTTCGATCCCGTCAGCAGCAAAAAGATCAGGAACCTGCTCCACACACTGAAGGATCGTACCTACCTGACATTGAGCTACATCGACCTGGAGGAATATCTGGACAGGCTCACAGAAGAGCTTGATGCATTGGAATCCGACCGGAGGGATATGCAGAATAAGATTGATGCGGGCAATGGGACGAAGCGGATGAAAGGACGGCTCAATGAACTGAAGGACCTGGCTGCAAACAAGCAGAAGCGCCTGGAGAAGATCAGGGGTGTACAGGCGGAGTATGGCAGCATCATAGAGCTGTCTGCTGCGATGTACTACTACAACAACCATGAGATGGTATACCTGTTCAGCGGGAGCTACCCGGAACACTCCATGTTCATGGGCACCAACTATACGACATGGCAGATGATCAAAAAGGCCAAATCACTCGGGCTTGGACGGTTCAACTTTTCCGGTCTGACCGGCGACTTCACAGAAGATTCCAAGGACTATGGTGTCTATAAGTTCAAGAAGGGCTATGATCCTTTCATTGAAGAACTGCCGGGCACATTCGAAAAGATCTTCAACAGGCCGGTATACAAGCTGGCTGAAAAACTCAAGAAGGTGTAGACGTCAAAAGAAGCTATAGCATTGCTATAGCTTCTTTTCTTTATGCATTTCCTGAAGCAGTGTGCCATATTTGGCGTTCCAGCTCCTGTAGGAAACTATCCAGAACAGAAGGGTGAGCAGTATGAGTGCAATGGTGGCCGGCCAGAACCATCCCGAAACGATGCCCTCAGCGTAGGAGAGACCGATGGGTGAAAACAGTACATAGCAGAAGACCATGGCTCCCATCAGCAGGACCGTGACAGGAATCGCAAATTTCCAGGGTGCCATATCCACTTTGGGATCATGCTTGAAGTGATGGGGTTCATCAAGCGGCCTGATGAAGCCTGAAATCATCATGATTGCAACGGCGAGTACAAACAGGATGCCCTGGATATGGATGAAGCTGATATCGAAGCTGAAGCCGAAAAGCATCGGGAACCCCCATATCAGCATGTAATAGAGGACAACATGGACTACAATCGCAATCTTGGCACCGATGGGTGGGATGTGTTTTGAGAATATGCCGACAAGGATAATCGCAATCACCGGAATGTTGAAGAAGCCGGTGAATTCCCTGATGATGTTCCATAGCCCTTCCGGCGCACGTAGCAGAAGCGGGGCGATGAAGAAGGAGACGAGTGCAAGCAACGTACCGAACCATTTGCTGACCCGTATCATTTCCCTGTCGGAAGCGTCCTTCTTTATTTTTATCTTGTAGAGATCATAGACGAACATTGTCGCTGCACTGTTGAGAAGTGAATTAAAGCTTGAAAATACTGCACCGAGCAGTACAGCGAGGAAGAAGCCGCTCAGCACGGGCGGCAGCAGTTCGCTGATCAGCGCAGGATAGGCCAGATCCATCGTCTCCAGCCCGTCGCCGTAGAGATGATAGGCGATAATGCCCGGAATCATCATCATGAATGGGACGAGGATTTTCAGGAATCCAGTGAACAGGGTGCCTTTCTGGCCTTCGGCAAGGCTTTTTGCACCGAGTGTCCGCTGGATGACATACTGGTTGGTACCCCAATAGAAAAGGTTGGCGAAGATCATTCCGGTGAATATTGTGCCGAACGGTACGGCATCTTCACTGGAACCGATGGCATTCAGCTTTTCAGGTTCTTCGGTGGCGATCGTCTTCATGCCTGAGAGCATATTCCCGTCACCGAGTGCATGGAATCCGATAAGGGGAATCAGCAGCCCGATGATGAGCAGGCCAACACCATTCAAGGTATCGGATACCGCAACGGCCTTCAGCCCTCCGAATATCGCATACGCGGCTCCGATGATGCCCACAATCCAGATGACGATCCACATGGACTGTTCGAGTGACATGCCGAGGAGGGCGGGGACGTCGAAAAGCTGCAGTACGGCAATTGCGCCGGAATAGAGTACCGAGGGAATGGTTACGAAAGTATACCCAAGCATGAACAGCAGGGTGACCATCAGGCGTGTCCCTTCATCAAAACGGCTGTCTACAAATTCGGGCAGGGTGGTGAAGGCGCCTCCTATGTATCTGGGCAGCAGAACGAGCGCAAGGATGATGACCGAAATCCCTGCAGTCACTTCCCATGCCATATTGGACATATTCGCATTGTATGCCTGGCCGTTCAGCCCGACAAGCTGTTCGGCGGAGAGGTTGGTGAGGACGAGGGAACCTGCTATGAATCCACCGGTCAGACCGCGGCCGGCAAGGAAGTATCCATCGCTGTCACTGATCGTGTTGCGTGTCTTGCGATAGGAGTACCAGGCGACAAAAGCCATGAACAGGATACATGTGACAATGGTATAGGTCATTCTATCAACTCCAGATGGTATATGTAATTTATTTCTAATATCTATATATTCCTAATCGGGAAAGATAAACATAAAAGGGTAAAAATATTATAAGTATAATGGAAAAGGATAGTGTCTATTTAACGAGGGTTTTATATACATTAACAGTATTTAAACAAATACATCAAAAATGTTAATAAATGTTGTTTTTTTACTTGTCTTTTTATCTAGGTCGAATTATACTATAACTATACCGTTTAAAATACATTTAAAGGAAGGTATGGAAAAATGAGTAAAATAGGATATGCGAGAGTAAGCACAAAGGGACAGAACCTGGAAAGCCAGCTGGATATGCTGCAGGAGGCAGGATGCATCAAAATATTCTCCGAAAAGGTGAGTGGACGGAAGACGGAGCGTACAGCGCTTGAACAATGCATGGAATACATGCGGGAAGGCGACACGATGGTGATCACCAAGCTGGACCGCCTGGGCAGGACCACGAAGGAACTGATAGAACTGGCCACGACGCTGGAAAAACGCGGAATCGACCTTGAAATCATCAATATGAACGTCACAACGAAGGATCCGATGGGGAAAATGTTCTTTACGATGATGTCTGCATTTGCGGAACTGGAAGCGAGCCTGCTGAGCGAGCGTACGAAAAAAGGGCTGGAATCAGCAAGGGCACGCGGCAGAAACGGTGGCAGGCCTGGAATAACGGATGACAAGAAAGCGATGATACAATCATTATATGATACAAAAAAGTATACAGGGAAACAGATTGCAGAAATGGTCGGCGTATCAAGAGCGACTGTATATAAAGTTGTAAATGAATCAAAAGATAATGACTGATGAGCAATAGGAAATAGAACAAAAAAAAATATGTTAAATGCCTGATCCGGAAATGACTCCGGATCGGGTATTTTTTTGGTCAAACAGTAAAATACTGGTGATTTTATAAGGATATATTTCTTCATATTATAAAGTTTACATAATATATATTATAGGAAGTTATCTATATATCGAAAAGAAGTACCCTTTTTTATCTTCCTTCCATATTTCACTCGATTATATACATCATAGCCGATGCACGGAACTTCTGCTACTGCATTCGCCTGTACGGATCGTTATGCCCATCCGATACGCCTTTGCTCATATTATATATGGAAATGATTTGCCTTGGAATCCGTCATATGCAATTATCTGCAACCATCTCAGATTTACTTAAACCTGTCTATCATGTATGTACATGTTTCGTTGAGCCATCCTGCAAGTCATAAAAAAACAGCTGCTTCATATGCAGCTGTTCCATTTCTATCTTCTTCTGTTGTCACGCGGCCGTTCGGGTTCGTCCATTCCTTCAGTTCTTGGACGTTCATCTGCAACTTCCTTCTTCCTTCTGCGTCCTCTGATATACAGCCATGTCAGAATGCTCACGATCAATGACAGTATACCAAGGAATGCGGCATATCCCATCAGCGGCTCCCAGCTGGTATCCTCGATGAAATTCGGCACGATGAATGCTGTCAGTGCCATGATAAGAAAAACGATGATCGGCATGATTATATACTTCTTTACACTCATTACAAATAGTATGCTGACGATGATGACGAGCAGTATGCTTATGATATAGAAGCTTGCGCTCTGGATCATTATATTCACCCCCCCGTGTCGGCTTTTCCATATTCATATTCTCTTAATTGGGTCTTTTGAAACCTTTTCCCTGCGGCTTTATCAATTGGTGTTTTTAAAATAAATGATTTTAATTTTTTGAATTTTCATGTATAATGGCTTTAATACTTCGGTTTCCGAAATTAAAGGAGTGTCAAAATAATGGAACAATTGAAATCCAGAAATGAAGTTGAAGAGAATTATACATGGAATCTGACCGATCTGTTCGAATCTGATGAATCGTTCGAGCAGGCTGTGGAGGAAATCCGTCCTGAAATAGGAAATTTCAGCGGAAAGTATGCGGGTAATCTGACCGATGCTTCGGTTGCAGTTGAAGCAATCGAAGATTTCAAGGGTCTCATGGAGTCGTTGGTACCGATCGGTGCATACGCGAATCTCAGACTGTCTTCAGATCAGGGGGATGCATCGGCACAGAAGCTGAGCGGCCTTGCAAGCAATATCGGTACATACTTCAGCAGTGAAACGAGCTTCCTGACAAGCGAACTGCTGCAGAAGGATGAATCCTTCCTCAAGGACATCAAGTCCCAGGCCCCGGGGTTTGAAAAGTTTGTGGATGAACTGCTGAAGAACAAGCCGTACCATCTGGATGCGAAAGTTGAAAAGGCACTTGCCTCCTACTCTACTGTGTTCGAAGGACCGTACAGCCTCTATCTGAAAACAAAGCTGCTGGACATCGATTTTGGTACATTCACTGCCAACGGACAGGAAATCCCCCTCTCCTACCTCGCCTTCGAAGGCGAGCTTGAAAGCCATGAAGATACTGAAGTGAGGCGGAATGCATTCCGTGCATTCAGTGACAAGCTTGCGGACTACCAGCATACGACAGCAGCGACATATGACCTCCAGCTGAAGCAGGAGAAGACGACAGCCGATCTCAGAGGCTTCGACTCGGTCATCGACTACCTGCTCCACCGCCAGGATGTGGACCAGACACTATATAACCGTCAGATCGACATGATCATGAGTGATCTTGCGCCACATATGAGGCGCTATGCGAAACTGCTTAAACGTGTCCATGGTCTCGATGAGATGAAGTATGAAGATCTCAAGATTTCTCTCGATCCGTCCTCGGAACCTGAGATCAGCGTCGAAGAGTCGAGGAAGTACATCAACGATGCACTCGGCATCATGGGAGAAGACTATATCAACATGGTCAACCGCGCCTACGATGAGCGCTGGATCGACTTTGTGAAGAACAAGGGTAAATCCACCGGCGCATTCTGCTCCAGCCCATATGGCTCCCACCCGTTCATTCTGATATCATGGACATCACTGATGACGGAAGTGTTCGTACTTGCCCATGAACTGGGACATGCAGGCCATTTCTACAATGCCAACCGGGAACAGAATGTATTCGATGCAAGAAGTTCCATGTATTTCATAGAGGCGCCGAGTACAATGAATGAAATGCTCATGGCGAACCATCTGCTTGAGAATTCGGATGATCCGAAATTCAAACGATGGGTCATCAGTTCCATCATTTCAAGGACGTACTACCACAACTGTGTCACCCACCTGCTTGAAGCTGCCTACCAGCGTGAAGTCTACAAGAAGGTGGACAACCATGAAAGCGTCTCTGCACCAGAACTGAATCGTCTCAAACGCCAGGTGATCGAGGAGTTCTGGGGCGATGATGTGACGATCACCGAAGGTGCAGAACTGACATGGATGAGACAGCCGCACTACTACATGGGGCTCTATCCATACACGTACTCAGCCGGACTGACCATTGCGACCGCAATGAGCAAGCGGGTGCTGAATGAAGGTCAGCCTGCCGTCGATGACTGGCTGAAGGTGCTCAAGTCCGGAGGTACGAAATCCCCTGTCGAGCTTGCACAGATGGCCGGTGTAGACGTAACGACAGACCAGCCACTCCGTGATACGATTGATTACATTGGTGAGCTTGTGGATCAGCTTGAAGCACTGACAGAAGAAATAGAAGGATAGGAAAAACCGGTAATCGAATTTCGATTACCGGTTTTCTTTGAGCAGTGTTTCCCGGGAGGTCTGTTCGACTTTCCCTTCTTTCATCAGACGTCCAAGTGCACGCTTGAAGGAGCCTTTTGACATATTGAACGCTTCTTTGATGTCTTCTGGTGAGCTCTTGTCATTCAGCGGCATGCGTCCGCCATTTTTATTGATATAGTCCAGCAGCTTTTCGCTGTCGGCGTCCATCTTCTTGTATGCCTGCTGGATGAATGAACCGTTGATTTCGCCCTTGTCATTGATGCCGATGACCCTGAATTTTTTCAGTTCGCCCAGTCTCGGTTCGTCTTCGCGTTCGCTTTCATGGACAAATACCTTATGGCCACCTTCGGTCAGAAGGAAGGTGCCGATCCGGAGAAGACGGTATGCGCGGCCTTCCATCCATTTGTTCTTCAGTTCTTCAAACTTGGACGGCTCGACCGGGGTGAAGCGTTCTGCTGCTTCATTTTCGGTGATGAGTCTG
This sequence comes from Salinicoccus sp. Bachu38, assembly GCF_038561955.2. Taxonomy (NCBI): domain Bacteria; kingdom Bacillati; phylum Bacillota; class Bacilli; order Caryophanales; family Staphylococcaceae; genus Salinicoccus; species Salinicoccus bachuensis. Next base: position 1,459,004 of record NZ_CP138333.2, on the reverse strand, counting down.
CCATACAGCTGGCTATCGCTTTCCGCCCTCAGTTTGAGATACAGCTTGTCGCCTTCCTTCGGCCACACGCTTTTCACTTTGGGAAGATCGATCCACGGCACCAGTATCTCCCTCGGAATGCCGATATCCACATAGGCACCCTCCCTGTTCACTTCCGTGACAGTGGCATAGCCATACTGGTCGACGGAAGCATCAGGGACGACGGGTGCTGCAAACAGTTCGCCACTTCTGTTCGGATAGATGAAGGCGCTGACCTCCTCCCCGATTTCGTACTCCCTGTCCGAGGCCGAAGCGTTCATCCTTATATAGAGTGCATCTTCCATCTTCAGATGATAGGTGGAACCTTCCTTTTTAATTACTTCCAAAAATTGTACTGTACCTGATATCTGGTTCATATATTATCTCCTTCATTATTATAGATCGTTTCAATCACTTCGGTCATATCTTCGTTGATGACAAGGTCTGCCTCCCCGTCAAATGGTGTTTCATCCCTGTTGATGATGATCAGGTGGCCGCCACTGAAATAGTTGATCAGAAATGCTGCCGGATTCACCAGGAGGGACGACCCCATCACTACCAGCGTATCTGCCTGCGCCAGTTTGTCTATGGCAGAATTTATGACGGTTTCATCAAGCATTTCCCCATAGAGTACGATATCCGGCCTGAGTACGCCGCCACATTCGCAGTGCGACAGGTTCCAGGCCATGACGGTCTGCTTGGAGTATTCCCTGTCGCATGATGTGCAGTAGAAACGGTTGAGCGAGCCATGGAGTTCATCTACATTCCGGCTGCCTGCATCGTGATGCAGACCATCTATGTTCTGGGTGATGACCCCGAGCGAACGGCCCTCTGCTTCTTCGTGCGCGATGAAGTCATGCACAATGTTCGGGGCCTTGTCTGCAAGCATCAGACGTTTCCTGTAGAAACGGATGAAACTTTCCGGTTCATCCTCAAGGTGTGCCCTGCTCAAAAGATATTCCGGCGAATGGCCTGCCCTGCTGATTTCATCGAACAGGCCACCCATACTTCTGAAATCGGGGATGCCGCTTTTTACCGACACCCCTGCACCAGTGAAAAATACGGTACGACGACTGTCATCCATTATACTGGAAAATCGGCGCAATTCGTGCTTCATTGGTATCCGCCCTCCTAGAATTATATTTCAATGGTACCATAAATGTGTTATCATCGCTTAAGAATATACTAAAGGAGAATGCCTATGCTACAGGTTATAGATGTTGGTCTGAGGTTTGGCGACCGCAAACTGTTTGAAGATGTAAATATAAAGTTCACCCCGGGGAATTGCTACGGGCTGATCGGCGCAAATGGTGCCGGCAAGTCGACGTTCCTCAAAATACTCTCAGGAGAAATGGAGGCTCAGACCGGCCATGTGAGCATGGGGAAGGATGAGCGTCTGGCCGTCCTTAAGCAGGACCATTTCGGATATGAAGAGTATCGCGTCCTGGATGTCGTAATGATGGGCCACGCAAAGCTGTGGGAAGTCATGAATGAAAAGAATGAAATATATATGAAGCCCGATTTTTCAGATGAGGATGGCATACGTGCTGCTGAACTCGAAGGTGAATATGGAGAAATGGGCGGCTGGACGGCCGAATCCGATGCTGAAAGCCTATTGCATGGTCTGGGCATAGATTCAAGCCTGGTCGACAAGAACATGTCAGAACTTGAAAACAACCAGAAAGTCAAAGTTCTGCTTGCACAAAGCCTGTTCGGCAACCCTGATGTACTGCTCCTCGATGAGCCGACCAACGGCCTCGATATAGAAGCGATCCAATGGCTTGAAGAATTCCTGATTAATTTCGACAATACTGTTATCGTGGTTTCCCACGACCGCCATTTCCTGAATAATGTGTGCACACATATTGCCGACCTCGACTTCGGAAAAATACAGTTGTATGTAGGCAACTATGACTTCTGGTACCAATCCAGCCAGCTGGCCCAGCAGATGGCCCAGGACCAGAACAAGAAGAAGGAAGAGAAGATAAAGGAACTGAAGGATTTCGTTGCACGCTTCAGTGCGAATGCCTCCAAATCCAAGCAGGCGACGAGCCGTAAGAAGACGCTTGAGAAGATCGAACTCGAGGACATCAAGCCATCGTCCAGGAAGTATCCTTTCGTGAAATTCACACCGGACCGAGAAATCGGCAACGATCTGCTCTATGTCAAAGGGCTGACGCACAGTGTGGATGGGAATAAAGTGCTGGACGACGTAAGCTTTACGCTGGATCCATATGACAAGGCGGTCCTGATCGGCTCCTCTGAAATCGCGCGGACTACCCTCCTCCGCATCCTGGCTGGTGAAATCACCCCGGACGCGGGCGAAGTCAAATGGGGAGTGACGACAAGCCAGAGCTATATGCCGAAAGACAACTCGGAATATTTCGAAGGCGTCAATACGAACCTTGTCGACTGGCTGCGCCAGTATGCGCCACCTGAAGAACAGACGGAAACCTTCCTGAGAGGATTCCTTGGAAGAATGCTGTTCAGCGGCGAAGAAGCCAAAAAGAAGGCAAGCGTATTGTCAGGTGGGGAAAAAGTCCGTGCAATGCTGTCGAAGATGATGCTGTCAAAAGCGAATGTCATCCTGCTCGATGAGCCGACCAACCACCTCGACCTGGAAAGCATCACTGCAGTGAATGACGGTCTCAAAGACTTCAAAGGCTCGATCATATTCACTTCCCATGACTTTGAGTTCATCAACACGATCACAAACAAGGTGATTGATCTGAAGAATTCCGGTGCCATCGTCAAGGAGTCCACCTACGAGGAGTATCTGAAGGATCAAGGCCTTATAAAATCGTAATTTATAGACAATTGCATATATTTTTAAAAAAATAGTTTACATGCATGATTTATGTATGTATAATGGCATTTATAAAATTAAATATCAGTTGGATGAGGCGCATCAATCATGAGTAGCCACTTAACATAAAGTCTGCGAACTTTAAGTGTGTGAAAGGGTGCGATGCCGAAATGGCCTGCCGTTGCAGCGGCAAGTCATTGGATCTGAGGGTTAAGAGCTACAGGTCTGTCATTATTTTTACAATAATGGAGTGCATCACTTGTGTATAGATCAGAACAAGTCCGGCATTCCGCCGGGCTTGTTTTTTTAGTTTGAGTGAGTGCTTCCCTACAGGAGGACATATGGAAACGAGCGTTTTGAAATTTGGCGGAACATCAGTTGGGGATTTCGACAAGATAAAAGAGATTGCGAATGAATTGAAATCAAGGGTTTCCCGGGGAGAAAAGCTGATTGTCGTAGTCAGTGCAATGGGCGGCACAACAGATGAACTTCTGTTGAATGCAAACAGCCTCTCCTCCACTCCGAAGGAGGACCATGTGGCACTGCTGCTGACTACAGGAGAGCAGCAGACCATCTCCTACCTCTCGATCGTCCTTGAAGATCTTGGCATACGGACAAAGGCGATGACAGGCTACCAGGCAGGCATAAAGACATTTGGCGGCCACATGAAAAGCAGGATTGCGGATATTGATCAGCATCACCTGGAAGCCGCTTTGGAAACCCATGATGTCATCGCCATAGCCGGATTTCAGGGCATCAACGACAATATGGAGATCACCACGCTTGGACGCGGAGGATCCGATACGACGGCAGTGGCCATAGCGGCACGCTGCAACATGCCATGTGAAATATATACGGATGTGAATGGTGTCTATGCCACAGACCCGCGTGTATATGGAGAAGCAGGAAGAATATATGAAATTACGTATGATGAAATGATGGAAATGAGTGCACTCGGTGCAGGCGTCCTTGAAACACGATGCATAGAGATCGCGAAGAATCATTCGATTCCCCTTTATTTGGGACGGACACTATCAGATGAGAAAGGAACATGGATCATGGAAGAGACACAAGTTCTTGAAAGAAAAGCAGTAACCGGTGTGGCGCTGGACAGTGACATCATCCATGTCACACTATATGAACCCGAACGGGAATCCACGCTCATCTTCGATCTGTTTGAAAAGTTCGAAGCCCATGACATCAATATCGATATGATCTCGCAGGTCGTGAACAGTGAAGGCTTCCAGTTGTCCTTTACAGTCAAAGGAAACGAATCCTATCGACTAGATGAGATATTCGAAGCGGTCGAACGTCTGCACCCGGATATGGTGCTCGATGTAAGGACCAACCATTCGAAAGTCTCGATCATCGGTTCCGGAATGCGCGATATGACTGGTGTTGCCTCCAAGGCCTTCATGGCACTTCAGGCAGCGGGCATCATGTTCTATCAGACCACAACTTCGGAAATCAGCATTTCCTATGTTGTGGACAGTGAAAAGGACAGGCAGGCAGTGGAAGTACTGGCGACAAAATTCAATCTATAAAATCAGGAGGAAATCATTATGGTAAAGGTAGCAATAGTTGGAGCGACAGGTGTCGTCGGAAGCAAGATGATTGAAATGTTCGAGCAGTATGAGATAGCAGCGGATGAGCTTGTACTCTTCTCCTCTCCCCGGTCTGCGGGCAAGGAGGTCCAGGTGCAGGGTCGGACGTATACAGTCCGGGAACTGACGGAGGAAGCGACGAAGGAAGGCTTCGATTATGTCATCATGAGTGCCGGTGGCGGCACAAGCAAGCAATTCGCTCCACTCTTTGAAGAAGGCGGCGCCATCGTGATAGACAATTCAAGCCAGTGGCGGATGCATGAAGATATCGATCTGATCGTGCCGGAAATCAACAGGCCGGCACTTGATCGCCGGATCATTGCAAATCCGAACTGCTCCACAATCCAGTCTGTTGTCGCCCTTCAGCCACTGAAGGAAAAATTCGGACTCAAAAGGGTCCATTATACAACATACCAGGCAGTATCCGGTTCAGGTGTCGGCGGTCTGCGCGACCTTGAAGAAGGTGCAAAGGGAGAGGCACCGACAACCTACCCGCATCCCATCCATGACAATGTACTTCCCCATATAGACGTCTTCCTTGAAGATGGCTATACAAAAGAGGAAAGAAAAATGATTGATGAAACACAAAAGATTCTGAGTCAGCCTGACCTCGCTGTGACGGCGACCTGTGTCAGGGTGCCTGTCACAAACAGCCATGCCGTTCAGATCAATGTCACCCTTGATAGGGATGCTACTGTCGAAGAGGTGCGTGAAGTCTTCAAGGGCATCCCCCATATCAAACTGGTGGACAATCCAGAGAACAATGAGTACCCGACTCCTCTTGAGAGCACAGGAAAAAGTGAAGTATTCGTCGGCCGCATCCGGAAGGACGAGTCGCTCGACAATACGTTCCATATATGGTGTACAGCAGATAATCTTCTAAAAGGCGCAGCGCAGAATACGGTACAGATCCTAAAAATGATGATGGAAACGGAGAGTGTTCAAAATGGATAGTGATATTATTTTTGAAGGTATTGGCGTAGCGATTACAACCCCTCTTACGAATGATGAAGTGGATTATGATGCGTTCAGGAAGCATATCGAGTATCTGATTGAAAACAATGCCCAGGCGATCATTGTAAATGGTACAACCGGCGAATCCCCTACACTGGCTTCCGATGAAGCACGCGAACTGCTGAAAGTCGGTGTGGACACGGTTGACGGCAGGATCCCGGTCATCGCCGGTACAGGAACAAACTCGACACGTGCCAGCATAGAGCTGTCCAAGTATGCAGCAGAAATCGGAGCGGATGCACTGATGCTCATCACCCCCTACTACAACAAAAGCAACCAGCGCGGCCTCTATCAGCACTTCACAAAGATTGCAGACAGCACGGATCTTCCGGTCGTCCTGTACAACGTGCCGGGAAGAACAGGCATGACCATTGAACCGGAAACGGTCGCAGAATTGAGCAGACACCCGAATATTGCGGCGCTGAAGGATGCTGTAGGCGATCTTGGATATACTGAAGAAGTACTCGAACTGACTGCAGACCAGAATTTCATCCTGTACAGTGGAAATGATGACAATATGCATGACTTCTGCAAGCTGGGTGGAAAAGGTCTGATTTCGGTCGTAGGAAACATCATTCCAGGTGAGCTTCAGGAAGTCTATGAAAGCATAAAGAATGACAGCAAAGATTCAAAAGAGCAGTTCGATGCATTGATGCCGATGATCAGAGCCGTACAGGTGGATGTCAATCCGATCCCTGTAAAAGCGATGACGAGTGAACTCGGGTTCGGCAATTATGAACTCAGACTGCCACTTGTTCCTCTTGAAGAGGAAGTGTTGAATGAAGTGGTCCAGACGCTGAGAAACTTCAAGGAGGGCTCCCTCGTATGAAGATCCTCCTCATAGGCTACGGCACAATGAACAAAATTACAGCAAGACTTGCCGAAGAAGAGGGGCATGAAATAGTTGGAATCATTGCAGGCAGCGGCAAGGACGCCCCCTACCCTGCATTCGACACGATTGATGCAGCAGAAGCGGATGTCGCAATCGATTTCTCGCATCCGGACCTCCTTCTGCCCCTGCTTGAGGATGAGGTGAAAACTCCTCTTGTAATCGCTACGACAGGACAGAAGGAAGAGATCGTATCTCTACTCAAGGAAAAAAGCGAATCATTGCCGGTGTTCTTCAGTGCCAACATGAGCTATGGCGTACATGTAGTGAATACGCTGCTCAAGAAGGCATTGACGATGCTGGATGAGTTCGATCTGGAGATGGTGGAACGCCATCATAATAAGAAAGTCGATGCACCAAGCGGGACACTCGTAAAATTGCTCGATACCGCTCTGGATCACCGTGAAAACAGCTATCCGGTCTATGACAGGTCCAATATCCATGAAAAAAGGAAGAAGGAAGAGATTGGCATCAGTGCGATCAGGGGCGGTTCCATTGTAGGTACACATGATGTTATATTTGCTAAAGATGACGAAGTCATCGAGATCACCCATCAGGCACAATCCAAGGAAATATTTGCGAATGGTGCACTGAAAGCTGCAAATGTTCTGGTCAATCGTCCGAATGGCTTTTACGACTACAATAATTTATTCGAGGAGAGATAGTAGAATGGAAAACTTTACAGCAGAAGAAATCATCCAGTACATCAGTAATGCACACAAGGTGACACCGGTGAAAGTATACGTCAACGGAAACTTTGAAGGTGTGGAATTCCCGGATACACTCAAAGTGTTCGGCAGTGAAACTTCCAAAACGATCTTTGCAGATCTGGCGGATTGGAAAGCATTCGAAGAATACAACAAGGATATCATCACAGATATCGAAGTTGAAATGGACAGAAGAAACTCTGCAATTCCGTTGAAAGATCTTTCAGAAACGAATGCACGCATAGAACCGGGCGCGTTCATCCGTGAGAATGCCGTAATTGAAGATGGTGCAGTCGTTATGATGGGTGCTACGATCAATATTGGTGCAATCGTCGGCGAAGGTACAATGATAGATATGAACGCATCCCTCGGCGGACGTGCTGTCACAGGCAAGAACGTCCATGTGGGCGCAGGTTCGGTACTCGCCGGTGTCATCGAGCCGCCAAGTGCTTCCCCGGTAGTCATAGAGGATGATGTCCTGATCGGTGCAAATGCCGTTATCCTTGAAGGTGTGAGGGTCGGAAAAGGCGCGATTGTAGCAGCGGGAGCAATTGTTACGGATGATGTTCCAGCGGGGGCGGTTGTAGCAGGTACACCTGCAAAAGTGATCAAGCAGTCCCAGGATGTGGACAGCTCCAAGAGGGAAATCGTTTCAGCGCTGAGGAAGCTTAATGACTGATATTGAATTTGTGACTGAGCACAGACGGGTGCTGCATCAGCATCCTGAAACAAGCATGCAGGAATTCGAGACGACAGAATACATCCTCGGGTTTCTGCAGCAGATGGATATTCCTTTTGAACGGCCTCTTGAAACAGGGGCCGTTGCTCATCTGTCGGGGAATTCCGACAGGACCATCGCCTTCAGGGCGGATATAGATGCCCTGCCGATACAAGAGGAGAATGATGTACCCTACCGCAGTACAAAAGACCATGCCATGCATGCGTGTGGACACGATGGCCATACGGCAGCCTTGATGCTTTTCGCAAAACGCTGTAAAACTTTGCATGACGCAGGAGAGCTGAAGCACAATGTCATATTCATTTTCCAACCTTCCGAAGAGACGGCGGCAGGTGCCAACCAGCTCATCGATGCCTGGGATCCTGATGAGGATATTGAAGCGGTGTTCGGCGTCCATATGATGCCCAATGAAGACGAAGGCAAAGTGGTGCTTCGGGACGGTGAAATCACTGCAAGCGCAACCGAATTCCGATTCTACGTCGATGGAAAGTCGGCCCATGTGGCGGCGAAGCATGATGGCATATCAGCGATAGAAACCCTGCTTCACATCACAACGCAGCTGACACAGCTCCAGCACTTCCACCTCAATGGATTGAACCGCAATATCATCCATATCGGAAATCTGAATGCCGGTGAAGCGATCAACACCGTTGCAAGCAAGGGGTATCTCGAAGGTACGATACGGACTTATGAGATGGAAGATCTTGAAACGATAAAGGAACGGATGAAAACATTGGCCCGTACAGCCACAGAGCTGTTCAGTTCCGAGGTGGAGGTCACCTTCAATGAAGGGTATCCGCCTGTAATGAACGCAGCTTCACTGAGACAGTCCGTGGAGGCGGCGCTGGCCTCCATCAATATCAATATCATCGACAGTGACAAGCCTTACCTGTTCGGTGAGGACTTCAGTTTCTACGACCGGATCGCTCCTTCGTATTTCATATTTTTCGGGAGCCGGAATGAAGAAAAGGGATTTACAAGCAGCCTGCATACATCGACATTCGATCTCGACGAAGCAGTGCTGGTGAAAGTGGCAGATTATTATGAAGCGCTGATGGAAGAAATATAAGAAGGAAGTGGATGGAATGGGTGGCACACTCACAATAGACAGAAAACAATTCATACAGACGGCCAAAGCGGCAACAGGAGGCAAGAATGTCATCGCTGTTGTTAAGAATAATGCATATAATTATGGTCTGGAATTTTCCGTAAAAGCATTTCTTGAGGCTGGCATCCATTCGTTCGCTACCACTTCGATGGATGAGGCGCTTGAAATCAGAAGGATCTCCCGGGACGCAATGGTTTTCCTGATGAATCCGACCTATGATTTCCAGACGGTCAGGGAAAATGGTTTTCATATTACATTGCCATCCCTGGAATACTACCATGAATATAGGGAGGCACTCTCCGGCATCAGCGTACATCTGGAGTATGCAGGACTCTTCAACCGTTCCGGCTTCAGCACATCCGAAGATATGGTTGAAGTCATCAACGATGCATATTCCCTCCCCCAGCATGCCAGAGTGGATATTACTGGCATCTGGACACACTTCGGCTATGCCGATGAACTTGATATGGAAGAATACGAAGTGGAAAGGGAGCTATGGTTGACGCTTCTTTCCGACGTTCTGTCTACAGGACACACCTTCGACTACATCCATGCCCAGAACAGTGCAAGCTTTGCACGTGATGGTCTGTTCAACGGACACACCCATCTGAGACTCGGCATCGCCTTGTACGGCTCACGCCCCTATGCAACGCTTCCTGCTGAAAGTTATGTCCAGAGCATGACATTGAAGGCGCCCATCGTCCAGTTGAGACGACTTTGCGCCAACCAGAAGTGCGGCTATGGCGGAAGTTATCAGCCTGAAAACGATACGAAGATTGCAGTGGTCGATATCGGCTATGGGGACGGCATTTTGAGGAAGCGTGCTGAATTCGACTGCATGATCGATGGAAAGCGCTATGCGATCAGGGCTTTGATGATGAGCCATATGATTGTGGAAGTGGATGAAGATGTGACCCTGGATGATGAAGTCATCATGTACAGCAATGATTTGAGGATCGACGAGTACACGGCCCTCGGTGCAGGTGCAAACTCCGAGCAGCTGGGTGCGCTGAACTACAATTCTTTAAAAAAGGTGATTTTAAATGACACTAACGTATATCAATGATGAACTGCATTTGAATGGACATTCCCTGAGAGGGCTGACGGAACAATATGGAACTCCCCTTTTCGTCTACGATGAAGACGCACTCCGCAACCAGTGCAGGAGATACCACAGTGTTTTTGAAGGGGAATCGCTGGATTACTCCATTTCGTATGCTTCAAAGGCATTCACTTCCATACAGATGGTCAAACTTCTCGAAGAGGAGGACATGAAGCTTGACGTCGTTTCGGCAGGCGAGCTGTACACGGCACTGGAAGCAGGATTTCCGGCTTCGCACATACACTTCCATGGGAATAACAAGACCACCGAAGAAATCGAATATGCACTTGAAATGGGTATTGGATTATTTGTAGTGGATGCAATGGATGAAGTGGCGCTCCTCGACCGCCTCGCCGATCAGCCGGTTGATGTCCTGCTAAGAATCAATCCGGGCATCGATGTAAATACACATTCGTATATCCAGACCGGCCAGGAAGACAGCAAGTTCGGCCTGTCGATTCAAAATGGGACTGCACAGGAGGCCATCGACAGGATACATAGCAGTAACCAGTTGAATTTCAAGGGTGTCCATTATCATCTCGGTTCGCAGATATCCGAGGAAGGTCCCTTCCTGAAAGCTTTGGAAGTCGTTTTTGAATGGCTGTCCAGTACCTCCATCGATGTTGAAATATTGAATATGGGTGGCGGTTATGGTGTCCGCTATACTGAAGAGGATGTAAGATTCCCGATTGAGGAAGGGTTCTCCCGGATTATTGGAAAGCTGAAATCCCTTGCTGACGAATATGACATCGCCTTTCCCCACATCATGATAGAGCCGGGCCGTTCAATTGCAGCAGAAGCCGGCATCACCGTCTACGAAGTGGGTGTCGTAAAGGATATTCCAGGCGTATCAAGGTATGTGTCGATTGACGGAGGAATGAGCGATCATATCCGGACACCTCTGTATGATGCAAAATACGAGGTATTGACTGTAGACGCTGGAGAGGGAAAAAATATCGACTCACACGTTGTCGGCAAGCTATGTGAATCCGGTGATGTCATTGGAAAGAATCTTTCCCTGCCCGAGAATATCAGGCGTGGAGACCTGATTGCGGTCGGTACGACAGGTGCCTACCACTACTCCATGGCTTCGAATTACAATCAGATGAGGAAACCAGCCGTTGTATTTGTCACTGAAGACAATGTAAGGGAAGTCATCAGAAGGCAGAGCCTGAAACAGCTTGTGGAAAATGATGTGATATAAAATAAAAAGAGCCCTTGGGCTCTTTTTATTTTTGTATATAGAAATGCATATAAAAAACCTGGGCCAAGCCCAGGTTCAGATGATACAAATCAATTTATCATAAATAGATTTATATTAGAGTTTAACAACGTTTGCAGCTTGTGGGCCGCGGTCGCCTTCAACGACTTCGAATTCTACTGACTGACCTTCTTCAAGGGATTTGTAGCCTTCTTGATTGATAGCGGAGAAGTGTACGAATACGTCGTTTTCACCCTCGATTTCGATGAAGCCAAAACCTTTTTCTGCATTGAACCATTTTACTGTACCTTGTTTCATTAATTAAATCCTCCAGTGACGATATTCAATAGCATAATCCATATACCATAGAAATGTATGGTACATACAATTTCTTATATGGAGAATACTTATTGATATCCCAATTATAAGCCATATGGATCGGATTTGCAAACGATTCTTTACCGGTTTTGTACTTTTTTATGAATATTCTAATAATATTATGCAAATAATTCCCCGTCTTTAAGCATCATCGGTGTATAGAATATCTGCAGGTCTTCTCCGCAATCTTCACAGTGCGCCATCTCACAGCCGTTGAAGAATGCGAGAAGGTTGTATTTTCCTTCTTTGAATGAATGGAACTGTTCTTTCATTTTCTGGATGATATCCGTATATGCATCTTTCATGGCTTTTTCAGACTCGTAGCTGAACTGTCTGACGATGCCTTCCTGCCACCCCTCAAAAAGCCACCAGCCTTCGTAATCTGCTCTGAGTATGACAATCTTAAACATTTTAAAAACTCCATTCACGTTTGATAATATATGTATTATATACGCGTATAATTCGCATTATCAAGCTAAAAATCCTATAATATAGTATAAGAGGTGTTGCAAATGGAATCAAGAATGATAATCGTATCCGGACATGTCCAGGGTGTCGGCTTCAGGTATTCGACAAAAGTCATTGCAGACCGGCTGAATATCACCGGCTATGCAGCAAATGTCCGGGACTATGTTGAAATACTGGCCACCGGCACGGAATCGGATCTGGATGAATTTGTACAGCAGGTCACACAAGGTGCCTCCCCTGCTTCGAATGTTGATGACTATTCGGTCAAAACGATTCCCCTGGAAGATGGCTATGATAGATTTGTAACCAAATAGTATTGACTGAAGGTGTAATTTAAAGATGAAGAATAATATATCACACTGGTTCGCCTCATTGATTTCCATACCGGTCGCGGTTGTAGCTGGCATGTTTTCGATGATCGCCTTCGATATCCATCTGGCTTTCGATATGATGATTGCGACGGGCGGCTTTTTTGCAGCCTACTTCCCCACCCAATCGATAAGCCTGAATTCGCAGTTGCAGAAAATGGGAATATCAAAAAGTGAATACCGTTATGTCAAAAGCCAGCTGTCTGAAGCGAGGGAAAAGATCAAAAGGCTGAGACAGAGCTACAAGAACGTACGGACTTTAAAGGACGCGAAACTCATATACGATATCAACCGTCTTGTCCGGACCATATACCAGGCGGTTGAAAATGATCCCAAACTCTTTTTCAATGTCCAGCAATTCTTTCATTCGAATCTTGATTCTGCGGTGAACACCATCGAGCAGTATCTCTTCCTGTACAAGATGCCGGGCAAGACGAAGGAAGAAAAGGTGAAGCTGCACGAAACAAGGATTTCACTGCTTGAGCTCAAAAGAACCATACAGTCCAACCTGTCGGCGATGAACAGGGACAGCTATCAGGCTCTGGAAGTTGAGAAGGATTTCATAAAATTGAATAGGAAACGTACCATGTCCACACTCAAACTGGATAATAAACTTGAAAAACAGAAGGTGGACCTGAAGAAAAAAGAGAAAGAGCCAGTATATCAAAACAGAGGTGAAGATGATGAAAGAGGAAAATAAATTAAAAGAGAAGCTATTATCCGACCCATTCTCTTCAGTGGATGAAGATACGGATCTCATCCCCCAGCCTGAGATGGCCGTTGAGGAAAAAAGGGAACAGAGCACGCTGACGACCTATCAGGAAAGGTTTACAGAAGAAGACCTGAAGAAGATTGAAGAGATCAAGAACAAGATAGAACCCCTTGATAATGATGCACTCATCCAATATGGCTCGAATGCCCAGCAGGCACTGTCCAAGTTCTCCCACCAGATGCTCTCGGAAGTCCAGTCGAAAGACGTTGGCCCCATCGGAGAGACGTTGGAGAGCCTGATGAAGAAACTGAAGGAGATCGACCCGGATGAACTGACGAAAGAGAAGAAGAATATTTTCAACCGCATATTCCGAAGAGTGAAGAAATCTGTAAACGAGCTGATTTCGAAACACCAGAGCGTAGCTTCACAGGTGGACCGTATCGGTATACAGCTTGAGCATGCCAAGGAAGTCCTGGTCAAAGATGTGCACCTGCTCGACAAACTGTATGACCAGAACAAGGACTACTTTGATGCAATCAACATCTACATTGCGGCTGCCGAAATGAAGAAGGAAGAACTTGAGAACGAAACACTGCCCGAGCTGAGAAGAAAGGCCGAGGAATCGAGCAATCAGATGCATGTCCAGGAAGTAAATGACATGATGCAGTATATCAACCGGCTTGAAAAACGTATCCATGACCTCAAGCTCTCAAGGCAGATCACCCTGCAGTCTGCCCCACAGATCAGAATGATCCAGAACATCAACCAGACGCTGGCGGAGAAGATCCAGAGCTCCATCCTGACAAGCATACCGCTTTGGAAGAACCAGATGGCCATCGCCCTCACTCTGCTCCGTCAGGAATCGGCTTCACAGGCCCAGCAGGCAGTCACCAATACGACCAATGACCTGTTGACCAAGAACTCTGAAATGCTGAAACAGAACTCAATACGGACAGCCCAGGAGAATGAACGGGGTATCGTAGATATCGAAACATTGAAGACCACCCAGGAAAACCTGGTAACCACCATTGAAGAGACATTGAGGATCCAGCAGGAAGGTTCGCAGAAACGCCAGGCGGCAGAGCGCGAGCTTGAAAGCATGGAAGAGGAACTCAAGACGAGACTCCTGGAACTCAAGGAAGAACACCGATACTAATCCCATAATAAAAAGCGCATCCTCTGGATGCGCTTTTTATTATGAGTATTTTACCTTTTCTTGTTTCATGCCGATCAGATAACCGGCGATATATCCGATAATCAGGACTGGAATCCATTCGAATGAACTCTCGAATAGAGGCATGCTTTCTATCCATCCCAGATTCATCCATCCATTCCTGTGTATGACTGCAAGTACACTTGTGATGATCACCAGAGCGACCGGCAGTTGGAAGCTTAGCCTCGGTGAAGGAACAAAGTATGTCAGGAACAGTAACACAACGGAAGTCATTGCGATCGGATAGATGATGTAGAGGACCGGCAGACTTGTCTGGATAACCTGGTTAAGCCCCTGGTTGGCCAGAACAAGAGAAATCAGAGTAAATATGATGACGAATGCCTCATATGATATTTTCGGCAGGATACTATTGAAGTATTCACTTACTGCCACAATCAGGCCAGTAGCAGTCGTCAGACATGCCACAGCAACGATGATACCAAGCAGGATCGCACCGAATTGACCATATGAATCATTGGCGACAAACGTCAGAAGGAAGGTGCCCAGGTTCTGATCATCGACCTGTTCCCCGCCCAGATTCACACGGTTGCCGATCCAGCCAAGGGAGACGTAGATGACACCAAGAAGCAGTGCTGCAATGGAGCTTGCTTTGACTGTTTCGATAAGCAGTTCTTTTCTGCTGGTGACACCAAGATCCCGGATTGAGTTCAGAACAATGACTGAAAATGCGATTGCTGCGATGGCGTCCATAGTAAGGTATCCTTCGGTAAACCCAACTGAGAACGGTGCAGTCGTGTCGAACCCTTCTGCCGGGGCACCTGGGTCATTGCTTATGTACATCATAATCGCCCTGATAATAAGCGCTACAATGGTGACCAGCAGTACCGGTGTAAGGAATCGGCCGATATTATCGACCATGCGGCTCGGATTATAGCTTAAAAGAAACACAATAGCAAAGAAGACAATTGAGAATATGAGCAGGCTTGCCCACCCTGTGCCGTCCATGAATGGCATAAGTGACATTTCATAGGCTGTTGTAGCTGTCCTCGGGATGGCGAAGAATGGACCTATTGCCAGATAGATGACCACCATGAAAATGATTGCAAAAGCCGGATGGACGACTTTAAGCGACTCCCGGTACCCACCTTTTGAGATGGACCCGGCAATTACCCCGACCAGCGGCAATCCTACGCCGGTAATAACGAAGCCGATGATTGCCATCCAAAAATAGTCTCCGCTTTGGAAACCAAGACCTGGTGGGAAAATCAGGTTCCCTGCCCCAAAGAACATGGCAAAAAGCATGAACCCGATGATGATGCTGTGTTTGAAACTCATTATTTGACCTCCTAATACGTAAAAGTTATTGAAATGGTAAACCTTAGTTTACAATACAAACCCCTTTAAGTCCATAAAATTCTTAATTGTCAGATATTACAATTTGTGAAAAGCTACACTAGTATTTTGGTCAGTATTCTCTTGAGCAGATTCGGCAATGCAGAAGCGATTTCCTCAGCATTATTGACGATGATGGTGTTGGTATCATAGATATTTTTGATGGCAGCAAGTGTATTTCCTTCATTCGATTCGTCTATGAAGATATTGATGACCTGGATGCCCGACTTCCTGGCCTCCTGTACTGCTTCATGCGTATCTATGATTCCACTCTGATTGTACTGTTCGGCACTTGGCAGGCCATCGGAGAACATGATGATGAAACGATCCTTCTCACTGCGCAACTGCAGCTTTCCGGTCTCATGCTTGATGACGAGTCCATCACGGTTATCTCCGGAAGCCTCGAGATCCATAAGGGAGACGGGGTAATAATACTTGGATCTCTCGAAATCCATATGTTCATAAATATTATTGGGGTAATGATTTTTCATCACTTCAAAGGTATCCTCATGATGGGAGACGATGCGGTGCGGTATTCCCAAAGACTTTAGAATATTATTCACTATGATGACGCCATTCCGGCAACCTTCAAGATTTTCAGTCATGGAGAATGACTGGTCGATGATGACTGTAAACGCAGCATCGATCTCCTTCGACTTGGTATTTTTCTTTGTGAACAGTTTGGGACTGTCATCTATTATAGGTCCTATCGGATTCTTCATCAGTTTCCCGGATGTGCGTCTCGTCTGGAAAGCATTCATCTTGTAGTTGAGTATCTGTGTAATATCTCCGACGACTTTCTTGGCGACTGCATTGTAGGACTCGAATATTCTTTGGTATTCCTTGTACTGGGAGAGCCTGATTTTAGGTTTTACTATGTTCAGCACTGCATGCTGATTGATAGCCCCCGAATCCTCGAACAGATTGTCTCCGGTGTTCCTGCCAAAGCCTTCATGATAATCCGATACATCGTCTTCATATGGGTTCTGCTTGCCATGTGCACTTTTTCTTGAGGTGTTGTCCCCTGTCTCCCCCAGCATATTCGCTTCATCAGCATCACGGTCCGTTTTGGTATCCACACGGCTCGTCTCCTCTTCTTGCTGCTCCTCGGCCTTTTCATCCAGGCGGTCGGAATCCTTCCTGAATGGAGTCGCCCTATTGAATCCACTGATGTCATTAAAGGGCATATCGTGCAGCCTGAACGAGGTCTTCAGTGAAATTTGTTGTGATATGGCTGATATTATCTTTTCTGTCAATACAATGCTGTCTTCTGTACTGTCACTGATGAGGGATATGGGCTCACCAAATGCTTCCATGGTTTCCCGACCTTCGAGAATCGCTAGATTGAACGATTTCAGGAAAGCCTCGGCATCATTGGAAGACCTTTTTTTGTATTCCTCGGTTTTTATGCGATCTCCCTTTTGAATGATGTTTCTGACCAGTGGACGCTGTCTGATGGCTGCCCGTCTGTTTCGGTAGTATTCGAGGGACAGGAAGATCTGCTGTGTAAATACATCCCTGTCCTTCATCCTGTCATATTCCCGGTAGTTGAAAATATAAGGGGAAGGATATCTGGTAAGTATATCGTACCTGAATCCTTCCCTTTCACTGATATCCATTCTATGTTTCCAGAAGAAACTCATATTGAACTCATTGGAAGCGGGATTATAATAGCTGTATTTCCGGACGGTCACCGTCACTTCCTTCTTCTTGAGGAGAAGGCGTGCGAGATCAGTGATTTCCATCATTATTTTGGAATCTACAATTTCATCATTGAATTTTATAAATGAATAGCTCATGTTTATCACATTCCAAACTGAAGTTCTGCTGCATTCAGAATCGCCTTTTTCTCCTGTTCACTATCGAGCTTGTCAATGATGGCCCGGTAGCATGCACGTCCAATCGGCATCTGCGTACTGAGGTCGGCCAGGTCGATCAGACTTCTAACGCTGGAGGCTTCCTGGGAAATCTGTCCCTGTTCGGTCATTGTGACAAGGTCTCCATGGAAATTTGTGATGGCATTGATGATTGACTCATCCTTCTGGATGCTTTGCGCGTTCAGCACCTGAATCAGCGCATCCCTCGATACGTAACCAAGCTCAATGACATTGAAACGGTTGAGCAGCGCTTCATTCATCGGCATGGTACCGACATATCCTACATTGATTGCCGCAATGACATTGAACCCATCTTCAGCGACGATCGTATCACCAGTCAAGGGGTTTGTAATCGTCCTGCGATAATCCAGTGCCGCATTCAGAATCGGCAGAACTTCCGGTTTGGCCATGTTGATTTCGTCGATATAGAGCATGGCGCCTTCCTTCATTGCACGGATGACCGGACCATCTATGAAAGTGATTTCCTGTCTGCCTTCGTTATATTCGATGGTCTTGAATCCGAGCAGGGATTCGATATCGACATCCACTGAACAGTTTATGCTGTACATATCCTTGTCCAGTTCTCCAGTCAGGTCTTCTGCCAGCCTAGTTTTTCCGGAACCCGTCGGGCCCTTCAGAAGCAGATTTTTTCCAAGGGATAGGATGATCAGGGAATCGCTTTTAATCGTTTCGTCATTATGCAGGAAATTTATTGGCATATCTATTCAACTTCTTCAAAGTATGTTTTGTAGTAGCCGCCGACTTTTCCGGAATTGTCTTTGACGAATATATATTCTTCCGTTTCATTGACTACCGTGTAGGTCTCCCCTGGGGTCAACATATCGGATACTTTATATTTTTTTGCATCTGTATGCCCTACTCTGACTGTTCTCAAGTTATTATCATTCCAAGTTTCGTGAAGCATCTTCATCTCTCCAAACATCTTATTTTATTATGATTCTAACATAAAAATGACAGGCATCCCACGGGAGCCTGTCATGATTTTTCAATTAGCCTTCAAGCAGAAGGTCTTCTGGATTTTCAATCAGATCTTTAATCGTTTTGAGGAATCCAACAGCCTCTTTTCCATCGATGACCCGGTGGTCATAGCTGAGTGCAATGTACATCATCGGACGGTTTTCCATTTTTTCATCATCGATTGCTACAGGGCGTTTCTGGATTGTGTGCATTCCCAGAATTGCTGCCTGAGTACCGTTGATGATCGGTGTGGACATCAGTGAACCGAATACACCACCGTTTGTAATGGTGAAGGAGCCGCCTGTCATGTCATCAAGGCCGAGTTTCTTGTTCTGCGCCTTCTTGGCCATGTCGACAATATCGCTCTCGATTTCAGCGAAAGTCTTGCGGTCGCAGTCCCTGACTACTGGAACGACAAGTCCTTCGTCTGTGGACACCGCAACGCCGATATCGTAGAACTGTTTCAGAACAAGGTCTTCTCCATCGATTTCAGCATTGACAGCCGGATATTTTCTGAGGGCTGCCACTGAAGCTTTTGTAAAGAATGACATGAAACCAAGGCGTGTACCATCGTGGCGTTCCTGGAATTCATCTTTCTTGCGCTTCCTGAGTTCCATAAGGTTGGTCATATCCACTTCATTGAAAGTTGTAAGCATTGCTGTGTTCTGGGAAACTTCCAGGAGACGTTTTGCAATCGTCTGGCGTCTGCGGGACATTTTTTCCCTGACTACAGGCTTCTCCGGTTTTTCGGATGTCTGTTTCTGTGGCTGTTCCTGCTTTTTGGGCGCTTCGGATTTTTCAGGCTGTTTGCCGTGGTTGTCTACATCCTGGCTCCTGACGAGTCCGCGGGGATCGGATGCATTGATATCGCTCAAATCGATGCCTTTCTCGCGTGCCATGCGTCTTGCTGAAGGTGTGGCAACGATACGTTCATTGTCATCTGAAGTTTCTTCTTCGGAGGCCTCTTTGGAGTCGTCTTTCGAAGATTCCTCTTTTTCTTCTTTCTTATCTGAACTTTCCTTGGATTCCTCTTTGGAACTTTCCTCTTTGGAACCCTCATCCTCTTTGGAAGACTCATCCGCCTCTTCTTCGGAGGAGCCGCCTGCTTCGCCGTTATCTTCAACGATGGCAATCACCTGGCCCACTTCAACAGTATCGCCTTCTTCAGCTTTGAGCTCGGTGATGACACCGGCTTCTTCACTGATCACTTCGACATTCACCTTATCCGTTTCAAGTTCGAGAATGTTTTCACCCTTCTCGACACGATCGCCTTTTTGCTTCAGCCAACTCGCAATCGTTCCTTCTGTAATTGATTCAGCCAGTTCTGGTACTTTAACTTCAGCCATTATTCTACCTCCTATGATTTTAGAGCAGTTTCAATGATATTTTGTTGTATCAGCTTGTAGGATTCCCCATCACCTTCTGCAGTAGAGGCACGTCTGATCCTGCCTACATAGTTCACGTCCACCTTGTCAGGGACAATTTCCAGAAGGAAAGGCAGTGCATAGTGATAAGTACCCATGTTTTGCGGTTCTTCCTGGACGAATCTCACTTCATCAAGATTTTTGACATCATTCAATACTTCCTTGATCTTTTCCGATGGGAACGGATAGATCTGTTCCAGCCTGATGATGAGTATTTCGTCGTTAGGATTTTCTTTTTGTTCCGTCAGAAGATCGACCGCCATTTTGCCACTCGCAATCAGGACCTTTTTCACCTTCGTCTTCTTGTATGAAGGGACAATGATCTCCTTGAAGCTACCTTCTACAAAGGCGCTTACAGGTTCACTTACAATCTGGTTGCGGAGCAGGCTCTTTGGTGTCATGAGAACCAGTGGCCTCATCTTTTCTGTGTCCAGATACTTTGCCTGTTTTCTCAACAGATGGAAGTAGTTGGATGCACTGGACAAGTTGGCTACGGTCATATTGTTCTCGGCAGCAAGCTGGAGATAGCGTTCCAGACGGGCTGAGGAGTGCTCCGCCCCCTGCCCTTCCTGTCCATGAGGCAGGAAGAGTGTCATACCGGTAGTTTCGCCCCATTTGGCATTCCCTGCCGCCATGAAATTGTCGAATATCACTTGCGCCATATTCGAGAAATCACCATATTGCGCTTCCCATATTGCCATGACATTCTTGCGTTCGACATTGTATCCATAGTCGAATCCGACAACGGCTGCTTCCGAGAGTGGTGAATTATGAACGTCGAATGTTGCACTTGAATCACTTACTTCATGAAGGGGCACGTGCTCCTCCCCGGTTTCGGGGTCATGAAGGACTGCGTGACGCTGGGCAAATGTTCCGCGCTCGGAATCCTGTCCGGTCAGCCTGATCGGCGTACCGTCCTGGTTGATTGTTGCAAAAGCAAGTACTTCTGCATGTGCCCAGTCTACAAGATCTTCTTCATTTTCAAATGGTTTTTTCCTGCGATCAAGGACATTGGACAGCTTTTTGAAGACTGTAAAGGACTCCGGGTATTTGAAGAGATCGTCGTTGATCTCCTGGAGACGTTCGCGGGAAATTTCATCCGCGGGATTTTCCTGCCCCTCAAGAATTGCCTGGGGAGTCTGTAGTTTTTCGTCTACATTCGTATCTTTCTTGTCAATCTTGTCATGGGCAGCTCTCATTTCGTCGAATACAGCCTGGATGATTTTATCTTTTTCATCTTCAGAAATGATGTCCTGCTCGACAAGCTGGGAGCCGTAGATTTCGTCGATTGTATCGTGGGATTTCACTTCCTGGTACAGAAGTGGATTGGTTGCTGAAGGTTCGTCCATTTCATTATGGCCGTATCTTCTATAGCCCACTACGTCGAGTACGATGTCCTTGTTGAACTTCTGTCGGTACTTGAGTGCAATCTCGATTGAACGCAGTACATGTTCTGGCCTGTCGGCATTGACATGCAGTATGGGCAGGTCAAATCCTAAAGCGGCATCTGATGCATATACTGTCGATCTTGCATCTGTTTCCTCCGTTGTGAACCCGATGCGGTTATTGGCGATAATGTGCATGGATCCACCGGTACTATAGCCATCCAGCTTGCCAAGGTTGAGGGACTCATAGACGATGCCCTGGCCAGGGAATGCGGCATCCCCATGGATGATGGCTGCAATCGCCTTGTTGTAATCCTGTTCAGGTTTTCCGGCATGATCAGTAGTTTCCTGCTGCGCACGGGCTTTACCAAGCACGACAGGTCCAACTACTTCCAGGTGGCTCGGATTGTTGGCAAGACTGATACGCTGCTCGAGTCCTTTATCACTTCTGGTCTTGGCACCACCCAGGTGATATTTCACATCCCTCATCCATCCCTGTGTAATTTCCAGGGAGTCATCTTCAGGAAGAAACTTCATCGGGTCCGTATGCATGAATTCACTGATCATCATTTCATAAGGCTTCTCCAGAACATGTGTCAATACATTCAGGCGGCCACGGTGTGCCATGCCAATCTGAAGGTTCGGAATGCCTTCATCAGCCATCAGGCTGAGCAGATGGTCGAGCATCGGCACGATGGAATCGAGACCTTCGATTGAGAATCGTTTGGCACCGACAAAGTTCTTATGAAGGTATTTTTCGAAGCCTTCGACCTTTGCCAAAGTTTCAAACAGGTGCTTCTTTTCATCAGGAGAAAGTGAGATTTCTTCCTGTGTTTCGATTGTTTCTTTCAGCCACTGGCGCTCTTCAGTATCATTGATATGCATATACTCATACGCAAGCGGACCAGTATATAGTGAATGGAGTTGAGTTACAGCTTCATAGGCATTGTCATAGTAGTCGCCAAGATGTACGCTTACCAGCGAAGCAGGCATTTTTTTAAGATCATCTTCTGTAAGATTATAATCTTCATAGTCCAGGCTTGGAATATTTTTGACATCGGGTCTGTAGAGCGGATAGATGTCTGATTCCAAGTGGCCGAACAGCCTGATGTTGTCTATCAGACGCAATAGGCTTTTTACTTTACTATGATCGATATCCGATTGGACAGTGCCTGGCTGGCCAGAACCGATATTTTCAAATAGGAAGCGCATTTCATCGCTTACACTGCCCGGATCATCTTGATACATGTCATGAAGCTCGAGAAGCAATCCCATATTGGTACCGAAGCGTACCGGGGCGTTCTCAAGTTCTCTCTCTTGCATTTTGCCACCCTCTTTAGAATCTTTTTAGCTTATACAGTACCATTTTAGCACTATGGTATGCCGTTTTAAAGGCAATAATGGCTGTTATTAGAACAATTCTCTAATTTTCCAGAGGGAAACGTATGGTTACTTTTGTAAAACTGCCTTCTTCGCTTTCCATCCATACCTTCCCCTTATAGTTATCAATAAGTTTTCTTGCTATAGAGAGTCCAAGGCCGTTGCCTCCGAGCTCCCTGCTCCTTGATTTATCCACCCTGTAGAATCTGTCGAATATCGCCTCGATTTCATCTTCGGGAATGCCGATGCCGTGATCGGTGATGGCGATGTCGAAATGATCTTCCTTCTTCTCCGTTGTCACGATAATATGCTTTCGTTCATGGTCATATTTTAGAGCATTATCAAGGAATATCACCAGGATCTGCTCCAGATGGTAAGGATTGATAAGGAATTTTATGGCATGGGCATCAAGGTCGAGAGTGAAAGTATAATCAGGATGCAGCTTTCTTAAAGCATCCACCCTGCTCTTTATTTCCTGGTTGATTTCCACTTCCTCCATCACTTCTGTCGTCTTGCCATCATTTTTCGTAAGCAGCAGCAGTTCTTCGACCAGCTTGTTGATCCGTTGGAGTTCATCGATGGAAATTTCCAATGATTCATCCAGGACTTCAGGCTTGTGCCTCCCCCATCTGCTGATCAGCTTCAGGTGTCCCTGGATGATTTGAAGAGGCGTCCTCAATTCATGTGAAGCATCTTCAACAAACTGCTTCTGCTGATTGTATGAGCGCTCAAGGGAGTCCATCATATGATTGAACGAGTCGACCATATAATCCGTCTCTTCTGTGTTCGTCTCTATCTGGAGACGCTCTGAGAAACCTTCGGATTCGATCCTTCTCAACTGATACGCAATATTCCTGATAGGCTTCACCATCTGTGTTGAAAAGAAGTAGCTGATGATCGATGTGAACAATATGGACATGAAGCCTACTATGATGGCAATGAAAACCATCATCCTGATTACGGAATTGTAGTAGTCGAGTGGATGAATCACTGAAATGTACCCGTTCCAGTATTGCGAATCCAATTTCACGCTTCCTTCAAGGAAGCTGCCATCTTCGTTGTTCATGGGTAAAATTTCTCTGTCGTATACCGGTTCGAAATCGCTCTCGAAATTCATCGGAACACCCGTAGTGGCGCTGAAGACTTCTTCGCCGCTCTGGGTGTAGAGGACCATCTTCTGCCTGTCATACAGGCTCGAATAAATCTCATTCTGGCTGATCGTATTGATCGGCTGCGACTCATACAGGCTCTCGAGTTCTTCAAGACTCCTGTCCACTGAACGGTATTCCTGATCCTTCAGATACATGCTGGTGAAATAGATGAGCAGAGAACTGAATATCAGATATGTGATGGAGATGATCATCGTCGAAAGGCGCAGCCATCTGTATTTCAAGGATTGCCTGTTCATGATCGGATCACATACCCTACACCCCTGACGGTTTCTATCAGTCTGTGCTTGTCGAAAGGTTTCAGCTTATTGCGCAGATATCTGATATAGACATCCACTACATTCGTCTCCACTTCGCTGTCGTATCCCCATACATGGTCCAGAATGGTCTCCCGCTGCAACACGACACCTGCATTCTTCATCAATAGGTGAAGCAGTTCATACTCCGTTTTGGTAAGATCAAGTTCCTTGCCATCCAGAGTGACATGATAGGCGGAAGTATCCATCGTTATACCATGCAGTTCCAGTATTTCCCGCTTGTCCTCCTGTGAACTGGATCGTCTCATGATGACACGTATTCTTGCGAGCAGCTCTTCTATTTCAAATGGTTTCACAATATAGTCATCGGCGCCATAGTCCAGGCCAATCACCTTATCATATGTTTCTCCCTTGGCTGTAATGATGATGATCGGAGTATCCTTCTCTTTCCTCAGCCTGCGGCAAACTTCCAGCCCATTCAGTTTCGGAAGCATCAGGTCAAGCAGTATACAGTCAAACTCGGAATCGAGTGCCTTGTTCAAACCATCCTCTCCATCGTTGGAAAGAGTGACATGGTAGCCTTCATGAACCAGTTCAAGTTCTATAAATCGTGCAAGATTCATTTCGTCTTCGACAACCAGAATATGTTTCATCGTAATCTTCCTATCATTCGTTTTTCCCCATCATAACATTTTAGGCCAGTACGGATGTGCATCCTATCCCGTCCTCTGGCCAATGGGCAGTTTATTTTTCAATGATATTATATGAGTAATATAAAAGAAATGGCAACGTCCTTAAGGACGCTGCCATATGTTTATGGATATATAACCTTGTCTTGAAAATGATCTGTTAAATAAGGGGGGCTTATTCATTCTCATTGATAATCATTTTCAATTACATTCTATATAGGGGACGGCAATCTGTCAAGTTTTTTATGCATGATGAAGCTTGTGGCAACGACGACAGCTGTTCCTGCAACAATTCCTGCGATTACATCGGTAGGATAATGGACGCCCAGGTATACTCTTGAAGAGGAGATCATCAATATGAAAAAGGCGCACACGCCATATAGCATGCCCTTATTGTTCAGTCCGCTATTTTTGACCAGGGTCATCAAAGAACCGAAGAAGATCGTAGAACCCATCGCATGTCCACTTGGAAAGCTGAACCCTGTTATATCGATGAGTCTCAGCATGGAGGGCCTCTCCCTGTCGAATGAATTCTTCATTACCGGAATCAGAATGCTGCTTGCCAGCATTGATATAATCATGAACAGGGTTTCGAATTTCAGACGATACAGCATCAGTATCGTGATCATTATAAGTGACAGGATGACCATGGACAGGACTTCACCGACCTGGGTGAAACCAAGCATCAGCGCTGTTGTAATGAAGCTTTCGGACGCATAGATGAATTCATAGACCTCGGTATCGATCCAATGTCCAAGGCGGGATTCATGAAAATAGGCAATGATGCCAAAAATAAGGGTGAAAACCAGAAAGAGGGACAGTTTCTTCAGCCGGTTCATCGATTACCCTCCTTGCCGAGCAGGAGGTCGACAAGTGATTCGGGCCTGAAGCCACCCTCAAAATTCTTCATGCATTCCACGATGGATTCCTTGTTGCCTTCGATGCGGGACAAGGTCGTCTGGAACGTCTCAAGGTCCAACGCATCATCCTGGATGATTTCAGCATAGCCCTTTTCTTTGAAATACTCGGCATTCTCGACCTGATCCCCTCTGCTCTGTGAAAGTGGCAATGGAATGAGTATCATCGGCTTTTCGTTCAGGAGGAATTCATAGATTGCGTTTGAACCGCTGCGTCCGACCGCAATATCTGAGATTTTGAGAAGGTGTGGCAACTCTTTTTTTACAAATTCAAACTGTCTGTAATTTGGATTGTCGAGCCCTTCCTGGTAATTGCCACGGCCGCACAGGTGAATGATCTGCCATTCTTTTGTCAGCGCCTCCAGATTGTCCCTGATGAAGTTGTTGATTGAACGTGCACCGAGGGAACCTCCCATTACGATCATAATGGGCTTTTCAGCATTGAATCCGGTCAGCTCATATCCGATATCCTTATAGCCCCTCTTAAGCTCATCCCGTATGACAGGCCCCAGATACTCGGATTTGCCGCTCGGGAGATACTCCAAAGTCTTTTTGAAAGTGACATAGATTTTAGTGGCAAACTTCCCTGCAATGCGATTGGCCAGTCCTGGAGTGATGTCAGACTCATGGATATACACTGGGATGCCGAGAGATTTCGCTGCCAGTACCACCGGTACACTGACGAAGCCACCTTTGGAAAAAACGAACTCGACCTGCTCCTTCTTCAATACTTTGCGGGCATCACTGATGCCCCTCATGACTTTGAATACGTCTTTGAAGTTCTCAGCAGAAAGGTAGCGTCTTAATTTTCCACTTGAAATATTATAGTATTTAATGGATGTTGCACCGATGATTTCCTTTTCAATGCCCTTTTTTGAACCAAGATAGACGGGTTCAACCCCTCTATTTATAAAGCAGGGTATGAGCAGTTTGTTAAGCATTACATGTCCGACGGTACCCCCGCCTGTGAGGACAACTTTTCTCTTTTTTGGTTCCATACTTTCCTCCAAAACTCTTTTATGCTAATTACTTTAAACCATTTTTACAACGGATACAATATAAAGCCGTATAAACACTATGTTCATACGGCCCTATACTATTCTTCTGTCGTCTCTTCCTCTGTAGATTCTTCTTCGGCAGACTGCTCTTCGGAAGTTCCTTCTTCATCGGATTCCTCTTCAGGTTCCTCGATTTCCAGATGTTCTGCCTGATTTTCCGCGTAGTCCTCTATTTCTTCCTCGGTGTACTCTCCATTGATATAGTCCACCAGATAGTTGAGCTGGGCATCATTGTCGTTGATGTAGTCCCTCAGTTCACTCATCAGGGTGGTTGATGTTTCGCCTGTTACATCTCCAGTCATTTCCAGGTCGTTATCGGCCTGGAACTCACCAACTGCTGTTGTGAGCGAAGCATCAAAATTTTCGTCGAAATCTTCAACTTCGTATCCAAGAGTATCCAGGGCAACTTTGATGGAGGGAACGGTCTCATTGGAAATTCCCTCTGTGTATACTTCTTCAGGACTCAGCATGTCGACCCTGTAGTAATCAGGATTGACGAGACTTATGTCCGGAGTGATTCCTTCCCCATGTATCCAGTGGCCATTTGGTGTCAGCCACTTTGTGTTTGTATATTTCAGCAATGAATCATCGCCAAATTCGACTGTCTGCTGGACGACACCTTTGCCGAAGGATTCCGTTCCTGCGATAGTAGCATCAGTGAGATCATCCATCGCTCCTGCAAACACTTCGGAAGCACTGGCAGACCCTTCGTTGATCAGAATGTACACATTAAAGTCCTCGGTGTTCGGATTCGCCTCTTGGCTTGTGGCTATTTCCGTACGCTCGCCATTGTTATCTTCAAGATACAGGACGGTCCGGCCGTTTTCAATGAACTGGTTGATCATGTTGACTGCCTCATCCAGCAGGCCGCCAGGATTGTATCTGAAGTCGATGATGACATCCTCCACTTCATCTTCGGCAGCTTCATTCAGTTTGCTCTCAAACTCTTCGGTCGTACCTCTCTGGAACCGGTTGACACTGATATGACCGACACCATCCACTTCTTCATACGTAACGCTGTCGATATGAATCGTATCCCTCGTAATCGTGATGTCGATTGGGTCCCCTTCGCCCCGTACAATGGTCAGAACAACGTCCGTCCCTTTCTCACCACGTATGAGCTGGACGGCTTCCTGGGTTGTCCAGCCTTCAATGGACTCGCCATCGACCGCAATGATTTCGTCGCCGGGTTCGAGTCCGGCCTCTTCCGCCGGGGAGCCACGCATTGGTGAAGTCACGATGATGCGGTTGCCCTCCTGCATCACCTCTGCCCCGATACCTTCAAAATCTCCGGTCACCGTTTCCTGGAAGGCTTCCATCTCTTCGTTGTTCATATATTCACTGTATGGATCATCCAGTCCTTCAACCATGCCCTGGATGGAAGATTCGATCAATGCGTCCCGGTCCACTTCTTCGTAGTAATTGGAATTGATAGTATCGTACACATTGTACAGTTTGGAAAATTCACTTCTTGTATCCGTGCCGACATTGACGGCCTTCTCAGTTCCAGCTTCCAGACTGAGCGCAGTAATGATCGCCGTAGCAATGACCGATGTCAATAAAATGATGATGAACCAGAAAAGCTTGATGTTGATCCGGCGTCCACCTGGATTTTTCGTCTCATGACGCTCATGTTCTTCGTTCAAAACTTACACCTAATTTCTACTTGAATAATTAAGTTTTAGTTTACCAGTTTAAGTATGAAAGTTAAAGAAAAAGAACAGTGCATTGCACTGTTCCCGATTTTCACTATTTGTTTTCTTCAATGAAAGGCAGACTCGCATCCAGTGCAACTTCGATCATGTCGTTGAATGTCGTCTGGCGTTCTTCACTTGATGTCGCTTCCCCTGTCAGTACATGGTCGGATACTGTGAGGATGGATAATGCTCTGGCATCGAACTTCTTGCTGATTGTGAAAAGCGCGCTCGATTCCATTTCCAGCGCCAGCACACCATATTGGGCCAACTGCTCGATATTTCCATTTTCATCATAGAAGGAATCCGCTGTAAAGATGTTGCCCACTTTGACGTTGAGCCCCTTCTTCTTCGCTTCGTTGTAGCTTGAAAGCAGAAGTTCAAAGTCTGATGTCGGCGCATATTCGATGTTTTTGAACAGCTTTCTATTCTGGTAGGAGTCGCTTGAAGCACTCTGTGCAAGGATGACATCCCTTACTTTGACATCTTTCTGTATTGCTCCGCAGGTGCCGACCCTGATCAGATTTTTGACCCCATACTCATCCATGAGTTCGTGGATGTATATGGAGATGGAGGGTACCCCCATTCCCGTCCCCTGTACGGAAATGCGTTTTCCTTTGTAGTACCCGGTGAATCCGAGCATATTGCGGACTTCATTGTAGCAGACGACATCGTCCAGGAAGTTTTCTGCAATATATTTCGCTCTCAGCGGGTCTCCCGGCAGCAGGATCGTGTCCGCAATATCACCTTTTTTTGCATTGATGTGAATACTCATGATCAAAATTCTCCTTTAATAGTGTTAGGCCCTACAACAGCTAATGCTGCAGCCAGTTGCGGTAGTCTTCAAAAGCTGTATCATAATGCGAAAGTGGCATGTCCTCGTAAGGGTTCCTCTCAAGGTAGTCTGATATTTCAAGGTAGTCATCGGAATACTTCGGGAACATCGCGTCTTTCGCAATATGCTCGGCCAGACGGCCGATGGGTGAAGCTTCCCCTCTTCGTGTTTTGATATATTGGTAGAAGGAATAGTTCTTCATTATTTGATGGACGCACTCGCTACAACAGTGTCCGCCCTGTCTACATCTGTAACTTCCTTGAGCTCGAATGAGTCGAGAATGTCACTATTTGTAATGATGACAGGGGATATAGTGCTGTTCGCTTCCGATTTTACTAGGTCCATATCGAATGTTACAAGCTTGTCCCCCTTCTCGACCTTATCGCCTTCCGATACGTGTCCTTCAAAACCTTTCCCTTCCATGGCTACAGTTTCCAGACCGATGTGGATGAGCACTTCCAGTCCGTTTTTGGTCTTGATGCCGACTGCGTGATTCGTAGGAAAGACCTGCATGACGGTGCCTGATACCGGAGCCACGACCTCTCCATCGGTCGGCTCGACACCAAACCCTTCACCCATCATCTTTTCGGCGAAAACGGGGTCGGGAATATCTTCCAATTTAACATACTTCCCGTTTATTGGACTTGTGATTTCGATATCTTTGTCTACATCATTCTTTTTTCCAAATAGATTTTTAAACATTTGAATTCTCTCCTGTCCAGGTAAGTTTTTGAAAGTCTACTCGAAGTATTTCAAGTATTCACCGTATCCTTTTTCTTCAAGCTCATCTTTCGGAATGAACTCCATTGCAGCTGAATTGATGCAATAGCGCAAACCGCCAAGTTCCTGTGGGCCATCGTCGAATACATGACCGAGATGGCTGTCGGAAGCTTCACTTCTGACCTCCGTCCGGCGCATTCCGAAGGAATCATCGAAATGTTCTGTCACATCTTCTGAGATGCTCTTTGCAAAACTTGGCCATCCACAGTCGGAAGCGAACTTGTCACGTGAAGTGAACAGTGGTGTACCTTTGAGCTTGTCCACATACAGGCCATCCTCGTAGTGGTTCCAGTATTCATTCTGGAATGGCGGTTCTGTGCCGTTCTCCTTCATCACCTTGTATTCTTCTGCAGTCAGTTCTCTTTCATTTCTTTCAATTGCCATCTATTCCACTCCCCAATGCTCTTCTAAAAATGATTTTCTGCCGGAGCCCTTGAAGTATGCATTATAGTGTGCACTGTTCGTCCTATAGAAATCCTGGTGCTCTTCTTCTGCCCGATAGAAGTTCTTATAGGGAAGAACCGGTGTCTTGATGGGCCCGTTGAAAATGTTCTGTGAATCAAGCGATTCTATTGTTGATTCGGCAACACGTTTCTGTTCGTCATCATGATAGAATATTGCAGGCATGTACTGTGGGCCCCTGTCACCAAACTGGCCACCTGTATCTGTCGGATCGAATGTTTTGAAGAATATATCCAACAGCTGTTCATAGGACATCACATTTTCATCAAAATCGATCTGAACTGCTTCGACATGCCCTGTCGTTCCACTGGTCACCTCTTGGTATGTCGGGTTCTCCACATGCCCGTTAGAGTATCCTGAAACTACAGAGTTTACACCCTCAAACTGGTCGAAGGGTTTTACGAGACACCAAAAACATCCACCTGCTAATGTTGCTATTGCCAAATTGCTCACCTCTTAATTATCTTGTTATAGAAAAATACCACTCATCATTCTCATAATCAATTGAATCGACTTTCACATCCCATTCAAGCTGCTCTGTGAATACGCCGGAATCGATCACCAGTGCCCGTTCCTGCTCCCTGAATCTGATGCCTTCAGGCAGGTCGCTCTGGTCTCTGATCAGATCATACATCATGTCCTGTGAAAGCGGCAGATCTGAAATATTGATATCCACCAGTTCAAAGACCACTTCTTCTCCCGTCGACACGGGTTCCAGTTCGATGGAAGTCTCGATGGATAATCCAAGTACCTGCCTGACGACATCCAATGCTATCTGCTGTTCGTCTATGGTGATGGTCAGACTGTCATCGTCAATCGCATCATTGATGATGGACTCCATGGCACTGTTATTCATCTTTATCTCTATACCCGATTCTTCAGGAACATAATTATCATTTTCTTCCGAAGGGGCATCATAATTGCCGTTCAAAACTGTAAAGAGCCATATGATGACTGCCATGTTCAACACCAGCAGCCCGATGAAAAGCCATTTCCAAATATTCAAAGAGCTCCCCCCTGCGGCTTCGCTTTGCGTCTGAGATGGAGGAACTCGTGGGGATATCTGTTCTTCCCATCGATGACCCCCTCTTCCCTGGATACGAGCTCCCATTCCGCCATATCATAATCCGGAAAGAAGGTATCTCCGGCAAAGGTTTCATGTATTATGGTGATGTGCATTTCGTCGACAAGGTGCATCGTCTGCTGATAGACACCACTGCCGCCGAAGATGAACACTTTTCCGTCCAGTCCTCCGATCTCAAACACATCGTGGATGACATCGATACCTTCTGCAGAGAATTCCGGATTGCGGGTCAATACGACATTGCGTCGATTGGGCAGCGGCCGTCCGAGTGATTCGAAGGTTTTCCGTCCCATCACGATTGTATTGCCCTGTGTCAGCCTTTTCACATGCTTGAGGTCATTTGGCAGATGCCACGGCATCTTATTCTTGAATCCGATGACATTCTGTTCTGCATGACATACGATTAACGATACCATTTCCTTCCTCCTATACAGCGATTGGTGCCTTGATATAAGGATGTGATTCATAGTCCACGACTTCAAGGTCCTCATAGTCCAGTTCGAACATGGACCGGTCACCATGAATCCTTATCCCCGGGGCTCCGAAACTTTCCCGCTGAAGCTGTGTTTCCACTGCGTCGACATGGTTGCTGTAGATGTGGGCATCCCCAAGTGTATGGATGAACTCGTGGGGACGAAGTCCACATTCCCTCGCAACCAGATGCAGAAGCAGGGCGTAGCTTGCGATATTGAACGGCACACCGAGGAATACATCTCCACTTCTCTGGTAAAGCTGGAGGCTCAGCATGCCGTCATTGACATAGAACTGGAAAAAGGCGTGGCAAGGAGGGAGGGCCATCGTCTCGATCTCCGCCGGATTCCAGGCGGTCACGATATGGCGTCGCGAATCCGGGTTGGACCGGATGCTCTCCACCACATCCTTCAGCTGGTCGGTAAAGCTGCTGTCGGGTCCTTCCCAGGCGCGCCATTGGCGTCCGTATACATTGCCAAGGTTTCCATACTTTTCAGCGAATGCATCATCCTCGAGGACACGTGTTTTGAAGCTTTCCATCTCCTCCTGATAGACCACCTTGAACCCGGCATCCTTCTGTGCACGGTTTCCGAAGTCGGTCATGTCCGGGCCATTATATTCATCGGATTCGACCCAGTTCTTGAAAGCCCACTCGTTCCAGATGTTGTTGTTGTACTGAAGCAGGAAACGTATGTTCGTACCCCCGCGTATGAACCAGATCAGTTCGGTTGCAAGCATTTTGAAAAGCACTTTTTTTGTGGTGAGCAATGGAAATCCGTCATCCATGTTAAACCGCATCTGATGGCCGAAAATGGAATATGT
This sequence comes from Salinicoccus sp. Bachu38, assembly GCF_038561955.2. Lineage (NCBI taxonomy): Bacteria > Bacillati > Bacillota > Bacilli > Caryophanales > Staphylococcaceae > Salinicoccus > Salinicoccus bachuensis. The sequence continues at coordinate 1,426,042 of NZ_CP138333.2, read as the reverse complement.
GCCGGTGCCGGTCCGGTCATCCTTGTATTTGCCCTCATCCATGATCTTCTTCAGGAGATCATGGTATGCCTCATCGAAAGGATTCATCGTATCCTCCCCTTTTCTTTTTATGGTTGTTTATATATAATAATACATGAATTCGAATAAATAAATTTCTTTTGGAGTGTGGCTTATGGAAATTATCATGACAATCGGTCTTACGCTGCTCGCTTTATATATGATCTCGATGAGCATCTACGACTAGAAAGAATAATGTCAATAAAAACAGGAAAGGCTCAGCCTTTCCTGTTTTTTTCATGAACAGTGGTCGTCAAAAGCTTCTTTGATGTCCATCATGATATCATTGACGTCCCTGCCCTCGATATGTTCACGCGGCATGAAATGCACAAGTTCTTTGCCTTTGAACAAAGCCATGGATGGACTTGAAGGTGCCTGGCCGACATATTCACGCATACGTTCAGTAGCTTCCTTGTCCTGGCCGGCAAACACGGTCGCTTTCCTGTCAGGGCGCACAGGATTCTGTTCAGCTACAGTTACAGCAGCAGGCCTTGCAAGTCCTGCTGCACATCCGCAGACGCTGTTGATGACGACGAAGGCTGTTTCGCCTGATTCCAGACTGTCCATGAACTGGTCCACTTCCTCCGGTGTCGTCAGGTCATCGAACGCCCTCCCGGTCAGTTCTTCACGCATTGGCTGGGCAACTTCCTTCATGTATGCTTCATATGGATTCATACTACCGCTCCCTTTCTTGGATTTGTTTCCAGACACTGCCAAGTGCATCTTCCCCCTGCTCGATCCTTGCGATGGCCATTTCAATCTGCAGGCGGACATCATACTGGGGCTCATCGATATGCGCCTTGAGGTATAGCAGACTCTCTTCGTCCCCCACTTCGTAGATGAACATTGCAGCACGCCATCTGACGATGGGGCTCCTGTCATCGAGAAGGGGATAGATGTCCTCGAGTCCTTCCTTATACCCGAGATCGCTGTAGGCATCCCCCGCCGTCCTCCTGACGGGTACCGAACGATCACCGAGTGCGCGCTTCAGATATGGCAGCGTCGTCTTTTCCTCAATCATGGCAAGCAGGCTGACTGCTTCCCTTCTCACCTGCATCTTGTCATCCTCGAGTGCCAGGGAAAGCACTTCATAATCCGCTTCCGTCGGCGTCTCCATATGATTCAGGAGCCACAGGCGGTCCTTCCAGTTCTCTTTTGAACGGAAGTCTTCGACGGAAACCTTGAAATACCGTTTCGGCTCCGGTGTCGTCTTTGTCCTCGCTTCCCGGACAAGCTCTGCAAGCCTTTTTTCATCATAGAGTGCATCCAGTTCCTCCGACAATTCCCCGAATATCTCTTCAGGTTCACCATAGCGTGTACCATAGTCCTCCCATTTCCTGAGAAGGATGATGTTGTCTTCCGGCAATGTCGCCTCCTCCACCGCTTTCAGAAAATGCTCAGGCAATTGCTTCCGGTGCTCCTCCCCATCATTCAGCTTGATTTGGTAGGGTATATTCTTGAATGTCAGGACCTGTGTAGTGACCGCCCCGAAATCACTCTCTAATTTTGGTTTTTTTTTACGTCCTGCTCTCCGGATGTGAACGTCTGTTCAATCTCCGGTATCAGGGTTTCCCAGTCGGCTTTCGGGGACTTGTCCACAGAGATGAAATCAAGGGCGTGGAAGACGCTCGTTACATCATCGAGTTCAAGGATCCTGTTGATGAAATCAGGAGCTTCATCCGTCACCTGACGGTATGTGGATGACTTCATCTCCGCTTTCTCTTCGCTTACTGTGATCTTCATTGTGTTCGGACTTGGTGTCGGTTCAATTTTTACGATTTCCATTGTAATCCTCCTATTGCAGCTTATTCCCATGTGACCGTATGGCTATGCCTACAGAGCACTCGTGAATGCAAAAATTATGTGCAGCCGTCCGGGTGCCTTCGGAACGGTTCAGTTCCTTGAGAAGACAGCCCTGGCAATACTTTTCTTCAAGGGCGTTGATCTTATCCAATACTTCGATATTCACTTTTCAACCTCCTTTTTCAATTATACCGAAATGTACTGTATAAAAAAAGGCTGATCTCCTGGATCAGCCTCTTCTGTTCCTATACAAATACAAAGTTTCTTTCGCCCGTTCATCGGCCCGCCGGTTTTTACCCCTCGGTGTCCAGCTGACGATGAACAGGTCGAATTTTTCAAGATGTGGTGCAATCCGGTCGAAATATTTTCTGTAGACCGGGTTTTTGACATGGTTCCGATCGAAACTGTCCGCGATGATCTTTGCATCGGTATGGACGATCAATGAAGTGAGGGAATGCTCCAGTGCCTTCTCCACCGCAAATTCCAGAGTTGCCCATTCCGCTTCGTGGTTATCCATCTCCCCAAGGAAGAGGGTGAACTCCAGGTCGACCCCTTCATCCTTGAAGACCACCGCCCCGGCAGCCATCTTCGGATTCATGGATGCGGCTGCGTCAATGTATGCTCTTGCCATTGCATCACCCCCTACAGATCCAGAGTCTGTACATACTTGCTGCTGATCTTAAGATCGTGCGCATCAAGGATGGTCTGGATCTGGGGTTTTGAAATGTTCAGGGCACTGCGTGCTTCAATGAGGGTGAGGTCGATCGGCACATCGGTTATGATCCTGGCGAGCCTGTGGGAAATCTTCAGGGATTCGAGATCCGTTTCGATCTTTGAACGTACCGCAGGTGTCAGCTGATCGAGGTTCATCAGGAGATTCTCCACACTTCCGAATTCACGGATGAGCCTGAAGGCCGTCTTCTCCCCTATGCCCTTGACACCCTTGTAGCCGTCACTGGCATCGCCCATCAGTGCCTTGACGTCGATGAACTGGTCCGGTGTGATGCCGTGTTCCGCTTCAAACCGGGCTTTCGTGTACTGATCATATACCGTGTACCCCTTTTTCGTCAGCCACAGGGCATTGTCTTCATCCAGCAGCTGGAGCAGGTCACGGTCTCCGCTGACGATGACGATGTCCCTGTACGCTTTGGAGAGTGTACCGATGATGTCATCCGCTTCATAGCCCTTGAGGCCTATCTGGAACATGTCCAGGTCATCGAGCACTTTCTTGACATAATCGAATTGGGGGATGAGTTCATCGGGCGGTGCCACCCTGTCCTTCTTATAGTCCGCAAACCATTCATTCCTCACGGTCTGCGATCCCATGTCCCATGTAATGATGAGCTGCTCCGGCCTGAGGGTCTCAATCAGTTTCAGCACATGGCGGATGACCCCCTGTACGCCGTTCGTCGGCCTGTCGTAGGCATTGTACATGAACTGCTGACGGAAGCTTGTCGCATAGAAATGACGGAACAGCAGTGCCATGCCGTCCACTACCAGTATATTGTTATTCATTTTGAGAAACGATCCTTTCATTCAGGGGGGAATCCCCTGTTTCGATGCTGTTGGTCCCATCCGTGATCCACTCCGAGAAACTGCCGCCATAGAGCTTAACAGGCAGCCCCATTTCATGGAGCACGAGGAACGCGGGTGTCGCGCTCATCCCCGAGCCGCAGTAGACGATGATTTCCCTGAAACTGCCGAGGAAGTCCCGCATATCTCCGAGTGCATCAAAATCGATCCTTCCCGAATGGAAAAGGTCTCCGTAGGGAATATTCACAGCCCCCGGTATGTGCCCCATCTTATGGTCGATGGGTTCTTCCTCACCGAGGTATCGCACACGTGCCCTGACGTCTATCAGCAGAATGTCTTCGTCATCCACCGCTTCCCGTACTTCATCCATCACGGCAAGGAGATCTCTTTCGGCATCTTCATATGTCCCTTTCCGCTCCAAGTCTTCAGAAGGAAGGGAGCCAGCATTATTCCTGAACTCTGCTGACAACAAATCCAGATGTTCCAGCGCGTCATTCCACAGCATAGCATTGAAGCCATACAGCCTGAAGAGGTAGTAGAGCCGTGTGTGGAAAAACTGCTTTTCATCATCGATGAGGAGCAGCGTATCTCCCGCATCCTGCTTCAATGCCTGATGGAGGGCTGCCACCACGCTCCTGCGCGGTATCGGATGCCTGCCTGCGTTAAGGCCGTCTGCATCGAACATCCATGGACGCTGCGGCACATGCACAGCCCCCGTTATGGGATTGCCGTCCACTTTCCGCTGCGACGCTTCAACATCATCCATCACATTCCTGCAATCGACCAGTACAAGGTTTTCAGGAATATCATCCGCTGTTGTCATGCCATCTATAATCGTCATGCTTCAACCACCTCCAGATTCTCAATCGCCTGGTTCAGTTTCCTGTCTTCTTCATATTCCGCATCGCTGATTTCAGGCAACGGTTCCTTCAGGGCTTCCTGGATGCTTTCCAGTTCCCCCTGCATCTTCTGATCCGTATTTTCCAGATATCCATCAACCATATGGGTCATTTCGGACGCCATCGCCTCCTCATCCATGGACTGGACGAGGGCTTTCGCCATATCGAGCAGCAGGGTGCGGAAATCCCTTGGCTGATTTTTTGCCTGGTGAAGCGGCTTCTGGAAATCGAGCAGACGGTCCGGATCGATTTTTGCTTCCGGCTGCGGCCGGTCCACCTGGACCGTTTCGATATGATGGGCAGTCTGGGCCTCCTTCAGCGCTTCATTCAATTTTCTGATGTTCTGCGCCAGTTCCCTATCGGCCTTGTGATAGATGGCATTGAAGCTTGTCGCGAGCTCAAGTGACAGGTGCTGGTTGATGCTGTTGGTAAGGAAGGTCCGATTCTCTGCAATGAACTTCCTGTTCCTCATATCCGACGAAGAGACGAGTGCCTTCAGGTAGTCATACAGCTTCAGGGTCAGCTGCTTCTCCACATGTGAGAGGATGATGTCCAGTTCCTGATGCAGCGTCGGTGCCACACTCTGTGCCGTGAACTGGTCGAGTGCTGCAGTCAGATCCTCCCTGACCGACTCGATGTGCGCCTGCTCTTCATACTGGTTATGGTACCGCTTCATATTGCCGGCTATGGAATGCTTCAGCTGCTCCCCTGTTTCCTTGAGGGACTGGTACTGGATTTTCGAAGCATTGCGGTGCGCGAGCGAGATGATCTCCTCCTTGGCATGATCGAACCGCTCGTCCCCGTTTTCAAGCGCCTGCTTGGCGGAGAGCGGGAAAATCCGGTTCTTTATTTCCAGCTGGCCGAGGGATGACCGGATATAGTCGAGCACTTTCTCGAGGTCCGATTCCGATTTCATCAGATCGACGGCATTGACGATGAAGATGACGGGGAAGTCTTCGCCCTTGATGGACTTGATGTACTGTAGGAAGCGCTCATCGGAACGGCTGAATACGTGGTTGTAGTAGGAGACGTAGATGATCATGTCACTGGCTGATAAGATATTATGCGTCTCCTTCGTATGCCGCTCATTGATCGAATTGATCCCGGGGGAATCGATGATCGAAAATTTATCCGTCAGGTCATTCCTGATGGACAGGAACGCCTTATGGATGAAGATGGCTTCCTCGTCCGCACTAATCATGTCGATCAGTTCCGACGTCGGCATGTCGACGTCGGTGCCGAGGTGGTCACGGTGCCTGTCATAGTGGGTTTCGATTCCGGTCAGAAACGGAATATATGCCTCTTTGACCGTCTTTTTATGCTTTCTGATCCACGGCAGGAAGTCATTGACCGATCCCCCCTGCCTGTTCGTTATGATTTCCAGGGACTGGACGAGGTCCGCTTCGGTCTTATACAGTGCATGGCTTCTTTCGCCGTCCGCAATTTCAGTGATGGTTGCGGTCGTAGGATTCGGGCTCGTCGTCAGACGGGCCTCCCCCATCAGTGCATTGATGAAGGTCGTCTTGCCGGCACTGAATCCCCCGAAGACGCTGATGTTGACCTGGCCGTTTTCAATGCGTTCGAGCTTGTCTTTGATGATTGTTCTGAATGCGCCATATCTCGGATGGCCATCCAGCATCCGGGCCAGCCTGCCGAAGTACGGTGTATCCATCTCATCCGCTTCAGCCGGTCCATCACTGTCGCTGTAATGTTTCCTGTCAGGCTCTGCATCGCCGAAGTCATGGGTGATCGGTTCGGTCAGTTTGAGCCTGTCCATCTCATCATCCAGATGGATGTAGAAGTGCCTGTAGTTGTCCGTCTCAAGCGACGCCTTCAGATCCAGTACCTCCCCGAGGGACTTGTACAGCCCGATCTCTTCAGCGAGGTGTGCGTCGGTATCCTTCTGCTCCAGGTGCCCCGCTTCAAGACTTTCCAGGTGATCCAGCGCTTTTGCCGTTATATCGGATTCGATCTCCCGCTTCAGCTTGTCCAGATAGTTCATGACGTAGTTTGAAGAGAGGGAGGTGATCTCCTCCTCAATCAGGACACCCGGATTCCATTCATACTTGAACGGTGTGCCTTCGAGGCCGAGTGAATCGAACATGCCATTGACCGGTGCATTGATCTCGGTCTGGAGCACTGGGGCGATCTCCTGTCCAATCTTCTCTTTGTGCTCCTCATAGAGCATCCGGGCCTTCTTCCTTTTGCCGAACAGGCCGCCCGGCTGTATTTCACCGGCGAGCACTTTCAGGAAGTCGGTTATGACGGACTTCACCTGATGCGGGTACATATAGCTGTTCGCGACGATGTCCTTGAGCGCTTTTTGCACATGTGCGCGAAGGGCCTCCGGGTCCTCATGCAGGCGTGCAATTTCACTATTCTCCACTTCCCGCTCGAGATAGGCCAGATGCGCCTCGACTTCATCCCGTGACGGGTGCCCTGATATATCGAGCTGTCCACGGAGGTCCGCTTCGGCATCCCGGAGGTATTGGAGCTGCCTGTCCTCGATGTTTTTGATTATCCGTCCATGGTACGCGGACTCATATGCCTCCCGCGCCCCCTCTATTTCTGCGATGTGCTTCGTCACCTGATTGATCTCATTATAGGGGGAATCATAGATGGAGGTCGTAAATATGTGTTCCGGTATGATGTTCCACTGGTCGAGCGTCCGCCTGATGCGGGAGAGGAACGTCTCCATGGTCAGCTCCCGGTCATCATGCTTGTCGATCTGGTTGATGATGAGCGAAAATGGAATATCGAGCTCGGCGATCTCCTTCAGCAGCTTCATGTTATGTTCACTCTCGACATGGTTGTATTCGACGGTGAAGAAGATGTAGTCGCTGTTGAGGAGGAAGCGGTTGGCGCTCTCCCCATGGCTGCTCGTGTTGGAATCCACACCCGGGGTGTCCTGGAAGACGGTCCGTTCCCGAAATAGTGCGTGCGGCACATTCATGGAGATGGATGTAATGTCGAGATCCCGGGTATTCAGTTTCCTGAGCGCCTCGTAGTTTTCAAGGGGGATGTACCTGTACTGGTCCACGAAAGCCTTGATCTCCTCGCTGTCGCCGATTTCCACCGAGACGGTGTTGCTGGTGGTCGGCACCGGGGAGGACGGCAGGATGTCCTGATTCAGCATATGGTTGATCAGGCTCGACTTGCCAGCCGAATAGTGGCCGATGAAGGAGAAGACGAGCTGGTCCTTGTAGGTCTTCATGATGGCGTGGTCGATCTGGGAAACAAGGACGTCATTTTCAGATTTGAGTATTTCCTTTTTCAGTTTGTATAGGATTTCAAGTGTCTCTGTCGCAGCCAATGGATCATTCCCCCCGTTTTCCCCAGTATTGGAAGTATGTCGTTTCGATATAGCCGTTGAACAGCTTGCGGCGTTTCGTCGCCTTCTTCCCGACGATATGTTCGAACATCTTGTTCGATGTCATGAGATAGACGCTCAGTGTCGGATCCTTCGCCATCATTTCACCGATCTTGCGGTACATCTCCTCCACCGCCTTGGCTTCCCCGATACGTTCCCCGTATGGCGGATTGGTGACGATCTGGACATTCCTTTCCTCCAGTTCAAGGTCATGGATGTCCCTTGTTTCGAACTGGATGTTATCAAGCAGCCCCACCTCCAGTGCGTTGTCCCTGGCAATGCGGATCATTTCCGGATCGATGTCGGATGCCAGGATGCGTACATCCCTGTCGTAGTGGGCCGCCTCTTCGAGTGCCATCCGCGTGTGCTTCCATTCCTCTTCCGGGATGATGTCCCATTTCTCTGCATCGAATGTCCGGTTTGAACCTGGTGCGATGTTCAGTGCCATCATGGCTGCTTCGATCGCGATGGTCCCGGAACCGGCGAATGGGTCGAGCAGGGTATTCGAGCCGTCATAGTTGGCAAGCTTGAGCATGGTTGCAGCGAGCGTCTCCTTGATCGGCGCCTCGCCCTGTCCCGTCCGGTAGCCGCGCTTGTGGAGGGCGTCCCCGCTCGTGTCAATGGTGAGTACGGCACGGTCTTTGAGTATGGAGATGTCGACCTTGTAGCGCGGGCCGGTCTCCGGCAGCTTGGTCCTGATGCTGAATGCATCCTTCAGATGTTCGACGATGGCCTTCTTGACGATCCTCTGGACGTCGGGGACGCTGTAGAGCGTCGACTTGTGGGAGCGTCCGGTGACGGGGAAAGCTGCGGCAGGTCCGAGTATATCCGACCATGGCAGCGCCTTCGTCTTCTCGAACAGCTCGTCAAAGGTCTCCACGCTGAAGTCGCCGATGATGATGCGTATGCGGTCGGCGGTCCGCATCATCAGGTTCGTCCGTATGATGGCCGCCTCATCCCCCTCGAAGTACACGCGGCCATTCTCCAGTTTCGTTTCGTAGCCGAGCGCCTCGATTTCATCCGCAACGACCCTCTCTATTCCCATTGGTGTGTTTGCCAGCAATTTGAACTCCATCCAAAAACCCTCTCTTTTATATGTATTATTGTTTGATTATATAATAAAAGCTCTCCATTACAAATGGAGAGCGCATCTAGTCCGGTATCTCTGTAAGCCATGTTCTGTACCGCTGTGCTGAGGCGTGCACTAGTTACACTTGCACATTGGTGATAATCATCTGTCTATACTACAGTGTAGTATCTTTCCTCAGGTTGAATTCCCATTGGAAAGTGCTCCTACCTAATTTGGATTGCTCACTCGAGGGGTTTACCGCGTTCCACCTCCTGCATTTCTGCAGGAGCTACGTCACTGTGGCACTTTTATAGCTAATTGGGCCATATGCTTCGCACTTAGGCCCGTTCACAGCCGTCAGCCGTCCTGGGACGGGCTGCCCTGACTTATGGTTTCGTCAGGCACGAACACTACGATCATCTCAGAATCGTGTGAGCATGGACTTTCCTCTATGCATATGCATGCATAGCGATTATCCGAGATACCGCTTTAAACTAATTGACCTTGGACTGACCAAACACCTTCTTCTCCAGATTGCTCAACCGTTTCAGGATGTCTATCTGATTTGTCTGTGCCTGGTTGTCCACGGACCTCGATTTCGTCGCCACGCGAATCCGGAGTTCTTCAACTTCCTTCTTCAGCCGCGCGTTCTCTTCCTCGAGTCTTTTGAGATTGTTGTTCATGTCAGCCATTTTTTGATAGTCGCTGATGACATCATCAAGGAAACTATCTACTTCAATGGGCTTGAAACCTCTAAGGGACTTCTCGAACTCTTTTTCGAATATATCTTTTGCCGAAAGCTTCAGCGTATATTCGTTCATTATATCACCTCTCATAAGCGGAATCTATGAAAGCATTGATTTCGTCAAATTGTATTCTTTCAATATTATACGGATTATTCTCCTGGAATTCAAGCATTTGCTCGTATATAAAACGGGTTTTCGACTCCACCTCCTCATCGAACACGACGAGCGCCTGGTCGGAATGCTCGATCAGGAACCGGTTGATCATCCTGAACATCTTCGGCGACTCATATTCCCGATCGAAGATGAAGTTGTGGAAGTCGCTGGCTTCGAGGATGCGGTTCAGCTTCAGCTGGTCCTCCTCCTTGTACCTGTCGTCAAACTTGTGGAAGGGCTTCAGCACACAATATTTGAAGCCGTACTCCTCCTGAAGTTCCATGATGGCTTCAGCCGCGTAGAATTCGATGCCTGTATACCCTTGTATGATGAACCATTCCGTACCCGTCTCGGCATAGGTCCGCACCTTCTCCCGCATGAACTGCTTCAGTACTTCGGCTTCGGGCTGCGTATCCTTGAAGATGCCGAGCTCGTATGGGCGGTATCCCGCAATCAGCGTCTTCATCCGAACAGCCCCTCCCTGTGTGCATGTGAAAGCCACATGTTGATGAACTTGTACTTCTCCCGGTACAGCTTCAGGCTGAACCGTCCTGCATGGCAGGCCATCAGGAGTTCCATGAACTCCTCGACGACCTTCTCCCGCGTCGGCGGATTGAACCTGAAGTCGGTGCCGATCTCGCCGATGGCATCGACGAGTTCCTTGTTCTCCTCGAGGAACGGTTCGACTTCGCTCGCAAAATCAAATTCATATCCCGACCTTGCCTTATCATATCTGCGGTCGACTTCATCGAGCAGCGCCCGCAGGCTTTCAAAAGATGCCTTTCTTGACAAAACTGCCACACTCCCTATAATTATCAATGGTTTAAGTCCACTGATCTGTTGTATAATGTTATATTATCATCATACAGAATAATGGAAGGCGATGTACATGAAATATCCCAAGGGCATCAAACCGCAGCCAAAAGGTTCTGCTCGCAGGACCCGCACGCTGGATGGTAAAGTGAAATATGGCTCCAGGGGAATGACGCTGGAGAAGGACCTGGACCAGACGAACGCCTACTATCTGGAGACGGGGCGCGCCGTCATACACAAGAAACCGACGCCGGTCCAGATCGTCAATGTGGACTACCCCTCAAGAAGAAAGGCGAAAATTGATGAAGCCTATTTCAAAGTTCCCTCGACAAGCGACTACAACGGCATATACAGGGGCAGATATATAGATTTTGAAGCGAAGGAAACGCGCAACGACAAGCGCTTCCCCTTCATAAACATACATGAACACCAGGTGGACCATATGAAGCGCTGCCATGACCAGGGGGGCATCGTGTTCATCATCATCAAGTTTTCATTATATGATGAAACCTACCTGATGCCGATCGGACATTTCCTCCCCTTCTGGGAAGCATTCCTCAACGGGGGCAGGAAATCCATCAGATACACGGACATAAAAGATGCGAGCCTGCTGCTGAAGCAGGGGATGAACCCGCGGATAGGCTACCTTGACGCAGTCGACGAATTTTATTTCGAGAATGGAGAATAGAATATGGAACAGAACTATAAAAGAACCAAAAGGAAGAATGCGGGAAACGGCACTCCCAAAAAAGGGGGGCAGCGTTCCAGAGCCTCCCTCATCAAGCGCGTATTACTGTGGATGGTTCTCATCGGTCTGATTTTCCTTGTCGTCGGTTCATTCCTGTTTGCGTACTATGCATCCAAGTCCCCGGCCTTCAGTGAGGAGAAGCTGAAGGACCCGATTCCGGCAAAGATCTACGACAAGGATGATGAACTTGTCACCACGCTATACGGAGGACAGAAAAGGGAACTGACAGATATTGACGAAACGCCCGAACACGTCACGGATGCCATCCTTGCTGTGGAGGACAACCGCTTCTACGAGCATGGTGCCATCGACTTTGTGAGGCTCGGCGCAGCAGTGCTCAACAACGTCACCGATGGATTCGGCAGCCAGGGAGCCAGTACGATCACCCAGCAGGTCGTCAAGCGGGTCTTCCTCACGGAGGAAAAGACGCTCGAGCGGAAAGCACAGGAAGCCTACCTCGCCTATCGTCTTGAGCAGGAGTATTCCAAGGATGAGATCCTTGAGATGTACATGAACAAAATCTACTACTCAGATGGCATATACGGTATCCGGACGGCCAGCCTCTATTATTTCGACAAGGAGCTCGAAGCGTTGAACCTGGCAGAAACCGCATATCTGGCCGGCCTCCCGCAGCTGCCGAACAGGTACAATTTGTATGTCGATCCGGAACTCGGCACCAGGCGTGCCCATACCGTATTGAACCTGATGCTGCATCATGAACGCATCACGGAAGCAGAATACAATGAAGCAATCAACACGGATATTACTGCCAACCTGGTTGCGCGTTCCGAGGACGAACGGGCATCGAACGAACCGGAGGATCCGGAATACGCCTCCTACATCAACGTCGTGAAACAGGAGCTCCAGACGAACGACAAGTTCAGGAACATGGAGCTTGGGGAGGCCCTGGCAAGCGGCCTATCCATCTATACCAATATGGACAGCGGTGTCCAGAGTCAGCTCCAGACGATGGTCAACGACAGGGACTACTACTACAATCCGAAGTTCAAAAGCGAGCATTTCAACCTCGCCTCGACCATCCTCGATACGGAGACCGGCAATCTCGTTGCCATCTCCGGCGGCCGCGACTACCGCGAAGTGGTCATGCACAACCAGGCCCTGGTCGAAAGGAACGTCGGATCGACCATGAAGCCTTTCCTCGCCTATGGACCCGCCATCGAACATCTCGAGTGGCGGACGGACCAGACAATTGAAGACGAGGCCGAATATCAGCCTGAAGGATTCGATAATGAAATCTACAACTATGACATGCAGGACCATGGGGAAGTGACCATGCGCGACGCCCTGAGACAGAGCCTCAACATTCCCGCAGTCAAGACATTCGAGACCGTGATGGAGGAAGAGGGCGAGAACACGCCGGAGGAATTTGCAGAGAGCGTGGGCCTGGACTACAGCACTGAAGAGGAGGAGGACCTTCCACTGACCTTCAATGATGTGCTCGGCGGCGGCGACCATTCCCGGTTCACTCCGTTGCAGATGGCCGAGGCCTATGCCACACTCGGCAATGGCGGCACGTATAATGAAGCCCAGGCGATCCGCCACGTAGTGACGGATGAAGGCGAAACGGTCGAATTCGAGCACGAATCGGAAAAGGCGATGGAGGACTACACCGCCTATATGCTGACGGATATGCTGAAGGGCACATTCGAACCGTACGGCAGCGCCGACTATATTCCGATGAATGGACTGAACATCGCAGCAAAGACCGGTACGACGTCCTATGGCGATGAGCTCAAGGAGGAATACAATCTTCCCGATAATGCAGCCAAGGATGCCTGGATCGTGGGCTATACCCCTGAATACACGATGAGCCTGTGGACTGGGTTCACGGCAAACGAGGAAGGCGGGGATACTTCATTCGTCGGGGCGGATGAACACATCACGCCGCAATGGTTCTTCAGGGACATCATGCAGTCGATCAGCACCTACAACGGCCAGGACTTCGAACGTCCTGACAGTGTGGTTGAGGTCAACGGTGATGAACTTTCTGTAAGAGGCAGTGAAAGCCTGCAGACATATGAAAATGAACAGCGTCAGCAGCGCAATACCCAACGCCAGCAGCCGGAGGAAGACATCGATGAGCCGAACCAGGTGATTACCGAAGAGCCTGAAGAGACGACCGAGACAGAACCCGCCACCGAAGAGCAGCCTGAAGAAGAGACGACCGAGGAACCAACTGAGGAAGAGGCCCCAACCATTGAGGAAACCGAAGAACCAACTGAAGCGCCGACGGAGGAAGAGACAGAACCTGCCACCGAAGAGGCGCCGACCACAGAAGAAACCGAAGAAGCCGAGACTGATGAGCCGGCTTCTGAAGAGACGACCGAGGAACCGGCCGAGGAACCGGTTGAGGAAGAGACAGATGAAGCTGCATAATAAAAAATCCCATGAGAATATTCTCATGGGATTTTTCTATCTGCTCTTTCTTATCCGGTAGGAGGCCGACTTCTTGATGAATTCGTCGTGGAGAGCCTTCAGCTGGATGATGCTGTGGTACTGGTATGGCCGGGAGAGGATATAGTCCATGCGCTCCCTGAAGTTGAAGGGAAGCACCTCGGCATGTGCCTCCCCTGGCATATCGCCAAGCACTTCGTCGATATGGGAGACTATGGCGGACCGGTAGGCATCATACAGTGCCGGGTCCGGGTTCCTGGCCTCTTCAAGAAGCTTCTGGTACATCTCTTCAATCGTCATTGGACATCCTTCCGCTTCATGCGCTTCTGCCCTTCCCTGCAGTCTTCAAGCAGCAGGCAGGTTTCACATTTGGGGTTTCTGGCTGTGCAGTGGTAGCGGCCGAAGAAGATCAGCTGATGGTGGGTCTTGCTCCACCTTTCTTCAGGCACCTTCTGCATCAGCGTCCTCTCCACTTCCAGCACGGAATCCTTGTACCGGGCGATCCCAAGCCTCTTCGATACACGTTCGACATGGGTGTCCACGGCGATTCTCGGAACATCGAAAGCCACGGAAAGAACCACATTGGCGGTCTTCCGCCCCACTCCCGCAAGGCTCACCAGATCCTCATAGTTGCTGGGAATTTCGCCGTCGAAACGGTCAATGACATCCCTGCACAATTTCTGTATATTTTTGGCCTTGTTCCTGAACAGGCCGATGGAACGGATATCATTCTCAAGTTCCGGCAGATCCACGGCCAGATAATCCTCCGGCGTCCTGTATTTCATGAAGAGGTCCCGGGTCACTCTGTTTACAAGGTTGTCGGTACATTGTGCGGACAGCAGCACTGCAATGGTCAGTTCGAATGGATTCTGGTGCACCAGTTCGCATTCCGCATCGGGGAACATCGTATCTATCTTGTCGATCATATCGACGGTCTTCTTTTTACTGATCAAAAACATCTTCTCCTTCCAGCCATGAACGTACAGGCATCCGGTCCGCTTTTTCAGCCGGTTCTTCCCTGCCCGTCTGGTTAAGGATGCGTTCGACATACTGGAGCGAAGTGATCTGGTTCTGGTACGCCAGATCGACGGCATCCCTGATGACTTGCGGACTGTACTTGGAATCTTCCAGCCAGCTGTTGATCCTTTCGAATTCATTCGGACTGATGACCCGTCCGTACAATCCTTCGACATATTCGAACAGGGATCTGATTTCCGACGGCTCCGCCTTTTCAGGTTCCGTCGACTCCAGAAGACGGGAGAGCTTCCTGTAGAGGGGTTCCAGATTGAAACGCTCGATATATTTGCCATCTTCCCTGATGGTCTCCACCTCGAGCAGCTCCTTCTGTATCAGTTCCTGTATCAGTCCCGCTATCTTGGCTTCAGACATCGTCGTCCCTTTGGCCAGGTGTGAAAATTCCGGGAGCTGTGAGGACCTGTGGTGGATGTCCATCAGCTTGACGAGGACGACGAAGCCGGATTCATCAAGCTCCAATGTGGAATAGCAGTCCAGCAGCACTTTGTTCACTGGTATATTCATATATCTTATATATTCTTCAAACATGCTGTGTCTCCTTATAAAAATATCGCCTGCCGGCGATATTTTTGTCTATGGATATAATCTGTTGAGCAGGCGGGGGAATGGTGCCGTCTCCCTGACATGCTGCACGCCGCTCAGCCATGCGACAGTACGTTCCAGCCCCAGACCGAATCCGGAATGCGGTACGCTGCCGTATCTCCTGAGGTCGAGATACCATTCATAGGCCTCAAGATCGAGACCACTGTCGACAATCTTCTGTTTGAGGATGTCGTAGTCATGGATCCTTTCACTGCCGCCGATAATCTCGCCGTACCCTTCAGGGGCGATCAGATCTGCGCACAGGACGGTGCGTGGATCCTCCGGATTCTCCTCCATGTAGAAGGACTTGATCTCCTTTGGATAGTTCGTGATGAAGACGGGCTTGTCGAAATGGTTCGCGATTTCGGTTTCATGGGGTGCACCGAAGTCCTCGCCCCACTCTATATCATCGAAGCCTTTCTCCTGCAGCAGTTCCACGGCTTCCGTATATGTGATGCGCGGGAAAGGTGCCCGGATTTTCTCGAGGACGCTTGTATCGCGATCCAATATGCCGAGGTCGAGCCTGCAATTTTCGAGCACCTGCTGTACGAGGTATTCGACATACTGCTCCTGCACTTTGAGGCTGTCCTCATGGTTGTAGAATGCCATCTCCGGCTCTATCATCCAGAATTCGATCAGATGCCTCCTCGTTTTGGATTTCTCCGCACGGAATGTCGGACCGAATGAGAAGACCTTGCCGTGTGCCATGGCAGCCGCTTCTGCATACAGCTGGCCGCTCTGTGAAAGGTATGCATCCTCATCAAAGTATTTTGTATGGAAAAGCTCTGTCGTCCCTTCCGGGGAGCTACTCGTCAGGATCGGCGGATCGATCTTCTTATAGCCGTTTTCAAAGAAGAAGTCATGCGTACTTCTGATGATCTGGTTCCTGATGTTCATGACTGCGTGCTGCTTCTTGGAACGCAGCCACAGGTGCCTGTTGTCCATGAGGAATTCAGGACCGTGGGCTTTCGGTGTGATCGGATATCCTTCCGAAGCATGGATGATGTCTATGCCGTCGACTTCCATCTCATAACCGAAATCGGAACGGTCATCCGCTTTGATCGTTCCCGAGACATACATGGACGTCTCCTGTGTCAGTCCTTTCGCCTTGTCGAACAGGTCTGCATCATTTTCCTTTACGACGATGCCCTGCATGAAGCCGGTGCCGTCCCTGAGCTGCAGGAACTGGATTTTTCCGCTGCCGCGTTTCTGCAGGAGCCAGCAGCCGATCGTCACTTGCTGGCCTTCATATTTGGGCGCCTGGTTGATTGAAATCTTCATGTCAAACTCCTTTGGTATGTTGTTCTACAAATTTCTTGATACGGTCCAATGCTTCCGTCATATCTTCGATGCTGAGGGAATAGCTGAGCCTGATGTTGTCCGGAGAACCGAAACCGGAGCCGGGCACTGCTGCCACATGGACTTCCTCCAGGACAGCTGAAACAAATTCATCGACACTTCCAAAGCTGCACTTTCTGGCGCACTCGGCAAAATTTGGGAACAGGTAGAAGGCGCCTTCCGGCTTGATGCAGTCGATGTATGGAATTTCCATCAGCTTCTCGTATGCCCTGTCCCTTCTTTCATTGAAAGTCCGGTTGTACTCTTTGAGGTATGCGCTGTCCATGTTGTAGGCAGCCACCGCCGCCCATTGGGACGGTGTCGCCGGATTGGATGTCGAGTGGCTGGTCAGTGCGGTCATGCCCTTGATGACATCGCTGTCACCGCACACGTAGCCGATGCGCCAACCGGTCATTGAATGGGACTTGCTGACGCCATTTACGATGAGTGTGTTCCTTTTCATCTTGTCACTGAAGGTTGCGATGGAGATATGCGGATGGTCATAGACGAGTGTTTCATAGATCTCATCCGCGACCACTACGATATCCGTCTGTTCAAGGTAGTCTGCGAGGTTTTTCAGCTCCGCTTCCGTATAGACCATCCCGCTTGGGTTGCTCGGGGAATTCAGCAGGAGCATGCGCGTCCTGTCCGTCACATGGCGCTCGATGATTTCCGGAGTGATCTTGAATGAAGTCGATTCATCCGTCTCCATGATGACCGGTTTGCCTTCTGCGAGCTTCACCTGTTCCGTGTAGCTTACCCAGTAGGGGGTCGGGATGAGCACTTCATCTCCCGGATCGAGTGTCGCCTGGAAGAGGTTGTACAGCACATGCTTGGCACCGGTACCGACAAAGATTTCCGATACATCATAATCCAGGCTGTTGTCCCGTTTCATCTTTTCAACGATGGCTTCCTTCAGCTCCGTGATGCCTGAAGCCGATGTATATTTCGTCTGGCCGGCCTTGAGGGCTTCATAGGTCTTTTCTATGATTTCATCAGGTGTATTGAAATCCGGCTCTCCAGCACTGAGGCTGATGACGTCAACCCCTTGGGCCTTCAGTTCCCTGGATTTGGCTGTAATGGCCAATGTCTGGCTGGGAGTAATGTTTTTGATGCGTTGAGAGAGTTGCATATTCCTTCTCCTTTAGAGTTGATATAGTCATTATAAATCACGGAGCAGCGCTTTGAAAGACTCTCCATCCCCCTGAACGACATTTTCAGAGGGAAAGTACTTCAGAAATGAATTCCTGTATCTCCTGTCGAGGATACGTTTATCGAACAGAAGCAGCAGTCCCCGGTCTTCAGGTCTCCGCTGGACCCGTCCGGCGATCTGCCTGAACTGGAATACAGCTTCCGGCAGATCATTCTTATAGAAGTTCCTGAAGTCGGACTTTTTAGGGACGGGGAATGGCAGTTTGGTCAGCATCAGGCATTTCGTTCCCTGCGCCTGCATGTTGATGCCTTCGTTGAAGCTCGATGTTCCGAGCAGCACACACCTGTCCAGCTGGTTGAACTGGGAAAGCAGCTTCTCGCTTGTGGTCATCCGGGTCTGTCTCAATATGACGAAATCTTCGAATGTCTGGACATCCTCCGTATATTCATGCACCTTGTCCAGCAGTTCAAAATTGGAAAACAGCACCATCAGCTTCTGGTCCGTCTCACTCAGATAGATGGCGATGTACTCTACGATGGCGGAGACGAAATCATCATCGCTGACATCATAGGAAGGGATATCCTCCGGAATGAAGATCTTCGTTCCGCCGAACAGGTTTTCATTCTGGATGATGAGCGATCTGAACGGCCTGTCGCCATACCAGTAGTCGAGATGGCCGAACCCCCCATTCACTTCGAGTGTGCCGGACAGCATGATCGTGGCCGCGATGTGCCCGGTCCGCTTCCGGAGGGATTCCATATCTTCCTGCTGCACATGCACTTTTATCTTCTGCAGGTTCCTGTTCCCTTCCAGAATATACCGATCCTGCCGGATGGCCGCCCCGAGGGATGACAGCATCTTCTGATAGTGGTGCATATGGTTGTAGATGACCTGGTAGTTCCGGGTGCCGCGTACGGCCCCAAGGAAGGTGGAAGCGTGTCTGATACCCGTTTCAATATGGTGCAGCAGGTCACTGGTATTTTTGGCGGCGATGGCACCGAACATCTTGTCTATGTTCTGGTTCAGGTGCTTCAGTATATCCTCCAGCAGGTAGATGGATGTCCCATCATTATGGCTGATATAGCTCGACAGCAGACGCTCCTGGCTCGGGGTGCCGATCTGTCCGATGAAGAACTTCATCGCCTGATAGCTGAATGTGGTCTTCGTCCGTTCCTCGAGTGAACGTTTGAGCTGATGGGCTTCGTCCACTATGACTGTATCGATATCCGGGAGATGGTCGATGCAGTCTGTGAGAAAGTAATGGTTCGTCACAGTGAAGGTGGCCTGCTCCGCTTCAGAGAGTGCCCTGTTGAAGAAGAAGTGTCTGGCATTCTCGCCCGCCTGTATGGAGGCTGTCCTGTAGTAGGCCCGCTCCGGCCCCCTCAGATGGATTTCCGACAAATCACCCGTATCGGTCTCAAGGAGCCACACAAGGAGCTTCATCTTCAGCTGGATAATCTCTGTATTGGTGTCTTCAAGCGACAGCAGGAGCTTGAACGCATCCAGGTTCAGATAGTTCTCCCTGCCTTTCAGGGCGACTGCAGGTATCGGCATGCCGACGGCCTCCTCCAGTGCCGCGAGGTCCTCGATGAGGATCTGGTGCTGCAGAATCTTCTTGGATGTCGAAATCAGCACCCTCCGGCCATAGAGTGAATGGAAGCTGATGGCGGCGATGAGGAAAGAAATCGTCTTCCCGACGCCGGTGTATGCTTCCAGTGCAAGGTTCTCCTTCTGCTCCAGCGCTTCGAAGATCTCATTGGCCAGGCGCAGCTGCTCCGCCCTGTACTGTCTGCCGGAATATGCGATGTAGTTTTCGTACAGCTCCCCGACAGTGACCGCCTCCATTTTCCGGACGTTCGGCTTCGGGCTCTTTATATAGAAATCCCCATGGCGCTCAAGACCTTCGGCCCCGCCCGTGCCGGATTCCGCAACGATTGAGAAGATGACATCCGACAGGTTGTACTTGAGTGGTTTCGACAGGTGATACAGATGCTTCAATGTCTCCGTATCGAGTGATATCATCTTCCGCAGCAGATGAAGAAGCAGGTCTGCTGTAGCCTTTGCGTCTTCATCCGCCCTATGTGCATTCGACAATTCCAGGCCGAGGGCCTGGGCGATTTCGTTGAGCTGGAAGCGCTCAAGCCTCGGAAGGAATATTTTCGACAACTCCACGGTATCAAGCAGATGATTGGGCTGGCAGTCGATGCCGCATGCTTTGAATGCAGCCTGCAGGAAGCCGAAATCGAATTCGACATTATGGGCCGTAAAGATGCAGCCATCGAGAAGACCGGCCACCCGGGCGGCGATATCCTTGAATTTGGGTGCATCTTCAAGCATGGAGGTTTCAATATTCGTCAGCTCTTTTATGAAAGGTGTCAATTCCGTTTCATCCGACAGGAAAGTAGTGTACTGATCGACTATTTTCAGATTCTGTACAATAACAATGCTCAGTTGGATGATACTATCTTTGTTTTTATTATTCCCGGTAGTTTCCAAATCGACTACCGCAAACTTCTGATTCAGCATCTCATCACCAGTTCCCACTATAGTTCTATATCTGCACTTATGACTTTTCTGATTTCACCTGATTGGTCGAGCACTTCGAGGAAGCCATCATCATCAATGTCGAGGGCCTTTGCCATATAGCTCTCCCCCGCTTCAGTGATCCTCAGTTCCTTATTGAATACGATGGCACGTGCCTTCCATTCTTCCCTGATTGCGCTGAATGGCTCATTGATGAACCGATTATAGTACCGCTCGATATTAGTGATGAGCGTCTCCATGAAACCATCCAGGTCCATATGGCTGTTCCCGTCCATCTCCCGTTCGATGGAAGTGGCATTTGGAATTGCCCCTACGCTCTCATCTTCAAATATATTGATGCCAATACCACAGATTATAGCATTGATTACACTGCTTTCGCTGACGACCTCGGTAAGGAAGCCGGAAACTTTCCTGTTGTTGATATAGATGTCGTTCGGCCATTTTATCCCGCTTTCCATACTGAAAGCCTGATCGATCGATTTGGAGATGGCCAGCGAAATGAACAGGTTGAAACGGATGATTTCCGAAATCGGTATGTTGGGCCTGAGGACGATGGAGAGGTAGAGTCCCCTGTTTTTGGGGGAGGACCATTCCCGGTTGAACCGGCCCCGCCCACTTGTCTGCTCCTCGGCCACCACAATGTAGGCCCCGCCATGGTGCTCGAGTTTCTGGAGCGCCTCCACCTGGGTGGACCCTGTGGTTTGGAGGTACTCCATATGGCTGAACAGGCCGGACTGTGCCACGAGCAGCTCCAGTGCAGTCGGGCTTATGTAGCGCGGGTGCTCAGTCAGATGATACCCTTTGCTGGTGACGGATTCGATGCTGTACCCTTCGCTCTTCAGGGCATTTATGTTCTTCCAGACGGCAGTCCGCGAAACTTCCAGTCTGTCGGCCATCTCCTGGCCGGAAACGAACCGGTCATTCTTCAATAATTTTAATATCTCCTGCTTCATATTCGACATGTGCATCCACCCACTCCATTATTTTCTTTCTGTCATTCTCCAGGTTGCCATCCAGTATCTCCAATTCTATGGCTGAAAATACCTTTCTGATCCATCTGCCGCCACGCGCATTGAAGAATTCCATGAGCATGTTTCCGTCCAGGTCGATATCGGCAATACCCGAAATCGGCAAGTGCGGCTTCAGTCCAATGGCCGACCGGATGAGTTCCCTTTTCTCCTTCAATCCATTGAAGGTATTCGACGCCATGATGGCAGACGCATTCTCCAGTATTTTCGTTTCATGGCTATAGGCGACTTCCCTCACGGTGGCCGGGCTGTGGAGCATTTCGATCAGCCCGGTTGTGTTCTGTATCTCCTTTTTCATATCGTTGGAGAGTTTCAATTCATGAAGGTGCCGCTTCAGCCCTGGGTCCCTCCACATCTGAAGTGCAATCTCGTTTTCCAATGAACCGACTTCCGTATCCAGAAAATCCTCATCCCCTATGTTTTCAAGGAAGGTCAGATGATCTTTCAGACGGGTCTTTACCATCAGGGCTTTCGCCGCCTTGACGCCCGGGCCCCTGTACAGTTTAAGGAGTTCGACAACACACCGCTCCACAGCGACATGTTCGAGGTTTCGGGCATGTTCGGCCATTGCCCGTTCTGTTTCGGGGGCGACCTGGAATTCGAGATGGGATGAGAACCGGGCGGCTCTCAGCATTCTGAGCGCATCCTCGTTGAACCGCTCTTCTGCACGTCCGACGGTGCGTATGATCCTGTCCCCTATATCCTCCCTGCCGCCATAGGGATCGATGATCTGGAAATCATCATCCATGGCCATCGCGTTCATTGTAAAGTCCCTGCGTTCGAGATCGCTGTTGAGCCGGCTCGTGAATGCAACCTGGTCCGGCCGGCGGAAGTCGCTGTAGCCCGACTCCGTACGGAAAGTGGTCACTTCAAAGGGCGTGTCTTCAATGAGCACAATGATTGTGCCATGCTCTTTTCCAACATCGATGGTGCGCTCAAAGATGCGCTCAATATCATCCGGAAGAGCGTCCGTGGTGATGTCTACATCATTGATGGAACGCCGCATATGATAATCGCGGACACATCCACCCACAAAATATCCCTTGTATCCATTCGCTTCCAAAGTGGTCAATATCTTATTGCCTATGAGAAAAAGTTCATGCATCGCCATCTTCTCCGATCAGTTGCCTGTACAAGGATTCATATTTACTGACGATGACATCGGAATGGAAGCGTCTCCTGATATCCTCGAGCATGCGGGACTGGAACTCATTGTACAGGGATTCGTCCTCCAGAATATCGATGATGCGCTCCCCTGCCCGGGCGTAATCCCCGATTTCCACGAGATATCCCGTCCTTTCATGCTGGATGACCTCGCTTATGCCGCCAGCGACAGTGCCGACGGGGACCGCACCGCAATTCATCGCTTCCAGCAATGCCAGACCGAAGCTCTCCTTTTCACTCATCAACAGAAAGATGTCGCTCATCAGATAGAATCTCCTCACATCGGTCTGCTGCCCTGCGAATATAACGGCATCCTGCAGCCCGAGGGTTTTCACCAGCATGCGGACACTGTTCATTTCGGGCCCGTCCCCAACGAGCACGAGAACGCTGTCGATCCTCCCATGTACACTGTGGAACGCCCTTACGATGTCATCGATCCGCTTTATCTTTCTGAAATTTGACGTATGCATCAGCACTTTCGTCTGCTGCCGGATGCCATACCTTGTTTTCATTTCCGCCTTGACCGCATCCCGGTCGGTCATATTGAAGTACTCCTCATCCACAAAATTATGGACGGTCTGTATCTCCTTCTCGGGTTCTATAAGCGAGAGGGTCTGTTTTTTCAGGCTTTCCGAGACGGCTGTGACGATATCGGATCCATTGATGCCGAAACGTATCGCACTGACCAGGGACATGTCATATCCGAGAACCGTTATATCCGTCCCGTGCAGGGTGGTGACGATGCCTACATCCTTCTTTGCCATCTGGCGTGCCAGTATGCCACAGACGGCATGGGGGACGGCATAGTGCATATGGATGACATCCAGGTCATATTCTACAATGACTTCGGAGATCTTGCTTGCCAGGGTGATGTCATAGGGCGGATAGCGGAACACACTATAATCATTTATATCCGTCTGATGGATGTTTATGTTCGGATGGTTCGCATCCAGGCGGAACGGAACATTGGAAGTGATGAAGTGCACTTCGTGTCCGCGTCTGGCCATCTGTATGCCGAGCTCAGTGGCGATGATGCCGCTGCCGCCGACACTCGGGTAGCAGGTTATGCCTATCTTCATCCTCCCTACCCCCTGTCTTTATGGCTCAGGTGATAGAGCACCGCTTCAGCAGTGCCCTCATTGGTGGCCAGCGGTACATCATATACATCGGAGAGCCGCAGCAGTGCACTGACATCCGGTTCATGGGGCTGGGCAGTAAGCGGGTCCCTGAAGAAGATGATGCAGTCTATCGTGTTGTTTGCGACCATGGCACCGATCTCCTGGTCACCTCCAAGTGGTCCTGATTTGCACCTGTGGACCTCAAGCCCGGTATGCTTGATGATCCTGCCGCCGGTCGTCCCTGTTGCATACAGTACCTGTTCCTTGAAAAATTCAATGTGCTTGTCTATGAATCTGAGGAGGTCATCCTTCTTTTCGTCATGTGCAATCAATGCGATCTTCATATTATCATCCATTCCTTAGGTTGCTAGTATTGATTATAGATAATCTTCTGTCTGGTGTGAAGCCGATTCCGGTGTTTCATCATATGATGACGGAAGGCTTCGTATCATATCATAATAATATTAACAGAATTCCGGACAAATAAAAAAGGAACCCTTTATGGGTTCCTGAATTATTTCTAGTTGCCGCTTCTGGCAATCAGAATGAATCTGACAAGTTCGGCCACGGCGACTGCAGTCGCTGCAACATAAGTCATTGCTGCTGCATTCAATACCTTCTTGGCATGGCGGTACTCTTTTTCGTTGACGATGTTCAGTGATTCAATCTGGTTCATCGCCCGCTTCGATGCGTCAAATTCGACGGGCAGCGTTACTATCTGGAACAGGACAGCGAATGCCATAAGGGCGATTCCGCCCCACAGAAGCATGTCTCCAAGTCCCCCGCCTGCATTGCTCTGGGCATATGTGATGAGCATGCCTGCAATGATCAGGAAGTACGAGAAGTTGCTCCCCAGTTGTGCGAGCGGGAAAAGTGCAGAACGGAAGTTCAGGAATGCATAGCCTGTCGCATGCTGGATGGCATGTCCGACCTCATGGGCTGCAACTGCCGTTCCGGCCACACTCGGTGTATCATAGTTGTGTGGGGAAAGGACGAGCTTCTTATTCTTAGGATCGTAATAGTCGCTCAGGAAGCCCTTGCCTCTTTCAACGGAGACATCATAGATGCCATTTTCCCTGAGGATCTCCTCGGCAACCTCACGCCCGGTCAGACCACTCGTGGAACGTACCTTGGAGTACTTGTTGAATGTGGACTTTACGTTCATCTGCGCGAGCATTGGAACAACCATTAAGATCACAAAATATAAAATTATATACACGTGGATTCCAACCTCCAAAAGTTTTTCATACTTCATTTTACTTCAATTTTTCCTATATAGTCAATCAGAACGCCTTGGCACAAGCTGATGGAGCAGTACAAGCACGAATACGCTCAGCCAGAAGGCGAAATAGCCGATGTGGGCCTCATATTGGGCCAGGTTGCCGTAGACCGGGTACTGGCCATATACGTAATCGATGATATCGTTATGGAACAGCCAGATGGCTGTGATGTACAGGTGGGCGGGTCTGATTTCAAGGTGGGGCAGAAAAAGGATTGCCTGGAGGGCCATGATGCCGTGTGAAGCGATCAGCATCAGGCCGATCCATGACACAAAGCCCGTTTCCATGAAGGTGAGCAGGTTCATGACCACTGCCCATACACCATATTTAATCAGTGTTGTAAATGCCAGTGCATCGATCAGCCCCCACTTCCTCCCGAGGAGGATCATGGCGATGAGGACCGAGAGGAAGAGTGTTGCGGTCGGGCTGTCCGGAACAAATGGGAGGAAATACCACTCCGTATCGGACAGCTGCCCCCTGTACCACCAGTAGCCGTATATCGTTCCCAGCCCATTGGATATCAGGAGCAGAACCAGGAACCATCTGTTGTACATCAGGTTGATAATTTTATGCATTCGAACAAACCCCTATTAAAAAAAGCCCTATTGCTAGGGCTTTTCGTTTATTTTCCAGAAATATCGGAGACATTTGTCTAGTTCTCCGCCTCATCTCTTGATGTCAGCTCAAGATTCGCTACAAATTCGGAGATCTGCTGGATCTCTTCCTCTGTCAACTGATCTTCGAATGCCGGCATATCACCAGAACCATTTGTTACGAATGCGTTAACTGTTTCAGCGTTGAGGTCCGGTTCGATCAGGTTTGGCCCCGATCCACCAGTCAATTCACCGCCGTGGCAGCTTGTACAGTTCGAACGGATCAGATCCTGGAAGACAGGATCTTCAGTGTCCAGGTTGGAGAATACAATCTGTCCCTGCTGGTTCTGTGTTTCCCAGTCATGATAGGCAACCGACTCCCATGTAGTGTAGAAGATGATGCCGAACGAGATGAGCATCATGGCAGCTGCTACGGGACGCTTTGTCCAGCGGCGCTCCTTGTTGTTGTCGAGCCAAGGCGCAAGTAGAAGCGCGCCCACACCGAGACCTGGGATGACCATTGCACCGATGATGTTGAACGGTCCTGATGCATATGTGTATTTAAGAATTTGATAAAGGAATAGGAAATACCAGTCTGGGAGAGGTATATACCCTGTATCTGTCGGATCAGCCACCCGTTCGAGTGGTGCTGGATGTGCTACTGTCAGACAAAGGAAACCGATGAGGAATACTGCACCGGTCACCCATTCCTTCAGAAGAAAGTCTGGATAGAACTCTTCAGTACGACCCGGGAATTCCGAATAGTCGCGGTTAAGTTTTGGTTTGTCATATTTCTGTATTCGTGAATCGCCGACGAATGTCAACCCTTTTCCACGTTTCATATCATTTTACCTCCCTTGTCATTCCTATAGTGGTCCTGAAATACCTTGTCTACGTATCATGATGAAATGGATCGCCATCAATACAAATAGAGCAGCAGGCAGGAAGAATACATGGATGGCAAAGAAACGTGTCAATGTCTGTGCACCGATGATGGTTTCATCACCAGCAAGCAGTGTCTTGATCCATTCACCGACAAACGGTACACTCTCTGCAATATCCAAACCTACTTTTGTGGCAAACAACGCCTTCATGTCCCAAGGCAGCAGGTAGCCTGTGAATGCAAGTCCGAGCATTACCAGGAAGAGCAGTACGCCGACAACCCAGTTGAGTTCACGCGGCGCTTTGTATGAACCTGTAAAGAATACCCTTAGAGTATGTAGGAACATCATTACTACTACCAGGCTGGCGCCCCAGTGGTGCATGCCTCTGACGATCAGTCCGGCTGCAACATCATGCTGCAGGTAATAGACCGAATTCCATGCATTGACGATGTCAGGTACATAATACATTGTCAGGAACATTCCTGATAAAATCTGTATAACTGTAATAAAAAACGTTAACCCACCGAAGCAATAGACGAACGCCGAGAAGTGGTACGCGGGGTTAACATGTTCCGGCACTTCGTGGTCGGCAACATCCCTCCATATAGGAGTGATATCAATGCGATCGTCTATCCAATCATAGATTCTGTTAAGCACATTTTTCCCTCCTATACTAGTTTACGAGTTCATTGGCCTGCATTTCGCCAATTGTGATGTAACCATCGGACACGCCGACTTCATACTGATCCAATGGCCCTCTTGGAGGTGTACCCGGTACATTCTGACCATTCTTCTCGTAGAGGCCATTGTGGCATGGGCAGAAGAAACGGTTCGGGTTCGCTTCGTCACCGGCCCAGGTTACCGTACATCCAAGGTGTTTGCATACTGGAGACAGGGCGATGATATCCTCCCCGTCACGATATACCCAGACGAAATCGGTGACTTCACTTTCATACCAGCCATCCTGCTGTTCATAGGAAAAGTCAACCTTAATAGGTGTTTCCGTAATCTCATCAGCTGATACACTTGTTGTGATCATGGAGCCTGCTGCTTCCTCCTGGAACAGCGGGTCAAGTGCGAATCTTCCCATTGGCAATATAACACCAGCCGCCATGAAAGACCCTACTCCCATTAAGGAATAGTTCAGGAATTGGCGTCTTGTTACTTTTTGCGACATTCATATTTCCCCCCTCAAACGCGCGTTCTTTTACATATATTAATATAACTAGGACATTTCAATTTTAGCCTATTAGCTGATACCGGTCAATAAGCTATCTCAACTTTTGATATTGACGGGTGGCATAATCGTGTAAAACTGCCTATTTCTTAAGGTTCCAGATTGAAATGATTCTTTTCATGACATCTTTGACTTCATCATTGATGAGACTCATTTTCATTTCGATGCTCATGTCCTCCAGAGGAATCCGGTTCAGGACGACGAAATGGGCATCTTCCATGGTGAGGTCATGATGGGTAAGGATGACGATTTTCTTAAAACCATAGGATTTCAGCTGCTCAACATATGCTTCAAGCACTGAGGTGATCTGTTCCACTGTCATTATGGCGGGGGTGATGAAAAGACGCCCCTTGAGCTGCTTTTCCAATTGTATTGTCACCATCTGGATCATTTCCATATCGCTCGCATTGGATCTCGAGTCATCATTCATGTCCGCACTGGCAAACGGGATCACTGCAGTATCGACAAATTCTATTTCATCCTTCAATACTTTCAGGTCCTGATGATTGTAGAGCATTCTCTCACCTTTTCCACTTATTTTATCTGATTGAGATACTCAGTCAGCCTGATGAATCTCTTCTGATCTTTTGCATCAAGTGCTTCATCTATCTGTTTAATGACGGCTTCGTGCCCTATCCTCTCCAAAGTGCTGTCCATGTCCGCCTCCAGTGATTTCACCTTCTGATATCGTGCATCATGCCGGCTGAGGTTGAAATGGAGGAACAGTGTTTGATTCTGGTTCATGTTCAGCTCATGGAAGATGACTTCGCCATCGACAGTGACCGTATTCCCTTTTTCAAAAAGGAGCGTCGGACTCCCGCTCCCCCTATCGGAGATACGCAACTTCCTGTCCACAGTGCCTTCATCAAGAAAAACGACATTTTTCGAAACCGTCGGGTGTGACTTGATGAAATTCAGGATCCATACCGCAACCCGGTCGTCAAATTCATAATTGTACAGGATATAGTCAATGAAATCTTTTCTATATTTGGTCATATTCATCATCCAAACGCTCCTTCTCGAACTGCCAATCTATATTGTCAGGTTCCAAAGTGATGAGTTTCTCCAGTACATCCTTTCTTGAAGGATGGCGGATTTCCGTCAGGTACTCATAATAGTCCGTATGGAATTCGATGGAATCCCCAATCAGCTTTGAGGCTTCCTGATAGAGGGATAGTGCATTTTCATCATTCTCATTTTCCTGCTGGATCTTTGCAAGCAGATACAGGCTTTCCCCTGAGAGCGCGTGGGTGTCGAGCCGTGATGTAAACTCCCCGATTTCAGACGTCCGCCCGGTCTTCAGGAGTGTCTCGAAAAGCATCAGATAGGCATCATCATAATCCTGGTCAAGCGAGATCGCCCTGTCGAAGCTCTCGAGTGCCCTGCCTTCTTCCCCGTTTCGGAAATGGAGCCTGCCCAGATGGAAAAAGAACAGGGGCTCCGTATCGTCCTCTCTGATATACTCCTCCAGCAGTTCTATGGCCGCATCGAGATCATGCTCCGTCTCATGGACATTCATGAGCAGGATATAGGCATTGATGTAGTATGGTTCATTCTCTATCACCCGGGCGAGGAGATTTTTGGCGGATTCATATGACTGCAGCTGGTATTCAAGAAGCGCCTTCCTGTAGTAGTCGTCATTGGAATAGTATTTCTCATCCGCAGCATCAAAGTACGTCTGGGCGTTCTCCAGGTCCAGCTGATTCATATGCAGCTCGGCAAGACGCAGGTTCAGCTCCACGCCATTCACTTCCTGGATGCCATTGCTGATGAGGATTTCATAATGCCGGATGGCATCGGGGAATTCCCCATCCTCATAATAGATTTCCGCCAGGGCGAAATCCAGTATGGGGTCATCGCTCAATGCCTTAGCTTCAAGAAGTGACCTTACGGCGACATCACTCATATTGAGCTGCTGGAAGATTTCCGCTTTCAGCATGAGTACAGGCGGCGTCTTTTCCGCTTCGTTCACCAGACTCAGCGCTTCATCGAGACGGCCGTCGGTGATCAGTATGTCCACGAGGTAGGACAGCACTTCATCATCATGTCCGGTATGGCTGTAAAGATGGGAAAATATGGTCTCTGCCGGCTTGTGGAGGCCCGATGCCACAAGTGTATCTCCAAGAATGAAGAGTGCTTCAAGATCCATTTCATCGACAAGCTGACCGATATTGCCGAGTACCGTTTCCAATTTCTTTTCAGGGTACTCTCCTTTTTTCAGTTGATCAATAATCTCATATATCTGGTCCTGCATATTTAGGCATCCTTCCTTAATGTTTCCAGATCCTCCATAAATCCGGGATAGGATATATCAATCGCAGATATATCATCTATTTCTATCGGCGTATCCATGACTATGGAGGAAATAATCAGCATCATGATGATGCGATGGTCATTATACCCTTTTGTCTCTGTATTTTCCTCTATGGAGACTTGACCCGGGTGGACAGTGAACCCATCATCATATTCCGTAAACCTGATGCCGAACTTCGAAAGTTCATCGATGACAGCGCGGATCCGGTCCGTTTCCTTGTATCTCAGTTCGTCCGCGTCCCTTATTGTACACGCTTCAGAACTGAATGCGGCAAGCAGTGCGAGGATGGGGATTTCGTCGATCAGACGTGGAATCATGCCGCCGGAAATTTCAAACCCTTTGAGATGGGGCGTATAGGAAGCATGTACTGTTCCCAATGCTTCGCCAATATGGGAGGTCTGTTCGACTGTCACGTCGGCACCCATCATTTCGAGTACGTCGAGGATCCCGGAACGCGTGTCGTTGAGGGAGACATTTTCAATTGAAATGCTGGAACCGGGTTTCAGCACAGCCAGTACAATTGGAAAGGCCGCAGAAGAAATATCCCCGGGAACCGTAACATCAGACGGCGACAGTTCATTGCCGCCTTCAAGCCTGATCACGCCGTTCTCTGCCGAGACGTCAGCACCGAACTGTTTCAGCATGATTTCCGTATGGTTCCGTGATGGAGAAGGTTCATGGATGACAGTCGTCCCTTCGGTATACAGGGCGGCCAGCAGGATGGCACTTTTCACTTGTGCGCTCGCCATTGGCATCGTATAGCTGATGGGGGAAAGTTCGGCCGGTCTGATGACAATCGGCGGAAACTTGTCATCTTTCAGGGAAATGTCCGCGCCCATTTCAGCAAGCGGCCGCTGGATACGGTCCATCGGCCGTTTCGCGATGGATTCATCCCCCTCCATCTCGGCAGACAGTCCAAGTCCGGCGATCAGTCCGGTGAGCAGACGGGTCGTGGTGCCTGAATTGCCCGTATATAATCTCTTCCCGGGGGCATGGAGATGCCTCGCTCCCGGTGATGTGACGACCCACTCTTCCTGCTTCTCCTCCACTTCGGCTCCAAGGGCCCGCATGCACTCCATCGTACGGCGGGTGTCCTCGCTTGGCAGTGGATGATGGACGCGGGTCGTCCCTTCAGAGAGTGCGCCGAACATGAGGGCGCGATGGGTGATCGACTTGTCTCCCGGGACCTTCAAAGTGCCATGGAATTTACTGTTCATTAAAGACTTCATAAGCTCTCCTTTAAATAAGAAAGATATTTTTTAAGTTCTGTGTTTTCTATTTCGGTGAAATGGCACCGGCCTATGGATTTCATCAGTACAAAGCCGATCGCCCCACGGCTCTGGTTCTTCTTGTCTCTTCCCATGAGCGCCATCATTTCTTCTTCATCGATGGATTTCAATTTCTGGATCGGATAGCCGTGATGGATGAAATACTGTTTGAAATGGTCAAGATCGAACAGTTCCCGTCCCTCCACCCTGTTGGATAGGAACATCATGAAATAGAGGCCGAGTACTACCGCGATGCCATGGGGCATCTTATATTTATATTCTATGGCATGCCCGAGGGTGTGTCCAAGATTAAGGTGTTTTCTGATCCCGGACTCCTTCTCATCGTTCAGGACATAATGCATCTTGGTTTCTATGCCCCTGATGATGAACGGCTTCAGGACATCGAGGGAGATCTGTTCCTGTGTTTTGGCCATAAGGTTCCGTACAGTCTCTTCATTATTCAGCAGGGCATGCTTGAACACTTCCCCGAAGCCGCTGAGCATTTCATCATCCGGAAGTGTCTCGAGAAAAGCCAGATCATAGATGACCGCCTTGGGCCGGTAGAAGACACCAATCAGGTTTTTGCCATGCGTACTGTTGATGGCTGTCTTGCCGCCTATGGAAGAATCATGTGCAAGCAGTGTGGTGGGCACCTGGATATAGTCGACGCCGCGCAGTACCGTTGCTGCAGCAAAGCCGCCTGCGTCGCCTACGGCCCCGCCTCCGACCACTACGATCAGATGATGTCGTTGGACGCCTCTTTCCAGCAGAGCTTCGGTAATACGCTTGAAGGCATCGAAAGATTTCGATGCCTCGCCGCCTTCCAGTATGATGGGACTGTCAATGAAAGACAGTACGCTGCTTTTGTATAGTTCATATACGTTGTGGTCCACAAGGAAATGCACGGCATCGTAACCGGCCGAGTAATTGGCGAGACGGCTTTCCAGTATACCGTGGTCCACGTGGATCGTGTAGTTGTCTGCAGCATAATTTGTCCTTATTTCCATCCTAGTACTCACTCAATCTGCCCTTGTATTGCGAGACGGCGGATTCCAATTCATGAAAATCATCATGGGGGAACTTTTCAAGGATGGCCCTGGCCATCTCGATGGCCACCATATGCTCACAGACGACGGAGGCTGCAGGGACGGCACATGCATCACTGCGTTCAATCGTAGCTTTGAAAGGCTCCTTTGTGTTGATATCCACGCTGAAGAGCGGCTTATATAGTGTAGGAATCGGCTTCATTACAGCTTTGACCACAACAGGCATGCCGGTCGTCATGCCGCCTTCGAAACCACCGAGGTTGTTGGTGCGTCTGTAGTATCCCTTTTCCTCACTGTATAGGATTTCATCCTGTACCTGTGAACCGGGGGTTTCGCCTGCCAGGAACCCGATGCCGAACTCGACGCCTTTGAAGGCATTGATGCTGACGATGCTGGCTGCAATCTTCGCATCCAGCTTGCGGTCATAATGTACATAGCTGCCGAGTCCGGGAATGGGATTTTCGACGATGACTTCCACTATGCCACCGATGGAATCCCCTTTTTTCTTCGTCTCGTCAATGAGCTGTTCGGCTTCCTTCGTCTTTTCCTCGGAAACCATGCGTACAGAGGAATCATCCGGACGGGTGGCGCGTTCCTCGACGCTGTAGTCCCCCTCATCCTTGACAGTGCCAATCTGGTTCACACGGCTGAACATGCGTATATCGAGTGCATGGAGCAGCTCCTTGCACAGTGCACCGACGGCGACCCTTGATGCTGTTTCACGTGCCGAGGAGCGTTCAAGTATGTTGCGGAGGTCGCGCATGTTGTACTTCATTCCACCAACGAGGTCGGCGTGTCCCGGGCGGGGTTTTGTGATGACCCTTTTCATGGACTCCTCTTCTTCCGGAGTCAGCGGTTCGCTGCCCATGATCTTGCTCCAGTGTTTGAAATCATCATTTGTGATTTCAATCATGATTGGGCTTCCAAGCGTCTTGCCGTGCCTGATGCCGCTGCCGAATTCGAAAGTATCCTTTTCAATCTGCATGCGGCGGCCCCTGCCATAGCCGCCCTGCCTCTTGATGAGTTCCGCAGTCATTCTCTCCTTGTCAATCGGAAGATTTGCCGGAAATCCCTCCACTATGGCCGATAATTTCGGCCCATGCGATTCCCCTGCTGTCAAAAATCTCATTTATATAGCCTCCTCTTATTTAAAGATATTAAAAAAAGCTGAGTGCTTTACCCAGCTTCTGCTATTCGATTCCCTCTAGTAGATCCAGGCGCTGTTGGACAGGCTGTAATCAAGAACTTCACTGTCATCGAAGAAGAGTGAAATTTCACGCTCAGCACTCTCAGTGGAGTCTGAACCGTGAATGATATTCTTGCCTACTGTGAGTCCAAAGTCTCCACGGATTGTTCCTGGAGCCGCCTGCTGAGGGTTTGTGGAACCGACGACAAGACGTGCAGTCTCGATCACATTTTCCCCTTCAAGCACCATGGCGAAAACAGGTCCTGAAGTGATGAAGTCCACAAGCTCACCGAAGAACGGTTTGTCCTGGTGCTCCTGGTAGTGTGTTTTTGCCAGGTCCTCGGACACTTGCATCAGTTTGGCACCTGCCAATTTGAATCCTTTGTTTTCAAGGCGTTCCACGATAGTACCTACCAGGTTTCTTTGGACGCCGTCCGGTTTGATCATTAAAAACGTTTTTTCCATTTCGTATTCTCCTTTAGTTGAAAATCCAGTCCATATCATTCTAACATTATCATTTTTGATTTTTCAATTTAATTCAGACGATTTGAAAGTTTTTCTGCAATTTCCTGCAAATATTTTCTGATCGGCTCTTCTATTTCTTCGATGGCAGTCAACGCCTCCCTGATATGGGAATTGCTGATGGAAATCGCCTGATCTATTGCATCGGAGCGAAGCAGCCCTTCAATCAGTTCCTCGAGCTGTTCCTCTTCTCCATCGAACGCTTCCAGCTTCCGTCTGAAATCCGGGTCTTCATTCCTCAGAATCAGCACCGGCAACGTGTAATGTCCGTTTTCCAGATCGGAGAACTTGGGCTTGCCAAGCGTCTTTTCATTTCCGATGAAGTCCAGACAGTCATCGATGATCTGAAAGCTCATTCCGATATGATATCCGTAATCAAGCAGGACATCCAGCGTTCTCTGGTCGACATTTGAGGCATAGGCTCCCATTTTGATGCTGAGCTCTATCAGCAGCGCCGTCTTTCTATAGATCTTTCTATAATAGTCATCCATGGTCTGATGGGCGTTGAACTGATGGTCAAGTTGGAAGAGCTCCCCGTCGATGATATCCCGGATCGCTTTTGAAAAGGCTTCGTGGAGTGCCCGATGTTCTATCGTACTCACCAGTGAGAGGGAAGTTGACAGCAGATAGTTTCCGGTATTGACCGCCTGCAGATACCCATGTTCATAATATACCGTCGCCCTGCCCCGGCGCAATTCACTGTTGTCGATGATATCGTCATGTACAAGGCTTGACATATGTATCAGCTCAAGGCTTGCACTCGCCCTCAATACATCGGGGAATTTGTCACTTTCACCAAGTTTTCCAACGAGTAGGGTGAATGAGGGACGGATCTTCTTGCCGCCCGATATGAAAAGTTCGTAGCTTTTATCATTGACGAGCACTTCATTCGGATTGAGGTGTTCCTTTATGATTTCGGTGACCGCTTCGAAATCTGAAGCGAGATACTGCTTGACTGTCTTCAATTGCGACCCACCCGTCCAAGCGGTTTGTATCCGATGTGGGTGGCGGCGGTGCCGAAAGTATGGGGGATGACCTTAAGGTTGATGAATCCGCTCTCGTCCATCATTGATCTGAGTGCATCTTTCGACAGGAATGAACTTGTCGATTCATACAGCCATTCGTACTCCTTGGTCCGATTGGCTATAATTCCGCCAAGGGTCGGCATGATTGTGCCGAAATAGAAATCGAACCCCCGGCTGACCAGCCTGTTTTCAGGATTGGAAGTCTCAAGGACCACTAGCGTGCCCCCCGGCTTCAATACCCTGTGGAATTCGTCTATTGCCCTGCCATATTCCGGAAGGTTTCTGAGTCCGAAACCGATCGTCACATAGTCGAAAGAACCATCGTCAAATGGGAGTGCCATGGCGTTCCCCTGAATCAGTTCTATATTGGAATGGGCCGCTGTCTTTTCGGCTGCAACTTCCAGCATCTTCTCACTGAAATCGAGGCCTATGACTTCCGCTTCCGGTGCTTCCTCAGCCAACTGTATCGTCCAGTCTCCGGTGCCACAGCACACATCCAGTATGTCATGGTCATCTTTTACAAACATTTCCTTCATTGTCCTGTTGCGCCATAGATTGTGCTGGTTGAAACTGATGATGTTGTTCATCAGATCATAATCAGTGGAAATAGAATTAAATATGTTTTGAACTTTTTTCTCTTTATCCATTCAACTCACCTTTACTTTGGGTTTATGTATGGAAGTGAAGTGATATCCAGCTGCTCCAACTGGTCATCTATGACATCATTCAAACGCCTGTCTATGTATTCATTGGAGATGAGATAGAGGATTGGCCCATATAGGAGCCATTTCACCTCTTCCAGATGAGGTCTGTCACCAGCCATTGCCAATTCGGATTTCTTTGAACTCAGCGCCTTTGACATATCCATCATATCATGAAGAACCCTGTATTCCTCATGTTCGGCCAGCATCATATAGAACTTGCTGAACAGATAATCGCCAGCCAGCACATGCAGTTCCCTGCTGTCATCATCCGGCACAGCATCCAGAAAGTTGAGGGCAGTGTTGAAAAGCAGAACCGCCTGGTTCACATGGGGACTATGAAGGATGTATTCCCTATTTGAAAAAAACTCAAAAAAAGGATCATTATGTAGGTCGAGGATCCATGAGTTGGAACCCAGATCGGATTCTAGTTCTTTCCTTAGAGCATTCATGACAAATATCACCTTATAAATTAATAGACCTAACCATGACGTTAGGCCTAAAGTAATCAATTATTTTACCGCATCTTTAAGTGCTTTGCCTGCTTTGAATGCAGGGACTTTGGATGCTGCAATTTCAATTTCTTCTCCAGATTGTGGATTACGTCCTTTTCTTGCTGAACGTTCACGTACCTCGAAGTTACCGAAACCAATCAGTTGTACCTTTTCACCATTTTTCAATGATTCTTGAATAGTGTCAAATACTGCATCAACAGCAGCACCTGCTTCTTTTTTCGTGAGGTCAGCTTGGTCACTGACAGCATTGATCAAATCTGTTTTGTTCATCAGATCCACCTCCTTATATGACTATAATGATAACCATGATTATCATTATGTTTTGACTTTAACACAGTGGTTGTTGCACTGCAACGGATTTCACCGTTTTGGAGCCAAAAAAAAGCCGTATTAATCGCTTTTGTGGCGGTTCGTCATGAAGATCGGCTCGTTTTCTCCGTTGACGGTGATCTCCGGTGAATAGAGGGGAACGACAGGTGTAAATTCATACAGGACATGCCGGACATCCTCCCCGGTTTCGAATGACAGGCCGTTCTCATTGATGATTCTGGCGATGTCCTCACGGTAGTCCACGATGAACTCCTCTCCACCATTGTAGTATACATTCAAAGAAGCGTCTGTATATGGGCTGGTTACAGTCGGATTTTCATCCAGGTTATAAAAGTCGAGGTCCAGCGGATACACATTCGGACCGATCGGATCATCCAGTTCGACATGTTCGCCCATGGCGTTCAGACGGATATTCAGGGACCTGACCTCTTCCGTGATCCTCAAGTCTGCGAGCTTCACTTTAGGATCCTCTTCGGCATCTATGATTACATACTGGTAATGGCCGCCCATCTCATAGGCGCTCTCCGGCCTCTCTTCAAGATAGTTCGGCACCAGCCTTTCAAAGTCAATCTGGTACTCCAGATATTCTCTCTGGCCTTCTGTCGTCTTTATCGGCAACAGACCATCGGAGTCTTCCCTGAACTGGTCCACTGCATTCTGAACCATCTCTATCTGCATCTCTTCCGGCATCTGGTTCTGAACCTGTTCCGACTCCGGATACAGGCAGCCTGCCATGAGGAGGCTGCTGGCCAGGGCGACGAAGATCAATCTGAATCTACGCATGGGTACTCCCCCCCAGTACAGGTATCATCAGCAGGAATGCGATGATGAGCAGTGCCCAGGCAATCAGCGACACAATGGTGCTGATGATTCTGGAAGATATCTTGTATCTTGCGACATAGATAAGTACAGCGGCAAGGGCCATTGCACCCAATGAATAGAACGATATCCACATTAAATCCATTCTCGATATATCAAACATCTTATCACTCTCTAGTCCAATCTTTATATTGTTTCTCCAGAACTTCCTTCAGTTCATCGGTTTCTCCGGTCTTCTCGCGCATCATCAGTGCATAGAAGGCCTCTTCTTCGCTGATGTCTTCAAAAAGGTACTGGTAGAGCACTTTTGTAATCGGCATCTCGACATCATATTGCGCTGCAAGCTCATATGCCGCACGGGTGGTATTGACCCCTTCCACGACCATGCCCATCTCCTGCTGCGCCTCTTCTATGCTCCTGCCCTCTGCGAGCATGATGCCGCATCGATAGTTCCTGGAATGCATGCTCGTCGCTGTAACGATGAGGTCCCCCATGCCTGTAAGCCCCAGGAAAGTGAGGGGATTGGCCCCCATGCGTGTGCCGAGTCTTGCGATCTCCTGCAGTCCGCGTGTAATGATTGCTGCTTTGGCATTGTCGCCAAAATCCAGTCCATGCAGCAGACCGATAGCCAGTGCGATGATATTCTTCAATGCGCCTCCGATTTCCACACCGGTCATGTCATCATTGTGATAGACGCGGAAATACTTGTTCATGAAGACATCCTGGATGACCCTGGCGCTTTCAGGCTTGAGCGAAGCCGTACTTACAGTCGTTGGCGACTTTCTCGCAACTTCCTCGGCATGGCTCGGTCCACTGAGCACACCGATGTCATGGACGGTATCCCCGCTCGTTTCTTCAGCAATGACTTCGGAAACCCTCAGATGGGTATCCAGTTCCAGCCCTTTTGCGACATGGACGATCAATACCTTTTTGCCAAGGGATTTCAAAAGTGCGTTGATGTCCCTTGTCACGCTTCTTACGGCTTTGACGGGGACGGCAAGGACGATGATTTCGGCATGGCTGACCCCTTCTTCAAGATTGGAAACCGCTGTGACACCGTCGGGGATGGAGACATCCTTCAGATACTGGGTATTTGTATGCCTCTCATTGATCTCCTTGACGACATCCTCGTTCCTGCCGTAGATGAGCACATCATGATCATTGTCGATAAGCACCATAGCCAGACTTGTACCAAAGCTTCCGGTGCCGACCACTGTAATTTTCATAAGGCCTGCCCCCTCCTAATTCCTTTTTCTGCTGAGGATGTGTATTGGTGTACCAGTAAAATCAAAAGCTTTTCTCAGCTGGTTCTCCAAATATCTCCGATAGCTGAAATGCATCAGATCGACATCATTGACGAATAATACGAACGTCGGTGGGGCCACACTGACCTGTGTACCATAGTAGATGCTGAGCCTGCGTCCCTTGTCGGTGGGCGTCGGATTCATGCTTACACTGTCTACCAGGACTTCATTCAATGTACTTGATTGGACACGTTTCTTGTGAGAATCATTGACCAGTTTGATCAATGGAAAGAGCGTCGCAAGACGTGACTTTTTCAACGCAGAAACGAAGGTGATGGGTGCATAATCCAGGAACTGGAATTCCCGTCGTATCTTGTCTTCGAACTTCTTCATTGTTTTGTCGTCTTTTTCAACAGCATCCCACTTGTTCACTACAAGCACGACCGCACGTCCGGCTTCATGGGCGAGCCCGGCGATTCTCTTATCCTGTTCGATGATGCCTTCTTCACCATCTATAACTACGAGGACGACATCCGATCTTTCTATCGCACGATTCGCTCTCAGTACGGAATATTTTTCTGTGGCTTCATATACTTTCCCTCTTTTTCGCATGCCGGCAGTATCGACCAGTGTATAGTGTTCATCATCATAATAGTATTCTGTATCGATTGCATCACGTGTGGTGCCTGCAACATCCGAGACGATGACCCTCTCTTCTCCAAGGATCGCATTGACGAGGCTCGACTTTCCGACATTCGGACGGCCGATCAGGGAGACTCTGATGGAATCATCTGCCTCCACCTCTTCTTCTATGGATTTGAAGTGTTCGACCGCCTGGTCGAGCACATCACCGAGTCCGAGTCCGTGGGATCCGGAGACAGGGAATGGATCTCCGAGACCCAGATTGTAGAATTCATATATCTCGTTGCGCATCTCAAAGTTGTCTATCTTGTTTACAGCAAGCACAACCGGCTTTTTGGATTTCTGCAGAATACGGGCAACAAAAAGGTCATCCTCTGTAACCCCTTCCCTGCCATTGGTGATCATCAGGATGACATCTGCTTCCAATATCGCGATTTCTGCCTGCATTTTGATCTGTTCCTGGAATGGCTCATCTTTTATCTCTATTCCACCTGTATCGATGACATTGAATTCATGATTGAGCCAATCTCCCGCAGCATAGAGACGATCCCGTGTAACGCCCGGCGTATCTTCCACAATCGCTTTTCTTTCTCCAATGATGCGATTGAACAGGGTGGATTTGCCGACATTCGGTCTCCCTACTACGGCTATTGTTGGTTTGTACATATCCTACCTCCTATATTTAAGGTCATTTTAACATAAAAATAAAATAAAGAGCGATACTATCGCTCTTTAAGTCAGTTGTTTCACCTATTGATTTGAAGTCGTTCTAGATATCCAAGTCCCTGAAACGATCACCGAAGACATCTCCGAGTGTTGGACCTTCATCGTCCGAATCATCCCGATAGACTTTGGCCTGCTCGTCCCTGGATGGTCTCTCAGATGTTTCCTTGATGGAAAGGGATACTTTTTCAGAGTCCTCATTGAGTGAGAGGATCTTAACTGTTACCGTCTGTCCTTCTTTCAGTACGTCGGATGGCGTAGCAACATGTTCATGACTGATTTCGGATACATGGACAAGTCCTTCAACACCTGGCGTCACTTCGACAAAGGCACCGAAGTCGACGAGTCTTTTCACTGTGCCTTCCAATACTTCGCCTTCGGAATGTTCATTGATGAAGGCATCGAAAGG
Source organism: Salinicoccus sp. Bachu38 (assembly GCF_038561955.2). Taxonomy (NCBI): domain Bacteria; kingdom Bacillati; phylum Bacillota; class Bacilli; order Caryophanales; family Staphylococcaceae; genus Salinicoccus; species Salinicoccus bachuensis. The sequence continues at coordinate 1,385,736 of NZ_CP138333.2, read as the reverse complement.
ACTTTCCTGTGCCTGTTTGAGGGAAAGGCTGATCCGTTCCTGTTCAGGGTCTACGTCGAGGATCTTCACCTGGACCTTGTCGCCGATGTTCACTGCATCTTCGACTTTCTCGACCCTGCTGTAGTCAAGCTCTGAAATGTGCGCGAGACCGTCGACTTCACCGAGGTTGATGAATGCGCCGAAAGTAGTGATGCGGACAACTTCACCTTCAACGATGCTGCCTGCTTCAAGGGATTCGAGCTGTTTCTTGCGCTCTTCCGCTTTTTCCGCTTCGACGATGCGTTTACGGTTAAGGATGACACGGTTCTTCTCCGGTTCGATATCTTCCACTTTGACTTCCAGTTCCTGTCCTTCAAACTGGTCGAGGTCTTCAATGTACGCATCGGATAGTAGTGAAGCAGGAATGAATCCCCTGACACCGACATCCACGACAAGGCCAGCTTTTACAACTTCCATTACTGTGCCTGTGATTGTCTCGTCATTATCCTTTGCAGACTGCAGCCTGTCATAGGCATTGGTTTCATCAAGTTTCCTGATGGAGAAGATGACATTCTTGCGGTCTTCCTCATTTTCCACCTTGATGACTACGCCCTCGATTGTATCCTCTTCAGAAACAATCTCTTCAGGACGTTCGATTCTTTTGTTGGTGAGTTGGCTGATTGGAACGATACCTTCAAAATCGGAATCCTCAATATGCGCTTTTACGAATTTATCTTCTATTTTGTAAACGGTACCCTTCACGGTATCACCGATTTCAAATTCGCTAGAAGTATTGCCATTCGTCTCTTCGGAAGTGTTCACTTCCTCATTCAGTTGTTCCTCATTGTTCTCTTCATTGTTCTCTTCGTTCATAATATTATCTGTCGTCATATGCCTGCCTCCAATTACATTACTAAAAAGTGTATATATCTAAGTTCTTACAAATATATTGATTTGTCAAGTGATTATGCGGAAATTAGAAGATTGTTGATGTCTTCCCTGATTCTTTCCGTTATTTCTTTGCGATTCTTGCCCTCTGCAACCAATGCAGCAGTATCAATAGGTTTGCCAAATACTATTGTAACACCTTTTTTCCTGTCATAGGTCCCTTTAATCGCAGTCGGTACAATCTTTGCGCCGGATTTCACTGCCATGAAGCTTGCTCCCTGCTGCAGGTCCTTCAATGTCCCGGACTTGTTTCGGCTGCCTTCCGGAAAGATGAGCAGCAGGTTTCCTTCCTTCAGCACTTCGATGGATTTCTTCAATGCTGCCCTGTCCCCTTTGCCGCGTTCTACAGGAAATGCATTCAGATGGCTGATCAGAAAACCGATGACCGGGATCCTGAACAGCTCCGACTTCGCAAAGAATGACATCTCCCTTTTTACACTGATGGCCACAAGGGGCGGATCCAGTTCGGAAACGTGGTTGCTGCAGATTACTACAGGGCCTTCGGGAGGAATCCTGTCCTCGCCGATCACCCTGACTTTGAATCTTGTGTGATAGAACCTTTTGACCATTGCTTTAGTTGCGTTGTAAAACATCTCTAATCCTCCCTCAACAGGTCTTCAGCCATTCTGATGATCTTATCCTCGACTTCGGGAATGCTCATGTGGCTCGTGTCGAGCAGCACGGCATCATGCGCTTTTACAAGCGGGGAAATCTCCCTGTTCATATCCAGGTCGTCCCGACGGATGATCTGGTCGGTCAACGTTTCGAGATCGATGTCGGTGCCCCGCTCCTTTTCCTCCTTCAGCCTGCGCCTTGCCCGTATTTCGGGAGAAGCTTTCATATAGACCTTGAGCTCCGCTTCGGGCAGTACCGTAGTACCGATATCCCTGCCATCCATCACCACACCCTTGTCTTCGGCAATCTTCCGCTGCATTGATACGAGATAATTCCTCACCGTGGCAAGGCTTGAAACTTCACTTACACTGTTCGTCACTTCCTGGCTGCGTATGTCTCCGGATACATCTTCGCCGTTCAGGTATATGGAAGTGCCGTCGGTGCCAAAACGTATATCCAGGTCATCCAGCTGGTCGATGACACTTTTCCCATTGCGGATGACATGGAGGGTGACCGTGCGGTACATTGCGCCGGTATCGATATATATGTAACCCATCCTCTTGGCCACACGTTTGGAAATCGTACTCTTGCCTGCTGCAGCAGGACCATCAATCGCGATATTGATTTTCATATTCATATAAACCCGCCTTGTTCATTGTTCCAGTTTATTTTATCATAGTTTTATAAATTCGTTTAGGAGGAAGTCATATGCAGAAGAAAATTTTGGCGATTCACACAGGGGGGACGATCAGCATGTCCTCAACAGAAGGCCTGATCACCTCAGGGGATGAAAATCCGGTGAAGATAGACCGGGCAGAGGATCTGGGCATCATACTGGAGGAGACCTACCCCGTGAAGAAGCCATCCCCCCATATGACCCTGGACGATATGATCGAAATCAGGAACATCATCCGCCAAGAAGCGCATGATTATGACGGCTTTGTCATCACCCATGGTACGGATACGCTTGAGGAGACTGCATATTTCCTCGACCTTACCCTGGATATCCCCCAGCCTGTGGTGATTACGGGGGCAATGCGGTCGTTCAATGAAATCGGTTCGGACGGCATGTACAACTATCTGTCCAGCCTGCGCACCGCGATGGACGACCAGTCTGCTTCAAGAGGTGTCCTTGTCGTCTTCAATGATGAAATACATACGGCGAGGAATGTCACCAAGACACATACATCCAATATCGCGACATTCCAGAGCCCGAACCATGGACCGATCGGCATACTGACGAAGGATGACATCCATTATCATCACCAGGTGCGCGTCCAGGACCAGTTCGAACTTGCCGATTCGACCAGGAAGGTGGGCCTGATCAAAGCCCATGCCGACCTGGATGACACCTTCTTTGATGCCCTGGTCGAGAACGGGTATGATGGGCTTGTAATCGAGGCACTCGGGCAGGGCAATCTGCCGCCGAGGGCACTCGGCGGTCTCCAGAGGGTCCTTGATGCCGGCATCAGCACCGTCCTTGTCTCACGATCCTTCAACGGCATCGTCGGCAGCTACTATGATTATGAAGGTGGCGGCCATGATCTGAAAAACAGGGGAATCATCTTCTCAAATGGTCTGAATGGCCAGAAGGCACGGATTAAACTGCTTCTGGCACTGTGCAACGCACTTGATGGAGAGGGACTGGAGGAGGTTTTCCAGCATTAGAAAAAAGGATGCCCTTTGCCTGAGCAGGCAAAGGGCATCCTTATGGATTTATTTCTTCTTCGATATATCTTCGGCGATGGCGCCCCCATGGAATCTGCCATTCTCTATGAAGATGGTGTTGGCATCATTGCCGGCGGCGATTACGCCTGCGATGTATAGATTATCCACATTGGTTTCCATCGTCTCCCTGTCGTGCATTGGGGCGACACCGTGTTCGTTCTCATTCAGCGCGACCCCGAACGACTTCAGCAGCCGATAGTCGGGATGATAGCCAATCATGGCGAATACATAGTCGTTCGGAATTTCGAATGCTTCACCCTCCTTTTCAAGTACGACGCTGTCATCCTTGATATCGACGACTTCCGTATTGAAATGCATCTCTATCCTGTCATGCTTTACAAGGGAGTCGAACTGTGGAAGGACCCATGGCTTGACACTCTTGGAATAGGCTCCCTGGCGATAGACGACCGTAACATTACTGCCGGCCTTCTCGAGTTCGATGGCTGCATCCACACTGGAATTCTTTCCACCGATCACGAGTACATCCTGGGTGAAGAAGGGATGGGCTTCCTTGAAGTAGTGGAATACTTTCCCCTTGTGTTCTCCGGGAACATTCAGCTGGTTCGGCTGCCCGTAATAGCCTGTGGCAATCACGAGATGATCGCAGCTGTAGCGGCCTTTGGATGTCTCGAGTATGAACTGGTCTCCAGCCTTCCTGCCGGATGAGACTTCTTCATAAGTATTGATGTTCAGATCAAAATGCTTCACTGCCTCACGATAGTAGACCAGCGCCTGGTTCCTTTTCGGCTTATGCTGTTCTGTAATGAATGGGAAGTCACCTATGGAGAGTTTCTCGCTTGAAGAGAAGAATGTCTGATGGGTCGGATATTTGTAGATGGCCTCGACGATATTTCCTTTTTCAATGACGAGATAGTCCATCCCCCTCCTCTGCAGCTCGATGGCTGCAGACAGGCCGCAAGGCCCCGCCCCTATGATGATGGTTTCGATATGCTTCATGTATAACACCTTTCTATTCTGGTATTACCAGTTCCTGTCCGACTGACAACGAGTCGGCATCCACACCGTTGTTGGCATCCTGGATCTTTCTGATGTTCTCGGAGCTGCCGCTGCCATAGTATCTGATTGCGATACGGAACAGGTTGTCCTCGGGGCGCACTATATGGGTCGTGTTGCCTGAAGGCGTCTCTTCGCCTGCAGGATCTTCTTCGGCCTCTTCAGCCGTTTCCTCCTCAGGTGCTTCCGGCTCATCTACAACGCTTGTGCTGGAGTCGGGGGCTTCCCCCGACTCCTTCTCTTCTATGGCTGTAGCAGCCGCCTCTTCAAGTTCGGCCTCCTGATCATCGCTCAATTCAAGCTCCACGGCGCCGGTCCCCAGGTCGTTCTGATCCGTCTCTTCCCTGGATTCAGCCAGCTCACGCTCCATTTCAGCCTTCTGGTCTTCAAGTTCCTCATCAACTTCCTCCGAAGGCGCTTCAGGCGCCTCTTCAGTGGGTTCCCCGGCATTGTCTGCCACCTCTCCGGCACCATCGCCGGATGGCCAGAAGTTGCTGATGATGAGTACTCCCAATATGACTGTCAGGGGGAGTATGAGAACACCTGCGATAATGGCAGGTACCAGGCGCCTTTCCCTGTTGTCCTCCTTATCTTCATCGGAGCGGGTTTTCTGTGGCTTGAGTTCCGACAGCTTTTCTTTCGATACTTTGATTTCATCTCTGAACCTTCTATTGTAGGAGGAAAGTTTACCTGCGAAGAATGCCTTTCCCTTGTCAAGATTCTCCCTGTTGATATATCTGGTGAATTTGCCGCTCCATGCTCTGAACCGTTCTCCGGGCTCCATCTTCCGCCCGTCCCTGTCCTTCGGCCTATGGCGTTCTGCCCGGCTCAGATTGCTGGTGTCTTCCCCGCCCGTCGCCGATGATTGCTTTTTGTCGCTCTTCTCCTTTTTTGCTTGGGAAGCACGCTTATGTTCTACATCCTTGTAAAAATCATCTTTCATAGACATTCTCCTCAAACTGGTATCGTTCCTTATAATTATAGTATGTTTCCATTCCATTTTAAAGAGGTATCACTCCAGGTCTGCGACTATAGTTGTATTGTGGGCGCCCTGGCCGAATATAATTGAAATATCGTTTGAATAGCCGTAAAATAAAGTAGAAAGAAATGGTTGAGAGGTGAAAATAGTGAGTGAAAAGAAATACACCATCGTCGACATGGATACATGTATCGCCTGTGGGGCCTGCGGCGCAGCAGCACCTGACATATATGATTACGATGATGACGGTATTGCATATGTCATACTCGATGACAACCAGGGCACAATGGCTGTTCCTGAAGAACTGCTGGAAGATATGGAGGATGCATTCGACGGCTGCCCGACCGATTCTATCAAGGTCGAGGCACAACCATTCGATGGCGACCCTTTAAAATATGAATGATATAGATGAATCCCTTGGAAAATGTATTTCCAAGGGATTTTTTTCTTACCTTCTGAGCTTTGGGATCAATTTTACATAGACGAGATAGGCGACGAGACATACAAGGATCCCTTTTATCAGATTGAAGGGGATGATGCCTGCAGTCACCACGGCCCTGATATTTTCGATCAGATCCGAATGGTCGATGATGATTCCGTACATCGGCAGCAGGACAAAGTAGTTCAGGACGGCCATCATTACAGTCAAAACAATGATGCCGGCTACAAATCCGATGAGCAGGGACTTCTTTGTCCGATACCTTTCATGGATGAAGTATATCGGCAGCAGCAATGAAAATGCAGCAAGCATGTTGGCCAGCGGCCCGATCGGCTCACTGGCCATCAGAAGGCCATACAGCACGATCTTCATGATGATGATGAGTGAGCCTGCCACTCCACCGAAAAGGATGAACCCTATGAATGCCGGGATATCCGAGAAATCGACAGTCAAAAATGGCGGTAAGAAAGGGATCGGGAACTGGATGAGCATCAGTATGAACGACAGTGCAGCAAGAATGCTTATAATGATCAGTCTTTCCAAACGGTTTCTCTTCATGCGCATCATTCTCCTGTGTGTTTTTTTGGAAGTGTAATGCGGAAGGAGGTGCCCTCCCCGAATGTACTTTCCAGGTCTATGGTTCCATTATGCCTGTGGATGATGCTTTTGACAATGTAGAGGCCGAGGCCTGTACCATGCTGTCCCCGTGTCCGGGATTCATCCACTTTGTAGAAGCGTTCGAAAATGCGCTGCTGATGTTCCGGCCTGATGCCTGTCCCAGTATCCGTCACTTCGATTGTGACATGGCGTTCCGTCATGTCTGCATTGATGGTAATATGATCGCCTTCTGATGTATAGCGGATTGCGTTGTCCAGGAGGTTTGTAAACACCTGGCTCAGCTTGTCGAAATCGAAGTCGAAGACCAGGTCCCCGTCTCCTTTGGTGATGGCAAAGTGGATGCCATTCTCCACCATTTCATGCCTGAAACGGTTCCCCAGCTTATCAAGCAGCTGTGTAAAGTCATTTTCTTCGATATTGAAGAAGTCTGATCTGCTGTCCATTCTGGCGATGGTGATCAGTTCATTGACCATCGTATTCATGCGGTCGGACTCATCCTTTATGATTCCGATCATTTCCTTTATCTCCGCGGGATCGGTGACGATGTCATCGAGCAGCGCTTCGGAATAGCCGCTCAGCATGACCATCGGAGTCTTCAATTCATGCGAGACGTTGGCGATGAATTCCGAACGCAATTTCTCTGCATCCACTTCCTCTGTCACATCCCGGACCAGCAGTATGACCCCATATACGACATCCCCTTCTTCAACAGGTGTGTAGGACAGCTGCAGATGGCGGTTCTGCATCTCCATCCGTTCGATTGCGGACTCCCGGTGCTCTGCTATTTCTTTTATATTTTCGCTGAAGCGGTCCGACTCGGATTCATGTCCCCTAATGAGGTCATAGAGTTCATTGCCCTTTTGGTTGCTGTATATCAGCTCGACCTCCCTGTTGAAATAGAGCACCCCTTCGTTCATATAGGTGAAAATCTGTTCCCTCAGATTCCTTTCGTGGGTGATTTCGGAAATGTTATGGCGGATGTCATTGTTCATCTTGTTGAAAGCCAGGGTGAGCTCTCCTATTTCATCACGGCTTTTCACTTCCAGCGTATTATAGTTGCCCTTTGCCGTGGAAAATGCCGCATTTTTAAGATTGATCAGCGGTCGTGTGATCCTGTTGATCAGGAAGAATGCAAAAGAGGTGGTGATCAGAAAAAGGACAAGGGCACTGCCGATGATGATGGTGGTGACTGCCCGCATCGACTGATTGATATCCTCGAGGTCCCTGTACTTGATGAGGGCCACATCGCTATCGAAGTAGTCGCTCAAGTTTGATACTTTGACCATATAGTCATGTTCGTATATGTCCTCAAGGATGAAAGTGTTCCCTTCCCCCTCGCCAGAGAGTATGCGCTGATAGATCGCTTCATCAGTTGAAGACTGGTGAGAAATCATCGATCCGTCCGTATACAGTATCAGATTGTCCTCCCGGAGCAGTATGGAATCGAGGTCATCGATATCATGCTCCGTCAATACAATCTCCTCCGCCCGGGTAATCTCCTCCTCGAGCAGTGTCTCGGTCGAATTGAGTACGTAGTTGCGGAAATAGAGGCTCAAAATGATCGATAATATAATTAAAACTGTCGTTACTATCAGAATGATAGTTAACCACAGTTTTGTTACGACGCTGTTTATGACATTCATTATTCATTGACCTCGAACTTGTAGCCGATGCCCCATACAGTGTGAATCATGTCACTCGCCTCCGGGGAAACTTTATTGAGCTTCTCCCTGAGACGTTTGACATGGGTATCCACCGTTCTCAAATCACCATAGAAGTCATAGTGCCAGACTTCCCTGAGGAGTTCTTCACGGTCGAACACCTTATCCGGACTCCGCGCCAGGAACAGCAGCAGTTCATATTCCTTCGGCGTCAGATTCACTTTCACATCATCGGCGAGTACCCTGTGGGCGTCATTGTCGATCACCAGGTGGTCGTACACGATGACGTCTTTCGTCGATGAATCCGCCTCTATGAATGTCGTTTCCGATGAACGGCGGAGTATCGCTTTGACACGCAGTACGACTTCCCTCGGTGAGAAGGGTTTGACGATGTAGTCATCTGCACCGACTTCGAACCCCTCCACCCGATTGTTCTCCTCGCCTTTGGCCGTCAGCATGATGATTGGAGTGGACTTCTGGGTTCTGAGGCGCTTTGCCACTTCGATGCCATCCATCCTCGGCATCATGAGGTCAAGGAGGATGCAATGGAAATCCTGCTCGAGAGCAAGCTCCAGAGCATCTTCTCCATTATCCGCTTCGGTGATGTCATACCCTTCCCGTACAAGATACATGTTGAGCAGTTTTCTGATGCGTTCTTCATCATCCACTATGAGAATTCTTTCAGACATATAAACCCTCTTTTCGTTTTATGCGTAGGAATGCAGGCCTGCAACGAGCAGATTTATGGCAATCAGGTTGAAAAGGATGAGCAGGAAGCCGATGATAGCAAGCCATGCCGATTTTTCGCCTTCATATCCCCTGTTGAGCCTGAGGTGCAGGAAAACTGTATAGAACATGAACGTAATGAATGCCCATGTCTCTTTGGGGTCCCAGCCCCAGAAACGGCTCCAGGCAATTTGTGCCCAGATGGCGGCAAAGAATATGCCTCCGAGTGCAAAGATCGGGAAGCCGATGATGACCGAACGGTAGCCGATTTCATCCATAAGGTTGAGGTCTGCCCTGTTGGACCACGGTTTCAGCATTGCGATGATCCGCTTCCTCAGGATGAGACGTATGATCCCATATGCGACCAGACCGAGCAGGAAGGACCATAAGACGGTGTTCAGCTTCTGTGAATCGATCAGCGGAGGGAGGTTCACGCCACTATGGAAATGGTCCGCCTCCTCATAGTTGTTTTCCCCCACATGCTCTACAGGCACAGCCCCCTCGAAATTGACAAGGCTCGGCAGGTGGTATTCAGCAATCTGGTTCTGGCCCTGCTTGTCCTGATAGAGGAAGTCATCCTGATAGCCGATTACATTCTGCATGAGTACTGTCGTTGCAATGAAGACAAGCACTATGACTATACCCGCCATGATCGCTTCCAAAAAGCGTGCACGCCATGATTTTTCATCCGCCGGGACAGCCTTCAACAGATAGATCAGGCCGGCGACGGCACTCATTGACAGTATACCATAAGCCAGGGTCACTGTAATGACATGGATGGCGAGCCAACTGCTCTGCAGTGCAGGGATCAGCGGTTCCACCTCTCTTGAGAACATGCTGCCATAGGCCATGAGAAGCATGGATACCGGAAGTGCAAACAGGCCGAACAATCTGGTCTTGAAATAGAAGTATGTGATCAGGTAGCCGCCTATGATCATGATGGCGAACATGGTGATGAATTCATACATGTTCGATACAGGCGCATGGCCCTGCGCAATCCACCTTAAAATGAAATAGGATACCTGCAGGATAAACCCAATGATTACCATGGTGATGGCTATCTTCACAGGCTTGTTCGATTTTGATTTGATGCTCGTCGCCAGGGGGAGCATCGCGACGAGGTATAGTATGAAAGCTGCATAGAGCAGCGTACTACTGATTGATACAAGTTGGGATGCCATATAGTATTACTCCTTGTTTTTGTCTTTGTCTTCATCATCCATTTTGTCATTGACGGCTTCGAGACCGTTGGATTCGAGCACTTCGTTTATTTCGCGCTTCATACCGAAGTAGTTTTTGTTGGTATGTGCTGCGAGCAGCAGGTTCTCGTCTGTCCTGATCCAAATCCTTCTATGATTGATATATGAGCCTGTGAAAAGGCCGATCAGGAAGATGATGAATCCGGTTGCGATGAAAGGTATCGTCAGATCCTTCTTCAGTGTCAGCACGCTTGCCATATGTTCTTCAGCCTCCACAAACCGTATGCTGTAGTCGTTGTTCTGGGTGATGTCGGTGCTGTTCATGATTTGGAGCAGACTGAGTTCACTTTCTTCGCCGTCTGCAACTTCAAAGACGAACGCCGGATTTCTCGGAACCGGTGTGGCTGACACCAATGTACCATTGTCATCGATTTCAAGGAAGTCGGGAGAATATGCCCTCATATTGACGGATACCCCATCAGTAATTTCAAAAGACTCTTCCGGGTCATTGAGGTTAATTGTGAAATTATCGCCAACGGTGTTGCCGTTTTCCTCCTCCAGCCGGAAAGTCATGGACTTGAGCTGTGAGTTGTCATAGCTCGACTGGTAGAGCTCATAGTTTCCGAAACGATATGGATGGTTGACGCGGATGCTGTATTCGTCGATTTCTTCAAGATCTGGGGAGGAGCCCACGATGTCCGCACTATTGTTTTCATAGAAGGTGATATCGGTCTGGAAATTGCTTATGACCATCGTATTGCTGCTCAATGCCTGATCGAAGACTTCTCCCGCCTCCTCATCGTAAGTATCGAGGGTGAACGCTTCGTTCCTGACGAAGTACTGGCCTTCCGTAGTCGGCAGTTCTTCCGTCTCACCCTCATTGATATGGACGATCTCATCCACATACATGCCCGGGAAAAACCTCAGCATGCTGCCGAAAAGCAGGATGATCAGGCCCGTATGGTTGATGTAGGGGCCATAACGGGACAGGCGCCCCTTCTCGAGCAGGTAGCTGTCCCCGTCCTTTCTCACCTTGTAGCGCTTTTTCGAAAATGCATCAATAAGGCTGTTGGTATCGGCAGGACGCTCCGTATTAAGAAAGAGCCTCTGTCTGCGGAAGAAGGAGTCATGCTTTTTGACGCGCTGTTTGTTCAGGGATTTGAACAGCGGTATCCCGCGGTCTATGCTCGCTGCTATGATCGACAGCGCCAGCAGGCCGTTCAGCACGAGGAACCACCAGGAGGAATAGAGGTTGTGGAACCCGAGGGAGTAGTAGAGATAGCCGAGGGTCCCATAGTTTTCCTGATAGTATTCCGCCGGATCGACACCGAGCGGGATGAAGTACTCCTGTGGGAAGATCGTTCCGATCGCAGCCGCAACGGCGATGGCCAGTATGATGGACACACCGATTTTGACTGAAGTGAAGAAGATCCAGATCTTGTCGAAAATGCTTTTCGATCTCGTCTTGGACCTGACTGCGCTGCCATCATACCTCATCAGGTCTTTGATTTTATTCTTATCATAATCACTGTTGATCATATTACCGCAGGACTGGCACAGCTGTGTCCCGGGCGGATTGACGTGACCACATGATTCACATTTTATTTCTTTTAGCTCCATTGCTCATTCATCCTATTCTGTGGATTCACTGATAAACGCGGTAATATCATCATGAGTGAGCTGATATTCCTGCTTTTTGACGACGATCCCCTCTTTGTTTACGGCAATGGTCGTCGGTAATGGGCCGATATTATAGGCATCGGTTACACTTTTCGAACGATCCAGTGCAATGGGGAATTCCAGGTCGGCATCAAGACCAGAGATGAACTGGCGGATCTGCTGTTCATTTTCGGCAACATTGACGGCGACGATTTCATAATCGTCATGTCCCTGTGTATAGACATCGTTCATATCCGGCATTTCCTCGCGGCATGGCTTGCACCATGTGCCCCAGAAGTTCAGGATGACGCCCTTGTCTTCGGTCAGCTCGGACAGCTGGATCTCTTCCCCTTCAAGTGTCGTCAGCCTGAAGTCCACGGCTTCATCGCCGACTTCGACCGCTTTCGTGCCTGAAGTCAGGTTGAACCATACTGTAATCCCTATGAGCAGGGCAATGGTCACTATGATGCTCACTCTGAGGATGTTGCGCGTACGTCCCTTCATATTTATCACCTGCCTGTCGTTCTGATTCATGATTTTCATTATAGCATTTTATAAAATTGCCCTGTATGACAGTATTATGACAATTGGAGGTGTCAGGACGCTTTGGCGTTTGCGATCAGCTTCTTGACTTCATGCGGTTTGAGGAACCGGTATTCCCCTTCTCCAAGCCCTTCCAGCGTCAGGAAATCATAGCTGATGCGCGTCAGTTTGATCACTTTCAGTCCGAAGTGCTCGAACATGCGCCTCACCTGGCGGTTGCGCCCTTCATGTATCGTCAGTTCCAGGATCATCTGCCTGTCCTTCTTGTCACGGATCACCTTTACATCTGCCGGCGCTGTGACACCATCCTCAAGTTGGATGCCCTTGCGCATCTGCTTCTGTTCTTCTCTCTTCAGGATGCCGTCGATCTTCACCCGGTAAGTCTTTCTGACTTCATATTTGGGGTGTGTCATATACTGGGTGAACTCTCCATCGTTCGTCATGAGCAGAATGCCGGAAGTGTCATAGTCCAGGCGGCCTACGGGATACAGGCGGACATCCATCCGTTCGAAGGCGTCCACTACAGTCCTGCGGCTCCTCTCGTCTTCTGCCGTGGAGATCTCCCCTGCCGGTTTGTAGTAGAGGATATAGACCTTCTCCTCCTGGCTGAGCGGTACACCATCCACTTCGATCCTGTCGTTCTGCTTCACTTTCGTACCGAGTTCCGTGACCGTCTCGCCATTGACCTTCACCCGTCCTTCTTCAATCATCACTTCGGCCTTTCTCCTTGAAGTGACGCCACTGTTTGCAATTGCTTTCTGTAATCTTACTTCTTCCATTGCTATTCCTCCTCTATACTTTCAAAAAATAAATCCATTTCTTCCTGTTCCATGATATCCTTCTGCGATGGCAGCTCTTCGAGCGACTCCAGTCCGAAAAGCTGCAGGAAGTAGTCCGTCGTTACAAAATGGGCGGCCCTTTCATCGTGCATGCTCTTCTTTGCGACCAGTCCCTTTCCGAGAAGCGTGGAGACCGGCCCGTCCGATGCCACGCCCCTCATCGTTTCTATGTCTCCTCTTGAGACGGGCTGGTTGTAGGCGATGATGGACAGGACTTCAAGCGAAGCCTGGGAGAGCTTCTGGCCCGGCCTGTCGTCCAGAATCCGCTGTATATACTTTTCCATATGCCGGGTCGTCTTCAAGAAATACTTGTCGCCATGCCTCTGGATGGTGAAGTTCGGTCTTTCATACGTCTCCACCACCTTGTCGAGCTGTGATTTCGTAATCGGGACATGCATGATCAGCTGTTCTTCCGACAGGCCGGCATCCCCTGCAATATACAATAAACCTTCAATGATTTCCATTTTCTCCATTAGTCATACAGCCTTTCAATTTCAAAATCATCCCGGCCCCTTGGATGGATGGCCAGCTGATTGTCCTTTACGAGGTCCAGGAGGGTGAGGAACACAGCCACGACTTTGGGCTTCGACTCCGAAAAGGTGAAGATGTCCCGGAGCCCGAGCGTTTTCTTTCCTGAGAAGCATTGGCGCAGGAATGACTCGGCAAACTCCCGGGAGACGGACTCCCTTGTGATTGTGATGTTCCGTGGCCGGTCGACCGAAACCCTGGCCCTCACCTTCTGGTAGGCCGCCATCAGATCCGCAAGCGAAACCTCAAGCGGGGCATCATCGTCCGCCTTCTCCTCAAACGCATGGGGCGCCTTGATGTAGATCTTTTCATTTTCCTTCTTCAGCTCGGCCAGTTGTTCGGCATACTGCTTGTAGTTCTGGTACTCGATGAGCTGTTCCATCAGCGATTCCCTCGGGTCTTCATACTCCTCTTCCATATGGGGCGGTTCGGGCAGAAGCATATGGCTCTTTATTTTCAGCAGTTCGCTGGCCATCACGAGATATTCGCTTGCAACATTGATTTCAAGCTCTTTCATTTCATCGATATATTCCATATACTGACGTGTGAGCGTCTTCATCGGTATGTCATAGATATCGATTTCAAGCTCTTTGATCAAGTGCAGCAGAAGGTCCAGCGGGCCTTCAAACACATCAAGTTGTACTTTGTATCCATTCATAAAAAATTACCTCGATATCAGGAGACGATAACATGAAACTGTTACATCTTATAGATTTCTATAACGAACTCATTATAAAGCAAGATTACTTCGAATGCCATGAAATCATGGAGGCGGCCTGGAAGTCGAAGCCCGACTTCTCCAAAAATGATCCAGAAGTGTTCCTCATTCTGCTCGCCACCGGAGAATACCATTACAGGCGTGGAAACATCAATGGGGCCATAAGGTCATATCGGCGGGCGATGAAACTTCATGATGAAAACATGTATGACCTGGCTGCTCTCGGCATGGATGATGCACTGATCGGGATGATGGCACAGAGGATGGACGATATGGAAACCGAACCGTTCCGTCCCCTGCCCTTTCCGCTGACCGCAGACATGTGGCTGGTGCTGCACCGTCATTACGGCGGCCCATTGGACATCGGAGCCTTCAAAACATGGGCGGAAGGCCGGTTCGTCCGCGATGCATCCATCGTCTTCAAGCACCGCCTGAGGGACCGGTCGGATGTCATCCTTGAAAGGGAGGCCGCCATCAAAAAAAGAAAACATCGGAAATGATGTTTTCTATAGAACAAGCACCCAGTAGACGAAACCCCATATCAGAGCAAGGAGTACAATCACGATTAAGGTGAAATATTTATTCTTCATCTTCCGTGATCTCCTTGAACAAGCTTTCGCCATGAGTATCATATTCAATTTCGAAGTTTTCGGCAATCGTTGCTGCGATGTCGCTGAAGGTATCGGAATCCCTGAGTGGGCCGTATGCCCTCTCTCCGCCCGCCTTCATCAGGAGCGGCACATTCTCACGCGTATGGTCCGTGCCGGTGTATGTCGGGTCATTGCCATGGTCCGCAGTGATGACCAGGAGGTCATCCTCCCGAAGCTTAGAGACGATTTCAGGCAGACGGTCGTCGAATGCCTTGAGCGCATTGCTGTATCCTTCAGGATTCCTCCTATGGCCATAGAGCGCATCGAAGTCCACCAGGTTCAGGAATGAGATGCCGTTGAATTCCCTGTCCATCACTTCAAGCAGCTTGTCCATGCCATCCTCATTGTTCTTCGTACGGACCGAATCCGTGATGCCGGAACCGGTGAAGATGTCGTTGATCTTGCCTATGGCGATGACGTCGTTGCCGTTGTCCTCAAGCGCATTGAGCACTGTCCTGCCGAACGGTTCGAGCGCATAGTCATGCCTGTTTTCCGTGCGTGTGAAATTCTCGCTGGAGTCGCCGACATACGGCCGGGCGATCACCCTGCCCACCAGGAAATCCGGATCCGTCGTCATTGCCCGGACCTTTTCACAGATGGTGTAGAGTTCATCGAGCGGAATCACATCTTCATGGGCAGCTATCTGCAGGACGGGGTCGTTCGATGTATAGACGATCAGGTCGCCGGTCTTCATCTGGTGCTCACCGTACTCCTTGATGATTTCCGTGCCGCTCGCAGGCTTGTTGCCGACGATGTCACGGCCGGTCGCTTCCCGGATCCTATCCAGGAGCTCCTCCGGGAATCCATCAGGATAGACCTTGAACGGCTTCTTGATGTTCAGGCCGGCGATTTCCCAGTGGCCCGTCATCGTATCCTTGCCCTGGGACACTTCGCTCATCTTGCTGTAGAAGGCATGGGGTGTATCGGGGCAGCCGAGGCCGGGAAGCGTATCGATGCATCCGAGTCCGAACTTCTCAAGGTTGGGCAGTTCTACAGGGTGGCTCTCCAGAGTGTGCTTCAATGTATGCGTACCCGTATCGCCAAATTCGGCAGCATCATGCTGGGCACCGATGCCTACCGAGTCGAGGACGATCAGATGAATTCTTTTGAACATTCTTATCTCCTACTTTCTTGGATGGAATTTTTTATACATTTCTCTGATTTTTACAGCGGAAATCTGGGTGTAGATCTGTGTTGTACTGATGTCGGAGTGACCGAGCATCTCCTGGACCGCTCTCAAATCTGCACCATTTTCAACCAAATGTGTGGCAAATGAATGCCGGAAAGTATGCGGGGTGATGTTCTTGCCGATTCCGCTTGCAAGCTCGTATTTCTTGATCGTTTTCCACAATCCCTGCCGGGTGAAGCCTCTGCCCCGATTTGTGATGAACAGCTCTTCGACGACATCGTCCTTGAGCAGGGCCATCCGCTCATTCTCCATATACTGTTCCAGGAGTTCCCCTACAAAGTCGGTGATCGGAACGATCCTCTCCTTGCTCCCCTTTCCCATGATACGGATATAGCCCATATCCGTATTCAGGTCGGAAGTCCTTATGTCTATCAGTTCGCTCACCCTGAGCCCGGATGCATAGAGCAGCTCCATCATTGCCTTGTCCCTGACGCCCGCCACCGACTGGTCGGGGGTGGACAGGAGCTTTTCCATCTCCTCCACTGTCAGATAGACAGGAAGCTTTTTGGCCTCCTTGATCGAATGCAGCCGGAGTGCCGGGTTATGGGAGGTGATGCCATCATTGACGAGAAACTGGTGGAAATTCTTGAGCGTCGATTGCATGCGTGATATCGTTTTGGCACTTTTGCCCCCATGACGCAGCTCCTTGAGAAACCTGATGAGCAGCTCCGTGTCGATCCGCGAGGGATCGAGTGCATCCCGGTCGGCCAGGAAGGCCTCATACTGCATGAGGTCCTGGCGATAGGAGCTGATGGAGGATTGGCTCAATCCTTTTTCGACGCTTAAAAAAAGCAGGTACTCCTCAATATGTCTCTTGAAATCCATATCCATTAGTCCTTCTTGCTCTGGCAGTCGCCGCATATTCCGTGGAAAGTAAGGCGATGGTCCGTCACTTTGAAGTTATAGTCATTTTCAACAATTTTCTCTACATCTTCCAGCAGATCTTCTTCTATTTCTTCTACTGCTCCGCATTCCATGCAGACAAGGTGATGGTGGAAATGCTTGGCGCCCTCTTTTCTGAGGTCATAGCGGCTGACCCCATCGCCGAAGTTGATTTTGTCGAGAATCTTGAGTTCACTTAATAGCTCGAGTGTGCGATAGACTGTAGCCAACCCTATTTCAGGGTATTTATCCTTCACTTTCAGAAAGACATCTTCGGCACTTAAGTGATCACGTTCATTCTCGAGCAGGACCCTGACCGTAACCTCCCTTTGAGGTGTCAGCTTATACTGGGCCCCCTGAAGTGCTTCCTTGATTCTCTGAATCCGATTTTCCACGTGTTCACCTACTTTGTATGATAATCAAAAACATTATAACCAATTTATAACGTTTTTAAAAGTCCTTTGTACCTTATTTAGAATTATTATAAATTGTAAGCCGCTATTACATGCTGTACTGCGATGATCGTTTTCGAATCCCTGAAGGCCCCCGCCTGAAGCAGTTTTTTCAGATCCTGCAGCTGGACTGTGACGATATCGAGGAATTCATCATCATCGAGCTCCTGGACATCGATCGTCATATCTCTTGCCTCATACAGGTAGACATACTCATTGGAGAAGCCGGGTGAAACGTAGAATTCCTGGATCTCCTCCAGTTCTTCGGCGACACCACCTATCTCTTCTCGCAGTTCCTTGATGGCCGTCTCGCGGGGCGCTTCCCCCACCTCGATCTTGCCGGCGGGGATTTCCAGCAGAAAGTCATCCGGAGCCACCCTGTACTGACGGACGAAATACATTTCCTCCTGATGGACCGCAATGAGGGCAACGGCACCTTTATGGTATACTATCTCACGGTCGGCGGTCCCGCCGTCGGGCAGCTTCACCCTGCTGTGGTCGACTTTGATGACTTTACCGTCAAAAATCCTATTATTTGAAATGATCTCTTCTTTAAGATGGGAGTAATCATTATTTTCCATATCCACATGCCTCTCCTTCTTACTGATACAATTGATGCTACAGTTAGTATATTACCATAGCGGGAAATAATCATATAGTATGGACAAAAAGGCAAAATAATGCAAGAAATCACCCAGTGTTGGTATAATTCTAAATGACTAATTAATGGAGGCATGAACTTATGAGAAACATTCAGTTAAAAGATGATATCACCCTATCCGAACTCTCCCTTGGATGCATGAATCTGCCATTGGACGACAGATCAGAAACTGAAAAGATCATCCGTTTCGCACTGGAATCGGGCATCACCCACTTTGATACTGCAGATCTTTACCAGTTTGGTGAAAATGAAAAGGTCCTGGGTGAAGTGATGCAGCAGTTCCGTTCGGACTATACATTCACAATCGGCACCAAAGCCGGCAACGAATTCGATGCAGAAAAGCGGGAGAAGATCGGATGGAATCCGTCCGCCAGCCATATCAAAAGTGCAGTCAAGGACTCCCTCGGCCGTCTTGGCATGGAGGCGATCGACCTCTATCAGCTGCATGGCGGCACAATTGAAGACAACAAGGATGAAACCATATCTGCATTTGAAGACCTCAAGAAGGAGGGGGTGATCAGAAGTTACGGCATCTCCTCCATCCGCCTCAACGTCATCGACTACTATCTGAAGCACAGTGATATTTCGACGCTGATGATGCAGTTCAACCCGATTGACAACAGACCTTTGGAAGTGGCCGACAATCTGAATAAGGAAGTGAAGATACTTTCCAGAGGCCCTGTGATGAAAGGACTGTTGAGCGGCAATTCCCGGAAGGTGTTGGAGAACAAGTTTGAAGACGGTGTGCTGGAGTATTCATATGAAGAGCTGCAGGATACCATCAGCAGGCTTGAGAAGATCAATGGCGACCTAACCGCCCTCTCCTATGCCTTCCTGAGACACAACGATGCTGTAATCGTAAACGGGGTGAGCAGCCTTGCCCAGCTTGAATCCAATGTGGAAAGCTACAGAAGCATGCCTGAACTTTCACAGCAGGAGTATGAGAACATCCTGGATGCAGTCAAACTGATCAGATATGAGGAGCATAGAGCATGAAACCTTTAATAAAGTGGCTGACCGCACTGGCCAGCTCCATCATCATCCTGTTCATTACACTTGGCTACTATGCATCGAGCCAGGCCCTGTTCTTCAAACTGAGGGACGTAGAGGTCATCAAAAGGCGGGAGACAAGGGCCAAACGGCTGAACATGGAAACTTTCCAGGGCCTGCCCCAGGATGACCTCCTCATCCCGTCGAAATTCGACTACAGCATCAATGCCATCTTCGTCCATCCGAATGAGACGAACAAGTGGATGGTGCTGTGCCATGGAGTGACGGAGAACAAGATCAGTTCGATCAAATACCTGAACATGTTCACGGACATGGGATACAACTGTGTCATCTATGATGCCAGACGCCATGGAAATACAGGGGGCATCCATTCGACCTATGGCTTCTACGAAAAGTATGATCTTGAAACCGTCGTGGACTACCTCTTCGACCATTACGGGCCGGACATTGAGGTCGGGATACACGGCGAGTCCATGGGTGCTGCCACGATGCTGCTCTATGCAGGTGAACTTTCCAACCGGGCCAAGTTCTATATTTCGGATGCTTCCTTCTCCACTCTGGGGGATGAACTGACGAACATATTCAGCCAGTATACGAAAATAGGGTCTCCGCTGATCCTGATATTCACGAATATCTTCTTCCGTATCAGGAGCAGATTCTCACTATTCAAAGTTTCTCCCATCAGGGTCATTGAAAAGATAGAACAACCGGTTCTCTTCGTCCACTCGAAGCCTGACAAATTCATTCCCCACAGCCATACAGAAGAGCTGTATAAAAAGAAAAAGCCGCCAAAGGCGGCATGGTACCCGGAACGTGGCGGGCATGTCGAAAGTTATAACAAAAACCCCGAAAAGTACCGCAAAGTCGTTGCAAGCTTCATCGCGAATCACGTGGGATGGTGATTTCGAGGTAGTCATATGCAAGTACTGCACGGTCTCCGAGCCGCTCTTCGACGCCCTGTATCATTTCAGCGTCATAGCGGTTGCTGATGTGACCGAACAGCAGCTGGCCATATGAAATAGGGGACAGGTTCCTGAGCACACCATTAATTTCCGAATGGAAATACTGGTGTGCTTTTTCCTGTTCTCCTTCAAGATAGGTCGCTTCGTGGACGATGAGATCGGAACCATCGAGAAGTTCCAGGTAATCTGCCCTGTCGATTATCCTCGTATCCCCATGGACGGCGACCTTCCTCCCCTTTACCGGCGGACTCAGGAAATCTGCCGTATCATATGTTTCCTCCCCGTGACGGAAGGTGTGTGAATTCTTGATTTCCCTATAGACCGGTCCGGGCATAATGCCGATGTCCTTGAGCTTTCCACTGTCCAATGCACCCAATTTGTCCGGTTCGATGAAGACATACATGAAGCTGTCGACTGCGTGATCCAGAAGATAGCTCTTCACCGTGAAGCCTTCGACATCATATTCCCCATTGTGGAAGACTTCCACAAAGCGGATGGGATAGTTGAGGTGGGACCCGCTGACCTTGAAAGTCATCTCGACCCATTCCTTCAGACCGGGCGGTCCGTAGACCACAAGCGGTACCCCTTCCCCGCCCTGATGGGCGCGGGAGGAGAGGAATCCGGGCAGGCCGAATATATGGTCACCATGAAGGTGTGTAATGAACACGTGTTTTATTTTTGATGGCCTGATCGTCGTATTTAGTATTCTGTGCTGCAGGGCTTCCGAGGCGTCGATGAGGAAGTACTGGTTGATCTCCTCGACGACATCCAGTACGAAACTTTGGGTGTTTCTCGTTCTGGATGGAATGCCTGCGCCAGAACCTAGTACTTTGAATTTCATTCTATCACCTGTTTTTGAAATGTTGGTCCATTATATCATATTAAAGAGTTGTGTTTTTAAGAATACAGTGGAATAATGATAAAAGAAAAATTTTGACTAAAGGACTTGTTGGATATGACGACTCAACCATTTAAAGTAGCAATCGCATTGTTCGGAGCAACAGGCGATCTTTCAAGGAGGAAGCTCCTGCCTTCCATTTTTCACCTCTTCCAGGAAGGGGCTTTGAAGAAGGACTTTGCATTGATTGCTGTCGGCAGACGGGATCTGACGGACGCGGAATTCAGGGATATTGCCAGAACCTCCATAAGCAGCAATGGCAAGCTTGAAACATTGGAGGGGCTCGAGGCATTTCTGAAGCATATCCATTATGTGAAGGTCTCCGTCACGGACAGTGCCAGCTATGCTGCATTGAAGGAAAAATTCGAATCAGTTGAAGAAAAGTATGATACAGCAGGAAACAGGCTTTTCTATCTGGCGATGCCGCCCCAGTTCTTCACGGATATTACAGACAACCTGAGGATTTCCGGTGTGACAGAAACGGACGGCTATAAGAAGCTGATTATAGAAAAGCCTTTCGGCAAGGATTACGAAAGTGCACACAAACTGAACGAAGACATCTCAAAGTCGTTCAGGGAACATGAAATCTACCGTATCGACCACTATCTCGGCAAGGAGATGGTACAGAATATAGAGGTCATCCGTTTCAGCAACAGCCTGTTCGAGCCTTTATGGAACAACCATTATGTATCGAATGTCCAGATCACCTCTTCCGAATCGCTCGGCGTGCTGGACCGGGGGGAGTATTATGAGCGGAGTGGTGCTGTACGCGATATGTTCCAGAACCATATGCTCCAGATCGTCTCCCTTCTGGGCATGGAGCCGCCGATCAGCCTGAACAGTGATGATATACGGGAAGAGAAGATCAAGGTGCTGAAAAGCCTTCGCAAAGTCGAAGAGAAGGATGTCAATAAATATTTTGTCCGGGGCCAGTATGATGAAGGTCTCGCAGAGGGCGAACATGTACAAAGCTACAGGGAGGAAGCGGATGTCAGCGAGGATTCCAATACCCCCACCTTCATAGCAGCCAGGCTGTTCATTGATAATTTCAGATGGGCCGGCGTGCCATTCTATGTCCGTACAGGAAAGAGGATGAAGGACAAGGAAACAAAAATCGTTGTGGAGTTCAAGGAAGTTCCCAAGAACCTCTATTATCAGAAGGAAGAGGATGATGTCCTCGCCAAGAACCTTCTCGTCATCCGCATCCAGCCGAATGAAAGCATTACGCTGCACCTGAACGTCAAGGATTATGCGGGGGAGCAGGACACCAAAGAGATCAAGCTTTCGTACTCGGTCGACAATCAGGATCTGGCACGTACAGTGGATGCCTATGAAAATCTGGTCTATGACTGCCTGAACGGGGACGCGACCAATTTCACCCATTATGAAGAACTGATGAATGCCTGGTCATTCGTCGACCCCGTCAACAGAGCATGGGAGAAGGAGATTGCACCTTTCCCGAACTATCGTTCAGGCTCTGACGGTCCGGTCAAAAGCAGCCTCCTTCTGTCCAAGGATGGATTCAAATGGTGGAACGTATAACTGGAGAAGTGAGGATATAATGGAAACAGTAAATTTTGTCGAAAAGTTCATCATCTATATAGAGGATCATCTGCGTGAACGTATAGACTACGACAGTGTGCTTGATAACATGGGGGTGGAGCCCAAATCGTTCATCACCATATTCACTTCACTTGCCGGCATGACGCCCTACGAGTATCAGACTAGACGGAAGATGACGGAAATCGCCCATGAGCTGCAGGCGGGCCACCTCAGACTGGTGGATATCGCAAAGTTCTACGGCTATCGGGATATCGACTCTTTCAAAATTGCGTATCTTGAAGCTTTCGGGATTTCCCCCTATGAAACCGAAAAGCATTTCGATGCCCTGGATCTACAGGAGCGCATATCTTTTGAAGTGGTACCTGTGGACCGTCCGAAGTACCCATCAAGAAACGCCTATATGGAAAGCTTCCGGATTACAGGATTCGTCCGGAATTTCCCCCTCGAGAACTACAGGAGTGGGATGAAATATGACTTTCTTGCGTATCTTGAGGAAAATGATGTATTGAATGAACTGCTGAGATATAATGACGGCGGCATAAAAGGCATCATACTGCATGAACGCTATGTCGATGGCGGAATGGAACTGACCGTCGGGGTCTCCTCGACACTCGCCAGCCCTTTCGAAGAGACATATACGGAGAGCAGTGAATTTGTCATCTTTGAATCCGTCGGTGCTCCGGCAGAAGCGGCCGGGGATATATACAGATATATCTTCCGTAGATGGCGTTTCAAGGAAGAGAAGGATCTCAACTGTAATTTCTCCATGGAGGTCCTGAAAAGCCGGAACGACTTTGTTTCCGGAGATTCCAAAGTCCAGGTGTGGCAGGCGCTGTATCAGGATCTATAAAAAATTCGTCCATCCCCTTCATTGGGATGGACGAATTTTTTTGTGTTACTGCCACTCGGTATGGAATACACCCGGCTTATCCAGCCGTTCATAGGTATGCGCCCCGAAATAGTCGCGTTGGGCCTGGATCATGTTGCTTGAAACCCTCTCTTGCTTCATGCTGTCGAAATAGGACAGTGCGCTCAGGAAGGCAGGCATCGGTATTTCATTTTCTATCGCAAGCACCCCGATGCGCCGCAGGCTCGGATGGCTGGATTTGACTACATTTCTGAAATAGTCGTCCAGCAGCAGATTGGTGAGTGCAGGATCATTTTCGTATGCCCTGTTGATCTCTTCCAGGAACTGGGCTCTTATGATGCATCCTTTTCTCCAGATCATGGAAATTTCACCGAGCTGCAGATTCCAATTGTAGATTTCACTTGCTTCACGGAGCAGTCTGAACCCTTGGGAATAGCTCATCAGTTTGCTGATATACAAAGCATTCTTCAGGTCCTCAAGCACGGAATCCTTCTGCTCGGGAGACAGGCTATTCATTTCACTCTGATATGCTTCGCTTATAAGTGCCCGTTCCTCTACCAGACTGGAAAGGCACCTCACGAATACGCTGTCTGTAATCAGGGACAGTGGGATGCCAAGCTTGAGACCTTCGATGCCCGTCCACTTGCCTGTCCCCTTCTGACCCGCCTTGTCCAGAATCAGATCGATGATGTAATTGCCGGCGTCATCCTTGAACTCCAGTATGCGTGCAGTAATTTCAATCAGATAGCTGTTGAGGTCGCCCTGGTTCCATTCGTCGAAGACGGCACTCATTTCATCATTCGACATGTTGAGGCCATGCTTCATGAAATAATAGCTCTCTGCAATCAGTTCCATATCGGCATACTCAATACCGTTGTGGATCATTTTTACGTAATGGCCGCTTCCATCCTCACCGATATAGGTGACGCAGGGCTTCCCGTCATCCGCTTTGGCAGCGATCTTCTCAAGTATGCCGCTGACATTGTCATAGGCTTTCCGCTGGCCGCCAGGCATCAGTGATGGACCGTTCAAAGCGCCCTCTTCGCCTCCGCTTACGCCCATGCCGATGAAATTGATACCCTTTTCAGTCAGCTGCATATTGCGACGACGTGTATTTTCATACTGCTCATTCCCGCCATCGATCAGTGTATCGCCTTCACCAAGGTAAGGTGCAATCTGTTCGATGGTCTTATCCGTCACTTCCCCCGCCTTCACGAGAAGGAGGATGTTTCTCGGCTTTTTCAGACTTTCAATAAAATTTTCCAATGACGATGCGATATCCACATTCTCTTCTTTAAGTTCAGTCATGCGGTTTTCCCTGACGTCTTCAAAGAAGTCGAAAGTGACCACCTTGAAGCCGTTTCTTGACATATTTTTTGCGATGTTCGTCCCCATAACACCAAGACCGACTACTCCAATATCATAGATCATGCGCTCTACTCCTTATCATTCTGGACTTTGATGATTTCAATGACCAGTTCAGTAATTTTATGCAGTTCCTCTATCGGCATTTTTTCTTCCGTCGTATGGATGTTTTCGTATCCAAGTCCGAGTATCGCCGTATCCAGTCCTGCTCCGGCGAATATATTGCCGTCACTCCCGCCGCCGAGGCTGATCAGGTCGGGTCTGCGGCCGATATTTTCTATCGCCTGTACTGCCGTCCTGACGACATTCGAGTCTTTGGATGCATTCAGTGCGGCATACATCACTTTTGTATCCACTTCTGCACGGCCGCCCATATCTTCGGCGATGCGTTCGAAGGTCTCCTTCATATGCTTTGTCTGAGCTTCCATCTTGGCATCATCCAAGCTTCTCGCCTCACCCAGCAGATAAACATAGTCTGTGACGACATTCGTCGCGCTGCCGCCTTCAAAACGGCCGATGTTCGCCGTCGTCTCTTCATCGATACGACCGAGTTTCATCTGGCTGATCGCGCGGGCCGCGATGTTGATCGCACTGACGCCTGTTTCCGGAGCGACGCCTGCATGTGCCTTTTTGCCATGTATATGCGCTTCAATCTTGCTTTGGGTCGGTGCGGAGGTAACCACAGTACCTACTTTGCCCGTGGAGTCGATCGCATAGCCGAACCTGCTTTTCAGTTGGGAAGCATCAAATGCCTTCGCCCCCACGAGCCCGGACTCTTCCCCGACGGTGATGATGATTTCGATGTCACCGTGGCACATGCCGGATTCCCTAATGGAATGAATAGCTTCGATGAGTGCCGCAATCCCCGCCTTGTCATCCGACCCGAGGACCGTTGAACCATCGCTGACGATATAGTCCCCATCGATGGACGGTTTTACACCCACACCGGGTGCGACGGTATCCATATGCACTGTGAAATAGACCGGTTCGGCCTTGGAGTTGTCTCCTTTGAGCTTGACGAGTATGTTGCCCGCCCCGTAGCCGGTTATCTCCTGTGTATCATCTTCATGGGCTTCGATACCCATGTCTTTGAATGTCCTGATCAGATAGTCGGCCATTTCCCTTTCATGACCGGTTTCGGAATCGATCTGGACCATTTCCATAAATTGATCGACGAGTCTGTCCTTGTTCATAAATAGCTTCCTCCAATAGTTGAGTTGATTGTACAGTAGACGTGTATTATAATTAAAAGAACAAATTCTTAAGGATGGTTTTATGAACAACAAAAAAGTTCAGAAAGCAGTGATCTGGTTTATGATAATTCTCATTGTCATCTCGGGCCTGCTTTTCGGAGTCAGCATGCTGACAACAGTGTAACCAAATTAAAGAGGTCCCTCGGGACCTCTTTTTTTCGTTCATCAGATTTCTTTGCCGTGTTCTTCGAACCATGCCTGCAGGTTGGTGATGACACTCATTGTTTCATGACCTTCAATTTCATGCCTCTCGATCATATCCACGACCTGGCCATTCTTGAAGAGGGCAAATGACGGGGAGGATGGGAGGTATTCAGGCGCCTTTTCCCTGACATGTTCAGTCGCTTCCTTGTCCTGTCCGGCAAATACAGTGAGCAGCTGGTCCGGCAGTTTGTCATAATTGAGGGCGTGTTTGGCAGCCGGACGTGCAATGCCGCCGGCACAGCCACATACCGAGTTGACCATTACAAGTGCGGTTCCTTCTTTTGAAAGATGCTGGTCGACTTCTTCCGGCGTGGTCAATTCCGTATAGCCGGAATCCCTCATTTCGCTTCTTGCCTGACTGACGACATCGTTCATATACATATTGAAATCCATATTCATTATAAAAACTCCTTTTGAAACAGCCCCATGGAGAGGATGTGATTTCAGTTCCTTTTATATAATTCTATAGCGGATGAAGGGTTTTGTAAAGCTTAGTAGACCGAAGTGGTTTCAACAGAATATGCTTCAATTCTTTCTTTGACGGCTTTCAGGAACTGTCCTGCCACCAGACCATCCAGAATACGGTGGTCGATGGAGAGGCAGAGGTTGACCATATGTCTGACGGCGATCATATCATCAATGATTACAGGCTTTTTGACAATGGATTCTACTTGCAGGATGGCAGCCTGGGGGTGGTTGATGATGCCCATTGACTGGACGGAACCGAATGCCCCCGTGTTGTTTACGGTAAACGTGCCCCCTGCCATGTGGTCCTGGGTGAGCTTGTGGTTGCGGCCGAGCGCGGCAAGTTCACCCACCTGCTTGGCAATGCCTTTGATGGAAAGATCGTCTGCATTCCGTATGACCGGAACATAGAGCTTGTCATCCCCGGCCACAGCAATGGAGATGTTGATGTCCCTGTTGATGACGATTCTGTCCCCCTGCCATGAACTGTTCAGCATCGGGTACTCCTTCAATGTCTCGGCGACCGCCTTGACAAAGAAACTGAAGAAGGTGAGATTGAACCCTTCCCGCTCCTTAAATGAAGATTTGTGCCTGTTGCGGACATTCACCAGGTTGGTGGCGTCCACTTCCATCATCAGCCATGCATGGGGGATTTCCTGGCTGGACTGCACCATCTTGCTGGCGACTGCCTTCCTGACACCGGTCACCGGTATCTCATCCCCCGCCACGATATTCTGACCGGCCGGGGCAGGCGTTGCCTCCTGCTCTGGAGACGCTGCTGCCTTCGGCTGTGTTTCGGCTGCCTGAGGACCGGCTTCGATCGTTTTCAGAACATCCTTCTTCGTAATACGACCTTCAAATCCTGTACCTTCAATCGTGTTGAGGTCGATATCATTCTCATCGGCCAGACGCATCACGACAGGTGAAATCCGTGATTTGCCATTCTTCGGTACGTCTCGGGTGCCTGTATGCCCGGAAGACGGCGTCTCCTCCACCTGTTCTGAAGCTGGGGGTGCCTCCTGTGACGGTTCCGCGCCACTTTCATCTTCCTTCCCGGCTTCTGCAGCACCTTCTGTTTCCATGAGACATATCGGTGTGCCGACTTCCACTGTATCCCCCTCATCGACGAGGAGTTCCTTGATCGTTCCATCGAATACGGAAGGCACTTCGGCCGTCACCTTGTCGGTGATGACTTCACACAAAGGATCGTATTCCCCCACCGTATCCCCCGGCTGAACCAGCCAATTTTCAATGGTTCCTTCTGTAACACTTTCGCCGAGCTTCGGCATCAGCACTTCTTCCATAGGTATTGTCCTCCTTAATGCTCCGCGAGCTCTTTCATTTTGGCTTCTATCTTGTCGGGATTGATCATGAAGAAATCTTCCATCGGTGGCGCATATGGCATGGACGGGACGTCCGGCCCTGCCAGTCTCATGATGGGCGCATCCAGATCGTACAGGCAGTTCTCTGCTATGATTGCTGCTACTTCACTGATGATACTGCCCTCAAGATTATCCTCGGTAACAAGCAGTACCTTCCCTGTTTTGGAAGCTGCCTTGATGATGCTTTCCTTATCCAGTGGATAGATGGTCCTGAGATCGAGTATCTCCGCTTCATATCCATCCTTCGACAGCCGCTCGGCTGCCTGGAGGGCATAGTTGACACAGAGGCCATATGTAATGACCGTAATGTCGTCCCCTTCGCGCTTGATGTCCGCCTTGCCGATTGGTACGGTATGGTCGCCTTCAGGTACTTCTTCCTTGAGAAGACGGTAGGCCTTCTTGTGCTCAAAGAACAATACGGGATCGTTGTCCCGGATTGCAGAAATCAGAAGTCCTTTGGCATCGGCTGGTGTGGATGGCACAACGACTTTCAGTCCGGGGGTCGAAGCGAAGATGGTCTCAACCGACTGGGAATGGTAGAGTGCCCCGTGAATGCCGCCGCCGAACGGCGCACGGATGACAATCGGACAGTTCCAGTCGTTATTGGAACGGTACCTGATTTTCGCCGCTTCACTCAGTATCTGGTTGGTTGCGGGCAGGATATAGTCTGCAAACTGGATTTCCGCCACAGGTCTTTTTCCCATCATGGCAGCACCGATGCTGGTGCCGACGATGTTGGATTCTGCCAATGGTGTATCAAGGCAGCGCAGTGCGCCGTATTTTTCCTGGAGACCGGCAGTCACCTTGAAGACGCCGCCTTTCTTGCCCACATCCTCACCGAGGACGAATACACTCTCATCCTGGCCCATTTCATAATCGAGTGCCTGGTGGATCGCTTGCAAATATGATATTTTAGCCATGCTGAACCTCCTCATACACATGCGTCAGGGCTTCCTCGGGATCCGGATAAGGCGCTTTTTCAGCTGCCTTTGTCGCATCGGTGATGACTGCTTTGGCTTCTTTTTCCAGTGCTTCGAACCATGCCTCGTCTGCAACACCGTGCTCCAGAATATAGGATCTGAATTTGATCAGACAATCCGATTCCTTCATGGTTTCACGTTCTTCCTTCTCCCGGTAGCTGTCATCATCGTCGGAAGAATGGGCGGTCAGTCGTGTGGACATCGCTTCGATGAGCGTGCCGCCTTCTCCATTGACTGCGCGTTGCCTTGCTTCCTTGACAGCCTTGTATACTGCTATCGGGTCATTTCCATCTATATGCTCGCCATGCATGCCGTATCCGAGCGCCCGGTCTGATAGCTTTTCCGCACCATACTGGAGCTCGCGGGGTACGCTGATTGCGTAATCATTGTTTTCGATGATGCATATGAAGGGCAGGTCATGCACACCGACAAAATTCAGACCTTCGTGGAAGTCCCCCTGGTTCGAAGAGCCTTCCCCGAGCGTTGTCAGAGCCACCCGCTTCTCATCGTCCATCTTGAACTTGAAGCTTGCACCGACTGCATGCAGGAGCTGTGTTGTTACACTGGAGCCCTGTGTCATGATGTTGCAGGATTTTTTACTGAAGTGCGAGGGCATCTGCTTTCCGCCGCTTGAAACATCACCCTTCTTGGCAAAAGCGGACAGCATCGTCTCCTCTGCTGTCATGCCAAAATGCGTAACGAGCGCAAGGTCCCTATAGTATGGGCTGATGATGTCCACGTCGCGGTCAAGCGCATATCCAGCGCCGACCTGTGTCGCCTCCTGCCCCTGGCAGGAAATGACGAACGGCAGTTTTCCGGCACGGTTGAGCAGCCACATCCGTTCATCAAGTTTTCTTGCAAGATGCATCGTACGATACATTTCCTTCAGGTCCTCGGGTTCGAGGCCTTCTTCTTTATAATCCAACAATGTAGTGTCCTCCTTATACATGGATACCGATTCCTTCTGCATCAAGGCCGAGCTCCATCAATACTTCCCCTATGGAGGGATGGGCATGGATGGCGCTGCCGATTTCAAGTGCTGATGCATCGAGAAATTTGGCCAGAGCCGCTTCGTTGATCAATTCGGTGGCTCCGGGGCCTACGAGGGAGAGGCCGAGTATATCCTTTGTTTCCGGTTCTACAAGTATTTTACCAAATCCTTTGTCCCCATGGGAAATTACCGCTTTTCCGACCGCTGCAAATGGCACTTTATGTATGGAATATTCCATACCTTTCTCTTTCAATATCTGTTCGGTCATGCCGATCGAAGCCACTTCAGGATGGGTATAGATGCATCTTGGTACAGCATTGTAGTCGAGGGTGTATGGTCGATGCTCCGCCATATGTTCGACTGCAGTGACCGCCTCTTTCGTAGCCACATGGGCCAGCTGCATGTTGCCGATGACGTCACCTACAGCATAGATGTTTGCGTCTTTTGTCTGGTAGTACGCGTTGGTGGAGATATATCCGCCATCAAGCTGTATCTTCGTATTGCCAAGTCCGAGATCTTCAGTATTCGGGGCCCGGCCGATGGCAATCAGAGCCTTGTCAAAAGTCTCCTCTCCTTCATCGAACTGAAGTGTGATGGTACTTTCATCCTTTTTGATACGCTCTTCGTCCAGGGCAATGCCGATCTTGAAGACGACGCCTTGGGCTTCGAGCGCTTTTTTCAGTGCCCCTGCAACATCCTTGTCCTCGTGGGGGATGATCTGGCTGCCTGCTTCGACCACGGTGACATGCGCACCGAGATCCGTCAGTATGCTCGCAAATTCAAGACCGATCACTCCACCCCCGATGATTGCCATCCTGGAAGGGACGTGATCGAGCGTCATCATGTCATCGCTTGAAAGTACGAGATTGCCGTCGAACGGGAGGAAGGGCAAGGGACGCGGATGGGATCCTGTGGCAATCATTACATGCTGGTTGATGAGGATTTCACTTTCCGCTTCTTCATCCTCCGGATGTTCGACCGCGACCGTGCCTGCCATCGGTGAAAATATGGAGGGGCCGAGTATGCGGCCATGTCCGTTGAAGACATCGACCTTGTGCTTTTTCATGAGATGTTTGACCCCATTGTACATCTGGTCCACCACATCCCGCTTTCGCTCCTGTATCTTCGTCATGTCAATTTCGGGTTCCACCGCTCCAATTCCGAAAATGTCGGCATGTTTCATGGTATTGGCCACCTCTGCGGATTTGAGCATGCTCTTTGTCGGTATGCACCCTTTATGGAGACATGTCCCTCCAAGCTTCTCCTTTTCGACGATTGCCGTCCTCAGGCCGGCCTGTCCCGCCTTGATGGCTGCAACATAGCCGGCAGTTCCGCCACCCAGTATGACCAGGTCGTATTCGTATGCCATTATATCCACTCCTACATATAGGTTTTCATTTCTTCCCTGCCTGTCAGAACACGGTACGCCCCTTCTGCCAGCGCCTGCATCTCTTCTTCCCCAGGGAAGACCGAGACGGGCGCAATGAATGAAATATAGGGTCTGACGAGGTCGATGAGATACTTGCTGTGGGCCAGCCCCCCGGTAAATATGATCTGATCCACCTGCCCTTCCAGCATGGCAGAACGGGAGCCGATCTCCTTCGCAATCTGGGCGGCAAGCGCTCTGAAGATTTTCTGGGTCGCTTCGTCTCCAGAGGCTGCGCGCTTTTCAAGTTCAAGGGCGTCCTGGGTGCCTGCAAGTGAAATGAACCCGCCCTCTTTAGTCAATATTTCGTAGATGCTGTCATAATCCAGGTTGTTCTCGATGATGAATCTCGCGAGACCGCCGTTGGGCAGGGAACCTGTACGGGTTGGACTCATCGGCCCTTCGCCGGAGAGGCCGTCATTCACATCGACGACCCTGCCTTTTTTGTGCGCCCCGATGGTAATGCCGCCCCCCATATGAGAGACGATGACATTGACATCAGAGTAGCTTTTTCCGATGGACGCAGCATATTTGCGTGCGATAGCCTTCTGGTTGAGTGCATGGAAGACAGACTTCCTTTCGATGTCCCTGAGCCCGGTAAGGCGCACTTCCTCAACCAGTTCGTCCACGACCACCGGATCAGTGATGACCGCTCTGCACCCATATTTTTCGCGGAATCTGTCTGCAATGACGCCGCTCAGATTGGAAGCATGCTTGCCATATCTGTTCGTCTCCAGGTCCTCGACCATCTTGTCATTTATATCATATGTCCCGCCCTTTATCGGCTTCAGGAGTCCTCCACGGGCGCTGACCATATCGATGGACCCGGGGTCGATGCCGTTTCTTGTGAGAAAACCCCTGATTGCTTCAAGCCTGAAGTCTATCTGCTCATCCAGAGGTCTGACGATTTCATCAGTCGGATGTCTCATTGTTTCATGTACAAAGCTTTCAGTGTTCTCATATAATGCAACTTTGGTGGATGTCCCTCCGAGGTTGACTACAAGGATGGTGTATCGCATGGGTGGCACCTACCTCCTGCCGAGTGTTGTCACTTCATTTAGTGAGAAAGTGCTTCTGACGCGCATCATGCTGTCGATGCGTTCTTCGGCGAGGCGGTCTGCTGCGACAGTCGGGGTAACGCCATCGCGTTTCGCAATTGAGAAGATCTTATCCATCTGGTTGTATATTTCCTTCACTTTGCTTTTCGCACGCTCTGCATTATATCCCTGGAGCTCGTCCGCCACATTGATGACACCTCCGCAGTTCACTACATAGTCCGGTGCATAGACGATACCGCGCTCCTCGAGGAGGCTCCCGTGCTTGTCGCTGTCCAGCAGCTGGTTGTTGGCGCTGCCGCACACGGCCTTCACCTTGAGTTCGGGGATGGTATCGTCATTCAGGATGCCCCCGAGGGCACATGGTGCAAAAATGTCCGCATCGACTGAATAGATATCCTCTATGCCCACCGCTTCGGCTCCGAAGTCATTCACGGCCCGTTCGATGGAATCACTATTGATGTCCGTGACGATCAGTTTGGCCCCTTCTTCATGCAGATGCTTGCAGAGGCTGTATGAAACGTTTCCGACCCCCTGGACGGCGATTGTTCTGCCTTCGAGTGAATCATCATCAAAAGCTTCTTTCGCCGTGCGCTTCATCGCCATGTATACACCGTAGGCCGTCATCGGACTCGGGTTGCCCCCGGAACCGTATGACTCGCTGATGCCGCATACATATGGCGTCTCCTGGTAGATGAGGTCCATATCATTGACTGTAGTGCCTACGTCCTCAGCTGTGATGTACCTGCCCCCCAGGCTGTTGACATATCTGCCCAACGCCCTGAAGAAGGCTTCGGATTTGTCTTTCTCAGCGTCCCCGATGACGACTGTCTTTCCACCCCCGAGGTTGAGCCCTGCAGCAGCATTCTTGTAGGTCATGCCTTTGGCCAGGCGCAATACGTCTTCTATAGCTTCTTCTTCAGTGTCATATTTCCACATTCTGCAGCCGCCCAGTGCGGGTCCAAGCGTAGTGTCATGGATACAGATGATTGCTTTCAGTCCGCTTGTTTCATCGTGGCAGAAAATCAGCTGCTCGTAGTCGTATTGCTCCATCTTTTCAAATATCATTCATTATCACTCCAATAATTTATTTGGAAATCATCATTGCCAGGTTTATGGAATTATATCTGTCTTCGGCACTGTCTGCCCTTGATGTCAGTACGATGGGCACCTTGGCCCCGGTAATGACGGAAGCGACACTCGCTCCTGCAGAGTAGACCAGTGATTTGTAGAGGATGTTCCCCGCTTCGATATTCGGTGCAATCAGTATGTCCACATCCCCAGCGACCTCGGACGAAATGCCTTTATGCCGGGCCGCGTCTTCTGATATTGCCACATCGAATTGCAGTGGTCCCTCTATTGTACTATCAAATTCATAGTTTTTGGCATCTGAATGTGCAAGCATGTCTGCTTCAATGGTCGAAGGCATCTTATCGGTGACTTTGTCCACTGCAGACAGAAGCGCCACTTTCGGACGCCTGACCCCAAGTCCATGCGCACAAGCCAGTGCATTGTCGACGATCTGCCTCTTCTGTTCGAGAGACGGTGCAATATTCATGCCCGCATCACTCAGAAAGACAGCTTTGTGATAATTTGGCATATCGAACAATGCCAGATGGCTGAGCAGGCGGTTATGTATCAGTCCATAATCCTTCTTCAGCACTTCCTTCAATAGAATGGAAGTTGGAATCAGCCCCTTCATCAGGACATTCGCTTCTCCCGAAGTGATGAGCCCAAGTGAGACGGCGGCTGCCTCATTGTCATCCGCGGCATGATGGATCTTGATTTCCTGATCGATCATATGGTCGGCTTCGAACGAATGCAGCATGGATTTCAATTTCTCCCGGTCATCTACAAGATGACATACTATCCCTTTTTCTTCAATTATGCGGATAAGGGGTTTTAGCACTTCACGGTCGGCCGCCCGGCATACTGAAAGCGCTGTCATTTTATTTTTATCCCCTATGAAAATTTCATCAAACTTCATGATTCTACCTCCCCTACAGTTTTTATTATACATATTCACATACCAATTTGCAGGATTTTAACCAAACATGGAATATTCAGAAGGTTGTCAAAAAATCATTTGTTTTATTACTCATTCTACATGGGTTATAATGGGGATATACAAATATTCAGGGTGATTTTCATGCAGAAGGTGATTGCGCTCGTCATACTGGTCATACCGGTATTTCTGGCAGGACTGGGCATCAAATATATGAGGGACAGTATTTTCGGCATTGTCAACGATCCGTTCACTCTTACAGTGGTACAGTTCGTCATCGGACTGGTTCTGACGGTGCTTGGCGTCTGGTTCATCGGTGGATATATACTGCATCGGGAACAGCGTCAGAAAAGGGTCCAGGAACGATTCCTGGAAAAGTCCAGACAATTGAAAGACGAGGATAAAGAATAAAGAGACGAATTGTGATCAATTCGTCTCTTTATTCTTTGCTGCTATCAATGTCTTCGCGTTTTCCAGTGCTGCATCTGTAATATCGGACCCGCTGAGCATCCTGGCAATCTCATAGACATGATCATCAGCGTCGAGATAGGTGGCGCTTGATGCTGTCCGCTGGTCGGCCGTCTCCTTGGATACATACAGGTGATGATCCGCGAGCGCTGCTGCCTGGGGCAGATGGGAGATTGAAATGACCTGCCGTGTCTTGGACAAAAGCTGCATCTTCTCGGCCATCCGTGTCGCCACGAAGCCGCTTACGCCCGTATCAATCTCATCCAGAATCAGCATGCTCTGTGCATCGAACTCCGTAAAGATTGTTCTCAGCGCGAGCATCACCCGGGCGATTTCACCGCCTGAAGCAATGCGGTTCATGGCTTTGAGCGGTTCTCCTGCATTGGTGGAGATGAGGAATTCGACACCGGAATACCCCCGTGAATCGAATGTCGTCTCCTTGACGCTGACTTCAAAGTCCGCTTCAGGCATATCCAGATCCTGGAGCTCCTTCTTTATTCTGTTTTCAAGGAAATGCTTCTGTTCAATCCTGTAGTCATGCAGGTCCTTGGCATGCTGCTCCATCTGCTTCAGCATTTTCGCCTTTTCCTTTTCAAGAGCATCGAATGACTGCGCGATGTTCTCGAGCTGTTCGATGTCATCTGCCAGCATACTACGGTATTCAATCAGTTCATCCAATGTCTTGTTGTACTTGCGCTTCAACGAGTTGAGGCTCGAGAGGCGGGCCTGCTTCATGTTGAGGCTTTCTTCATCGTAGTCGAGGGTGGACAGGTCGCTCCCCACCCTGCTGTCCAGCTCATTCAGCAGATGGTAAGCCTCAAGCACCGTGTCGCCGAACTCCCTATAGCTTTCGTCGTAGCTGGACAGTGTTTCGATATGGCCATGGATGTCATAGAGCAGTGTCTGCGGTGCATATTCGGAACTGAGCTGCGCGTGGATCAGGGAAAGCGTATTGTTGATCTTTTCAAAGTTGTCGAGGTAGCTTATTTCCTCTTCGAGCTTCTCCTCCTCCCCCTCCACCAGTTCCATGGCTGTAAGTTCCTCGTACTGGTGCTGGTACATCTGCAACTGCTGGACCCTGTTTTTGTCCTTGTATTCAAGTTCCCTGATTCTTGCTTCAAGCGCTTTGAAACGCTCGAAGCTCTCCTGGTATTTCCCGAAAGCCTCCCTATCCTTCACATCGATATAGCGGTCGAGATACCGTATATGCATGCTGTGCTCGAGCGCTTCGGACTGGGAGGACTGGGAATGGATGCTGACGACTTCATTCATGATTTCCTTGAGGGCTCCAAGTGTGATCATATGGGAATTTATCTTGATGATGCTCTTGCGATTCTGCATGACTTCCCTTCTGACGATGTAGAGTTCGTCCTCCTCTATATCATTCTTCCCGAGCAGATCCTGCATCTTTTCCGATTCCGGGAAATCAAAGACGCCTTCAATGACGGCGCCCGCCGTTTCATGACGGATGTCCTCGACGGACGCGCGTTTTCCGTAAAGGTATCTGATTGCTTCGATGATCATCGATTTCCCGGCACCGGACTCACCGGATATGACAGTGAGTCCGCTGTCGAAATCCAGTTCTATATCCTTGAGGACTGCCAGGTTTTTAATGTTTAGACGTATGAGCAAATTAAACACTCCAATTTAGATCAAATTGAATATCCGATCCCTGATTTCCTTCTGTGCTTCTTCGTTTCTGCATATCATCAGGCATGTATCATCACCGCAGATGGTGCCGACGACTTCCTCCCATTCAAGCTGGTCGATGATGGCACCGATCGACTGGGCATTTCCGGGCAAGGTCTTTAACACCAGTAGATTATCGGCATAATCCAGCTTTACGAAGCTATCCATGAGATATCTGCCCAGTTTTTCCAAGGGGTGGAACTTCCGGTCCTTCGGCATGCTGTAGACGTAGGAGCCGCTCGGCGTCGGTACTTTGATGAGCTGGAGTTCCTTGATATCCCGGGATACCGTCGCCTGCGTGACATTGAAGTTATATTCGTTCAGCCGTTCCACCAGGTCCTCCTGTGTCTCGACCTTACTGTTGGTAATGATTTCCCTGATCTTTATCTGTCGAATTGATTTATTAGACATGGTTGTCCTCCTCGCGTACCCCTTTTGTATATTTATACATATAATATCACAAAATGAATGTGTATAACATAAAAAAAGGACATCAGCCATAAACACTATGCTGAATATCCTTTTCTTCTATGGACGTTTCGGTTCCTTTGGCATATTTCAGGTAAAGCAGGTACTCGGTGTTCCCTTTGGTCCCCGTAATGGGAGACCGGTCGAGACCGGCCGCTGATAGCCCGAGGGCCTCACACTCGGCGAGTACGCGCTGGATTACATTTTCATGCGTTTCCCGGGATGTGATGATTCCGCTCTCCTCCCTTTCCTCAAGGTAGGATTCGAACTGGGGTTTGATCAGGGCGACAATTTCATATTCATGGTCGAACAGCTGGATGATATGACGCAGTATCGGAACGATGGAGGTGAATGAGACATCTATCGTGAATATGTCGGGCAATCTGGTGAAATCGTATGATTCGGTATCCTTGAAATTCGTCTGCTCCATGACGGTTACACGGTCATCGGTACGCAGCCTGTAATCCAGCTGGTTCGTACCGACATCGACTGCATAAACATGTATGGCCCCCTTCTGCAGGGCACAATCTGTAAACCCGCCGGTGGAGCTGCCGATGTCGGTCACGACTTTGCCCGAAAGTTCCATCCCAAAAGATTTCACAGCGTGATCCAGCTTGATGCCGCCTCTTGAAACATAGGGTTTTATATTTTTGAACCGTACATCGGCTTTCGTGATATCAATGATTTCGGAAGGCTTGTAGACCGGTTGGTTGTTGTTGAGCACCTTTCCGGCCATGACAATCCGCCTGACTTCCTCCAGTGTACCCAGATTGAAGTTCTGATGAAGATAGTCATCAATTCTTGATTTCTTTTTCATTTTCCCACTCCATAAGGGTCTTGGACTGCAGGATGATATTATCTGTAGTGATGCCGATATCTTCAAGCAGTTTATTGACATCTCCGTGCTCTACATATTCGTTGTCGATGCCAATCCTTCTGATGCCGTTCTTGAAACCATGATCGGCCATGAAGGCAGCAATCATGCTTCCAAGTCCACCATTGAGCATGGTTTCCTCGACTGTGAGTACGGGCCTGCCCGCGTATCCGATTGACTGGAGCATCTCTTCATCCATCGGCTTGATGAACCGGGCATTGATGACTTCGGCGTTGATACCCGTTTCCTTGAGGGCCACTGCTGCGTCTATCGCGAGATCCAGAGTGGGACCGAAGGAGATGATGGAAAGGTCGTCACCCTCCACTACCGTTTCCCAGCTGCCGTACTCCAGAGGTTCACGCGGAGCAGGTGCTTCGATGCCTTTGATATTGCCGCGCGGGTACCTGAGGGCGACTGGCCCCTCATGTTCAAAGGCGAAGTCGATCATCTGTTCCGCTTCCACTTCATCCTTCGGCATCATCAAGGTCATGTTCGGCAATGGAGAAATGAAACTGATGTCGAAGACCCCCTGGTGGGTTTCTCCATCAGCGCCGACCAGCCCGCTCCGGTCGATGCCCAGGAAGACGTTCAGATTCTGACGGTCCACATCATGCAGCAGCTGGTCATATCCCCGTTGCAGGAAAGTGGAATAGATTGCAAGGTACGGACGCATGCCGCTTGCTGCCAGACCGCCCGACATGGTGACTGCATGCTGTTCGGCGATGCCGACATCAAAGAAACGTCCGGGCAGTTCATTCTGGAATTTCGTCAACTTGCTGCCGACGGGCATGGCAGGTGTCAGTGCAACGATCCGCTCGTCCTTTTTGGCGCGTTCCAGCACCGTGTTGGACATGAATTCACTCCAGGACGGTGTGGATTTGCTGCCCAGCACCTCGCCCGTATCTATCTTGTATGGGCCAAGGCCATGCCATTTGCCAAGTTTGTCGTCTTCAGCCGGATGGTAGCCCTTGCCCTTCTTGGTGATGACATGGACGACTACCGGGCCCTTGTAGTCCTTCGAGATGTTTATGGCGTTGGACAGCTCCTCAAAATCATGGCCGTCCACCGGCCCGATATACTTGATGCCGAGTTCCTCGAAAAACACACCATCGACGACGAGGTATTTCATACTGTCCTTTATTCTGTCGGCCATGTCCCTGAGTCTCGCGCCCACCTGCGGCAGGCGGTTCAGAAAGTCTTCTATATCATGTTTGACCCTGTTGTACTGCGTGTTCGTACGCATTCTGCCGAGCATGTTATGCATCGCTCCTACGTTCGGTGCGATGCTCATTTCATTATCGTTCAGAATGATGGTCATGTCTGTTCTGTCAGAGCCGATATGGTTGAGTGCCTCAAGGGCCATGCCGCCTGTCAATGCCCCGTCACCGATGACGGGAACAACATGGTGTCCCTCCCCTTTTATATCGCGTGCTTTTGCGATGCCCATGGCTGCTGATAGACTGGTGGATGAATGACCCGCCTCCCAGACATCATGATCGGATTCGCGCATCTTTGGAAATCCGCACAATCCTTTATATTGTCTGAGCGTTTCAAATTCACTGATGCGGCCGGTCAGAATCTTATGAATATATGCCTGATGACCCACATCGAAAATCAGCCGGTCATCCGGCGAATCGAAATGCTTATGCAGGGCAATCGTCAGTTCCACTACGCCAAGGTTGGCTCCGATGTGGCCGCCTGTCCTCGAACATGACTGGATCAGAAATTCCCTTACATCCTGTGCCAGTATTTTTAGTTCCTCATCATTCTTCTGTTTCAAAAATGATGGGTCTTTTATACTATATAGATTCATATAGCAACCACCTTTAAATTTGCTAATGCCAATTATACCACTTTTATCAACAGGGAAAAAATAAAAATGATAATTCATGGGTATGAATTATCATTGGTCTCTGACTGCAAACATCTGCAGTACATTATGAAGTTCCTGTGTATCGACCTTTCCGGACAGGCCATCGAGTATTTCACCGGCACTATCAGTAAGGTTTACAAGCTCCTCGTGGGCACCTTCCAGCCCATAGGTGCTGACGTATGTCATCTTGTTCTTGCGTTCATCACTGCCCACCTGCTTGCCTGTAACAGCCATATCACCTTCCACATCCAGTATGTCATCCCTGATCTGGAAGAGGATGCCCAGCTTTTCAGAAAACTCCAGCAGCCGATTCCTGATTTCCCGGGGCGCATCTGCAATGATGCATGCACATTCTACGGGCAGGACGATCAGCTGGCCGGTCTTGTACTGGTGGATGTGTTCAAGCTGGCGGAAACCGATTTCTTCCCCTTCGGCTTCCATATCCAGCATCTGTCCGCCGATCATACCATTGAAACCGGCTTTCGATGCGGTCCGGCTGATGATGGCGAGACGCTTCTCTGCAGAAAGTGCCTCGTCCGATGCCATGATGCTGAAGCTCTCAGTGAGGAGGGTGTCCCCCGCCAGAATGGCTGCCGCCTCGCCGAATACCTTATGGTTGGTGGGCTTGCCCCGCCTGTAGTCATCGTCATCCATGGCAGGCAGATCATCATGGATGAGCGAATAGGTGTGGATCATCTCGATGGCTGCTGCCGTATGGACGCCCTTCATGGGATCCTTCCCAAGCGCTTCCAGTGTGGCAAAGAGAAGGTAGGGGCGGAACCT
Organism: Salinicoccus sp. Bachu38; assembly: GCF_038561955.2. Classification (NCBI taxonomy): domain Bacteria; kingdom Bacillati; phylum Bacillota; class Bacilli; order Caryophanales; family Staphylococcaceae; genus Salinicoccus; species Salinicoccus bachuensis. The sequence continues at coordinate 1,345,126 of NZ_CP138333.2, read as the reverse complement.
CTTCCCGCCCGCCTTTACAGAGTAGCTGCTGGAAACTCGGATGGTGTCTGATACATGGTTGCTTTCGAGGTGCGAAAGGATACGGGCTTCGGTTTCCTCAAGATATCCCTGCATGTCCCTATTCATCCTCTGCTCCCTTACGGTTCAAGGTTTCAACTTTCAGTTCGGCATCTTTCAATATCTTTTCGCACTCTGCAGTCAATTCTACACCCTTCTGATAGAGCTTGAGTGATTCTTCGAGGGAAACCTCATCTTCATCGAGCTGCTTCACGATGTTCTCCAGGTGCTTCATCTTATCTTCGAATGTCTCACTTTTGGTTTCTGTCATCTTCGTTCACCTCTGTCACTTTCGATACAATGCTTCCACGCGCAAAAGTCGTCTGCACTTCGTCCCCGGCTTTGAGATCGCCTGCATCTTTGACGATGCCATCTTTACCTGTGGTGAATGAATATCCCCGCAGAAGTACATTGGTGGGACTCAGTGAGTTCAGGCTTTCGACCATGCGGGTGAGGCTGTGCTTCGAATCGTTCGTCCTTATTTTTATGGAACGGTTGAGACGGGCCTCCCGGTCTTCCAGTATTTCAAGGTTCCTTCTGATCGCGGGCCCGGGCGTATTGTACTTCACGCCCTCCTTCAGAGCTGAGAGGCGGTAGTTCTTTTCCCTTATGGACTGCTGCATCTTGTCGTCGAGTCCATCTTTCAGGGTGAGGAGCTTCTCAGCCTGCTGATCGTAGAGCAGATCCGGGTTCTTAAGCTTATAATAGTTGCTGAGTGCATCGAGACGGCTTCTGCCCATGTCCAGCTTCCGGGCAAGACGGTCTGATATGAAATTGCGGGCCTGGACCAGCCGTTCCATGATGTCCCTCTGGTCAGGCACCGCCATTTCAGCCGCTGCTGTAGGCGTCGGCGCCCTCATATCCGAAATGTAGTCCACCAGTGTCGTATCCGTTTCGTGTCCAATGCCGGTTATGACGGGAGTCGTCATGCCGAAGACCTTCAACGCCACTTCTTTCTCGTTGAAAGTCCAGAGGTCCTCTATCGATCCACCGCCACGCGCCAGGATGACGATGTCATTGCCCAGTGAATCGGCATGCTCCAGATTGTCGATCACTGCCTGCCTGCTCCTGGTCCCCTGCATCAGTGTGTTGATGACAGTGACTTCCACAAGAGGATATCGTCTTGAGAGTGTTGTGATCATATCCCTTATGGCAGCCCCGGTTTCCGAACTGACTATGGTGATGGTTCTCGGGTACCTGGGCAGGGGCTTTTTGTGCTCCTGGGAAAAATAGCCCTCTTCGGCAAGCTGCTTCTTGTCCTTCTCCAGCTGTTCAAACAAAATGCCAATACCGTCCATCTCCATTTTTTCGACATAGACCTGGTACTGGCCACTGGATTCGAATATGCTGACCCTGCCTTCGATGAGGACACTCTGGCCCTCCTCCGGCTTGAATCTCATCCCGTTCGCATACCGGGAGAACATGATGGCACGGATGACGGAGTTTCCATCCTTGAGCGCAAAGAATATATGACCGCTCGTATGGTGCTTCACGTTTGAGAGCTCACCTTTTAGAAAGACCCGTGTCAGATACGGGTCCTGGTCGAATTTATATTTGAGATATTTGGTCAGTGCACCGACAGTAAGATACTTAGTATTCTCCATTGGATTGCTCATCCGTTTCCGTGATGAAGTTTTTCAAAACGCCGTTTACGAAACGGTAACCATCCTTCTCCCCGTACAGTTTGGTAAGAAGTATCGCTTCATTGATGACGACCCGATGCGGGGAATCCCCATGAAGCAGCTCCGAGATCGCTGTTCTCAGAATATTGCGTTCGACCTTCGGAATCCTCTCGAGCGTATAGTTGGTCAGATGGTCCCTTATGCCGGCATCCACCGTTTCGCTGTTCTCGAGGTAATAGTCCACAATCGTATTGATGTAGCCGTATTCCCGGTAGAGATGATGGAATGCAGTCTCCTCCAGTGTGACCAGGCCGTGATCGACCTGGAAGATGGTCTGGAAGATTTTTTTACGTTGCTCGTGTCTGTTCATTATTAACACCTATCTAATGTTCTTTTATTTAATATTTACGATGTGTACATTGACTTCTTTGACATCATGATCCGTCATGTTCCGTATCGTCTGGCTGACATTCTTCTGAATGTGTTCGGCGGTCTCATGGACGTTACGATGTGTGGAAAGAGAAACATAGATGGAGATTCTGACTTCATTGTCCTTGGTTTCCACCTTTACGCCGCGGCCCCTGTACTTCTTGCCGATCTTTTCGAAGTTTCCACTGGCAAAGTTGTTCTGCAACGCATGCACACCGTCAGTCTCAGTCACTGCAATACTGGCAATTACCTCGAGTACCTCTGGTGATATTTCTATTTTTCCAAGATTTGTCTTGTCTTCTTGAATTCTCATGTTAACCACCTCGTCAATTCATTATATCATGATTTGACAGGAAATCAGTATTATATTCATTCGACCTGAATGATTGGTGGAGCAGCAGATTCGTATGGAATGGGATGGTCGTATCCACCCCGCCGATCTTGAATTCACCAAGCGCCCGGAGGGCCGTCTGAATGGCTTCTTCCCTTGAATCGGCATGTGTGATGAGTTTGGCGATCATCGAATCATAGTACGGCGGGATGACGTATCCCGAGTAGCAGGCTGAATCGAGCCTGACGCCGAATCCGCCGGGTGTGATGAATTCGCGGATCTTCCCTGCCGACGGCATGAAGTTCTTGTATGGATTTTCGGCATTGATGCGGAGTTCAATGGCATGGCCCCTGAATTCGATTTCGTCCTGTTTGAATGGAATTGGTTCCCTTCTGGCAATCTTTATCTGCATCTTGACGAGGTCTATGCCCGTAATCATTTCTGTGACTGGGTGTTCGACCTGGATGCGTGTGTTCATCTCCATGAAGTAGAATCGGTCTTCATTCAGGTCATAGATGAACTCGATCGTGCCGGCACCGATATAGTCGATGCTTTTTGCGGCAGTCACTGCGGTATCACCCATTTCCATCCTTTTCTGTTCTGAGAGGATCGGACTCGGCGCCTCTTCCACAAGCTTCTGCATGCGGCGCTGGATTGTACAGTCACGCTCGCCCAGATGGACGACATTTCCATGATAGTCGCCGAGCACCTGGATTTCGATGTGGCGGAAGTTCTCTATATACTTTTCGATATAGAGGCTCTTGTTGCCGAAGGCACTCTCCGCCTCCTGCTCGGTCATCTTGTAGTTCTGGATGAGCGAAGCTTCGTCGCGTGCAACACGGATGCCTTTGCCTCCCCCGCCGTAGCTTGCCTTGATGATGACGGGGTATCCGATCTCCTCGGCGATCTGCTTTGCATCTTCAACAGAACCGACTACACCTTCGCTCCCTGGAACGGTCGGGACGCCCGCCTTTTTCATCGTATCCTTGGCGACATCCTTGACCCCCATGAGCGCGATGGTTTCATGCATCGGTCCGATGAATATGATGTTCGAGGCTTCACACATTTCAGCGAAGTCGCTGTTTTCTGCAAGGAAACCGTATCCTGGGTGGATGGCATCGCATCCGGTCTTTTTGGCGATGGTGATGATGCTGATCATGTCGAGGTAGCTGTCCTTGGAGAGCTTGGGTCCGATGCAGTAGGATTCAGTGGCGATTTTCCGGTGAAGGCTGTCCTTGTCTGCTTCAGAATATATACTGACCGAGTCGATGCCCAGTTCCGTACAGGCTCTGATGATGCGGACGGCAATCTCCCCGCGGTTGGCTACTAGTATCTTCTTGATCATCGTACTCTGAACAATGGCTGGTCGTATTCAACCATTTCTCCGTCTTCGACGAGGATTTCGACGATTTCACCGGAAATTTCCGCCTGGATTTCATTGAACAGTTTCATTGCTTCCAGAATACATACGACAGTAGAATTATCCACTTTGTCGCCGACCTTTACGTAGGCTTCGGCTTCCGGAGAGGAAGCTTTGTAGAATGTACCGACCATAGGGGCTTTGATGACCTTGCCCTCTTCCTGTGGAGCGGGTTCCGTGCTCTGTGCCGGCTGCGGTTGTTGCGGCGCGGCGGAGACAGGTGCACCAGTATTCCGCTGTTCATTCATGCTGTCACGTTTCAACTTGATATCCACTTCGCCATCCTTATAGGAGAGCTCCGTCAGGGATGCCTTTTCCATTTTGCTAATCAGTTCATCAATATATTCCAGTTTCATGTCTACTGCTCCTTAACATTCAAAATTTCTGTCTTATATTTTACGCAAGTGGTCATACCAATTCAAGGGAAAAATAAAAGCAGATTGTAATCTGCTTTTATTTTTATGCACGGGAGACATAATTGCCGGTATCCGTACTTATGACCAGCGTATCCCCTTCGTTGACGAACAGTGGCACCTGGAGTACAAGGCCCGTCTCGAGCGTTGCGGATTTCGTGGCACCGCTTGCCGTGTCGCCCTTGATGCCCGGCTCTGTTTCAGAGACCTGCAGTTCCACCGATTTCGGAAGTTCCACACCGAGCGTCTCGCCTTCGTACATGATCAGGGAAACATTCATGTTCTCCTTGAGATATTTCAACTCCTCCTGGATGGCTGAAGCCTGGAGTTCGACCTGGTCGTATGTGTTGTTGTCCATGAATACATGGCTGTCGCCATCGGCATAAAGGTACTGCATCTTCCTGTTGTCGATCTGCGCTCTGCCCACCTTTTCTCCTGCCCGGAATGTCTTCTCCTGGATGGCGCCGGTCCTGAGGTTTCTGAGCTTGCTTCTTACGAATGCAGCCCCTTTGCCCGGTTTGACATGCTGGAATTCGACGACTCTCCAAATGCCGCCATCCACTTCCACTGTAAGACCTGTTTTAAAATCGTTGACTGAAATCATGCTATTCCTCCTAAATTTCCACTTTAAAGTTATATGATGAAAAGCTCTTTACTGCTATGGGAAAGCTTTTCGAGACCATCGTCAGTAATGATGCAGTCATCTTCAATGCGGACGCCGCCAACATCATCGATATAGATGCCCGGCTCGACCGTCACGCACATATCCTTTTCAAGAACCATGTCACTGGACTTGGCCAGTCCCGGCATCTCATGGACCTCGAGACCAAGGCCATGGCCAAGTGAATGGCCGAAGTTTTCACCGTAGCCCTGCTCCGTTATGATGTCACGGGCAATGGCGTCGGCCTCCCTGCCTGTCATGCCGTTCCTGATTTTTTCCAATGCGGCCAATTGTGATGTTAACACAATATCATGCACCTTTTCCATTTCTTCTGTCACAGATCCGACACCGAACGACCTTGTGATGTCGGAAGCATAGCCTTCATAGTACGCACCGAAGTCGAGCGTCACCATTTCCCCGGACTCGATCTTTTTGCCGGAAGCGACACCATGGGGCAAGGCACCCCGCTCTCCACTGGCCACTATGATATCGAAGCTTGAACCTTCTGCACCTAGCTTGCGCATATGATGCTCGAGTTCGTTCCTGACCTCAAGTTCAGTCTGTCCGGGTTTGATGAATTTCAGAATGTGGTCGTATGTTTCATCAGCGATTTCACATGCCCTTTTTATCAACGAAACTTCATCTGAGGTCTTATACATCCGGATCTTTTCGATTTCACTGCTCAGGGGCACGAGATCGAATCTCGCATCCAGCTGTGCATAAGTATTATAATTTACGTGCTGGCCTTCGAAACCGATTGTTTTAAGCCCCTTGTCATCGAGGAATTCAATGATGAAATCAAGCAGGCCCTTATCCTGCAGGACGAATTCGAAATGTTCGGCCTGCCTTGCCGCCTGTGCCTTGTATCTGAAATCCGACAGGAGGAACCTGTGCTCCCTTGTAATGATTACAGCTCCGCTGGAACCGGTGAATCCCGTCAGGTAGCGCCGGTTGTAATCACTCATGACGAGCATGGCGTCCAGATTGTTCTTTTCAATCAAAGCTTCGACCTTATCAAATTTAATCATTTGCATCTACTCCACCTTTCAAAATATATTTTACATTAAATTCATGATGATTTCAGTAAAGCGTTGCTTCCAATATAAATATATGCAAATATTCATCAAGTGGAACAGGCCATTTGCAAATGAATATCATCTTTCATAATAACATGATAATATAATACAATGAGATACAGGAGAATGAGACTATGAAACGTATGATATATATACCTCTGATTGCACTCGTTCTGAGTGCATGCGGGGATCCCTCAATTGAACAGGAGCTCGAGCAGGCCAACGAACGCAATGAGGAGCTGAAGGGCATTCTGCAGACCGAGGAAGTCAACCTTCAGAAGAACACCCAGCGTCTTGAAGCCCTGAAGGAGGACATTTCCAAAATGAAGTCCGTAATCGGCAATCCGGACATCAACAGCTATGTCGACATCGTCACGGAGTATGCAGAGGAGATGGAAAGCGGCCTCTCTGAAATGGACAAGCTGATGGCCGGGAACGGCGACAGTGAAGACCTGGCAGACATGGAATCTGATTTTGAAAAAATTTCATCAGACATGATTGAAGCCATGGAGGCATACGACGACAGTGCCTCCGGTATAGAGCTTGACGAGTACCTCGAGCGGCAGCATAGTGCCATCCAGCTCGCCAATGGGGAGATAAGAGCAGCGCTCGATACGCTCGGAAATGGCATCAAAGCATCCAATCCCGCTCTGTATGAACAGGGACTAGAGCAATTGCGCAGTACACACGAATACTATTGATAGAAAGAAGCGTCGAAAAAATGGATAAACCGAAATTCGGTGGCCAGGCAGTGGTCGAAGGCGTCATGTTCCAGTCACAGAACAAAATGGTGACTGCAATCCGCCGGAGCAATGATGATATAGAGTACTTTGAAATGGAACGCCCTGAGAAGGAATGGGTGAAGAAACTCAAGAAGATACCGGTATTGAGAGGCAATGTGGCAATCGTCGAGTCGAGCATCTATGGAATGAAGCACATGGAGTTTGCGACAGACCGTTATGAAAGGGATCCGGAAGATGATGGGAAGATAGAACAGGAGAAACAGGAGGCCAATACTACAAAGATTGTCCTTTCCACAGTCATTGTGGGGATACTGTCATTTCTTGTTGGAAAATTCCTCTTTACACTGATTCCTGTCTTCATCGCTGAAGTATTTTCTGGAATCGTCACTTCGCATGTCGGTCAGGTATTTTTGGAATCCTTCTTCAAACTGGTCCTGCTGCTTGTCTACATCTACGCGATTTCGATGACACCGATGATCAGGAGGCTGTTCCAGTACCATGGCGCAGAGCATAAGGTGATCAACACTTTTGAAAGCGACAGGGATTTGAATGTCGGCAACGTACAGGCACACTCGCGCCTGCATTACCGATGCGGAAGCTCCTTCATACTCTTCACGGTGCTCGTCGGTTTTGTAGTGTACATGTTCGTGCCCGTCGATCCACTATATGTCAGGGTCCTCAACCGGATTGCACTCATCCCGGTTGTGATCGGTCTGTCATTTGAATTTCTCCAGTTCACGAACCGTGTCAGGAACATCCCTGTCCTTAAGTGGCTGGGAATACCGGGGCTGCTGCTTCAGCTTCTGACAACCAAGCAGCCCGATGACCATCAGGTCGAAGTTGCAATCAAATCTTTCAACAAATTATTAAGGAGCGTATGATAATGAAAAAGTTCCTGCTGTACCTGGTGCTCGCCATTGCGGCACTGGGTCTGGTAACAAACCTCGAATACTTCATGGGCATGATCGTCAACTCCCTCATATTCCTGCTGGTACTTGGTCTGATCATGTATGGCATCTACTATTTCTTCATACTCACGCCGAGCCAGAGAAAATATAAGAAGGCGTTGAGGAAGTCCAAAAGGAAATACAGAAAGACGAACCGATAAAAAAAAACCGCTCAGTGAGCGGTTTTTTTATCTTCTATAGTTCCATTCGTCCGAAGCATACTTCTTCTTGATCTCTTCTAGCCGTGCTTCATCGTCTGATGTAAGTTCATATGGTTCGGTAGTGATGCCAAGCCCTTTTTCAAATCCTTCTTTGAATGCGGGATAGAGGTCGTGTACTGTGAAGTGCCTGCTGCTGATTTCATTGATTGCGACTGCCTTCTCCCTGAATGCCTCCTTCATCTTGTTTTTGAATCTCTCATTCGTATATGTAAACATGTCAAAGAGATGGTCGATGTCGACATCCAGCAGTATCGAACCGTGCTGCATGATGATACCGTTCTGTCTTGTCTGGGCACTGCCGGCAATTTTGCGTCCTTCGACGACGAGTTCATACCAGCTTGGCGTATCGAAGCACACACTACTCCGGATATTCGTCAGCTCCTTCTTTTCCTCCTTCGTACGCGGAATGCTGAAGTAGGCATCCAATCCCAGATTTCTGAACCCCTCGAGCAGGCCATGGGATAGTATGCGATAGCTTTCAGTAACAGATTCGGGCATGTCCGGGTAATCTTCGGGAAGTACGACACTGTATGTCAACTCCTTGTCATGGAGTACCCCCCGCCCTCCTGTGGCTCGGCGCACGAGTTCATAGCCGTATTCCTTTACACGTGCCACATCGATTTCCTTCCTCATCTTCTGAAAGTAGCCGATGGACAAGGTCGGGGTCTCCCATTCATATAGACGGATGGCGGCCGGAAGTTCTTTTGCACGGACCTTTTCCATGAGCAGCTCATCCAGGGCCATGTTATGGACGGCATCATTTTTTCCACTTGCGATATAGTACCAAATGTTGCTTGTCATATAGATCTCTCCCATCTTTTTCTCTTTCAAATTATATCAAACATCTCTATAATAAACTTATGTGAAATTTTTAAGGAGAGATGTAAATTGGATACTTGGTTGATCATCCTGTTGGTTGCGGTCGTCGTCATACTGATTCTGGTGCTGAATGGCTACAGGAACATGAAGAGTGTCAAGGCACTGCCGGAAGAGGAATTCAAGAAGGACTTGAGACGCGTCCAGCTGATAGACCTGAGAGAGAAAGAAAAATACGAATACGGCCATATCATGGGTGCCAGGAACATACCGATGATGAATTTCTCAATGAAGATGAATTCGCTTCGGAAAGACAAGCCGATCTACCTTTATGACCAGAATGGCCGTCTATCCATAAGAGCCGGCAGAATGCTGAAAAAAGCGGGTTATACGGAAGTCTACATGCTGAAGAACGGCATCAGCAAATGGACTGGAAAAATCAAATCGAAAAACAGATAGTTCATTATAAAAAAGGCATCGCGCTCGTAGGAGCGCGATGCCTTTCGTTTTACTTCTCTTCTACGATGTCTTCACGCTGGAATCTCAAAACAGGCTTTCTTGCTGCCTGTGTTTCGTCCAGGCGACCGATGACAGTCGTGTGAGGGGCTTCCAGGACGATATCCGGGTTTTCTTCCGCCTCTTTCGAGATGCCGAGCAGTGTATCGACGAAGCCGTCCAGTGTTTCTTTGGATTCAGTTTCTGTCGGTTCAATCATCATGCACTCTTCAACATTGAGCGGGAAGTAGATCGTTGGTGGATGGTATCCGAAGTCGAGCAGGCGTTTCGCCATATCAAGCGTACGCACACCCATCTTCTTCTGCCTGGAACCGCTGATGACGAATTCATGTTTGCAATGCTGTTTATAAGGCAGTTCGAACGTACCTTCGAGCCTTCTCATCATGTAGTTGGCATTGAGTACGGCAATCTCCGAAACTTCCTTGAGGCCGTCCGGTCCCATCGTACGGATGTACGTATAGGCACGCAGATAGATTCCGAAGTTCCCGAAGAACGGTTTCACACGTCCGATGCTCTTCGGTACATCATGTTCTACTTTGAAGGAACCATCATCATTTTTGACGATGATCGGTTTCGGCAGATATTTCGCAAGCTCCGACTTGACTCCGATCGGTCCGGAGCCGGGGCCGCCACCACCATGAGGGCCGGTGAATGTCTTGTGGAGGTTGAGGTGTACGGCATCAAAGCCCATGTCCCCCGGTCTTACTTTTGCCATGATCGCATTCAGGTTGGCCCCATCATAGTAGAGCTTTCCGCCTGCTTCATGGACGATGTCACGGATTTCAAGGATGTCCTCCTCGAAAAGTCCGAGCGTGTTCGGGTTGGTCAGCATGATTGCCGCTGTGTCATCTCCTACAAGACTTTTAAGGTGATCGATGTCCACAAGGCCTTTGTCATTGGACTTCACAGTCACAGCTTCAAATCCTGCGACGACTGCACTTGCGGGGTTCGTACCATGTGCTGAATCCGGAACGATGACTTTCGTACGTTTGAAATCCCCATTGTCTTCGTGGAACGCCTTGATCATCATCAGAGCAGTCCACTCACCCTGTGCACCTGCTGCAGGCTGTAAAGTGATTTCGTCCATGCCGGTGATCTCCTTGAGATGCTCCTGCATATCGTAGGTGATTTCAAGGGACCCCTGGATCGTCTTGTCGCTCTGCAATGGATGGCTGAGCGCGAATCCTGGCATTCTCGCCACTTTTTCATTGATCTTCGGATTGTACTTCATCGTACATGAACCGAGCGGGTAGAATCCGGAGTCCACCCCGTGGTTCTTGTTGGACAGTTCAGTATAGTGGCGCATCAGATCAAGCTCACTGATTTCCGGCAGTTCCGCTTTCGTCTTGCGGATAAACTTACTGTCTATGATTTCGCTGATGTCCTGCCTCTCCACTTCCAGGTCAGGAAGAGAATAGGCAAAACGGTCTTCTGTGCTTCTTTCAAAAATCAAAGGACTGGATCCTTTAAGCATTGTATTCACCCAACCTTTCGACAAATCCATCTATTTCTTCTTTGGTACGCAATTCTGTCACTGCAATGAGCATGTGGTTGGCAAGCCCGGAATCCACTTTGCCAAGGTTGTATCCGCCGATATAGCCGTGCTCGAGCAATTCGTCATTGATTTCGTCGATATCCTTGGACAGTTTGACTGCAAACTCGTTGAAGGACTGGCCTTCCAGTACGGTGAACCCTGCAGACTGCAGCTGATTCTTCATGTAGTATGTCTTCTGGATGTTCTGCTCGGCCATCTCCACTGCACCATTCTTGCCGAGGGCACTCATCGCAACTGAAGATCCGAGGGCATTGAGCGCCTGGTTGGAACAGATGTTGCTTGTCGCCTTGTCCCTTCTGATATGCTGCTCACGGGCCTGGAGCGTAAGCACGAAACCGCGGTTTCCTTCATCGTCCTGTGTCTGGCCGATCAGTCTGCCCGGCATTTTTCTCATGAGTTTCTTGGTTGCCGCAAAATATCCACAGTGCGGGCCGCCGAACTGTGTCGGAATACCGAACACCTGTGTATCTCCGGTAACGATATCCGCCCCGAATTCACCCGGAGGTGTCAGCAGGCTCAGTGCGAGCGGGTTGCTGTTTACGACGAAAAGGCCTTTGTGCTTATGGGCAATCTTCTCCATCTCCTCAAGATCTTCGATGGATCCGAAGAAGTTGGGATATTGAACCATGACTGCTGCTGTGTCTTCATCGGAAGCCGCATCCAGTTTTTCAAGGTCCGTATAGGTGCCATCGAGTTCAACTTCCACCACTTCAATGTTCTGGGCCTTGCAATAGGATTTGAGTACTTCAATCGCCTGATAATGGACGCCTTTTGAAACGACGACCTTCTTCTTGCGTGTCTGGCCAGATGCCATTGTCGCCGCTTCCGCGAAGGCAGTCGGCCCATCATACATGGAGGAGTTTGCAACATCCATGGCAGTAAGTTCTGAAATCAGCGTCTGGAATTCAAAGATTGCCTGCAGCTCCCCTTGGGAGATTTCCGGCTGGTACGGTGTATAAGCTGTATAGAATTCGGAACGGGAGATGACATGGTCCACTACCGTAGGGATGTAATGGTCATACACTCCTGCACCCAGGAAGGAGACGTGCGTTTCCGATGTGATGTTCTTGTTGGAGATATTCGCAAGCTCACGCAGCAGCGATGTTTCACTCTTTCTTTCTTTAAGGTTGAGCTCCCCTTTGAACCTTACACTCTCAGGGATATCCTCGAACAGTTCAGAAATGCTTTCGATACCAATCGTATCGAGCATCTCCTTCTTATCTTTTTCAGTTAGTGGTAAATAACGATGACTCAATTCATACACTCCCTTATACTCTTAATTTTTATGGAATGGTGTTTTGACAAACTTGGCTTCTACATCCTTGTTTCTGACTTTGACATTGAATGTCTTGTCCATTTCATGGAAGTCGCGGTCTACGAGAGCAAGGCCGATCGAGCGCTTTGTTAGCGGAGACTGCGTACCGCTGGTTACGTAGCCGACCTTGTGGCCTTCACTGTCCGTCACTTCGTAGTCCGTTCTTGCGATTCCTCTTTCCAGCAGTTCAAAGCCTGCAAGCTTTCTCGGTGCGCCATTCTCTTTCTGTTCCTTTAGGACTTCTTTGCCGACGAAGTCGTCCTTGTCCGTTTTGACAGCGAAGCCCATATTCGCTTCGACTGGTGTAATCTCCTCGGTCAGGTCCTGGCCGTGGAGCGGCAGTCCGGCCTCGAGTCTCAATGTATCACGGGAACCGAGGCCGCATGGTGCAGCACCTTCATCGATGAACAGCTTCCACAGTTTTTCGGTATCCTCGGCGGCGCAGTAGATTTCAAATCCATCTTCACCGGTATATCCGCTCTGGGAGAGGATGACGGTGCATCCATCAATTTCGACATCTTTTTTGAAACGGAACATCTTCATTTCGCTGATGTCTTCATCCACGTGCTTCTGGACAGCTTCCCTTGCCTTTGGACCCTGGATCGCAATCTGGCCATATTCCTTGGAAACATTGGTAACAGTTGCATCATATCCCGAGATGGACTTGAGCCATTCGAAATCCTTGTCCGTATTGCCGGCATTCACCACGAGGAGATATTTGTTCTCTTCGAGTCTGTAGATGACAAGGTCGTCGATGACGCCGCCCTGCTCGTTGCACAGCATCGTGTACTGTGCTTTCGTATCGGTGAGTTTCGTTACATTGTTGGTCAGCGCATAGTTCACAAATGCTTCCGCTTCGCTGCCTTCGACGAGTATTTCACCCATATGGCTGACTTCAAACATGCCCATCGTTTCCCGTACAGCAGTATGCTCTTCTTTGATACTGCTGAATTGTACTGGCAGTGCCCAGCCTGAGAAATCGATGACTTTCACTCCTGATTCCTGGTAATAATCATACAATGGTGTTTTCTTAAGTTCAGACATGATTTTCCTCCTTTAATAAAAAACAGGGCAGCTGAACCAGCTGCCCTGTTGATTTCCTTCAGGAATGCGTCCCAATGCTGTTCTTTTGCCTGAGAGATTCGCCTGCTAGGCTTGCTCCTTCGGCGACGATTACTCGTTCTCTCGAGCATTGTTCATTCGCAAAATTTTCAATTATTAATCCGAATTCATTATAACCTCTACATTGAAAAAATAGCAAGCGGTTTTAGAAACAAAACGTAAGCCCTAACACCACTTTATTTTAAGAATTCCGGAAATCACTTCTTCGACCGGGAGCGAGGCGTCGATTTCATGGTCTGCCACCTGTCGATATAGGACAAGACGTCTGTCATAAAGTGCCCTGACCTGATCCTTCCTTTTTACGAGGGGCCTGTTTTCATCTCCTTCGATCCTGTTGTAGAGCGTCTCGAAATCTGCATGCAGATAGATCACCGGCTGCTCGGTAATTTTCAGGAAATCGTATGAACGGTCATATGTAACGACACCACCGCCTGTCGCGACGATGCCCTTGATTGAGCTGGTGCGTGCCAATGCCTCAAACTCCTTCTGTCTGAATCCCGCCTCCCCCTCTTCTTCAAAGATCCGGGGAATCTCTTTGCCGGCAAGCTTCACCACTTCCTCATCCAGGTCGATGGCTTGCATGTTCATCCTTTCGCCCAGACCGCTTGCGATTGTTGTTTTTCCGCTTCCCATGAAGCCTATGAGTATCATTTCATCTCTCCTAATCCATCAGACCCTGGATACGCATCTGATATATTTCAATGAAGTTCGACTGTATTTCCAGTATCATGAACATCTTATTATGATAATGGTAATATAAGGCCACCAGATATAGCAATATGAAGTATACGGAAAAGCTGAAGAAAGCATCATTTCGGGAAATAAAGTTTTTCAACACCCTCCCCCTCCCCTGTAGTCACCGACAGCTGTATATGGGAGGTGGTCTCCTGCAGACTGAACTGTTCCACTTCGAACATGACGGTTACAAAGCCGCTCTGTTCGACGCTTTTCACTATACGGCTGCCGTATTTACGATAGCTGATCTCTCCTTTCTCGGTTTTGAAGCTGATGACTCCATTCGTCCGGTCAACATGGACGCTGCTACTTTTTTCGTGAACCTCGGTAATTTCAAAAATGAAGAAATCCATTTCAAAATCGATTTTCGGCGACTGCGTCATATCAAACTGCATCAGGATCGACGGCATGAGCGACATTACAAAAGCGGCGATGGACAGGCTGATCAGTGCTTCGATATAAGTGAATCCCGTCGTCTCACTCAAAATATGCACACCGCTCTTCCTCTTTCCCATCACATATCCGGCTGCCATGGACGATATAGGCGGAGGTGTTTCTCCTGAATGATTCAAAATCTTCATACGCAAGCATTTCAAGGTACAGCCGCCGGTTGAATTCAAGTGTACTTTCGGACTCGGCCATCGTCTGTTCGAGCATCGTTACCGCCGGCAGCAGTATGCTTATGATGATGCTGAAGACCAGCATCGTCAGTACACTGTCGACCAGCATGAAGCCTTTATCTTTCAATTCTGAACCTCCCCCTCTGTATTTGGAAAATAAAGCTTGCGGACTGTCCAAGGCAATCGAATGAGACGGTGCCGAACTTGTCCGTATCCCCATTCAACTTGAAAATGATTCTTTCCAGCCCTCCTGGCTTCAGTATGCAGACGTTGAGGGGATAGGTTCTGATGATTTCTCCATTTCTGTTACGGAGCAGAAGGCGCTGATTTGGACGGTCCATTTCGACGATGTGCTGGGATGCGGTGCTCATGGCACTCGTCTGGGCACTCTGAAAAAAGTAGCCGATGGTTTCAATCTCCTGATCGATGCCTTTCTTCTCATCCGATGGCATACTGGCCACGCTGAGCAGCAGCAGGACGCTGATGATGCAGAGCGTGAGCATCATTTCCAGCATGGTGAAGCCATCATTCAGTGCGTATCGCCTGCCCATTGGTCAAGACGATCGCATCCCCATTTGCACATGTGATCTGTTCCGACGTCAAATATTCGGGAACAAGGCTGTCTATGGCTGCCGGAGGTCCTCCCTCATTCAGCGTATACGCTTCAACCTGGCTCTGCACCATGCGCACCTGTGCCTCGCAGCCGGTGTCCTGTACATTGGCGCTCTGCGCCGCTATGTTCGGTATGATCAGGATGATCAGCACCGATATGACGAGCAGGACAAGCAGCATTTCTATCAGTGTAAAGCCAGCGTCATTGTTCTTCTGAAACTTTTTTGCAATTAGATTTCTCATTTGTTTCCTCCTAGTTTATGGATGACATCATTTGGAAAATCGGAAGTACGATGATCAGATACAGGCAGATGATCAGGATGCCCAAAATGAGGAAGATGACAGGCTGAACCTTTCTTGTTATGTTCTCGATTCGCATGATCAGGCGTTCCAGGGTGTACTCGCTGAACATGATGAGCTCGTTGCCGACGCTGCTGTTCTGTTCCCCATGATTGACGAACACGGAAAGTTTGGCCTCCAACAGGCCGATGTGAGCCAGTGCCTGGGACAGTGAATCACCCGTCATCAGTTTCATTTCGATGCTTTTGGAGATGTGGCGCAGATAGGGATTTATTTCCTGGTGTATGAAGAGATCCAGAATTTCCTTCACTTCCAGGCCATTGTTGAGAAAATAGCCGAATTCACGTGAAAACCGGTATGTCTGGTAGCCGGTGAAGAAGAATCCGATGAAAGGGATTCGGGACAGCATCATGGATTTCAGGTCGATATTCTTCATATTCAACAGATACAGTATGATGCCTGCGGCAAGCATACCAATCATCAGGAAGGCGAAGATCGCAAGGGGAAGGGTCTCCAGAGCCATGATCAGTATTTTTACAATACCTTCGGAACTTGTGCCCATGGCGGAGTAGAGGCTTTTGAACTGTGGTATCACAGTGAAATTCAGCGTGATGAGTATAGTGATGAAAATGGCGACGAGCAGCAGCGGATACTGCAGGGATTTGACCAGTTTTGCAGAAGTCTGCCTTACATTGGTCAGATAGGCTGCAGAATCCCTGAGGTTCGCCAGCACTTCCCCATGGATTTCTGCGAATGAGACCTGTATGACTATGGAACTCCTATATCCCATCGCCTTCAATATGCTGCTCAGGCTGCTGCCGTCCCTGGCCATTGCCAGATACTGCTGCCGGTCCTGCTCCTTCAGTACGTCATATTGCTCCAGCAGGAAGACAAGTGCCTGCTGAAGGGTGAAACCGACTTCGAGCAGATCTGCCACCTTCATCAGAAAATGGGCATCATATTTGCCCAGCCTATTTGAATTTTTCCATGTATGAAAGATATTCATCCTCATTGAGCCTCCCTGTCTGGTAAAGGTCACGCATCTTGTCCACAAGAGTCCGATACTCGGTTGTACCGCCCTTCAGCAAAGTTTCAATCTGACTGTTGTCGAGCGACTCGTAGATAATGAAGCTCCCCTCCCGGGTGTAGATGATGCGCTGGTTTACAATCAGGGAGATGCTCTGGAGGATCTCTTCATCGTAGAGTCCATAGTCTTTCAGGCGACTCAGTGTACTGGCTGCCGATTTGCTGTGGAACGTGCTCAGCACCAGGTGTCCCGACAGACTGGCTTTCAGGAGCTGGGAGGCGATGTTGGCATCCCTGATCTCCCCGAACATGATGATGTCCGGATCGCACCTGAGCACCCCTTTCAGCAGAGGCGCATAATCGATGTTCGCCTTTTCATTGATCTCGACCTGTACCAGCCCGTCCAATTGATATTCAATCGGATCCTCGATGCTGATGACCTGTTGCCTGCCGTGTGAAACCACCTCCTGGATCAGACGGTACATGAGCGTGGATTTTCCTGAGCCCGTGGGGCCGGTGAAAAGTATCAGCCCTTGTTGACGGGCCATGTAGGGCAGGAAAAATTCGTAGTCCCCGCCCGTGTTGAAAAGTGTGGACGAAGGACGGTCTTCCATGGCGTTGAGCACACGGATGACGACGACTTCATTCATCAGGGAGATCGGCAATGTACTGACCCTGACGTTCAGCAATTCATCTTCAATCATGACCGCGGTTCTGCCGCTCTGCGGCACCTTGTGCTCGTTGATGTCAAGCTCGGCTATGAACTTCAGATAGTTTACGAACTTCCTGTATACCTCGATCGTGACCTCTCTGAGAGGATGCATCTCCCCCGCTTTCCTGAGCCTTACAAGCCCCTTCGAGCTTTCGAGTGTCAGATGGATGTCCGTTGCGTTCTGATGCATTGCATCTTTCATGATTTCTTCTATCAGCTGTTTCATCATTCACCTCCTACCCTATATATGGAGTAAAAGGACCGATTTGATTTTTTCTGAAATAAATGAAGGATTTTTGCATTATGGCGTTTATTTTGCTGTATAATAGGGATTAATGGAAATGGATTACATTACATTTATCCCAATAAGTATTTACTTTGATATGTAATTTATTTATAATTGACTATGATATGTTAAGTAACGATGAAAGGACTGTTCCTATGGATAAGTTATTCAAGACACTGGGATTCTGGACTGCAATGTTTGCAATCCTGTTCTATGTCGGTGATATGATGATGATGACGCTGTTCTTCATCGCCCAGACCGGATTCTTCATTTTACTCGGCTATATGAAGCTCACTGAAAGAATGTATATGTATGTATTTGCTGCATACCTGGTCTTTTTCTTTGTAGGATTTACATACTTTACAACATTCCTGCTCGAGCCGAGTTTCGGTAACCAGCACTAAAATAACCAGGCAGATATTAATCTGCCTGGTTATTTATTTTAACCTTGCCTTTCTTCATGTCCTGACGAAAGGGTTTCCCATCTTCTCGTCACCTATCGTCGTTTCCGGTCCATGACCGGGATACACAGTCAGGTCCTCATCAAGTGTGTAGAGCTTCTCCCTTATGCTGCTCAGGAGTGTCAGATGATCTGCCTGGTAAAGGTCCGTCCGGCCTATGCCTCCATTGAAGAGGACATCTCCCGAGACGATGAAATCTTCAAAAAGGTAGCTCATGCTGCCCGGCGAATGGCCCGGGGTATGGAGTACATGGAAGCTGAATCCGCCAATCTGGCGTTCCCCTTCCTCCATGGTTTTTGGCACTATGGAAGACTCGATGACCTCAAGCCCCATGTCCCTGTACTTGCCTGAACCGTTTTTTGAAGCGTCGGCGAGCCAGTCACGCTCTTCCCCGCCGATCCATGTCTCTGCTCCGAAATGGGACGCGACTGCATCAAGTGCACCGATATGATCGAAATGTGCATGCGTCAGCAGTATGCCCTTCACCGTCCTATCCTCTTCTATTGCGCCGATGATCGTCTCTGCGTCTCCCGAAGGGTCGATGATCAGCGCCTCATCATCATTTTCAAGAATGTAGCAGTTCGTTTCCAATGGTCCCAATGGTAATACTTTTATCTTCATGATGTTCCCTCCTTAAAATCCACTCGACAAAGCTACGTTTTAATTATACAATATATATGAGAATAAAGAGAACATTGGAGGTTGAGCAGAATGCCATTCATCGATACTGGTGAACTATTTGAAATTGGCGGTATTACCATCCATATCGGAATCAATGCCTTTTCGATTCTTATGCTGATGATTGCCATCGTCGGCGTATGGGGGCTTGTGGCTGCAATCAAGAACAGGAACCTGTTGGCAGTTCTTTTCAGTTTTGCAACAGTAGCTACATTTGGATTCTTTGCAATTGCAACTATCTTTACATACGGTTATCCGGATCTGAGCCACTAGATCCCGCCGCATGTACTAAAAAAGGCAAACCCTTCGGGGTTTGCCTTTTTTTATATGGTCAATGTCGATTCAGCTGCCGAAAGCTGCTTTTCGACCGCTTCGGTGCCTGTGCCACCGAGGCTCTTCCTTCTGTCTACGACCACTTTTGGTGACAGCACTGTATAGATGTCCTCTTCGATGGAAGGATGATGGCCCTGGAATTCCTTGAGGGAAAGATCCTTCAAGTATTTGCTGTCATTGATGCACTTCAGTACCAGTTCACCGACCACTTCATGCGCTTTTCTGAACGGCACACCCTTCTGCACCAGATAGTCGGCCAGTTCCGTTGCATTGGAGAAATCTTTTTCGACGGTCTGATCGAGCACATCTTCGTTTATTGTCATGGTCTCGAGCATTCCTGTCATGATGCGGAGTGACCCGGTGACCGTCGTCACTGCGTCAAAAACCCCCTCCTTGTCTTCCTGGAGGTCCTTGTTGTAAGTGAGCGGCAGTCCTTTGACGAGCATCAGCATGCTTGTCAGCGCCCCCGTCGTACGCGCACTTTTGCCGCGGATCAGTTCAGCCATATCGGGATTCTTCTTCTGCGGCATCATCGAGCTGCCGGTCGTAAACTGGTCGGACAGCTGCACAAAGTTCGCTTCCTCACTCATCCAGAAGATGATTTCTTCCGACAATCTGGAAAGGTGGACCATGACGAGACTGATATTGGAAAGCGTCTCGATGATATAGTCGCGATCGCTTACGGCGTCCATGCTGTTCTGATAGAGGTCCGAAAATCCAAGAAGCTCCTGTGTATGTTCGCGGTCGATATCGAATGTCGTCCCGCTGATTGCACCAGCGCCGAGCGGTGAAAGATCGATGCGCGCCAGTGAATCGTTGAAACGGTCCTTATCTCTTTTGAGCATCCAGAAGTAGGCCATGATGTGATGGGAGAAAAGCACAGGCTGCGCACGCTGCAAATGTGTATAGCCCGGCATGACAACATGGATGTTCTCCTTGGCAAGATTGAGTATCGTATACTGGAGCGTCTCAATGCTCTCTATGATCTCATATGCCTTCTCTTTGATATACAGATGCATGTCTGTGGCAATCTGGTCGTTTCTGCTGCGTGCAGTATGCAGTTTGCCGCCCACTTCTCCAATTTTGGAGATCAAGGCATGTTCGACGTTCATATGAATATCTTCATGCTGGACGGAAAGTTCGAGGCGTCCTGCATCATAATCATCCAGCACCGATTTCAGGCCTTCTATGATCTGATCCCTTTCCTCCGCTGTGATGATATCCTTTGCTGCGAGCATCGTCGCATGCGCTATGCTGCCGGTGATATCCTTCTCAATCAGCACCTTATCAAAATGGATGGATGCATTGAATGCATCCACCCATTCCAGGGCCTCACCTTGAAATCTGCCGCCCCAGGCTTTCTTAGTCATAAAGCTTCACGCCGCTTTCAAGCATGGATTTCACTTTCGTAGGAAGTCCGAAGATTTCTATGAATCCGACGGAGGCATCCTGGTTGAAGGCATCTTCATTCGTGTAGGTCGCCAGTTTTTCATTGTAGAGGCTGTTGTCGGAACGTCTGCCGGTAACAGTAACGTTGCCTTTATATAGCTCGACGCGGACTTCACCATTGACGGGCTGTTGCATATCCTTGAGCATATTCCTCAATGAGTCGGATAGTGGGGAGAACCACAGTCCATTGTATACCTGTTCAGCGAACTTCTGCTCGATGACCGGTTTGAAGTGCGCGATATCCTTAGTGAGCGTAATCGTCTCCAGGTCATGTTTCGCCGTAAGGATGACTTTGGCCCCAGGTGTTTCATAGACTTCACGGGATTTGATGCCGACGAGCCTGTTTTCCACATGGTCGATCCTTCCGACACCGTGTGCGCCTGCAATTTCGTTGAGCTTGATGATGAGGTCATCCAGATCATATGAGGCACCATTAATTGCAGTTGGGAGCCCCTCTTTGAAAGTAAGCACAAGCTCTTCCGCTTCGTCCGGTGCATCAGTGATGTTGCTGGTGAGGTCATAAGCATCTTCTGGCGGCTTGTTCCAAGGATCTTCCAGCACGCCGCACTCATTGCTTCTGCCCCAGAGATTCTGGTCAATGGAATAAGGAGAATCGAGATTGATTGGAATTGGAATATTCTTCTCTTTTGCATAATCAATCTCCTCTTCCCTGCTCCATGTCCACTCTCGTACCGGTGCAAGCACCTTGAGAGTCGGATCCAGTCCCTGTATTGCCACTTCGAAGCGCACCTGGTCGTTCCCCTTGCCTGTACATCCATGGGCAACGTAGTCTGCATTCGACTCCTGTGCAATCTCGACAAGCTTCTTCGAAATGAGCGGACGGCTGAGTGCAGAAACCAGTGGATACTTCCCTTCATACATTGAGTTTCCATATATTGCATATGCTACGAATTCATCAGCGAATTCCTTCGTTGTATCGATGACGTGGGATTCCACCGCCCCCATATCCAAAGCCTTCTGATAGACGACATCAAGGTCTTTCCCTTCCCCGACATCCAGGCAGACTGCCACAACATCGTATCCTTTATCAATGAACCATTGTATTGTTACACTTGTATCCAAACCGCCTGAATAGGCCAATACCACTTTTTCCTTCATTTCGGTCACCTCTATAATATTTTATATTGATTAATGTAATGATTAGAATGATAGCATTATAAAGATTCTAAATCAAGCATATTTATTCATTTTTATGCATGTTTTATATTTTACAAAGTTTTTTCCTTTATTTATACTTGTTTTAGTACAGAAGGAGAGATGATCAATGAGATATGTATTCATCACAGGCACAAGCCGAGGACTCGGGCACGCACTGCTCGATATATTTAGTGAGGACCGAATCATCAGCATTTCCCGTTCGAAAGTCGAAACGGACATTGAACTGTATAGGGAATTCCATGTGGACTTCCTGGATGAGAAGGCATTGGAAGAAAAAATTCCTGAAATCTTCAATTCCATACACCCTGAAAAAGGGGATGAAATCTATCTGATCAACAATGCAGGTGCTGTAAACCCCGTCAAGTCGATTTCCAATATGGATGCTCAGGGCTATCTGGACAATTACAAGATAAATGTCCTTGCCCCTGCCCTGCTCATGAAGGGGTATGTAAATGCATTCAGTGACCTGCAGGCAGCAAAGCGCATACTTACGGTTTCCAGCGGAGCGGCACTGAATCCGATGGAAGGATGGTCTGCATACTGCAGCTCAAAAGCTGCAGTCAATATGGTGAGTGATGTATTGCGGCAGGAGATGGACCGTCTGGACTACCCGATTTTCACAGCAACCTACCGGCCAGGTGTCATAGATACGGATATGCAGGGGGAAATCCGTTCCGCCGATCCAGATGACTTCCCCGATCTGGAAAAATTCAGGAAATACAAGGAATCGAACCGTCTCTATCCACCAAAAGTGGTGGCATATGTTGCACAGCGCATCATCACCTCAGACAACTTCGGCTTTTCCGAAAGCTACAGCATCAGCGATTTCCTATAGAAGAAGGGAGCACATATGTGCTCCCTTCTTCTATGCCAGATACTGTCGAACGAGGCGCGCGGCACCGTATATGCCGGCATCGTTCCCTAGCTCCGCCATGACGATTTCGGTGTTTTCATATGCAGGCGGAAATGTGATCGGCCTGTAGTGGTGCTCTATCCGGTCCGTCAGTATCCGACCGGCACGGCTGACGCCCCCGCCGATGATGAAGTATTTCGGGTTCGTCACGGCAGAGATATGGCTGAGGGCAATTGCGATATAGCGCGCGACTTCGTCGACCACGCGGAGGCCGAGAACGTCCCCATCCTGTGCCGCCTCCACAATCATCTTCGCCGAAACAGTACCATTTTCGATTTCCTGGGAGAGAAGCGTATCCTTGCCGTCACCATAATAGTGCAGCGCAAGGTTCTTCATTCCAGTTGCCGAAGCGACTGTTTCAAGGCATCCTTTTTTCCCGCAGTTGCACTGGAAGCGCTGTTCGTAGTCGACAAGGAGATGGCCGATTTCACCGGCAGCACCCCCATGTCCGTGGATGAGCAGGCTGTTCGAGACGACGCCTCCGCCCACTCCTGTACCGAGTGTCACCATGACAACGTCCTTGTGGCCCATCCCGGCTCCTTTGAACTGTTCGCCGAGCGCAGCCACGTTGGCATCATTGTCGACGATGGCCCTTATGCCGCTCAAGGCTTCGAATTCAGCGGCAATCGGCTTCCTGTGCGTCCAGTTGAGATTGATGGCGCCGTTCAGTATCCCATTATTGAAGTCCACCGGTCCGGGCACACCGAGTCCCGTCCCGATGACATCCTCCCTGCTGTAGCCGAACTTTCCCCCTTCCGATTGGAAGGACTGGTGGATATTTTCGAGTATCCGGCTTCCTCCATCCGATGTGTCGGTGGGAATTTCCCACTTGTGCAGCAGTTCCAGTTCCGGAGTGAAGACACCCATTTTGCACGTCGTGCCTCCGATGTCCGATGCTAATATCCTATCCATGTTCATCCCTCTTTCCGTTGTCTCAAAATCAGAATCGCCTCTGTATATTCCTCTTTGGAAATAAGCCCATACTGATACAGCTCCCTGATTTCCATCTCCATGAGCTTGAGCATGTTCCCCATGTCCTTGTCATATACATATATGCCGTAGCGGAGCAGCAATCTGTTGATGTATGTCAGATCCCTACCCATTGTCAAATTCCTCGGCGATGCTTTTCAACTGCGGATCTTCGATGCTGTCCGGGTTGAGATTGCTCAGAATACGTCCCATTTCTTCATAATTCCTCTCTTTTCTCAGCTGCATCAGCCTGTGCCTGGCCACCTGCTCATCATCAGGGTCCATTTCCCAACTCAATTCATGGAAATGCCGGGCCTGTTCCATATCGCCATGGTATTCGGCGATCAGCCCGAGGGCATGATACGTACCCGCTGTATCATTGTTCGTCCGTATGGATTCATTCAGTATATCGAGTGCCACGCCGTATTCACCGGATTCCATATGCTCCATCGCCCTGGCATTGAATGGATGGGCGGATTCCTTCTGCTGCATGACCACGAATGAAAGTATGGACAGGCCGACCAGAAGTGCGAGTGCAATGATATGCCACTTGCCCCGGAATTTTTTCGGGTGGTACAGCACACCAATCGTTGCACCGAACAGCAGACCGCCGAGGTGTGCATAGTGGTTCACGTTGGATATGAGCTGGGAAAACAGGGAGACCACGATGAAGACGGCTGCAATCTGTAACAGGAGCTTTGCACCCAGGCGGCCGTTTATGAGCAGGTGGACGACCATGACCGCAAGCAGTCCATAGACCGCCCCACTTGCGCCCAGGGAGATGCCCTCTGTTATGAACATCAATGAAAACAGGCTGGAAGTGATGCCTGTGATGATGTATGCGACCAGAAGCCGCCAGCTGCCGAAAATGCTTTCGACAAACTTGCCCAGTATATAGAGTGCGAATATATTGAACAGGAAGTGATCGACCGTGATGTGCAGGAAGCTGCTGCTCAGTAGACGGTAGAAGTCCCCGGCAATCACATTGTAATGGCTTAGCGCCAGCATGTATGTCAGGTTGTATGAGTCCCATAGGTGGATGGCTGCAAGGTTGAAGAGGAACACGATCAGGTTGATGCATACGAGCAGATAGGTCATCGGTGTAAATTTGATCATGAACTTCTCGAACGGATGACGGCTCATCAGCCGCCTTTGATAGTAGCCGGTATCTTTGGGCTTCTTGTACTGAAGGTCCATTTTGAAGAAGGGGTTGTTCACAAGGGATTTTGCATCCACTATCCCCTTCTGTACAATTTTCGTACCGTTCTCCCTATGTTTTTTTACATGTGGCCGTTCCGATATGTGGAAGCTTTCAATCAGAGAAATATCCATATTCTGTGAAAATATATGGTTCATATTCTCCAGATAGTACATTTCGGCATCCAGTTCCCTTTCCGGAACGTGGTCCACAGACAGACACATCAATGCCTGCCTCTTCGCATCTTTCAGCCATATGGTGTGCCTTTCGTTGTCATATCTGAAGAATGAATAGTTTGTATACCGGGAGACTTCATAGGCAATATGCCATATATTATACATTTTTCTCCCTCTTTGCTTCTGCATCGATGACCCGGTCCGGTGTGATTAGGACATCAACGGGGATATCATGATGTTCCACCACGACTTCGCCGATCTGTTCCTCGAACAGCAGTGACGCTTTCAGGCCGTCATAGTGGCTCAGGAACCTGTCATAGAAGCCGCCGCCGTATCCGATGCGGTAGCCTTCCTCGGAGTAGATCAATCCAGGAACGACGATGAGGTCCGGCCTGTTGTTGACGTCCTCCGTATCTTCAGGAACACGCAGATTCTTCTCATCTTTCGTCACTTTGTCGAATGAGGTGAACCTGCAGAAATTCATCTGTTTGTTGCTGTAGTCGCATACCGGCGTATAGATCAGCTTGCCCTGACGGACGAGATGGCTGATGATGTCATCCGTATCCATCTCATGCGGCATGGCCAGAACGATGCCTATCGACTCGATATCATGCTCCTCAATATAATCGAGCAGTCTGGATTTGAGGACTTCTTCATTTTTCTTTTTGTACGACGTCTCCATCGAGGAGAGCGTGGAAATCATTTCCTTGCGCAGCGCCTTCTTGTTCATCTCCAATGCCCCATTTCGTATGTAGTAGTTGACATATCATATCCATTATAATCTTCCTCAGGACAAAGAAAAAGGCATAGCTCGAAATTATGGAATATGAAGTAGAAAAAAGACTCTGGAAACTTCCCAGAGTCTAGTTCATCTGCTTTCTGCTTTCATGCTTGTCCCCAGTGAGTACATAGAAGACATGTTCTGCGATGTTCTTTATATGGTCCCCGATACGCTCCAGGTATTTTGCGCACAGCTGGCTCTGCCCCGTCAGGAAAGCATCCGTCTCGTCAAAGATGTCCGATGTGGTGATCTGGACGAACAGCGCGTCTATGTCCTCATCCCGAGTGATGATTTCTGTACACAGGTCGATATTACGGGTGTCATAGGCGGTCTTTACATCTGCCAGCATCAACAGTGCGAGATGTTCCATCGTGGACAGTCGCAGGAGCAGCTTTTCATTGGTGATGCGCACACGCTTCCTTACCTCTCCGAGATTGCTGATGTTGTCGCTGATCCGTTCGAGATCATCCGCCACCTTGATGCTGGAGATGATGAGCCTGAGGTCGGTGGCTACAGGCTGCTGTGTGGTTATCAGATTGATGGCCTGGGTATTGATCTCCTCCTCCAGATTGTTGATCCTGAGGTCATCTGACACCAGTTCCCTGGCATCTGCCGTATCCATACTCGAAAGGATGGCGGTGCTCCCTCTCAGACGGTCATAGCACTCATATCCGAGTGAATTGACATTGTCATACAGCCTCTGCATTTCATCGGAAAATTTTCCGCGATATGCCATCATTACCCGAACCTGCCTGAAACGTAGTCTTCGGTACGCTGATCCTTCGGTTTTTCGAAAATGACGTTCGTCCGATCATATTCTATCACATGACCTTGATAGAAAAAGGCCGTCCTGTCCGAGATTCTCGCCGCCTGCTGCATATTGTGCGTGACGATGATGATGCTGTATTCCTTCTTGAGCTCCTGCATCAGGTCCTCAATCTTGGTGGTGGAAATCGGGTCGAGGGCACTCGTCGGCTCGTCCATCAGAATGACATCCGGCTCTATCGCCAGTGCGCGGGCGATGCAGATTCTCTGCTGCTGTCCACCGGAAAGTCCGTAGGCATTATCGTTCAACCTGTCCTTTACTTCCTCCCATATGGCAGCGCCCTTCAGGCTCTTCTCCACCACCTGGTCCAGCACCTTCTTGTTACGGATGCCGTGGACGCGTGCACCATAGGCGACATTATCATAGATGGATTTCGGGAAGGGGTTCGGCTTCTGGAAGACCATGCCGACCTTTGTACGCAGTTCCTCCACAGTCAGCGACTTGTCGAAGATGCTCTGGTCCCTGTAGAGGATATCCCCTTCCGTACGGACGATTGGTACGAGCTCCACCATCCGATTCAGCGCTTTTATGAAGGTGGATTTGCCACACCCCGAAGGGCCGATTATCGCGGAAATTTCATTCCTGTTGAAATCAAGGTCGACGTTCTGAAGGGCATGGTTGTCTCCATACCATAGGTTGAAATTCTTGGATTGGAAGACCGGCTGGGCCTGTTCAGCTGCCTGGTTCTCAACGCTCCGGTCCTGGACCGTCGCATCATGGATTGTTTTCATATCTTTTTCCTCTTTTACTTTTGTCAAAGTCATATTAAAGCCTCCATATTAAAAACGCTTAGAGTATTTATTCCTTATATATATCGCTACAGAGTTCATCAGGAACAGGATGAACAGGAGTACGAGTATGGCCGCCGCTGTAATGGACTGGAATTCCGGATTGGGCATTTTGACCCATGAGAAGATCTGCATTGGCAGTGCTGAGAATGTGTCGAACACACTTGTTGGTGTAAAGAGCAGGATCGTCGGAATGCCGATGACGACGAGGGGGGCCGTTTCCCCGATTGCACGTGAAAGTGCCAATATGATCCCTGTGATGATACCCGGCAATGAGGCCGGCAGGATGACACGGGTGATGGTCTGCCATTTCGTTGCACCCATCCCGATGGAGGCCTCACGGATGGAGGATGGCACCGAACGGATGGCTTCCTGGGAAGCGACGACGATTACAGGAAGAATCATGAGCGACATCGTCAGTGCTGCGGCAAGGACGGAATTTCCGAGTCCTGCCATTCGGACGAACAGCGTAAGGCCGAGCAGACCGAACACTACGGAAGGCACACCCGCCAGGTTGGAGATATTTATCTTTATGAAGTCGGTAATCTTATTTTTGGGTGCATATTCTTCCAGATACAGTGCTGTGCCGACGGAGAGTATGATTGCAATCGGCGCTGTTGTTGCCATTAACCATAATGTACCGATCAGGGCGCCTCTTATGCCTGCATTGTCAGGACGGCTCGAGCTGAAATTCGTAAAGAATTCGGCTGACAGATAGCTCCAGCCATCAATTATCGTATCGATCAGCAGAGTGGCGAGGACGACCAGTCCGACCAGGGTGCACAGGAGGAAGATGTATTTCATAGTCTTGTTCAACAGCAGTCTTCCACTCAATTTTTTCCCAATTTCATTTTTGTTGATCAGTTCCATTTAATATTCCTCCCTGAACTTCCGTGAAAACCATTGTGCAATGACGTTCATCAGCAGTGTGAAAACGAACAGTGTCATGCCGACAGCGTAGAGGCTGAAGTACACATCACTTCCGTATGTCGCATCCCCCGATGCGACCTGGACGATGAAACCGGTCATCGTCTGGAGGGACTCCATGATATTGAGACTTGCATTTGGAGTGCTTCCCGCAGCAATCGAAACAATCATCGTCTCTCCGATGGCCCGGGATACCGCAAGGACGATCGAGGCCATGATGCCTGAGACGGCAGCAGGCAGGACCACCTTGAACACTGTTTCGAGTCTTGTGGATCCAAGACCGAGCGCCCCTTCCCGCATTGAGTTCGGTACGGAGCTCATTGCATCTTCACTCAGGCTTGCGATCATTGGGATGATCATGACTCCGACGACGAGACCCGGACTGATGGCGTTGAAGAGATTGACCTCGGGCCAGATGCTTCTTATTAAAGGTGTAACGAATGTCAATGCGAAGAAACCGTAGACGACTGTCGGGATGCCTGCAAGAATCTCCAGTATCGGCTTGATTACGCGCCGCACACGATCGCTTGCATATTCACTCAGGTAGATTGCAGCCCCCAATCCGATCGGCACTGCAAAAGCGACTGCTATGACGGTGATTTTCAATGTTCCCATGATAAGGGCAAAAATTCCCCATTGTGGATCAGAGCTGAACGCTGACCACTCAGTGGAAGTGAGAAACTCTATTGGTGAAACCCTGGTGAAGAACATGACCGTTTCTGAAAGTAAGGTGACCAGAATGCCTATTGTGGTCAGCACGGATACGGAGGTGATGACGAGCAGGATGATGGGCACCATCTTCTCGATGAACACTGTACTGCGTCTGCCTTTTTTATTATCTATCATTTCACGAATATTATAATCACTCATAATGAACCTCGTTTCAAAATACTTTAAAATGGACGGGCCTCCACCCGTCCAGTGTCCTGCTATTGGTTTAAGCGCCTACTTGAAATCTTCGAGTTTATCCTTCTGCTCCTGCATTTCTTCTTCTGTCAAAGCGACATAGCCTGCCTCTTCAGCTGCAGATGAAGCATTGTTCAGAGTGAATTCCATGAACTGCATGAATGACTCATTGTTTTCCAGGGATTCATTCTTGGCATATACGAACAGCGGACGCGCCAATGGGTAGTCATAGCTCATGACCGTTTCTTCCGTCACTTCAACCGGCTCTTCGTTATCCGGTCCTTGGATGGGAACACCTTTCAGGTTGCCTTCGTTCACCATGTAGAAGTTGTAGCCAAAGAATCCGATTGAGTTGGCGTCGCTGGTGACAGATTGGGATATAACGTTCGTATCCTGGTTCAATTCAGCTGTGATGTCACCATCTTCCATGACTGCTTCCTTGAAGAAGTCATGTGTACCATGTGACTGGTCCGGCGCGTATGCTGTAATTTCCTCTTCTGGGAATTCATCACGGACATCGTTCCATGTTTCAGCTTCGCCGCTGTAGATTGTCTGAAGCTCTTCGAAGGTCAGATAATCCACGAAATCATTTTCCGTGTTGACTGCAACAGTCAGGCCGTCGTTCGCAACCTTGAATTCTGTGTAGTCGATGCCTGCTTCCTCCAGTGCGGAAACTTCCTCTTCCTTGATTTCACGGGATGCGTTCTGGAAGTCCGTCTCACCGGCTACAAATTTCTCGAAGCCGCCGCCTGTGCCGGAGACCCCGATGGAAACCTGTACTTCCGGATATTCGGCATTGAAGTCTTCATTTATCAATTCGAGGATGGGAGCGACTGTGGATGATCCGTCACCATTGACTGTACCGGACAGTGTGCCTTCCCCGTCTGTACTTGCTTCAGAACCTTCTGTTGCTTCCCCGCTGCCATTTTCTGTACTCTCTTCTGTTGTATCCTCAGCAGAACCACTGCCGCAAGCTGCCAGGATGAACATCAGACCCATCAGCAATGCAGCCATAAAAATACTCTTTTTCATTACCCGAACTCCTCCAATAAATAAGTGTTGTATTTCCTACAAGCCTTACTCTATCGAATGAATGTAAATTTGAAATGAATGGTTTGTAAAGATTATGTAAATATAAAAAAACACCACCGGTGCTGGCATCCCAGCATCGGTGGTGTCATTCTAATAACTGTCATATACAAGTCTTGAATAGAATTCGTTCGTATTATACTCATAGGGTGCAACAGGTTCCTGTTCATGGTAAAGTTCGTAATACTTGTTGATGACATCCCGCCCCAGGTACTGTGCAGGGAAGAATGGCACTGTGTACGGCATGTTCGGGAAGATGATCGAAAATGCCATGTCTGGATTTTCGTAAGGTGCATACCCGGTGTATGTCTGGTTCAGGACATTGTCGCCATTGAAATGAGCTTCTGCCGTACCGGTCTTTCCGGCCGCCTTCGGTTCAAGTTCATGGTATGCATCCCAGCCCGTACCATAACGGTCGGTCGCCGTATCATGGGTGTTGAATACGTCGAAGAAGCCTTTTTGGATCTGAGACAATTCTGCAGGGGAAAATTCGACTGTGTTGAGCACTTTGCCATTGAAGGACTGAAGAACAGCCCCTTCCTCGTTTGCATCCCCTTCCCGGACTTCCTTGGCCATATGCAGCCCCACCCTGTTGCCTCCATTCGCGATCGTCGAAACATACTGTGACAGCTGGAGTGCTGAATACGTATCATACTGGCCGATGGACAGATTGAGGTAGCTGCCCGGCGCGTTGCTCAAGTCCGGGCTCAGGCCCCTGGCCTCATTTGGAAGGTCGATGCCGGTCGATACACCGAGCCCGAACTGGTTGAGGCCATTCCTCAGCTTATTGGCGGCATCCTGGATATCCGTCGGCAGGGACATGCCTTCATGATATTCGAGCCCGGCCAGCCCCAATGCGATTTTCATCATATAGACGTTGGAGGAGACCATCAGTGCCTCCTGGTCATCCAATGCCACTTTTCCATCCCTGTTAAAGAAGGAACTGATTGCTTGTTCGTTTCCTGAAAAGTTCAAAGGTTCGTCGACAAGCGTCTCTCCCGCTTCGATGACATCATTCTGGTAGCCTGTTGCCACTGTGGCACCCTTCACGGAGGATCCCACTGCATACGTCGAAGTCAGCGCACCGTAATGGTAGTCGACGATCTCACCATTGTCATCCAACTGCTTGCCGACCATCGCAAGTACATCCCCGTTATTCGGATCCTGCACGACGAGTACAACCGTGTTGAGGTATTCCGGGATGATCGTGTAGTCGATTTCGCCACTTCGGCTGTTCCTCTGCTGGATCTCTTCAGCCATCTCCCTCAGAGAGGTGAGATGATGCTCGGCCAGCTCTTCAATTTCAAGCTGCAGGTTGATATCGATTGTCAAATAGAGGTCGTCACCCGGCTCCCCTTCTTTGACTACTTCCTGACTGATGATTTCACCCGATTTGTCGGTGGTGTATTTGACCTGCTCCTTTTCTCCGCGCAGCACATTTTCATACTGGTACTCCAGATAGGTCTTCCCTACCCTGTCATTCCGGGAATAGCCAAGTGCCATGTAATGGTCGAGAAGCTCCCTCGGAAGCCCTTCCTCAGAGGAGGAGACTTCCCCGAGGACGGTCCTCAAGGTTTCTCCATACGGATAATCCCTCTCCCAATCCATTCCTGTAGTGATGCCTTCGAGCGTATCCAAAGACTCATTGATTTCAGCAAATTCCTCTTCGGTCACACCCTCGCTTTTGATGACGACCGGATTCAGCTCGCGTGCATTGATCATTTCCACATATATTGCAATCGTATTCAGATCCTCTTCGGTCAATATATCGGAAATGCGTTCTTCATCAATGCGCTGATAGAGTTCCTGGTTGAACTGTTCCTGGGAGATGTTGCCGTTTTCAAGCAAGGTCTGCTCCTCTGCCATCAGGCGCTCCACTTCATCCGGATAGCGGCTGATGAGATAGTCCTGCTTGTCCCGGAGGGACAGGTTTTCCGTCTCCATATCGATATAATCGCTCAGTTCCACCGCTACATCCATGATTTCACCGGAAGACATGTTCCTGTGGCGTGTGAAATAGACCGCCTTCTTGGAAGCATTGCCCACCAGCAGATTGCCGTTTCTATCATATATTTCGCCTCTTGGCACACTCTGGTTGATTTCGACGAACTGGGCGTTCTCCACTTCTTCCTGATATGTATCACCTTTGACGATCTGAAGATAGCCCAACCGGAATACGAGTAGCAGGCAAAGCAGAAATACCAGCAGCATGATGATATTGATCCTCGATTTCATTATTTGCCTGTTTATCGTTTCAAGGCTTTTTGTTTTCGCTCGTTTCAATCCTACTCATTCCTTTTTTCACTTAAAAATATGTAATGTCATTCTACCACATAATGGATGGTTGCATTTAAAAATCAAACAAAAAAGAGTGGGTTTCCCCACTCTCTGAATCACAGCCTATTTTGCATTGCTGTAAAGTTCGTTCACTTTATCCCAATTGACTACGTTCCAAAATGCTTTCAGGTATTCTGGACGTTTGTTCTGATACTTCAGATAGTACGCATGCTCCCATACGTCCACACCAAGGATTGGTGTCTTGCCATCTGTGACAGGGTTGTCCTGGTTTGGAGTGGATACGATTTCGAGTTCTCCGTTGTTTACAACCAGCCAAGCCCAGCCTGAACCGAATCGGCCTGCGCCTGCTGCTTCAAATTCTTCCTTGAATTTGTCCACAGATCCGAATTTGGATTCAATTGCATCTTTAACTTCGCCAGAAACCTCTTTGGATTCAGGAGAGAGAAGTTCCCAGAATAGTGAGTGGTTCAAATGACCGCCGCCATTGTTTCTCACTGCTGTCTTCTTGTCTTCAGGAACTGAGTCGAGATTCTTGATGACATCTTCGATGGACTTGTTCTCAAGGTCCGTTCCTTTGACAGCATCATTGAGTTTGGTCACATAAGTGTTATGATGCTTTGTGTGGTGAATTTCCATAGTTTCTTTGTCGATGTGTGGTTCCAATGCATCATATGCATATGGTAGTTCTGGTAGTTCAAAAGCCATAGTTAATTCCCCTCCATGAGTAAATTGTTTACATACCAAATATATCAATTCGGTGTTAAAATAACAAATGTATTGCCTGACGAAGTGTGATTTTTCAGACCTTGGTCTGAATCTGAAGGCAAAACATATGCATTTCATGAAAAAGGAAGCGTTACTTAATGAAGTATTTCACTTTTTTCAAAAGGCTGCTGACTTTCAAGAAGTATCCCCTGTTCAGAACAGCCAACTTCAAACACATGCTCATCAATATACTGCTCATCTCCATACTGATCGCCCTTCCGAATATCATTTCACTGTTCCAGAGTGTCAATGCGACATCCGGCCTGGCCGATCTTGAATCGGAAATACCCGACTTCCGTATAGTGGACGGTGAATATGTCGGGGAAACGGAAACGGTCTCAATCCGGGGGGATGATATCCTCTTCAGCGGCGACATGACGACTGAGGATATGGTGAACCGTGATTCCGGCATACTCATTGGTTTCCTGAAGGACGGCATCTACATCAGGGATGTCCAGAACTCGGGGTTCGACTATTCATACATCAGCCAGGTCGAAACGGATGAAGACCTGAAAACTTTCATAGAACAGCAGACATCGAGCCTGTACTTCTATGTCATCGTCTACATCGTCTTCTATATTGCAGTCATCATGTTCTTCGCGGTCATATTCCTCTCTGTGGGCGTTTACGTCCTGCATCTGATATCACAGCTCCTGAAAAAGAAGTCACGGTTCATGAACTGGTTCAAATTCTCCATGTTCGCCACTGTGGCCGTCCTGATTCCGATGATTGCGATACAGCTCGCTGCCGGACCGCTGCTGTGGTGGCTCTATATGCTCACCCTGCCGTTCTATTATCACTACTTCAAAAAGCTTCCCGTGGTGAAAGCGTGATCACAAGGCGCAATGTTTACATTTTCAATAAATATCTAGTATAATAGCAGTTGATTTAGAGAATCATATAATATGAGGAGCTTGGTTATGTCTCAAATTACACACCGTACCAATACAAGACCTGTCAAGGTCGGCGATGTGACCATCGGCGGCGCCGACCAGATCATCATCCAGAGCATGACGACAACGAAAACTCATGATGTCGAAGCGACGGTAAAAGAGATTCATCGTCTGGAAGAAGCAGGATGCCAGATTGTACGTGTCGCGTGTCCTAAAGAAGAAGATGCACTGGCTATTCCAGAAATAAAGAAGCAGATCAACATTCCACTCGTCGTGGACATCCATTTTGACTATAAACTTGCCCTGCTCGCTGTCGAAGGCGGTGCTGACAAGATCCGTATCAACCCGGGCAACATTGGTAAACGTGAGAAAGTCGAAGCGGTGGTTGAAGCATGCAAGGCAAAAGGCATCCCGATCCGCATCGGCGTCAATGCCGGTAGCCTGGAAAGACACATCATCAAGAAATACGGCTACCCTACTGCAGATGGCATGGTGGAGAGTGCCCTGCACCACATCAAGATTCTGGAAGAACTTGATTTCCACGATATCATCGTATCGATGAAAGCATCTGATGTGAACCTTGCAATAGAAGCCTATGAAAAGGCTGCAAAAGCATTCGACTACCCGCTCCACCTCGGCATCACCGAAAGTGGCACCCTGTTCGCCGGTACCGTCAAAAGCGCTGCCGGACTTGGAGCCATCATTTCAAAAGGCATCGGCAATACGATGAGGATTTCGCTCTCTGCGGATCCGGTCGAAGAAGTGAAAGTTGCGAAGGAACTGCTGAAAAGCTACGGGCTGGCAAGCAATGCAGCCACGCTCATCGCCTGTCCGACATGCGGACGTATTGAAATCGATCTGATTGCGATAGCGAACGAAGTCGAGGAATACATTTCCACAATCAAGGCGCCGCTGAAAGTTGCAGTGCTTGGCTGTGCAGTAAACGGACCAGGCGAAGCACGTGAAGCGGATATCGGGATTGCCGGTGCCCGTGGAGAAGGCCTTCTATTTATGCACGGCAAGACGGTCAGGAAAGTGCCGGAAGAGACGATGGTCGATGAATTGAAGAAGGAAATCGACATACTTGCGGAACAGCATTACGAGAAGGAACGCAAGGAAAAAGAGGAAACAGCAAACAGATAATACAGAAAGGAATCCCTCGCAGTCCAATGGGCTGCGGGGGATTCCTACGTTTTACACCCTTCCTCTTTCCTCCTGCACCTTGAAGGCCTGCACGGTCTGGATGAATTTGTCCATTGTGCGGGTAAGGTAGGCCTCCTTGTTCCAGATGAAATCCGTCGAGATATTGCTGTATTCCTCTGGGATATCGTGGACATGGACCTCTCCTGATTGGATGAGTGGCTGGATGGTGGATTTCGGAACGAGACTGATGCCGAGGCCGGACCGGATACTTCCGATGATCGTCTCGAGTGTGCCAAATTCCATCACTTTCGCGTGCATCACCCCTTCGTCCATCAGCCATCTCTCCAAGTTTTCACGATAACTGCATCCCTTCTTGAAGACGAGCATCGGTTTCCTTTTCAGATCATCCAAGCTGATTTCGGGCTCACTTGAAACAAGGGTGAGCGTCTCCCGGAAGATCTCTATTCTGCTGATTTTTGGATTCGGCTCGAAATCTGCGACAAATGCACCATCCAGTTGCCTGTCGAGTATTTGGGCAGTAATATTTGCCGTGACATCTGAAGTAAGGGACAGGCTGACTCCGCCATAGTGACGCTGGAACATGGAAAGGATATCCGGCAGCTTCACGATTGTTTCCACCGTTCCGATATTGAGGCTGCCGGAAGGACTGTCGTTATCGCTGAAATCTTTTTCCATATCATCCATCAGACTCAGGATTTGACGGGCATAGACTTCAAGCTTCCGGCCTTCAGCTGTGAGGGTCGTCCCCCTGCTGTGGCGGAGGAACAGCTTAGTATCCAGTTCGATTTCCATTGCTTTGATCCGTGCCGTCACATGGGACTGGACG